>NZ_JBBGYT010000440.1:80318-85994 GCF_037479575.1 Erwinia sp. MYb416
GAGAATACGTCTTCGATTGGCAGCAGGAATGGCTTATCAATCGCACGCTCTGGTTCTGGGATGTAGTTATCCAGGTGACCAGCCAGTTCGATGATCTTAGCTTCCCACTCAGCGTCGCCCTGCAGTGCTTTCAGTGCAGAACCACGAACAACCGGGATGTCGTCGCCAGGGAAATCGTAAGCAGACAGCAGCTCACGCACTTCCATTTCAACCAGCTCCAGCAGCTCTTCGTCGTCAACCATGTCGCATTTGTTCATGAATACGATCATGAATGGAACGCCAACCTGGCGACCCAGCAGGATGTGCTCACGGGTCTGAGGCATTGGACCGTCAGTTGCAGCAACAACCAGAATCGCGCCATCCATCTGAGCAGCACCGGTGATCATGTTTTTCACATAGTCGGCGTGGCCTGGGCAGTCAACGTGCGCGTAGTGGCGAGTTGGGGTGTCATATTCAACGTGAGAAGTGTTGATGGTGATACCACGTGCTTTTTCTTCTGGTGCGTTATCGATCTGGTCGAACGCACGAGCAGAACCGCCGTAGGTTTTAGCCAGAACGGTGGTGATAGCAGCAGTCAGGGTAGTTTTGCCGTGGTCAACGTGGCCGATAGTACCAACGTTGACGTGCGGTTTGGAACGTTCAAATTTTTCTTTAGACATCGCTTGTCCCTCTAAGACACGGATTAATCGGTGATATCACCACATCAACCAGGCATTGCCTGAATCGTTGAATTTTAATGCACAGAGAAGAAGCAGGGAGGGAGATTTGAAAGTGGTGCTGATACCCAGAGTCGAACTGGGGACCTCACCCTTACCAAGGGTGCGCTCTACCAACTGAGCCATATCAGCACGGCTTGGAGCGGGCAGCGGGAATCGAACCCGCATCATCAGCTTGGAAGGCTGAGGTAATAGCCATTATACGATGCCCGCATCCTGGAACTCGGCTACCTGTTCTGTCTGTAGCTTTTGAACAACTCAGAAAAGATTTCCTTGTTGCTCAGCCATCACGCGTTTGCCTGATGACTTTGACTGTGCTTGAGCTCAGTCTGAAATCGTGATGAACAACCTATGGAGGTTGCCATCTTTCCGGTTGAGTCTTTTATCTCTCTTCCGGTTTCAACTCCTGAACACTGAGTCGAAATGGTGGTGGGGGAAGGATTCGAACCTTCGAAGTCGATGACGGCAGATTTACAGTCTGCTCCCTTTGGCCGCTCGGGAACCCCACCTGGGGTATTTCGTTACTTGATGGTGCCGGCTACCGGAATCGAACTGGTGACCTACTGATTACAAGTCAGTTGCTCTACCAACTGAGCTAAGCCGGCATCAAGTGGTGCGCATTCTAGGAAGACCTGAGGGAGGATGCAACAAAAAAATTGCGATAATTGTTCTTATGCTCACTATTTGTGCAAATCCTCTCAAATTAGCGAATTTACATACAAACTTCGTTTAAAGAAACACCAACCCTCTCTCCCCCTTAGCAGCAGGGGAACTCAGTGTATGAGGCTAAAATATCAAACCATTACGATTAAATGTGCAAAACTTCGCCTTCCACACAAAATGGGATATCGCTTTTGCGCTTAATCAGGTGGGCTTTCAATTGCCAGAGAAAAATATCATTAATGCGGGTGCGGCTGCGTTTGCATCTGTGCGTTATCTTTTTTCCTTCTTCTTCATGCCTGTCTGGTGGTAACCTCCGACAATTGTTTTATGAAATTTCCCTTAGTACGTCAGCCTGAAAACAACCGGAACATGTTGTCATTAATGGGCTAACGTATTGAAGGGTAAAAAATTGCTGGCAGAAGCACGCATATGAGAAAAAAAGACGCCTTGTTAACGACACCTTATCTGCATTTCAATCGTGGTCAGTGGGCTGCGCTGCGTAATTCGGTGCCAATGACGCTATCCGAAGATGAAATTGCACGTCTTAAAGGCATTAACGAAGATCTCTCCATGGAAGAAGTGGCAGAGATTTATTTGCCGTTGTCTCGTCTGTTGAATTTCTATATTAGCTCTAATTTACGACGTCAGGCGGTACTTGAGCAGTTTCTCGGGACCAATGGCCAAAAAATCCCTTATATCATCAGTATTGCGGGCAGCGTTGCAGTCGGTAAGAGCACTACAGCACGTGTATTGCAGGCGCTACTCAGTCGCTGGCCAGAGCACCGCCGAGTCGAACTAATTACGACTGATGGCTTCCTGCACCCGAATGCGGTGCTAAAAGAACGTGGTTTGATGAAGAAGAAAGGCTTCCCGCTCTCTTACGATATGCACCGTTTGGTCAACTTTGTCTCCGATCTTAAGTCGGGTGCCTCGCAGGTTACCGCTCCGGTCTATTCACATCTGATTTATGATGTGATTCCTGAGGGCGACAAAATTGTGCAGCAACCGGATATTTTGATACTTGAAGGTTTGAACGTGTTGCAGAGTGGCATGGACTATCCACACGACCCTCATCACGTCTTCGTTTCAGATTTTGTGGATTTTTCAATTTATGTCGATGCGCCAGAAGCACTTCTGGAACAGTGGTATATCAACCGTTTTCTGAAATTCCGTCAGGGTGCTTTTACCGATCCAGACTCTTATTTCCACCATTATGCGCAACTGCCAGAAGAAGAGGCGGTAGGGATTGCAACCCAACTGTGGAAAGAGATTAATTATTTGAATTTAAAAGAAAACATCATGCCAACGCGTGAACGAGCAAGTCTGATTATGACGAAAAGCAGCGATCATGCTGTCGATCTCGTCAGATTAAGAAAGTAACGAAGAGGGGGCGCAGTGAACTGCCCCCCCTCTGGTTTAATTCTGCGGTCGCAACGAAATCTCACCGCCAACCCAGGATTTTCTGACGCCATCCTGTTCCAGAATTAACCCCCCTTGCTGGTCAATCCCTCTGGCCGTTCCGAAGATCTCCCGATCACCAATCAGCAGTTTCACCGGACGGTCAATGAAGTTGTCTAAAAGTGCCCAGCGCTGCACGAAGGGTGCCAACCCCTCCTGTTCAAACTCCGCCAGTGCCGTTCGCATTTTATTTACTATCAGTGCTGAGAGTGCATTACGGTCGACATTAACATCCGCTTCCTGGAGATTAATCCAGCCCTGATTAATCACATCAGCACCTGGCGCACGCATGGCCAGATTAATACCGGCTCCAATCACGATCTGTGCAGCATCTCCTGTTTTACCCGTCAGTTCAACGAGGATGCCTGCCAGTTTACGATCATCAAGATAGATATCATTAGGCCATTTAACGCGAATACCTGGTGCTCCCTGTTCCTGTAATGCCTCTGCCAGCACGATGCCAATGACAAGGCTCAACCCCATCGCAGCAGCAGGACCTTGTTCAAGGCGCCAGTACATCGACAAATAGAGGTTCGCACCAAAGGGAGAAAACCACTGGCGTCCGCGCCTTCCACGTCCTGCCTGCTGATACTCAGCAACACACGCATCACCGGACTGTAGAGAGTCCATACGGTCAAGCAAATACTGATTAGTTGAATCTATCACCGGGATAACGGCCAGACGTCCCTGCTCAAGCTGGGCATTAATGACCTCTTCATTCAGCAGCTGCATCGGAGATGAGAGGCTATAGCCCTTGCCGGTAACAGTGAAGACATCAATACCCCATTCTTTCAGCGTCTGAATATGTTTATTAATAGCAGCACGGCTCATACCTAAATGCTCACCGAGATGCTCACCGGAATGAAACTCACCGTCGGCCAGAATACTCACCAGTTTTAAAGGCACGGTGTTATCTTTCATGCGATAACCTCCACAGCGTCTGTTTCACCCTGAGCGGCAATAAAGCGGACTTCCGGCTCCAACCACACATTAAATTTTTCTGCCACGCGCTGGCGCACGGTACGGGCCAAATCGACAATATCCTGCCCGCTGGCATCTTCAGCATTAATCAATACCAGTGCCTGTTGTTGATGCACCGCAGCGCCGCCAAGGCGGAATCCTTTCAGAGCACATTGATCGATCAACCAGCCAGCGGCTAGCTTCACGGTTCCGCCCTCCTGGGGATACTGTGGAATATCCGGGTACTTTATTTGCAGTGCCGCAGCAAGATCTGCGCTTACCAGCGGATTTTTGAAGAAGCTCCCTGCATTTCCTGTCACTTTAGGATCAGGCAGCTTACTACGACGCATATGGCAAACGGCATCAAAAACCTGCTGTGGGGTCACCTTTACAGGATCAAGATTGCGCAGGTCGCCATAGCTAAGCACCGGTTTCCAGTGTTTCGCCAGACGTAACCCTACTGCAACGATGGCATACCCTTCAGCGTAGCGATGTTTGAATACACTGTCGCGATAGCCAAACTGACACTCAGAAGCGGTTAGCCGCTGGCAAATGCCATCACCAAGGCTGACGATGTCCACATACTCACACACCTGATCCAGTTCGACACCATAAGCGCCAATATTTTGAATAGGTGCGGAGCCCGCACATCCGGGAATCAACGCCAGGTTTTCTAAACCAGCGAGATTCTGTTTCAGCGTAGTTTCCACCAATTGATGCCAGTTCTCTCCGGCACCCACGTGAAGACACCACGCATCACTCGTTTCTTCAACGTTGATGCCTTTGATACGGTTAATGATCACCTGACCGGAGAAATCTTCCAGAAACAGCACATTACTGCCTTCACCCAACAGCAATACAGGCTCATTTTGTTGGGTGCTCTGCTGCCAGCACCGGCAAAGTTCTTCAACGCTATTGGCCACGCTGATATGACTGGCATAGGCGTTAAGACCGAAGGTATTCCAGGATTTTAATGAATGTTGCTGGCGGGACATAATACGGCCTTCACAGAGTTAACTGTCAGATAGTGTACCCGATCCACCTTTGGAGGGTTGAGGATTTTCAGGTCATGAACAGGGATGTCTATCGATTCTGATTAACAGAATTTAAGGAATAGAGCTGGAAATATGCACGAACAAGGACGGGAAAATAGAGATAAACGACAAAAATACAGCAAAAATGGATGATGAAAAGACAAATCTGGCGTTGAAACGGTCAGAACTTGACCTTTTATAGCTAAACAGCAGACGAAAAAAAACCCCGGCCTTTCGGTCGGGGTTCTTTCTTCGTTTGATGCCTGGCAGTTCCCTACTCTCGCATGGGGAGACCCCACACTACCATCGGCGCTACGGCGTTTCACTTCTGAGTTCGGCATGGGGTCAGGTGGGACCACCGCGCTAAAGCCGCCAGGCAAATTCTTTGTGCTCTGTCCTGTGTCTTTTGTGCTCTGACTGCGTTGCCTGCGCTCGTAAGCTCAGTCACATACTTATCTATGCTCCTTCCCTCACTTCACTGGCCGCCTTGTCACAGCGCAAAATCCTTCGGACTTAATTCCGGTAACAAGCTGAAAATCTCTTTTGCGTCTCTCGAACGCCACCAGAACGCTTCTGGCGTTGTAAGGTTAAGCCTCACGGGTCATTAGTACCGGTTAGCTCAACGCATCGCTGCGCTTACACACCCGGCCTATCAACGTCGTAGTCTTCAACGTCCCTTCAGGGGTCTCAAGGACCCAGGGAGAATTCATCTCGAGGCAAGTTTCGCGCTTAGATGCTTTCAGCGCTTATCTTTTCCGCACTTAGCTACCGGGCAATGCCATTGGCATGACAACCCGAACACCAGTGGTGCGTTCACTCCGGTCCTCTCGTACTAGGAGCAACCC
>NZ_JBBGYT010000441.1:0-74503 GCF_037479575.1 Erwinia sp. MYb416
ACCTGAGCATCACCAGCGGGCGGGACGCCACGCTGCACGGTGCCCAGGTGAGCGGCGAGAAGGTGGTGATGGACGTGGGGCGTGACCTGACGCTGAGCAGCCAGCAGGATGAAGATTATTACGACTCGAAGCAGCAGAGCGTCAGCGCCGGGGGCAGCATCAGCTTCAGCGGGGGCAGCGGGTCGGTTAACGCCAGCCGGGATAAAATGCACAGCAGCTGGCAGTCGGTGCAGGAGCAGACCGGGGTGTTTGCGGGCAGCGGCGGCTATGATATCACCGTGGGTAAACATACCCGGCTGGACGGAGCGGTTATCGGCTCGACGGCCACGGCGGATAAGAACAGGCTGGATACCGGCACGCTGGGCTTCAGCAACATTGAGAACAGGGCTGAGTACCAGGTTGAGCACCAGAGCGTGGGCATCAGCTCGGGCGGTAGCGTGGCCGGTCAGTTTGTGGGGAACATGGCCAACGGCCTGCTGGCGGGAATGAACGGCAGCGGGAGCGACAGTTCGACGACGAAGGCGGCGGTGAGCGAGGGCACGATAGTCATCCGTGATACGGCGAACCAGCAGCAGGACGTGGAGGGGCTGAGCCGCGACGTGGAGCACGCGAACCAGACGCTGAGCCCGATATTTGACAAGGAGAGGGAGCAGCGGCGGCTGAAGGAGGCGCAGCTGATAGGAGAAATCGGGAGCCAGGCGGCGGACATCGCACGGACGCAGGGGCAGATAGAGGCGACGAAGGCGGGCAGGGCAGAGCTTGAAAAACAGGGCATCCGCCAGCCGGGTGATAAGGCGACGAAGAAAGAGCGTGAGGCTTATGACAAGGCGCTGACGGAAACGGCGGGCTACAAAACCGCACAGCAGAAATGGGGCACGGGCAGTGCCATCCAGCAGGGGTTGCAGGCGGCGACGGCGGCGGTGCAGGGCCTGGCGGGCGGGGATCTGAAAGCGGCTATTGCCGGAGCCTCAGCACCCTACATAGCGGAAATTATCAAGCAGACGGCTCCGAACGAAGCCAGCCGGATAATGGCACATGCTGCGGTAGCGGGAGTGATAGCCGCCGCGCAGGGCAACTCGGCAGCAGCAGGCGCGGCGGGAGCGGCCACGACGGCCCTGATGGGTGAAGCTATCAAACAGTCACTGTATGGTGACGTGCCGGTCAGTCAGTTGAATGAAGATCAAAAGCAAACGCTGGTTGCGCTGGGAAGTCTGGCGGCGGGTCTGGCAGGCGGTCTGGCCGGAGGCAGTACGGCGGACGCCATAGCCGGAGCGCAGGCAGGCCAGAACGAAATCAGCAATAATATGGCCGGTGTGGGCATGCTGTCACAGATGCTGGCGCAGCAGACGCTGAACTCGGCGGCGATGGCTGAGGCTGGCAAGGGCAACGTGAACGACCAGGCGGCGCTGGCGCTGACAAAAGCGGTGAAAGATGGACTGAGCGCCGGATGCCTTGCGAACGATGCCTGCGTGCTGATGGCGATAGTCTCCGCGCAGAATCAGTCTGAATCAGACGGTAGCCAGAACCCGAATATTGGTAAAGATCTGACGGATGAGCAGAAGAAAGAGCTGGGCGGAACTGGAACAGGATCGGGAACACCACCATTGCCAGAAAATGATCCGAAAAAATCGGAAGAGAAAAAGATCGATAAACTGAATCAGAAGCAAGAAAGTGCTATGAGAAAGATCGATAATCTAATTAAAAACTCTTTGAAAGATCATGATATTACAGGTTCTCTTAAAGATATGGATAGTAACCCTATTCCTAAGCCTGATGGAAGTGGGCAGAACTGGAATCATATGAAAGAGATGCAAGATACTCTTAATGGTTTAAGGAATCATGCAAACACTCTAAAAAATGTAAATAATCCTGAAGCTCAAGTAGCTTACGGAAGAGCAAAAGAAGCAATCAATAAAATCGAGTCAGCGATTAAAGGATACGGCATATGACAACGTTTAGAGATTTGTTAATAACGGAAGGCAGTAATTATGAGCCTAGCACTAGGTCATCTCTTGATGAGTGGTTTAGCAGTATCGTAGATGTGCCACTTGATGAGCTGGACGTTGGGGATATTGCTAGAGCTATAAGGCAAGATCTGTTTTTAGTTCACATTCTGCCGAGAGCAGAATCTATCTTGAAAGGTAATCCTCTGGCTGGAGATGATTACGATGGTCAATTAATATCATCAATCGCATCCTTAAGTCACAACGAAGCAAAATGTGTTTTATCTTCCCTGAAAAGAATAAGTCATATTTTAAATCAAGTAGATAAAGATACCTTTGATAGGCAGCTACAGTTAGACCTAGCAAAAATTGATAAATTAACCTCTTGTGAGTAGTACAAATCCTCGGCCAGGGCCAATTGGCAGGGCACAGCCACGGTGGGGCAATATGCTGTTGCGCGGTACCGGGCGTGGCGCTGACGCCGGCACAGATAGCCGCGTTACAACAGGACATCGTCTGGCTGGTGAGTGAAACGGTCGACAGCGCAGAAGGCCCGCAGACGGTCTGGGTGCCGAAAGTCTATCTGGCCAACAATACCGTTCGCCTGTCCGGTGACGGGGCGCTGATCGCCGGTGGCAACTCTCGGCCAGCAGCCTCAGCAATGCCGGAAACCTGGTGGCTGACCAGGCGCTGAAGATTGATGCCGACCAGTTCCTGCACCAGGGCGGCGATATTCGTGCTGACAGTATTAACGTACAGGCCACTCACCTGACGTTAAGCACCAACCTTCAGGATGCCCTGCGCCAGGCCTCAATGAGTGCCAGTGACATCAGCCTGAGCGGCACCGATGTGACGTTGCAGGGGGCGAAGCTGGACGCCACGCACAACCTCAGCCTGAGTGCGCAGAACAGCCTGGAGATTGGTGCGGCCCGCAGCAGCCAGACGGCCAGCTTTGAGGTGATTTCCGGGGCGATGGGCAACCGGACGCGCGATGGCATGGAAGACGCAGGCTCGCGTAAGGCACAGGTGAGCGGTGAATGGCAGCAGGCGCTGGGCAGTTCGCTGAATGCCGGGGGCAACCTCAGCCTGAATACCGGGCAGGACATTACCCTGCAGGGCAGCCAGGTGAAAGCGGGCGGCACCACCCAGCTGCAGGCGGGCGGTGAGATAAAACTGCTGGCAGAAACCACCACCAATACCACCCACCTGAAAGCGAACAGCAGTACCTCATCGGTGCGTAACACCCGTCAGGAAGATCGTCTGTTGCTCAGCACCCTGAGCGGTGACCAGGGCGTGACGCTGGTGGCCGGTAAAAACCTGCGCGTGGAAGGCGCGCAGGTGGACAGCGAGAAAGGTAGCATCGGCGTGAGCGCGCAGGATGTGATCATCAAAGAAGTGCGCCAGGTTGTCATCGACCAGGACAGCGAAAAGAAACGCGAAGGCAAAACCAAAATCCAGCGTGAGATGGAGACGGTGCGCGACACCGGGATCGGCAGCACCTTCAGCGGCGAGAAAGGCGTAACGGTGATCGCCCGTGAAAATGATATTACGCTGGCGGGCAGTACCCTGCACAGCGAGGATGGCGCGATTGCGCTGCAGGCGAAACGGGACGTGGTGATTAACAGCGCCACCGATCGCGAATCGCAGTTCTCCGAAGATCGCAGCGAGAAAAAAGGCTTCCTGTCAAAAAGCAGCAGCCACACGGTAAAAGACGATCGCTCCACCCTTGAACAGGGCTCGCTGCTCAGCGGGGAAAGCGTCAGCATCACTGCCGGACGCGATCTGGCGGTCGTGGGATCGGCCATCGCTGCTGATAATGATGTCACCCTCGCCGCGGGCAACAATGTGGATATCGTCGCGGCCACCGAGACACAGTCGCATTATCTGCTGGAAGAGAAGAAAAAGAGCGGCCTGATGAGCAGCGGCGGCATCGGCTTTACCGTCGGAAGCCAGTCAACACGTCATCAGATAGATGAGAACGGCACCACGCAGAGCCAGAGCGTCAGCACCGTGGGCAGCAGCCAGGGCAATGTCAGCATCACCGCAGGCAACCGGGCGCATATCGGCGGTGCCGATGTGGTGGCGGGCAAAGATATTGCCATCACCGGCGACAGCGTGCAGATAGATCCGGGCTACGATAAACGCACCAGTACCGAAACCTTCGAATCGAAGCAGAGCGGCTTCACCCTTGCCCTCTCCGGGGCGGTGGGCAGCGCGCTGAATACCGCCGTCAGCACCGCGCAGCAGGCAAGGAAAGAGGGCGATGGACGCCTGCAGGCACTCCAGGGAACGAAAGCTGTGCTGTCCGGGGTGCAGGGGGCGCAGGCCTGGGATCATGACAATGCTGTAACGGAAGCGGCCGATGCAAAAAATGCAGCAAATGGCGTGGAGAAAGGCGCCGATGGGGCAGAAAAAGGCGCCACCAATACGGTGGGGGTGAATCTCTCTTATGGCAGCCAGTCGTCAAAGAGTGAGACGACCATCAAAAGCAGCCAGTCGCAGGGTAGCACCCTGAACGCCGGGCAAAACCTGTCGATCACCGCCACTGGCAAAGGTAAAGGGCCTGACAGCGGCGATATCAACATTGCAGGTAGCCAGCTTAAGGCGGGTAAAGATCTGTCGCTGGACGCCAGTCGCGATATCCATCTGGTGTCGGCGCAGAATACCGAAAGCACCGACGGTAAAAACAGCAGTAAGGGCGGCAGCGTTGGCATCGGGATCGGAGTGGGCTCTGGCGGCTGGGGCATCAGCGTCTCGGCGAGCGTCAATGCCGGTAAAGGCCATGAGAAAGGGAAGGGCCTGACGCATAGTGAAACCACCCTGGACGCGGGCAGCGTGGTCAGCCTGAACAGCGGGCGCGACACCACGCTGAAAGGCGCACAGGTCAGCGGTGAAACCGTGACCGCTGATGTCGGACGTAACCTGACGCTTGCCTCGCAGCAGGACAGTGACAGCTACGATGCAAAGCAGCAGAATGTCAGCGCGGGTGGGAGCTTCACCTTTGGATCCATGACCGGATCGGTGAATATCAACGCCAACCGCGACAAGATGAACAGTGATTTTGACTCGGTGAAGGAGCAGACCGGGCTGTTCGCAGGCAGCGGCGGCTATGCTATTAAAGTAGGTGAGCACACGCAGCTGGACGGGGCGGTGATCGCCTCAACGGCCACGGCGGATAAAAACAGCCTTGATACCGGGACGCTGGGTTGGTCAGATATTCATAATCAGGCTGATTACAAAACCGAGCATCAGAGCGTGGGCTTTAACAGCGGTGGGCCAATAGGGGCCAACCTTTTAAGCAACGTCAGCGCCCTGCCGATATCCGGTTCGGGTAGCGAAGGGCACGCGGAGGGGACCACCAAAGCGGCGGTCAGCGAAGGCAGCATCACCGTGCGTGATACGGCGAAGCAGCAGCAGGACGTCAGCACCCTGAACCGCGATACGGAGCACGCCAACGACGGCAGCATTACCCCGATCTTTAACAAAGAGAAAGAGCAGAAGCGGCTGCAGCAGGCGCAGCTGGTGAGCGATATCGCCGCGCAGGCGCTGGATATCTACAACACCCACGAGGCGACCAAAGCCACGCGTGAGGCCACGGCGGCACTGGGCGATAAATCGCGTCAGGCCGGGCTTGAGGAGCGGGCGAAAAAGGCGCTTTCGGAGGAGAAAAGAGTCAATCCGAAGGTGGATGACGGGCCGCAGGCGGTAGCCGGAAAAGCCTGGCAGCTGGCCTATGACGATGCGCTGGCGGCAAATGGCGCGCAGATGGGGGGCAGCGTGAGCACGGGCGTGAATGCGGTGGTGAGTGCGCTGCAGGGCCTGGCGGGAGGGGACATCAGGGCCGCGCTGGCGCAGGGAGCGGCGCCGTATCTTGCGGGGGTGGTCAAGACCCTGACGACGCAGGATAAGCAGTACAGCGAACTGAGCGCGGCGGAGAAAGCGAATAATGCGCTGGCGCATGCGCTGCTGGGCGGAGTGGTTGCAGAGCTGAGCGGCGGCAACGCGGCGGCGGGAGCGGCGGGGGCGGCCACGGGAGAGCTTGCGGCGCCGGCGATAGCGCTGGCGCTGTACGGTACGGCGGACAGCAGTAAGCTGACGTCGCAGCAGAAGGAAAACCTGAGCGCGCTGGCGACGCTGGCGTCAGGGATAGCGTCCGGTGTGAGCAGCGACAGCACGGCGGGAGCGGTGACGGGCGGGCTGGCGGGTAAGAATGCGGTTGAGAATAACTCACTGGCCGGTGACAAAGCCCGGGAGTCTGTGAAGCAAAGTGCTGAACACTGGAAAGAGCAGGTCAGGGATAAGCTGGGTGAAGGTACAACGTCTTCCATCGCGAACGGCATTATCAATGCCCTTGCGGATACCGGTGATGCAGCATTAGGTTCTGCGGACTATGCTGCTGATGCAGCAATGGCGCTGGCTTCATGTGCTGCGGGTGATAGCTATTGCACTAAAGCGATGAGCGACCTGGAGGGTAAAAATCAGGCTGCGGCAGATACACTGAAAGCTCTGATGAAGAGTGAAACCTGGGAAGCTGTTGCCGGGCAGGTGAAAGAAGCCGCGCAAGGTAACCAGCTTGCGTTGGAAGCCACAGGTGGAATGCTAGCGGGGCTGTTCCTGCCAGGCAAGAAATTACCTGATGGCGTTGCTAGTACAGGAAAAATCCCAGTCCTTCAAAAAAATAGTGATGGAATAACGGAGGTAAAAGTTAGCTCGACTCCTCTGGAGGGCCATGACCGCTTAAACACGCCAGATGTAAATGGTAACGGGAAGTATAACCCAGCAGAAGCTGCGGCTGCTGCAAGGTTGGAAGGTGTTCTTGGGCCGTTGGAAAGAGCTCCTGATACAGGTGGAAAAACAGCTGATTTTATTATTAGCACCGGGCATAATGCTGGGAAAACGGTTGACTTTATGTATACGACAAAGAATTTGTCTCAGAAAGAGATTGATGGGATTAACAAATTTTTTGAAAAAAATATGACTACCCCCTTAAAGACGGGAGACATTCCAGGAGGCCAGAAACAAATTCTTGAGCATCTGGAAAAAGCAGACATAGTTCCTGTTGATTTTACAGTGTTAGCGCCATCAAACCAGAAAGTTTTTATGGACTACATAAAAACTTTACCTAAAAATCAACAAAGTAAAATTATCATTATGAGGTGATTATGGGTTCTTTCGTTAACGTGGGATATAAGCCACCATATAATGACAGCTATCAAGGGAAAGATCTTACTATAGGCCTTAATAGAACATGGTCTAATGCTTTAGAAGTATTGTTTGACGATGCTTTGCAGGAAAGTTATCCAGACATGCATGAAAAGATAATGTTGTATTTACCATTAGATCAAATAACGTTAGCTGAGTTGGAAACAGAGGAGTTCAATGTGGTTGTAAAAGTTATTCGGGAGTGTATTAACAGCCGAATAGAGCCAACCCAAGGCCAACTCTTCCAGAAGCGAGTATGGGAAGAGGTAATAGAGCCCCTTATTCAGCAAGATGAACGTTATCAAAAACAAAGTTAAGGTAGTAATCCCGGCCAACTGGCCAGGATCTTTGCTTTTAAGCCCTGAAAACCTCATCTTCTCGTCGCCGTAACCGGATCACACCTTGTGCGGCGGTGAGTGAGGGCACGATAGTCATCCGTGACGCGGCGACCCAGCGGCAGGACGTGGAGGGTCTGAGCCGGGACGTGGAGCACGCGAACCAGACGCTGAGCCCGATATTTGACAAGGAGAAGGAGCAGCGGCGTCTGAAGGAGGCGCAGCTGATAGGAGAAATCGGGAGCCAGGCGGCGGACATCGCGCGGACGCAGGGGCAGATAGAGGCGACGAAGGCGGGCAGGGCAGAGCTTGAAAAACAGGGCATCCGCCAGCCGGGTGATAAGGCGACGAAGGCAGAACGTGCGGCTTATGACAAGGCGCTGACGGAAACGGCGGGCTACAAAACCGCCCAGCAGAAATGGGGCACGGGCAGCGCCATCCAGCAGGGTTTGCAGGCGGCGACGGCGGCGGTGCAGGGCCTGGCGGGCGGGGATCTGAAAGCGGCTATTGCAGGAGCCTCAGCACCCTACATAGCGGAAATTATCAAGCAGACGGCTCCGAACGAAGCCAGCCGGATAATGGCACATGCTGCGGTAGCGGGAGTGATAGCCGCCGCGCAGGGCAACTCGGCGGCAGCAGGCGCGGCGGGAGCGGCCACGACGGCCCTGATGGGTGAAGCTATCAAACAGTCACTGTATGGTGACGTGCCGGTCAGTCAGTTGAATGAAGATCAAAAGCAAACGCTGGTTGCGCTGGGAAGCCTGGCGGCGGGTCTGACAGGCGGTCTGGCCGGAGGCAGTACGGCGGACGCCATAGCCGGAGCGCAGGCAGGCCAGAACGAAATCAGCAATAATATGGCCGGTGTGGGCATGCTGTCACAGATGCTGGCGCAGCAGACGCTGAACTCGGCGGCGATGGCTGAGGCTGGCAAGGGCAACGTGAACGACCAGGCGGCGCTGGCACTGACAAAAGCGGTGAAAGATGGACTGAGCGCCGGATGCCTTGCGAACGATGCCTGCGTGCTGATGGCGATAGTTTCTGCTCAAAGTCAGCGACATCCGGAAGGTTCAGGAAGTAATAATGTAACCATCCCGGTTAAGGATGATCTGACTGGCGGCAAGCTGGTCAATCCGGGCCATCAGGGTGAAAAGGATACGTCATTTACCACGCCAGACCAGCGCGATCAGAACGGAGCTACGCATACAGGTAACAGCGATGGCGCGCCAGATACGGGTGGAAGTACTATCGTCACTCCGATCCCTGATGGGCCGAGTAAAGATGATATCGTTTATCTGGCTCTCAAGGGGAAAGAAGCACAGAAGGCTGCTGGTGATTTAGGTTATGATCGGAGAATACCGCCACAGAAAGCACCGTTTGATTCGCATGGTCAGCCCGTTTTTTACAACGGAAAAAATTATATTACCCCTGATGTTGATAGTCATAATGTGTCCAATGGCTGGAAGTTATTCAACAGCAAAGGTAAGAGAATTGGTACTTATGATAGCGAACTTAACAAGATTAAGGACTAGTTTATGTTTGGTATATTTCCCGAAGAGATGCCGACCACTATAGAAGGTGAGTCCGTTTTACCTGCATCGATAGTCATTGACGGATTCAAAGAGTCAATGAATATCCCTTTAACCTATTGGAATTTAGAGGATTATAAAAAAAGCTGGTTAAAATCACTCAAGGAAGGGTTGGAAAATAAAAATCATGCTGCGTTAGCCGTCTCAATGTATGAACCTAAGTTAATGAATTTTGTTTTTGCATGGGTTGTCTATTTTGAAGATGACGCAGCTCACATTCAAAATAATATTATTTTTTTGGATGAATGTAATAATTTCACTCCTGACAAGATCAACGAATTTATCGAAAAACGTACTGCCTATGATGAAGATGGAATGAAAATATCGGAATGGAGCACTGATATAAAAAGTATTTTAGACTTCTATAATAGTCTTAATCACTGAACGGAATCCCGCCCTTATCAGGCGGGATCTTCCCTGTACTCTTTCAACTCCCGTGCATGATAACCGCTGTTGCGCTTAAACTTTGGCACGTCGCAGGTGCTGTGCAACGCTCCCGGGAATTCCTTCAGCCACTGCGCCACCTTCCTGCGGTTAATCGGCACCACGCTTAAGCCCTTGATGAAACCCCACAGTTCGCGAGTGTCCTGGGTGGTGATCACGATGCGGTGGATAATAGCTTCCTCAGCTCAAAAGATGTGTTTAATCTGCATAAAGAGCTTGAGGAAGCGGATAAAACCGGTGCAAACAAAAAGGATATCTACGAGAAATACGCGGAGGTCAGCAAGAAGAACCGTGAAGAGGCGGTAGCGGAAGGCTGTTCCGGCAATCCATTCTGTGCCAACGGGGCATTGCCAGAAGCCGCTGTGGGTTCTGATATTGCGAACAGCCTGAAACGTCTGCCACTGTTCTCCGCCCTGAGCAGTGACGACCTGGCACAGCTTGATCGGTTTGTGCTGGCAGAGAATGAAGACAACGCCAGAGCGATTTACCAGGCGATGCCGGACTACGTCAAAGTCGCGCTGAACGGTAAGGAAGCGGTAGAAGCGATAGGGCTGGGTGCTGCGGTTGGTGGTGGTAAGGCGCTGGCTGCACTGGGCGTTGTGGGTAAGGCTAATAAACAGCCTCATCAGCCTCATCAGCCTCATCAGCCTCATCAGCCTAATCAGCCTAATCAGGGCGCTGTTGGGAATATGGGTGAGTTCTTCAGGCAGCCAGGTTTTGGTAGTCAAATGAAGGGTAAAACGCAGAAAACCAGCCAGATGTACGATGGGCAAAGTGTGTATCAGGCTAAGGGTGAAGTCGGAGAGTATATAGTTAAAGGTGATAAATATTATCTGGATGGCATGCACAAAAACCACATTGAAGTTTTTGATAAAAACAGGAATATCAAAGCCGTTCTGAATCTTGACGGTTCTTACAATGATACTAAGACCAAAAAAGCAATTGCCGATGGAAGGAAGTTGCCAAAATGATAAATTATGAATTTCTTAATGAAATAAAGGGGCTTTTCCCACTTATTCTCAAGCGGAAAGCGTCCCAGTCAATTGATACAGATGACATGGCTATTGATTATCAAGATTCTATTGTAGATAGGTTGGACAGGCAGTTATTTCTGTTAAAGGAAAATACTGAACTGTTAGCCCAAGCTAAAAAAGAAAATGATGAATTAGTGATGGAAGTTGCGTTGTTAAGGATCAGGACTCACTCAATGAGCTTATCTGGTTTTTTTGATGCTATTGCAGAAGATGCGACGCTATTAATCAAGGCAGATGGTTGGCCTGACATACCAGAAAATTATCAGGTTCCTGAACACTACAATTATCCTAAATGATAAAGCATAAATCCCGGCCACCGCGCCGGGATTTTAACATTAACAGTCAGCCAGCACCCCGCTTCTGCGGTTTCGCTATGTGGAGAATAACTCACTGGCCGGTGACAAAGCCCGGGAGTCTGTGAAGCAAAGTGCTGAACACAGGAAAGAGCAGGTCAGGGATAAGCTGGGTGAAGGTACAACGTCTTCCATCGCGAACGGCATTATCAATGCCCTTGCGGATACCGGTGATGCAGCAATGGCGCTGGCTTCATGTGCTGCGGGTGATAGCTATTGCACTAAAGCGATGAGCGACCTGACCGGGAAAAATCAGGCTGTGGCAGATAGCGTGACCGCTCTGATGCAAAGTGAAACCTGGTCAGCAGTCGCGGACACAATTAAACAGGCGGCTGAAGGCAATCAACTTGCGTTAGAGGCCACAGGCGGTATGCTGGCAGGCCTACGTTCACCTGGTAAGAAAATACCGGTTCTAAGTACTACACTTGGTAAAACTGAAAAGCTGGTCAGGAATACAGATGGCATTCACGAAGTAAAAGTCAACGTCACGCCTCTGGAAGGACATGACCGACTTAATACACCGGATCTGGGTGGTAATGGTAAGCTAAAACCGGCTGAAGCTGCATCTGCCGCACAATTAGAGCCTACCCTCGGTACGATGGAACGTTATACGCCTTCGCCTGGAGAAAAATTCGGGACTTCACCTGATTTTTTTAATTACGGCAGGTCCCAATAAAGGTAAAACCGTCGATGCCATGTATACGACAGATAGGCTGTCACAAAAAGAAATAGACGGATTAAATAAGTTTTATGAGAAAAATATGAGTGCTGGTAGTGGAAGAGATGTCATCCAAGATCATTTGCAAAAAGCAGACTTTGTGCCTGTTTATTTTAAAGTGCTAACGCCTGCTAACCAAAAAATTTTCATGGATTATATAAAAATACTGCCTGAAGCACAGCAAAATAAAGTTATTATTATGAGGTGATAGTATGGGGGCGAGTTTGTTTATCGGTTGGAATGACAATGGGCAAAGAGAAAGTAATTTCCAACGAACTGGAGGCTTTGTTAACGGAAGTTATTGGGATGCCTTTGGCGATCTGCTGGATGCCATTTTTTTACCAGATTACCCTAGGTTGCATGAAATAATTAAGTCTGAAGAAGGTGAGTATCTAAAGTTTTATTCATTTGTTGAGTTAGATAAGGCAGATTTTAACCAAGCTGTTAAGCTAATCAGGGATTACATTGCAAAGCAACAAAATCCGACGAAATGGCAACAGATGGCAAATGTTGTGTGGGAGGAAATTGCAGAACCTTACATTATTCAGGATGCGCGTTATGACGTTACTGCATGAATAAAATAACGGCCAGTCAGCCTGATGTATTTTATTCAATTGACTAAAATCCCGGCCATTACGCCGGGTGTTTGGCGAACGATGCCTGTGTGCTGATGGCAATAGTCTCCGCGCAGAATCAGCAGAAAGCAGAAGAACAGTCAGGACCAAATCTCGGTAAGGAACTGAGCGACGTGCAGAAGAAAGAGCTGAGCGGCGATAGCGCTGGCGCTGTACGTTACGGCGGACAGCAGTAAGCTGACGTCGCAGCAGAAGGAAAACCTGAGCGCGCTGGCGTCAGGGATAGCGTCCGGTGTGAGCAGCGACAGCACGGCGGGCGCGGTGACGGGCGGGCTGGCGGGTAAGAACGCGGTGGAGAATAACTTCCTGAGCAGAGAGGAAAAGACAGAGCTTGAGATAGCGAAACAGACGCTCAAAAATAGTAAAAATCCGGCAGAGCTTGAGAAAGCGCAGCAGAAGTATGATGCACTGCTTGAGAAAGATATCAGCAGTGACAAGGCAGTTATAGCAGCGTGCAGTAATGGGCAGGCTGCTAGTGCGGCCTGTGCCGGTGAACGACTGAAAGTTATTGAAGCAAAAGAAGGATATGAAAGCTTTGGTAACTACAACTCAAAAGCCAGTCAGATGTATCCCGATGCTTACGGGCAAATAGTAAACCTGTTGAATATCACCAGTGTTGATGCTCAGAATCAGCAACAGGTGAAAGATGCGATGGTGAATTATGCTATGGCGCAGCTTGGAGTTGATAAGGCGACAGCAGAACAATATGTGTCCACGTATGTGGGGATGAAGGTTGTTGCGGCTTCCATGACGCCTGTAATAGGTTCTGCTGCGGCCAGTAAGATAGAGACGCTGGCAGGTAAACAACGACTGTCCAGTAACTTTGAAATAAACTCTTTGCCGGATGCTAACGGGAAAAATCATGTCACAACCGTGAAAAATGATGCAACAATCCCAGTCGATAAGATTGAACTCTATTTGCGTGGTAAAGCATCTGGTGATTTGGAAGCATTGAAAAAAGAGTACAATTCACCTAAGGACTTACAAGTAAGTAATCAGAGGGAATTTGCTAAAACCCCCGGAGCAAGAGAAAAACTCAATAAACTTAACGATCAAATTTATAGTATTGAAAGATCTCGGGAAATGGCTCAAAATTTAAATAATGCGGGAGTCAATGATTCAGCAAAGAACAATGCAATAATTATAGATAAGTTATTGAATACTGGGGGTGGCGTTACATCATCTAATAGGGAAACGTCCATTGTAGTATCTGGTTCGGGCGGAAATGTAAGGATCTATGCAGTATGGAAAATTTTACCCGATGGTTCTAAAAGATTAGCTACTGTTAAAACAGGAGTGTTTTAATGATAAGTAATAAGAGTAAAAATGAGTTAATAATAGGCATAAGAAACTATTTAATGAATGGTTGTGCTGATATTAATTCTTTTGATGATCCTGTTAGTGAGGTGATTGATTATCTTAATGCTCTTTTTTCGATAGATGTCAAGTTAGCTGAAGAAGTTTGCAAAATGGTAATTAAAACAAAACATGGTGATAGTTATTTTTTTAAGTAAATATGCCTCAATGACTTACTTTTATCTGAGAACGAATGGCCTTTTGCATTTACTTACCTTTTAAATGAAACTGAAAATATAAGTATCCCTGAGCTTGAAAAGGCACTGTTCTATTTTTACTGTGCAAAAAATGAGACAGATCCTTATCCTGTACCAGAGGGGTTATTCAAAAAGCTAATGGAAAGATATGAAGAACTGAAAGATGATCCTGATGCAAAATTTTATCATCTTCATGAAGCGTATAATGATTTTATTAAAGCTTACTCACGGGATAAATAAAAACCATCCCGGCTTTGTGGGGTCAGTTCATTGTTGCCGGGATAATTTTATCTGTCGTTCAGTCAGTTACCGGTTCTGGTCTGCGGTTTATTGATCACTTTAATTAAATCAGTAACCTGCCGCTGCTTGCGGGCTGACAGCTTACAGACCTTCCTCAGCGTCTGCATAATCTCCGGCTCGGGTGGTAATGCAGGATCCCGTGCCGTCAGTATCAGACACCCCGGCATCACCCGCACATCAACCGGCGTGCCGGTTGCAAACCCCGCCTCTGCCAGCCAGTCCCCTTATGTGTGACAGGAACGGGTTCAAAAGTACGTGAATCCCGAATATGGATCACGGTTTAATTTCTTGTTATTTAGGACGTTAACCTGGTCTCGGCGGAGAACACGCAGAGTCTGGACGGGAAGAATGAGAGCCACGGCGCGTCGGTCGGCGTCGGGATAAACTTTGGTCAGGGTGCCAACGGGCTGTCGCTCAACGCCAGCGTCAACAAGGGGCGCGGCAGCGAGACGGGCAACGGGGCCACGCACAGCGAAACCACGGTGAACGCGGGTAACAACCTGAGCATCACCAGCGGGCGGGACGCCACGCTGCACGGTGCCCAGGTGAGCGGCGAGAAGGTGGTGATGGACGTGGGGCGTGACCTGACGCTGAGCAGCCAGCAGGATGAAGACTATTACGACTCGAAGCAGCAGAGCGTCAGCGCCGGGGGCAGCATCAGCTTCAGCGGGGGCAGCGGGTCGGTTAACGCCAGCCGGGATAAAATGCACAGCAGCTGGCAGTCGGTGCAGGAGCAGACCGGGGTGTTTGCGGGCAGCGGCGGCTATGATATCACCGTGGGTAAACATACCCGGCTGGACGGGGCGGTTATCGGCTCGACGGCCACGTCGGATAAGAACAGGCTGGATACCGGCACGCTGGGCTTCAGCAACATTGAGAACAGGGCTGAGTACCAGGTTGAGCACCAGAGCGTGGGCATCAGCTCGGGCGGTAGCGTGGCCGGTCAGTTTGTGGGGAACATGGCCAACGGCCTGCTGGCGGGAATGAACGGCAGCGGGAGCGACAGTTCGACGACGAAGGCGGCGGTGAGCGAGGGCACGATAGTCATCCGTGATACGGCGAACCAGCAGCAGGACGTGGAGGGGCTGAGCCGCGACGTGGAGCACGCGAACCAGACGCTGAGCCCGATATTTGACAAGGAGAGGGAGCAGCGGCGGCTGAAGGAGGCGCGACGGCCACGTCGGATAAGAACAGGCTGGATACCGGCACGCTGGGCTTCAGCAACATTGAGAACAGGGCTGAGTACCAGGTTGAGCACCAGAGCGTGGGCATCAGCTCGGGCGGTAGCGTGGCCGGTCAGTTTGTGGGGAACATGGCCAACGGCCTGCTGGCGGGAATGAACGGTTATCGGCTCGACGGCCACGTCGGATAAGAAGCTGGATACCGGCACGCTGGGCTTCAGCAACATTGAGAACAGGGCTGAGTACCAGGTTGAGCACCAGAGCGTGGGCATCAGCTCGGGCGGTAGCGTGGCCGGTCAGTTTGTGGGGAACATGGCCAACGGCCTGCTGGCGGGAATGAACGGCAGCGGGAGCGGCTATGATATCACCGTGGGTAAACATACCCGGCTGGACGGGGCGGTTATCGGCTCGACGGCCACGTCGGATAAGAACAGGCTGGATACCGGCACGCTGGGCTTCAGCAACATTGAGAACAGGGCTGAGTACCAGGTTGAGCACCAGAGCGTGGGCATCAGCTCGGGGGGATAAAATGCACAGCAGCTGGCAGTCGGTGCAGGAGCAGACCGGGGTGTTTGCGGGCAGCGGCGGCTATGATATCACCGTGGGTAAACATACCCGGCTGGACGGGGCGGTTATCGGCTCGACGGCCACGTCGGATAAGAACAGGCTGGATACCGGCACGCTGGGCTTCAGCAACATTGAGCACAGAGCGTCAGCGCCGGGGGCAGCATCAGCTTCAGCGGGGGCAGCGGGTCGGTTAACGCCAGCCGGGATAAAATGCACAGCAGCTGGCAGTCGGTGCAGGAGCAGACCGGGGTGTTTGCGGGCAGCGGCGGCTATGATATCACCGTGGGTAAACATACCCGGCTGGACGGGGCGGTTATCGGCTCGACGGCCACGTCGGATAAGAACAGGCTGGATACCGGCACGCTGGGCTTCAGCAACATTGAGAACAGGGCTGAGTACCAGGTTGAGCACCAGAGCGTGGGCATCAGCTCGGGCGGTAGCGTGGCCGGTCAGTTTGTGGGGAACATGGCCAACGGCCTGCTGGCGGGAATGAACGGCAGCGGGAGCGACAGTTCGACGACGAAGGCGGCGGTGAGCGAGGGCACGATAGTCATCCGTGATACGGCGAACCAGCAGCAGGACGTGGAGGGGCTGAGCCGCGACGTGGAGCACGCGAACCAGACGCTGAGCCCGATATTTGACAAGGAGAGGGAGCAGCGGCGGCTGAAGGAGGCGCAGCTGATAGGAGAAATCGGGAGCCAGGCGGCGGACATCGCGCGGACGCAGGGGCAGATAGAGGCAACCCGTGCGGCAAACGATAAGATGAAGAGCGTGACGCCGGAGCAGCTTCAGGCGGCCCGTAAAGCGTGGTCAAAGGCGAATCCGGGGAAAGAGCCGACGGATAAGCAGATAAGCGAGCAGGCTTACCAGACGTTCTATGATAAGGCGTTTGCAGCGTCTGACTTCGGGACGGGCGGCAAGGTGCAGCGTGCCATTCAGGCGGCGACGGCGGCGGTGCAGGGCCTGGCGGGGGGAGACCTGGCGAAGGCGGTTGCAGGGGGTTCCGCACCTTATATTGCGAACATTATCGGCAACAGCGGGCTGGACAGTGCGGGTAAGGTGCTGGCGCATGCGGCGGTGAATGCAGCGCTGGCAGCGGCGCAGGGTAACAGCGCGCTGGTAGGTGCCACAGGTGCGGCCACGGCGGAGCTGGCCGGGATAGTGGCGGTCAATGCGTACGGTAAGCCGGTGAGCGAACTGAGTGAAACGGAGAAGCAGACGGTAAGCGCGCTGGCGACGCTGGCGGCGGGCCTGGCAGGCGGCCTGGCGGGAGACGGCACGGCGGATGCGTTAGCGGGCGCGCAGGCGGGCAAGACGACGGTTGAGAATAACTATCTGCATGCGGATCAGGCACTGACGTTCGATAAGGAAATGCAGGCCTGCCGCAGCGCGGGTGAGAACTGCCAGCCTGTTATTGATAAATGGAAGAAAATCAGTGATAAACAGAGTGCAGAAACTGACGATAATATGAAGAATCATCCACTGACAGCACAGGGATGGGATAAGGAGCTTGCACAAGGTGGAATTGATGTAACAGAACGTCCGGGCTGGCTGAACAGTGTTGGCGCAGATGTGATGACCAGTGATGAAGCCAAAGCCTATGTACAGCAATGGAATGGTCAGGATCTGGCAAAAATAGATCAAAACAGTCCCACCTGGACGAAGTTTGCGGTATTTGCCTCAGATCCAGAAAATCAGGCCATGTTAGTTTCGGGTGGGCTACTGGCAAAGGATTTAGTACAACTAGCAAAAGCTACCATAACCAACTTATCCCAAGGTGGTGCTTCATTTGCAATAAAAAGTATGCAAGTTGGATTACGTAATCCACAACAGGTAGATCAGCTTAAAAACGATATGATGAGTGGAAATTATAAATTTACAGCCCCTCAGGGACGTATTGCTGGATATGTTGATAGTAAAGGGAATTATTATATATCTGAAGGTAATCATCGTATGGTTGCAGCTCAGGAAATATATAAGAAGACAGGAGATGCTTCGTATATAGAAAAGCTCATACAAAATGGTTCATGGACTCAGACTAAAAATGCTCCGGCTGGAGCCTCTTCTATGCCGACAAGGAAGTGACAAATTTTATGCATATTAATCATGAGGGTGGCTGCATGTATAAAAATGAAATATACGTGAAAATGTTAGGGCTTTCACTGCCTTACATACGGAACCTACAGCGATTGGAAAAGAAAGAAAAAATCTTGAATTTATCTTGCTATCTGGAAGCTGAACTTGTTCATAATTTGACTATTACTATTTTGGATAAGAACTTTACAGAACACGATATATGGTTTTTAAATAACCAAGCAAAATATTACGTTGAAAAATGCAATGAGGATATATCGCCAAATTACAATCAGCATCTTATTTATATAAAAGAGTTATTTAATATAGTTCCTGACGATTTGAAGTCTGAATTAACATGGGTTGGCCCATAATAAAAAATCCCAGCCAATCGGCTGGGATTTTTTATCTGTTGTTCAGTCAGTTACCAGCTCTGCTCGGCGGCCTGCTGATCACCTTGATCAGCTCCGTCACCTGACGCTGCTTACGAGCTGACAGCTTACAGACCTTCCTCAGCGCCTGCATAATCTCCGGCTCCGGTGGCGGTACTTCCGCCGTCAGCACCAGAGAACCGTTCATCACCCGCACGTTAACCGGCGTCCCAGTTGCAAATCCCGCCACTTCCAGCCAGCCACCTTTGTGGAGAATAACTCACTGGCCGGTGACAAAGCCCGGGAGTCTGTGAAGCAAAGTGCTGAGCTCTGGAAAGATCAGGTCAGAGATAAGCTGGGCAAGGGTGCAGCGTCAGCCATTGCGAACAGTATCATCAATGTTATTGCAGATAGCGGGGATGCAGCATTAGGTTCAGCGGATTATGTGGTTGATACGGCGATAGCGCTGGCTTCATGTGCTGCTGATGCAGCAATGGCGCTGGCTTCATGTGCTGCGGGTGATAGCTATTGCACTAAAGCGATGAG
This sequence comes from Erwinia sp. MYb416, assembly GCF_037479575.1. Classification (NCBI taxonomy): domain Bacteria; kingdom Pseudomonadati; phylum Pseudomonadota; class Gammaproteobacteria; order Enterobacterales; family Erwiniaceae; genus Erwinia; species Erwinia sp. MYb416. The sequence continues at coordinate 18,842 of NZ_JBBGYT010000441.1, forward strand.
CGACCTGGCCGGGAAAAATCAGGCAGCGCTGGAAGCCACAGGCGGGATGCTGGCAGGTATTATGCTGCCAGGTAAGAAAGTCCCTGGAGTCGGGAACCGTATTGAAACGGTACTTAAAGCTGAAAAGAATTGGGAAACGGCTAGAAATAAAGCCATAAATATGGTTGGTGATTTAGGGGCTGATTCAAAGCCTGTTATTGGCCGATTGGAAGTGAGTGCTGGTAATGGAAAGGTTATTGGTCGTCAATCCAGCGATGGCAAGGTAGGCTGGCGTGTGGATTATGATCCAGAGAAAGGGACACATATTAATATGTGGGATTACTCAAAAGGTAAAGGCCCTGGTAAAGCAGTAAAAACCGTCATACCTTTTGAAGGTAATGAAAAAGCTTTTGAAACTATATTGAAACAGCTAAATAGGTAGGAATAATGACTTTATTTGACGAATGCAAAGAAGCGTTGGCTGTTGACTTTAATATAGTTATTGGTGCCGAAGAAAGAAAGGCCATCGATATGCTTTATAATTATCCCCTTGCCGCCGGAGGAGTTTTGTGGGATGGGATGAAATATAGTGATTATGATGATTTATATAATTTGTTAAACGCAAATTTAGTAAAAAAACACGACGTCTTTGTCTTAGCAGATGATGCAGAAATACCACTATTCAGGACAAATATTAGGCTGATAGCGGAAAATGTTTATGATGTTACAGCATTGTCACCAAAGTTATTTATTTATAACGATGAAATCATAATACAGCCGTTATTTCCATCAGAGAGTTTTCGTGTTGGGCTAAGATCTGACAATTTATAATTAAATAATCCCAGCTCTAAGCGGCTGGGTTTTTTGCTTTAACAGTCAGCCAGCGCTCCGCTTCTTCGGCTTCGCCATCACCTGAATCACGTCCATCAGTTCCCGCTGTTTACGGGCTGAGAGCTTCGGGCAGAGCTGGCGCAGGGTCTGTATCACCTTCGGCACCGGTGGCGGTACTTCCGCCGTCAGCACCAGAGAACCGTTCATCACCCGCACGTTAACCAGCGTCCTAGTTGCAAATCCCGCCTCCTTCAGCCAGCCGCCCTTCAGCGCAATGGCCGCAACGGGTTCAAAGATGCGTGAATCCCGGATATGGATCACGGTTTAATTTCTTGTTATTTAGGACGTTAACCTGGTCTCGGCGGAGAACACGCAGAGCCTGGACGGGAAGAACGAGAGCCACGGCGCGTCGGTCGGCGTCGGGATAAACTTTGGTCAGGGTGCCAACGGGCTGTCGCTCAACGCCAGCGTCAACAAGAGGCGCGGCAGCGAGACGGGCAACGGAGCCACGCACAGTGAAACCACGGTGAACGCGGGTAACAACCTGAGCATCACCAGCGGGCGGGACGCCACGCTGCACGGCGAGAAGGTGGGGGTTAACCCACCAAAGCAGCAGTGAAAAACCACTGTATCGTCAAAGTAAAATCGCGAAGGAAATTCAGAGAAGGACAAAAATCAGTTATTCTCTGACTCCGCTTCCTCACCTTCTTTCTCTTCCCCACCGCCCGAAATAAAGTCAGACAGCTTCATCTCACCCAGCTCATTCATTTTTTTCTTCGCCTCTTCTAATGGCTGCGCAGCGTTTAGTTCCGCCACTTTTGCATCGGCCAGATCCGTTGCCTGTTTACGGGTTTCATCCCACTGCGTTTGTGCCGATTCCACCAGGCTGCTTGTGCGTTTGTCGGCTTCTTCTTTAATATTTTCTTTGGTTGCATCATCACAGGCTGAAATTAAGGTGATCATGGCGGTTAATGCGAGAATGCCAAATTTGTTCATAGAAATAATCCTTATTAAACCGACGTCGCTTGCGACGGAGAAAAAACAGTAATGGCATGTGCCTTGATGGCAAACCGGGCAGGTGTCTGCCCAATCAGTTCACCGTCGGCGTTAATATCATGAGGACGCCGCGTACTCAGCGTCATGGCGGTGGTGGATAGCGTACGCACTTTACGCCAGCGCCCGTGTGTGCCGCGCCGCAGCGCAGGCAGCAGGGCGATCATCTCCCACCAGTGCGCCACTTCCAGGCTGTAAACATCCAGGCGACCATCATCGGGTGCCGCACTCTGTTCCACCGTCATGCCGCCGCCGTAAAAGCGGCCGTTACCCACGGAAACCTGCACGGTTTTGACCTTCTCAGTGATGCCGTCATGCTCCAGCGTGGCGCTGAACGGGCGGCTCTGTTTCAGCAGTTTAAAGGCCGCCAACGCGTAGCCAAAAGTCCCCCAGCGCTTCTTCGATTCAGCGGTCAAATGGTGGGCCAGCGTGGCGGAAAACCCGATGCTGGAGACGTTAAAAAACAAATGTCCGTTCACTTCACCCAGGTCGATAGGGCGCTGGTGCCCGACTGCGATCACCTTCACGGCCTGAGCCAAATCGTTGGTGATGCCGATGGTGCGGGCGAAATCATTGGCGGTGCCGAGTGGCAACACCCCCAGCGGCAGGCCGCTGCGCATCAGCCCTTTCGCGGCAGCGTTCAGGCTGCCATCGCCCCCGCCAACAATCACCAAATCGATGCGGTCAGCGTAGTCGAGGATGATCTCGCTGCTGTCGCGACGGTCGCTGGCTTCAGGTTCAACCACCTGAATTCCCTCTGCGCTGAGCAGGGATAACGCCTGCTGTTTATTGGCTTTGCCATTCCGGGAATGTTCATTAATCAGTAACAATGCGATCGGCTTTCCCTGAATATTATCATTATCATGGTTCATCATTATTTCTCAGGTCGTCAGAGCACAATTTCTGGAGGATCGATGGAATCACAGCTGATTACGATGAAGCAACTCACATTTCTTAAGTTTACATTTATACATAAATAATGACGGCGCTCGTGAAATAAAACATAAAACTGCGGGGGAAATAGCCGGAGATTGATGTCTGTAATAAAAATGTCATATTCATTTTCTGTTTTAGCGGGTTATTTTGTTCTCCGTTGCTCTCTTCTGACCGCTTCTAATCATCAACGTTGATGAAATGCGGGTCGGTAATAACTTTTTCTTATGGTTGTTCGTCGTGGTTTTGCGCTTCTGTTCAGTGTTTGCGCTGCCTGGCGCCTTATTGGCCTCATTACCCTGTGTTTTGCAGGTCATAAGTTTTTTGTTGTACAGCGGAAAGCCGGTGATATAGTCGCTGAGACACAACATCATCTCTCTGATTACCCTAACAATAACAACATCAGGGTCAGACCATTACGCACAAGGAATTCATCATGACAGCTTTTCACTCTCTGGAGTCGTTTCTCACCTCCGTTCAGCAGCGCGATCCGCACCAGCCTGAATACCTGCAAGCCGTACGCGAAGTATTCACCTCACTGTGGCCATTCCTGGAACGTAACCCGCAATATCAGGAACAGAGCCTGCTGGAACGCCTGGTGGAACCGGAACGTGTGATCCAGTTCCGCGTGGCCTGGACGGATGACAAAGGTCAGGTACAGGTGAATCGCGCATGGCGCGTGCAGTTCAGTTCTTCGATTGGCCCGTATAAAGGCGGAATGCGTTTCCATCCGTCAGTCAACCTGTCGATCCTGAAATTCCTTGGGTTTGAGCAGACGTTTAAAAATGCGCTGACCACGTTGCCGATGGGCGGCGGGAAAGGCGGCTCTGACTTCAATCCGAAAGGGAAAAGCAACGCGGAAGTCATGCGTTTCTGCCAGGCGCTGATGACCGAACTGTATCGTCACCTTGGTCCGGATACCGATGTGCCTGCGGGCGATATCGGCGTGGGTGGCCGTGAAGTGGCCTTTATGTCCGGGATGATGAAGAAGCTGTCGAACAACACGGCCTGCGTGTTTACCGGTAAAGGTCTGTCGTTTGGCGGCAGCCTGATCCGCCCGGAAGCCACCGGCTACGGTCTGGTGTACTTCACCGATGCGATGTTAAAACGTCATGGTCTGGGCTTTGAAGGCAGCACGGTCTCGGTATCCGGTGCGGGCAACGTGGCGCAGTACGCCATTGAAAAAGCGATGGAGCTGGGCGCTCGCGTGCTGACGGCGTCTGACTCTCGCGGCACGGTAGTGGATGAAGCCGGGTTTACCCCTGAGAAGCTGGCTCATCTGGCTGAAATCAAAAACGTGCGTTACGGCAGCGTGGAAGACTATGCGCGCGAACGTCAGCTGGTTTACCTCGCCGGGCAGCAGCCGTGGAGCGTACCGGTAGATATCGCCTTACCTTGTGCTACACAGAACGAGCTGGATCTGCCTGCGGCGCGTCAGCTGATTGCTAATGGTGTGAAAGCCGTGGCCGAAGGCGCCAATATGCCGACCACGATCCAGGCGACCGATGCGTTCCTGGATGCGGGTGTGTTGTTTGCCCCAGGGAAAGCGGCGAATGCCGGCGGTGTGGCAACTTCCGGTCTGGAGATGGCACAGAACGCAGCGCGTCTGAGCTGGAAAGCCGAGAAGGTGGACATTCGTCTGCAACATATCATGCTGGATATCCATCACGCCTGCGTCGAGCACGGCGGGGAAGGGAAGCAGACCCACTACGTGCACGGCGCGAATATCGCCGGGTTTGTAAAAGTGGCCGATGCGATGCTGGCACAGGGCGTGTTGTAACGTCCCGTCCCTGGTAGGGGGTGACCATTTTTCGGTCGCCCCGAATCCTGCACCTGCATAACCCTTATGCCATTACCGTCTGTTCCCGCCGTTGCTTCACCCGCCAGACCCACGCCAGCAAAATAAACCACAGCGGCATCGCACACAGCGCCATCAGCGTATCGCGGTCAAACACCATGACCACCAGTGAAAACAGAAAGAACAGCAGCGTGATCCAGCTCATCAGAACCCCGGCAGGCATCTTAAACGTCGACTGCTGGTGCAGCTCCGGGCAGCGTTTGCGGTACACCAGATACGCCACCAGAATCATCCCCCAGGTATAAATCACCAGTATCGCTGCCAGCGTGGACACCACGGTGAACAGCGTCATCACGTTGGGCACCAGGAACAGCAGCAGCGTGCCGCTTAACATACAGAAGCAGGAGAACATCAGGCTGCGAACCGGAATGCGGGTGGTGCGCGACAGAATGCGGAACTGCCAGTGGGCGTGCTGCTCCACCGACAGGCCGTACAGCATACGTGTGCTGGAATAGACGCCGCTGTTGGCGGATGACATCGCCGACGTCAGCGCGACAAAGTTAATCACGGCCGCGGCGGCAGGCAGCCCGGCTTTGGCAAACAGCGTAACAAACGGGCTGGTATCCGGTGAGATATGCTGCCAGGAGGTGACGGCGATGATCACCACCATCGACAGCACATAGAAGATAATAATGCGCAGCGGGATTGCCCGGATGGCTTTCGGCAACACCTTTTCCGGCGATTTGGTTTCGGCACTCATGGTGCCCAACAGCTCAATGCCGGTATAAGAGAAAATCGCGATCTGAAAACCGGCAAAGAAGCCCACGATTCCGTGCGGCATAAACACCGCCGGGTCGCTGAGATTATGCAGTGAGGCGGTGACGCCATCCGGCGATGTCCAGCCGCTGCCAATCATCCAGATGCCGGTAACAATCAGCGCGATAATGGCGATCACCTTAATAATCGCAAACCAGAACTCGGCCTCGCCAAACATCTTCACCGACAGCAAATTAAACAGACACAGCAGCCCCAGGGTCAGCAGCGCCGGGATCCACGGCGACAGCTCGGGCAGCCAGAACTGCATATACCCGCCGCACACCACCACGTCGGCAATGCAGGTCACCACCCAGCTGAGCCAGTAAGACCAGCCAAGAAAGAAGCTGGCCTTCGGGCCGAGGTAGTCGGAAACAAAATCGGCAAACGAACGGTAATCCAGCCGGGTGAGCAGCAGCTCACCCATCGCACGCATCACCATATACATAAAGAAGCCCACCACCACATAGGTGATCAGGATCGAGGTGCCGGAGACCGCGATGGTTTTGCCTGCCCCCATAAACAACCCGGTGCCAATTGCGCCGCCCAGCGAGATCAGCTGGATATGGCGCGAACTGAGGCCGCGATGCAGGTTTTGCTGTGTATCCATTTGGTCAGACATCGCATCCTCTCAACATTGATGAGTCGCAGGCAAAACCACCCCTTCCCTATAGTATTATCAGGGAGTTACGTTCTGATGGATTCGGAAAGTGGTCCACATGCTCGCGCTGCGTTGTAACAAAGTCAACACATCAAAGTCCGTAATTATTCACTTTTTGATCACATTCAAGTTTCTGAAAAACAGGGGAAAAGTTTTCTGTATGCATAAATAGTGCATAAGAATTGCATAGAATGGTTTTTCCTATCAGCCAGAAAAAAACTAACTATTTATTCATCAAAGGGCGCGAGGAAGGGGAGTAAAAAATTCTTCGTTGTGGACAAAATCGTTTTGTATGCTTTTGAGCGACGATAAGTGGCGGGCATCCCAGCATGACAGAATTTCACCCTCTCATGCTGGCCCAGACTCGACCCCCTCAGGTACAATCCCCGTTGCTAAAAAAATGAGCTATGGAGAGGCAGTCATAACATGCAACACACTCTGATCCTGCAACAACTGGGCGACCCGGTCGGCCCGGACAATCTGATCACCGACAGTTATCAAAAAGCGTATTACTGCAAAGGCTTCCGCGTGGGCCAGGGTGATGCGCTGGCCGTTGTGCTGCCGGAAACGCTGCTGCAACTGTGGCAGGTGCTCAAGGTGTGCCAGCAAAATGACATCATTATCCTGATGCAGGCCTCTAACACCGGGGTGACCGGTGGCTCCACGCCGCACGGTGATGACTATGACCGCCCGGTGGTGATTGTCAGCACCCGCAAAATCAAGGGTGTGCAGGTAATTGATAACGCACAGCAGATTATCGCGTTCCCCGGCAGCACGCTGACCGAGCTGGAAACCAGCCTGAAACCGTGGAACAAAGAACCGCATTCCGTGATCGGTTCCTCCTGTATCGGCGCATCGGTGGTCGGTGGTATCTGTAATAACTCTGGGGGATCGCTGTTACAACGCGGCCCGGCGTTTACCGAAAAATCCCTGTTTGCGCAGATTAGCGACGACGGGCAGCTGCATCTGATCAACCATCTGGGCATCGAGCTGGGGAAGACCCCGGAAGAGATGATCACCCGACTGGAAGCAGGCGAGTACACCACCGGCACAGCCCCGGACTGGGAAGGAAAAATCTGGGCCGATGACTACGCGGCGGTGATCAAAGATGTGGATGCCACCACCCCGACGCGTTTTAACGGTAATCCGCACTATCTGCATGACAGCGCGGGCTGCGCCGGAAAAGTGATCGTCTTTGCCGTGCGCCTTGCCACCTTCGACGCTACCCCGCAGGAAGACACCTTCTATATTGGCACCAACGATGAGCAGGTGCTGCTCGACCTGCGTCGCTATCTGATTGAAAATCTTGAGACGCTGCCGATTCAGGCGGAGTATATCCACCGCAACGCTTTCCGGCTGACCCTGCGCTATGCGCGTCATATGTTCCTGTCGATTAAGCGCCTCGGGCCCGCAGCGCTGCCGGGGCTGATGGCAAAAAAAGCACGCTGGGATGCGCGGTTGAGAAAACTCCGGCTACTGCCGCATAACACCCTCGATCGGCTGATCCAGTGGGGTAACCGCATCACGCCTTCTACCGTGGCACCGCGTCTGCTCTCGTATCATCGCCGCTATGAACATCATCTGATGATAAAACTGGCCCATGATGAAGTTGCGTCGATGAGTCGCCTGCTGACCGCATTCTTCGCCACGCGCAATGGGGAATGGTTCCACTGTACTGAAGAGGAACAGAAGGATGCCTTCCTGGTGCGTTTTGGCGTGGGGGCCTGCACGGTGTTCTACTGTGACTATGCTGGCATCAATACCGACGACAGGCTGATTGCCTTTGATGTGGCGTTGCGCCGTAATGACGATCAGTGGCTGATCCGCCTGCCGCCAGAGTTGCAGGCTCAGGTACTGGAAGACTCCTGCTGTGGCCACTTCTTCTGTCTGGTCAATCACCAGGACTACATTTTGAAACCTGGCGTCGATGGCGCGCAGTTTAAAGCGGCGGTGCTGGCGTATCTGGATCAGCGCGGGGCAAAATACCCGGCCGAGCACAATATTGGCCATCTCTACCACGCCTCCGACGAGCATCAGCATCACTTCCATCAGCTCGACCCGACCAACACCTGCAACCCGGGTATTGGCAAAACAAGTAAGAAGAAGCACTGGGCATGACAATGCTGCACTCAGCCTGCCTGTGTGGCAGGCTGAGTGCAAACGTATCACTGCGATAAACAGTTACTAAAAAAGCAGGCAAAGTGTGGGGGAAGACGCTGGCTTAGCCGGATAAATTCAATACAATCACTGGCGCCCTGTCGGCGTACAGGTGGCAGAAATGAATAGCGGTGTTATCCGGGATGGTTTGCATGAAAAAGTGGTTGCTGATGCTGGTGGTGTCTTTCGTTGCTTTTCAGGCAGCGGCGGCAGCGCATAACGACGATCCCCAGAGCACCAGCCTGGCCTTTTACAGCTGGTATCTGGCGGCGCTGAACAAAGAAGAAAGCCCGATTGATGAACACGACCCGTTATTAAATGAGTATGTTACTGAGCGGCTGCTGACAAAAATCAATCTGCTGATCAAAAGCCCGGACGGTATGGACGATGATTATTTTCTCCAGGATCAAGACTACAGCGACAGCTGGGTCAACAATGTCAGCGTCAGCCGATTTACGCTAAACGGTAACCGGGCTTCCGGCGATGTCACCCTCGGGCGTGACCCTGCTGACCAGCAGCATCTGCTGGTCACGCTGGTGCAGGATCACGATGGTTGGAAGATTGATGACGTTGAACAGGAAGCCCCTTCTGCCCCCTGATCCCACTTAGTGCAGGCGCATAAACTGCTCGCTGAGGCTCTCCATTAGCCCATAGCGGCGACGATACTCCGCACGTTTTTTACTGGGGATCTCTTCCATCGTTTTCTGGCTGAATGCCAGCGGCAGTTGCCAGAGGCGACGGCAAAGCGGCGTGCCATCCAGTGACTGCCAGAACTCATCATAACTGGCGACAAACACGGCCTTCTTTTTAAAGCGATAACGCAGGCTGCGATACGTATGGCCGCGATCGCTGACGGCCTGAATGGCGCTGATACCCATGCCCCGTGCCAGCAGTGATACCCCTTCCAGCAGGACACGTTTCGGGAATAGCCCATAACAGGATTTGGTTGCTGAGCGGATCAGCGTATGGGGCGTATCGCTGTGTGCGCCCTGTATCCCCCCGATCAACAGCACCGGCAGGCTGTCACGTTCAACGATGACGAACGTCAGTATCGCCAGCAGCGTCCCATCGCCATGCAGCATCATATTCACTTCACCCTCACGCTCGCAGCGGCCATTACAGGTCAGCGTGAGCTGAAAATGCTCGCCCTCTTTGCCACTGAAGCTGGCCAGTGTGGTGGGGTGTGATGAGAGCATGGCATGGCGTAATGCCTGGGAAGGGAGCTGTTGCACAAAACGGTAGTGCTGGCTCAGTACCTGCACCCGCTGGCCCGCAGACAGACCGAGGTGCAGATAAGGCCGGTGGATCTTATTGGGCAAGGTCGGCTGCAGATGCAGCGCATCCTGCATCACGGGCAGGGTGGCAATCTGCTGCATGTGCTGGAGAGTGGCCAGAGGAAAGGCCAGTGAACGCAGTAAAAACTTAGTCCGCCAGGCGGTACTGTGCCAGATCGGGCCTGGGAGCATTCTGCCGTTAAGCAAGTGCTGGAACAGCGATAACCCGTTCTCCGGGCGCGTAAGCGTCAACGTTTCTGACATGATGTGTGATCCGACCTGGTGTAAGAAAACCGTATTCAACCACGGTGATAATCAATGGTGAGTCAATGCCTGAGGGAAGCTTCTGGTAATAATGCGGCCGTTTGGCTGGCGTTTAATCTTCAGGATTTGTAAGCATGCGTGGCATCAACCGCTAAAGGCGGCGTAGACTGGCTCGCGTACTCTGACGCTCTCTAATCAACAAGGAATAAGTCTGATGAAATTGTTCTATACCCCAGGTGCCTGCTCGCTCTCCCCGCATATCGCGCTCGAAGAAGTTGGGGCAACGTTCACGCTGGAAAAGGTTGATCTTAAAACGAAAAAAACCGAAACCGGCGCTGACTTCACGACCATTAACAGCAAAGGCTACATTCCTGCACTGCTGCTGGATGATGGCAGCCTGCTGACAGAAGGTACGGTGATTGCGCAGTATGTGGCCGACCTGAAACCGGAAGCAGGCCTGATCCCGGCGGCGGGCACCGCGGAACGTTACAAAGTGCTTGAGTGGCTGAGCTTTATCTCAACGGAACTGCATAAGCCAATGGGTGCGTTGTTTAACCCGGCCCAGACCCCTGACTGGAAGCAGGCGACCGTGGCGACACTCAATAAACGCCTCGATTGGCTCTCTTCCGCACTGGCCGGGAAAACCTGGCTCCAGGGTGAGCAGTTCACCGTGGCAGATGGTTATCTGTTTACCGTGCTGGGCTGGAGCAAAGTGGTTGGCTTCTCGCTCGACAGCTGGCCTGAATTGCAGGCGTTTGCAGGCCGCGTGGCAGCACGCCCTGCGGTACAGCGAGCGCTGAAAGCCGAAGGCTTGATCTAAGGCGTCTGGATCGCTGCGGGTAAAGATCGTAAGCTGACACCCTCATCATTTTCTTAATGGAGTCGGCTGTGGAAGGGGTTCCTGAGCAGTTCAGCTATGAGCAGGATCGGGCCAGCTTCCGTCATCTTTCCGGGCAGCAGGGCGTTGAACTGTATCGCGCCCATATTACCCGCTACGCGTTTGAACCTCACACGCATGAAGCGTTCGGCATCGGGACTATCGATCGGGGTGCCGAGCGTTTCCGTTATCGCGGGGTACAGCATGTAGCGCCCGTCGACTCGCTGGTATTGATGAATCCCGATGAGTTACACACGGGGGAATCCGCCACGGAGGGCGGCTGGCAATACCGCATGATCTATATTGAACCTCAGCGTCTTGCTGCCTTAACCGGAGAAACGGGCTGGTGGTTTGAGCAGGCGGTCTGCCATGATCCGCAGCGCGCAGCACAGCTCTCAAGGTTGCTGGAAAACCTGTGGCAGGCCGACGATCCGCTGGCGACGGATGGCCTGCTGCTCACGCTGTGCGATCTGCTACGTCCTCATGCCCGCATTGCCCGGCCCTTAGCGGCTGAACCCCGCCACCGTTTCGATCAGGTACGCGACTATCTGCGTGCCCATTTCAACGAACGTATCACCCTGGACACACTGGCGGCGCTGGTGTCTCTCAGCCCTTACCATTTCCAGCGGCAGTTCAAAGCACACTATCATGTTACCCCGCATCAGATGCTGATGGCGTTCCGGTTGTACCAGGCCAGCCAACTGCTGAGGGCCGGGCTGCCTGCGGCAGAGGTGGCCGCGGCTGTGGGGCTGACCGACCAGGCGCATCTGACGCGCAGTTTTGCCGGGCGCTATGGCATCACGCCGTCGCGCTATCAGAAACAGGTACGTGCCGCATTGCGCTGACCGCAATTTGCTACAATCTCCCGACCTCCCTTTTTCCCATAATGGTGTTTTCTCTGTCCGGAGTGGACGATGTTAACGGGTATTTTATTTGCACTGAGCGCCGGGTTGATGTGGGGGCTGATTTTTGTCGGGCCGCTATTGGTGCCTGACTATCCTGGCACCCTGCAGTCGATGGGCCGCTATCTGGCCTTTGGGCTGATTGCGCTGCCTCTGGCCTGGCAGGATCGCCATCGTCTGGCGGCGCTGACCCGCCGTGACTGGCGGGAGGCTTTCAAACTGACGCTGGTCGGCAACCTGCTCTATTACGCTTGTCTGGCAACAGCGATCCAGCGTACTGGCGCACCGATATCGACCATGATTATCGGTACGTTGCCAGTGGTGATCTCGGTCAGTGCCAATCTGTTTTACGGCCGCGATGAAGGGCATCTGCGCTGGGGTAAGTTATTTCCGGCCCTGTTATTGATCGTCGTCGGGCTGGTGTGCGTGAATGTGGCGGAACTGACGGGCGCCACGCATCCGGTCGACGTGTGGCGCTATCTGAGTGGGATGGCGCTGGCCTTTACTGCGGTGGTGTGCTGGACATGGTATCCGCTGCGCAATGCCCGCTGGTTACGCCAGCATGCGATTCGTCCTGCCACCTGGGCCACTGCGCAGGGGCTGGTGACGTTGCCGCTGGCGCTGGTCGGGTATTTGCTGGTCATGGGGCAACTGCATTTTAGCGATGTTTCGTTTGCCCTCCCGTTTGGCCCGCGGCCGGCGGTCTTTATTGCGCTGATGTTGGCGATTGCGCTGTTCTGTTCCTGGTTGGGGACGCTGTGCTGGAATGAAGCCAGCCAGAGATTACCCACGGTCTTAGTGGGTCCGTTGATCGTGTTTGAGATACTCGCCGGGTTGGCTTACACCTTCCTGTTACGGCAGTCATGGCCGCCACTGCTGACGCTATGCGGCATCTTGTGCCTGATGATCGGGGTAATCAGTGCTATGCGTATCAAGCCAGAAGCGGTAGTAAAGCCATTGAATATTCGCGGATAAAAACGCGCGCAGCCTGACTGACCGCGGCGATGTTCAGTCAGGCGCCGTTCAGGGCCCCGACTGGTCCGACAGTCCGTGATTTCATCGCAATAATGTGATCAAAATCACCTTTTCACTCACATCCTCCCTGCTTTATTTATCATCAACTCAGCGGATCGCCTGCCATAAGCAGGGATTGTTCGGCTATGAGAATTATCGCTAATCCACATATCGCCTTTTTTTGTACAGTAAACCCTCCCTACTCAATGCAAAAACCTTCATTTTTGAGACGACTTTTCCCAGATCAGACCAGTATTAACTCGAATGATATGAATAAAAAATCATCGATTATGGTAGGGAGACGAAAGAGAAAGAGGCGCTAATGATAAGTTGAAGCGTCATTTAACGGTCAAAGGTGGGGGGGTATCCTGATAAATGATAAATGAGTTTAATCTGTTTACCGTGGGAACATCTGTGCTGCTGCTGACTTATTGCGCTTTGTGGCGCGCTGAGCGCGGGTGTCGCCATGTAGCACTCTCCGGCTATTCATTAGTGATCGATGAGAATAAGAAGCCATTATAAAAAAGAGAATGATCACCAAAGCTAACGATTTTTCTAAATTCTTGAGGGGGGGGGTTGCAAAGGACACGTTAACTTAAGGCGCGTTTATCTTTGTCTGCAAAGATAAACGCGCATTGAAAGCCTTGATGCTATTGAGATTTTAGCTGGTGCCTGGATAAGTTACAGCCAAATAATAGAGCGGGATGACAATTAACTCATCAGTCAAATTCCGCATCAAAAAATCGATCTGAACTTTTCAATAAGCGTTGAGAATATTTTATTTTGGTACTATTACACCTGACATTGACTGCCGATGAGCAATTACTGATTTTCAAGATTGTAAGGATAATGGTAAACACTGCGGCTGATATCCAGCAGACGGCAGCTACGGCGCGTTCCAATGTCGAACGTATCCTGTAAGAAATTAACGGCTTGCCGTTTGTCATTCGTGGTGAAAAAGTTTTTCAGCACGCTTTGCAGCATCTCTTTGTCTGATGATAGCGACTGGAGCTCACGTTCCATATGGTGGACCTTCTCCTCTAATTCTTTGATTTTCCTTCCTTCTTCTGAGGACAATCCGGCGTATTTCTTTTTACAACTGTAGAAAGTTGCTTCAGAAATGCCCAGTTCGTCACAGATTTCTTTCACCTTGATACCATTTTCAGAAGCTTTAATGGCGCTGGTGATTTGCTCTTCGGTATATCGTGACTTTCTCATGAATGCTATTACCTTTCTTAACAATAATGGGATGAGAATGACTGCATTAATCAATGGATCTGTTTTGTACAGATATTAGCGCAGTGTTTCAAAGTACGCGATTGGAATGGCAAGCTTTAAGTTAAGGGATTATGAAGAAATAACATCATGGGATTTCTCCTATTTTATTTCAAAAGGGTTTTGATAGCTTTCGATATTGGTTTTTTTGATATAGATTCGTCTCATGCCAGTTCAAGGCCACGTTGTAATTAGGATAACTCCAACGGGAAAGGTAAAAAAAGTGTGCTAACTTTAATCCCGGTCAAAAGGGTATGTGAATTAGATCACACTTAAATTAAGACCAGATTTAACCATAAATGCTGGCAGGATTGTCTGTTCAGGTTAAAAAACAGTCTCTTAAAAATAAAAGGCACAACGATGCCTGAAAAATATTATTTTCTTTTTCTGCGTTCTCGCCAGGGGTCTACTGTGCGTTATTGAATCAGTTGTGGACACGGATGTGTTGGTTTGAGGTTTTAGCTGGTTGGAAACACAAAGGATGCTTCGATGAAATACAGTGTGATGTCTAATGCCGCCTGGATGATGTCCGAAAAAGTGGTGTCAGTTTTTGGCGTAATTTTTGTCACCTCTTATGTGGCTAAATCTTTCGGCCCGGTTATATTCGGGCAAATAGCATTTTCTGCCTCACTGTTTTCAATTATTCAGACTATTGCCATTTTTGGCACAGAAACAATTCTTTTTAAAAGCATCAGTAAAAGCACGCCAAAAGGAATGCGCCTGATGGGGGTGGCAAAATCATTGCGCCTGACATTATTACTGGTGCTGTCATTGCCCGTATTGCTCTATGTGTGGCTGACGATGCGCGAGAACTTTATTGTGTTTGCCGTGGCATCATTTCTCTCCGCTATGTTTGTGACCCAGGATATTTTTAGCGTTTACAATAACGCCCGTCTGGAATCGCGAATGAATACGGTTGCAAATGCCACCGGCATGATATTGAGCTTTGCCATCAGCTTTACTGTTGCCTGGTGCAAGCTCAGCCCGCTGTGGTTGTCCCTGTCCATTGTCGCCGTCACGCTGGTGCCCTATCTGATCAAGCGCAGTCGCTTTTATCAGACCAACACTATCAGCCCACCGCCGCGACATAAGCGTAAGAATTATCTGCGTTATTTACTGCATGCGGGGCTGCCGCTGGCGATTTCCAGCGTCTTTATCGCCGTTCAGGTGAAGACCGCACAGTTCTTTCTTGTTGGGGTGAGTTCGGCCCAGGATCTTGGCCTGTTTACCGCAGCGAATACCATTTCCGCCTCGTGGATTTTTATTCCGGTGGCGATCATTACATCCTGCTTCTCTGAAATTTTCAGGGAGCGTGCGGATGTGGCAGTAAAACTGGCTTCACGGCTTAATGGCTATGTTATGGCAGTTTCACTTTTGATGCTCTCCGTTGTCACGCTGTTTGGTGACAGGATCATTAACAGCCTGTATGGGCAAGATTACACACAATCGGGAAACCTCATTACGTTGTTGTCGTTAGCAACCTGCTTTTCGGCAATGGGAACCGTAGCGTATCGCTACATGGTGAAAGAGGGTGGTTTCAATTACTTACTGGTGAAAGTGATTCTGCTGGTAGTTATTGGTCTGGCAACTTCTTACTTCTTTATCCATTCCTGGGGATTAACAGGCGCAGCCTGGAGCGTGTTTATCACCGAACTCCTGTCCCTGACGATAATGAATTATTTCTTTAAGAATGGCGTCATTCTTAAAATACAGCTTTCCTCACTCAACTACAAAACCTACAGATGAGGTAAATCATGTTGAAGCTCAAAGCAGAGTTGAGAAAGGGTTTTGTTTACCTGCTCAAGAAAATGCCTTGGTCTTACCAGGATAAAATTTATTACTTTCAGAAATTCAAACGTATTCCCAATATCCGGGAACCCAAGTTGTTCAATGAGAAGATTCTGTATCGTAAATATGTCACTGGTGACCATGTGCGCTATGCCAATTTGTCTGATAAATTACTGGTCAGAGAATATATTGCCGACACTATCGGGGAAGATTATCTGATTCCGCTGATTCATCAGACCGATGACCCGATTTCGTTACTGAGTTTGCCGTCCCTGAAAAACACGGTGATCAAGCCGAATCACGGCTCAGGCATGGTGGAAATTGTGCTGGAAGAACCCGATTGCATCCAGAAACAACTGCTGATCAAGCGCTGCGATGAATGGTTGCATAAGGACTTCTCGCACCATGCGCGTGAGATTCACTACCGCTACATTAAGCCCTGCATTCTGGTTGAACAGTACGTTGGTGATGGCAAGTTTGCCGCCGTTGACTACAAGTTTCATATGTTCAACAAGAAAGATGGCAACTTCGAGTACGTATTGCAGGTGATTTACAACCGGGTGGGCAGTGCTGCGTTGTCGATGAGCTTCTACGTCAACAACCTGAAGCAGAGCTTTTATAAAATCCGGGATACCGGTTTTGACATCAGTGCAGACAGCGAGACGCTGGAACGTGCGCTGGAACTGAGTAAGACGCTGGCAACGGATTTCGACTATGTGCGTGTTGATTGGTACATCCATGAAGGGCATATCTACTTCGGTGAGCTGACGTTTACGCCAGGCGCAGGTATGGTGACCGGACTGGAAAATGGTCTGAATCAGATCATGGGGGATATGTGGTTGCAGGATCGTAAAACGGCAGCGTTGCCGGAAGTCAAAGCGTCCAGCGATGTCCCTTTGCCGACCTCGGCGGTGCTAAAAAAGATATAAAAAGTGACAAATAACCTTCTGCCCGGTGAGTCAGGTCAGCTCTCCGGGCAGATGTCGCTTACGGCATCGGCCAGTCGGGAGGTGTGCGGCTCATCACTTCGACAAATACATCCTTGGTTATCGTCCAGAAGTTATGCAGATTATCCATGCTCAACGTAATGCCCAGCAGCCCGGTGACAAACCAGCATGACATACCGATACCAATACCGGTAAACGCGAACGCCATCACGTTGCGGCTGGCTTTGCGGCACTGCACATTAAAGGTGCTGGCAAGGAACATCATCACTGCACTGAGCAGCTCCCATCTCATGAGAATAACGCTGGTGGTAATCGTAGCCATATTGAAAACTCCGGGGTGATCGGTCCTGACAAACGGGATGCAACATCACCCGGAACGGAACGGGAGCTGCCAGGCTTGCTCCTTTCCGGTCTGACGCTCTGGTCATGGAAGTGTGACGGCGATCACATTATATCACCCGTTTTTCAAAACTGAACAAAATTTATACCTGGTATGGTAGTTTTTTTCGGTCAATCCAGGTGGGTTTACACTGACTCGCCAGGAGGGCAGGTGATAAATATATTATCGCTGATATCGAAAAATACAGATTAATCCGTATGCATAATATTATTTCTATGCCATGTGACCGATCTTTTTTCTGACCTTTTGTGCCATCGAATATCTAATTTAACTTAGGGTAAGATTAATTCTAATTGCGTATTGTTACGTGCTGTGATAACCCATTTTATCTGCAATTATTGAATGTATTTTTAAGTAAAAGTTGTTTTATATCATGATGTTATTTTCTGGTCTCTCCGTTAAATCTAAGTCAAATCAAACGGTTTAAGATGAATCTTACGCTATTTGAAGTTGTACAGACTATCGATGATCTGTAGGATTTTGCCAAACATTTCTCCCTGTTTATTATTTCCCGGAATTAATCCAGGGAGGGTTTTCTATTCCCGTAAATCATGCCTAAAAAACATTAACTAATAATACATCTGCAAACAGCAGAAAATAATAAAGGAGCCTGCGTGTCGTCTATTGGTCACTCCTGGCTTTCGGGTCTTTCACATCAAACATGATCGTGACGGGCAAATCACCCGTGTGGATGCCGGGCACGTTGTCCGCTGAACGGCGGAGGGGGAGTAAGCATGAAGATCAGGCAAAACGAGGCGGTGACAGTGGCGCGTGAATTACCGACCATGCGCCAGTCATTTCAACGCATTCATCTGGTGATTATCGTGGTGTCGCTGCTGTTCAGCGGGTTGTCGCTTTCTGCGCTGTCGATGTATGTGCTGCGCAGCTATGCGGAAAACAATATCCAGCTGGTCGCGGCCAGCGTTAGTTACAGCGCCCGGACAGCGGTGCTACAGAACGATTCAGCAACCGCAGAGAGTATTCTGCGTGACATGGGGACGCGTACGGAGTTTGCGGTCGGGCGCGTATATCGTGCTGATCAGCAGCTGCTGGCCCAATGGCAGGCACCGGGCGGCGAAGATCCCCGCGGCGCCGGTGCCGTTGTGGCTCGCTGGCTGTTCCCTCAGCCGGTGAGCGCACCCGTGATGCATAATAATCAGGAAGTCGGCCGGGTGTGGATCAGTGGTGATGCCTCACGCGTTCTACATTATCTGGGGCAGGCGCTGCTGTGGCTGGGCGGCAGTCTGTTGATTACCGCCATGCTGGCGATCTACCTGGCGCGGCGGATGCATGCCGGCATTTTACAGGGCCTGCAAAATATTGCCTCCGTCGCACATGATGTGCGCAAACGGCGTGCTTTCTCCCTGCGCGTACCGTCGTCCTCGATTGCCGAGCTGGATAAACTGAGCGGTGATTTCAACAGCCTGCTCGATGAGCTGGACCAGTGGCAGCGGCATCTGACCAGTGAGAATGACTCGCTGACACACCAGACGCTGCATGACACGTTGACCGGGCTGCCTAACCGTAAAGCCTTTGAGCAACATTTACAGGCGCTGATGGACGACCCGGAAACCCGCCAGCAGGCCAGTGTGCTGTTTATCGACGGTGACCGTTTTAAGCAGGTGAATGACTGCTACGGTCACGCCGCCGGCGATCATGTGCTGATGGTCACAGCCCAGCGTCTGCGTGAGCGCCTGCGTAAAGGCGATCTGGTGGCACGCCTGGGCGGCGATGAGTTTGCTGTGGTGCTATCGACGGTCGAACGGGAGGAGCAGGTGGCTCAGGTGGCGCGCGATATTATTGAAGCAATGCAGCCGCCCATCGTGCTGCCGGAAGGCGCGCGGGTGGTGCAGTCGTTAAGCGTGGGTGTGGCGCTGGCAAAAAACCACAGCTCCCCGGAAGCACTTATTGCGCAGGCTGATGCGGCGATGTATCACATTAAAGAGCTGGGCGGCGGCTGGTACTTATCACCGTCTTACTGGGGGCAGGAAATACCCGGCTTGCCCCCCCAGGTGGCGGTGGCAACGGGTCGTCATTAGCCGCGTTAGCCGCAGGTCGGGCAGGATTTTTCACTGACCCGCTGGCTGAAGCTGCTGGTGGCATAGTCGCTACAGTCGAATGTCCAGCTGCTGCGCTTCAGGGATGCATGGCGCATGGTGTGACGATAGGCGGTCGGTGTCTGTGAAAACTGGCGGCGAAACACGCGTGAAAACGTCTGTTGGGAGTCATAACCGTACTGCATGGCAATATCGAACACCGGACGTTGCGTCAGGCGCAGCGCTTCGGCGGCCAGCGTCAGACGGCGTTCACGAATGTATCCACCCAGCGTCTGTTTCGTCACGGAACGGAACATACGCTGCAAATGCCACTTCGAATAGCCTGATTTTGCCGCCACTTCATCAATCGACAGAGTCTTTTCCAGATTGTTGTCGATCCAGTCAGTCAGGGTGCTGATGATGTCGTCATGCATACACTTTTTCTCCCAGGTCTCTGCGTCAATAGGTCGCGAACTCAATGGAGGCTGAGTATAATTCCTCAAGTTAACTTGAGGTAAAGCGCTAAATGAAAAAAAGTATGAGTAACGCCAGCAAGCGCGAACTAACCCCCGGCGATGTGGCACGGCGTTGCGGTGTGGCGGTTTCGACGCTTCATTTTTATGAAAGCAAAGGATTAATTAGCAGTTTCCGCAACCCCGGAAATCAACGGCGCTACACGCGTGATGTGCTGAGGCGTGTGGCGGTGATCAAGATTGCCCAGCGTATCGGCATCCCACTTGCGACTATCAGCGACAGCCTGATGCAGTATTCCCCGGGCAAGCGCATGACGACAAAAGAGTGGGCGGTGCTGTCGCAACAGTGGCGCGATGAACTGGACAGACGCATTGAAACGCTGACGCATCTGCGGGACGATCTGGACGGCTGCATCGGCTGTGGCTGTTTGTCGATGGAAGACTGCCCGCTGCGTAACCCGAACGACCGCCTGAGTGAGCAGGGCACCGGAGCGATACTGCTGGATGTGAAGAGCGTTTGACTATACTCAGGCTTTTAAGGAGCGAATATGATCACCGTACACCATCTGAATAATTCGCGATCGCAGCGCGTGCTGTGGTTGCTGGAAGAGTTGAACGTGCCGTATCAGATCAAACGTTATCAGCGTGAGGCGAGCATGCTGGCACCTGAGGCCCTGAAAAAAGTGCATCCTTTGGGTAAATCCCCGGTGATCACCGATGAAAATCGCGTGGTGGCGGAATCCGGTGCGATCCTGGAGTACCTGGAAGCGCAGTATGACGCAGAAGGTCTGCTGAAACTTTTTGATGAAGAAGAGGTGATCCAGTCGCGCTACTGGCTGCACTATGCGGAAGGCTCGCTGATGCCGCTGCTGGTGATGAAGCTGATCTTCAGCCGGATGGGCAAAGCCCCGGTCCCCTGGCTGTTACGTCCCATCGGCAGCGCCTTTGGTAAAGGGGTTCAGAAGGGCTACCTCGACCCGCAGATCACCACCCATCGCCAGTTCATCGAACAGCATCTTGCCCGGAATGAATGGTTTGCCGGTAGCCGCTTCAGCATTGCGGATGTGCAGATGAGTTTTCCGCTGCAAGCACTCACCGCACGCGGTGGTGCGGCCGACAGCCCGGCGATTCAGGCCTGGTTGCAGAAGGTGCAAAGCCGTGCGGCCTGGCAGCGCGCACTACAGCAGGGGGGTGAAGTTCGTCTCGACTGAATGCGTTCCTGCTTCAGGTTGCGGATAGCGGTCATAAGAAAGCGCTATTAGAGGGCAGGGGAACCTGCCGCTACCATCAGAAGCATTGATTACCGGCGCGGGTGTAAATCAAGGATTATGCAAATTTAAGCAATAACAGGTGTTGAAAATGCACCATTAAACACAGGATAATCGTTTGCGTTCATCTTTCCTCTTTCTCAGAGGATAAAAATGCACGGCAATTTAGCGATTTTTTGCGTGGAATAGTAAACGTTTGCCTTTATCCGGTCTGCGCCTCGCCCTGAGGTTTTTGTACCGCGTATATTGCGCCAGGGATGCAAACGTCGACTACCGCTGGGAAACAGGGGTACCACGCAGCGATAACTCATAAGAAATCTCAGGGGATTACGATGTCAGCTCCTTCTCAACCGGCCAGCGGCTCTTTAGACGCCTGGTTCAAAATTTCTGCGCGCGGTAGTAGCGTCCGTCAGGAAATCCTGGCCGGTCTTACGACCTTCCTGGCGATGGTCTATTCCGTGATTGTGGTGCCCTCGATGCTGGGCAAAGCAGGTTTCCCGCCGACGGCGGTCTTTGTGGCGACCTGCCTGGTGGCCGGTTTTGGTTCACTGCTGATGGGGTTGTGGGCCAATCTGCCGCTGGCGATTGGCTGCGCGATCTCGCTGACGGCATTCACCGCCTTTAGCCTGGTGCTGGGCCAGCAGATCAGCGTACCGGTTGCGCTGGGTGCGGTGTTCCTGATGGGCGTCCTGTTTACCCTGATCTCTGCAACCGGCATTCGAGCCTGGATATTGCGTAACCTGCCGATGGGCGTGGCGCACGGCACGGGCGTGGGCATCGGCCTGTTCCTGCTGCTGATTGCCGCTGACGGTGTGGGCCTGGTGGTGAAAAACCCGGGGCCTGGCCTGCCGGTTGCGTTGGGTCACTTCCCCTCTTTCCCGGTGGTGATGACGCTGGTCGGGCTGGCGGTGATTTTTGGTCTGGAGAAGCTGCGTGTGCCAGGTGGCATCCTGCTGACGATTATTGCCATCTCGGTGCTTGGCCTGATCTTCGACCCGGCGGTGACCTATCAGGGGTTGTTCGCGATGCCAAGCCTGAGCGATGCGCAGGGTAACTCGCTGGTGTTTAGCCTGGATATCCTTGGGGCATTAAAACCGGCGGTGCTGCCAAGCGTGCTGGCGCTGGTGATGACGGCGGTATTTGATGCCACCGGCACCATCCGTGCAGTCGCCGGGCAGGCGAACCTGCTGGATAAAGACAACCAGATTATCAATGGCGGCAAGGCCCTGACCACGGACTCACTGAGCAGCATTTTCTCAGGTCTGGTCGGTGCGGCCCCGGCAGCCGTTTACATTGAGTCGGCAGCCGGAACGGCAGCAGGCGGTAAAACGGGTCTGACAGCCATCGTGGTCGGTGTGCTGTTCCTGATGATCCTGTTCCTGTCGCCGCTGGCGTACCTGGTTCCGGGTTATGCCACCGCACCTGCGCTGATGTATGTCGGCCTGCTGATGTTAAGCAACGTTTCTAAAATCGATTTCAGTGATTTTGTTGATGCGATGTCTGGCCTGCTGGCCGCCGTCTTTATCGTTCTGACCTGTAACATCGTTACCGGTATTATGCTCGGTTTCGGTTCACTGGTGATTGGCCGCATCTTTGCCGGTGAATGGCGCAAGCTGAATGTGGGCACCGTGCTTATTGCGGTAGCGCTGGTCGCTTTCTATGCCTGCGGTTGGGCGATATAATTCTGTTTCGGGGCCGGGATCGCTGGCCCCACCTTAAGATGACACTGATTTTCCCTTCCTAACGCACATCCTGTTTTTCATCGTCTCCCTAATTTGCTTTACTATCTACCAGGGTATTCGCTATCAATGTCTGCCTGTGTTTAAAGCCTATCGGAAGACGTATAAAAAGGATCGCATGGAAATTTTCTTTACCATTCTCATTTTGACGCTGGTTGTGTCGCTGTCAGGCGTCGCCGCGCGTATTATTCCCTTTCAAATTCCTTTGCCTCTGGTGCAAATCGCTATGGGCGCGTTGCTCGCCTGGCCAACGTTTGGTCTGCATGTCGATTTTGATCCGGAGCTGTTTTTAGTGCTGTTTATCCCGCCGCTGCTGTTTGCTGACGGCTGGAAAACCCCGACCAGTGAGTTTCTGCGCCACGGGCGCGAGATCCTTGGCCTGGCGCTGGTGCTGGTGCTGATTACCGTTGTCGGGATTGGCTACCTGATTTACTGGCTGGTGCCGGGTATTCCGCTGCTGTCTGCCTTTGCACTGGCGGCCGTGTTGTCACCGACCGATGCCGTGGCGCTCTCCGGTATTGTCGGCGAGGGGCGCATTCCGAAAAAAATTATGGGGATACTGCAAGGCGAAGCGTTGATGAACGACGCATCCGGCCTGGTGTCGCTGAAGTTCGCCGTCGCCGTGGCGATGGGCACGATGGTGTTTACCGTGTCCGGGGCCTCGCTGGAATTCGCCAAAGTGGCGATAGGTGGCCTGCTGGCAGGTATCGCAATCTGCTGGTTATACGGTAAATCACTGCGCCTGTTCAGCCGCTGGAGTGGCGATGATCCGGCCACGCAGACCGTGCTGCTGCTGCTGCTGCCGTTTGCGTCTTATCTGATTGCCGAACATATCGGTGTGTCCGGCATTCTTGCGGCGGTTGCCGCCGGGATGACCATTTCACGCTCCGGGATTATCCGTCAGGCGCCGCTGGCTATGCGCCTGCGTGCTAACAGCGTCTGGCAGATGCTGGAATTCGTGTTTAACGGCATGGTCTTCCTGATGCTGGGCCTGCAACTGCCAGGCATTCTGGAAATCTCCGTGCGTCAGGCGGATGCTGACCCGAATGTTGAGCTGTGGGTGCTGTTTGCCTCGGTGGTGCTGATCTATATGGCGTTGATGGTCGTGCGTTTTGGCTGGCTGTGGACCATGCGCTTTATCAGCCGTACGGCGTTAAAAAAACGTCCGATGGAGTTTTCCAGCTACTCGACGCGTGAGCTGCTGATTGCTTCCTTCGCCGGGGTACGCGGCGCGATTACCCTGGCCGGTGTGTTGTCGATTCCGCTGTTGCTGAGTAACGGAAATGATTTCCCGGCGCGTTATGAGCTGGTGTTCCTGGCGACCGGGGTGATCCTGTTCTCGCTGTTGGTGGGGGTGGTCATGCTGCCGCTGCTGCTGCGAGGCGTTGAAGGGATCGATAAAGCGGGCCACCGCCGTGAGCTACAGATGGCGCGTGCGACGATGGCGAGTGTTGCCATCGACAGTCTGCATAAGATGGAAGAACGTCTGATGGTCGACACGGAAGAGAACATCGACCCCGAGCTGTTGAAAGAAGTCAGTTCAAGGGTGATGGGCAATCTGCGTCGTCGTGTGGATGGCAAAGAGGATATGGAACGTGCGCTGTTTGCCGAAAACCTTGAGCGACGTTTCCGTCTGAGCGCTCTGCGTTCTGAGCGCGCGGAGTTGTATCACCTGCGAGCCACGCAGCAAATCAGTAATGAGACGATGCAGAAGCTGTTGCACGATCTCGACCTGCTGGAAACGCTGTTGATCGAGAAAGAGGAATAACTGCGCATCGGCGGTCCCGTGCGTTTGTGGGTCGGGCATGCCCGACCCCTACGATAATCCGACGGTGTCTATTTCGTGTGTTTTTGGTGGGCGGACATGTCCGGCTCCTGCGATAATCCGGCATTGTAAATTGCGTGTAGGGGCGAGGCATGCCTCGCCCGGCGGGTTTACAATGAAATGCGCGGTGTTTCGCCCGGCCAGAACTCGCGACAGCAGGTAATCCATGCCTGTGCGCTGCGCGACAGATAGCTCCCCTCGCGCCAGATTAATCCCAGATTCCACACCAGATCCGACTCCAGCGGCAGCCACAGAAGCTGGCTTTTATCCAGACGCTGACAGATAGGCTCCGGCAGAATCGCCACGCCCATACCCGCCTGCACCATCGCGGCCAGAAAATCCCACTGCCCGCTGCGCACCGCAATCTGCGGAGTAAAACCACTTGCCTGAAACGCCCGCATCAGCTGGCGATTAAGGGAAAATTCTTCGTTATAGATCAGGATCGGGTGCCCGGCCAGCTCACTGATCGGCATATGGCTGCGGCGCAACCAGGCCTCGGTACGGGGCACCAGCACGCACAGCGGGTGGCTCATCAGTGACAGCGAATTCAGCGGCAAATCATCAGCGACCGGCAGGGCGGTCATGGCAATATCCAGACTGCCGGACAGCACGGCCTGCTGCACGGTCAGGCCGCCAAACTCAGATATTTTCAGCTCCACGCCCGGATAACGCTGACGAAATGCGGAGATCGAACCCGCAATTTGCATCCCCACCATCGGGGGAATACCCAGGCGCAGCTCGCCGGTTTTCAGCTCGTTGATATCGCTGATCTCCGCTTCCAGCTGTTTAAACTCTTGCAGGATAGTCACGCCGCGCTGGTACACCGCCTGCCCGGTATCCGTCAGATGCAGTTTACGCCCCTCACGGATCAATAAGGTGCAGCCCAGCTCATCCTCCAGCTGGCGCAACATCTTGCTAATGGTCGGCTGTGTGACGTAGAGCTGTTCTGCAGCACGGGTGAAGCTTTGCTGACGAACCACTTCCACAAAGTAGCGCAGGGCGCGAACGTCCATAATCATTCCTGTCTGGCATAGTTGGGATAATATTAAGTCATTTTTTTCACCCTTTGTTACCGCTTTATACTCTTTCCTATAAAAACATTCACAAAGGGGAAAACAGCATGGCATTGGCACTTCGTCCACAGGGTTCTGCCTGGCTGCATCGGGTTCAGGTTCCGCTACAGGTGGCGCTTTATGTCGGGCTGTTTTTAGTCTCAGAACAGCTGGTGAGCTGGCTGCATTTACCCCTTCCCGCCAACATCGTTGGGATGTTGTTGCTGTTGTCGATGATTATGCTGCGCGTAATGCCGTTGGGGTGGGTCAAAGCCGGTGCCAGCTGGTTGCTGGCTGAAATGCTGTTGTTCTTTGTTCCGGCCGTTGTCGCGGTGGTTAACTATGGCGATCTGTTGCGCCTTGAGGGCTGGCGAATTCTGCTGGTGATTGGTGTCAGTACGCTGCTGGTGCTGGGCGCCACCTCGCTGGTGGTGGATCGCGTGTATCGCTTCGAGCTGTGGCTGGCGGCGCGTAAACAGGGGAAGGGCGATGAATGATTTTATCCTCAGCGTGTTATGTCTGTTGGCCACGCTGGCCGTCTACTTCTGCAATAAACGACTGTATCGCCGCTGGCACCGCCTGCTGCTGATGCCCCTGGTGATGACACCAATGGTGCTGGTGGCGCTGCTGGTGGTGGCCCATATCTCCTGGCAGGACTACATCAGTGAAAGCCGCTGGCTCTTGTGGCTGCTTGGCCCGGCCACACTGGCGTTTGCTGTACCGGTGTATGAGAACATCGCGATCATTCGTCGTCACTGGATGTCGCTCAGTGCCGGGGTGATCACCGCCACGGCGGTAGCGGTATGCAGTTCGGTGTGGCTGGCGCAGATGCTGGCGTTGCCGGAGAGCATTCAGCGCAGCCTGGCAGTGCGTTCCATCACCACGCCGTTTGCGCTTGCGGCAGCGAAGCAGCTGGGCGGGCAACCGGACCTGGTGGCGTTGTTTGTGGTGATCACCGGGGTGTTTGGCATGGCGGTGGGTGACCTGTTGTTCCTGCGTCTGGCCATCAAACAAGGCCTGGCGCGAGGGGCCGGATTCGGTGCGGCATCTCACGGCGCCGGGACGGCACGCGCGTATGAGCTGGGTCAGCAGGAGGGCGTGGTTTCAAGCTTAGTGATGATGTTATCCGGTGTCGTTACCGTGGTGATAGCGCCTGCTATCGGGCATGTCATGTGGGCGGTTGGCTAACAGGACTGGATTCAGTGCGTTTGTAAGGTTACTCAAATTCAACGTGATTAGTTTGTTTCTCATATAATTTCAGGGGCGGTTGGTTTACTCTGCAAGCCCGCCGCATCATGGCGTGAGTAAAAATTAATCAGGAGAATAAAATGAAAAGAGTGGCAATGACAACCGGCGCACTGGCGCTGCTGGCGCTGGCAGGCTCTGCTCAGGCTATCGAAGGTGGCGTGAGTGTGGGTAAGGATTACACTGATGTTCACGTTGGCCTGGGGACAACAACCCCTGGTTTTGCGCTTTCCGGTGACTGGCTGCGCAGCGATCATGATGGCAATGTAGAGAGCCTGGGTCTGGGTTACAACGTCGCGATTGGCGATGTGTTCCTGTCTCCGACCGTTAAAGCGCTGTCGACTAACCCGAAAGACACGAAAGATGGCTACGCGATTGCCATTGGTGGCGGCGTGAAAGTCCCTGTGACCAAAATGTTTAACGTGTACGGTGAGTATTTCTACTCTCCTGATTCGTTTTCCAGCCACATCGATAACTACCAGGAAGCATCTGCAGGCGTGAGCTTCCAGCCAATCTCTCTGGTGGATGTGAGCGTGGGTTACAAGTATATGACGCTGAACGGCAAAGATGGCCGTAAAGATAATGTCGTTGCTGATGGTCCATACGTGGGCGCCGCACTGCACTTCTAACGCCCTGCCACCCTGTTTGATACGGACGAGGCGTGCCTCGCCCCTACGGTGATGATACATATACCCGTAGGGGTCGGGCATGCCCGATCCGTTTGACACAGGCGAGGCGTGCCTCGCCCCTACGGCGATGGTACATATACCCGTAGGGATCGGGCATGCCCGATCCGTTTGACATGGCGCGGCGGGCTCGCCCCTACGGTGATGGTACATATACCCGTAGGGGTCGGGCATGCCCGACCCGTTTGACTTAGGCGAGGCGCGCCTCGCCCGTACGGGTTCCGTGTTAATGCCCTTTCCCACCCTCAATGCCGACACCTGTTTGCGATCGCACAAACTGCGCCTGGAAGCGTTGACGCTCTTCCGCACCCGATGCCGAGTTGTCGGTCACCGAGAACAGCCACGTACCGATAAATGCTGCCAGCATGGAGAACAGCGCCGGATACTCATACGGGAACACGGCTTTGGCATGTCCCAGCACCTGCACCCACACCGTCGGGCCGAGGATCATCAGCAGCACCGCCGTCAGCAGACCCAGCCAACCGCCAATCATTGCCCCGCGCGTGGTCAGTTCGACCAGTACATCGACATAATCGGGAAGTTACAGCTGGCCGCAATCGAGAACGCCAGCCCGACCATAAACGCAATATTCTGTTTCTCAAACATAATGCCCAGCAGGATCGCCACAATCCCCAGCAGCACCACGGTGATCTTCGACACCCGCAGCTCATCACGTTCGCTCGCCTGGCCCTTACGGAACACGCTTGCATACAAATCGTGTGACACCGCCGAGGCGCCGGCCAGCGTCAGACCCGCGACCACCGCCAGAATGGTGGCGAAGGCCACAGCAGAGATAAAGCCTAAGAACAGACTGCCGCCCACCGCGTCGGCCAAATGCACCGCCGCCATATTATTGCCGCCAATCAGTGCCCCGGTCGCATCCTTAAACGCCGGATTAGCCCCGACCAGCAGAATGGCACCAAACCCGATAATAAAGGTCAGGAAGTAGAAATAACCCATAAAGCCGGTGGCCCAGAACACGCTCTTACGTGCTTCACGCGCATCGCTGACGGTAAAGAAGCGCATCAAAATATGCGGCAACCCGGCGGTACCAAACATCAGGCCCAGTCCGAGTGACAGCGCCGATATCGGGTCATGCACCAGCCCGCCGGGGCTCATAATGGCGATGCCTTTCGGGTGCACCTTCATCGCTTCGGTAAACAGCGTATTGAAGCTGAAGCCAACGGTTTTCATCACCATAATCGCCATAAAGCTGGCGCCGAACAGCAGCAGCACGGCTTTAATAATCTGCACCCAGGTAGTGGCCAGCATGCCGCCAAACAGCACGTACATCACCATCAGGATCCCGACCAACACCACTGCCACATGGTAGTCCAGGCCAAACAGCAGCTGGATAAGCTTGCCTGCCCCCACCATTTGCGCAATCAGATACAGCGCCACCACCACCAGAGAACCGCAGGCGGAGAGGGTGCGGATTGGCTTCTGCTTAAGACGATAAGAGGCCACATCTGCAAAGGTATAGCGGCCGAGGTTACGCAGGCGTTCGGCAATCAGGAACAGAATGATCGGCCAGCCCACCAGGAAACCAAGCGAGTAAATCAGCCCGTCATAACCGGAGGTGTACACCAGCGCGGAAATTCCGAGGAATGAGGCGGCAGACATAAAGTCCCCGGCCATCGCCAGACCGTTCTGGAAGCCGGTGATATTGCCGCCTGCCGTGTAGTAGTCGCTGCGTGAACGGGTGCGTTTGGAGGCCCAGTAAGTGATCCCCAGCGTAAAAGCGACGAAAATCAGGAACATGATAATCGCTTCGACGTTAGTCGGCTGGCGCTCTACCGCGCCGCTGATAGCATCGGCGGCCAGTACACCACACGGCAACAGTGCCGCCAGCGCAAAGAACAGATGGCGTGATTTCATCCTTTCACCTCATTCAGCAGTTCGCGGGTCAGACGGTCGAACTCGCCATTAGCACGCCAGACGTAAACTCCGGTCAGCAGAAAAGAAATCACAATTAAGCCCACGCCAATCGGAATACCGCGCGTCACGTTGGTCCCTTCATAAAGCGGCGTACCGAGCCAGCCAGGGGCAAAAGCAATCAGCAAAATAAACCCGACATACAGCACTAACATAATCACGGACAGCAGGGTGGCAAAGCTCTGGCGTTTTCTCACCAGCTCTTTAAATTTCGCACTTCGTTCTATTCTTTCGTAGAGGACATTGCTCATTGTAATATCTCCAGAGACAGGGTTATTCCTTTGATCCTTGAAGCATTAACGTCAAGATCGGGGGAATATATTTTTTTTATATCCTGGTACGGACAATATTAAGACGTGAAGCAATCAGATCTGCTCTGCGGCAGGTTTATGATGTCAATATGAAAAGCAGGGGCACGGTGGCCCCTGTGGGTTATGGCATTTTAATGGACTGTTTCTCTTCGAGTAATTTCTCCACTACGCCAGGATCGGCCAGAGTAGAGGTATCACCGAGATTACTGGTATCACCGGCAGCAATTTTGCGCAGGATACGACGCATTATTTTACCGGAACGGGTTTTCGGTAATGAATCTGTCCAGTGCAATACATCCGGGGTGGCAATCGGGCCAATCTCTTTACGTACCCAATTGCGCACTTCGGTATACAGCTCGGGTGAAGGTTCTTCGCCATGATTCAGAGTGATATAGGCATAAATTGCCTGACCTTTCAGACCATGCGGAATACCTACCACCGCCGCTTCGGCGATTAAGGGATGAGACACCAGTGCAGATTCGATTTCTGCCGTCCCCAGGCGATGGCCGGAGACGTTCAGCACGTCATCCACGCGCCCGGTGATCCAGTAATAGCCATCCTCATCACGACGTGCGCCGTCACCGCTAAAATACTGATTTTTAAAGGTGGAAAAATAGGTCTGCTCGAAGCGTTCGTGATCGCCATACAGCGTACGCGCCTGGCCCGGCCAGGAGTCGACGATCACCAGGTTGCCTTCAGTGGCCCCCTCCAGCGCATTGCCTTCGTTATCCACCAGTGCAGGCTGCACGCCAAAGAACGGGTTGGAGGCCGACCCCGGTTTCAGTGCAGTCGCGCCCGGCAGCGGGGTGATCATAAAACCGCCGGTTTCCGTCTGCCACCAGGTATCCACGATCGGGCAGCGGCCATTGCCGATTTTTTTGTGGAACCACTCCCAGGCTTCCGGGTTGATCGGCTCACCAACGGACCCGAGGATGCGCAGGCTCGAACGATCGGTCCCTTCAATCGCTTTATCCCCTTCGGCCATCAACGCACGCACGGCGGTCGGGGCAGTATACAGGATCGTCACCTTATGCTTGTCGACCACTTCCGCCATACGGCTCGGTTTTGGCCAGTTCGGCACGCCTTCAAACATCAGCGTGGTGGCACCACAGGCCAGTGGGCCATACAGCAGGTAGCTGTGGCCGGTCACCCAGCCGACATCGGCGGTACACCAGTAGATATCATCCGCTTGGTAGTCAAACACATACTTAAAGGTGGCGGCGGCATACACCAGGTAGCCGCCCGTGGTGTGCAGCACGCCTTTCGGCTTTCCGGTCGAACCGGAGGTATAAAGGATAAACAGCGGGTCTTCTGCAGCCACCTCTTCCGGCTCGTGATGGGTGCTGGCGTTGTTCGCCAGCTCGTGCCACCACAGGTCGCGATCGCTGTTCCAGCCAACCTCTTTACCGGTACGGCGAAACACCACCACGTTCCCCACGCTGGTGACGTTGGGATTGTTCAGGGCATCATCCACGTTTTTCTTCAGTGGGATAGTTCGCCCGGCACGTACGCCCTCATCGGCGGTGATCACCAGCCGGGCGTTACAGTCGATAATGCGTCCGGCGACCGCTTCTGGCGAGAATCCACCGAAGATCACCGAATGCACAGCGCCAATACGTGCGCAGGCCAGCATGGCAACGGCGGCTTCCGGCACCATCGGCATATAGATAGCCACGACATCGCCTTTGTTGATGCCCAGCGCTTTTAAGGTGTTAGCAAAGCGGCAGACGTCCTGGTGCAGCTCGCGATAGGTGATCGTCTTGCTTTCACTGCTGTCATCGCCTTCCCAGATGATTGCCGGATGGTCGCCACGCGTTTGCAGATGGCGGTCAAGGCAGTTGGCCGCCAGGTTTAGCGTGCCGTCCTCAAACCAGCGGATAGAGACATTGCCGGGAGCAAAGGAGGTGTTCTTCACCAACGTGTAAGGCTTAATCCAGTCGAGGATTTTGCCTTGTTCACCCCAAAACGCATCGGGGTCCTGTACCGACTGCTGATACATTGACGCGTACTGCTGAGCATTGATCTGGGTATTTTCCGCAATGTTCGCGGGAACCGGGTAGGTATGTGATTGGCTCATAGCTGGCCTCCTTGAAGATTGTTAATAATATGTCAATCAAAGGTTAAGTGAAGACGCTGGTTTGGCTTTGTTTTCTTTTTGCGCGGCAGATCACGTCATAACAGAATGTGATGGAATCGGGGGAACTG
This sequence comes from Erwinia sp. MYb416, assembly GCF_037479575.1. NCBI lineage: Bacteria > Pseudomonadati > Pseudomonadota > Gammaproteobacteria > Enterobacterales > Erwiniaceae > Erwinia > Erwinia sp. MYb416. The sequence goes on from NZ_JBBGYT010000441.1 coordinate 50,583, forward strand.
CCTGCTCTAAAGATATTCATTTACCGTCAGAACCGCTGAGATGCGCACGACATGTCGTGCAAAAAAAGCGCATATAGACCATTTTGTTTCTGCGGGGAATGGCGGGGTTATGCATAGCTATGCTGTTTTTATTCTGAATATTTCTAATTATTACAAAGACTTATTTCTTCATGTTAACGGTAGCGCTTTATCCTGTTAATAGATAGTAAAGTAGCCACATCTCTCGCAGGGTTGCATTTAGTCCGTTGAAAATGGTACTGATTACGCGCCTGTCAATCAGGTTTCAACTATCCACTACCTGCGAATTGCCCGATCCCGGTCAGCCTCCTTTGAGTGTTATTCACTCCGCATGCACCACGCGGAAAGCAGGTTTTGTTAAGGAAATGACGCGTTATGAAAGCCGTAAAGTTCAGCCTTGCCTGGCAAATATTGATTGCGCTGGTGCTGGGGATCGCCGCTGGGGCGATATTGCATAATCAGCCAGAAAATCGTGAATGGTTAGTCACCAACGTTCTCAGTCCTGCCGGTGATATCTTTATCCATCTGATCAAAATGATCGTTGTACCGATTGTGATTTCTACACTGATTGTCGGCATTGCCGGTGTCGGTGATGCTAAAAAACTCGGACGTATTGGTGTGAAAACCATCGTCTATTTCGAAGTGATTACCACCATTGCCATTGTGACAGGAATTACTCTGGCGAACGTGTTTCAACCCGGCTCCGGCATTGATATGTCGACGCTGGCAACGGTGGACATCTCTAAGTATGAAGCCACAACGGCGCAGGTTCAGGGGCAGCCACACAGTCTGGTAACCACTATCCTGTCGCTGATCCCGCAGAATATTTTTGCGGCGATTGCGAAAGGCGACATGCTGCCCATTATCTTCTTCTCGGTGCTGTTCGGCCTGGGCCTCTCTTCGCTGCCGTCTGAACACCGTGACCCGCTGGTGAAAGTGTTCCGTTCGACCTCAGAAGCGATGTTCAAAGTCACCAATATGATCATGCGCTATGCGCCGATTGGGGTGTTTGCGCTGATCTCCGTCACCGTTGCAAACTTCGGTTTCGCTTCACTGTGGCCGCTGGCTAAGCTGGTGATACTGGTGTATGTGGCGATCCTGTTCTTCGCACTGGTGGTACTGGGTGCGGTGGCGCGCTTCTGTAAGCTGCGTATTACAACGTTAATACGCATCCTGAAAGATGAGCTGATCCTCTCTTACTCTACCGCCAGTTCGGAAACCGTGCTGCCGCGTATCATGGAGAAGATGGAAGCCTACGGTGCACCTAAGTCGATCACCAGCTTTGTGGTACCGACGGGCTACTCGTTTAATCTTGACGGCTCCACCCTCTATCAGAGCATTGCGGCAATCTTTATTGCCCAGCTGTACGGCATTGACCTCTCCCTGGGGCAGGAAATCGTGCTGGTGCTGACGCTGATGGTGACGTCGAAAGGTATTGCGGGCGTGCCGGGCGTGTCCTTTGTGGTGCTGTTGGCAACGCTAGGAAGCGTGGGTATTCCGCTGGAAGGGCTGGCGTTTATTGCCGGTGTTGACCGTATCCTCGATATGGCGCGTACGGCGCTGAACGTGGTGGGTAATGCGCTGGCGGTGCTGGTGATTGCCAAGTGGGAAGATCAGTTTGATGCCAAACAGGCCGTAGCCTATGAAGCGCAGCTAAAAACGCAGACTTCAGTCTGATAACTCCACGGGCTGGTGGCCCTGATCGCCAGCCCGAATAAGCTCTCCCTGCGCACTTCTTCCTTTATCGCTATCATTTTATCTGGGGTATCTGTGGGCATTCCCCTGCATCACCTATCCGCCTGGTAAAGATGCATTGGCAATATCATAAATTTTCCCTGAAGAATAATGACTTACTAAAATCATGGTTTTTTGTTGTTTCCAGGCCGTGATTTTTTGTGGGTCAGCGTCCGTGCGTCGATGTTACAAGCTTTGTCGCCCGGATCACGAAATTTATAAAAACCCTGCTAAAGATCCCCTATTTCGCGCCGAAAATATAAAAAAACGTTACTAATTTTTCCTGGTCCAACTCCCGTTGATCCATTCAAGGATTTAACTCATGCGCAATAATTTGCCCGTTACACAGCAAGAATATGCGTTTGGCGATGATGCCACACTCATGTCGACCACCGATACCAACAGCCATATCACTTATGCCAACGATGCCTTTATGGAGGTGAGTGGTTTTACGCCGGAAGAGATTAACGGCCAGCCCCATAATATGGTGCGTCATCCGGATATGCCGCCGGAAGCCTTTGCCGATATGTGGGCGACGCTGAAAAAGGGGGAACCCTGGACCGCACTGGTGAAAAACCGCCGCAAAGATGGTGACCATTATTGGGTACGTGCCAATGCCATTCCGGTGGTACGTAACGGCAACGTACAGGGCTATATGTCGGTGCGCACCAAGCCGAGCCAGCAGGAGATCCGTGACACCGAGCGTTTGTACCAGGATTTCCGTACCGGACGGGCGAAAGGAAAGTGCTTCCATAAAGGGCTGATTGTTCGTACCGGTCTGATGGCCTGGCGATCCGTCTTTAAAACCCTGCCGCTGCGCTGGCGTATTCGCAGCGCGTTGCTGGCGCTGCTGCCGCTGGCGACGCTGGGCGTCTGGGCACTCGGGCTGAGTCATGCTGCGCTGGGTATTTTTGCTGCGGGCATGGCGGTGCTGTTGCTGCTGGCGTCAGCCTGGCTGGAGCAGCAGATTTCACGACCGATTGAACGCGTTTGCCAGCAGGCGCTGCGCGTGGCCACCGGGGCCGATCATAAAGTGGAGCAGATAGACCGGGTTGATGAGGTCGGCACCACACTGCGAGCCATAGGTCAGCTTGGGCTGATGTTCCGCTGGTTAGTGGATGATGTCAGCGGCCAGGCAATTAATGTGCTGAGCGCCAGTGACTCGATTGCGCAGGGTAACAGCGAACTGAGCCGCCGCACCGAACAGGCCGCCGCCAACGTCCAGCAAACCGCGGCCACCATGAATGAAATGACGGCCACGGTGAAGAGCAATACCGAAACTGCAGCCGAAGTGAAAAGCCTGTCGATCAGCACCAGCAGCGCCGCTGTACAGGGCGGTGAAGCGATGAATGATATGGTCAAGATGATGGCGGAGATCACCGACAGTTCGAAGAAAATTGCCAACATCACCAGCGTGATTGACGGCATTGCCTTCCAGACCAATATTCTGGCGCTGAATGCTGCGGTGGAAGCCGCTCGCGCCGGTGAGCAGGGTAAAGGTTTTGCCGTGGTCGCCGGGGAAGTGCGCAGCCTGGCCCAGCGCAGCGCCAAGGCCGCGAGTGAGATCAAAATGCTGGTGGAGAGCAGCGCTGACAAAGTGAAATCCGGCACGTTGCATGTCAATGAAGCGGGGAAAACGATGGAAAGTATTGTGTCTCAGGTGCAGAACGTAACGTCGTTGATCGCGCAGATCAGCGCGGCAACCGCCGAACAGTCCACGGCCATCGGCGAGATCAGCCTGGCGGTGGAAGATCTGGATAACATTACTCATCAGAATGCGGCAAAAGTGGAAGAGGGCGCACAGGCTTCCGGGCGTATGACGCGGCAGGCTACGCGTCTGGTCGAAGCTATCAGCGTGTTCCGTTAACCCATCAGGGAAAATCTGTAGGGGTCGGGCATGCCCGACCCGCTTAACATTTGTTATGCTGACTCTCCGTTAACCTGCGAGACTCCCATGTCAGCTACCGTCGATTTCTCCTTTGCCCACCGCCCGCTGATCCCCTATGCACACGACTATCAACATGGCGATGTTGAGCCATTGCATCATCACAACTGCGCGCAGCTGGTACATACGCTGACGGGCGTGGTACGGATTGAGACGCCGCTCGGGCACTGGGTTGTACCGCCGGGGCGCGGTGTCTGGCTGCCTGCCGGGGTGAAACATGCGTTGCAGATGACCGGAGACGTTGCGGCACGCACGTTGTTTATCGACCCCCTGGCGCGCGCCGATCTGCCTGCCAGTTGCCAGGTGGTGCAGGTGTCGCCCCTGCTGCGCGAGTTGATTGTTAGCGCTCTCGACCTGCCTGAACATTATGCTCCCGCCAGCCGCGCTGAACGTATTTATGAACTGATCCTTGATGAAATTCGGGTGATGAGCGTGCTGCCTTTCAACCTGCCGGAACCGCAGAGTGCAGCCCTGGTCGGGCTTTGCCAGGCGCTGAGGGCGGCACCGGGCGAGCGCTGGACGCTGGAAAACAGCGCCCAACGCATTAATGTCAGCAGCCGTACGCTGGCGCGGCATTTTCATCAGGAGACGGGGTTGCAATTCAGCGACTGGGTGCGGCGCGCCCGCCTGATGGAAGCCCTGACGCGCCTGGCTCGGGGCGACTCGGTGCTGACGGTATCACTGGAGCTGGGTTATGAGAGCCAGAGCGCTTTCAGCGCCATGTTCCGCCGTATCCTCGGCGTTGCTCCCAGCGACTACTTCCCGCCCAGTTGATCCTGCGCCACGGCATTCAGCAGCGCCTGCAACGAGGCTCGCGATACATCGCTGTCAATGCCCACGCCCCAGGCGCTGCGGTTGCCAGGGAAGATGCAGCGCAGATAGGTGACGGAGCGGCTGTCACTGCGCTGGCCGAGCGTATGTTCATGATAATCCTGAATGGTAAAGGAGACATCCAGCGCCTGGCGCAACGCATCGGCTGCCGCAGACAGCAGGCCGTTCCCCCGCCCGCTGATGTTGTAATGTTTGTCGCCCTGCTGAATGCCCGCGTCGAAACGCAACTGCCCCTGGCTGTCGCTTTCGCTGCGGTACTCACCCAGCTGTAAATGTGTCGCTTCCAGACCGTATACCCGGCGAAACAGCTGCCAGATGGCGGCCTGAGTCATTTCACGGCTTTCCCGATCGGCAACCTGCTGCACCTGCTGACTGAAGTCCTGTTGCAGGGCGCGTGGCAGAGCCAGTCCATGATTCTGCTCGATCATCCATGCCGCCCCACTTTTACCGGACTGACTGTTGACGCGGATCACCGCTTCGTAACTACAGCCAATATCCGCCGGGTCGAGTGGCAGGTAAGGCACTTCCCAGCGCTCCTGCTGCTGACGGGCTGCAAAGCCCTTTTTAATCGCATCCTGATGGGAGCCTGAAAAGGCCGTAAACACCAGTTCCCCGGCGTAGGGATGGCGCGGATGCACCGGCAGTTGGTTGCACTGCTCCACCACATCGACCACCTGTTTCATCTGGCTGAAGTCGAGCTGCGGATGAATGCCCTGGGTATAGAAGTTCAGTGCCATCGTCACCAGATCCACATTCCCCGTGCGTTCGCCGTTACCAAACAGGCAGCCTTCAACCCGATCGGCCCCGGCCAGCAGTGCCAGCTCTGCGGCGGCAATCCCGGTGCCGCGATCGTTATGCGGATGCACGCTGATACACACCTGCGGGCGCTGAGAAAAGTGACGGCAGAAGTATTCGATCTGGTCGGCATACACGTTAGGTGTGCTGACCTCCACCGTGGCAGGCAGGTTGATGATCATCGGCCGCTGTGCACAGGGCTGCCAGACGGCGGCCACCGCTTCACAGATTTCCAGTGCAAAATCGGCCTCGGTGAAGCAGAAGGTTTCCGGTGAGTATTCAAAGGTCCAGTGCGTCTGCGTCTGCTCCTCACAGCGTTGTCGGATCAGACGTGTGGCGTTCACGGCCAGTTCGATAATCTGCTCACGGCTCTGGCGAAACACCAGGCGGCGAAACACCGGTGCGGTGGCATTGTACAAATGCACGCAGGCCTGCTTTGCCCCTTCCAGAGAGACAAACGTGCGATCGATCAGATCGGCTCTTGCCTGGGTCAGAACCTGGATCGTCACATCATCCGGGATCATCCGCTCTTCGATCAGTTCACGAACGAAATTGAAGTCGGTCTGTGACGCTGAAGGAAACGCCACTTCGATCTCTTTGAAACCACACTGTATCAGCAACTGCCAGAACGCTTTTTTACGTGCGCCATCCATTGGCTCGGCCAGTGACTGATTGCCATCACGCAGGTCGGTAGAGAGCCAGCGCGGGGCGGCGGTCAGCGTGCGGGCAGGCCACTGGCGATCGGTCAATGTGACGGGAGGAAAGGCGTGATATTTGTCGGCAGGTTGGTGCAGCATAGTCAGGCTCCTTGTTGGGTGAGTGACTATTCTGCGGTGAAAATGCGCTGGCTGGCTGGCGCAAAACTGACAACAGCGGATTAAAAAGTGACAATCAACGATGAAAAAAAAGGAGCAGGGGATTAAGCCTGCTCCTTTTGACGCCCTGGTGTTGGCGTGACTGCTGAGATGTGATGCGGGCAGTGATTTGCCTGTAATTGTGTTTGATGGCCTGCCGCGCGGCACCTCATTGGACTTTTATATCATTGGCTAAACGGCGTATTGTTATGTTGTGGTTAGCCGAGGACAGTTATATACGCAATGTCTGTGGAATGCATTACATTTAATAGCAAAGTGTGATTGATACTGAAGTTTCATTGTCATATCACCTTTGTGTTAAATATGTATTAAAATATTAACAGGGAATTAAAGGTGAGTGTTATCAATTAATTGTGTGCTTATTTCTAAGGGCATCTTTATATGGCGCAACGTTGTATGTGAACCTGGTTTTAATCTTTGGCGGGAACAGGTAAATATCCCCGGGCTAACTCTCTTAACGTAGGGTATTGTTTATTAGTTGAAAGGGTAATTAATATTCTTCATTTAACAAGGAGTGCGCAATGAGTCAGTTTTTCATGAATCAGCGTGTGGTCGTGCGCAATGACTGGGACAAGTCACGCGTTGCGCTGATCTCCGGTGGCGGTTCGGGTCATGAACCCGCTCATATTGGCTTTGTGGGGAAGGGATGCTGACGGCAGCGGTGTGCGGCGATATCTTCGCTTCCCCCAGCGTCGATGCCGTTCTGCACGCCATTATCAATGTGACCGGGGAGGCGGGCTGTCTGCTGATCGTCAAAAACTACACTGGCGATCGTCTTAACTTCGGGCTGGCGGCAGAAAAGGCCCGTGGCATGGGCTACCAGGTGGAAATGGTGATGGTGCGCGACGACATTGCGCTGCCGGATAACCCGCAGCCGCGCGGTATCGCCGGGACCGCACTGGTGCATAAAGTGGCGGGCTATGCCGCCGAACAGGGCCAGTCGCTGACGGAGGTGGCCGCGCTGGCGCAGCAGGCCTGTGACGCTACTGCCTCCATCGGGCTGGCTTTCACCACCTGCCATGTGCCGGGCGAGGCGCGTGACGATCACCGCGTACCGGAAGGGTGCAGCGAACTGGGGATGGGGATCCACGGCGATATGAAAGGCTTTTCACTCTCAGTGATGCAGCTTGATCCCTCTCTGGAAACCGCGCTGCTGGCACCGGTGGAAGTCAGCGGCTGGAGCCCGGCCATCGCGCCTGCAACGCTGGCGGAGATCCCGGCCAAACTGGCCGACTCGCTACAGTCGTTTACCCCTTCAGACAACCCGGCGACAGCGTCCATCGTCACGACGATTTGTCAGACACTGATCGGGCTGGAAAGTGAGCTTAATCAGCTGGATGCGAAGGTGGGTGACGGGGATACCGGGTCAACTTTTGCAGCCGGCGCGCGTAGCGTTCTGGAGGCGAGCGAAGCCGGGGAATTACCGCTGAATCAGCCAGAGGCGCTGCTGACGGTGGTGGGTGAGAAGCTGGCCACGGTGATGGGCGGCTCCAGTGGGGTGCTGATGTCGATCATGTTTACCGCCGCCGGACAGCAGCTCGCCCAGGGCGCATCGCTGGCACAGGCATTCACCGCGGGTCTGGAGCGTATGCAGCACTACGGCGGGGCGCAGGTCGGGGATCGCACGATGATTGATGCCTTACAGCCTGCCTTTGCTGCACTGCTTAACGGCGACGGTCTGACTGCAGCGGCCACGGCGGCTAAAAAGGGGGCCGACAGCACCAGCACCATGCGCAGCGCACGTGCCGGACGCTCCTCTTACCTCAACCAGGAGAGCCTGGACGGGGTGAAAGATCCGGGAGCCTGTGCGGTAGAAAAAGTGTTTGCCGCGCTGGCAGGCTAATCTTCGCGGGCTGACCTTCTTCTTCGGTCAGCCCGCCCTCCTTAATCCAGTGCGCGCTCGAAGCTGCGCAGACGCTTGTAGATCGACATCAGCTCCACCAATGTAGTCCAGGCATTGATCAGATACTGGAACGCGTTGCGCACTTGATCGAACACATTGGTGATCTGCGTCAGCAGGCCAAGGGTGATCGCCCCAGTGATGATCGAGGGAAACAGCACAAAGATGCTGAATACCGCATCCAGTTGCAGATAAAAAATGCGGGCGATATTGAAGTAGAGATAGTGAAAGTAGAGTCGAAAATAGTTTTTACGTACGTGGCTGAACAGATCGCGTACCAGCGGAGGGCTGGCGCGCTGCGCGTCATCCTCACCGTACACCAGCTCTTTACGGTAAGCGGCTTCCACCCGCTGATTACGAAACGACAGCCCCGGCAGCTTAATCCCCACTACCGCCAGTAGCCCGGTGCCGAACAGTGACCACACTACCGCAGCTATCACCAGCGCATAGGGAATCTGGCCCAGGATCGGCACGGTTTTCACATGCACTGACAGCGCCACCAGCACCGGTAAAAAGGCGATCAACGTCATCACCGCATCAATCAACCTGACGCCCATATCCTCCAGCGTGGACGCGAAACGCATGGTATCTTCCTGCACGCGCTGGGCGGCCCCTTCTATATGGCGCAGGCGCGGCCAGTATTCCATGTAGTAACTGTTCATCGCGGTGCGCCAGCGGAACACGAAGTGGCTGATAAAAAACAAATTCAGCACATCAATCACCACGGCAATAAACGCGATACTGAGAAAGCCGTTTATCTGGGTATAAAACGCCGAGATCTGAATAGTGTTCGGGTGTGCCATGGCCTTTTGTATCAGGTCATAGAACGGCTCATACCAGCTGTTGATCGCTACGCCCACCTGCACGGAAAACCAGGTGACAAAGATAATCAGCGCACTGCCGAGGATGGACCAGCGCTGCCAGGGGTGGGGGCTGAAAATAAACCAGCCTCCGGCAAACAGCAGCGTGACCAGCAGGTAATAGCTGTAGAAACCCAGTTCGCCGGGGGAGATGAAACGCAGTGCGTTGTTGGGCAACGTGCCGGGGGGAATCCATGTCAAATGGATCATCAGGTGAGCGAACTTGCTGTCGGCATAGCCAAACCAGAACAAAACGGCCAGCAGGCTCCAGATCACTACGCTGCTGAAAAACAGCCCTGGCCTGGGGAAAAAGGATTTAAACATAGGCACTCCGCTGTCAATGTCTGGTGGTTATACCGCGATTGCCTGTGAGTAATCTCGTTACGGTTGTATCTATTAATGTCCGTGACGAAAATACTTTATTTCCTTTGGTTATTTATGCCGTTAATTGCCCCGTAATCTTTATTTTGTGGAAGAGAAACAACAAATTTACCTTTAAATTCACGTTATATAGCGTGGTCGCCTGAAAATTAATGCTGAATGTTTTTTAATCAAAGCCGATAACGATCAATGAACTGCTATCAATAGATTGAATTAGCTTGAATTGGCTGATGTTTTCGGTTTATACCCGTGTGGATTGAGCACACTGAAAGACAAGAATCCTGCTGCCTACGGGGGGCGGGGGCGGTATATTTTACGCCAGCGAACGGCGTATTGCAGCGCTGACAGTGTTTTCCTCAGAGGGGAAAATGACCATCAGCGCCCAGGCGAAAATAATAATGAATGAAAACTCAGATGTTATGTACCGACTGCTGGTACAAAGCGTGGTCGATTATGCGATCTATATGCTCACGCCTGATGGTACCGTCGCCAACTGGAATCCGGGGGCACAGCGTGCCAAAGGTTACCTGCCTGCCGAGATCGTCGGGAAGCACTTTAGCTGCTTTTACAGCTATGAAGATCGCCAAAAAGGCCTGCCGGAATTTGGGTTGCAGACTGCGCGTGAGAGTGGGCGCTTTGAGACGGAAGGCTGGCGCTATCGCAAAGATGGCAGCGCCTTCTGGGCTCATGTGGTCATTGATGCCATCCGCAGCGAGAGTGGCGAGTTAATCGGTTTCGCCAAAATCACCCGCGATTGCACTGAACAGCAACGGCTGCTGAGCGAGCAGCGTGCACATGAACAACGTTTCCGCCTGCTGGTGGAAGGCGTCACCGACTACGCCATTTACATGCTGGATGCGGAAGGCCTGGTGGTGAACTGGAATGCCGGGGCCCGCCGTTCTAAAGGCTATACCGCTGAAGAGATCATCGGTAAGCACTTCTCCTGTTTCTATAGCTCGCAGGACCGGTTGAATAAACTGCCGGAACAGAACCTGAAAACGGCGTATCGCACCGGGCGTTTTGAAGAGCAGGGCTGGCGTTACCGTAAAGACGGTAGCGCGTTCTGGGCACATGTGGTTATTGATGCAGTACATGACGATGACGGTAAGCTGCTTGGCTACGCCAAAATTACCCGCGACTGCACCGAGCAGCGCCGTATGCAGCGCGAACAAACCGAACGCGAGCAGACATTCCGCGTGCTGGTGGAAGGGGTAAAGGATTACGCCATCTATATGCTGGACCCGCGTGGCATGGTGATGAACTGGAATACCGGTGCACGCCGTGCCAAAGGCTACACCTCGGAAGAAATCGTCGGTAAGCACTTCTCCTGTTTCTACAGCGCTCAGGATCGTCTGCTGCAACTGCCAGAAACCAACCTGAAAACGGCGGCCAACAGCGGGCGTTTTGAAGATTATGGCTGGCGCTATCGCAAAGATGGCAGTGCCTTCTGGGCTCATGTGGTGATCGACGCGATCCGTAATGATGACGATCAGCTGATAGGCTTTGCCAAGATCACCCGCGACTGCACCGAAGTCCGTGAGTACGAACAGCAGATCCTGCGTTCGAAAGATCTGGCGGAGCAGAACAGTGAAAAAATGGCCTCACTGTCAACGTTTCTCGATACCATCATTGCTAACATTCCCTCCTGCGTCATCGTTGAGGATGTGGTTTCGCGCGAGATCCTGTTGATCAACAGCAAGGCGGAAAAGCTGCTGGGTGGCACGCAGCGCGACTTTATCGGCAAACGTGCACCGGACTGCATGACGGCAGAGATGGGTGAGTACTTTATGCAACTCTCTGATAGCGCGCAGCGTAAAGAGGGGATGCAGCGCAATGAGCGGCTGCTCACAACGCCGGGTGGTGAGCGCATTATCAACGCCAGCGCATCGATCATTCGTGGTAACGATGAGCACCATAACTATGTGCTGCTGATCGCGGATGATGTAACCGATCAGCGCGCTGCGGATGCCCGTATTCACCATATGGCGCATCACGATAACCTCACCAGCCTGCCCAACCGCGTTCTGTTCAGCCAGCGCCTGACCGAGGCGCTGCGTGAAGACCGTGATGCGCGGCGCAAGACGGCAACGCTGGGGCTTGATCTGGATAATTTTAAAAACGTTAACGATGCGCTGGGTCATCAGGTGGGTGATGATCTGCTGCGTTCGGTGGCGGTGCGGCTGCGCGCAGTATTGCGCGAGCAGGACACGCTGGCACGCAGCGGTGGCGACGAGTTCTCGATTGTGTTGCCAGGGCTGACGCATCAGCAGGAAGCCGAAGTGGTCGCCAGCCGTCTGATTGATACCATTCGTCCGCCGTTCAGCGTGGATGGGCACAATCTCTCCGTCGGGCTGAGTGTGGGGATTGCGATTGCCGACAGCGGCATGACCACGCCGGATGAACTGCTGCGCTGTGCGGATATGGCGCTGTACGAAGCCAAGCGTAACGGCCGTAACCGCTTTGAGCACTTCACCGTGGCCATGAGTGATATGGCGCAGAAGCGCCGTGTGATTGAAAGCGACCTGCGTGAGGCCATCACCTGCCGCCAGCTCAGGCTCTATTACCAGCCGATCACGAACAACCTGCACCGCGAGATCATCGGCTATGAAGCGCTGATGCGCTGGCATCATCCGGAAAGAGGCATGATTATGCCGATGGACTTTATCCCGATTGCCGAAGAGACCGGGCTGATCCACAGCCTGGGAGCCTATGCCCTGTATGAGGCCTGCCGTGAGGCCGCCACCTGGCCGGGTGAGCAAAGCGTGGCGGTAAACCTGTCACCATTGCAGTTTAAAAACAGCGCGCTGGTCTCGGTAGTGGAAGCCGCGCTGAAGGACTCCGGTCTGGCACCGCATCGGCTGGAAGTGGAGATCACCGAATCCGTACTGCTGGATAACACCCTGGTGAATATCCATATCTTGCAGAAGCTGAAGGCCTTAGGCGTGCGTATCGCGCTGGATGACTTTGGTACCGGCTATTCATCGCTCAGCTATCTGCGATCGTTCCCGTTCGACAAAATCAAAATCGACAAGTCGTTTATTAACGATATGCATGACAGTCGTGAAGCACTGGCGATTATCCGTGCTATCACCGGCATGAGCCGCAGTTTGGATATTCAGATCACGGCGGAAGGTGTGGAAAGCAACGAGCAGTTTGAACGCCTGAAAGCAGAAGGTTGTACCCTGTTCCAGGGGTACTACTTTGGCCGACCACAGCCGTCGGAAAGCCGCCTGCAAGAGTTTTAACCTCCCCGGGTCGGGCATGCCCGACCCCTACATCATCCTGTTCACAACGTCATTCCCGCCCGGCATAACCCTGTTCACAACGTCATTCTCCGTAGGGGCGAGGCACGCCACGCCCGGCATAACCCTGTCCACAACGTCATTCTCCGTAGGGGCGAGGCACGCCACGCCCGGCATAACCCTGTCCACAACGTCATTCTCCGTAGGGGCGAGGCATGCCACGCCCGGCATAACCCCGTTTACAACGTCATTCTCCGTAGGGGCGAGGCACGCCACGCCCGGCATAACCCTGTTCACAACGTCATTCTCCGTAGGGGCGAGGCATGCCTCGCCCTCTGCCTGCTACGTAATTTGTTAATGAAATTGTGCCTTTTTGTTTCTATCCCCTCACACCTTGTGCGTATTACTGTTAAAGTAGGGAGTATTGTTACCGGTAACAATAACAGCCTAAACCGCCGGGACAGTAGAATACCCCTACACTACATGTGACTAAGAAATCATCCGACCCCCATTTTTACGATCGCCGATGCGAGCGTTTGAGAAGGCAATGTCATGTCAGAGCAAAAAACAGGCAGTACACGCAGGGATTTTCTGCTGAAAACCATTACCCTCGCCCCGGCGATGGCGATTGGCACCGCAGGGCTGGGGTCACTGGCCGCCGTCGCTCCTGCGGTGGCGAAAGAAGCCGCTGCCACCGGGCCACATAAAGCACGCGACTATCAGCCCACCTGGTTTACCCCGGAAGAGTACGCTTTCCTTCAGGCGGCGGCCGCACGACTGATCCCGGCAGATGAGCGTGGCCCCGGAGCGCTGGAAGCGGGTGTTCCCGAGTACATTGACCGCCAGATGAACACCCCGTACGCCACGGGCAGCAACTGGTATATGCAGGGACCGTTCCATCCGGATGCCGATAAAACGCTGGGCTATCAGCTGCCGCTGACGCCGCGTGAGATCTACCGTCTTGGCCTGGCCGACGCCGATGCGCTGGCGAAACAGCAGCACGGCAACGTGTTCGCGCAGTTGAGCGGCGAGCAGCAGGATGCGTTGTTACAGGCGCTGGAAGCGGGCAGCGTTGAACTGCCCCAGGTCCCGGCCAAAACCTTCTTCTCCTTCCTGTTACAAAACACCCGCGAAGGCTTCTTCAGCGACCCGATCCACGGTGGTAATCAGGGCCTGGTCGGCTGGCAGCTGATTAACTTCCCAGGCGCACGCGCCGACTTTATGGACTGGGTAGAACGCGGCGAGCGCTACACGCTGCCGCCGGTATCAATTCGCGGGGAAAGAGCATAACCATGGCAAACGAACAGAAAAAAGTGGATGCGGTGATCGTCGGTTTCGGCTGGGCCGGGGCGATTATGGCGAAAGAGCTGACTGAAGCCGGTCTGAATGTGGTGGCGCTGGAGCGCGGCCCGCATCGTGATACCTACCCAGATGGCGCCTATCCGCAGGTGATTGACGAACTGACCTATAACATCCGTAAAAAGCTGTTCCAGGATCTGTCAAAAAGCACTGTCACCATTCGTCATAATGCCGCGCAGACCGCCCAGCCGTACCGTCAGCTGGCGGCCTTTTTGCCCGGCACCGGCACCGGCGGCGCAGGTCTGCACTGGTCCGGCGTGCATTTCCGCGTCGACCCGATGGAACTGCGCATGCGTAGCCATTATGAGGAGCGTTACGGCAAAAACTTTATCCCGGATGGCATGACCATTCAGGACTTCGGCGTCACTTACGATGAGCTGGAACCGTTCTTCGATCAGGCCGAACGCGTGTTTGGCACGTCCGGTTCGGCGTGGAGTGTGAAGGGCAAAGTGGTTGGCCAGGGCGGCAAAGGTAACCCGTTTGCCCCGGACCGTTCCGCTGATTTCCCGCTGCCCGCGCAGAAGCGCACTTACTCCGCGCAGCTGTTCGCCCAGGCGGCAGAAAGCATTGGCTACCATCCTTACGATCTGCCCTCGGCCAATACCTCTGGCCCTTATACCAATACTTACGGTGCGCAGATGGGGCCATGCAACTTCTGCGGCTATTGCAGCGGTTATGCCTGCTACATGTATTCCAAAGCCTCACCGAACGTGAATATCCTGCCTGCGCTGCGCCAGGAGCCGAAGTTTGAGCTGCGCAACAATGCCTATGTGTTGCGTGTGAATCTGACCGACGATAAGAAACATGCCACAGGGGTGACCTATGTGGATGGTCTGGGGCGTGAGAACGTTCAACCCGCGGATCTGGTGATCCTCTCCGCCTTCCAGTTCCATAACGTGCATCTGATGCTGCTGTCCGGCATCGGCAAGCCGTACGATCCGGTGACTAACGAAGGCACCGTCGGGCGCAACTTTGCCTACCAGAACATCTCCACCATTAAGGCGTTCTTCGATAAAGACGTCTTCACCAATAACTTTATCGGTGCCGGTGGCGCGGGGGTCGGCGTGGATGACTTCAATGCGGATAACTTTGACCATGCCAAATATGGCTTTGTCGGCGGTTCACCAATGTGGGTTAACCAGGCGGGCGTGAAGCCGATTTCTGGCCTGCCAACGCCTCCGGGCACGCCGAACTGGGGCAGCAAGTGGAAGGCGGCGGTGGCGGATCACTATACCCACCACGTGTCGATGGATGCCCACGGTGCACATCAGTCTTATCGCAATAACTACCTCGATCTTGATCCGAACTACAAGGATGTGCACGGCCAGCCGCTGCTGCGTATGACCTTTGACTGGCAGGACAACGACATCAAGATGTCACAGTTTATGCATGGCCGGATGCACAAGATTGCAGAAGCGATGAATCCTAAGCTGATCAGTGGTGCGCCGAAAGCGGCGGGAAACCACTTCGATACCACCGTGTATCAAACCACCCATATGAACGGTGGCGCGATCATGGGTGAAGATCCGAAAACCAGTGCCATTAACCGCTATCTCCAGAGCTGGGATGTCCCGAACGTATTTGTTCCCGGTGCCTCGGCGTTTCCGCAGGGGCTGGGCTACAACCCGACCGGCATGGTGGCAGCGCTGACCTACTGGTCGGCGAAAGCGATTCGCGAACAGTACCTGAAAAACCCGGGTCCACTGGTGCAGGCATAAGGATAAGCAGATGAAAAAGTTACTTCTTATTGCCCTGTTGCCGGGCATGGTGGCGTTTAGCGCACTGGCAGACGACAACAACGATGCCCTGATTCAACGCGGTGATTACCTCGCCCGTGCCGGGGACTGCGTGGCCTGCCACACCAAAGCGGGCGGCGAGCCGTTCGCGGGTGGGCTGCCGATGGCAACGCCGATCGGCACGATTTACTCCACCAATATCACCCCGGATAAGCAGAGTGGGATTGGGGGTTACAGCTACGACGATTTCCAGAAAGCGGTACGTCATGGCGTGGCGAAAAACGGCGATACGCTGTACCCGGCGATGCCGTATCCCTCTTATGCGGTGGTCAGCGACGACGATATGCAGGCGCTGTACGCTTACTTTATGCACGGCGTAAAGCCGGTGGCACAGGCGAATCAGGAGAGCGACATTCCGTGGCCGCTGTCGATGCGCTGGCCGCTGGCGATCTGGCGTGGAATATTTGCCCCGGATGTGAAGGCGTTCCAGCCGATCAAAGGGCAGGATGCGGTGCTGGCGCGCGGCCAGTATCTGGTGGAAGGGCTGGGCCACTGTGGTGCCTGCCACACGCCGCGTAGTATTACCATGCAGGAAAAAGCGCTGAACAATGATGAGGGCAGCGACTTCCTTTCCGGCAGCAATGCACCGATTGACGGCTGGACGGCGAGCAATCTCAGAGGTGACGGGCGTGATGGCCTGGGCCGCTGGAGCGAAGATGATCTGGTGCAGTTCCTGCGTATGGGGCGCAACGATCATACGGCGGTGTTCGGCGGCATGACCGATGTCGTGCAGCACAGCCTGCAACACCTGACGCCAGAGGATGCGACGGCGATTGCTCGCTATCTGAAGTCGCTGGGCGCGAAAGATCCGAATCAGGTGGGCTTCACACCGGATGACACCGTTGCGAAAGCGCTGTGGAAGGGCGATGACAGCAAGACCGGGGCGTCGGTCTATGTCGACAGCTGCGCGGCCTGTCATAAGACCGATGGCAGCGGCTATAAACGCTTCTTCCCGGAACTGCGCGGGAATCCGGTGGTGCTGGCAGAAGATCCCACGTCGCTGATCCATATCGTGCTGAGTGGCGCACAGCTGCCGGGTATGAAAGATGCACCGACCACCATCACCATGCCGGCGTTTGGCTGGCGTCTGAACGACCAGCAGGTCGCCGACGTGGTGAACTTTATCCGCACCAGCTGGGGCAATACCGCAACGTCTGTGGTGTCGGCCGGCGATGTGGCGAAGGTGCGTAAGGATGAGGCCGTGGTGCATCAGCAGGGGAGTGTTGATGTGGAGAAGTTGACGCCGTAACGGGCTGAGCGACACATCATGCTTTCGTGGGGCGGGGCCCCCCCGCCCCGGGCGCCAGGAACTCGTAGGGGCGAGGCATGCCTCGCCCTGGACTACCGGTCTGCCCATTGCAGGCCATTATTGCCCGTAATACGCCCCCGCCCCGTGCTTACGCAAATAATGTTTATCCAGCAGCACCTGCTGCATATCACGCATCCCCGGCGTCAGCTGACGCGAGAAAATTCCCATATAGGCAATCTCTTCCAGCACCACCGCGTTATGTACGGCGTTATCCGCGTTACTACCCCAGGCGAACGGCCCGTGGGCGTTGACCAGCACCGCCGGGATCGCCGTCGGGCTGATGTCGCGTGAGCGGAACGTATCGATAATCACTTCACCGGTGTTGTGTTCGTAATCCTCAGCGATCTCCTGTGGCGTCATCAGGCGCGTGCAGGGAATGGTGCCGTAGAAATAATCCGCGTGGGTGGTGCCCCAGGCAGGCAGATCCAGCCCGGCCTGCGCCCAGATGGTGGCATGGCGCGAATGGGTGTGCACGATGCCGCCGATATCAGCAAACGCCCGGTACAGCGCCAGGTGGGTGGCGGTATCGGAAGAGGGCTTCTTGCTGCCTTCCACCGTGCGGCCGCTTTCCAGCTCCACCACCACAATATCGTCAACGGTCATGCCGTCATACTCCACGCCGGAAGGCTTGATCGCCACCAGCCCGCTGCTGCGGTCAATGGCGCTGACGTTGCCCCAGGTAAAAGTCACCAGATGGTGGCGCGGCAGGGCCAGATTGGCCTCGAAAACCTGCTGTTTCAGCGTTGATAAGCTCATTGTAAGCCTCCTTCCTGCATTTTTTGTTCAATCCAGCGCCGGGCCTGCACGATCTCGGCCACCGGCTCCTCGGCTTTTTCTGTCCACATCTCAATCAGGAATGCGCCACGATAGTTAAGCTGCTTCAGCGTGCGGAACACGCCGACAAAATCGACGCAACCCTCGCCAAACGGCACGTCACGAAACTGCCCCGGCGAACTCGCGGTGACGGGCTGGGTATCCTTCAAATGGATAGCGGCAATGCGGTCAATGCCCAGCGCCAGTTCGGCGGCGACGTCGTTGCCCCAGGCCGTCAGGTTGCCGACATCAGGGTAGACGGTGAACCACGGCGAGGCCTGCTGCTTATCCCAGTGTTTCCATTTGCTGATGGCGTTCATAAATTCGGTATCCATGATTTCGACGGCCAGCATCACCTGCGCCGCCGCGGCGCGATCCACCGCCCACGCCAGCCCTTCGGCAAAGCGTGCCACCGTGCCTTCATCGTGCGGTTCGTAGTAGACGTCGTAGCCCGCCAGCTGGATGGTGCGGATGCCGACGTCTTTTGCCAGCTGGATCGCCTGCTCCATCAGCTTATAGGCCTGCTCACGGATGGCCGGGTCGCGGCTGCCGAACGGAAAACGGCGATGACCGGACAGGCACATCGAGGGAATGGTCACCCCGGTTTCCATCATCGCGTTGACCAGCGACAGGCGCTGCTCCTTGCTCCACTGTAAGCGCGACAGGCGCAGGTCGGTTTCATCCACCGACATCTCGACGAAGTCGAAGCCGCAGGCTTTCGCCAGGGCAAGGCGTTCCGGCCAGCTCAGATGAGAAGGCAGGGCTTTTTCATAAATTCCCAGCGGGTGTTGGCGCATGGTTAGTGTCCCCAGATGTTGGCAATCGCCTGATGAAACTCGGCGGCGGTGGCCAGCCCGTCGGCACTTTCGCTGAGCGCCCGGCCGACGATAAAGGCTTTCACATCAATTTGTTTAAACTGCGGCAGCTCGTCCGGGGTGATCCCCCCGGTGACCGACAGGGCAAAACCCAGGTCGGAGAGCGCTTTCATCGCGTCCAGATCCTGCGGGCTCCACTGCTGGCCGCTGGCCTGGGCGTCGCGCCCACGATGGTAGATGGCCTGCGTCAGCCCCAGTTCACGCCAGCGCTTAGCCTCTTCCAGCGTCCAGTTGCCGAACAGCTCAATCTGGATATCGCCCTGGTGCAGATGCGCCACCTCCAGCGCGCTGGCAAAGGTCGCCAGCGGTGCCGCACAGATCACCGTCATCCAGTTGGCCCCGGCTTCAAACGCCAGTTTTGCCAGCGTGGCCCCGGCATCCGCCACTTTAAAATCGGCTACCAGCGTTTTCCCCGGTAGCTGCTGGCGCAGCTGACGTACGGCGTCAATTCCGGCGCTGAAGCAGAGAATGGTGCCTGCTTCCACGATATCGACCTGCTGATGCAGGCGCTGCGCCGTCTCCAGTGCGGCATCCAGCCGGGTGTGATCGAGCGCCAGCTGCAGCTGGGGAACCCGTGAATGACTCATGGTGTGACTCCTTGTGCGGCGATCAGCGCCGTGAGTAGCTGCTGATAACGCTGGTATTTTTTCTGATACAACACATGACGTTGTGCGTCCGGCTGATAGCTGACGATGGCGGGTGCCAGTGCCTGCTGCGCCCGTTGCAGGGAGGTCCAGGCTCCGGTGCCCGTCATCGCCGCCAGCGCCGCCCCCAGGCAGCCGCTTTCTTCAATCTGTGGGATCTCGACGGGCAGCCCGCTGGCATCGGCAAACATCTGCATCCACTCAGCGGAACGCGTTGGCCCGCCGCTCAGGCGCAGGGCGCTGACCTGCGGGAAGCGGGTAAGAATGCGGTTGAGATGGGTGAGGTGCGAGAACACCACGCCCTCGTAGATCGCCTGCACCAGGTGGCCGCGCTGATGGCCTGCCTGCAAACCAAAGAAGCTGCCGTGCAGGTCGGCCCCGGCGTTGCAGCCGTAAAGGAACGGCAGGAACAACAGCGAGCTTTGTGCCGGGGGCAGAGCGGCGACCCACTGATTCAGCTGTGCATAGTCGTCAATCCCCCACTGCTGGCAGAACCACTCCAGATTGGCCGCCGAGGTCGGGCTGGCTTCGTGAATGATGTACTGCCCCTCAATGGCGTAGCGCCCGTACACGAACGGATGGCCACTTTCATCGCTGATGCGGTCGGTAATGCCGCTGGTGACCGACCAGGTGCCCATCACCGCGTTCAGTCGGGTATCGTCATGCAGCCCGGCGCACAGCGCGGCAGACACCACATCAAACAACCCGCCGACCACAGGCGTACCTGCACGCAGCCCGCACAATGCTGCGGCTTCCGCTGTCACCTCTCCGGCGATGGCCGTCGGGCCGACAATTGGAGGCAGGGCAGGCAGAATATCGCCGAGGCCGAGGGTGTCCGCCAGGGCGGCAGACCAGTCACCTTTCTCCATATCGTAGAGATTGGATTCAGAAATATTGGTCTCTTCGCAGGCCAGTTTTCCGGTCAGGCAATAGCGCAGATAGTCATGGGCCATCAGCACGCTGCCAATGGCCGCATAGCGCTGCGGCTCATGCTCTTTTAACCAGCGCAGCAGCGACACCGGGTGCCCGGTCCACAGCGTTTGCCGCGTCACCGGGTAGAGCGTCTGCGGCATCCCTTCGCGCTGCCACTGTTGCACCAGCGCCAGCGCCCGGCGATCGGACGAGAGGATGCCGTTGCCCAGCGGTTGCTGCTGTTTATCCAGCAAAAACAGCCCCTTACCCTGCGCGGAAATGCCCACGCCTGCCACCTGAGTAGCCTCCAGCCCGCTGTTTTGCAGCACCTCAGCAATCACGCGGGCAGCCTGCTGCCACAGCAGCGGCATATCGCGTTCTGCACGCCCCGGCTCCGGCACCAGCACTGGCAGAGTCTGCCGTGCCACCGCGCGTTCACGCCCTTCAGCGTCATACAATCCGGCCTTAATGAAGGTGCCGCCGCAGTCCAGCCCTAACCAGTAGTTCATGCTGCCTCCCTGTTTTGTGCATCGCAACGCGCAGGCAGCGTCAGCGCCAGCAGCGAGGCAATCGTCAGTGAGATTGCCAGGCTGTAAACCCCGGCATCTTTGCTGTAAGCGACAATCAGCACGCCGACCATATAAGGACCACAGAAGCCGCCGAGGTTACCCAGCGCGTTAATCACGCCGCGCGCACCGCCTGCCACTTCGGCATTAAACAGGCGGGGAGGGATACTCCAGAACACCCCTGCTGCCGACTGAATAAAGAACCCGCAGCCGCACAGCGCGGCGTACGACCACCAGATATGAGATTTCAGCAGGACTGACAGCGCCATGCAGAGGGCAAACCCGGCCAGCGGCAGGGCGACGAACAGCTTGCGCCGCCCGGTAGCATCGGACAGCGATGAGAACAGGAACATACCGAAGATCGCCCCGACATAGGGAAGGATCGCCAGAAAACCGACCTGCTCCAGGTTACCGTTGGTCAGCCCTTTCAGGATGGTGGGTAGCCACAGCGTGTAACCGTAGATCCCGGTCTGGTAGAAGAAATTCACCATGATCAGTCGCCACATCACCGGCTCTTTCATCACCTGGCGTAGCGAGGCTTTACGGGTGTTTTTGCCTTTTATCAGCAGCTGTTCGTCGTGCAGGGTTTTGATCAGATACTGTTTTTCAGCGGGCGAGATCCACTTCGCCTCTTGCGGGCGGTTGCTGATGGTGAAATGCCACAGCCCCATGACAAACAGCGACAGCACGCCTTCCACAAAGAACAGCATGCGCCAGTCCCAGGCGGTAATGATCCAGCCGGAAAGTGGGGCGGTGAGGATCCCGGCGATCGGCACAAACATGATCACAATGGCGTTGGCACGGCCGCGTTCGGCATCGGGGAACCAGTTGCCGATCATGGTCAGCACCACCGGCAACATCCCACCTTCGGAAACCCCCAGCGCAAAGCGCAGCGCCAGCAGTTGATACTGATTCGTCGCCAGCCCGGTCAGCAGAGAGATCACCGCCCAGGCCAGCAGCGACCAGCCAATAAAGCGTTTACCGTTGCCGTAGACCGCCAGCTTTCCGCCGGGCACCTGCAAGAACAGGTAACCGATAAAGAAGATCCCCCCAGCCAGCCCGGCCATCGAGGCGCTGATGCCGAGGTCGGCGTCCATCCCGCCGGGCATGGCGAAGGCGATATTGACCCGGTCCATATAGGAAATAATGCAGGTGATCAGGATCGGTGGAATGATCCGCAGCCAGCGCAGCGAAGGGATCCCTTCGCGTGAGATCGATGTGGAAGTCAGGCTCATAGTGATCCTCTTTTAGTCAGCGAGATCGGCCGTGGGGATCTTCACCACCACCTTGCGAATGGCTTCGGGAGCATTCACCGCACAGTTCGGACGGTGAATATCCTGCGGGAAGAACACCGCAAAATGGCCTGGCTGCATCAGCACCAGGGTTTCATGCGGGGCATCCTGGTAAAAGATGATGTCGCGTTCGTCGTCATAGGGCTGGTGGATAGCGGGTTCACACTTCTCCGTTGCTACGCCCATCAGCTCATTACCGGACACCAGGTACTGCACATCGATAAAACGGCGGTGCGCCTCAGGGTAGTTATCGCCGTGCGGAGCGGTGTGCAGATCCAGCACCTGTATCTGCCAGCCGGTATGATCGTCCTGATAGCGCCCGGCTGCCATGCTGGCCAGATCGTGGCGGGCTAACCAGTCGATGGCGTGTGCAATCGTCGGCGGATAGTGGTGGGCATCGGTGTTGTTGATATGGCCAAAAATCATGCGGTTTCCTCCCTTACAGTGCCTGGATGCGTGCCCAGACGCGTTCATCCACCGGAATGCCGAGGCGCTGGTTCTCAGCACGGATACCGGGGAATTTATGGCCAGGCAGACGGATGGCCTGCTGGCTATCGGCGCGCTCGGCTCCGGTGATGGACTCGCGGATGCGTGCCAGCTTGCTGTCGCGGGTGGCGCCGTCGATCAGACGGTCAACGTCAATGGCGATAAACACCTGGGAGATACCGAATTCGTCGCCGTTGTCTTCGGTGACTTCCGTGACGGAGGCACCGTTGGAGAGCAGGGTGGCGACCATATCCAGCACGATGGACAGGGCGGACCCTTTCCAGTAACCCATGGGTAAAATGCGGCGATTTTCTTCAATCGTGGCGGGATCGCGGGTGTATTCCCCGTCATTGTCAAAACCGCCGTCGACCGGCAGCGTTTTGCCCGCCAGGCGATTCACTTCCAGCATGCCGTAGGAGAACATCGACATCGACATATCGACCATGGTGATCGGTTCACCCGGCACGGCGACGATCAGCGGGTTGGTACCGATGGCGCAGTTTTTTGCCCCCCACGGCGGCATCACCGCGATGGAGTTGGTCCAGCAGACGCCGATATAGCCTTTTTCCGCTGCCTGCCAGCCGTAGCTGCCGCCGCGCATCCAGTGGTTGGCATTACGCAGCGCCACCAGCCCAATACCGTGGTCGTCGGCCAGCGCAATGGCGCGATCCATCATGCTTTGGGCGGTGAGGTTACCGATGGCGCGGTGGGCATCCCACTGTTCGATAGCGCCCAGCGAGAGGATTTTTTCCGCTTCGGCGTGCGGCACGATGTGCCCGGCATCCAGCTGCTGGATAAAGCGGGGGAAACGATTCACCCCGTGGGAGTAAACGCCGTTCTCGCTGGTGTCGGCGAACAGGGTGGCGCAGCTTTCGGCTTTATCTGCCGCCACGCCGCGTGCCAGTAACACCCGCAGGAACTCTTGTTTCAACTGCTGATAGCTGATTCTCATACTGCTGTCTCTCCCCGGAGGTGGCTTTATTTCAATATGTGGAATATCGTTCCAAATAAATCCTATGCGCCTGGTGGGAACAAGTCAAAGAAACGGAGTGGAATTTAATCGTTATAAAACAGTGAGATAAAAATAGTGTTGGGTTATGTGATCGCCAACACATTGGGTGAAATTGAGGCGTGGGGAAACCGGGTCAGGCATGCCTGACCCCTACATATTAAAAAACCGCCGGCACCGTCACCCCAGGGGCGGGCCGCCTCGGGCATGCCCGACCCGTTTGACTTAGGCGAGGCGCGCCTCGCTCCTATGGTGATGGTATATATACCAGCTGATAGG
>NZ_JBBGYT010000441.1:74603-437808 GCF_037479575.1 Erwinia sp. MYb416
CCGTAGGGGCGAGGCATGCCTCGCCCGGCCGTTAACCGATGATCACCCGGTACAGCGAGGTGGTCGCAGTGATATACAGCTCGTTACCGTCCGGGCCGCCGAGGGTGCAGTTCGACACCCGTTCCGGCACGGGGATCTTGCCTCGCGTCTGGCCCTGGCTGTCGAAAATAATCACCCCATCGGCGCAGCTGCAATAAAGGTTGCCGCGGTTATCCACGCAGAAGCCATCCGGGAAACCGGGGGCGACCTCGGCAAACCACCGCCCAGCGCCCAGCTCCCGTCCCTCGACCGGATAGACCCGCAGCTGACGGCGGCCCAGCGTCGGGAAGTCGACGATGGACATATCCGCCGCATACAACAGACGCTCGTCGGGCGAAAAGGCCAGCCCGTTGGGGCGTTGCAGATCGCTGGCGGCGATAGTCAGTTGTCCGCTGGCCGGGTCGAAGCAGTAGAGGTAACAGCCGATCACCTGGCTGTGCGCGTGATAACCCTCGTCGTCACTGACGATGCCGTAAGGGGGATCGGTGAACCAGATCGTTCCGTCGGATCGCACCACCACATCGTTCGGCGAGTTAAAGCGTTTACCCTCGACCTTCTCCACCAGCAGTGTGACGCTGCCATCATGCTCGGTACGGCTGATAGCACGGCGGCCATGCTCGCAGCTGACCACCCGGCCCTCATTATCGCGGGCGTTGCCGTTGGCATAGTGCGAGGGTGAACGCCAGAGACTCACCTCACCGTTACGCTGCCAGCGGAACATGCGGTTGCCTTTCACATCGCTGAACACCACGGCGTCCTGCTCTGGCAGCCACACCGGTCCCTCTGCCCATATCGCCGGGGAGCAGAGCGTTTCCAGCCTGAGATTATCGGTCTGCATAACGCCTCCGTTACTTCACGCCCCAGATGGTTTTGTAGTGTCCCTGATAGTCGTTCTGCGGGTCGTAATGGTTCTGCGGACCGCCGTCACTGCCAATATTTTCTTTGGTGATCAGGTGCGCGGGGGTGACGTAACCTGACGGCGGCTGCCCGGCAAAGGCGCGGTTAAACTCATCCAGCAGCTGCCAGCCGTGCAGTTTCAGCGGCTCGGCCACGGTGCCGATCTGGCTGTCACCGCTGCGGATACGCTGGAAGGCAGAGATTGAGCCGTCCCCGGCGGAGATATTAAACGGCGCATTTTTACCGCCTTTACCGGCGGTTTTCAGCGCGGGGGCCATAAAGTCAAAGTAGAGATCGTTGATTGCCAGCGCGTACTGGAACTTATCGCCGTACTTCTGCAACAGACTGAAGGTCATGGAGGGCATGCGGTTGGCGGTGTCGGCCAGCGGCGTATCGATAAACTCCACCACTTTACAGCCGCTGCACTTCTCAATTTCCTGCTTCATCGCATTGGCCTTATCCAGTGCGATTTGGTAGAGCGAATCGGTGAAGATCAGCACCTGTGCCTTGCCGCCGGACTGTACCACCGCATACTGCGCGGCGAGGCGGGCCACTTCGTTGGAGTCAGAAGTGATGTTGGCGACCACACCGTATTTAGCAATCGGCCCTGGCTGAGGTTCCGCGTGCCAGGCCATCAGCACGATTTTTTGCTGAAGGGCTTTTTTCAGCGGAATTTTGGCAACATTCGGATTCCAGCCGCCAATCACGATGCCGTCCGGGCGCTGAGCAATGGCCTGGTTCAGCGCGGCCAACTGGTCTTTTACCGAGCCGCCACCGTCGAGGGTTTCCAGCTTCCAGCCTGCGGCAGCGGCGGCTTCACTCAGCCCCTGCTGCACGCCCTGTACGCCGCCATTTTTCATATCCGAGGCGATAAAAATCACCTTCTTATTCTTTTGCAGGACAGGCCCGGTGGTCGGGCCGTCCCACTCGGTGACGCTGGCCGTGGCTTTAGTAATGGCGGCGGTGGCCTGATCGAGGTAGCTGTCGGCCCAGGCGGGCAGCGAACCTGCCAGCAGGGTGCCAAGGGTCAGAGCAAGAAGATGACGTTTCATAGGGTACTCCCTGGAGTGATGGTTTTCTGGTTATTGTCAGGAGTGGTAGCCGGGGTGCTTTGACTGCGCACCACGGCCTTTTGGTTCAGCATCCGGCGGCGCTGGGCGTAACCGGCGAGGGTAATGGAGAGCAGTAAAGTGGCACCGTTAAACAGCGGCTCTACCCAGAAATCGCCGCCGAACTGCTGGATACCGGCGATGCCGATCGCCAGGATAGCAATCCCCACCACGGTGCCCCAGACGTTGACGCGGCCCGGACGGATGGTGGTGCTGCCGAGGAACGCGCCCACCAGGGCGGGCAGCAGGTAATCCATACCCACGCTGGCCTGGCCGACACCCTGTTCAGCAGCGATCAGCACCCCGCTAAACCCGGTCAGTACGCTGGAGGCGATAAAGGCACCGATAGTAAATTTGTTGACGGCAATACCGTTGAGCCGTGCCGCTGCCGGGTTGCCGCCGACGGCATACATGCAGCGTCCGAGCGGGGTGTGTTCGGTGATCAGCCACAGGATGATGGCTACCGCCAGCACGTAGAAGGCACCCACCGGAATACCGAAGATTTCGGTATGGTGCAGGGCGGTGAAGGCATCCGGCAGATCGCCGACAATCTGGCGGCCGCCGGAGTGCCACAGTGCCACGGCATACAGCACGGTGCCGGAACCGAGGGTGGCAACGAAGCTGTCGATATCGGCCAGCGCTACCAGAATGCCGTTCAGCAGCCCGTAGAGCGCGGAAATCGCCAGCACGGTCAGCACCGCCATCTGCCAGGAGAAGCCATATTCCACCTGTAAGGTGATGGCGAGGATATGCCACAGCACAATACCAAAGCCGACGTTAAGGTCGATTTTGCCGACAATCATCGGGATGGTGGCCGCCAGTGCCAGCAGGGCGATTTTGGCTTTACTGGCGAGGATCGCCTGCAACGTCAGCATGCTGGCGAATGACGGCGAGAGCACGGAAAACAGCAGAGTAAGCAGGATGCACAGCAGTAGCAGACCGTAGCGGGTGACGATTTGCATCGACCATGCAGCGGCACCATGCTCGCCAAGGCTGACCCGCTGTTCCAGCGCGGTCGATTTCACGGATGTTTTGGACATAACAGCTTCTCCTGCCACCTTCGAAGGGTGGCGTTGACAATTCAGACGGTGGCGACAGGGGTTTCGTGACTGGCCGAAGCCAGTTCGAGCAGGTTGGCAAACGTGACCTGGTCATTTTTCAGTTCGCCGACCACCTGACCACGGTTAAACACCAGTGCGCGGTTGCAGATATGGGCGATCTCTTCAAAGTCATTGGAAATCACCAGCACCGCAATGCCGTCGGCCAGCGCTTTGTTCAGCAGGTGATAGATCTCTTCGCGTGCGCCGACATCGACGCCTGCGGTGGGGTCTTCGAGGATCAGCAGCGGGGCATTGAGGTGCATCCAGCGTGCCATGACGACTTTTTGCTGGTTACCGCCGGAGAGGGCGCTGATATCCAGGTTGACGTCTTTCGGACGTACATCAAATAACTGCACTTTCCACCAGCTGGCGCCGATTTCAGCCCGGCGACCGTAACGTGACAGCAGCGGGTGGCCGCTGGCACAGGGGTTAAGAAACAGGTTTTCACGCACGCTCATCGACATCACCAGGCTTTCTCCGGTGCGGTCGCCCGCCACCAGTGAGACACCCGCGGCCATGGCCTGCTGTGGTGACTGGGCGTGATAGTCTTTATCGCGAAACGTCATGGTGCCACCGCTGCGCTGGCGCAGGCCGAACAGCAGGCGGCCAATTTCTTCCTGTCCGGCACCGCGCAGCCCGGCCAGTGCCAGCATTTCACCGGGTTGCAGGCTGAAGGACACCGGGCCGACCTCATCAATGCGCAGCTGGTTGAGCGTCAGCACTGGAGGTTGCCCTTCAGGCAGCGCTTCGCGCTGATCGCCGTCGATGGCTTCCCCGACGATCATTTCGACGAGGTTGCGCAGGGTATATTGCGCCGTCATGCCGCCCGCCACGCGTTTGCCGTCGCGCATCACGCAGACGCGGTCGGCAATCTCAATCACTTCATCCAGGCGGTGGGTGACGTAAATCATCCCGACTTTTTTACTTTTCAGGCGGTTGATCACGCTGAACAGATGGCGCACATCGTTGGCGGGCAATGAGGCGGTGGGTTCATCCAGCACCAGCACTTCGGCATTGACCGCCACGGCGCGGGCAATCGCCAGCAGGGATTTCTCAGTGCGCGACAGCTCAAACACGCGGGCGTCCGGGTCCAGAGCGATGCCGACTTCATCCAGCGCAGCACGTGAACGTTCGCGCACCGCCCGCCAGTCAATCAACCCCAGACGACGGGTAAACCCCATCACCAGTGCCATATTTTCGGCCACCGTCATCCACTCAATCAGCCCGAGATCCTGATGGATAAAGGCGATGGGTTGCTGGCGGGCCGTTTTTAAACTGGCGGCAGAGGCGATACTGGCGTTTTGAAAGCGAATATCACCGCTGTCACGACCATAGACGCCCGCCAGCACTTTGATCAGGGTGGATTTTCCGGCACCGTTTTCCCCCAACAGGGCGACCACTTCGCCGGGGAAAACCTCCAGACTGACATCGTTGACGGCAATATTGCCACCGAACCGTTTGGTGATATGGCTCAGCGTAAGAACCGGTGTACCGGGTGTATGCTGCATTACAGCCTCCTGCAACTCCTGGTGAGCATCAACAGCGGCGACAGCAAGAAAAAACACCGCAATATTTCAATATGCGAAATCAAGTTTCAAAAATACTATTCTCTGTTGGAACGGAAAGCAAAGATGTGACGGTTTTATTTATTGTTTAAAAACAATACTTTGTTTTTGATGTTGTGGAATTGTGATGAATAGCTCACTTCTGGATGGGCGTTTTTTGGCAGATTTGTCCCTCATAAAATGCACTGAAACGTCGTTCCATATTCACAGTACGGGATGCATGGGTTACCATCTGGCAACTCCCCGGACGGGGCGCGGGAAACTTAGAGGAAGCGTGGATGAGCGTAAAAGCGGATAGCGTGAAGGATGATAAGAAAGACAAGCCGCTGGGGACGCAGAGCCTGTTTCGTGGCCTTCAGTTGATTGAACTCTTAAGCAACTACCCTAACGGTTGCCCGCTGGCCCATCTCTCGGAGCTCTCCGGGATGAACAAAAGTACCGTGCACCGACTGTTGCAGGGGCTGCACAGCAGCGGCTATGTGACACAGGCACCGTCGCCGGGCAGCTACCGGTTGACCACCAAATTTATCTCTGTCGGGCAGAAGGCACTTTCATCGCTCAATGTGATCCACGTGGCGGCGCCGCATCTGGAAAAACTCAATCTTGAGGTAGGGGAAACGGTGAATTTCTCCAGTCGGGAAGATGATCATGTGATCCTGATTTATAAGCTGGAGCCGACCACCGGAATGATGCGTACCCGTGCTTATATCGGCCAGCATATGCCGTTGTACTGTTCGGCGATGGGCAAAATCTTTATGGCCTGGGGCAGCGAAGAGTATCCGGCGCACTACTGGCAGAGCCATCAGGACACCATTCAGCCCCTGACAAAAAACACCATCATCACGCTGCCGGAAATGCTGGAAGAGCTGAAAAATATTCGCCAGCAGCAGACGGCGATGGACCGCGAAGAGAACGAGCTGGGTGTCTCCTGTATTGCCGCTCCGGTGTTTGATATTCAGCAGCGGGTGCCGTATGCGGTATCCGTGTCCCTGCCGACGGCGAAACTTCAGCAGATTGGGGTGAAAAAACTGATGGCCCCGGTGGTAGCCACCGCGAAAGCGATCTCTGCTGAATTGGGTTTTCACGGGTAATACGAATATAAAAAGCGGGGGCTGTGTCACTGGCTGACCGAAAAAGAGAGTCAGCCACTACGGGTCAGATATTCATATGTCGTAGGGGTCGATCATCTTTTCCGATCGACCCGTGCTGATGATGTGTACCACTGTCCGGGTTCGTGTCACTGGCCGACCGAAAAAGAAGGTCGGCCACTACGGGTCAGATATTCATATGCTGTAGGGGTCGATCATCTTTTCCGATCGACCCGTGCTGATGATGTGCACCACTGGCGGGGGCCGTGTCACTGGCTGACCGAAACAGAGGGTCAGCCACTACGCGTTATGGGATCCCTCAGGGCACTTTTATCCAATCCTCAACGTCTCCAGTGCACTCAGCAGCGCATCGACCTTCGGCGTGAGCTGTTTTCTGCGTGGCCACACCACATACAGCGGCAGGCCCGGCACCGTCAGTTCCGGCAGGAATCCCACCAGCTCACCGCGTGCCAGTTGTTCTTCCATCAGCCAGGTCGCCATCTGTGCCACGCCCAGCCCGGCCATCACTGCTGAACGCTGCGCTTCGCCATCCCCCAGCGCCATCCGGTGTGGCACGGTGCGTGTGGTAATGCGGCCATCCGGCGAGGTGACATGCCACGGGCTGGTACTGCCGTCGATGCGGTCATACACAATCGTCCGGTGCTGCTCCAGCGCCTCTAACGACTGCGGTGTACCGTGCTGCGCCAGATAGTCAGGCGAGGCGCAAAAGATCAACTGCTCGCAGCCGAGATAACGCACCGCCAGCGAAGGGGGATAACTGCCTGGCCCGCCGATGCGTACCGCGACATCCACGCCCTCTTCAAACAAGTCAACAAAACGGTCCGAGAACGACAGGTTAAGCTGCATGTCCGGGTGCTGCTGGCAGAAGTGATTGAGCAGCGGCATGACATGCAGCCGGCCAAAGGTATGGGGGACGGCAACGCGCAGACGGCCCACAGGAATGGTACGCTGAGCCGCCAGCACCGATTCGGCTTCGCTCAGCTCCCCCAGCACGCGGGTACAGGTGTCGTAATAGGCCTGCCCGGCATCGGTCAGTGCCAGGCTGCGGGTGGTGCGCTCAAACAGCCGTGAACCGAGGCGCGCTTCCAGCCGTGCCACGCTTTTACTTACGGCAGAACTGGTCAGATGCAGCCGTTCGGCGGCGGCGGTAAAACTGCCGCTCTCCACCGTGGCAACAAAGGCGGTGATGCCTTTCAGGCGATCTTCAGATGAGGCCATTCGTTCCTCCTGTTCATGAATACTGTGAATTTATACCTGAGATGAGAATTTAATTCTCTATTAAGCTGGAGGCATTACTGAACAGGAGAGAAATTATGCAACAACGAGCTTTGATTGTCGGCGTCAGCGGCGTCACCGGAAGTGCCCTGGCAGAACGCCTTCTGGCGCAGGGTTGGCAGGTTTATGGGTTATCACGCGGCCGCACGCCGGTCACCGCCGGGGTCACTTCGCTGACCGCCGATTTGACGGACAGCGCATCCGTCCAGGCCGCACTGAAAGAGGTGGTGGTCGATAAGGTGTTCTTCAGCGCCTGGGCACGTCAGGAAAATGAGAAAGAGAATATCCGCGTCAACGGTGGCATGGTGCGTCATGTCCTGGATGCACTGGGCGACACCCTGAAAGGGGGCCATGTGGCGCTGATCACCGGGCTGAAGCACTACCTGGGTCCGTTTGATGCCTACGGTAAAGGCAGTGTGCCGGTGACCCCGTTCCGTGAGGAGCAGGGACGTCAGCCGGTAGAGAACTTCTACTACGCGCAGGAAGATGAAGTCTTTGCCGCCGCAGAAAAATATGGCTGCACCTGGAGCGTTCATCGCCCGCATACGGTGATTGGTTTCGCGGTGGGTAATGCCATGAATATGGGGCAGACGCTGGCGGTGTACGCCACGTTGTGTAAAGCGAGCGGTCAGCCGTTTGTCTTCCCGGGTTCACAGGCGCAGTGGCAGGGCGTTAGCGATATGACGGATGCCCGCCTGCTGGCCGACCAGCTGATTTGGGCCGCCACCACGCCTTCGGCGCAAAACCAGGACTACAATGTGGTCAACGGTGATGTGTTCCGCTGGCAGTGGATGTGGGGCGAAATCGCCGGATACTTTGGTCTTGAAGCCGCGCCATTCAACGGCGAGCAGCCGCTGGAAGGACGTATGAACGACGCCGCTCAGCAGTGGCAGGAGATTGCCCAACAGCACAACCTGAAAGAGAGCGACGTCACCAAGCTGGCCTCCTGGTGGCATACCGATGCCGATCTCGGTCGCCCGATGGAAGTGTTTACCGACGTCAGCAAAAGCCGCAAAGCCGGGTTCAATGGGTATCAGCCAACGCGCGAAGCCTTCTTTGAGCTGTTTGACCGGCTGAAAGCAGAGCAGTTAATCCCACGCTAACAGGCAACGGTTGTTTCCTCCGGGAAACAATCATGGCTTTTTGATGTTTATTGTTGCGCTAAAAACTGGCTGTGGCAGGATGGTTTCAACGGGTGATTACCCACTTAATTTGAACCGAATCTGAACGCAAAGGTGCTGTTATGAACGATAAAGTGGTTAACTGGAATGGTGGCTTACAGCCGGAAGCCGTGAAGATCCTGTCTGCTAACGGCGGCATGATCGTCTGCCCGACCAAAGTGGGCTACATCATCATGACGTCTGATGCCAAAGGTCTGGAGCGCAAGTTTGACGCCAAGCAGCGTAACCGTAACAAGCCAGGCGTGGTGCTGTGTGGTTCTCTGGAACAGCTGAAAGAACTGGCCCAGTTAAACCCTGAAATCGAAGCGCTGTATCAGCAGCACTGGGACCAGGATGTTCTGCTGGGCTGCATCCTGCCGTGGAAAGAAGAAGCGGTGGCACGTATCCCGGATGACGGTTCTAAAGAGCTGATGATGGACCGCCGCCAGACCAGCTGCTTTGTGATTAAGTTTGGCGTACCTGGCGAGAATCTGGCGAAAGAGCTGTGGGAAAACCACGGTAAATTCTCCTTCGCCAGCTCCGCGAACCCATCAGGTAAAGGAAACCGTGGCCTGGTAGAAGGCATTGGCGAGCGCATCGAAGCGCATGCAGACCTGATTATTGCTGCCAACGACTACGTGAAATCCATCCAGCCAAACGAGTCTGAAAAGACTCGCTACGAGCAGGGTGTGATGGTCGCGATGGTTGACGATAACGGCAAACTGGTGCCAGAGCAGAAAGGCGAGCGTAACATCACGCCATGCCCGGTGCTGATCCGTAAAGGTCTGGATGTGGATAAGATTATGTCGATCATGTCTGACATCTTTACTACCTGGGATTACCGTCACGGCAACTATTATTAATTTTACCCGTCATAATTGACGCTACAGCAGCGTTGGCTTCATGTGCTCACCCCGGTCACTTACTCCAGTAAGCTCCCGGGGATTCACGCATTCGCCGCCTTGCTATAACGCCAATTATTTAGGGTAATTTATCCGTCATACTTGACGCTACAGCAGCGTTGGCTTCATGTGCTCACCCCGGTCACTTACTCCAGTAAGCTCCCGGGGATTAACACATTCGCCGCCTTGCTATAACGCCAATTATTTAGGGTAATTTATCCGTCATACTTGACGCTACAGCAGCGTTGGCGGCGCTCACTTACCCCAGTCACATAGTTATCTATGCTCCTGGGGATAAGCAAGCTTGCCGCCTTGCTGTAACGCCAATTATTTAGGGTAAAATAATATCCTCGGTATATTCTATTGCTTTCCGTCTGCTATTGTTATTTCTTTAACGCCTTCTGCAAATCCTCAATAAACAGTCTCACGCGCGGTGAAATAAAATTATCACTTTTCACCAGAACGTATGACTTATAAATATCCATTTCCCAGTCGGGTAATAACTGCACCAGTTCCCCACGGGAAACCGCTTCCTGTGCAATATAATTAGGCAGATAGGCGATGCCGGTTTGTGCCACGGCTGAGTTTAATAAAGCGATGCTGTTATTAGCGCGAAAACGGCTGCGGACTTCAATGTCTTTCTTCTGCTTCTCTTTACGGAACGGTAATGAAATCGTATGGGCTGGGCCGCGAAAAAGAATAAAGTCATGGCGCGGCAGATCGTCCGGGCTGGCAATAGGAGCGATATTTTTCAGGTAATCCGGGGCAGCATACAGCCCCCAGGCGATGTCCATCAGCGGACGATAATGGCGGTGGTCGGGTAATTCGCGCGTGATGGCAATGGCGATATCACAGCCATCATCCTCCAGATTGACCGCGCGATCGGTCAGGTCGAGATCGACACTGACGTGGATATTGCTGGCGACAAAACTGTTCAGCGCCGGAACAATACACTGACAGCCAAAGGTGACCGGGGCCACCACGCGCAGGCTGCCGGTCGGCTCTTCGTGGAACTGGCGGATAAAAAGATCGGCGCTTTTCACCTCATGCAGGATGCGGTAACAGTAGTGATAGTACGTCATCCCGACTTCGGTGACCTGAATCCGCCGGGTGGTGCGTTGCAACAGTTTTGCCCCGAGGCGCACTTCCAGCGCCGAGATCTCTTTACTCACCGAGGATTTTGCCAGCCCCAGCGCTTTCGCGGCTTCGGTATAGCTTAACGTTTCCACCACTTTGGCAAAAATAATCATCCCGTGCAGGTTTTCAAAATCGCTCATTATTATCCCGGATTGTTCTGAGGCGGAAACAATAGAGGATATTAGCATATTCCCCGTTTACCGCGCAGAGAAAAACGGTAAGGTGATTAAAATTTATTTACTTTCAATGGCCGAAATATCACGCAGAGATAAATAGCATGGGGCAGACAATCAGTCAGAAAATACTCGCTCGTGCCAGCGGGCGGGAAACCGTTACGCCTGGAGAAATAGTCTGGGCAAAAGTGGATATATTAATGTCGCACGATCCCTGTACGCCGGGTGTCGCCAGCGTATTTAAAAAAGAATTTGGTGAACAGGCGAAAATATGGGATGCCGACCGTTTTATTCTGATTCCGGATCACTTTGTTTATTCGGCTGACCCGCAGGCTAATCACAATATTCGTGTGATGCGCGAGTTCGCTCAGGAGCAGAAAATTAAATACTTCTACGATGTTGGTACGCCACAGTATAAGGGCGTTTGCCATATTGGCCTGGCCGAAGGTGGGCATACCCGGCCCGGTGAGGTGTTACTCGGCACCGATTCCCATACGGTTACCGCCGGAGCTTTTGGTTGTTTTGCTGTCGGGCTGGGCATCACCGATGCGGCCTATGCGCTGGGGACCGGCGAAATCCCACTGAAAGTGCCCACCACCATCCGGGTTAACTATCACGGCACGCTGCCGGCGCATGTGCAGGCAAAAGACCTGATCCTGGCGCTGCTGGCTGAGCTGACGGTGGAAGGCGCAACCTATGAAGCGATTGAGTTCGGCGGCAGTGTCATTGATGCCCTGTCGGTGGAAGAGCGTATGACGATGTGCAATATGGTCGTGGAGTGCGGTGGAAAGAACGGCATTATGGTGCCGAACGCAGCCACGCTGGCTTATCTGGCGGAACGCACCGATATCCCCTTTAGTGTGGTGACGGCCGATGCGGATGCGGACTATAGCCGGGTGGTCGAGTTCGATGTGACGTCCATGCAGCCGCTGGTGGCAAAACCGCACTCACCGGATAACGTGGTGTCGATTGATACGCTGAAAAATGTCGCCATCTCTCAGGCCTATATTGGTTCCTGTACGGGCGGCAAGCTGGCGGACTTTGTCGCTGCTGCACAGGTGATGAAGGGGCGTAAAGTAGCGATCCCGACCTTTGCCGTTCCGGCCACTAAAGAGGTGTTTCATCGCCTGATCACCACGCAAATTGCAGGGCAGTCGGTGTATCAGATCCTCACCGATGCCGGCGTGCAGCTGTCGTCAGAAGCGGGCTGCGCGGCCTGTTGCGGCGGCCCGGCCGATACCTTTGGTCGCGTGCATCAGCCGATTTCAGTGATCTCCACCACCAACCGTAACTTTGTTGGCCGCATGGGGCACAAGCGCGCCACTATCTATCTGGCCTCCCCTTATGCTGTGGCGGCGGCGGCGGTGACCGGCATGATCACCAACCCTGTTGAATTCGGAGTGTAAGCATGGAATCGATCATCAGCGGCGCGGTATACGTGCTGGGCGACAATATTGATACCGACCAGATTCTGACTGCCGAGTATCTCAAAGTGAATCCTTCGACGCCGGAGGGCTATGCCCAGCTGGCCTCACTGGCGATGTGCGGTCTGCCGGAAGGCGCACTACCGTTTATCGATGTGCAGAGTGGGCGCTCGGCTTACCCGATTATTGTGGCGAGGAAAAATTTTGGCTGTGGTTCATCGCGTGAGCATGCCGTGATGGCGCTGGGGGCCGCCGGGGTGCAGGCCGTGATTGCCCGGTCTTATGCGCGCATCTTTTTCCGCAACTGTGTCGCGACCGGAGAGTTGCTGCCCGTTGCGACCACCGCAGCGCTGTATCAGCAGCTGCAAACTGGCGACCGGGTGAGTATTGATACCCGCAGTCAGACGGTGACCGTGCTGGCAACGGGCGAACAGCTGGCGATTGATCCGGTGGGGGAGCTGGCGAATATCATTGATGCGGGCGGGTTGTTTGCCTATGCGCGCGCCAGTGGGCGCATTCGTACAGGGTAACGGAGCAGAGCAACGGGCGAAGCCTGCACAGCGGCTTCACCCGGGAGCTGGCAGGATTATTTCGCTGAAATCGCCAGCGCGCCACCGGCAAAGACAAACAGGCTGCCGGTAGAACGGTTGAGGATGCGCAGACGACGTGCATTGGAGAACACCCCTGACAGGCGGCGTCCGGCGCAGGCATAGCTGAACATAATGCTGAGATCCAGCACCGCCCAGGTGATGGCCAGCGTGGCAAACTGCGCAGCATGTGGCTGGCTGGCATCAACAAAGTTCGGGAACAGTGCCGCGAAGAACAGCAGATCTTTCGGGTTACTGATACCGACCATAAAGCCTTTGCGGAACAGGCGTAATGCGCCCGGCGCCTCTTCCAGCTCCACGGCATTCACCGCAGCAGGCTCGCTGTTATCACGCCAGGCCGCAATGCCCAGCCAGATCAGATACGCGGCACCGACCACTTTTAGCACGGTAAAGGCGGTGGTAGACGCCGCCAGGATGGCACCCAGCCCCAGCGCAGAAGCGGTCATCAGCATCATGGCGGCCAGCACGCCGCCCGTCACCGTTGCCAGTGCCTGTTTACGGCCATAGCGCAGTCCGTGGGTCATGCTGATCAGGGCCGAAGGGCCGGGGATGGCAATCAGTGCGGCAATCACACCGGTATACGCCAGCCAGAGTTGAAGCGTCATTACATAATCCTTTCTGGTTATCACCCTCAGCCTGAGGGCGCCGGGTCTGTTCTTTTCGTCAAATTACGAAGGTGCAATAGTTTATTTTCCCGGCAATGAGAAGTAAATCACAGTCGGGAAATATTCCTGTGACGAGGCCTGTCAGCGATTCAGTACAAGCTCCCCGAACCCCGGGTTTCAGGCGAAAGCGGCCGTTGAGTGGGATAAACACCGCAACGGCCTCCAGCCGATCTATCCACTGCGTGCGAGCGTGTGCAGTCACCGTGGATAAAGCATTTTCCATCAGGGCTCTCTCTGGGTATTGTCTGAATTAGACAAAAAATGCCCCCATACTTAACTTTTACAAGCCCGTAACATTGCAGCGCGGGCTCAACAGGCACAGCCACACATCATGGGTAAGCGGAAAAATACGCTAATCTTCTGTAAGCGTTGAAGAATACTGTTAAAAACGCCAGAGAAATCATTTTTGCCTTTTTTGGCCACCAGCGTCGTTAAGCTGCTGTAATTTAGCGATTAATGAACACTATTTTAAAAAATAAATAGGCAGTCAGAAATGAAGGGGAAACGGCAATTTTCATTTTTATTGTCAATGAATTTGGCTTATTTTTCTTTCTGTTTATTTTTTGAAATATTTCTTCATTAAGAGTAATGGAAACATCGGGTTGCGTGCTGAGACTACGGTACTATAATAAGTCTCTTAATCCACCAGCGACTTTGCCATAATATTTAGGCATCAGGAGGTTCTTATCACTTTCAACCAAAATGAAGCGATGATTGACAATAACCCTACTGAATATGAAGCCTGGTACGATGATTATGAGGCTGGGCCTGATTCCGCGGTCGAGCCTCAGCCGGAGCCGATCCGTGGGCTACCCGCGTCCGATATTCTCACCCCTTCAGACCGCTATCAGGAGCTGTTCGAAGTGGTGCAGATGTCGCGTATTTTTTCCGACAGTAAAACCTTTGCTGACTGTGCGCCAAGGTTTGAACCGGAACGTATTCTCTTTCGTTATTATATGGCGCGTGAGCGGGATGATTTTAACCTGCTGGAATTCGTGCTGGAAAATTTCGAGCTGCCACGTGTCCATGACAGCCGCTATGTTTCCGACCCGGAAAACAGCATCGAACAACATATTGATGCGCTGTGGCCGGTATTAACCCGCCAGCCGGAAAAGCATTGCGAGTTTTCATCGCTGCTGCCGCTGCCGAAACCCTATGTGGTGCCGGGCGGGCGATTTGGTGAAACCTACTACTGGGATTCCTATTTCAGCATGCTGGGCTTTGCCGCCGCCGGGCGTGGCGATCTGATGCATAACATGGCCGACAACTTTGCGTGGATGATTGATAAATACGGCCATATTCCTAACGGTAACCGTACTTATTACCTCAGCCGTTCGCAGCCGCCGGTGTTTGCCATGATGGTGGAGTTGTTCGAAAAGAATGATATCCATGAAGCACAGCATTACCTGCCGCAGTTGAAAAGCGAGTATGCGTTCTGGATGGATGGCCAGGACGATCTCTCCCCGAATCAGGCGTATCGCCACGTGGTGATGCTGCCCGATGGTTCGGTGCTGAACCGTTACTGGGATGACCGTGATACGCCGCGTGACGAGTCCTGGCTGGAAGACGTGGAAACGGCACGCCAGTCATCGCGTCCGTCCAGCGAAGTGTACCGTGACCTGCGTGCCGGCGCGGCATCCGGTTGGGACTTTACCTCGCGCTGGCTGGCTGAGCCAGGCCGTCTGGAAAGCATCCAGACCACCAGTATTGTGCCGATCGACCTGAATGCGTTCCTCTACAAGCTGGAAACCACCATCGCCCGATTGTCGGCCAGCAAAGGCGAGCAGGAGACCGCAGACCGCTACCAGCAGCTGGCGCTGCGTCGCCGTGAGGTCGTAGATAAGTATCTGTGGGAAGAGGAAACCGGCCTGTACCGGGATTACAACTGGCGTGAAGGGGAGAAAGCCGCGTTCTCCGCCGCGGCGGTCACCCCGGTGTATGTGGGAATGTCCAGCTATGAGCAGGCCACGCGTACGGCGAAAGCGGTGCGTGACTATCTGCTGGCACCGGGCGGTATGCTGTGCAGCATGGAAGTGACGGGTGAGCAGTGGGACAGCCCGAATGGCTGGGCACCTATGCAGTGGCTGGCGGTAAAAGGCTTCAGCAGTTATGGCGAAGAAGAGCTGGCGAAGGAGATTGCCACCCGTTGGCTGACGACCGTCGATACCACCTGGCAGCAGCATCACAAGCTGGTGGAGAAATACAACATCAGCGGTGATGCCGCGCTGCTCGGTGGCGGTGGTGAATACCCGTTGCAGGACGGCTTCGGCTGGACTAACGGTGTGACGCGCCGTCTGCTTGAGTTGTACCCACGCAGCTGAGATCAGAGGGTGGCCGCCCGGCCACCCTCATCGACGTTTACCCGACAACACCTCGTATTATAAAACTGGCTTATTAACCCCCGCCTGCCATAAGACAAAAGCCTTATTTCTCCATGAAAAATCATGCTATTACTTGGGGATAACCCGCATGATGATCCCGGAGATCCTGAAATGAAAAAACTGACCCTGACCGCGCTGGCTTTGCTGGCGGGGTTTAGTGCTTCTGCCCTGGCCGCAGAAGAGCTGCGTTTTGGCGTTGACCCGACGTTCCCCCCCTTTGAATCCAAGGCTGCTGACGGATCGCTGCAGGGATTTGATATAGATATGGGTAACGCCATCTGCCAGCAGATGAAAGTGAAATGTGTCTGGGTACAGACCGGTTATGACGGCATTATCCCGGCGTTACAGGCGCGCAAGTTTGATGCCATCCTGTCAGCCATGGCGATGACTGAAAAACGTCGTGAGCAGGTGGCGTTCACCGACATGCTCTATAACACCCCGAGCGCGTTGCTGACACGTAAAGACAGCAAGCTGATGCCGGAACTGGCATCGCTGAAAGGCAAGACCGTTGGCGTGGCGCAGGGCACCACGCAGGAAGGCTTTGCGAAAAGCGTCTGGGGCAGCCAGGGTGTTCAGGTGGTGAGCTATCCAAACCAGTCGGAAATTTATCCGGACCTGGCGTCAGGGCGTCTTGATGCCACTTTCACCAGTGCAGCAGCGGCTGAGTCCGGCTTCCTGAAAACGCCGCAGGGTGCGGAGTATCATATCGCCGGGAAACCGCTGTATGACCCAAAATACTTCGGTGAAGGTGTCGGGATCGGCTTGCGTAAAGATGACGGTGCGCGCATTGCCAAAATTAATGAAGCGATGGCTGAACTGCACAAAAATGGCACCTACGATCGTCTGGCGAAGCAGTATTTCAGCTTTGATGTTTATCACCGCCCGGAGTAAGCGATGACGTTAACGACACTGCCTGACTTTCGCCAGCAGCGCGCACGCTTTCTGGCAGCAGTGGGGGCGCTGGGAGGCGCTGTTACCTGCTACCCACACCCGCTGAGCGGCCCGCAGGGCGAGCCGCTGTCGACCGATGTGGCGGTGATTGGCCGCGCGGATGCCCCGCAGTTGATGCTGGTGGTTTCTGGCACCCACGGCGTGGAAGGGTATTACGGCTCCGACAGCCAGATCGCCTGGCTGGAAGCGCTGGATGGCAGCACCCTGCCGCAGGATGTCGCGCTGGTGCTGGTGCATCTGATCAATCCGTGGGGTACCGCCTGGCTGCGGCGGGTGAATGAAGACAACGCCGACCTGAACCGTAACTTTATCGACTTCTCGGGAGCGGTACCGCCCAATCCGGCGTACCCGGCGCTGCACAGTATTTATACCTGCCGTGACCTGGACGGATCAGAGCGTGCGGCAGCCGATGTGCAGATGGCACTGAAGTGCGCGGAGATCGGCTGGGGTGGCGTAAAACGTATTGTGGAAGCCGGGCAGTATCAGTTTGCTGACGGCATCTTTTACGGCGGCAGCGAGGCCAGCTGGTCTCAGCAGATCCTGCGGCAGATTATCGCCAATCATCTGCAAATGGCACGGCGTATTATCAGCTTCGATCTGCATACCGGGGCCGGGGCTTACGGCCATCCCATGCTGCTGGCGATTGCGCAGCGCCCTTACCCGGCGCTCGATGAAGCGAAACGTCTGTTTGGCGAGTGGCTGACGGTGATCATCACCGGGGACAGTGGGGAGAGTGACACCGGTGTGACCGCCACAGCCACCGGTTATTTGTCACAGTTTATGCTGGATCAGCTGCCGGAGACTGAACTGCTTCAACTGGTGGTGGAGTGCGGAACTTACGACGGTCGTGATATGCACCGTCGCGTGCGCGACGACCACTGGCTGCATCTGTACGGTGACCTGGACAGCGAGCAG
This sequence comes from Erwinia sp. MYb416, assembly GCF_037479575.1. NCBI lineage: Bacteria > Pseudomonadati > Pseudomonadota > Gammaproteobacteria > Enterobacterales > Erwiniaceae > Erwinia > Erwinia sp. MYb416. Next base: position 92,014 of record NZ_JBBGYT010000441.1, read on the forward strand.
GCATTACAGGTGAAACAGCAGCTGTTTGAAGGGTTTTACCCGGCCGATCCGGACTGGCGGGCGCTGGTTGCAATGCGCACCCGACAGATTTTCCAGCGCGGCTGGGAAGCATTACAGCAGTGAGATCACAGGCGCCCGTAGAAGGTCATGCGGGCGCTTTCTGACAACGACACATCCGGCTGGGCATTGTACGCCAGCACCACCAGCATACGTGTCGTATCTCCTTCCGTTGGCGTCACGCGGTGCAGGGCATTCCGCCCCCTGAACAGCACCAGATCCCCCGGCTCAATGGCCAGTTTCTCTACCGGATGCTCACCGTCCAGCACGGCACCCACACCGCTGTAGTTCATCTCTCCGGCTTCCGCATTACGCAGATGGCTGACGTATTCAAATACCCCGCCCGCTTCGGGTTTCTGAATCAGCAGTGTGATAGCGAAGGAGGAGTTGTCAAAGTGCCAGCCCAGCTCCTGCCCGGCATGTGCATAGTGCAGGTTAATCGACGACAGGTTGTCGGCATACGGGAACAACTGTTGCTCTTGCAGCACGCCGCATAGAAACGCCTTGAACGCGTCCGAGTCGTACAACGTACGCAGGGCCGAGGCCGCCGGGATCTCTTCATCGGTAATACAGCCTTTCGAGGAAACCACCTGGCGGTTACGCGGGTGATCGGCGGCAAAGGCATCGTCCGGTTTCTGCAAATAGACGTTATGCTGGCTGCTGGCATAAAACGCCAGATGCTGGTTATCGTCCCCTTCCTGCTTGATTGCGGCCAGCGCGGCAGGGGTTAAAAAACCTCGCAGTACCAGCGCGCCGCTGGCAGCTAGCTGCTGCTGGCATGTTGCTGTGTAACCGGCATCGGTAATCGGGTGAGCACTCAGGTTAAGCAGGGAAGCAAGAGGATTCATCAGGGTCTCGTTGGCAGAAAAGCAGGTTATTCACTGTACGATGCCGTTGCGCGCTCTACTACTGATTTCTCGGACTTTTTAGCGATAAAAACCCAAGAGAATTATCCCTTTAGTTATTATTGTTGCAGTGGTTATCAGAAGCATTCATCTTATTGTCATCCGGTCCGTAACAAGGGAATGAAAAAATGAAAATACGGTTATTCGACGATCATGAAGCCCTGAGCCAGCAGGCCGCGGCAGATATTTTTACTGAGCTGAATCAGGGAGGACGTTGTAATTTCGCCCCGACAGGCGGTTCATCGCCGCTGCGGCTGTATCAGCATCTGGTCGCACGGTTACAGGCAGAAAACGCCGGACAGCAGGTGCACTATTATCTGCAGGATGATGTTCCGCTGCGCGGTCGTGAGCAGCAGCCAGGGGTGATTTATCAGCATATTGACCGACATCTGCTGACCCCGGCGGGCATCCCGCTACAACGCATCCATCCGTTAACCCTGGCCAACGTTGCGCAGCAGGATGCCGCGATTGCCGCTGACGGCGGGCTGGATCTGCTGCTGCTGGGGGTGGGGCAGGATGGACATATTGCCGCGAACCTGCCGGGCACGCCGTTCGACACGCTGACGCGTGAAATTGAGGTCGATCGCTGCCACGGTGTACTGATGGCGGCTTTAGTGCAGGAAGTGGGATCGGAGGAAAATGTTCCCGACAGCTACCTGAGCTTTGGCATTCACACTATTATGCAGGCGAGGCATATCAGGGTGCTGATCAACGGTGAGAATAAAGCCGAGATAGTCCGGCGGATGCTGATGGAGCCCCCCGTGGAAGCGTTGCCTGCTTCTGTATTGCAGCGCCATGCCAACTGCACGCTCTATCTCGACGCGGCCGCCGCACGCCTGCTGGATGCGGACTGGCTGGCTGAACGAATGGAACGTTAATGCCCGCGGCTGAGGGTGACCAGATCAACCTGTTTCAGTAATGAACTTAGTGGGGCGAACAGCGGCTGCGGCAGTGCCGCCGGATCGCACCACTGCCAGCCTTCACATTTGTCCGGTTCGCGACATTCCGGTGTGCCAGTGGCGTGGTAAGCCAGCATAAACAGCGTGACATAGTGCTTCTGTTCTGCCGGAAAAATATCGTTGGTAAACGGTCCGGTGACACAGTCACCAATGACTAGTCCGCACTCTTCCAGCGCTTCACGTTCCGCACACTGCTGCGGTGTTTCCCCAAATTCAAGGTGCCCACCGGGTGCAGACCAGTCGCCTGCGCCGTGGCTGCCTTTACGCTTTCCCAGTAATACTTGGCCATCACGGAAAATTAAGACTCCGACGCCAATACGTGGTGGTGACATGCTTCTGCCCCTCAGTCATTCAGGCGGGCCACCCTGGTGTGACCCGCCTGAAAGCGCAATATAAAGCAACACTCCCTGTTTGTGAAAAGAAACGCGATAGCCGCTTAACGGAACAGTTTCTGGACAAACTCCGCGTAGGCCGGTCGCCAGACATCCATTTCGTGCCCCAGCTTCGGCCAGGCGTGATAATCGAACTTCACCCCTTTCTCTTCAAGCGTTTGCTTCAGCCCGGCGATATCTTTACCGGTAATGGTGTCATTCTCGCCAACCACAACGGTAAAGTTTTTCAACTGACGGTTAATCTGATCCGGTTTTTCCAGCTGTGCCGCCACCTTGTCATTCGGAACAGTGGTGGTGCTCACACCGCTAAGAGTCGCCAGCGCACTGAAACTGTCCAGATGACTGAGACCCGACACCAGCGCCTGATATCCTCCCTGCGACAGGCCCGCCAGTGCGCGTCCGTTCGCATCATGACGGACATTAAAACGCTGGTTTATCAGCGGGATAATATCGTGGATCAGTTCACGGTCAGCCGCCGCCGCATTCAGCGGGTAGAACAGCTTACGGCGCTCCTGCGGCACGTACTCTTCCGGCGTGGTGGTGGCGGTATCGGTTTCGGTATCCGGGATCACCACCAGCATCGGTTTGATTTTTCCCTCTGCCAGCAGGTTATCCATCATTTCCGGCACACGGCCCTGATCGATGGCCGAGCGCAGACTGTCACCAAAGCCATGATAAAAATAGAGCACCGGTAGCGGGGCGCCTTTTCCGTCGTAACCCGGCGGTGTCCAGACCGCGACCTGACGCTCGCGCTTCAACTGGGGTGAGTGATAAGTCAGCGTACGCAGTTCACCATGAGGCACATTGCGCACATCGAGAATGCTGCCCGGCACCAGGATCAGGCTGGTGTTCACCTGGCGCTGGGGTTTGGCATACGCCGTACCGGTATCGATACTGCGGAAACCATCAACACTGAAGAAGTACTCATACAGATTCGGTGCCTGCACCGCTGAGCGGAAACTCCAGACCCCGCTGGCGTCCTTCACCATCGGATGCGAGACATAGCTATCCGGCGTGGCCCCGGTAAACACCGAGACTTTTTGCGCCTGCGGTGCGAACAACCGGAAGGTGATGCTGTGGTCAGCATTCACCTGGGTCACGTACTGATTCACCGCCCGGTCCTGCGGCGGGAATACAGGGAAATCAGCGGGCAGCGTCGCGGAAAAGGCCGGGAGCGATGCCCCCAGTACCAGGCCTGAGAGCAGCAGTGCAACGGCAGACTTCTTCATCAGTTACTTCCTTATCGGTTAAGAAAATCAGGGGCAGATTACCACCAGACTTCCGCCTGAACGCCCAGCGTGAACTGATCGTTTTTGCTGTCCTGGAAGCTGTAATTTGACAGCTCATTATCCAGTACATGCAAATACGTACCGTAGAAACGGATCTCCGGGCGTGAGTTCAGGATGCTGGTATCGACTTTCAGCGCGTGATACAGCGTCGTTTTATAGCCAGATTCTTTCAGATTCTCACCTGACTGCGTTTTGTTGGTCTGAGTAAACCAGCCCAGTTCCACACCGGTCTGATTGTAGCTGTCCCAGATCCAGGCCGGGCGCACCACGGTACGCAGGCTTTCGAAATCGCTGTGTGAACCACTTTCGTAGCTGTAGACATCGTTACCGCGTGAGTAGACCAGCGCATTCGCCATAATGATCTTATCGCTCAGGTACATTTCACCCTGGGAGATGGCGCGGAACGCGGTGCCGTTAGTGTGGTCGCCATAATAGTAGCCGTTATAGCTGACATTGGAGCTTGCACCGTTGTAATTGGCGAAGCTGCTGGCGAAGGAGTTGTTACCGGCCTGCAGGCTGAAGTCGTTAAAGCCTTTGTTGTAGAGCTGCTGGCGCACGATGGCGGTGGCCAGCCATGCGTCTTTCAGCGTATAGAAGCTGTTGCTGTCTTCATTGTTTTTCTGCTCGTCGGTTTTATTCGCCATCGAATATTTACCCATCATGGTCAGCGTTGCGCTATCCCACAGTGGCAGATCTTTGTAGCGGACCTCGACAGAGTTGGTATTCATTTGCGTCTTATTGGCGAGATCGCGCGAGTAAACGTCGATATCTTCACGGGTCAGTGACAGATCAACCTTGCCCGGTCCGGCCGCCAGGTTTTCAATACCTACGCCGCCGCCGACGTCGGTGCGCACGCTTTTCCAGTCGAGCATCTGGATTTCATAGACCGGCAGGGTATGTTTACCCACCCAGAAGTCAGCTTCGGGCGCAAACGGCAGGAAACCTTTGGTGGTCAGGTAGATATCGGAGAACTGCAGCAGGTTTTCATTGCCGGTGTTATCGCCAAACCAGCCGGAACCATACTGCTGGCTGACGTTACCATCCAGTTTGACAATGGCTTCGGCGGTTTTTCCATTCTGGTTATACACGCGCTGTTTCAGCAGTAAGTCAAACCAGCCGCTGTGCTCATTACCAAAGCGCCCGACGGAGCCGATAGCATAGGACTGTGGGGAGCCGTTGTTGCCGGTTGCCCAGCCGCTGCGCAGGTAGCCGGAGTAGGTGAAGCCGATATCATCTTTCACATACTGGCTGATGTCTTTCAGAGTGACTGGCTGGCTACTTTCGCCACCCGCAGAGGTGCTGGCGACGTCAACCGTAGAGCTGGCGCTGACCGCGACAGGGGCGGCATTCGGCGTGCTGGCGGGCGCCGCACGTTTAGCCATAGCGGGCTGCTCATGCTGTGCTTTATATTCGCTGAATTCCGTTTGGGTTCGCTGTAACTCTTTTTCCAGTAATTCCAGACGCTGTTCCAGCGTTAATTTAGCGGCAAGAACATGGTTTGGAAACAGTGCAGAAGTAATAAGAACGGCTATTATTTTTAATGAGTGTTTTTTCATTTTTTTAGTTTCCCAGGTGTTGCATGATAAATAAAAGGCATGCGGAATCCCTGCCAGTCGTACCGCTAACGGGCATAAAATTGAGAGTGGGTGCGAAAGCAGACAACACTCTTTAAATCAACGATTTGTTTTTATTTTTTTTCTTTTATGAATACCATTCCTCTTATATTTTCTTGCTGCCAACTTTTCTGAAGGCAAAAAAAAACCTGAATAGCTTTTCTTTCCGCTTTTTCAGCAAGAAGAAAAACGCTTCAGGTTTTGCCTGCCAGCCCGTTAGCGGGCAAACAGTAACAATCCAGAGTGTTTGTTAACGAAATACGGTATGAAATATTTCGTAATAAGAAGATTTTGTCTCAATTATGGCTGCGGCTGCAATGACATTTTCATTCTCTGTCTACAATCTGTGATGAAACTAACACTTAGCCACCGGAGCCATCGCTATCCTTCCTGTGGGATGGTGAACAGGACACTCAGGAGAGCCGCAATGAGTCACAGAGTTATCAGCGCAGACCGTATTCGTGACCGCTTTTCCAAAGCGATGTCGGCGATGTATCAAAAGGAAGTTCCTCAATATGGCACGCTGTTGCAGCTGGTGCGCGAGGTGAATCAGCAGGCATTGGCGCAGCATCCTGGCGCATTGAATGCAGATCAGTGGCCCCAGGAAGTGAATCGCCTGAGCGTGGAACGCCACGGCGCCATTCGCGTGGGGACGGCGCAGGAGCTGGCCACTCTGCGGCAGCTGTTTGCCGTGATGGGGATGTCGGCGGTGGGGTATTACGATCTCACGGCGGCCGGGGTGCCGGTGCACTCCACCGCGTTTCGCCCGGTGACGGAAGAGGCACTGCAAATCAATCCGTTTCGCGTGTTTACCTCACTGCTGCGGCTGGAGTTGATTGAGGATCCGGCGTTGCGCCAGCAGGTGAGTGAGATTCTGGCCCGGCGCGATATCTTCACGTCGCGGCTACGCGAATTGCTGACGCGATGGCAGCAGCAGGGCGGTCTGGACGATGCGCAGGCGGACGAATTTGTGCAGGAAGCGCTGGAAACTTTCCGCTGGCATCATCAGGCTTCGGTCGACCTCCGTACCTATAACACGTTGCTGGCACAGCATCGTCTGATCGCCGATGTGGTGTGTTTCCGTGGGCCGCATATCAACCATCTGACGCCGCGCACGCTGGATATCGACCTTGTACAGCAGCTGATGCCGGAATATGGCATCACGCCGAAAGAGACCATCGAAGGCCCGCCTGCACGACATTGTCCGATCCTGCTGCGGCAAACCAGTTTTAAAGCGCTGAATGAAGCGATTGATTTTACCGACCAGACGGCGGGTACGCATACTGCCCGTTTTGGGGAAATTGAGCAGCGCGGCGTGGCGCTGACGCGCAAGGGGCGCGAGCTGTATGATCGCCTGCTGCGTGAAGCCTCAGCGGAAAAACACGGGGATAACGACAGTCATCAGCGTCATTTGAGCGCGGTATTTAACGCCTTCCCGGATGATGCTGACCAGTTGCGTCAGCAGCAGCTGGCTTTTTACCGTTATCGTCGTCATCCGGAAATAGCCGCATTACCGGGTGACGATCTGGAGAGCCAGATTGCCCGGGGTGCGGTCATTGCCGAACCGATTATCTACGAAGATTTTCTACCGGTCAGTGCGGCCGGGATTTTTCAGTCGAATCTGGGGAGCGACACGAGCAGTATCAGCAGCGGTAACCCCAGCCAGGCGGCGTTTGAGCAGGCGCTGGGGGCTCAGGTGCTCGATGAGTTTACGCTGTATCAGCAAGTACAGCAGGATTCCCTCGATCGCCTGTTCCTGTAAGGCCTGACTCTCTGTTTCGGTCAGCCCCCTGAGTGCTCCCGAGAAAAATGACCAGGGCGTTATTGCGGGCAGCCTGTTAACCGGTTCCCGGAGGAAGGGCTGCTTGCTGCACCGGCATAAACACGTCCCTGTGGCCTGGCGGCCGGCCTTCCCTGGCCGGCAGCCTGCTGCAATCAGCCCTTCCTCCTTCACCTGCTGGCATTTGCGTGGCTGTTTTTAAAACCCACAGCGGGAACGAATGTTTAGGGGATGGGGCCAGTTTGAGGTAAGCCGGACGTGGCGCCGCCGGGCGCCGCGTGCCGAGGCCCGCAGGGATGCGTCTTTTGCCGATCCGGCGTGCTCAAACTGGCCCCAGCCCGTGTGCTGCGCATTCAGCTAGAAAACATTTCTGGGATCTCTCAGGGGGCGCCCCCTGCGTTTAACCGACCTGACCGCTTAACACCCGTTCAATCACATTCAGCGCGCCTTCATGGTTGTTACTCTCGGTGTGATATTGCGCTACCTGCTTCACGGCGGGTTGCGCATTCGCCATCGCAAAGCCATAACCGGCGTGTGCCACCATCTCAATATCGTTACCGCTGTCACCGACGGCCACTACTTCATTGTCGGCAATCTGCCACTGACGTTGCAGTAGCGCCAATCCGTGCGCTTTGTGGATGCCAGGAATGATCAGGTCAACAAACCCGAAGCCGCTGGAAACCGGTGTGACGATGCCATCGAGCGCATGGCCGATATGTGCCATCAGTTCCGGGATTTTTTCATCGGCCAGATTCAGTGAGAACTTGAAGATGGTGTCATTGAGCGCGCTGAAATCATCGCGCAGTTCCAGGCGGTGATAGTGCTGCGACATCAGTGTTACCAGTGATTCGGGTGCGCTGTTGAGCATATAGGCGCTGCGCGGCCCGCAGACCACGGTATGGGCGTAAGGCAGCCTGGCCAGCACCGCCAGCACTTTTTCCAGATGCGCTTCACTTAACTCGCCACAGAACAAGGTCTTACCACAGTCGACAATATTGGCACCGTTTTCGGAGACAAAAGCGATCTCATCCCGTATTTCCGGGAAGAAGCTGATGAGCTGGTAATACTGGTTGCCGCTGGCGACCACAAACTTGATGTTCTGCTTTTTCAGTTGCTGGTATTGCGCTAAAAATCGCGCTTTGTTGTAGGTTTTGTTGTCATCGAGGAAGGTGCCGTCCATATCCACAGCAATCATTTTAATCATCGGGTCCCCTGAGTAAAAAAGGTAAAATACTGCCTTATCATCGGTGGAAAGACTGAAGGTAAAAAGAGGCAGCTTTTTTCCGTGCGTTCCCCTTTTATTTGTGTGCTTGCTGAGGCTGAGCCGTTATTGGGTTATTTATCCCCTGTCTGGTGCTTTTTGTACTGTTACTGGATGCTGTTAGCGATGAAAGTACCTGTAAGGGGAAAAACCTACCTCGAAAAGAGGCAGTGATTTTCGACGGGCATCAGATTGTGATCCGCACGCTGCTTACATAATATGAAAGGAAAGGATTACTGATGAAAGTAATCACAGACGGAGAGGGTCCCTATGAAACAGCGTCACCGGCGTATTCTCGATCGGGTGGAAGAGAAGGGAAAGGTCAGCATTAATGAGCTGGCGCAGATTAACGGTGTCTCTGGCGTGACGATCCGCAAAGACCTGGCTGAACTGGAAAGCCTGCATTATCTCAGCCGTGCTCACGGTTATGCGGTGTCACTTAACGATCTCTCTGAGCGTGTCAGCAGTAACTTTTCCACCAAAGAAGCCATGGCAAAGCGGGCGCTGGCGCTATTGTCAGAAGGGGACACGCTGTTTATTGAAGCCGGTAGCAGCAATGCACATTTTGCCCGGGAGATTGGCCGTTCAGGCCTGGATGTCACGGTGGTAACCCCTTGTGTTTATGTCGCTAACGAGCTGAAAAACTGCCATCAGGATGTGGTGTTGATAGGCGGGGTGCTGCAAAAGCGCAGCGAATGCCTGGTCGGGCCGCTGACCCACCTGTGTATCAACAACATCAATTTCAACAAGGTGTTTATCGGTATTGATGGCTACAACCCGGATTATGGCTTTACGGGGCGTGACATTATGCGCGCTGAAAACATCCGGCTGGCGATAGAGAAGCGGGTGCAGAATTACGTGATTGCCGAATCGGGCAAGTTCGGCAAGTTGTTCCCGTATAACGTGGCGAAGCACAGCGATATCGATACGGTGATCACTGACGCCGGGCTGCTGCTAAACTTTGAAAACGCCCTCGTGCAACAGGGGGTGAGGGTGCTGAAGGCCTGATAGCGCTTTCATATTCGCGCTGCTTTGTTACGTTATTTCCCGCCTGGTGAAAGGTCACTTTCACCAATCGCAATACACCACAACCATCAGTATCTAACTAACTGTTTTAAAAATGTTTGTTTTGGTTTTTTAATGTTTTCTTCTGCCTTGATAAGCGTGACGGCGATCAAATTTCATCGGGAATATTTCATTTATCGTACTGCGAAAGCAAAAATAGTTTCATATGAAACTTCTCAGCGTGGTCTCCCGGAGGATGTGATGGAATTCTATTTAGATACGGCAGATGTGGCAGTGGTAAAGCGCCTGGCAGCAGTGCTGCCGATAAAGGGTGTGACCACCAATCCCAGTATTGTCGCTCGCAGTAAGCGCCCGCTCAGCAGCGTGTTGCAGGAGCTGGTGACGATTCTGCCTGCCGACAGCACGCTGTTCGCTCAGGTGATTGCGCATGAGGCATCTGCCATGGTGGATGAGGCGTTACAGTTGCGCGAAATCGTGCCGTCGCTGGTGGTAAAGGTGCCAGTAACCCACCAGGGCCTGACCGCAATTAAATTACTGACGCAGCAGAATATCCCGACGCTGGGCACGGCAGTATACGGAGCCGGGCAGGGCTTTTACGCGGCGCTGGCCGGGGCCAGCTACATTGCTCCCTATGTTAACCGTATTGATGCGCAGGGCGGCGACGGCATTGCGCTGGTCAGGGAGCTGCAAACCTTGCTGGGCCTCCACTGCCCACAGAGCAAAGTGCTGGCCGCCAGCTTCCGTACGCCGCGCCAGGTGCTGGACTGTATGCTCGCCGGGTGTCAGGCGATCACCGTCGATCCGGATGTGGCGGAACTGTTCCTGCTTGATCCGGCGGTGGACAGCGCACTGCAGCGTTTTGACCACGACTGGTCATCGGCCTACGGTAGCCTGACGCTGTCATAAATGACCTGCTAAAGACACCCGTGCGATGCAGCCTGGTGTGTATTGCCCGCAGTGGGATGACTTCTACAAAAAACTCGCTGACCGAAACAAAGGGGCAGCCATTACGGATTTATGCTTGTCTTGTTTTATGGGCAGACTTCATCAGGCGGCGGGCATTCATCCGCACGATAAAACTGCCTGCTCCGGCCAGTGTCAGCAGGGCGACCACGCCCGGCCAGCCCGCCTTTTCCAGCAACAGACTGCCCAGCGCCGAACCGACCGCCATACCGATAAATACCCCGGTAAACATCAGCGCATTCAGGCGGCTGCGGGCGGCGGGTTCCAGCCCGAAGATCAGCGTCTGATGGGAAACCAGCGTCGCCTGCACGCCAAAATCAAAGCCGATAGCCGAGATAACAATCAGCGCCAGCTGGGCGGAAACCGGCAGCAGCGGCAGTAAAAACAGGGCAGCAAAAGAGAGCGTGGCGAGGGCAGTGCTGAACTGCGTAACCAGCGCCGGGCCGCGGCGGTCGGCCATCATTCCCGCCAGCGGTGCCGCCATTGCGCCTGCGGCACCCGCCAGGCCAAACGCCCCTGCCGTGGCGCTGCCCAGGCCATAACGGCTGTGCAGCATCACCGCCAGTGTCGACCAGAACGCGCTGAAACCGACAGAGAGCAACCCCTGCGCCAGCGTGGCGCGGCGCAGCTCACCGTGGTGCATCCACAGGTGGCGCATTGATGCCAACAGCGCCGGGTAACCCAGCGAGGTGCTGGGGGCGATATGCGGCAGGCGACGCCACAGCACCAGGGTAATCATCAGCACCAGCAGGGCGGCGAGCACAAACATGACGCGCCAGCCGAAGTACTGCGCCACCAGCCCGCTCACCACTCTGGACAGCAAAATGCCAAGCAGCAGCCCGGTCATCACCGTGCCCACCGTTTTACCGCGCTGTGCCTCCGGCGACAGGCTGGCAGAGGCCGGAACGATATCTTGTGCCATTGTCGCGGTGATGCCAATCGCCAGGCTGGCGGCCAGCAGCACCATCATATTGCCGGCGGCGGCGCTGAGCAGCAGGGCCAGCGTCAGCAACATACCTTTGAGAGTGATAATGGTGCGGCGATCGTGGCGATCCCCCAGTGGCGCCAGCAGCAGGATGCCGAGGGCATAACCCATTTGCGTCAACGTCGGCACCAGGCCGCTGGTGGTGACGCTGGCATGAAGCTGGCGCGATAAGATTTCCAGCATCGGCTGGCTGTAGTAGATGGATGCCACGCTAAAGCCAGCGCCGCTGGCCAGCATCAGCACGGTGGGGCCGGAGAGTGGCTGCGGTAAAGAAGCGGTGTGAGTCGACATGGTGAACAGCCTGTGTGTCAGTGAAGTTGGCGCTATTATTATGCGCCAGTACGTTAGAGGGTAGTCGCCTGCCTGGTAGAACTGTTATACGATGGGCGTATGAACATATCTCAATTTCCCGGCGTTGACCGTATAGAACTGATGCAGACTTTTGTGCGCATTGTGGAAGCCGGCAATCTGTCGGCGGCCGCGGCACGTCTGGGGACCAGCCAGCCCACCGTCAGTCGCCGCCTGCAAACCCTGGAAAAACTGCTGGGGCTGAAGCTATTGCAGCGTACCACGCACGTGATGAAGCTGACGGAAGATGGCGAACGCTGTTACGCCCATGCCAGAACGTTGCTGGAAAGCTGGCAGGACATTGAGGACGATCTGCGCGGCGTAACGGAAGAGCCGCAGGGCGTGCTGCGTGTACTGGCCCCGCATGCCTTTGGCCAGGACCAAATGATTGGGCCTTTGCAGCGCTACTTACAACGCTACCCTCAGATGACCGTCGAGTGGATGCTCAGCGATCGGCACCCGGACTTTATTGCCGAAGGCATTGATTGTGCGGTGCACGTCGGTCCGGTGACGGAACCCTCGGTGGTGGCCCTGCTGGTGGCCGAAGTGCCGCGCATTGTGATTGGTGCACCGTCGCTGCTGCCTTCGGGGGAGCTGCCCCGGCATCCGCAACAGTTGCAGGATCTGCCCTGGCTGGCGCTCAGCACTTTTTACCGTCACAGCGTGTCGCTGACGCAGCTTCCGAGTGGGGAGAACCAGCGTTTTGATATCCGGCCACGTCTGCTGACCGACAGTCTGTATGCGCTGCGCAATGCCGTACTGGCAGGAATGGGGGTGGGTATTGCATCGTCATGGGTGGTACAGGAGGATATTGCCCGTGGGGACTTGCTGCATCTGGCTCCACAGTGGCAGGCCGCTGCGTTGCCGGTGTATCTGGTCTATCCGCATGCCCGTTACTATCCGGCACGATTGCGGATGTTTCTGGCGATGATGCGCGAAGCGATGCCGGTCCTGTCGGGGACGCAGCACCCGGTGCGCTAAATAAAAAAGGCACTCCCGCCAGGAGAGTGCCTGTAGAGCGCGGGATCAGAAGCTGTAGCTGACGCCTGCCTGCCAGGTACGGTCACGACCGATCCAGCAGTTGTTGGTGTCGTAGCAGGTGAAGGTCTCTTTGTTGGTCAGGTTCTGCGCGCTGGCTTTCAGCGTCACCCCGGCCAGCTGCGGAGACACCGCCGCCATATTGTAAGACACGGCCATATCCCACAGCGTGGTGCCGCCCAGTTTCCCCTGATCGTTCGCCAGTGAAATTTCCATTGGGCCGACATAACGCGCCCCGGCACCGACGGTCAGGCCGCGTACTGCACCGCTGTCGACGGTGTAGTCACCCCACAGGTTGAAGGTGTTCTCCGCCACCTGAGTCGGGCGTTTACCCTGATACTTATCATCTTCCGTATTCAGCGCGTGGGTGTAGGCGTAGTTGGCGATGATATTAATATTCTCGGTCGGACGACTGATCACCGACAGCTCTGCGCCTTTTGACTCCACTTCCCCGGTCTGGCGATAGTTCAGGAAGGTAAGATCCGAGGTCAGCACATTTTTCTGGCGAATATTAAATACCGAGGCGGTCACCGTGGTGGCGTAATCGGCCAGCAGGTATTTCACCCCGCCTTCCAGCTGACGGCTGGTGGTCGGTTTGGCGGTGGTCAGGTTGCCCGTGGGTGAAACCGGTTTGAAGCCTTCGGAATAGCTGATAAACGGCGCAATGCCGTTATCAAAGGTGTAGAGCGCGCCGAGGCGTTTGGTCAGGCGGTGCTGATCAACCCAGGTTTTGGTGTTATTGGCAAAATAATCGGTATTGGTTGAGCGGTAGTCGTCGTAACGCAGTCCGGCGATCAGGCTCAGGTTGCCGTATTCGACCTGATCCTGGAAGTAGTAGCCGGTTTGATTAAAACTCAGGCGGTTAAGCTGCGCGGTGTTCAGGCCCAGCGCCGACTCATTGACCTGATTGTAATCCGGGTTGCTGATATCAATACCCGGTGAGGCGGCAGAAGCATATTTATAGTGGAAGTGGGAATCCATGCGCTGATAGTCCACACCCGCCAGCAGGTGGTGTTTCCAGTCGCCCAGATCCCACTGCTTCGTCACCTGGTTGTCGATGTTGAAACTTTTCAGATCTTCATCAGTGGTATAGGCAAAACGACCCAGTTGCGTGTTGCTGACCGCTGGATCGGTGATGCCGGTCGCGTAGATGCTTTGCTGATGCGTGTCGACGTCAAAGTAGCGTGCCTTCTGGGCGACGGCCCAGCCGTTATCGAACTCATGTTCAAAGCTGTAACCCAGCATCCACTGGCGCTGTTTAAAGCCGCTCCAGCGATCGCCCGCGTAGGCGCGGTGTGAGGAATCTAAGGCTTTCAGCGCGGCCAGCGGCATTGTATCCGACGGCGTCAGGCTGGGGATATCCTGGTACTGCGCATCAAATGTCAGGCGGGTTTTGTCCGAGGGTTGCCATGTCAGGGACGGTGCCACCAGATAGTTTTCGGATTTGGTGGTGCGCGGCTGGTCATCGCCGGCGCTGGCTTTACCGATAAAGCGGTAGCTCCAGTCGCTGTCGGCAATCGCCCCGGTGCTGTCGATATAGCCTTCGCGCAGTTTCCGGCTGCCGCTGTTAAAGCCGACCTCGGTTTTCTGTTCTTTCTGCGGTTTCTTGCTCTGAATATTCACCAGACCGCCCGGTGAACCGTTGCCGTACAGCACCGAGGCCGGGCCTTTCAGGATATCAACATGGTCGATAAGAATTGGGTCGATATTGGCTTTGGTATTTCCGGTGACGTTATACGGTAGCTGCAGCCCGTCGTAGAACGAGTTATCTACCGCAAAACCACGAATTTTATATTCGCTCATATACGAGGTGGCACCACGGGTTTCTGTGGAGACGCCCGGCGCATAGCGCAGAATTTCATTCAGTGAGTTGGCGTGGCGTGCGGCAATCTCTTTGCTGCCCACGGTGTTAATCACCTGCGGCGTTTTACTTTCCGGCACCGCCGATTTGGTGGCGCTGTTGGTGTAAGCGGGCAATGACGCTGCACCGGAATCCGACGCGCTAACCACCAGGGTTTTTTCGTCAGGGGGGGTGGCGGCGTGAGCGAAGGTGGCGCAGGTGCTGGCAATCAGCACAGAGAGCAGGCAGGGCTTGGTGTTAAACATAGATTCAGATGCCAATGAGAATGTTAAAGATAACGACAATTATTATCATTGGTAGTGACTATGCAATAACTTCCGAAAAATTAAATTTTTATCGTGAAATAACACCTACAAGCCGTAGTGTTTTTATGTGCAGATCTTCACGGCAATATAAAAATTTGTCTTTAGTTATAACGTTACCTGCCTGTTACGTGCTTGAGGTGATGATACGCCTGGAATCTGTGGTTTTTAGGGAGTGATTATATATTTAACAAGTAGTTAAATATGGCGCGAAAGCGCATTCAGACTCTGTGGTGATATTATGACAAGAAAGTTATGAAGCAGAAAAATAGTAGAATATTTAAAGTAAAGCGGGCATTAAGAGGGAGAGAACGTCCGTAGAGGAAAATAAAAAAAGCAGCTATCACGATGATAGCTGCCTCGCTGAGCGCGTTGCGATTCATCAGCAGGCGATCGTGTCAGCGCATCATAAGAGTGGTATCTTTTCCCCCTTCTTTTTTGCTCCTTCAAGGTCAGTGGATGATTAAGCATCGTTATGCGGGTTGTTTTTTGTTCTCTCTTTTAATTTCTGGAATAAGTCATGCCGGGGTGATGATTACCTCTCCTGAAGGGGGCGTATTAACCTTTTCTCAGGCGAAAAAAGGGGAGCATTACGATGCCAACACATGGGGGAAAATCGTCTTCTCTACTAAAAATATGCAGGCAGACCTCAGCCAGGAGGACCGTTATTACACTGAAGACGGTTCTTCCCAGGTGTCCCCCTCCGGGCGTTATCTGATCGTCAACAGCATCTCTGGTGGGGAGTTGTGGCAGGAAGATGGTACGGTGACCTGGAGCGACCGCGCCTATTGCAGTGTGGTTGATATGAAGAATGGCTGCATCACCAGTGACTGGAGCGGTGAGGCGTGTGGTTACACGTGGGTCGGCGGCAAAGATATCCTCGCCAGTTCAGAAAAACCCAACGCAGACACGTTTAACTTTACCGCAATGCGCCCTAAGCTGCGTGAGTCGAAAGGGGATTTCGCCCTGATGGAAAATGCCCGGGTAATGAATATTATGCGTTGTGACGTGCCGGGGAAAGGTAATATTAATGACTACCAGCAACTGGCTACATTAAATAAATTATCGGCAAAGGCCGTTCGCAGCCAGATAGCCCATTACGTAAATAGCCTGACGGTGGCCGCATCGATAGAGTCCAAAGCCTTATTATTCACCCGTGCAGATGAACACAGTCAAACTAAGGCCTATTTGGTGGCGGGGGACGAAATAAAGATCATACAACGTTCACCTGATAATCAATGGGTGAATGTGGGTTACATCAATGCAAAAGGCTCTCCCCTTGTTGCCTGGATCAAGGCGGATACGCTAATAAAGTGAAGGTAAATGGTTCCAAAGGAGGAGAGTAACAATGTTACCCAGTAAGAAAGCCGTTAAAGAGAACGATGCCCGGTGGAGGCAGAAACTGAAACGTCGGGATAACCTGGCCGCCATCTTCTTCTTTGTTATCCCATTATGTTTATTTTTGACTGGCGGGCGCGATCTGGCCTGGCTGACGCCATTCTTGTGGCTGCTTTACTGTATTGCCTATCTCATCGTCTTTCGACGCTCATTACGGTTTTTTTCGACTGACGAGCTGCGTTTGATCGCAAGACACGGCAACAATCATCCTTTTTACGCGCTGTGCTGGATAGTGGTGACAGGTGTCGGCCTGATGCTTATTGTGGCTATCGTGCAATTCCTCACTGCCTAATCTTGCAACGTCTCATATCTGTTCCTCCTGCCGTTAATCTCTCTGTTTAACACAGCCAACAGGGCACTCATGCCCCAGGTTTTGGTGCTGATCCGTCATCTTATGACACAATATCTTGATATTAAAACTCTGTTATGAATAATCGATGGGGTATTTTTTGGGATATTTAATGGAATGATAGGATTTAACTTATAAAAGGAGTTTTCGTGAGCCTGTTTCCCAGAACACTGTCAGAATATGTAGCGATGACTATTTACTTAGTAAGGGTTTCCGATTGCATATCAATAAGTGGTTCAAAAAATATTATTATTTTTGAGGAAGGCAGTGCAGGCAGTTATTGTGGTGCGCTTGTCTGATTGTTCTTATTTAAAACGATAATTTTTGTGAACTTTCTTAAATAGATAAATACATTTTCTCAACTCAGAAGCCCACTATGAACCCATTATCTGAACGTTATTTGAAAACCGGCGGTGACCCGACTATGCTGCCGGACTATATTTCCCTGAACGATGAAATGAGTAAGTTCGCTCATTCTGCACGGCCGGACGTGGACTGGACTCGGGTACAAAAATTGTGCCTGGCACTGTTTGAACGCAACGGTGTGGAATTACAGACAGCCGCCTGGTATACCCAGGTTCGCATGCAACTTGCCGGGTTATCCGGGTTGAACGAAGGCCTGGCGATCCTCGAGGCCCTGATTAGCCATAAGTGGGAAACGCTGTGGCCTAAGCAGGGACACGCGCGGGTGGACATCCTCAGTAGCCTGAGCCGACGTATCCAGCAACTGATGCGCACGCTTCCGATTAGCTACAGCGACCTTAACCTCAGTCAGTTGTACCAGGCCGAGCATCTGCTCGCGCGTCTGAATGAAGTATTGGATAGGCGGGAATTAAAACAGCTGAGTCAGTTTGATGTACTGGCCACGTTGATGCACAGCATTGCCATTCGGTTGGAAAACAGTGACGTGGCGGGAAAAAACAGTACGTCAGTCGCCGGAACTCCTCTGGCGAAGGGGACCAGTAGTACGGTGGCTAAGCTGGACGTGGTGTTACCCGAGCCGGTTGCAGAATCACCGAAGGAAACTGAGGAACCCGTGAGATGGGTCTATGTGGCGCAGTCTAAGGCAGCGATGCAGATACCGTTTAACAATATGCCCTGGAAGCCCTTTGCGGCGGGGATGTGCGTCATGCTTGTGCTGGGCAGCGCGGTACAGCTGGGCTGGGATAAGGTATTTCCTCCGGCTCCGCTGTTGTTGCAGTTGGAAGCGTCCGTTATGCCTCTTGCTACCCCGTTATCGCCCGCTCAGCGTCAGGCTTTGCTTCAGAGTCAGCCTCAACTGGCGGAAAACTTTGTTGAGCAAACGCAGCAGCAGCTGGAGCGGGTAGAGGGCTACAGCCCTGACTGGTCTTTATCCTACGGCCAGGGGTTAATCAACCAGTTGCAGTCATTCAAGCCTGAAGATGAGGTGGCGAAACAGCTGGTACAGAAATGGCAACAGCAGCTCAATGCGGCAGCGTTACCCGAAGATGTGATGAGCGGCTGGCATAAGGGCATGTCGCAGTTGCAGCAACTGAGTGCGAAGCTGAATACGCTCGACAGCGAGCGCGGGAAATACATTACGGTCAGCGAACTGAAGTCGGTGATATACACCGCAAGGCAGGCGTTTAACCGATCGATCCCGGTTGAAGAACAGCTGCGTCTTTACTCGGTCAGCTCTTCTGATATACAGAAACGGCAGACGGAAATGGCGTTGGAGCAGTTGCAGAAGCGTTACTTCTTGCTGAGTCAGGAAAAAGGAAAAGAGAGTCTGTAACCCAGAAAGCAAAAACCCCGCCACAGGCGGGTTCTTCTAAATAGGGTGCCCGGACTCGGACAAAAACGCCGGGAGCGTTTTTGCATGGCGCTTCAGCGCCAGCCCCGGAGGGGCGAGTCTCATGGATGAGACGAGTAATCGAACGCAGTTCGATGGAGAGTCCGTAGCGCAGAAAGCAAAAAACCCGCCACAGGCGGGTTCTTCTAAATAGGGTGCCCGGACTCGGACAAAAACGCCGGGAGCGTTTTTGCATGGCGCTTCAGCGCCAGCCCCGGAGGGGCGAGTCTCATGGATGAGACGAGTAATCGAACGCAGTTCGATGGAGAGTCCGTAGCGCAGAAAGCAAAAAACCCGCCACAGGCGGGTTCTTCTAAATAGGGTGCCCGGACTCGGACAAAAACGCCGGGAGCGTTTTTGCATGGCGCTTCAGCGCCAGCCCCGGAGGGGCGAGTCTCATGGATGAGACGAGTAATCGAACGCAGTTCGATGGAGAGTCCGTAGCGCAGAAAGCAAAAAACCCGCCACAGGCGGGTTCTTCTAAATAGGGTGCCCGGACTCGGACAAAAACGCCGGGAGCGTTTTTGCATGGCGCTTCAGCGCCAGCCCCGGAGGGGCGAGTCTCATGGATGAGACGAGTAATCGAACGCAGTTCGATGGAGAGTCCGTAGCGCAGAAAGCAAAAAACCCGCCACAGGCGGGTTCTTCTAAATATGGTGCCCGGACTCGGAATCGAACCAAGGACACGGGGATTTTCAATCCCCTGCTCTACCGACTGAGCTATCCGGGCAACGGGGCGCATTAAACCGTAAAGGCCGTTCGGCGTCAACGGCTTTGTCATAAAAAAGTCGTAAAATCCTGCCGACTGCCTGCTTTTTACCCTGATACGGCAAAGTGCTTTAGCTTAACGCCCCATTTTTGCGGCACAAAGCAATGGTCAGTACGTCTTCTGCCAGGCGGCGGGCGTTTTCCACTTCCTGCACCTTGCGCTTCACCAGCAGACGGGACAGACAGCCCTCCAGAATCAACTCCATCTGATGTGCCACCAGCTCAGGATTATCGGTTTCCAGCTCGCTCAACAGGGCATGAGTATATTGCCAGGATGCCTGTTTTTGCAGTTCCGCAATTTCGTGGATCGGATGGTCCGGTTGCGGGTAGAAACTACAGGCGGCAATAAACAGACAGCCGGGATAGCGTTGATTATTGACGGCTTCTGCCAGCACCTGATAACGGGCCATCAGTTTTTTCTGCGGGCTGAGGCTGTCATCCAGCAGCAGCTTACGTCGCCAGACTTCAATCTGCTGCCCGTGATAGCGTAGCGCGTCATATAGCAACGCATCGCGATCCGGCCAGAAGCGCTGAAGTTCTTGTTCGCTGCATCCCAATTCTTCCGCCATCATGGCAAGAGAAGTGGTGGCGGCGAGTCCGTTCAGCTCAAGGATGCCAAGAGCCTGTTCCAGTACCTGTTCACGCTGCACGTCCTTCTCCTCGTTTAGCTTTATCAAAATCTAGTGTCGTTTACTGTGCCAGTTTCTGCAAATGCGCCCGAAACGCCGCCGGTTTCATAAACCCGGTCACGCGTGAGCCCGGGATTTCATGGCCCTGTGCATCAAAGAAAAGCAGGGTAGGCAAGCCCAGGACATTCAGATGGTTCAGCAGGGCGCTGTCGCTGGCGTTACTGGCAGTGACATCTGCCTGCAATAACTGCATGTGGCCAAAGGCCGCCTGCACTTGCGGATCGCTGAAAGTGTATTTCTCAAATTCTTTGCAGGCCACACACCAGTCGGCATACAGGTCGAGCATCGTGAGGTTGCCGCCCGCATTGCTTGTCAGCCGTTGATTGAGCTGCTCAACGCTACTGATGCGGGTAAACGTTAACTGTGGGCCCGCTTCCTGCTGGGCAGCACTGCCAAACGCCCAATCTTGCAAGGGACGGGCAGCAATCAACATGATGCCTAACAGCAGAATTTGCAGCACGCGCAGCCAGCCACGCTGGCTTTTCAGGCTGCTGATAAACGCCCATCCGAAGAAGGCGACGGCCAGCAGGCTCCAGAGGCGCAATCCCCAGGTGTCGCCGACCACCCGCTCCAGCAGGAAGACCGGGAGAGCCAGGATCACAAAGCCAAAACCCTCTTTTACCGTCTGCATCCACGGGCCACTTTTCGGCAGCAGGCGGTTGCCGAACAGCGTAATGGCGACCAGCGGCAGACCCATACCCAGCGCATACAGATACAGCGTTCCGGCACCGGCCAGCATATTGCCACTCTGGGCGATGTACAGCAGGATAGCGCTCAGCGGGGCCGTGGTGCAGGGTGAACAAATCAGCCCGGCCAGCGCACCCATCAGGAAGACGCCCGGCAGTGAGCCGCCCTGCTGACGGTTACTCCATAGCGTCAGACGGGTCTGCAATGAAGAGGGGAGTTGCAGGGTGAACAGGCCAAACATCGACAAGGCCAGCAGAATAAACAGCACAGAAAGTCCGATCAGCACGGCGGGTGCCTGAAGCGCGGCCTGGAAGCGTAGCCCGGCGGCCGCCACGACAATGCCCATCAGGGTGTAGGTCAGCGCCATGCCCTGTACATAGACCATCGCCAGCGCAAACAGGCGAGCCAGACTGTAGCGGCGATTGCCGCCGAGGATAATCCCCGAGATTAACGGATACATCGGCAGTACGCAGGGCGTGAACGCTACGCCAATGCCGATCAGCAGTGCCCACAGCGGTGAGAAGGGCAAGCTGTTGCTGCCGGACGTCTCTGAGGCAGTGGCAGGTACCGGTGTGGCTTCCGGCGTGCTATGCGCCGCCACTGCATCCAGCGGCACGGTGCGTGTCTCCGGCGGATAACAAAATCCCGCTGCGGCACAACCCTGATAGACCACCGTCATTTGCGCGCCTGCAGCGGACTGCCTGAGGGTGAAAGGCAGCGTCAGGCTGTCCGGGTAAATTTCCGTTTTGCCATAGAACTCGTCTTCATGCGGTTTGCCTGCGGGCAAACTCCACTCGGCGAGCGTCGCGCCCTGCACGCTGATCTTTATCTGCTGGCGATACAGGTAGTAGCCCGGTTTGATCTGCCAGTTGAGGGTGAGAATGTCGTTTTTCTGTGTGAAATCAAAAGCGAAGGCCTGATTGACCGTCACAAACTGGCTGTTGTTGTTCTGGCCGAACAGCGACGCGCTGGCGTTCACGCTGAACAGGCTGGCAAACAGCAGGAAAATAAAGGGGATAAGTCGCTGAGTCATAACGGGTCTTGCTCTCTCCATGTGGGACCGGCCGGACGGCAAAGGGAGATAATAGCATGGCACCGTGAGTTTCGGGGGGCCGGGGTCGGGCAGGTCGGCCTCTACAGGATCCAGGGGCCGATCATTTTTTCCGATCGGCCCGGGGAGAGATTAGAGAATAATGCCACCCAACAGGAAACCAAACGCCACCGACAGCACAATGGCCAGCGTGCCAGGGATCAGGAACGAGTGGTTAAACACAAAACGGCCGATACGCGTGGAGCCGGTATCGTCCATTTCCACCGCGGCCAGCAGCGTAGGGTAGGTCGGCAGCACAAAGAGAGCGGATACCGCCGCAAATGATGCCACCGCAGTGACCGGGGAAACACCCAGCATCAGGGCTGCCGGCATCAGCGCTTTGGTGGTTGCCGCCTGCGAGTAAAGCAGCGTTGAGGCAAAGAACAGGATCACAGCCAGCATCCATGGATAATCGTGCAGCAACTCACCTGCCACCTGCTGGATATCGCCGATGTGGGCTTTGACAAACGTATCCCCCAGCCAGGCAACGCCGAGTACGCAGACGCAGGCACTCATGCCGGATTTAAAGGTGCTGGCACTGAGAATTTCACCGGTATCAATCTTGCAGGTTAAGCAGATCAGCGCGGCAACGGTCAACATAAATACCACGATGGCTTCATTACGCGGCAGCACCGGGTTTTGAATCAGGCCAACCGCATCGCTGATCGCGGTGGCGTAAAGCACCACGGCGACAATGCCGACCAGCAGCAACAGTACTGAGCGCCTGGCTCCCGGTTTTTCTTTAAACTTGCTGGCCCCACGCAGGGCCACTTCGCCTTTTGCCAGCCGGGCCTGATATACCGGATCATCCTTCAGCTCTTTACCAAGGAAGTTGGTGAGCAGCGCAGCGATAAAGATAGCCGCCATCGTGGAGGGGATCGCAACCGCCAGCAGCATCAGGTAGCTGATGCCTTTGGGTTCGAGGATGCCCGCCATAAACACCACGGCCGCTGAAATCGGCGAGGCGGTGATGGCAATCTGCGAAGAGACCACGGCAATCGACAGCGGACGGGAAGGGCGTATGCCCTGTTCTTTGGCCACCTCGGCAATCACCGGCAGCGTGGAGAACGCGGTGTGCCCGGTCCCCGCCAGCAGGGTCATCACATAGGTCACCAGCGGTGCCAGCAGGGTGATATAGCGCGGATGTTTACGCAACAGCCGCTCGGCCAGATTGACCAGATAATCCATCCCGCCAGCAACCTGCATCGCGGCGATAGCGGCAATAACGCCCATAATGATTTCGATAACGTCGAACGGGATGGCACCCGGTTTGATTTGAAACCCCAGGGTGAGAATCAGCACCCCGAGACCTCCGGCAAAGCCGATGCCGATCCCTCCCAGCCGGCTTCCCAGATAAATCGCGGCAAAGACGACGATAAGCTCAGGTAATAACATAGGGTGTTCCTTAATTTTTTTGCTAATAAACCGTTAAAATTTTGTGTGCTGTGAAAAGTAAAAAGGCACGGTGTTCGGGTGAACAACGTGCCTTAAAAAGTTAGATATCCGGTCTGTTATTGTTCGTTTTCATCGGTATAGCGTTTTGCTTTGTACACCGGGAACATCAGGTTCTGCGTAGAGAAAATATCATCCAGCTCGCTTTCGGTCAGTAAACCGCGCTCCAGTACCACTTCCCGCACGCTCTTACCGGTTTCGGCGCAGATCTTGCCGACGATATCGCCATTATGGTGGCCGATATACGGGTTGAGGTAGGTGACAATACCGATGGAATTAAACACGTAGGCTTCGCACACCGCTTTGTTGGCGGTAATGCCATCGACGCATTTTTCCAGCAGGTTGTAGCAGGCGTTGGTCAAAATATGAATGGACTCAAACATCGCCTGTCCGATGACCGGTTCCATCACGTTCAGCTGGAGCTGGCCCGCTTCAGAAGCCATCGTCACCGTAATATCGTTGCCGATGACCTTGAAGCACACCTGATTGACGACCTCAGGGACGACCGGGTTAACCTTGGCAGGCATGATTGAAGAGCCAGCCTGCAATTCCGGCAGGTTAATTTCGTTCAGGCCAGCGCGTGGGCCGGAGGAGAGCAGACGCAGGTCATTACAGATTTTCGACAGCTTAACCGCCAGGCGTTTCAGCGAACTGTGCACCATCACGTAGGCACCGCAGTCGGAGGTGGCTTCGATCAGGTCTTCTGCCGGCACGCAGGCCAGGCCGCTGACTTCTGCCAGCTTTTGTACGGCCAGCTGTTGATAGCCGTCCGGTGTATTCAGACGAGTACCAATGGCGGTCGCGCCCAGGTTGACTTCCAGCAGCAGTTCGGCGGTGCGCAGAATGCTGCGGATCTCTTCATTCAGCAGCACGTTAAAGGCATGGAATTCCTGGCCAAGTGTCATCGGCACGGCATCCTGAAGCTGGGTACGGCCCATTTTCAGGATGGTGTTAAATTCCACCGCTTTCCGCTGGAAGCCTTCACTCAGCTGGCCGATAGCGTCCAGCAGTTTCAAAATGGAGCTGTAAACCGCGATGCGGAACCCGGTTGGGTAGGCATCGTTGGTGGACTGGCATTTGTTTACGTGGTCATTCGGATTGAGGTACTGATACTCCCCTTTCTGATGCCCCATCAACTCGAGGCCAATATTGGCCAGCACTTCGTTGGTGTTCATGTTTACCGAGGTGCCAGCCCCCCCCTGGTAAACGTCGATCGGGAACTGATCCATACACCGGCCGTTGTTCAGCACTTCATCACAGGCACTGATAATGGTGTTTGCCACGTTGCGCGGGATAGTTTGTAGCTCTTTATTCGCCAGCGCCGCCGCTTTTTTAACCATGACCATACCGCGTACAAATTCAGGGATGTCACTGATTTTGTTGTTGCTGATATAGAAGTTTTCAATCGCACGCAGAGTATGAACACCGTAGTAAGCATCCGCGGGGACTTCACGCATACCTAACAGGTCTTCTTCGATACGAATGTTATTAGTCATGAGAACCTTCTTTAAAGGAATACCGGTAAAATCATCACAATTTAAGTGCCTGTTTCTGCGGTCGACATCCAGAGAATATCGGGCCGGAGAACGGCTGCCGCAAGATTTTATCTGTTTGCGTCACACCGAGCACGATCATATTCTGTCGTGATGCAAAAGCCTGAAGCCAGATCACTTAAACTGCCTGCCATATCAAACAGTTTCAATGATATGTGATCGTACTCACAATGAAAGGTGTCGCATCTATTTCAACATTTCCCGTTGAAAAAGGGGGTCCTCGCTCCCACCTTCTATACTATCGGTCACTACGATCGCCATTTTATGCCGCCGTGCACTCTGCAGGGTGGCCATTGATACAGGAGAATACGGTGCGCTGGTTACCGTTCTTAGTAATATTTGCCCTGGTATGGATCGAGATTTCTCTCTTCATTCAGGTTGCCCATGTGATGGGCGTGTTGATGACCATGCTACTGGTGATCTTCACTTCCTGCATTGGCATTTCTCTGGTGAAAAACCAGGGGATGAAAAACTTTATGCTGATGCAACAGAAGCTGAATGCGGGCGAACGCCCGGCGGCAGAGATGATCAAGAGTGTCTCGCTGGTGCTGGCGGGTTTCCTGCTGTTACTGCCAGGCTTCTTTACTGACTTCATTGGTCTGCTGCTGCTGTTGCCTCCGGTACAAAAGCATCTGACGCTGAAGCTGATGCCGCATCTGAAAGTCTGGGGCGGTGGGGGCGCTGCGCCTGATAGCGGGTTTACCGTTGATGGTGAATACGAGCGTAAAGAATCGAATCTGATTGAGCATGACCGCAACGACGACAGGCGTTAATGTTTTGCCCGTCAATCACGGCGCTTTCCTGACGGGGCGCCGTTTTTTTTGCCTGCCGAACAGGATGTACAAAAAAACACCTAAAGAGGCAGTTAACAAAAAAAATTACTTCTGGCCCTTGAAAGGCCTCCTCGGCGGCCGCATCTCTTCCGTCACGAGGCCGGTAGCCAATGCAGCCCGGCTTTCATCCCAAAACTGATTGGACTTCTCAAAGGAGAGCTAACAATGAAAATTCGTCCATTGCACGATCGTGTTATCGTCAAGCGTAAAGAAGTTGAATCCAAATCTGCAGGTGGCATCGTGCTGACCGGTTCTGCGGCGGGTAAATCTACTCGTGGCGAAATCCTGGCTGTTGGCAACGGTCGCATCCTGGAAAATGGCGAAGTGAAGCCATTGGACGTGAAAGTAGGTGATGTGGTCATCTTCAGCGAAGGCTACGGCGCGAAAACTGAAAAAATCGACAACGAAGAAGTTCTGATCATCTCAGAAAACGACATTCTGGCGATTGTTGAAGCGTAATTAACGCGTAATTCACTGAACGTAACGAATTTAAGGAAAAAGATAAAATGGCAGCTAAAGACGTAAAATTCGGTAATGACGCGCGCGTAAAAATGCTGCGCGGTGTGAACGTACTGGCAGATGCAGTAAAAGTTACCCTGGGCCCGAAAGGCCGTAACGTGGTTCTGGATAAATCTTTTGGTGCACCGACCATCACGAAAGATGGTGTTTCTGTTGCGCGTGAAATCGAGCTGGAAGACAAGTTCGAAAACATGGGCGCTCAGATGGTGAAAGAAGTCGCTTCCAAAGCTAACGACGCTGCGGGTGACGGTACCACCACTGCTACCGTACTGGCACAGTCCATCATCACCGAAGGCCTGAAAGCCGTCGCTGCGGGTATGAACCCGATGGATCTGAAGCGCGGCATCGACCAGGCGGTTATCGCCGCGGTTGAAGAGCTGAAAAAACTGTCTGTGCCTTGCTCTGACTCTAAAGCGATTGCTCAGGTAGGTACCATCTCTGCTAACTCCGATGAAACCGTGGGCCAGTTAATTGCTCAGGCGATGGAAAAAGTGGGCAAAGAAGGCGTGATCACTGTTGAAGAAGGCACCGGTCTGCAAGACGAGCTGGACGTGGTTGAAGGTATGCAGTTTGACCGTGGCTACCTGTCTCCTTACTTCATCAACAAGCCAGAAACTGGCGCAGTTGAGCTGGAATCTCCATTCATCCTGCTGGCTGACAAAAAAATCTCCAACATCCGTGAAATGCTGCCAGTGCTGGAAGCCGTTGCGAAAGCCGGTAAACCACTGCTGATCATCGCTGAAGATGTTGAAGGCGAAGCGCTGGCAACGCTGGTGGTGAACACCATGCGCGGCATCGTGAAAGTAGCTGCGGTTAAAGCTCCTGGTTTCGGCGACCGTCGTAAAGCCATGCTGCAGGACATCGCTGTTCTGACCGGTGGTACCGTTATCTCAGAAGAGATCGGTATGGAACTGGAAAAAGCAGGTCTGGAAGATATGGGCCAGGCGAAACGCGTTGTGATCAACAAAGACACCACTATCATCATCGATGGTACCGGTGAAGAAGTGGCGATCAACGGCCGTGTGACTCAGATCCGTCAGCAGATCGAAGAAGCAACTTCTGATTACGATCGTGAAAAACTGCAGGAACGTGTCGCGAAACTGGCAGGCGGCGTTGCCGTTCTGAAAGTGGGCGCAGCGACTGAAGTTGAAATGAAAGAGAAGAAAGCACGCGTTGAAGATGCTCTGCACGCTACCCGTGCAGCAGTAGAAGAAGGCGTGGTTGCTGGTGGTGGTGTTGCACTGGTACGCGTGGCGTCTAAACTGTCTGAACTGCGTGGCCAGAACGAAGACCAGAACGTGGGTATCAAAGTTGCGCTGCGCGCAATGGAATCCCCACTGCGTCAGATCGTTGCTAACGCCGGTGAAGAGCCATCTGTTGTGACTAACAACGTGAAAGCAGGCGAAGGTAACTACGGTTACAACGCGCAGACCGAAGAATACGGCGACATGATCGACTTCGGTATCCTGGACCCAACCAAAGTGACCCGTTCTGCTCTGCAGTACGCGGCTTCTGTTGCTGGCCTGATGATCACTACCGAATGTATGGTGACTGATCTGCCTAAAGGCGATGCGCCTGATTTAGGCGCAGGCGGCATGGGTGGTATGGGCGGCATGGGCGGAATGATGTAATCCCCCCGCGCTCCACTGCCCTTAGCGGTACGTGATGCAGAACGCCCCGTCAGTTTGCGCTGACGGGGCGTTTTTTATTGGCAGGTCACATCAAGCCTTTTGTACAGAGTACGATCGTCGTCGTCCTCATCATCGATGTGGTAATTGATGATGCACTCCTCTGTACTGCGCGCAATTTTTACCTGCATACTGGCCTGTTCTGCTGCATTACTGAGAAACGCCACGCCCTCATCTACAGCTTCTGTGACGAGCTCCCCATTCCGCCATAGCGTACTGCCTTTCGGTAACATTTGGCCATTTGCAAGCCTGACGGTGAGCAGCAATCGCGTGCCGGAGAGCACTGCTATCTTCACTTTTTTTACCGTGCCTCGTGCCAGATGCAGCGTGCGGTGACCATTAATCACATCGATATTTTTAGGCAGTTTATCCACATCGATGTTCAGCGAACTATCCTGCCATGGCGGTATCGCCGGGAGGACTGCCTCTCCACGCCAGTCCGTCCACGCGATCCCGCCCGGTGTGATGATCGGGATCCCTGCCACAGGACGACTGAGTGCCAGCAGACCAAAGGTATCTGATACCGGATTGTTGCTGAAACCCACGCCATAAGGGTAAAGAATGACTGCACCCTGACCGCTCACGCTGTAGTTGCTGTTGTGCTGGGTGTCCTGCTGGGCATTAAGACTAAGGCGGGTATAGCGCAGATCGCTGTTGAGCGAGCCCTGGATCGAGCGGTTATGATCGCTGTTGGTTTGTTCCAGAGCCAGGTTGTAATCACTGTAGTCTGAAAGTGACGCACTGACTTCACTACCCAACACATCACGATGATTATAAGCGCGGTAGTAGTGCCGAAAATGCGTCTCTCCCAGCGACCAGTTAACATTCAACGAGATATTTTTATTTTTCTGCTTTCCGCCGCTGCCCTGCGACGCACTCAATGACAGCCGAAGATTCTTAGTGAAACGACGATTCCAGGACAGCATGGCATAGCGCCATAACTGATCATTCTGATAGCTGCGCGAGCGACTATAGCTCAGGGACAATGTGCCCAGCCATTGAGGAGACCAGTTAGCAGAGACGCTGAGTTCGTTATTTTGCTGGTCGTTGTGGTTGTTACTATTGCGCTGTTTTGCTTCATTCAACGTGATAAAACTCGGGCTATTTTTACTCATTCCCAGAGACAGGGAAAGATTCTGCGACAGGTTATGGCTACCCGAAAGCTGCAATTGAGCGCCGTTACTGCGGCGAGTATCGTTCTGTTCCACGATAGCCTGAAGTGAAATTGAGCTGCTGCCTGCAAGGATTTGCGGCACGCCGTTAAGCGAAATCGCAAGGGAATGGTAGCTTTTGCTGAGCAGCGCTCCACTGCGCAGTGACCACGAGGGGCCAGGTTGCCAGTTCTGATTTAGCGTCAAAATGGCCGGTGTAGCACTGTCCTGTGCCACTCTCTTTACACTGCCTATCGCCAGGCTGAAACCGGGGCTGCTGCCGCGATTAAAATGGGTAAGCTGGGTGACAGGAACCACAAAGTGCTGATTTTCCCCCTTATTTTCTACTACCGTGACATCAAGTGGGGCATTGAGGTTTTGTACTGGAATATTGTCCAGGTTGAACGGGCCTGCCGGCACCAGGGTGCTGTAAATGATTTGATCATACTGTCGCACTTCGACACGCGCTTGAGGGGTATTAGCAATGCCCTCAATATTGACGCCACTTCCTCCCACCCCCTGAGATAACACATCATCCGGTGAGAGCTGAAAGCCATTTAACGTGTCCAGGGCGAATAGGGTATTTCTAACGTTAATTTCCCCTGCCTGTAGGGTCTTGTTCAGCTTACTAACATAGCGTTCCAGATAGGTGGAGTTAACCGTAGCCGTCAGGCCCTGTTTATCCTGTTGAACGTTTTGCTGACTGCGCAATATCCAGTTGGCCAGATTGATACCGCTATCCAACGCCAGCCAGCTGTAACGTTCCCGGTGGTCAGGGGAAAGATTCATACTGGAAAAGTAGTTGTAGTTAACGTGGATGGCACTGCCGCCGGATTCGCCCTCATGACGCTGGCTGACAAGCCATGAAGAGGGCACTACGATACTGAGCGACTGTGTTTCCTGCTGCCAGGCGAGACTAATCTGGCTATCACTGGCCGCCCAGTCATAACATTTTTGAGATCGTGCGGCATCAGGAACGCTCAGGCCCAGTTCTTCAAACAGCTCTGGAGTGAAACAAATCGCCCCCTGGTGAGTGACCTGTAATTGGAATGAACCGATAAAATCACCGTTAAGGCTGATATCTATCACATTCAATCCGGCAGGGATCTTGCCCAACCGATCCAGCTTTTCCAGTGCACTCTGGTCCAGGCCGTGGCGTTTTAACGTTTCAACGTCCCAGTCTTCAGGCGAGGTTTCACCCGATAAAGAAGCGGAAGGTGTTTCGTTGGCGGTGGCATTAGAATTTAGCGCCACAAAAATCAGACTGGCGGGCAGTAAAAAAATGAGCTTCCACATTATTCCATTTCATTTGGTAATGAGTGCAGTAAATTTCCTTTTACCGCCGGGGTCAATGTGTCACCGACATTTCAACATTGCCGGTGTCGAAGCCATATTTCGACACGGTTTCAATACTGACCTTCTGCGTGCCAGTGAGCTGTGCGGCTTCTTTCACCATCACGGGCACCGTCTGCTGCGGCAGAACATAGGTTTTGGTCAGCAGTGCGTTTTTCCCCTGTGGAAGCAGCTTGATTTGTTGTGACAGCCTGACCACATAGGGACTGGGATTGTGTACCGTCAGCTTATTGCCGTTGAGGTTCCAGACCAGTGCTTTCCATGGATCGGCGCTCATGGCTAATCCTTGTGGATGAATAATCACTGGAATATTTTGGCGAATATTAACGTCAATTCTGTTTTCATCATTGCCTGTTTTCGGCCGGATGCCTTCGAAGGTGACACGCTTCAGATGCTCAACCTGGAGTGGGCGGTCACTATTAAGAATAAAACGCACCAGCTGGGTTTTCCCGGCTTCCAGGCGCATGACGGGCTGAGTGGCATACAATTTGGGCTGCGGATCGTCAGGTAAATCGTGAATTTTGACATACAGCAGTTCTGTCTGATCGTCAGTATTGGTGACATTGATGCTGCCGCCGCCATCCTTTTCAAGAATAAACAGCATGGGGGTTTCTGGTTTCATGGTGGCGTAAGACGCTGCTGTCCAGGAGCAGCAGAGTAGAGCCAGTGTGGTCAGGGTAAAGGAGCGCATGGTACCTCTGTAACAAGAACGGAGTGCTACGGGTTGTAACACTCCGGTATTTAGGTGAAATTAATCTGGGATTACAGGTAAACCAGATCGTAAGTCGCTTCACCTTTGATATCGATTCTTTCAGAGGTTTTCAGCTTGGATGCCGGGGAAATAAACGGGGTGAATTCCAGCCCGATGGTATGGCTTTTACCCATAACAGGCGCATTGCTTTTATCCCCTGTAGTCCAGGAGTACATCTTCTGGCCGGTACCTGAAATAAGGCGGCTGGTGTTATCAAAAGTACTCCAGACGTTAGACCCCACAGGAGCAATGATGAAATTGCTCACGCCAACCTGGTCTACATTTGTGCTATCGGTGTCGAGCTTCACCATATAACCGCCGATTACCGCGCCGTCAGAGGTTGCTCCCAGGCTGAAAATTTCGGGCACCTGTAAGCCCATATAGTAAACCTGGCCCGCTTTTTCTGCGACATCGGTGGGTTGGATGGCAACGGCTGTGGCGGATGGGCAGTCAATCCTAATTTGCAGTTTTGATACGGGTAGGATTGTGTCTTTCGTCAGGTTCAGATTATCGGCTATCAGTTTTCCTAACTTAATGCTCGTTGAACCGACACCTTTACCAATATCGCATGACGCAGGAATAATCATGCCATCAACTTTTACAGTGAACTGTGATTTGCCTGCATTGGCCATGCCCGATGTTGCGATAGCGGCCAACAGAGACAGGCCCAGCGCGGTCTTTTTAAAATTCATGTGTGTATAGTCCTTATACGTTTTATTCATGAAGAAAATACTCTCCTGTGAGAGTAAGGGGAACGCTTAATACTTAATGCGGGTTTCCTTGAATTCCACTTTCACTTGGATATTCCCTTTTTAACCTAACATGCAGAAGGCAGGATTAAATGTCGCATGTTTGTTTTTTTTAACTTTATCAAAGGTTGTCTGATGTATTTTGGAGGCTTATTTTTACATCTATTGATGTAGGGTTAACTAATTAAGTTAAAATAAAAATAGCAAATGAGATTTTTACAGATATACAATTTCAAACGTTGTCATTCCATCGATTTTTATTGCATCTGCCTGATTTAAATTGAAGATGAAAGGCTTCAGGATGATGTCAATATTAACCTGACGTGCGCTTCCTGGTGTTATCTGGCTACCCCAGGAGTAAATGTTTTCACCGGATGGAGTCAGCCTGAACTGCCCGGTGCGCCAGCTAACCCCTTCGTTATCTGAAACCAGCACGTTAGGTATAACTCTTCCGTCCATTCGCGAGTGTTCAGGGTCAATCAGGGCGAGGTAGCCACCAATTGCCTGTCCTTTATTTGTCAGGCCAAGGCTGAAAATATCACGCTGCTGTTCACCCGCCAGCTGAACGTTGCCGGCATTCGGGGCAATGTCTCTTGCGCGAAAAGCAAACGAAGTCGCTCCCTGACATTGAATCATCAAGCCTAATTTTTTTTCGGGCAGTAGCGTTCTGCCCGAATGGGAGCTGCCCTGACCAGCGGCCAGATTTAACTTAATGCTTCCTGGGCTATTCATGCCGATATCGCATGAGCCGGGCATAATCTCGCCCTGCAACTTTATGGTTGTTTGGGAGGATGCGAATATCTCATTAGAGCCTAATGCAAGCAGTATCATCACGGTAAGGGTGAGAGGTGATCTGATTTTTTTCATGCATAGTCCATTATTTATGATGTGTGATAGCAGCCTGACTCGTTATCCTTGAGTGGTAATTGCTGCCTCGATTATACACAGTGCCGTGTTTAATAAAAGTTTGTCTTTATAGTAAAATCTTTATTTGCGTGTTTACTCTTGTTGTTTCAATATGTGATTTTTTTGGAGCGATCGTTATTAATATATATTTCTTAACTGGAAATATATCACTTAATGGGTGTTAATTATCACTCTAATGGTGTGTTCAAAAAG
This sequence comes from Erwinia sp. MYb416, assembly GCF_037479575.1. NCBI lineage: Bacteria > Pseudomonadati > Pseudomonadota > Gammaproteobacteria > Enterobacterales > Erwiniaceae > Erwinia > Erwinia sp. MYb416. The sequence goes on from NZ_JBBGYT010000441.1 coordinate 124,755, forward strand.
CAATCAGTTGCGGGCGCAAGAAAATCAGTAAGTATGTTTTTCTTTTGCCAGTTAAAAGGGTATAAATGGGGTCGTATAATTTTACAATTTTGAGGAAAAGCATGCGTATTCACGTACTGGGATTCTCGGCGCTCGCGCTGCTGCTGGCAGGCTGTAGTTCATCCAACACACTGAGTTCAGCTGGCGAGCGTGTCACCTTTACCGATCAGCAACCAGCAAGTAGCTGCCAGCTGCTGGGCAACGTGACCGGCGCACAAAGTAACTGGTTCTCAGGTTCCGGTGGCGAAGGCAGTTCACTGCGTGGCGCAGCCAACGATCTGCGTAATCGTGCGGCAGAGATGGGCGGTAACGTCATTTATGGTGCCACCAGTCCAACCCAGAACATCTGGTCTAACTTTGCACCGCTCGACAGCAAAATGAGTGGTCAGGTGTATAAGTGCTCGTGATCGTTATGGCCTGATGGGCATTCTGACGATGAATAAAAAAGGGTGGCTTTAAGCGCACCCTTTTTTATTGCTGCAATGCCGCCGCATCTATTCCTGACGTAACTGTAAATCGAGAGGCGTTTTGCTCGGCTCACCCCCAATCTCCCGCGCCAGTTTCGGCACCATATAACCCGAAACCTTACCTAACAGTTCACGCACGATGGCGCGTGCGCGCTGGTCATCAACGTAGAAATGCGCTGCGCCTTGCACCTTATCCAGCACATGCAGGTAATAAGGAAGTATCCCCGCATCAAACAGCGCATTGCTCAGTGCGGCCAGCGTGGTGGCATCATCGTTAATGCCCCGTAGCAGCACGCTCTGATTCAGCAGCGTCACACCCGCACGTTTTAGCATACGCATACCATGGCGCAGGTCGTCGTCGATCTCCTGCGCATGGTTGATATGGGTGACCATCAGCGTTTGCAGGCGTGACTGTGCAAGCCGTTGGCACAGCGCTTCGGTGATGCGTTTAGGGATCACCACCGGCAGACGGCTGTGGATGCGCAGGCGCTTAATATGTGGAATTTGTTCCAGTTCTGCGATCAGCCAGTCCAGCTCGTGATCCTTTGCCATCAGCGGATCGCCGCCGGAGAAAATAATCTCATCCAGTTCTGGCTGTTGTCGGATATACTCCAGGGCTTGCTGCCAGTTGCGTTTATTGCCCTGGTTATCAGAGTACGGAAAATGGCGGCGAAAACAGTAACGGCAATTGACGGCACAGCCGCCTTTGACCAGCAATAACGCACGATTACGATATTTATGTAACAGACCCGGCACCACACTGCTCTGCTCATCCAGCGGATCGGTACTGTAACCCGGTGCATCAACGAACTCCTGCTGCGAGGTAATAACCTGTAGCAGCAGAGGATCCTGCGGATCGCCTTTGCGCATGCGTGCAGCAAAGGCCCGGGGGACGCGCAGGGCGAAAAGACGCCGTGCGTCATGGCCTGAAACCAGATCAGGGTGATGGTGCAACGCTAAAAGTTGCAGTAATTCATTCGGATCAGTGATTACATCGGCAAGTTGATGCAACCATTCTTCTCGCACAGGGGTATTTAGGGTTACAATGTGTGCCATTTTTTTGGCTAAGTACCAGTAATAAATTGTAGAGGGCCTTTATGGCGACTTATTCTAGCAACGATTTCCGTCCCGGTCTTAAAATCATGTTCGAAGGCGAGCCTTATGCCATCGAATCAAGCGAGTTTGTTAAGCCGGGTAAAGGCCAGGCATTCGCACGCGTAAAAATGCGTCGTCTGTTGACCGGAACGCGTGTTGAGAAAACTTTTAAATCTACCGACTCCGCTGAAGGCGCTGATGTAGTAGATACTAACCTGAACTACCTGTACAACGACGGCGAGTTCTACCACTTCATGCACCCGGAAAGCTTCGAACAGCATCCTGTTGAAGAGAAAACCGTGGGCGATGCAGCAAAATGGCTGCTCGACAACGCTGAGTGTATCGTGACCCTGTGGAACGGCAAACCGATCCAGGTGTTACCACCGAACTTCGTTGAGCTGGAAATCACGGATACTGATCCGGGCCTGAAAGGTGATACCGCAGGGACTGGCGGCAAGCCAGCGACACTGTCTACCGGTGCGGTAGTGAAAGTGCCACTGTTCGTGCAGATTGGCGAAGTGATCAAAGTTGATACCCGTTCTGGCGAATACGTTTCACGCGTAAAATAAGCCCAAACCAGTGAGGGCCTGCCCGTCAGGCCCTTATCCTTGACGATGTGAGTTTAAGTATATGTTGAAATTCATAGCTGTTGCATTGTTGATGACCTGCGCGCTCAGCGCCTGTAATACCTTCCACGGCTTTGGCGAAGATGTGCAGCATCTCGGCGGTGCCATCACCGATGCAGCCAATAAGTAACGTCTTCTGGTCTGAAAAATTCCCTTTTTGCTTTGCCATACAGGCAAGCGCATAAATTACAGCTATGCTTACATCGCTGTGCTTTATCTCTAATTAAAAGGAAATTGCTATGAAGAAAAGTATTGTTGCCCTTCTTTCTGTTCTGGTGCTCTCTTCCGTACTCTCTGCCTGTAATACCACGCGCGGCGTGGGTGAAGATGTTGAGGCGGGTGGTAAGGCAATTCAGAAAAGCACGAATTAATCTGTGTGAAAGGCCGGTGCGGTGCACCGGCGATAGCCTTGTCAGCGCTGATTAACCCAAATCAGTTTATCCACGGCAAAGCCTGCTCCGCGTGCTTTAGCCAGTAACTCTGTTTTTACCCCGTCTTGCAGCTGCGGCGTCCGCGATAAAATCCACAGATAGTCCCGATTCGGCCCGCACACCAGCGCGTGCTGGTAATCGTTATCCAGCGCAATCACGTTATAGCCGCCATAAAACGGTCCGAAGAATGACACTTTGAGTGCGGCCAGATCAGAAGGGCCGGTAAAATACGCTTTACCTACACTCTCCTGCCAGCGCTGTTTGCGCGTATTAAAGCCGCGGTTAACCACTTTCAGCCCGCCATCGTCGCGTTTGCTGTAGGTGGCCGTCACCTGCTCCAGGCCACGTTCAAAACGGTGGTCCAGGCGCGCAATCTCATACCAGCTTCCAAGATAGCGTTCGGCATTGAATCCAGAAATGGGGGTAACGCCTTGCGGCGGGGTGGTAGAGCAGGCAACCGAGAGCAGCGCCCCGGCACCTGCGGTGAACATTTTCCATAGCGACATATAAATAAGCCATTCCTTAATGATCGAATGGCTTGAGTATAGGTTTACACGGCGATCACGCCAATTAATGCTACTACGCTTAACAGCGAGGCAATGCCGTAGCACAGCAACTTGCTGGCAGGGATATGCAGTTTCAGGTCATGCAGGCTATGGTGCAGGCGGTGCAGTGCGCACCACAGTGGCATCACAATCACCAGCAGCAGGATGACTCGGCCAGGCAGTGACTGAGCAAATCCCAGAACCCGCTCATAGCTGAACGTCTCTGCCGGTGCCCAGCCTAGCGGCAGCAACAAGCCGACCAGCAGAACGATCACCGGGCTGACCAATGCAGCCCACATGCCCCCGGCACCAAACAGGCCCCAGAAGATGGGCTCATCAGAACGTTGCGGTTGTGTGTTCATTATCACTCCTTAAGCCAGCAGCGACACGGCCAGTACAACGCCGCTTAAAATAATCATCACGATCCATAGCCCTTTAATGATCGGTTCCGGCGGCAGCTTCTCCCCTTTAACGATAATAATTTGTGCTTTTGGGGCCAGGTCAAACCAGGTTTTGCTGTGATGCAAGGCGGCGACGAGTGCCACCAGATTCAGTAGCAGGACGATGGGGTTCTGCAGGAAGGTGACAAAACCTTCCCAGCTTTCCTGCCCCATCTTCAAAGCAAACAGGCCGATAATCAGCTCAATACTGAACCACAGCGCGGGAATGGCGGTGCCTTCGCGCAGCATATACAGACGGTAGAACGGCAGCGACTGCCACCAGCTTCCTGACATAGGACGGATATACGCATTACGTTTCGAGGTCATTTACAGCCTCCTTAATGGGGTTTCAGGGTGGCGATCAGGAAGTCTTTACTGCTCTCCACTTTGCCCTGCTGGATAGCCGCCGCCGGGTCGACGTGTTTTGGGCACACTTCGGAGCAGAAGCCGACAAAGGTGCAGCTCCAGACGCCATTAATGCCGTTAAGCTGCGGCATACGCTGTGCTTTACCCCGGTCACGGCTGTCGAGGTTATAGCGGTGGGCGAGGGTGATCGCCGCAGGGCCAATAAATTCAGGGTTCAGGCCAAACTGTGGGCAGGCGGCATAGCACAGACCGCAGTTAATACAGCCGGAAAACTGATGATATTTCGCCATCTGCGCCGGGGTTTGCAGGCCCGGGCCTTCACTGGCCTCCCGCGGGTTACCAATCACCCAGGGCTTAATCGCCTCCAGACTTTCCATAAAGTGAGTCATATCCACCACCAGATCGCGTTCGATCGGGAAGTTTGCCAGTGGTTCTACTTTGACGCCGGCCGGGTAATCGCGCAGGAAGGTTTTGCACGCCAGTTTGGGGACACCATTCACCATCATCCCGCAAGAACCACAAATCGCCATACGACATGACCAGCGATACGACAGATCAAAAGCCAGGTTGTCTTTGATATAGCCGAGGGCATCAAGCAGCGAGGTGGTTTCATCCCAGGGAACGTCAAAAATCTCGTTACGCGGGACGCGGTCTGTCTCCGGGTTGTAGCGCATAATGTTGATTTGACGGCTTTTGCTCTCACTCATGACCAGGCTCCTTGTGGGTGCTGCCCTCAGAGGCCGCGCCATACACGCGCGCAGCAGGCGGCAGATGGGTAATGGTCACCGGATCGTAAGCGACCGAAGGCGCTCCCTGCGGGTTGAAGAAGGTCAGGGTATGCGCCAGGAAGTGTTCGTCGTCGCGTGTGGTGCAGCCTTCATCCAGCCGCTGATGTGCGCCGCGAGACTCTTTACGTTGAATGGCTGAATGCGCCATACACTCCGCCACATCCAGCCCGTGGGCCAGTTCAACGGCGTACAGCAGTTCGGTATTGAACACGCTGGAGGTGTCGGTCACACGCAGGTTAGAAAAACGCTGCTTCAGCTCCGCCAGCTTATCGATGGTTTTTTGCATCAGCTCCGTGGTGCGGTAGATGCCGCAGCCTTCTTCCATCGCCATGCCCATTTCATCACGCAGCGTGGCCGCATTTTCGCTGCCCTGCTGATTCACCAACCCGTGCAGTCGTTTTTCAATGTCGTTGCGCTGAGCGCTGAGTGCGGCATCCCGCAACGGATGTGGCTGGGAAGCGCGCTGTGCGGCTTGCTCGCCCGCCAGGCGCCCAAACACCACCAGCTCTGCCAGCGAGTTAGAGCCGAGGCGGTTCGCCCCGTGCAGTCCAACGGAGGAACATTCACCCACGGCAAACAGACCCTGGATACGCGTTTCACACTCGGCGTTGGTTTCAATGCCGCCCATGGTGTAGTGCGCGGTCGGACGCACCGGGATCGGAGCCGTAATCGGGTCCACGCCGACATAGGCTTTGCTCAGTTCGCAGATAAACGGCAGACGTTCGCGCAGTTTTTTCTCACCGAGGTGGCGCAGATCGAGATAGACGACATCCCCGCGTGGTGTGGCGATGGTGCGCCCTGCACGCCATTCGTGCCAGAAAGCCTGGGAAACCTTGTCGCGCGGGCCTAGCTCCATATATTTGTTTTTTGGCTCCCCGAGTGGAGTTTCCGGCCCCATGCCGTAATCCTGCAGGTAACGGTAACCGTCTTTATTGACCAGAATACCGCCCTCACCACGGCAGCCTTCCGTCATCAGAATGCCGGAACCCGGCAGGCCGGTGGGATGGTACTGAACAAACTCCATATCGCGCAGTGGGACGCCGTGGCGAAACGCCATGCCCATACCATCGCCGGTGACAATGCCGCCATTGGTGTTGTAGCGATAGACGCGGCCCGCGCCGCCGGTCGCGAGGATCACTGACTGTGCGCGTACTTCCAGCAGCGTGCCTTCCATCATGTTGATCGCGACCAGACCGTGCGCCACGCCATCGTCCACCAGCAGGTCGAGGACGAAATGCTCATCAAGCCGTTGGATTTGCGGGTATTTCAGCGAGGTTTGAAACAGGGTGTGCAGCATATGGAAGCCGGTTTTATCGGCGGCAAACCAGGTGCGTTCAATCTTCATTCCGCCAAAACGACGGACGTTGATGGAGCCATCTTCTTTGCGGCTCCACGGGCAGCCCCACTGCTCCATTTGCGCCATTTCCTGCGGGCAGTGCTGAACAAAGTAGTCCACCACGGGTTGTTCGCACAGCCAGTCGCCCCCGGCAACGGTATCGTGAAAATGAGAATCGAAACTGTCCTGCTCTTGAGTGACGGCGGCGGCACCGCCTTCGGCGGCCACAGTGTGGCTGCGCATCGGATAGACTTTGGAGATCAGAGCAATCTTCAATCGCGGGTTGGCTTCTGCGGCGGCAATCGCAGCACGCAGCCCGGCTCCACCAGCACCAACAATGACTAAATCGGCATTCAGGGTTTGCACAATTTTCTCCCTTATACCCTGCATACGTCGCGCAACATGTGTGTTGCCTGTTTTTCTGCCACGCGAACCATGGTGGGTATTTTGTGTTTGAGATTTTTCCAGAGGCAAAGCGGGTGGCTCTACCCGACAGTCGCGGCCCAGTATAAGGGGGTTAAAATGGCGCCAATTTGATGTGTTCGGGCATTTCGGCGGGTAAGTGATAAAAACCCTTCACTTTTTGTGGAAAGCGTGTTGCTGGTTTTTTCGACGTAGAATTGTGTGTTGCGGCCCGGACAGGTAGACTTCTTGCCCCTACTGACTTTGGAGTAAAAAAGATGAGCGATTCGGCTAGCTGGCAGCCAAGTGCATCTATCGCCAATTTATTAAAGCGTGCGGCGATCATGGCTGAAATCCGGCGTTTCTTTGCCGATCGTGGCGTACTGGAAGTGGAAACCCCGGCCATGAGCCAGGCGACGGTGACCGATGTGCATCTGTTCCCATTCCAGACCCGGTTTGTTGGCCCAGGTGCCGCTGCCGGTATCGATCTTTATCTGATGACCAGCCCTGAATACCATATGAAGCGTCTGCTGGCCGCAGGCAGCGGGCCGATTTTCCAGCTGTGTCGCAGTTTCCGTAATGAAGAGATGGGGCGCCACCATAATCCCGAATTTACTATGCTGGAATGGTATCGCCCGCACTACGATATGTACCGCCTGATGAACGAGGTGGACGATCTGCTGCAACAGGTGCTGGAGTGTGCTCCGGCCGAGACGCTTTCCTACCAGCAGGCGTTTATTCGTCATCTGGAGATTGACCCGCTGTCTGCTGACAAAGCGCAGTTGCGCGAAGCGGCTGAAAAACTGGGCGCTGGCGATCTCGCCCATCGTGAAGAAGATCGCGATACGCTGCTTCAACTGTTGTTTATGCTGGGTGTGGAACCTGAAATCGGTAAAGAGAAACCGGCGTTCGTCTATCACTTTCCGGCCAGTCAGGCGGCGCTGGCAGAGATCAGTACGGAAGATCATCGCGTGGCCGAGCGTTTCGAGGTCTATTTCAAAGGTATTGAGCTGGCGAATGGTTTCCGTGAACTGACCGACAGCCGTGAACAGCGTCTGCGTTTTGAGCAGGATAACCGTAAGCGTGCGGCTGCGGGTCTGCCCGTGCAGCCGATTGATACCCACCTGTTGGATGCGCTGGCGCACGGTATGCCGGAGTGTTCCGGTGTGGCATTAGGGGTTGATCGTATTGTGATGCTGGCACTGAAAGCAGAGCAGCTCAGTGATGTGATCGCGTTCACCGTCGACCGTTGTTAATTCCTCGGCGGGGTGAAACGGGCTGACCGAAAAACAAGGTCAGCCCTTGGGTGTCGGGGGCGATTATTTTTTCCGATCGCCCCATGGTTCAGATTCTTATAACCCGCCCGATTTGTAGTTTCTTGCCGCTGGTGCGCCGTTGCTGGCCGGGGTTTTACGCCCAATAGTTTCCATACGAACCTGGAACGGTGGGAACGGCATTTCCAGCCCGTGTTCCTGATAGCCACGCAGGATCAACTGATGCAGCTCATGGCGCAGCGGCATACGGTGCCCCATTTCTGCCGCGTGAATGCGCAGCTCAAACAGCTGAATACCCTGCTGTAAATCCACCAGGAACGCTTCCGGCTGCGGTGTATCCAGCACGTAGCTGCAACGCTGTGCAGCCGTCAGCAGGACGTTGGTCACTTCTTCGCTGTTGGCTTCAGCCGGTGCCGGGATCGTCAGCACTACGCGGGTGACGGAGTCCGACAGCGACCAGTTGATAAACTGTTCAGTGATAAAGGCCTTATTCGGCACGATAATTTCTTTGCGATCCCAGTCCGTAATCGTCGTGGCACGGGTGTTAATCCGCGTGATGCTGCCGGTGAGTTCGCGGATCGTGACGGTATCCCCGATGCGGATCGGTTTCTCAAACAGGATGATCAGACCAGAGATAAAGTTGGCGAAGATCTCCTGCAGCCCAAAGCCCAGCCCCACGGTTAAACCGGCGACCAGCCACTGTAATTTCGACCAGTCGATACCAATCAGCGAGAACCCCGCCAGGCCGCCAATCAGAATCAGCAGATATTTCGTCAGGGTAGTGATCGCATAACCGGTCCCTGGCGTCAGGCTAAGGTGTTGCAGCAGCGCCAGCTCCAGCAGGGCAGGCATATTGCGCACCAACTGGGTGGTAATGATCAGCACCAGGACTGCGATCATCACCGATCCGAGCGTGATCGGTTGCAGGCTTTCGACGCCCTGAACGGTGGTGCTGACATCCCACAAGCGGATATTTTCCAGGAAACCAAAGGCGGAGTGAATCTCTGACCAGAGCACAATCACGGAGACCAGCGCAATCAGCGTCAGGATTGAGCGTACCAGGCGTAATGACTGTGCGCTGATGGCATCAAGATCAATGACCGGCTCTTCCACATCCACGCTATCGACGGCGGTCTGTTGTGCAGCCACTTCTTCTTCGCCGCGTGCACGCTGAGCAAGGATTTCAGCACGGCGCTGACGGGCGCGATCAAAAGCGATGCGTCGCCGCGGGATCAGCATCCAGCGGCGGATAATATGGTAAATCACCAGCAGCAGGAACCAGATGGCCACCGAGGTTTCCAGACGTGCCAGCAGAGCCTGCGCGGTGGCCAGATAGCCGATGCAGGAAGCCAGTGCCGCCACCATCGGAATGGCGATCATCGCATTCCACAGCACGTTATTAATAAAGTTCTCACCGTTGCCCTCTTTGTCGAGGTGCAGCGGGATACCGGCACGCTTCAGGCTGACGGTCACCATGCTGAGCGCACCACAAATCAGTATAAAACACAGACGCCCGAGGGTGGCTGAGAATTGACGATCTTCGAGATTATCGAAGGCGATCAGCATCATCATCAGCGGCACGACCAGGCCGATGCACAGCGTGTAGAAACGCATAGCGCGTGCCACGCGGGTTTGTGGCCAGCGGAAATGGACGATAAACAGACCCTGAGGACGGGCAAAGGTATTACTGACCATAAAGGCCCACAGCAGCGGTACGCTGGCGGTCACGCCGTCACCGATGGCGATGGCGATAGGATAGGGCCAGGCATGCTGTAAACCGTAACCCAGTGCCGCCCACAGCACCGGCAGCGGTAACGCCACCAGAATCGACCAGAATACGGTACGCAGTGTCAGGCTGAAATGATCCTGGGTGACTTTGCCGACCTTGCTGGAGGCGCGTTCAAGGAATTTACGGAAATGGCGGCGCGAGCTGATACTGAAGCCGACCAGCAGCATCGCGCCCAGCAGAGGCAGCACGGTTTCGCGGCTGGTGACCATCATCACCATTGCGCCACCCAGCTGGCCCAGGGTATCCAGCGACAGCAGACGGTGCAGGTCGCGCGCCAGATCAAGCGGGTAGCTGAAGTCTACCGGGCTGACATCTGCCGTCCAGAACAGATAGCGGTGCGTGGCTTCTTTCACTTCATTTAGCGCATCCACCAGCTGGCTGTTACCGACTTTTAGCTTGGTCACGCCAAGGATCAGGTTATCGCAGCCGGAGAGCAGGGAGGTGAGCAGTTCGCGTTGGGTTTTCAGCTGCGCATCCAGAATGCGTCGCTGTTCTGCGGTCAGATTGCTGTTGTCATCCTGGCGCAGCTGAAGCAGCGATTTCTGACGTTCCAGCAGGTCTTCATAATAGAGACGCTGGACGCGCAGCTGGGCCATTTCGTTATCCAGCTGCTGAGGTTTTGGCATATCTGGCAGACGAGCCACCTGCGCACGCAGCGCTTCGCCCAGCACATTGGATACGCCCAGCCATTGCGACTGTTCACGGATGGTGCTCAGTGCCTGACGAACCTGGATGGTCTGATTGGCGGCGGTGCGCTGCTGCGACGCCACCAGATCCATACGCTGCGCCTGCTGATTCAGTGCGCTGGACAGTTCACGGTTAACGCGGAACTGTTCGGTGATGCCTTTGGGCATATCACCGCTGTTTTCCGCCAACTGTTCTGTGCGGGCCAGCGCCATTTCAGCTTCACGCTGGCGCAGGCTGTTCAGCTGGTTACGTAAATCCTGTAGGTAGGCATCCAGGCTGGCGGCTTTACGCTGGTGTACTTCGGCACGCATACGCGCCAGTTCCTGGCGATTGTTAGCCGACAACTGTGCCAGTTCGAGTTCATCGACCCGGGCTTTTTGTGCCGCAGACTCAGCCTGACGCTGTGCCAGCTGTGCCTGACCCAGCGGTGTGGTCGGGGCGGGTTGCCCCTGTAAACGGCGTTCGATCTCATTCAGCGCCCGGCGGGCTTCTGTTTGTTGCTGCGGTAACTGGGAAAGTGAATCACTGATTTCGCGTGCGCGATCCTGCTCCTGCTGAACCTGGCGGCTCTCTTCCAGCAACTGGCTGCTGACCTGTAAGATCTCCTGATCAAGGTCAGCGGCACTCATGTTGCTGCGCAAAGGCTTGCTGCTGTCCGTCAGCGTGACGACCTGCTGACGTAACTCGCGGGAAAGTTTAGGAAAATCGTCAATGACCTGCTGGTAATCCTGAGTGAGGTTGAGCGAGTTTTGACGCTCGTCCAGCCAGGTTAGCGTGGATTGCAGGGCATCGACGATAGCCGTCTGATTCGCCGACGTCTTGTCTGACTTCGCCTCTTCCAGCTGCTGTTTGATCAGCGATGCATCCGGTGCGCTGGCGGCATAAACCGGCTGGAGTAAGCTCCAGCCTAATAAAAAAGTGAGAATCAGACGTGACATGGCAATTCGCTATGGATGGTGGAGGACGTCTTCCGCACTTTCTTTCTGCAGTGCGATGGCCAGCGTGGCGCCAAGACGGGTTTTACTTTCTGCCGCCAGGCTTTCAGCCAGCTTCACTTTGCCTGGTGCGAACAGGTTGATGACGGTAGATCCCAGTTTGAAACGGCCCATTTCCTGGCCTTTCAACAACACGACAGAACCTTCGGCATCGGCACCTGGCCAGCTCCAGCGTTTGATCACACCTTCACGCGGTGGTGTAACGGTGCCGGACCATACGGTTTCAATACTGCCCACGATGGTTGCACCCACCAGAATCTGCGCCATTGGTCCGAATTCAGTATCAAACAGACAGATGACGCGTTCATTACGCGCAAACAGGTTGGGAATGTTCTGCGCGGTCAGTGGGTTCACGGAGTAGAGATCGCCCGGAACGTAGATCATTTCACGCAGGATACCATTACACGGCATATGTACACGGTGGTAGTCACGCGGTGCGAGATACGTGGTGACAAACTCGCCATCACGGAACATATCGGTCATCGCGGCGTTGCCTGCCAGCAGTGCTTCCAGCGAATAGGTATGGCCTTTGGCCTGGAAAATCTGCTCACCTTCAATATGGCCGAGCTGGCTGATAGCACCATCTGCAGGCAGGATCAGCAGGTTCGGGTCCGTTTCAATCGGACGCGCATCGTCACGCAGCGGGCGGACGAAAAAGTCGTTAAAGGTGCGATAGCTGGCGGTATCAGGCTTCTGCGCCTCTTTCATATCCACTTTGTAGTACCAGACAAAAGCATCAATCACTGCTTTGGTCAGCCATCCACCGCGCTTGCTGGCACCCCAGCCGGCCAGTTCAGTCAGGGCTTTTTTAGGCAGTAAGTTATTCAGGCCGAGTTTAATACGATCTAACACGTTAGCCTCCTGGCTCAAATCAGACGGGTATAGCGCTTTAAAATAAAAGGGGGCGGATTGTAGCAGCGCCCGGAGGTTTAGGCTATTGCCTGACTCTCAGGGCGGCTGCAGGTGGTTCACGCCACGCGGGCAGGTGCAATCAGTTTTTGTCCGTGGTGAAGCGACGGGTTTTACCCTGCACTTCAGACATGGTTTCCAGAATCAGGTGATAGTTAACGAAACGCGATTCGTTGATCTCACCTTTATCCACCGCTTCGCGAATCGCGCAGCCGGGATCGTTGTCATGTTTACAGTCACGGAATTTGCATCCACCCAGATAGTCACGGAATTCGACAAATCCTTGCGTGATTTGTTCCGGCTCCAGGTGCCACAAACCAAATTCACGTACACCTGGGGAGTCAATCACATCACCGCCTTGCGGGAAGTGATAGAGACGGGAGGCGGTGGTGGTGTGCTGACCCAGGCCTGAGTTATCTGAGACGTCATTGGTGAGGATCTCAGCATGGCTCAGTTCCAGCCCCAAAAGGGCGTTCAGCAGGCTGGATTTCCCCACGCCAGACTGCCCGGCGAAGATGCTGATACGATCGGTCAGTGCCTGCTCCAGTTCAACCAGCCCCTCTTTACGATGGCTGGATACCATCAGCACGTTGTAGCCAATATGACGATAGATATCCATTTGCTCATCAACAAAGGCACGGCCTTCATCATCCAGCAAATCGGTTTTATTCAGTACCAGCAATGGCTCAACGCCCAGCGTCTCACAGGCCACCAGATAGCGGTCAATGATGTTCAGCGACAGTTCCGGCAAAATAGCCGAGACCACCACAATCTGATTGATGTTGGCCGCAATGGGCTTCACGCCGTCATAGAAATCAGGACGGGTCAGTACCGAGGTACGTTCATGAACGGCTTCAACAATACCTTTAACGGTGGCACCGCCTTCAACGCCTGGACGCCAGCGCACACGGTCACCGGTCACCAGCGAACGAATGGTGCGGCGGATGTTACAACGGTGAACGGAACCATCCGCATCTTCCACATCAGCATGCATACCAAAACGGCTGATCACCACGCCATCGCGAACTTCACCGAACAGATTGTCATCTGGCTCAGGTTTATCAGCACGCTGCTTCAGGCGACGATCGTGGTTGGCACTTACGCGACGTTGCTGACCCTTGGATAGTTTGTTTTTAGTCACTGTTCCTCACACCGGTTTTGCATATTTCGCCCTGACAGGGCAAAAGGACTATCATACACGCTACTTAACCCTGCAGCCCTATACTCTGCATCATTCGAGTATACATTGTGAGACGTACTATGACTGCCAATGCCAACAACCTGATTTGGATTGACCTTGAAATGACCGGGCTGGACCCGGAGCAGGACCGTATTATTGAGATCGCCACACTGGTGACCGATGCCGATCTGAATATCCTGGCGGAAGGGCCGGTACTTGCTGTCCACCAGTCCGATGCCCAACTGGCGTTAATGGACGAGTGGAATGTGCGCACGCACACCAACAGCGGCCTGGTCGAGCGTGTTAAAGCCAGTCAGTACGATGAAGAAGCCGCCGTGCAGGCCACGATTGCGTTCCTGAAAGAGTGGGTGCCCATCAACAGCTCTCCGATCTGTGGCAACAGCATTGGCCAGGATCGCCGCTTCCTGTTCAAATATATGCCGGAACTGGAAGCCTACTTCCACTATCGTTACCTGGATGTCAGCACGCTGAAAGAGCTGGCGCGTCGCTGGAAACCGGAGATCCTGCCAGGATTCAAAAAGCAGGGCACCCACCAGGCAATGGACGATATCCGCGAGTCCGTGGCAGAACTGGCCTATTACCGCGAGCATTTCATTCAGCTGTGATGTTTTAACGATCTGGATGAAAAAGGGGGAAACCCCGATAAATGGCTCAAAAATGCCGATTAAATCAGCGCAATGACGTTTTAATCGGCAGTCGGAAGAAAAAAAACAAAAAATGTTAGTGGCAGGGTTGCGAGGAGAGAGAATTCTCGTATAATGCGCACCCCGTACCGGTGAAGAATTTTCATCGTTACCCAGAGCGGGAATAGCTCAGTTGGTAGAGCACGACCTTGCCAAGGTCGGGGTCGCGAGTTCGAGTCTCGTTTCCCGCTCCAATTTTTAAAGCAGTAAAGCACCACCCAAGCGGGAATAGCTCAGTTGGTAGAGCACGACCTTGCCAAGGTCGGGGTCGCGAGTTCGAGTCTCGTTTCCCGCTCCAAAATTTTGATTGCAGGCAAGATGTATCGTCTGTAACCTGTAGAAAAAGAGCCGAAAGGCTCTTTTTTTATGCCTGAAGATAAGCCATGCCTTTCCTGCAGTGGTCAGCGAATGCCGCCGTGCAGGGTACTTATGTGCAAAAATTGTACAGGCCACGATCGGCATTAAATTTTTTTCACGCAAGTCTTGCCAGCATCAGCAAACGGGTCCATAATAGCGACCTCTCCTCCGGAAGGAAGAGTTAAAAGCTAAAACAATCAAGTAGTTATAAGATATTTAGCGTAGAAATTCAGCAGTACTCCTAAGCGGGAATAGCTCAGTTGGTAGAGCACGACCTTGCCAAGGTCGGGGTCGCGAGTTCGAGTCTCGTTTCCCGCTCCAAATAAAAATCTTTCTCAATTGCCTTCCAAATTATCCACAGCGCTAAGCGCAGTGCGGTAGCCCGTTTTTACATGGGCCAAAAATGTTTTAAACAGACTTATCCACAGCCTATGTTGTTGATCTTCGCGCGCGAAAAAACAGCCGCTAATTAGTTGTTATACGTAACTTGCTGTTTTGTCTATTATTGTGAATATTTCAAATTGTTATCTGGATCACTTGTGCTTCCTGTGACGGTTGAATGACAACGACTTTTTATTTTTATTCACAGCATGTGGAAAAGATTCCGCGTGGGTAATATTCCGTATGTTGTGCAATTAAGCATCACGCGGTAATCCCTTCTCAATGACGCGAACCAGACGTTTTTGCTGGTTGTTCTGAACGTCGACCCTGTTTTCTTCACGTCGTGCTAACTGGCAGCCAATAGCCCAGTCGATATGCTCATCCAGCATGTTGTTTTCGCCCCGTCGTGTTTCCAGCGCCGCCAGATGCTTTTCATCCCAGGGAGCGTTGCCCAGCGCTACCGCAATATTACGCAACCAGCGCAGATGACCAATACGTCGGATAGCCGATCCTTCCGTGATACGCAGAAATTTCGCTTCATCCCAGGCAAAAAGTTCGATCAACGGTGGAGCGTGTAACACCGCTCGCGGGCTAAAATCATCTTCATCGGTGAGCTGACCGTAGCGGTTCCACGGACAGATCAGCTGGCAGTCATCGCAACCATAAATACGATTTCCGATTAATGGACGAAACTCTTCCGGGATCGCGCCTTCTAACTCAATCGTGAGGTAGGAGATACAGCGGCGGGCATCAACGGTATAGGGTTCGACAATCGCACCCGTTGGGCAGGTGGTGATACAGGCCACGCAGCGCCCGCAGTTTTCTTCTACCGGTTGATCTACGGGTAACGGCAGGTCGATCAGTAATTCGCCAAGAAAAAACCACGACCCCGCTTCACGATTAAGGATCAGCGAGTGTTTGCCTGTCCAGCCCAGGCCCGCTTTGGCGGCCAGTGGGCGTTCCAACAGCGGGGCAGAGTCGACAAAGGGCCGGAACTGGGCCTCGCTACAGTGTTCGCGGATCTTATCGCCGAGCTTTTTCAGTCGATTACGTAATACTTTGTGATAATCGCGGCCAAGAGCATAACGGCTGACATAACCGAGGCGCGGATTTTTCAGCGTGCTGGCAAAGGCGGCTTTTGCCGGCAGATAATTCATCCGCACGCTGATCACCCGTAACGTGCCGGGAAGCAGTTCATGGGGACGGGCGCGCATCATGCCATGACGCGCCATCCAGTCCATTTCTCCGTGATATTGTTTATCCAGCCAGGCCTGAAGACGCGGCTCTTCCAGCGTTAAGTCGGTATCACAGATACCCACCTGCTGAAAGCCGAGGTCAAGACCCCACTGTTTAATATCCAGAGCGAGTTGATGGAAATCGAGAGGATGCGACATGAATGACCTGAACCAGCAAAAAGACCCGGTCAGTTTACCCTATTCTGTCTGGCCTGTGGAGGCGATAGCCAGGCTGGAGCGCGAGGGGGCGGACAATCTTGGCATCACCCTGTTCGAATTGATGCAGCGAGCGGGGGAGGCTGCCTTCAGTCTGCTGCGCCAGCAGTGGCCGCATGCGCAACACTGGGTGATTCTGTGCGGACCGGGTAACAACGGCGGTGACGGCTTTGTGGTGGCGCGCCTGGCGCAGGCGGCCGGTGTGGAAGTGGCCCTGATTGCGGTGGAGAGTGACAGCGCGCTGCCGGAGGAAGCTCGTCAGGCACGTGAAAACTGGCTGGCGGCCGGAGGCGTGATCCACGATGTCTCGTTTGCATGGCCAGAAAAGACAGATGTCATTGTTGATGCCCTGCTGGGTACCGGTCTCAATCGCCCTCCTGCTTTTCCCTGTGACCGTCTTATTGAGCAGGCAAACCACCATACTGCGCCGGTTTTCTCTCTGGATATTCCTTCGGGGTTAGTGGCTGCTAACGGGACAGTGCCCGGAGTGGTAATAGATGCCCAACACACGCTGACATTTGTGGGGCTAAAACCAGGTTTGCTAACGGGTAAGGCGCGTGACCATGTCGGTCAGCTACATTGCCACAGTCTGAATCTTGATGCGTGGTTGCAGACCCGGTCTGCGCCCATCGCGCGTTACGATGCTCATCATCTGGCCGCCTGGCTGCCGCCTCGTCGTCCCACCTCGCACAAAGGGGATCACGGGCGACTGCTGGTTATCGGGGGCGATCATGGCACTGCCGGGGCCATTCGAATGACGGCTGAGGCCGCATTACGTTCGGGGTCAGGGCTGGTGCGAGTGCTTACTCACATTGAGAATGTTGGCCCGCTGTTGACTGCACGGCCCGAGCTGATGGTGCAGGAGATGACGGCAGAGACGCTGGATGCAGGCCTGGAATGGGCTGATGTCATTGTGATTGGCCCCGGTCTTGGCCAGGGTGAATGGGGTAAGAAAGCCTTGAAAAAGGTAGAAAATACTCAGAAAACGATGCTTTGGGACGCCGATGCGCTTAACCTGCTGGCAATCAGCCCCGATAAACGTCAAAATCGGGTTATTACGCCGCATCCCGGCGAAGCCGCAAGGCTCTTGAACACTAAAGTTAGCGATATTGAGAGTGACCGCTTACTGGCTGTACGGCGTCTGCAAAAGCGTTATGGTGGCGTTGTGGTACTGAAAGGTGCCGGGACGCTCATCGCCAGCGAGCAGGGCGAACTGGCGATTGCTGATGTCGGCAACGCCGGTATGGCCAGCGGGGGAATGGGAGATGTGTTATCTGGTATCATCGGCAGCCTGGCAGGGCAAAAGCTCTCACTGTACGATGCCGCCTGCGCAGGATGCGTAGTGCACGGAGCGGCGGCAGACGCAGTGGCGCAACGTCGCGGTACACGCGGAATGTTAGCCACCGATTTGTTCTCCGAGCTGTATCTGTTTGTCAATCCTGAGATCTCGAATACTAAAGAATGATGACCTGTGTAATTGCGTTGCCCGATGAGGCAGCAACCCTCGCATTGGGTGCCCGCCTGGCCCGCGCCTGTGATGGCGCGGCGACCCTCTATCTCTATGGCGATCTGGGGGCGGGTAAAACCACTTTCAGCCGCGGATTCTTGCAGGCACTCGGCCATCAGGGCAATGTGAAAAGCCCTACCTACACACTGGTTGAGCCCTATGTCCTGCCGGATCGCCGGGTTTATCATTTCGATCTGTACCGCTTGTCTGACCCGGAAGAACTGGAGTTTATGGGAATTCGTGATTACTTTGGCCCTGACAGCTTGTGTCTGGTCGAATGGCCGCAGCAGGGCGCGGGTGTTCTGCCCGAGCCGGATCTGGAACTGCACCTCAGTTATCAGGGGCATGCGCGCGAAGCCTTATTGCGTGCCTGCTCGCCTGCGGGTGAAGTGATGCTGGCGCGGATGACCGCTGAGCAGGGTGGCGCATGATGTTGCGATTGAAAGCCTGGTGTCTGCTGGCGCTGTTCTGCTGTTCATTTAGCTCACTGGCGGCAAATTTATCGGATATTAAAGTCTCGAACGGCAGTAACCAGGCGGAAGTGACCCTGAGCTTTGCCGGTCAGCCCGTCTATGCCTTTTTCCCGCTGCATAACCCGGACCGGGTGGTGCTGGATATTCGCCAGAGCGGGATTGTTCAAGGGCTGCCGCTGAATTTCAGCGGTGAAAATATTGTCAAACGCATTCGTTCCAGTACGGCGAAAGACAGCCAGAGTATCCGGCTTGTCTTTGAGCTCACCCAGCGTGGGAAAACGCGTGCGGTCACCCAGCGTAACGGCAATAATTACAACGTGGTGTTTACCATTACAGGTACGCAGCCTGCCGCACAAACCGCCAGTCCCAATGCGCCAGTCAGCAGTGTCTCCCGTTCACGTCCAGCCAGTCAGCCTGGGAAAAGCCCGTTTGATGCTAATCCGGTGACGTCGGTCAGCAGCGGCAATCAGGTCGCACGCCCGCGCAGCGCGGCCAGTAGCAACGATACGGTGATTGTGGCGATCGATGCCGGTCACGGTGGTCAGGACCCCGGTGCCATTGGCGGCGGTGGCTTGAAAGAGAAAAACGTCACTATTGCGATTGCGCGTAAGCTGAAAGAGCTGCTCAATGCCGACCCGATGTTTAAAGGGGTGATGACCCGCGACGGCGACTACTTTATCTCCGTGATGGGGCGTTCGGATGTGGCGCGTAAACAGAATGCGAATATGCTGGTTTCTATTCATGCTGACGCCGCACCTAACCGCTCAGCATCCGGGGCATCGGTCTGGGTGCTGTCGAACCGTCGTGCCAATAGTGAAATGGCAGGCTGGCTGGAGCAGCATGAGAAGCAATCAGAACTGTTGGGGGGGGCAGGTGACCTGTTAGCCAACAGCCAGGCCGATCCCTACCTGAGCCAGGCAGTGCTGGACTTACAGTTCGGCCATTCGCAGCGTGTCGGCTACGATGTGGCAGTGAAAGTGATTGCGCAGTTGCAACGCGTAGGCGCACTGCACAAACGCCGGCCGGAACATGCCAGCCTGGGCGTATTGCGCTCGCCGGATATTCCTTCTCTGCTGGTGGAAACCGGCTTTATCAGTAACCCTTCGGAGGAGCGACTGCTTGGCAGTAGCGCTTACCAGCAGAAGATTGCCGAGTCGATTTATAAAGGCCTGCGCAACTACTTCCTGGCGCACCCGCTACAATCGATCCCAAAGGAGGAAAACCGACCGTTGCAAGCCGCAACGGCGGTTGAAGTCGAGGCTAACCCGGCACCAACAGCGACCGAATACACTGGCGCAACGCAGCGCCATGTGGTGAAACGCGGTGAAACGTTATCCGGTATCGCCGCCAGCTACGGTGTCAGCATGTCGACACTGCGCTCCATGAACACCCTGAAAAAAGATGTGGTGTGGGTGGGACAGCGTCTGAAAGTGCCAGCAGGCAGTAAAACGGCCGCCATCGCCAGTGTGGCAAAAAGCAAAAAGCCGGCCCGGCATAAAGTGGTCCGTGGCGATTCGCTGACGGCGATTGCGGCGAAATATGGCGTTAGCCCGCAGGCTATCCAGCAGGCGAATAAGATGAAGTCTCAGAATGTGATGCTTGGCCAGACATTAAAAATTCCGGCGTCATAATCTCGTGCGGGGCATACCTCGCCCCTCCCCAGGGGGCAGGCATGCCTGGCCCTTTTCTAAGGATAAATCATGCCCATTCAGGTATTACCGCCACAACTTGCTAATCAGATTGCCGCTGGTGAAGTCGTTGAACGCCCGGCATCGGTGGTGAAAGAGCTGGTGGAAAATAGTCTGGATGCGGGCGCAACGCGCATTGATATCGATATCGAAAAAGGCGGCGCAAAGCTGATCCGCATTCGTGATAACGGTTGCGGCATTACTAAAGATGAGCTGGCGATGGCACTGGCGCGCCACGCCACCAGTAAGATCACGACGCTGGACGATCTTGAGGCGATTATCAGCCTCGGATTTCGTGGCGAGGCGCTGGCCAGTATCAGCTCGGTGTCGCGTCTGATCCTGACATCGCGAACGGAAGCGCAGAGCGAAGCCTGGCAAGCCTATGCCGAAGGGCGCGATCAGGCGGTGACCGTCAAACCGGCGGCGCACCCGGTAGGCACCACGCTGGAAGTGCTGGATTTGTTCTATAACACCCCGGCGCGCCGCAAATTCATGCGCACCGAAAAAACCGAATTTACCCACATTGATGAAGTGATCCGGCGTATCGCGCTGGCACGCTTTGATGTGGCGATCTCCCTCACCCACAACGGAAAGCTGGTGCGTCAGTATCGCGGCGTCAGTGATAGTACGCAGCGTGAGCGCCGTGTGGCGGCCATCTGCGGCACCGCTTTTATGACTCACGCCCTTGCCATTGAATGGCAGCACGGCGATCTGAGTTTACGCGGTTGGGTGGCTGACCCGGTGGGGTCAAAAGCGCTGACGGAATTACAATATTGCTATGTTAACGGCCGTATGATGCGTGACCGTTTGATCAATCACGCTATCCGTCAGGCCTATCAGGACAAACTGGGGGAGCAGCATCAGCCTGCTTATGTCCTGTATCTGGAAATTGACCCGCATCAGGTGGATGTCAATGTACACCCGGCGAAGCATGAGGTGCGTTTTCATCAGTCGCGCCTGGTGCATGACTTTATTTATCAAGGCGTGGTGAGTGTATTACAGGAAACCGGTGCTGAAACACTGCCTGAAATGTCCTCTGCCTCTGCCGAACGTTGGCAGCCGGAAAACCGCCAGGCGGCAGGGGGGAATCATTTTGCTGAACCTGCGCCGGCGACGCCACCGCGTGCTGCCCCGGCGGGAAATACCGGGAGCGGCGGCAATAGCTGGCAGCGGCAGGAGCCGCAGTATCAGAAACGTGAAGGTGCCGTCTATCAGCAACTATTGAACATCCCGGCACGCAGTGAAGAGCCGCGCCCCGTGGCGGTCGCCGCAAAAGAAGACAAACCGGCACCGTTGAGCGGGCATGTGCACAGCTTTGGGCGAGTGCTGACGGTAGTACGTGAACAGTATGCGCTGGTTGACGGAACATCGGGTGTGGCATTAATCGCGCTGGCAGTGGCAGAGCGCTGGCTGAAACAGACACAGCTGGAGCCCGGTAGCGAGGGGTTGAAACCTCAGCCGCTATTGATTCCGGTCCGATTGAAGCTGGAGAAGGCAGAGCGCGAGGCAGGTAACCGAAATGCTGCCTTATTGAGCGAGATGGGCATTGACCTGCTGTTTGACGCTCATCATGTGATGTTACGCGCCGTGCCTTTACCATTACGCCAACAAAATTTACAAAACTTGATTCCAGAAATGTTAGGGTATCTGGCCCGGCAGCAAGATGCTTCAGCGAGCCAGACAGCGCAGTGGTTAGCGCGCCAGTCGGTTTCTGAACATCAGCACTGGAATCACTCGCAGGCGATTACCTTGCTGGCTGAAGTCGAACGACTTTGCCCGCAGTTAGTGAAGTCGCCACCTTCTGGATTATTGCAATACATCGATATTGAATCGGCGATGAACGCCCTGAAGCATGAGTGAACAATCCATGGCTGGCCTGCCTAAGGCAATATTTTTGATGGGGCCTACGGCCTCCGGTAAAACCTCTCTGGCAATTGCATTGCGTCAGGCGTTACCGGTAGAGCTGATTAGTGTTGATTCAGCGCTGATCTACCGTGGGATGGATATTGGTACCGCCAAGCCATCCGCAGAAGAACTTGCGCTCGCGCCCCATCATTTGCTGGACATACGCGATCCGTCTGAGGCCTATTCGGCCGCAGAATTTCGGCGCGATGCACTGGCCGAAATGGCGGAAATTACCCGGCGGGGAAATATTCCGTTGCTTGTTGGAGGCACCATGCTCTATTACAAGGCGTTACTGGAAGGATTATCGCCGTTGCCCTCGGCCGATCCAGAGGTACGTCAGCGTATTGAGCAGATGGCGAACGAAGAAGGCTGGGAAGCCCTTCATCGCCAGTTATGTGATGTAGATCCCGTTGCTGGAAGTCGTATTCATCCGAATGATCCCCAGAGACTCTCGCGAGCACTGGAAGTTTTTTTTATTTCGGGTAAAACTTTAACGGAACTGACAAAAACGTCGGGCGATCCCCTGCCATATGATGTCTCACAGTTTGCTATCGCACCGGCGAGCCGTGAACTGATTCATCAGCGTATTGAGCAGCGGTATCATCAGATGCTGGCGTCAGGATTTGAAGCGGAAGCTCGGGCGCTTTTTGCCCGAGGTGATTTGCATACGGACATGCCTTCCATTCGTTGTGTTGGTTATCGCCAGATGTGGTCATTTTTATCCGGTGAAATTGATTACGATGACATGGTTTATCGGGGAATTTGCGCAACCCGGCAGTTGGCGAAACGACAGATGACCTGGTTACGCGGCTGGAAGGAAGTTCACTGGCTTGACAGCGAACAGCCCGATGTTGCATACGACAGAGTGTTACAGGTTCTTAGTGCGAAGCCTGGGTGATTGTGTACAATTGGTGCGTTATCTTGCGCAAATTTTTTACGTCGTATTTCGAACCCTATGGTTCTTAAGTTACAAACAACAAGCATATAAGGAAAAGATAGAATGGCTAAGGGGCAATCATTGCAAGATCCGTTCTTGAACGCACTGCGTCGCGAACGTGTTCCGGTTTCGATTTATTTGGTAAATGGCATCAAACTTCAGGGCCAGATCGAGTCGTGTGATCAATTTGTTATTCTTTTGAAAAACACGGTTAGCCAGATGGTGTACAAGCACGCGATCTCTACCGTTGTTCCGTCCCGCCCGGTCTCCCACCATAGCAACAATGCAGGTGGCGGAAGCAGCAACTATCATCATAGCGGAAGTAACCAGGGGGCAGCTTCTCAGCCTCAGCAAGACAGTGATGACGCTGAATAAGTAGCGTGGCTGTCCCTCCAAGACGGGGAGTCTTTTGATCGCGGTTCCCCGTCCTGGCAATATTTTTATGGCAACGAATCTAACGCCTGGCTTCCTTATTGCGCTTAAGACATTAAGTGAATCCATGCAAAAAACGCCGTTTAGTGAGCTGAACGCGCATTTTGAATCTGGTTTTGACGCAGTATGGCCAACGCGCAGCAGGTTTAACAAAGTATCGAGAGGTTTTCAGTTTGTTTGACCGTTATGATGCCGGTGAGCAGGCCGTACTGGTGCACATCTATTTCTCGCAAGACAGAGATACAGAAGATTTACAGGAGTTTGAAACTCTGGTGTCTTCTGCTGGCGTAGAAGCGCTGCGTGTCGTTACAGGCAGCCGCAAGGCGCCACACCCCAAATATTTTGTCGGTGAAGGAAAGGCTGTAGAAATTGCCGATGCGGTAAAAGAGAGCGGTGCCTCCGTGGTGCTGTTCGATCACGCCTTGAGTCCGGCACAGGAGCGAAACCTGGAAGCCCTGTGTGAGTGCCGCGTCATTGACCGCACCGGACTGATCCTGGATATCTTCGCCCAACGCGCCCGAACCCATGAAGGTAAATTGCAGGTTGAGCTGGCGCAGCTGCGTCACCTTGCCACGCGACTGGTTCGCGGTTGGACGCACCTTGAACGCCAGAAAGGCGGTATTGGTCTACGCGGCCCGGGTGAAACCCAGTTAGAAACCGACCGTCGTTTACTGCGTAACCGTATTACGCTGATTCTTTCCCGTCTTGAACGCGTCTCTAAGCAGCGCGAGCAGGGCAGGCAGGCCCGTAACAAGGCCGATGTCCCAACCGTTTCGCTGGTGGGATACACCAACGCCGGTAAGTCCACATTATTCAATCGCCTGACCACCTCCGAGGTGTATGTGGCTGACCAACTGTTTGCCACCCTCGACCCGACGTTACGTCGTGTTGATGTGGTTGATGTGGGCGAAGTGGTACTGGCCGATACCGTGGGTTTTATTCGCCATCTGCCCCATGATCTGGTGGCGGCGTTTAAAGCCACGTTGCAGGAAACTCGTGAGGCGACGCTGTTGCTGCACGTGATTGATGCAGCGGATGCCCGGCTTGATGACAACATCGAAGCGGTCAACGTGGTGTTGGAAGAAATTGAATCCGATGAAATCCCCAGCCTGCTGGTGATGAATAAAATCGATATGCTGGATGATTTTGTTCCGCGTATCGACCGTGATGAAGAAAACCTGCCCATCCGTGTCTGGCTTTCAGCCCAGACGGGGGAAGGAATTCCACTGTTATTCCAGGCGCTGACTGAGCGCCTGGCCGGTGAAATCGCGCAGTATGATTTACGCCTGCCGCCAGCAGCTGGGCGGTTACGTAGCCGCTTTTACCAGTTGCAGGCGATAGAGAAAGAGTGGAATGAAGACGATGGTAGCGTAGGGTTACATGTGCGCATGCCAATCGTTGACTGGCGTCGCCTGTGTAAACAGGAACCCTCGCTGGTCGATTATATTGTTTAACTGATGTTGCCTGACACGTGTATCCCGGCCTGGGATACCACCGCACACACAATTAATGGAGTATAAACATGGCGTGGAATCAGCCCGGGAATAACGGACAGGACCGCGACCCGTGGGGAAGCAGCAATAACCAAGGCGGCAACTCTGGGGGAAATAAAGGAGGGCGCGATAAGGGGCCTCCTGATTTAGATGATATCTTCCGTAAGCTGAGCAATAAGCTCGGTGGCCTGGGCGGTGGTAAAAAAGGCGGTGACGGCAACGGCAGTGGCCAGCGCAAACCCGGCAATGCCGGACGTCTGGTCGGTATCGTGGCGGTAGCCGCAGTGGTTATCTGGGCTGCCAGCGGCTTCTATACCATCAAAGAGGCCGAGCGCGGCGTGGTAACACGCTTCGGGAAGTTCAGTCATCTGGTCGAGCCGGGTCTGAACTGGAAACCGACCTTCGTTGATCAGGTGCGTGCGGTGAACGTGGAGGCGGTGCGTGAGCTGTCGGCTTCCGGCACCATGCTGACCTCTGATGAAAACGTTGTGCGCGTTGAGATGAACGTGCAGTACCGCGTGACCAACCCGGAACGTTATCTGTTTGCTGTGACCAGCGCTGATGACAGCCTGCGTCAGGCAACCGACAGCGCCCTGCGTGGCGTTATCGGTCGTTCAACCATGGACCGTATTCTGACCGAAGGCCGTACCGTGGTGCGTAGCGAAACCCAGCGTGAGCTGGAAGAAACTGTGCGTCCGTACGATATGGGTATTACCCTTCTGGACGTCAACTTCCAGACAGCGCGTCCGCCGGAAGATGTGAAAGCCTCCTTCGATGATGCGATTGCTGCACGTGAAAACCGTGAGCAGGCTGTTCGTGAAGCGGAAGCTTACGCTAATGACAAACTGCCACGTGCACGTGGTGATGCACAGGGGATTCTGGAACAGGCTCGTGCCTACAAATCTCGTGTCACACTGGAAGCGCAGGGTGAAGTCGACAGCTTCGCGCGTATTCTGCCGGAGTACAAAGCGGCACCGCAGATTACCCGTGAACGTCTGTATATCGAAACCATGGAGCGCGTGCTGGGCCATACCCGCAAGGTGCTGGTTAACGATAAAGGCAGCAATCTGATGGTATTGCCACTGGATCAGCTGATGCGTGGCCAGGGCGGTGCATCTGCCAGTGGTCAGGATGGAAGCGGCGGTCTGCTGCGTCTGCCACCGGCATCAGGCAGTAACGAGCGCGCCAGCGGCAGTTCGTCGTTCAGTCCGGACGACATTATGGATCAGCGCCGGGTGAATGCTCAGCGTAACGATACCCAGCGCGAAGGGAGAGAGTAAGCGATGCGTAAGCCATTAATCGTACTATTGATTGTTGTGCTGGTGGTGCTGTACGCGTCACTGTTTGTTGTGCAGGAAGGCCAGCGTGGCATTGTGATGCGCTTCGGTAAAGTACTGCGCGATTCTGAAAATAAACCTCTGGTCTACGCGCCAGGCCTGCACTTCAAGATCCCGTTCCTGGAATCTGTGAAGTCACTTGATGCGCGTATTCAGACGATGGACAACCAGGCCGATCGCTTCGTCACTAAAGAGAAGAAAGACCTGATCGTTGATTCCTACATCAAATGGCGTGTCAGCGACTTTAGCCGTTACTACCTCGCCACCGGCGGTGGTGATGTCTCTCAGGCCGAAGTGCTGCTGAAACGTAAGTTCAGTGACCGTCTGCGTTCTGAGATTGGTCGTCTGGATGTCAAAGACATCGTGACTGACTCTCGTGGCCGTCTGACGACTGATGTACGTGATGCGCTGAACACCGGTAGTGCAGGCCAGGATGATGAAGTGGCAACGCCAGCCGCCGATGATGCGATTGCATCTGTAGCGAAACGCGTTGAAAGCGAGACGAACAGCAACGAACCGGCTATCAACCCGAACAGTATGGCGGCGTTGGGTATCCAGGTGGTTGATGTGCGCATCAAGCAGATTAACCTGCCAACGGAAGTGTCTGACGCTATCTATGCACGTATGCGTGCCGAGCGTGAATCTGTTGCCCGTAGCCAGCGTGCTCAGGGTGCAGAAGAAGCCGCGAAGGTCAGAGCTCAGGCAGATTATGAAGTGGAACGTACACTGGCTGAAGCGCGTCGTCAGGCTCTGATTACTCAGGGTGAAGGTGATGCGGAAGTGGCGAAACTGTTTGCTGATTCGTTCAGCCAGGATCCTGACTTCTATGCCTTTATCCGTAGCCTGCGTGCTTACGAAAACAGCTTCAAGAGCAATCAGGATGTCATGGTGCTCAGTCCGGATAGCGACTTCTTCCGCTTTATGAAGAGCCCGTCTACCACGACGCGCTAATCCGCTGATAGTGCACTCTAAGGGCCGGAAATTCCGGCCCTTTTTTTATGTTTCTTTTAATGGCAAAGACAGTGAGTGAATAACATGAACGCAACAGTGTGGATGGCGCTGGGGTTAGTGCTGGTATTTGAGGGATTAGGCCCGATGCTGTATCCGCGCCTCTGGCGGCGGATGATCATCACCATGGCGCGGATGCCGGATGGCCTGCTACGGCGAGTCGGGGGTGGTCTGGTGGTTGCCGGTGCGGTGATCTACTACATGGTGAGCCGGGGTAATGGTGGTTAAGTGTGTCGCGTACTGTAATCCCGCCGCACAAAGTGCTAACTGGTAAAAAAGTACGCAATCGTATGCTAAAACTGCTGAAAGAGGGAAATGACGATGGTAGAATCCTTTTTTAAGCAATCGGTGATTTTGAAAAATGGGTAAGAACGTCGTCGTACTGGGCACCCAATGGGGTGACGAAGGTAAAGGTAAGATAGTTGACCTCCTGACAGAACGTGCAAAATACGTTGTGCGCTACCAGGGAGGCCATAACGCTGGCCATACGCTAGTCATCAACGGTGAGAAAACCGTCCTCCACTTAATTCCATCTGGCATCCTGCGTGAGAACGTCACCAGCATCATCGGCAACGGTGTTGTGCTGTCTCCTGCTGCGCTGATGAAAGAGATGAAAGGTCTGGAAGATCGCGGCTTCCCGGTACGCGAGCGTCTGTTCATTTCTGAAGCCTGCCCACTGATCCTTGAGTATCATGTGGCGCTGGACGTTGCTCGCGAAAAAGCGCGCGGCGCGAAAGCCATCGGCACCACCGGTCGTGGTATCGGCCCGGCTTATGAAGATAAAGTGGCTCGCCGTGGTCTGCGTGTTGGCGACCTCTTCAACAAAGAAACCTTCGCTGCAAAGCTGAAAGAAGTCATGGAATTCCATAACTTCCAGCTGGTGAACTACTACAAAGTTGAAGCGGTAGACTACGACAAAGTGCTGGCGGATACCCTGGCGATTGCCGATATCCTGACTGGCATGGTGGTTGACGTTTCCGAACTGCTGGACGGTGCGCGTAAGCGTGGCGATCTGATCATGTTCGAAGGCGCGCAGGGCACACTGCTGGATATCGACCACGGTACTTATCCGTATGTAACCTCGTCTAACACCACCGCAGGTGGCGTAGCAACGGGTTCAGGCATTGGTCCACGTTACGTTGACTATGTGCTGGGTATCGTGAAAGCGTACTCCACTCGTGTGGGTGCTGGCCCGTTCCCGACTGAACTGTTTGACGAAACCGGCGAGTTCCTGTGCAAGCAGGGGAACGAGTTCGGTGCCACAACGGGGCGTCGTCGTCGTACTGGCTGGCTGGATGCGGTTGCCGTGCGCCGTGCGGTTCAGATCAACTCCCTTTCTGGCTTCTGCATGACCAAACTGGACGTGCTGGATGGCCTGAAAGAAGTGAAAATCTGTGTTGCTTACCGTATGCCAGATGGCCGCGAAGTCACTACCACCCCGCTGGCAGCAGAGGGTTGGGAAGGCATTGAGCCCATCTATGAAACCATGCCAGGCTGGTCGGAGACGACGTTTGGTGTGAAAACGCTGGAAGGTCTGCCGCAGGCAGCGCTTGACTACATCAAGCGCGTTGAAGACGTAACCGGAGTGCCGATTGATATTATTTCTACCGGCCCGGATCGTAGCGAAACCATGATTCTGCGCGACCCGTTTGACGCATAATTCCGTTTCAGGCCGGGCATTGCCCGGCCAGCTTTTATTTAGTACCGGTTTCCTGCCGTTCCCTTCTGCCGTTCTCACCTTAAATAAAATGGCCCGGCTAGCCGTGGCTGGTTTATTATCATTGTTAACCATACAAATTCTTGAGCGGATCACAACTTCATATGCGGTTGTATCTCTGAGGTTACCGTGCAGCTAACCAGTTTCACCGATTACGGTTTACGTGCGCTGATCTATCTCGCTTCGCTACCCGCAGGCCAGATGACCAGTATCAGTGAGGTGACTGACACCTACGGTGTGTCACGTAATCATATGGTCAAAATTATCAATCACCTTAGTCGTGCCGGGTACATTGCAGCAGTGCGTGGCAAAAATGGCGGTATCCGTTTGGGTAAACCCGCCGAAGATATTGTGATTGGTCAGGTGGTACGCGCGCTGGAACCCCTGCAGTTGGTGAACTGTCACAGTGACTTTTGTCACATCACCTCAGCCTGCCGCCTGAAAAAAGCGCTGCATGATGCCGTACAGAGTTTTCTGCACGAGCTTGATCAATACACCCTGGCCGACCTGGTTGAAAACAACAATCCGCTCTACCAAATTTTGCTGAGTGAAAGACCTTCACTGAGCAGCTGACAACGGAGGAACCTCGATGTCACACGATCCCTTTCAGGAACGAGAAGCTGAAAAGTACGAAAACCCTATTCCAAGCCGCGAGTTCATTCTTGCCCACCTGGACAAACGTGAAAAACCGGCCAGCCGTGAAGAGCTGGCAGAAGAATTAGCGATAAGCGGAGAAGAGCAGACTGAAGCGCTGCGTCGCCGCCTGCGCGCCATGGAGCGTGACGGGCAGTTAGTGTTTACCCGCCGCCAGTGCTACGCGCTGCCGGAACGCCTGGACCTGTTAAAAGGTAAAGTCATCGGTCACCGCGATGGCTTCGGCTTCTTACGCATTGAAGGCAGCAAAGATGACCTTTATCTCTCTGCCGAACAGATGAAAATGTGCATGCACGGGGACATGATCCTCGCGCAGGCCATGGGCGCTGACCGTAAAGGTCGCCGCGAAGCACGCGTGGTTCGCGTGGTTGAACCGCGTAACGCCCAAATTGTTGGCCGCTACTTCACTGACTCCGGTGTAGGTTTTGTGGTGCCGGATGACAGCCGTCTGAGCTTCGACATCCTGATCCCGGCTGAAGAGCTGATGGGTGCTCGCATGGGCTTTGTGGTGGTGGTGGAGCTGACTCAGCGTCCCACCCGTCGTAGCAAAGCCGTGGGTAAAGTGGTTGAAGTGCTCGGCGACAATATGGGCACCAGCATGGCCGTCGATATGGCGCTGCGCACCCATGATATTCCGCATGAATGGCCTGAAGCGCTGGAAAAACAGATTGCTCATCTGAGCGAAGAAGTGCCGGAAGATGCCAAACAGGGCCGCGTTGATCTGCGCGATCTGCCGCTGGTGACCATCGATGGCGAAGACGCACGTGACTTTGATGACGCCGTTTTCTGTGAACGTAAACGCGGCGGCGGCTGGCGTCTGTGGGTAGCGATCGCCGACGTGAGCTACTACGTGCGTCCTGGCACCCCGCTGGACGATGAAGCGGTTAACCGTGGTACTTCGGTGTACTTCCCGTCTCAGGTGGTGCCAATGCTGCCGGAAGTGCTGTCCAACGGCCTGTGTTCCCTGAACCCGGAAGTGGACCGTCTGTGTATGGTGTGCGAGATGACCATCTCCTCCACCGGTAAGCTGACCGGCTATAAGCACTACGAAGCGGTGATGAACTCCTTCGCGCGTCTGACGTACAACAAAGTGTGGAACATCCTCCAGGGGCATCAGGAACTGCGCCAGCAGTATGAGCCGCTGGTAAAAGACCTTGAAGAGCTGCACCGCATGTACCTGGCGCTGGAAAAATCGCGTGAACAGCGTGGCGGTATCTCGTTTGAAACCGATGAAGCGAAATTTATCTTCAATGCCGATCGTCGTATTGAACGCGTGGAGCAGGTTTCTCGTAACGATGCGCACAAGCTGATTGAAGAGTGCATGATCTTAGCGAACATTGCCTCGGCGCGTTACGTTGAGAAAAACAACGAGCCAGCGCTGTTCCGCGATCACGACCGTCCAGGCGATGAAAGCATCAAGAGCTTCCGCTCCGTGCTGAATGAACTGGGCCTGACGCTGCCGGGTGGCGATAAGCCGCAGCCGGTCGATTACTCAGCGCTGCTGAGTCAGATCGCAGGTCGTCAGGATCACGAGATGCTGCAAACCATGCTGCTGCGTTCGATGAAGCAGGCGGTTTATGACCCGGAAAACCGTGGCCACTTTGGCCTGGCGCTGGCGTCCTATGCGCACTTTACGTCGCCTATTCGTCGTTACCCTGATCTGCTGTTACACCGTGCCATCAAGTATCTGCTGGCGAAAGAAGCAGGCACCTTGCAGGGCAATACCACCCCAACGGGCGGATTCCACTACGAGATGCCGCAGATGCTGCAACTGGGCCAGCACTGTTCGCTGACAGAGCGCCGCGCGGATGAAGCGACCCGTGATGTTGCGGACTGGCTGAAGTGTGACTTTATGCAGGATCAGGTCGGGGAAACCTTTACTGGCGTGATCTCCAGCGTGACCGGTTTTGGCTTCTTTGTACGTCTGACTGACCTGTTTATCGACGGTCTGGTTCATGTGTCTACCCTGGATAATGACTACTATCGCTTTGATGCGATAGGTCAGCGTCTGATCGGTGAATCCGGCGGCCGTACCTATCGCCTCGGCGACACGGTAGAAGTGCGTGTTGATGCGGTGCATATGGACGAACGTAAGATCGACTTCGCCCTGATCTCAAGCAGCCGTAAACCGCGTGGCGAAGGGAAAACCGAACGCGAACGCGAAAAACGTGCGGCACCGAAGAACAGCGGCAACCGCCGTCGTGCACCGCGCAAAGGGGCCAACTTTGAGCCGGACAGCGCTTTCCGTCCGGCCAAAGCCGCTGACGGTGCTGCTCCCGCCGCCGCGAAAGAGAAAAAACCGCGTAAGCCATCGGATAAAACCCGTAAAATCGGTGCTGCCACTCGTGCGAAGCGGGCGAAGAAAACCGACGGCGCATAACCGCATCCGGGCGACGCGTGCGTCGCCCCTACAGCGTAGGGGTCAGGCATGCCTGACCCGCACACGCGCAAATAACGAACTACTGAGTCAATGAAATGAGTGAAATTGTTTTTGGTATCCACGCCGTACAGGCGCTGCTCGACAGCGATCCACAGCGTTTCCAGGAAGTGTTTATCCTGAAAGGGCGTGACGATCGCCGGTTGCAGACGCTGGTTAAAGCGCTGGAAGCGCAGGGCATCGTTATTCAGGTCGCGAGCAAGCAGGTACTGGATAGCAAATCAGAAGGCGCTGTTCACCAAGGGATCATTGCCCGTGTGAAACCAGGGCGTCAATATCAGGAAGGCGATCTGCCGGATCTGCTGGCCAGTCTGGACAGTCCGTTCCTGCTGATCCTTGATGGCGTGACCGACCCGCATAACCTCGGCGCCTGCATGCGCAGCGCGGATGCAGCAGGTGTGCATGCGATCATTCTGCCAAAAGACCGTTCAGCCCAGCTGAATGCCACGGCGAAAAAAGTCGCCAGCGGCGCGGCAGAACATATCCCGCTGATCCGAGTCACCAACCTGGCGCGCACCATGCGTGTGTTGCAGGAAGCAAATGTGTGGATTGTGGGCACCGCAGGTGAAGCTGACCATACGCTGTACCAGAGCAAAATGACCGGCCCAATGGCGCTGGTGATGGGTGCAGAAGGGGAAGGCATGCGTCGTCTGACGCGTGAGCACTGTGATGAGTTGATTAGCATTCCGATGGCGGGCAGCGTCTCTTCGCTCAACGTCTCGGTTGCCACGGGTGTTTGCCTGTTTGAAGCGGTGCGTCAGCGCAGCGCGAAATAACTGTCCGGGGCGTGTTCGCGCCCCGATATTCTCTGATATTCCCCGATTACTTCACGCCACTGTCAGTTATACCTGCCCCATAGAAAATCGCACTGGCGTACCACAGACCCGGTGCCACCGTCTCATTGACCAGCAGCACTTGATAGTAACGTGCGCCGGCGGCATTGGCTTTCGCTGCCAGTGCCCGCACGGCATCATCCGGCGATCCCCGCACGGTCACGCTGGCACTACCGAGGCGTGGCAAAGCGGCACTTTGCGCACGGTTGATCTCTACCGCCTGTGCGCCAGGCGGCGGGGGAGGCTGCGGCGTACTTTTCAGCACGCTACAGCCGCTTAACAACAGGGCAAACAGCAAAGCGGTTATCAGACGCATCGTCATCATCTCAACAAGATACCGACAATCAGTGTACGCCAGTTTATGACTTGACGTTAAACACCTGTACCAGTTCGTTAAGGTGATGTCCCTTACGGCTAAGCTCCTGCGCGGTCTGCTCAGAATGTATCACCAGTTCGCTGTTCTGATGCGTGGCCTGACCAATCTGTGCCATCGCAATATTAACATGACCGATGCCAGTCGATTGCTCGTGTGAGGCCACGTTAATCTCACTCATTAATGCCTTCACCTGATCAATGCGCCCGGTAATGTTATCCATCGCCTGGCGGGTTTGTTCAGACAGGTCGTGCCCCTGCACCACTTTACGCAATGAGTCGGCAATCAGATGGTCAATCTCTTTGGCCGCATGTGCACTGCGTTGTGCCAATGCCCGTACTTCGGCAGCGACCACCGCGAAGCCTTTCCCGTTTTCTCCGGCACGCGCCGCTTCTACCGCTGCATTCAGGGCGATAATATTGGTCTGGAAAGCAATCGACTCGATCACCTGGGTGATATCTGCAATGCCCTGTGATGCCGTCTTGATATCGGACATGGTGACTACCGACTGGCCAACGGTGGCTGAGCCTTTGCTAACTGCCTCGGCTGCTTCACCAACCAGGCGCAGTGCCTGAGTGACATTCCCGGCGTTCTGTTCCACCGTGGCGCCAAGCTGCTCCATACTCGCGGACGTTTCCTCAACGCTGCTGGCCTGGCGGGTAATCTGCTCGCTGATGTTACTGCTGCTGGTCACAATAGCTTCGGTTCCGCTGGCGATCTCATCGGCAGCGTGACGTACCTGAGCGACAACGCGCTCCAGCCCGTCGCCGATGCCGTTAATCGCCACGATCAACTGTCCCACTTCGTCCTGGCGGCGGGTGCTCAATGTCGCCAGTAAATTACCGGCCGCATACTCTCGCGCCAGTGTGATCACCTGTTGGAGTGGCTGGCTCAGCCAGCGGCGAGTGATCCAGACGAACAGCACGGCAAACAGCCCCACCAATGCGGCACCGATCAGCAGAAACAGATTCCGTGTCTGTTGAACAGGTGCCAGCAGGCTGGCCTTGTCAACGTCACCTACCACGACCCAATTCCACTCCGGTAAATATTGCCAGGCGAGGATTCGCTCCTTCCCGTTATCGTCAGTGGTTTCCAGTGTTCCTCGAGGCTGGCTTAACAGCTGCTGCCGGGCCTCCTGCGGCAGATCCGGCATTTTACCTTCAAGGGAAGAGTGGAACAGATAGTGGCCATTCAGTTTCCCCGGTGCACGGTTTAGCACGTAAAAAAATCCACTGTCGCCGAGATGCTTCGCCAGCACTTTTTGGCGGATGACTGCATACTGTTTCGTGATATCCACACCGACAAACAGGATGGCAATCACCCGGCCAGCGTCATCACGTACCGGCTGGTACTGGGTGATGTAGCGCTTGCCAAACAGCAGGGCGACACCGCGAAAAATCTCGCCTTTCTGTATCGGTTGCCAGGCGGGGCTGCTATGGTCAAGCCGGGTGCCGATAGCACGTTCACCATCCTCTTTACGCAAGGAGGTGGAGATGCGGATAAATTCGTCGTCCTGGGTACGGACGAAAATGGTGGCGATGGCACCAGTACGTTCCTGGAAATCATCCACCAGTACCTGATCAAGGTTCAGGGTGCGCAGCCCGGCACGCAGAGTGGGTGTCTGCTGTTCACCGACTGCGATGTGCTGTGATTCATCCAGCGAAAAGCGCTTCGGCAGGAAGCTCTGGAATAATCCGGTGTAGTTGCTGACTTCTTCAGCCAGGGTGGTGTTAAACATGCTGGCCATATCGCCGATGCCATCCACCTGGTTATCCATATCGGCCAGTGTCAGGGTATGGACTTGTTTTGCTGCATTGTGGCTCAGGGTCAGGGTTAAAATAATAAACAGCACTGCCACGGTCAGCGAGGTCAGTACCGAAAGTTTTACGCCCAGACTCCATGTCTTGAGAGAGAGACGTTTCATCGTTATGCCTTAAATCGTTAGGGTCTTACACGAGTTAACGGCAGGGGATGGGTAAAATTTACCCTATAAACTCAGTGGGAATTCGGCGTAGTTTATTGTGAGATATATCACATTAGTGCTCTTTTACTGTTAATCCCTAAAGCGGCGCTATGTTCCTGAAAAAAGAGCGTGCCGTGATGAATTTGACAAGGAGATGTAATGATTGAAGTCAACACAGAAATTTTCGCCAATATCGAATGTTTACATGCCTGTCCGGCAGGAAAAATGCACGAACCGCTCCCCACGGTGCTGTTCTATCATGGCTACACCTCGTCAAAAGAGGTCTATTCCTACTTTGCTGTAGCGCTGGCGCAGGCGGGTTTCCGTGCCATTCTGCCCGATGCGGATATGCACGGGGCGCGTTACAACGGTGACGATGAGCGACGAGTGACTCACTTCTGGGAGATCCTGCGCAGCAATATTGACGAATTACCGGGTATTGAACGAGCGCTGCGTGAACAGAAACTCGTGGATGGCGCACGGCTGGCGGTCGCCGGAGCGTCGATGGGCGGGATGACCGTGCTGGGCGCACTGGCTCGCTACCCACAGCTGCGCAGCGCGGCCTGTATGATGGGATCAGGCTATTTCAGCCAACTGGCACAGACACTGTTTCCGCCGTTTGTTGCGCGTAGCCCGGATGAGCGCAAAACACTGGCTGAACGACTGGCGCCGCTGGCGGAATATGAGGTCAGCCATCAGCTCGATAAACTGGCTAACCGGCCTCTGCTGGTGTGGCACGGCGAGGCGGATGATGTGGTTCCCGCCGCTGAAAGCGTCAGGCTGGAGAAAGCGCTGCGTGAAAGTGGGCAAAATGCGAACCTGACCTTCCTGACGGAAAAAGGTATTGGGCACCGTATCACACCGCCTGCGCTGAGCGCCATGACGGCATTTTTTAAACATCATTTGTAATTTTTGGGGATGCGCGAAGAAAAAGACCGCCCCCAACCGTAGGGCGGGGCCTTCTTTTCTGGTTCCCCCGAAATACCCTGCTGAACACCAATCTTTACCTTGTGTTATCCCCTCCCCGCAAGTATGATTACGCGTCAATTTTTCAGCCGCATTCTCAGGTTGTGACCCGGCACTATTTGGTCACGGCTTATAACGTTCCTTGCTTCCATGGGCCGCGGTTGACCCCGACAGGAGGCTGAATAATCCGTAAGGAGCAAATTCGATGCGTCATTACGAAATCGTATTTATGGTTCACCCTGACCAAAGCGAACAGGTTCCTGGCATGATCGAGCGTTACTCTGCAACCATCACTGGTGCAGAAGGTACGATCCACCGCCTGGAAGACTGGGGCCGTCGTCAGCTGGCTTACCCGATCAACAAACTGCACAAAGCCCACTACGTTCTGCTGAACGTTGAAGCTCCGCAGGAAGCGATCGATGAGCTGGAAACTAACTTCCGCTTCAACGACGCCGTTATCCGCAGCATGGTTATGCGCGTTAAGCACGCGGTAACTGAAGCATCTCCGATGGTTAAAGCGAAAGATGAGCGTCGTGATCGTCGCGAAGATTTTGCTAATGAAACCTCTGATGATGCAGATGCTGGGGATTCTGAAGAGTAATTTCCGTGACGGCTAACCGACTGACGCTGTCTGGCACTGTGTGCAAGACGCCAATGCGAAAAGTCAGCCCGTCAGGAATTCCACACTGCCAGTTCGTGCTTGAGCATCGTTCAGAGCAGGTGGAAGCCGGTTTTAACCGGCAAGCCTGGTGCCGTATGCCGGTGATTATCAGCGGCAAAGCCCATCAGGCGATTACTCAAAGTATAACGGTCGGCACGCAGCTAACTGTTCAGGGTTTTATTTGCAGCCATCAAGGGCGCAACGGCCTGAACAAACTCGTACTGCATGCCGAGCAGATTGAATTGATAGATTCTGGAGACTAGCCAAATGGCACGTTATTTCCGTCGTCGCAAGTTCTGCCGTTTCACAGCGGAAGGCGTTCAAGAGATCGATTATAAAGATATCGCAACGCTGAAAAATTATGTCACTGAAAGCGGTAAGATCGTACCGAGCCGTATCACCGGTACTCGCGCAAAATACCAGCGTCAGCTGGCTCGTGCTATCAAGCGCGCGCGTTACCTGTCCCTGCTGCCGTACACTGATCGTCATCAGTAACGGCAACTGTCCATTAACGACTTTAAGAGGATAAGGTAATGCAAGTTATTCTGCTTGATAAAGTAGCAAACCTGGGCAGCCTGGGTGATCAGGTTAACGTTAAAGCGGGCTACGCTCGTAACTTCCTGGTACCACAGGGCAAAGCTGTTCCTGCTACTAAGAAAAACGTTGAATTCTTCGAAGTACGCCGTGCAGAACTGGAAGCCAAACTGGCTGACGTTCTGTCTGCAGCTAATGCACGTGCTGAAAAAATCAATGCACTGGGCACCGTTACCATCGCGTCTAAAGCAGGCGACGAAGGTAAACTGTTCGGTTCCATCGGTACCCGTGACATCGCTGACGCAGTAACTGCGGCTGGCGTTGAAGTGGCTAAGAGCGAAGTTCGTCTGCCGAACGGCGTTCTGCGTACTACCGGTGAGCACGAAGTGGACTTCCAGGTT
Source organism: Erwinia sp. MYb416 (assembly GCF_037479575.1). Taxonomy (NCBI): domain Bacteria; kingdom Pseudomonadati; phylum Pseudomonadota; class Gammaproteobacteria; order Enterobacterales; family Erwiniaceae; genus Erwinia; species Erwinia sp. MYb416. The sequence continues at coordinate 162,336 of NZ_JBBGYT010000441.1, forward strand.
CACAGCGAAGTCTTCGCTAAACTGACTGTAAACATCGTTGCTGAAGCTTAATCGGCCTTAGTATCGCATGAAAGAACGCCGCCCCTCGGGGCGGCGTTTTTTTTTGTATGGCCTGAAATTTGGCTATTTTATTTGCCATTTTTGGCCCGGGCAGTGCTCACAATCCTCACGTACTGCGTGTACGCTCCGGTTGTTACGCGCTGTCCGTGCCAAAACGGGCTGCAACAATAACGCCAAATTCACAGGTAATCTTCATCATTAAATCAGTTTGCTTTTAAGAACGTCCCGTCGGGTTGTCGGGTAAACAGTATCTCGCCATTCGCCCCTTCCAGCGTTAATCCCGTCACTATCGCCTGCGCATTCTGGCGGATTTTCACCGTCTGCCCCGCATGTAAGGTGCTGAGGGGTTTGTCATTGCCTTCTACCTGCGCCATCGCAAACACATCATTGACGGGCAGATTATTGTCGCGGAACAACTGCGCCAGCGTCTGACCGGGAGCAATAGTGTATTCACCCCAGGTTCCCTGATCATCCTGCTGCGGCGTAGCAGGCGTGGGAGGTGGCGCATCCGTGATTTCAGCCTGTAAAGGCACCTCGGTGGCGGACGAGCCACTCTGCATCGGCGTCACGGCTCGGTGTGGCGACGGTGCGGGCCACAGGAAGGCCAGCAGGATCACCAGTACAGCGGCAATAATCCCGCGCCGATGATGCGGTGGCAGCGGGTCCATCCAGCGGATCTGGTCTGGCAGCTGCCAGAGACGGTTGAACCATAATGGTAAGCGTGATGTGAGCGATGCATTAGGCATGGCCTCTTCCTCCTGACGCGAACCTCGCGCTATCGGTAAGCTTTTCATCAGCCATTGCTTAACTCTGGCAACAAAAAGCGGCTTTTTCCTTCGCCTGCGGGCAATCTGGCCCATTTAAACCTCTGAATACATGTGCTGAACCGAAACCCTTCATGCTCAGGATATCAATCCTGGGTAAGCGTAAAGTATAGGCCCAAGAGCCACAGTGGTGCTGAATTGTGATAGGCGGTATTGTTTCTGTTTCCCGGGGAAAAGTCACCAGTGGAAGATGGGATTTTACGCCTGTTGTCTGCGCTGTTATGCTTCGTCTTCGGTTTTATCAATGATGAAAGGAAAATCCATGACAACCCCTTCTTTTGACAGCGTTGAAGCGCAAGCAAGTTACGGTATCGGTTTACAGGTCGGTCAACAGTTGCAGGAATCTGGTTTGCAGGGTCTGCTGCCGGAAGCACTGCTGGCAGGTCTGCGCGATGCGCTGGAAGGGAATGCCCCGTCCGTTCCTGTTGATGTGGTTCACCGTGCCCTGCGTGAAGTTCACGAGCGCGCTGAAGCGGTCCGTCAGGAGCGTCAGAAGGCCATGGCAGTTGAAGGTCAGAAGTTCCTGGAAGATAACGCGCAGCGTGAAGGCGTCAGCAGCACCGAGACCGGTTTACAGTTCAGCGTTCTGACTCAGGGCGAGGGCGCAATCCCATCCCGTCAGGACCGTGTACGCGTACACTACACCGGTAAACTGATCGACGGCAGCGTGTTCGACAGCTCCGTACAGCGTGGCGAACCGGCTGAGTTCCCGGTAAGTGGCGTGATCCCTGGCTGGATCGAAGCACTGACTCTGATGCCAGTGGGTTCCAAATGGGAACTGGTGATCCCTCACAACCTCGCTTACGGCGAGCGCGGAGCGGGTGCATCCATCCCACCATTTAGCACCCTGGTGTTTGAAGTGGAACTGCTGGAAATTCTGTAAGTCCTGCGGCACGCCCGTCACTGACATGCGTCGGGCGTGCCTCGTTGTTACGGTTTTAACTGATACACCGCAAAACCAATCTCATCCGTTCCCACCTGCGTCATCGGATATTGCCCATGGCTGCGAATAAACGCAGCGGCTTTTTCTCCCGGTGCCGTTTCAAACCGAATATCCAGCGGCGTGCTGCTGTGAATCGGTGCCAGTCGCCAGTTATTATCAGCCTGGGGTTTCACTTCTCCCTGTTCCTTTGTTTGCGCACCAATATAGGCCGCCAGCACCGCCCGGTTCTCATCCGGCGAAGCGAAAGCAATCTGTTTATCCCCGGTTCCGGCAAATTTCCCGCCATAAGCACGATAGTTATTGGTGGCGATCAGGAAGGTTGCCTTCGGGTCGATCGGTTTACCGTTAAACGTCAGATGGCGAATGCGTGAGGCCTGGTTATTGATCAAGCCGCACTCAGCGTCATAGCGTGCAGGCTGCGTAACGTCAATCTGGTAGTCCACCCCATCAATCACATCAAAGTTATAGGTGCGGAAATCCCAGTTGATCAGTGACTGCGGTTTGCTGCTATGAACATCAATCTGATTGAACTGCCCGGCAGAGCACTCCAGCCACTGTTTCACCTGTTCCCCGGTCGCCTTCACCACCACCAGCGTATTCGGATAGAGGTAGAGATCGGCGGCATTACGGAACGTAAGCTGCCCCTTATCCACCTCGACATAGCTGGCCGGATCGTTTTTACGGCCACCGGCTTTAAACGGCGCAGCGGCGGCCAGTACCGGCAGATGCGCAAGGTCAGGGTCACCCTGAATAAAGTGTTCGGTATAGGCGCGCTGGGCGTTATTGACGATCTGGACGGTCGGATCGTCTTGTACCAGCGACAAATAGCTGGCCATTACATCCGCTGATTTGCCGATGGGCTGGCTGACAAATTCCCGTGTGGCAGCATGATCGGCCGCCAGCACGCTGACCAGCGCCGGATCTTCGGGTGCCAGAGACTGCTTCGCGACTTTGTCATAAACCGGACGCGCTTCAGCACGTGCGCTGCTCACCTGCCAGCGGCCAGCGTCATTGTTCAGTACCAGATCGACCACGCCCAGGTGATCGCCCCACATGCCAGGCATCACGGCTGGAATACCGTTCAGCGTTCCCCGGGAGATGTCTGCACCTTTGATATTGGCAAAGTCAGCACTGGGGAACACGGCGTGCGCGTGACCAAACATAATGGCATCAATGCCCGGCACCTGGCTTAAGTAGTAAACCGAGTTTTCAGCCAGTGCGTGATAAGGTTCGCTGGAGAGCCCGGAGTGAGGGATCGCAACAACAATATCCGCTCCCTCCTTGCGCATTTGCGGCACCCATTTCTTCGCCGTTGCTGTGATATCGTCAACGGTCACTTTGCCCGTCAGATTGGTTTTATCCCAGGTCATAATCTGCGGTGGCACAAAGCCGATATAGCCGACCTTCAGGGTATGCGTTTTGCCGTCACGGTCGCGGACATCAACGGATTTAATCAGATAAGGGGTAAACAGCGGCTTCCCGCTTTTGACGTCGATGACATTAGCATTGATATAAGGGAAGCGTGCGCCGTGAATGGCCTTTTTCAGGTAATCGAGGCCGTAGTTAAACTCATGATTCCCCAGATTTCCGACGCTGTAATCGAGGGTATTCATCGCTTTATACACCGGATGGACATCGCCGTCCTTCAGACCTTTGGCTGCGATATAGTCCCCCAGCGGACTGCCTTGAATCACATCGCCGTTATCGACCAGTACGCTATTGGTCACCTGCTGGCGTGCGCTGGCAATCAGTGAGGCGGTACGGACCAGACCGTATTTTTCAGTAGGCTGATCTTTGTAATAATCGAAATCCATCATATTACTGTGCAGGTCGGTTGTTTCCAGGAGGCGAAAATCAACTGTGGCGGCCGTCAGCGAATGGCTGACAAGCAAGGCGGTCAGCGTGAGGCAAGTCTTGAACATGTCTTTTCCCTTTATGTTCCGGATTAAACTTTCGTAACCCTCTCAGAATAGTGTGAAATTGTGTCGTGTCACGACAGGAAATTGTGATGACGATCGCGGATTTAGCCCTCCGGAGGGCGTGTGGCGCAGTACAGCCCCTGACGCGGGGCAATCTGGTCGAAAATGGCAGGAAAGCGTGTTCCCTCACAGCAGGTACGTTATGCTGTTGAAAACAAATGGCTAACCCAGTGCGTTACCCACGGTATAACGGCTCACAGAGTGAACTGCTATCCTCAATAGAGGGGCGTTAAGGTTTACACAGCGGTGGCCGTGATAACGCCAGGCAATCAGGAGGTGGACAGTGTTAGAACAAATTTGCCAGATGGCGCGTGAAGCAGGCGATGCCATTATGCGGGTCTATGATGGCGAGGCCCCGCTGGATGTGGCGCATAAATCGGATGACTCTCCGGTGACGGCGGCCGATATTGCCGCACACAAAGTGATCGTTGCCGGGCTGGCGGCGCTGACGCCGGATATCCCCGTACTGTCAGAAGAAGATCCGGCAGGTTGGGATGTGCGTCAGCACTGGCAGCAATACTGGCTGGTTGACCCTCTTGATGGCACCAAAGAATTTATCAAACGTAACGGCGAGTTCACCGTTAACATCGCCCTGATCCAGCAGGGTAAACCGGTGCTGGGCGTGGTGTATGCGCCAGTGTTAAAGGTGATGTACTCCGCGGAGCAGGGCAAAGCCTGGAAGGAAGAGGGTGACCATAAGGTGCAGATTCATGTGCAGGATGCGCGTCCGCCGCTGGTGGTCATCAGCCGCTCTCATGCTAAATCTGATGACGAGTTGAAAGAGTATCTGGCACAAATGGGTGAGCACCAGACCACGGCAATTGGGTCATCGTTAAAATTCTGCCTGGTGGCGGAAGGGCAGGCGCAACTCTATCCACGCTTTGGACCAACAAATATTTGGGACACGGGCGCAGGTCACGCCGTCGCGCTGGCAGCAGGTGCTCATGTGACGGACTGGCAGGGGAAAACGCTGGATTACACCCCGCGTGAATCCTTCTTAAATCCGGGCTTCCGGGTATCGATCTATTGATTCACGGGATGCTGAAAGAAAGGCCGATCGGAAAAAAGGTCGGCCCCTTTAGAGGCTTTCGAATGTCACGGCGCTAATGTAACAACTCTCTTAACAGCCCTATCACCGTTTTTACTTCATCCTGGGTCAGCGCACCTTCTTTAACAAAGCGTACCCGCGCATCTTTATCCAGCACCACAATGGCTGACCCCCCGCCCGCCAGTTGCCAGGCCTGATGGACTGCGCCATTGCTGTCGACGATAAACTGTGACCAGGGGAACTGCTGTTTATTGCTTTCAATGCTGCTGCGCACAAACATCCCGGTGCCGGGGATCGCATCGTCAGTATTCACAATGGTGGTGGTCTGGTAGTGGTCATGCGGGAATTTGGCGGCCTTAATCGCTTCTATCAGCGCGGCATTTTGTTCTTTTGCTGAAGATCGCCCGGCAATATGTTGGATCACCCGCACTTTTCCGGCCAGTTGTGCGCTGTTCCAGTTTTTGTAGCTAAACTTCTCTTCTTTGAACAGCAACTCGCCTTTATCTGCAACGCCCACTGCAGCTACGCGCTCGCCGACATGAAGGTTGTGCGCCGCCGTGGTGAAAGGCATTAGCAGGCAAAGCAGCGCAGTGAAAATACGGATTCCTGTCATAGTCGCTCCTGTGAATGTAGTGGTCTGATCAGTAAGTCATCCTACTGAAATAATATGCGTGGATGATGCTGCTGTCGCATCGGGATAACATCTTTGCAACACACCGCACAAATCCCTGCGAATTGAAGGTTTATACTGTGTGTGTACGGTCAGGTAACAGAGAGTTCTGTCATGATGTGTAAACACAGTAAAAAAATTCAATTTTAGGAACATTGGAAGCAAACGATGTTCTATAGTACAGGCACTTTGCGTTTCACAGGTTCGTGCCGAGATTGGTAACGACGAGGCGTAGTTACTCTTCAGGAGTTGAACAAGAATGAAGATCTTCCAGCGATATAACCCACTACAGGTCGCTAAATACGTAAAAACGCTGTTCCGTGGGCGGCTGTATATCAAAGATGTCGGCGCGTTTGAGTTTGATAAAGGCAAGATCCTTATCCCGCGCGTCAAAGATAAGCAGCATTACAGCGTGATGTCGGAAGTTAACCGACAGGTCCTCAGATTACAGACCGAATTTAACTGACAAAAAAAGGCGCTGAAAGCGCCTTTTTTTGTGTCTTGCCACCGCTTACGAAACGAGTTCTTCCGGATCTTTCGGCAGTACGGGTGCTGTCGGTCGCGCATCAATACGCGTCACCAGCAGCTGGTCAATGCGGTAACTGTCGATATCCACCACTTCAAACTTAAAGCCATGGAACTTCACGAAGTCGGTGCGTTTTGGGATCTTACGCAGCATAAACATCATAAAGCCACCGATAGTCTCGTAATTACCTGACTGCGGGAATTCGTCGATATGCAACACGCGCATAACGTCATCAATAGGCGTACCGCCCTCAACCAGCCATGAGTTCTCATCACGCGCGACAATCTGCTCTTCCATTCCCTGACCGACCAGATCGCCCATCAACGTCGTCATCACGTCGTTAAGGGTGATAATGCCCACCACCAGCGCATACTCGTTCATGATCACTGCGAAGTCTTCCCCGGCGGCTTTAAAGCTCTCCAGCGCTTCTGACAGCGTCAGCGTATCCGGCACGATCAGTGCCGAACGGATTTGCAGGCCGCTGTTCAACGTCATGCTCTGATTACCCAGTACGCGCAGCAACAGCTCTTTCGAGTCAACATAGCCGACGATATGGTCAATATCTTCATTACAGACCAGGAACTTCGAGTGCGGATGGCGGGCAATCTTTTCTTTCAGGCTGCTTTCATCTTCGTGCAGGTCGAACCACACCACGTTCTCACGAGATGTCATTGAAGAGGGCACGGTACGCGATTCCAGCTCAAAGACGTTTTCAATCAACTCATGCTCTTGCTTACGCAGCACCCCGGCCAGCGCACCGGCTTCGACTACCGCATAGATATCGTCAGAGGTGATGTCGTCTTTACGCACCAGCGGGATTTTGAACAGGCGGAAAAGGATGTTAGCCCCACCGTTAAAGAACCACACCAGCGGGCGGAACAGGAACAGACAGAAGCGCATCGGGTTGATGATTTTGAGCGCCATGGTTTCCGGCGCGATCATGCCCAGACGCTTGGGGAACAGATCGGCAAACAGGATAAACAGGCTGGTGACCAGCGTGAAAGAACAGACAAAGCTGATGCTCTCAGCCATTTCCGGCGTTGTCACACGTTCGAACAGCGTTCGGAAGGCCGGGGAAAACGCGGAATCACCGACAATACCCCCGAGGATCGCCACGGCATTCAGGCCAATCTGCACCACAGTAAAGAACATGCCAGGCGTTTCCTGCATCTTCAGTACGCGTTGTGCGTTGATATTGCCTTCGTCGGCCAGTAGCTTCAGTTTAATTTTGCGGGCAGCCGCCAGCGAGATTTCTGAAAGAGAGAAAAACGAGCTGATCGCAATCAGCAGCATGATGACAAGAAAGCTGTCTAACATAAAACATCCATTAGTTGGCTCGTCTCTGTGGGCAATCTGGAACACAATCGCGCAGACAAAGAAGGCCGGGTTAATCACTTGTCATTTTTGGCCTGGGCAGCGCGCAGTCAGTTTATCCTGCGATCATCACATCAGGGAGTGCAGCGATTCAGGGCTATCCGTGCCAAAAATGTCTGCGGTTCGGCTGGTGCCGGAGCAGAAGGGTAATCAGGCCGCGGAGCAGTCTGTGGGGAGATTATAGCTGTGGCATCGAGCGCTTACAATTGCGGCAACGATGTTCTGAGTGAGCAGGTATCCCGGAGCAGGAAATGGGTTGAGACTTGTCTGATACTGATACCACGTTACACTCCTTTTACGGCTAATCGCGATCTGTGTTGTAACGTAGCGTGACGTTGCACAAAATTTGCCTTAGGTTCGGGTTGATCGCGCGTAAATAATAAGTAAGGTGATGCGCATGCATTACCTTTGAACTGAACCATTCGCGAACTATTTTTACCAGAGTAAGCCCAGTGGATTGCGGGCTGGCAATAAAAACGGGAGTAAGCGTGCCACGAATTCATGTGTATTGCATGTCTTGTCTGCTGATCGTCGCGCCTGTTACTCAGGCTGCGAATGTTCGTTTGCAGGTCACAGGGTTATCCGGGGAATTACAGAAGAACGTCAGGGCGCGTTTGTCCACTATTACTAATGACGAAGTCACCTCTGACGGTCGCTTTCGTGCACGCGTCAGCGATGCGGTAAAAGAGGGGCTGAAGGCGCTGGGGTACTACGAACCGCAGATCGATTTCGAACTGCAGCCACCGCCTGCTGGCGGAAAACGGCAGGTGTTACTGGCGAAAGTTACGCCAGGTGAACCGGTGAAGATTGCCGGAGAAACGGTGATCCTGCGTGGCGGTGCCCGAACGGATGAAGACTACCAAAAGCTGGTGCGGGACGGTAAACCCAAACTGGGCACCGTGCTTAATCACAGTGACTACGATAAGTTTAAAAGCTCCCTGAGCAACATGGCGCTGCGTAAAGGCTACTTTGACGGTGATTACCGCAAAAGCCAGCTGGGCGTCTCCGTTGAACGGCGTGAGGCATTCTGGGATCTCGATTATGACAGTGGCCAGCGTTACCGCTTTGGCGAGGTCAGCTTCGAAGGTTCGCAGATCCGCGACGACTACCTGCAAAACCTCGTGCCATTTAAAAAGGGCGATTACTACAATTCGCGTGATTTAGCCGAACTTAACCGACGTTTGTCCGCAACCGGATGGTTTAACTCGGTTGTCGTTGCTCCTGAATTTGACAAAGGACGCGAGAGCAAGATGCTGCCGCTGCATGGCGTCGTTTCGCCGCGCACCGAGAACACCATTGAAACCGGCGTTGGTTACTCGACGGACGTCGGCCCGCGCGTCAAAGCAACATGGAAAAAGCCCTGGGTAAATGATCGGGGGCACAGTTTCAGCACCAGCGCGAACATCTCTGCGCCGGAGCAGCAGTTAGATTTCAGCTATAAAATGCCATTGCGTAAAAGCCCGCTGGAGCAGTATTACCTGTTGCAGGGCGGTCTGAAACGCACCGATCTTAACGATACCAAAGCAGACTCCACTACGCTCGCAGCCTCACGCTACTGGGACAGTTCCAGCGGCTGGCAGCGTGCCGTCAACCTGCGCTGGAGTCTCGACCACTTTACCCAGGGCAGCGTGACCAACACCACGATGCTGATTTACCCGGGCGTCAGCGTTAACCGTACCCGATCACGGGGTGGTCTGATGCCGACCTGGGGTGATTCACAGCGTTACTCGCTGGATGTCTCTGATACCACCTGGGGATCGGATATCGACTTCGCCGTGATTCAGGCTCAGAACGTCTGGATCCGCACATTGCAGGATAAACACCGCTTTGTCGTGCGTGGCAATCTTGGCTGGATTGAAACCAATGATTTCGAAAAAGTCCCGCCGGACCTGCGCTTCTTCGCCGGGGGTGACCGCAGTATTCGTGGCTACAAATACAAAGGCATCTCCCCACGTGATGATGAAGGCAAGCTGACCGGGGCATCAAAACTTGCCACCGGTTCGCTGGAGTACCAGTACAACGTCACGGGTAAATGGTGGGGGGCGGTGTTTGTTGATTCGGGTGAAGCGGTTAACGACATCAAGCAGAGTAATTTCAAAACCGGTGCGGGTTTTGGCGTGCGCTGGCAGTCGCCGGTCGGGCCGATCAAAGTGGACATTGCCCGCCCGATTGGTGATCAAAACGATCGGGATATTCAGTTTTACATTGGGTTGGGGCCTGAACTATGAAGTGGTGGAAAAAGGGCCTGATTGGCATTCTGATTTTTATTGTGCTGCTGTTTGGCGGCGTTGCCTTCTTACTCGGCACCACCACTGGCCTGCATCTGGTGCTGAACGGTGCCGCGCGCTGGGTGCCGGGGCTGGATATCCAGCAGGTGAAAGGCGGCTGGCGTGATTTGACCCTGAGCGGCGTGAAGTATGAGATGCCGGGCGTAACGGTCAATGCCGGTGAGTTTCATCTGGCTCTGCGCCTGGGCTGCCTGAAACAGAGCGCGCTCTGCGTTAACGATCTCTCTCTGAAGGACGTTAGCGTGGTGGTGGACAGCAAAAAGATGCCCCCTCCGGCGAATCCGCCAGTAGAAGAAGAGAGCAGCGCGGGGGATATCAGCACGCCGTACCCGCTCACACTCAGCAGGCTGGCCCTGCATAACATCAACCTTAAAATCGACGACACCGCCATTTCGCTGGCAGATTTCACCAGCGGGCTGCACTGGCAGGGCCGTGCAATGACGCTGACTCCGACCCATATTCAGGGACTGTTGATTGCGCTGCCGAAAGCTGTGAACGTCGCCAATGAACAGGTTGTACAACCGAAAGTTCAGCAACCTGCCGTCAATGAAGCGCCGCTGGGTGAAACGCTGAAAGCGATGTTTGATAAACCTTTGCTGCCTGACCTGCCCGCGTTTACGTTGCCGCTGGATGTGGACGTGCAGGAAGTGCTCGGTGAGCAGCTGCGCATCACGGGCGATACCGATATTGCGGTAGAGCGACTGCTACTGAAAGCGAAAACCGAAAATAACCAGCTACAGCTGCTGGCGCTGGATGTCGACTCGCCGCAGGGCCAGCTGAATGCCCAGGGCCAGGCGACATTGAGCGGTAACTGGCCGGTCAACTTCACCCTCTACAGCCAGCTTAACGTCGATCCGATCAAAGGTGAGAAGATCAAAATGACGCTGGGTGGGGGCCTGCGCGATACGCTGACTCTGGGGCTGAATCTCTCCGGGCCGGTTCGCGCGCAACTGGATGCCGATACACAACTTGCCGAAGCGGGTTTACCGCTCAATATGACGCTGCACAGTCCGCAACTGCGCTGGCCGCTGGATGGACAGGCGCAGTATCAGGCCGATAATTTCAACTTCAGCTTTAAAGGCAAAGCCACTGACTACGTGATGTCCCTGAAAGCGGCACTCCAGGGGCAGGGCATTCCACCTGCCACACTGACGCTGAATGGCAAAGGGAACGTCGAGCAGTTCTCGCTGGACAAGCTGCGACTGGCTGCCTTGCAGGGGAATACCGACCTGACAGCACTGGTGGACTGGAGTAAAGCCATCAGCTGGCGCAGTGAGCTGACGCTATCCGGGATTAATACGGCAAAACAGTATCCGGACTGGCCCGCGAAGCTGGACGGTAAAATCACCACGCGGGGCAGCCTGTACGGCGGTAGCTGGCAGATGCGTGTGCCGGAGCTGAAGCTCAAGGGTAACGTACGTAATAACGCGGTCAGTGCTGACGGAACACTGTACGGCAACAGTTACAGCCAGTGGGATATTCCCGGTATTAAGCTGGTGCTGGGACGTAACAACGTCAATCTGAAAGGGTCGCTGGGCGATAAACTGAACCTGGATGCCGACATTGATGCGCAGCATCTGGATAATGCCCTGCCGGGCCTTGGCGGGGTTGCCAAAGGGACAATCCGTGCCCGTGGAGACCTGACAACGCCACAGCTGCTGGCCGACCTGACCGCCACCGGGCTGCGCTGGCAGGCGATGCGCATTGGCCGTATCAAACTGGAAGGGGACGTCAGTTCAGGTGAACAGATTCAGGGCAAACTGAAACTGCGTGTTGAACAACTGAAGCAGGACGCGCTGGCGGTGAATCTGCTGACGCTGGATGCCAGCGGCACGGAAAAACAGCATCAGCTTAAGCTGAACGTGCAGGGCGAACCGGTTTCCGGCCAGTTAGCGCTCAGCGGTAGCTTCGACCGAGCTGAACAACGCTGGAAGGGGAACCTGAATAACACCCGCTTTGACACCCCGGTGGGGGAATGGCGCTTAACGCGCGCCATCGCGCTGGATTACCTCAATGCGAAACAGACCGTCAGTATCGGCGCACACTGCTGGCAGAATCCTAATGCCGAGTTGTGCGTACCCACGACGATTGAAGCCGGGCCATCAGGCCATGCGCGCGTAGTGCTCAATCGTTTTAATCTGGCTATGATCAAGCCCTTTATGCCTGAAGCTACGCAGCTTACCGGGCTGTTCAGCGGCGATGCCGATGTCGCCTGGACTGCAGATGGCGCGCTGCCAACGGGACGCGTATCCCTGAAAGGGAATGGCGTGAAAGTGGAGCAGGATGTACAGGGCAATACGCTACCCGTCGCCTTCAGTACGCTGAACCTGAATGCGGCACTGAAAAATGGTCGTGCTCAGCTCGACTGGCTGATCCGCATTGCGAATAATGGTCAACTGGATGGCAATGTACAAATTGCCGATCCCGAGGGGCGGCGCACCCTGTCCGGTAACGTCAATATCACCAGCCTGTCGCTGGCGATGCTGAACCCGGCACTGATGAAGGGGGAGAAAATTACCGGGGTGCTGAACAGTAACCTGCGCCTGGGCGGTAATCTGCAAAAACCGCAGGTCTTTGGCCAGCTGGGACTGCGAGGCGTTGACGTGGAAGGCAGCTTTATGCCGGTTGACCTCACCACCGCTAACCTGACAATGGCCTTCAATGGCATGAGTTCGACGCTCCAGGGCGTGATTCAGACTTCCCAGGGGCAAATCGCTCTTAACGGTGATGCCGACTGGAATCAACTTGATGCCTGGCGTGCACGCATTGCGGCGAAGGGTGATAAAGTGCGTGTGACGGTGCCGCCGATGGTGCGGATGGACGTGTCACCGGACCTGGTGTTTGAAGCCACGCCGGACCTGTTCAATCTGGATGGTCGCGTGGATATTCCCTGGGCACGCATCACCGTGCAGGAAGTGCCAGAAAGTGCCGTGGGCGTCTCCTCCGATGAAGTGCTGTTGGATAAAGATCTGAAACCTGTTGCGCCGAAAACCAGCGGCATTCCGATCAACAGTAATCTTATCATCCACGTTGGCAACGATGTGCGCCTGAGCGCCTTTGGTTTGAAAGCGAAACTGAACGGCGATCTGAAACTGGCGCAGGATAAACGGGGTCTGGGACTGAATGGTCAGATCAATATTCCATCGGGCCGCTTCCATGCCTACGGTCAGGATCTGATCGTCCGTAAAGGTGAGCTGCAATTCTCCGGCCCACCGGACCAGCCGTATGTGAATATTGAAGCGATTCGTAATCCGGAAGCCACCGAAGATGATGTGACGGCCGGGGTGCGTGTGACCGGGCTGGCAGACGAGCCTAAGGTGGAAATCTTCTCTGACCCGGCGAAATCACAGCAGGAAGCACTCTCTTATCTGCTGCGTGGCCAGGGATTAGGGGCGACCGGCAGCGACAGTGATGCATTAACTTCAGCCCTGGTAGGATTGGGGGTTGCACAAAGTGGTCAGGTTGTGGGTAAAATTGGCGAGACTTTTGGTGTCAGTAACCTGGCGCTGGATACTGCAGGGGTTGGCGACAGCCAGCAAGTGCAGGTCAGCGGCTATGTGCTGCCGGGTCTACAGGTAAAATACGGTGTTGGCATATTTGATTCACTGGCGACGTTAACGCTGCGTTACCGCCTGATGCCCAAACTCTATTTGGAAGCCGTGTCTGGTATTGATCAGGCACTGGATGTGCTCTATCAGTTTGAGTTCTAGCAATGCGAATAATTGTCTATGGTAGCCTGCGGCGTAAGCAAGGTAACAGTCACTGGATGACGAACGGGCAGTGGCTGGGCGATCATCAGATCGACGGCTACGCACTTTACAATCTTGGTCATTACCCGGGAGTCGTGGCGGGTGAAGGGCAGGTCTATTGTGAGGTTTACCGGATTGATGCATCAACACTGGGCGAACTGGATGCGCTCAGAACCAAAGGCGGTGAATACAAGCGCGAGCTGTTAAAAACCCCTTACGGTAGTGCCTGGCTGTACGTTTATCAGCGTGCCGTCACGGGCAAAAAGCGTATCACCAGCGGTGACTGGCTGCTGCGAGATGCAGAGTAGTTGCCGATTTTTCGATGATTCACACTATACAAGCCGCCTTCTTTGAAGGCGGCTTTGTTTTTTTGAACCATAATGTTGTTAAATCCTCACTGTTAACCTTTATCTTATGTCATGCTTACATTATTCTATTATGCGTTCACTTATTAGAGATAATAAGCGTGTATTTTCTAAGTAATATCTTATTTAATCCTCATTGAAATTATTCTCTTTTACAGGGATTAGGTGTCTTTGTGGTTTTAATTCCTGAATTTAGGTGCTCATATGGAGTAATATTTTGTTTGGTCGTTTTTCGTAGTTATATTATTGTCATTTCTGATTTTTTGTTTATTATCCACCCCCTGGTTGTTGTTTTATTTCTTCCTTTAATCGTTATCATATTGCGTTATTATGAGAACTAATTGACGTATTTAAGTGATGGTAATGATTTAATGTGCCATTTTTAATGTCTTTCCATTGTCATTTATCGGAAAAGGAACATCCAACGAATGAGCGTGGCGAAAAGAGAGTTTTTGCCATTGTTTGTAAAGAAGGTTATGTCTGCCCATATCGGGCTGAGTAATGACCGAAACCCATAGTATATAAAGGATTATCTAATATGAAAAAGATGACCACTCTTGCTGTATTGATTGTTGGTGCCATTGCTTCAGGGCAGGCGCTGGCGGGCGGAAGTGCAACGCTTGACGTTAAAGCGACCATCGTGCCTGGTGCTTGTAATGTCGTACTTCCTTCCGCTTCACTGGACTGGGATAATATTGACCCGGCCTCGCTGCACCATGAGCTGTTCACTGAGTTACCGGCGAAGCAGCTGACGCTGAATGTAAATTGCCCGGCAAAAATGATGTTCGCCGTCAAAGCCATTGATAATGCAACGAAGGGTGTTGCACCTTTAGGTCCCGATCCATCACTGAGCGACAGCTATTTTGACTTTACGTCGACCGCTGAGAAAAATGCTCCTGTCGGTGGCTATAGCATTAAAGCATTGACCGCGGGCAGTACCTCTGATCAAACCAAAGCAACGGCATTAGTCACCTTCAAAAATGGCAAGTGGAATGAAAAGCCTGCCAATGCAGATTACGCATACTTCCCTTCTTCCGCTCTCGGTAATGATGCTGCGCTGGATATTAGCACCAGTGATAGCAAGACTAAATATCTTCGTGATAGCGCAATGAATAAATCATTCTCATTAGAAATTCGTCCATGGATTGCCCCGGTCTCTGAACCTGCGTGGGGAAATGACGTTGACCTGAAAGGCAGCGCCACGTTTGAAGTTGTTTATATTTAACTGAAGTTGCCACCGGCAGGACTGTTCACTGTTACAAGCCAGAGTCAGTCATGCCGGTGGCTTTTTATAGAATTCATGGATGAATGCTATGTTGATCAAACTTTTTCGGCTATGCCTGTCAATATTTTCATTAGTGGTTATCTTTCCTTCCTGCGCGGTGATGCAGCCTAAAACGTCATTGGTGTTAATTCAGGAGGGGGCGGGTGGCGGCAGTATTAACGTCACCAATACCGATGATAAGGACGCATTGTTGTACGTTAAGGTCATTGATCTGCCTGATGATAAATTTCCCCAGTTGATTGTGACGCAACCTGTAATGCGCGTGGCGGCAGGCCAGACTCAGCGAGTCCGTTTTGTCTTAACCAGCGATCGTCCGCTCACCACCGAACATATAAAGCGTGTGACATTTGAAGGTATTCCTCTCACCACCGGGGAGAGTAATAGTGTCAACATCAGCGTACGGCAGAATCTGCCCGTGATTATTCATCCTGACGGGTTGGCGAAAAATAACGCGCCCTGGAAAAATTTACAGTGGCGGGTCAAACAGGAAAAGCTAACGATACATAATCCAGGTGCCTGGGTGGTCAGATTAGCGCCCAGCTTCCTCCTGATGCCTGTCAATACAAAAGTGGCGCTGGACAAGAGCTACATCCTACCGGGGGAAACCCTCTCCGTGGCGTTTTCTGATAAACAAGCGCTGGCAAAAGCCACCAACGTCCGCATTGATACCGTTTCACAGTATGGGTATGAGGTTGGCAATGTCGAGCTTCCCATCAGCCACGGGGATTAACCTGTGTCGTGTTCTTACCGCTTTACCTCAAACAAATTATGCCACTGCGCGCTGCTCACGGCGGGTGCCCTGACACCGACTTACCTTTGCGCGCAGGAAAAAAATGAACATCCTCAGCAGCAGCAAAAAGTTCAGCGCTCCTCCGACTCTCCCGCCGTTCCGGTTCTCCATGAATCTGTTACTGAAAGGATCCTCAAAGCCAGGGGCATTGACCCGGCTTTACTGACACTTCTCGACAACTCATCACGATTTCCCGCCGGGCCCTCGCTGGTGGATATCAGCGTTAACGGTGAGTTTCGTGGCGCCTTCGATGTCGTGTTTAACCCGAAGGGGGGATTGTGCTTTACCCCTGAGTTGCTTAATCAGCTGGGGTTAAAGCTGCCCAACAGTGACCCTTTGCCTGATACGGACTGTTTTGACTGGGTACAGCAGGATCCTGCTATCAACATTCGTTTTGATACACAAAATCTTTCCGCCAGCATTGTGGTGCCGGAAGCTGTGTTGCAGCCGCAGTACAAAGAGATTACGGGTGAGTCCGGGGGAATGGGAGCACTGCTGAACTATAACTATTTCAGCTCGGTGAACCGGAATGCCGGCACACTGAATCGCTATAGCTTTCTGACGCTGGAAGATGGTTTCAATATCTCTAACTGGATGGTACGCAGCTGGCAGCAGTTTAGTCAGCAGGATGGAAAGCTCAGTTCTGATATGAACTCACTGTATGCAGAACGGACCTTTGAACGCTGGCAGAAGCGCTTCCAGATCGGGCAAATTGGTGTCAGTAATACGCTGTTCGAGCTGGGTGATATTAATGGCATCCAGATCATCCCGGATGAGGGATTCCAGCAGGAGGGTGAAACTCAGGGAGTTGTTGAAGGTATTGCTAACACACCTCAGGCGCGGGTAGAAGTGCGCCAGTACGGTATGCTGATCTACAACACACTGGTGCCTGCCGGGCCATTTCGCTTAGATCGTATTCCGCTAAAAAACCTTAATAGCGACCTGGACATTACCGTGCTGGAAACCAACGGTCAGCGACAGCAGTTTACCGTCCCTGCTAACCAAATGAGGGGGGTAAACCCTCGTGGTATGCAGGGCTTTTCTCTCGCCACGGGCACGCTTCGCTCTATTGGCGGGGGCGGGTCGGGGGCGCCACGCTTACTCACTATGAATCAGAACTGGCGACCGCTGGGGCGCTTACTGGCACAGACTGGCCTGCTGATGTCGGACAAATATCAAGCCGTCGCGTTGTCGGTGGGGCAACAGGTGGCACAGGGGTTGCAGCTTGCTGCGCAAATGACGGCGGCCAATGACCGCTATCACGGAGCACGGAGTGCGCGGCTGTCGCTGTCGGCAGATTACCTGATTACTGAAGCCTTTTCGATCGGTGGTAGCGTCAGTAAAAGCACGCCCTCGTACGCCTCACTCAATCAGGCCAGTATGCCGACCCAGGATTATTACGATAAAGATAATACGCAGTACACGCTTTCAGCCAGCTGGGCGACGCCGAGGTTCGGCACTTTTTCCGTTAGTCACGCGGAAAGCACCAGCTTTGGCAAAGCCATGTCGACGACGCGTTACAATATGATGAGCTGGGGCACCAACATTAAAAAGATGCTACTGACGGTGAGTTTTTCCCACAGCACGGGCATATATCAAAGCAATAAACAGTTGTCGGTTAACGCCAGCCTTCCTTTAGGCAAGCAATACGTCAACAGCTATTACCGTAGCTCAAGAAAGCGTAGCCAGTTAGGCAGCGAGATCAGCGGTCCTGTTAACCGTGACGTGGGTTACAACCTGTCAACAGAGCGGGATTTGAAACAGCATAACCAGTCAGTGCAAGGGGGGCTCAGTGCCAACCTGCATTACACCAATCTTTCTGCATCGGCAGGGCACAGCGGCAATCATTCCAGCAATTACTCCGTAAGCGGTAGCGGTGGCATCGCCATGGTGGGTAAAAATATCCTGTTCTCCCCCCTCCCTGTCGGACAGACCTTTGGCATGATCGCTATGAATGAAAGGCTGGCAAACGTGGCGATCAGCACGCCCGGGGGCACCACCTGGACGGACTGGCGGGGTCTGGCGCTGGTGCCTCAGCTTCCGGCGTGGCGGCCCGGAAACCTTGATCTGAATACGGAAACATTGCCGAAAAAATCGGATGTTAATAACGGGCACCACACCGTCACACTTGCGCGGGGAAGCGTGAAGCGCATTAACTACACAGTGTTGACCAGTCGGCGTGTACTGCTGGATCTTACCCTGAGCGATGGTACCCCGTTGCCGCGTGGCAGTAAGGTGATGGACCACCAGGGTGAGATGTTGACCATAGCCATCGACAATGGGCTGGTCTACCTGAATAACTCACCCGAGAAAGCCACACTGCTGATTGATGTGGCAGGGCGCGATAAGCGCTGCAGCTTCACCTATCAGCTGGACGATCAGCCAGAGGATGGCGGTCCCTATCAGAAAATGAGCGGTGTCTGCATTTAGCTTGTGACCTGTGTCTTAAAAAGGAATTGTGCAATGGAACTGAAAAGAATGCTTTCCGGTATCACCCTGCTAACGGGGATGGTGCTCAGTACTGCGGTTCCCGCCAGCACCCAGGCCACGTTGCAGATACGAGGTACTATTCAGCCCGCCTCCTGTGATATTCATTTTGATGGCGGGGGCATACTCGACTGGCAGCAGATTAGCGCTGCCAGCCTCTCATCCTCCAAATCCACCCCACTGGCGACGAAGAATATTAAGCTGAATATCAGCTGCGAAACGCCCACGCTGTTTGCCGTGAGGGCCAGAGATATCGCTGAAAAAGCCGGGGAAGCGAAGATTGACGGAAAAGCGGCGGAGACCAGTTTCAGCCTCGGAGCTACCGAAGCGGGAAAAAATATCGGTGCATACCGCATCCATACCCCGGCGGACAGGTCCATGGTGGACGGGCATCCTATGCAGAAACTCACCCTCTCGGCCGATGAAGGGAAAAGCTGGGCAGAGGCGAAGGGAAGCGTGCTGTGGAAGTATCAGGGAGAGGAGCTTGTGTCTTTCACCTCCGATATGTTGCGGGTGCCGATCCCGGCAAAAAATGTGGTCTTTGATATCAATGTCACCCCCTGGGTCGTCGCCCTTGATACCCTTGGAACATCGGATGAAGTGACGATTGCCGGCAGTGCAACCTTCGATATTGTATATCTCTGATGGCTTTCATCATCCGTAGTTGCAAATCCTGGTCTGTGGGTCAATACATACTGTGTAGCCTGCTGGCGCTGTCCATCGCACATCCGGCGGGGGCGGTGATGAAGCCTGAAACCTCTATGATCATGATTAATGAAGAGGCAGAAGGCGGAAGCCTGAACGTTACCAATACCGCAGACTACGAGGCACTGCTGTATGTGAAGGTCTACAGCCTGCCGGACGATCCCCAGCCTCAGCTGCTGGTGACCCAGCCGGTGACCAGGCTGGCAGCGGGGCAGACCCAGCGGCTACGCTTCTTACTGCACAGCCGGGGGCCGCTCAAGACCGAGCATATGAAGCGGGTGATTCTGGAAGGGATCCCACTACAAGCACTGAGCGGCAAGAATACGGTGGGCTTGAGCCTCAGGCAGGATCTCCCGATCATTATTCATCCTGCCGGTCTGCCAATGAAGTCAGATCCCTGGGAAGCATTGAAATTTTCGGAAACGAGTGGTGTGTTAACCATCGCTAACCCCAGTCGTTATGTGGTGCGGCTGTCGCAGACCGTCGTGCTGTTGCCCTCGATGAACAATATCATGCTGAGTAAAAGCTATATTCTTCCCGGCGAAACGCTGACCGTTAAGGGCCAGGATGCTGCTGCTCTGAAAAACAGCAAGCAGATCCAAATCCAGAGCCTGTCAAAATATGGCTATGTCGCGGGTTTGTTTATACAACCGCTGGAGCATCAAGGTTAATTTCTCTGCTGCATCGCCAGCTTTCAACGGGAAACACATGAAGGAACGGAAAATGGACTGTAGGAAACGTTCGCGCCCGCACCGCCGTCAAGGGATGCGTCTGATGGCGGTCAGTCTACTGCTATGTTCAGGGTGGGTTCAGGCTGAATGTCGCATCAGCACGGGCACGGGGATGCTGGATTATGGCCGGATAAATACCCAGGTCACACGAGGCCCTGATGGGAAACATCACCTGACATCGCGTGCAGCCGTATTCAGGGTGGAGTGCGATGAACCCCGGAAAATTCGACTGGCTTTCACTGACATTAGCGGCAATCAGCGGCAGTTCGCCTTTGGTCGCGACGGTGAACTTGAGGCAGACATTTCTGCGCTGATGCTGGACGATCGTGCGACGGCTTACCGCGATCTCTCTTCACTCGCAGGGCAAAAGAGTGACGTTAGCCGACAAACAGGCACGCTGCTGCCAGGAAGTGAGATCGAGATTGTCGACGCGGGGCGCCATTTAAACTTTATTGTGACGTTGCATCCTTTGTTCACGGACCAGCTCTTTTCTCTCCAGGATGATTATCGGCCGGGGAACGACATTACGGTATCGATTATCGAATAGCGGAGAAGCGGGATAAAAAAACACCGCCGTGGCGGTGTTTTTTCGGCGTCAGTGGAAGAGAATCTTCACTGGCGCGAGCTGTGCCGGAAGATTATTTCTTCGCAGCGCGCTCGAAGGAGGAAACGATTTCCGCTTTAGCGGCTTCTACGCCTTCCCAGCCGTCAACCTTAACCCATTTGCCTTTTTCCAGCGCTTTATACTGCTCGAAGAAGTGGGTGATCTGGCCGCGCAGCAGTTCTGGCAGGTCGTTCACATCCTGGATGTGCTCGTACTCTTTGCTCAGTTTGCTGTGTGGAACCGCAACAACTTTGGCATCTTCGCCAGATTCGTCGGTCATTTTCAGCACGCCAACCGGACGGCAGCGGATCACAGAGCCAGGCTGTAACGGGTAGGGTGTTGGCACCAGGACGTCAACCGGGTCACCATCCAGAGACAGGGTGTGGTTGATGTAACCGTAGTTGCACGGATAGAACATCGCTGTCGCCATGAAACGGTCAACGAACAGTGCGCCAGTCTCTTTGTCGACTTCGTATTTGATTGGAGAGGCATTTGCCGGGATCTCGATTACGACATAGATATCATCTGGCAGGTCTTTACCCGCTGGTACCAGGTTCAAGCTCATTATGAATTCCTTCAATCATCTTAGGTTGAGTGCCGGGTATTATAGCCAGGTCATCTTCAAAGTACCTTCCTTTTTCCGCCTTTCAGATTGCTCCGTGCCGGGGCATCAATGACAGTGAAATGCTGCGCTATGCGATGCCCGGCTCACGATGATGGCTAATCCTCCACGTCGGGCTGGGGTATGGAATATTCACTCGGTGCAAAGGGGTGTGGCTCACCGTTGACCATGTTGAATTCAGAGACAATATAACGGCGTCTCATCTTCTTAGTGGGTGAGCGTAAAGCGATATCAACCCGCCTGGCGCCTGAGTTCGGGAACTTGTAATACGTTTCAGGAATGCAGAGCTGATCATTAGCAATTTTTAAAGCGGGGAATTCTCTGTTGAAGCCAGACATCTCCGGTGCACGACTCTCTCTGATCACCAGATAATGAGCATAATAGTCGCTGGCATTTTTAATCTGGAAACACACTCCGGCATTTGTCAGGGACACCTGTCCGAGCTCATTGGGGGGGCTGTAATGGCCCATCCACCCGCAGCCGGTAAGAAGCGAGGCAATCAGGGCGGGAAACAGCACTTTTTTTATTGTCATCACAGGCTCCACGGAAAGGCTCGCAGCGTATATTTATACTGTTTTAGTAACTCATCATCGGATAAATCATCACTGTTAGTACAACCCCTGTTTGTTTTCCAGTAAGCACGGCCATTGAACTGCGTAAGTAGATAATAATCTCCAATAATCTGTGCCTGCTGCTCCATACCGTAAGTGCTAAGTGGCCAGCTGTCTAAAGCATATTCATACTTTGCCATCCAGCTGACCAGGCCCCGTAATTTGACCTTCATGCCGTGCTGGTACTGCCATACGTGTGACAGTTCATGGATAAAAGTATGCTGCCTTCTTATATCGGCTTTAGAAAAATCAGGGCTGTATTCATCTCGAAAGTACATTTCTCCATTGGGTGACATAGAGACTCGCTTGAGTTGCAGACCAAAAGGCAAGTAACTGCCTTTATGGATCCACACTTTCGGGTAGATGATCGTGTCGCGAAAAATTTCCTTCGCCATATTAATCTCGCCCAATGTCATCAGGCGCAGATTGCCGCCCTTAGTATCATTATCAAACATACAAATCCCTTGGCGTGTTTGTGGTTATTTCCCGTGCAGAATAGCAAATGTCTGTTTTGCTAAAAATTCTACAATCTGTGATTTATCTGTGATTTTCTTAGTGCGATGACATGACACTTGCCTGGAGTCTCTTTTCGCCACTGAACAAGATGAGGGCTGTCAAGGGATTAATTTGGTTTATTCATCATTGTTAAATCATTTCTCTGGTTTTACATGGATCTAATCCATCATCGTCTGTATTTTCCTTCAGGGTCATTTCCCTTCTGACGTTTGTCCACAATAAAAGCGTTGAAGCGCCCTTAATTCACGCTTACGGGTTCCCTGTTCTGGATCAATTTAATCTTTATTATGGTTAAAGCTGGGTAATGTTATTGCCGATAACATGGTCGATTTAGGGACCAGGAATGACCAGGCTTAACACTATCGGGAAATGATCATGCTTAAGAGAATCTCAATACGTACGGGTTTATTGGCGCTGCTTGCCATGATGACGCTGCTGCTTTTAGTGGTGAGTGTCATGGGCATTATCGCGATTCAAAAGGGCAATCGCTCACTGGATGTGATCAACCGCATTCAGGGCATTGAGTTGAACGCACTGTATATGAGTAACGGCAACCTATTGCGCACCCGCGCCACCGCGGCGCTGGCCATACGTAAAATGGAAATCGGCCTGCCGGACGAAGCGGAAAAAATAGCCACACGTTCCGCCAGTTACGTGGTTTTATCGCAGCAGGAGCTGAAACGATTCATTGATGCCGGAACCGTCACTGAACACGGCAGAATTCTGGCGGAAGCCGTAGTGGCAACCCATGAAGATTACCTGGTTAATGGCATCACGCCAATGATGGCGGCGCTGCAAAAACAGAGTGTGGATGATTACTACAGCGTTCTGGAAGGAAACCTCTCCGACCTTGCAGGCAAATTCTCTGGCGCAGTATCGGCTTTTGGTGCTTATGCCGACGACGTCAGCGCAACACAGATGGCGCAGGCCGCGCGTAACCAAACCATGATGACCGTTCTGATTCTGGTGAGCGGCGCGCTGACACTGCTGCTGGTGGCGCTGGCATGGATGATTTTGCGCATACTGCTCCTGAAGCCGCTGGATCAGGCTATCAGGCATCTTGAGCATGTGGCGGGTGGCGATCTGACGCAGCCCGTGCCGGAAAGCGGTGACAACGAGTTGGGCCGATTAAATGCCGCACTGGGAACGATGCAGCAGTCGCTACAGCATTCGGTTGGTCTGGTGCGCGATGCCAGTCTGCAAATCGATATCGGCAGCCGCGAACTCGCGTCGGGCAACCTCAATCTCTCCCAGCGAACTGAAGAGTCTGCGGCATCGCTGGAACAGACGGCGGCGAGCATGGAGCAGTTAACCGCCACGGTGAAGCAGAATGCAGATAACGCCCAACAGGCACATCTGCTGGCGCGTGCTGTTTCTGATACCGCCGATCGCGGGGCAGAAGTAGTGTGTTACGTGATGGAGAAAATGGGGGAAATCTCTAACAGCTCGCAGCGTATTGGCGACATTCTCGGTGTGATTGATGGCATCGCCTTCCAGACGAATATCCTGGCGCTGAACGCTTCTGTTGAAGCGGCACGCGCGGGTGAGCAGGGACGCGGTTTTGCCGTTGTCGCCACCGAGGTACGTAACCTGGCCCAGCGCAGTGCAACGGCGGCGAAGGAAATCCGTACGCTGATTAGTGAGTCGCAGATTCGCGTCAACGAAGGTTCTGATATGGCGACCAAAGCGGGTGAAACCATGGATGAAATCTCGACGGAAGTGATGCGAGTCACCACGTTGATGAAAGAGATCTCCAGCGCTTCGCAGGAACAGAGTCGCGGTATTGAACAGGTGAACCAGGCGGTGACGCAGATGGATGAAGTCGCGCAGCAGAATGCCGCGCTGGTGGAAGAAGCGGCCGCCGCAACGCAGTCGCTGGAAGAGCAGTCCCAGCAGCTGGTGCAAACCATGGCGGTATTTAAGGTCACTCAGGCGGCATAAATCGTTGGGGGCGGCCGCTTTTCTGGTCGTTTCCCCAAAAGAAAGGGCGGACCCGAAAAAGAAGGTCCGCCCCTACGCTTTGGTCAGTCGAAATCGTTAAATTTTACCGATTAGTTATCCGGGAACTCGCGCAGGAAACGTTCGGTATCATCGACCATATGGTCATTGCCGACGAAGAACGGCGAACGTTCATGCAGGCTTTCTGGCACCAGGTCCAGAATACGGTTTTTGCCGTCAGAGGCTTTACCGCCAGCCTGTTCCGCCAGAAACGCCATTGGATTGCACTCATACAGCAGGCGCAGCTTGCCTTTCGGGTGGCTGGCGGTGCTTGGGTAGAGGTAGATACCGCCTTTCAGCAGGTTACGGTGGAAATCTGCCACCAGCGAGCCGATGTAGCGTGAGGTATAAGGACGTTGGGTCGCGACATCCTCTTCCTGACAGAATTTCAGGTATTTCTTCACACCCTGCGGGAAGCGGATGTAGTTACCTTCGTTGATGGAATAGGTGTAGCCCTTTTCCGGGAAGGTCATACGTTCCGCGCTCAGGCAGAACACGCCCAGTGACGGGTCGTAGGTAAAGGCATGTACGCCACAGCCGGTGGTATAAACCAGCATGGTAGAGGAGCCATAAACGACGTAACCCGCGGCAACCTGCTGGCTGCCAGGCTGCAGGAAGTCTTCTTCGGTCACCGGCGTACCCGGAGGGGTGAGGCGGCGGTAAATTGAGAAAATGGTGCCGACAGAAACGTTGACATCAATATTTGAGGAGCCGTCGAGAGGATCCATCAGTACCACGTACTTGCCGTTTTCCGCGCCTTCGAAGATCACGAACTCATCTTCTTCTTCTGACGCGATACCTGCAACAATGCCACGGGCCTTCAGTGCGGCTTTGAGTTTTTCATTGGCAAACAGATCGAGCTTCATCTGTTCTTCGCCCTGAATATTTTCAGCGCCGCTGGCACCCAGAATATCGACCAGGCCTGCTTTGTTAATATCGCGGTGGATAATCTTAGCGCCCAGTTTGATCGCGGAGATCAAAGCGGTCAGTTCACCTGTTGCGTGCGGAAAGTCGTGTTGCTTCTCGACGATAAATTCGCCTAACGTTTTCATAACACAATCCCTGAATCTGCGGTTGAGTAGCAGCTTGATTCACAAACTGCCAACGTATGCGTACGCAGTTTAGCCGATTGAACGCTAAAGAACATAGGGCAAATCCGTTTCTTCCGCACGATGGGGGCGTTACACTAAGGCCGAACATTTTACGAAACGGACCTTTTATGCGTATTCATATCCTCGGTATCTGCGGCACCTTTATGGGTGGACTGGCGATGCTGGCCCGCGCGCTCGGCCATGAAGTGACCGGCTCTGATGCTAACGTTTACCCGCCAATGAGCACGTTGTTGGAGAAGCAGGGTATTGATTTAATTCAGGGTTATGATGCTTCTCAGCTCGATCCTGCACCGGACCTGGTGATCATCGGTAACGCGATGACCCGCGGTAATCCCTGTGTGGAAGCGGTGCTGGAGCGCAATATTCCTTATCTCTCTGGCCCACAGTGGCTGCATGACTTCGTCCTGCGCGACCGCTGGGTGATTGCGGTCGCCGGAACCCACGGAAAAACCACCACAGCGGGCATGGCAGCGTGGATTTTACAGGCCTGCGGCTATGAACCCGGTTTTGTCATCGGTGGGGTGCCTGGAAATTTTGATGTTTCCGCGAATTTAGGAAAAAGCCCATTCTTTGTGATTGAGGCGGATGAGTACGACTGCGCGTTCTTCGATAAGCGCTCGAAGTTTGTTCATTACTGCCCGCGTACCCTGATTCTGAACAACCTCGAGTTCGATCATGCCGATATTTTTGACGATCTGCGTGCTATTCAGAAACAGTTTCATCATCTGGTCCGCATCGTGCCAGGCCAGGGAAAAATTATCCTGCCAGAGCATGATGCTAACCTGAAACAGGTGATCGCGATGGGCTGCTGGAGTGAACAGGAAACCGTGGGCGACACCGGCCACTGGCAGGCGAAGAAACTCTCTACGGATGCCTCACACTGGGAAGTGCTGCTGGACGGCGAGCGCGTGGCAGAAGTGAACTGGTCGCTGGTGGGGGAGCACAACATGCATAACGGCATGATGGCCATTGCCGCTGCACGTCATGTTGGCGTGAAGCCCGAAGATGCGGGGCGTGCGCTGAATGACTTTATCAATGCCCGCCGTCGTCTGGAGCTGCGTGGAGAGAGTAACGGCATTAAGGTCTACGATGACTTTGCCCATCACCCAACGGCTATCCTCGCTACGCTGGCGGCGCTGCGCGGCAAAGTCGGCGGCACTGCGCGCATTCTGGCGGTGCTGGAACCCCGTTCGAATACCATGAAAATGGGCATCAGCAAGGACGATTTAGCCCCGGCGCTGGGGCGTGCTGATGAAGTGTTCCTTTATCAGCCGCACCACATTCCGTGGCAGGTTGCCGAAGTGGCCGAGGCCTGCATTCAGCCGGCGCAGTGGAGTGCGGATCTCGATACACTGATAGAAATGATCGCTAAAAAGGCCCAGCCGGGCGATACCATCCTGGTCATGAGTAATGGCGGTTTTGGTGGGATTCATCAGAAATTGTTAGATCGATTGGCGTAATATGCATTGGGCGAGGCATGCCTCGCCCTACGCGCCTGTGGTGGGCATGCCTATGCCTTTGCGTAGGGGTCGGGCACGCCCGCCCTGATACTCACAGCAATACGTTACGACGCTTCGGCCAGCTCACGCAGATACTGGAAGATCTGGCGATAAGCTTTCGGCGGTTTGTTGGTCGCTTTCTCTTTCTGCGCGTTACGGATCATCGCACGCAGCTGCTGGCGGTCGGCATGAGGATAGAGGTTCAGCACCTCTGGCACCGCATCATCACCTTGCTCCACCAGACGGTCACGCAGCACTTCCAGTTTATGGAACAGTGCGACCTGCTGGTTGTGGCGGTTCTTCAGCTTATCCAGTGCCGTACGGATCGGCTCTTCATCACGTGAACGCAGCATTTTACCGATCAGCTGCATCTGGCGGCGGCGGCCTTCTTTCTTAATCTTCTGTGCCAGTTCAATGGCGGCACGCAGATCTTCATCCAGTGGGATTTTGTCCAGGGAGTTTTTCCCCAGTTCCACCAGTTCAGCGCCAAGGCGTTTTAGCTCCTCGGCATCACGTTTAATCTCACTTTTACTGACCCAGATAATCTCATCATCTTCTTCTTCTTCGTTATCTGGTACATCATCGAGCCAGTCGTCGGGCTGCTTGGTCATTGGTACGGCTCCTGAAAAAGAGGCTAATGCTATCAGGTTACGAGGCTACTGCGAAATTGTTCTCTGAGTCTGTTAGACTCAAATGAAGCCTTATCACCCTGGTGTGGTTATGCCAGCGCGGTAAGCCACCGAAAAATCGCACTATTAATTATATGGCAGGTCGATGAAATTACTCTCCCAAGTTGCAGAACAGCGTAAAACCCTGGAACAGGCGATAGCGACAGCACTCGAACTGGCAAAGGCCAGCAGCGACGGAGCAGAAGTCGCGGTAACCAAAACCACCGGCATCAGCGTGAGTACGCGCTATGGCGAAGTGGAAAATGTTGAATTCAACAGCGATGGTGCCCTGGGCATCACTGTTTATCATCAGAATCGTAAAGGCAGCGCCTCTTCAACTGACCTCAGCCCGGACGCGATAAAGCGCACCGTGCAGGCCGCGCTGGACATTGCCCGCTACACCTCTCCCGATCCTTACGCGGGTGTGGCCGACCGTGAGCTACTGGCGTTTGATGCGCCGGATCTCGATCTGTTTCACCCTGCTGAGATCGATGCCGATCGCGCTATCGAACTGGCGGCTCGCGCCGAGCAGGCCTCACTGAAAGCGGATAAGCGTATTACCAACACCGAAGGCGGCAGCTTTAACAGCCACGTCGGGATTAAAGTGTTCGGTAACAGCCACGGGATGCTGCAAGGCTATTGCTCCAGCCGCCATTCGCTTTCCAGCTGTGTGATCGCGGAAGAAAACGGGGATATGGAGCGCGATTACGCTTACACCATTGGTCGTGCCATTGAAGACCTGAAGTCACCGGAAGCCGTGGGCGAAGAGTGTGCCCGTCGCACCCTGTCACGTCTTTCTCCACGCAAGCTGTCGACAATGAAAGCGCCGGTGATGTTTGCTGCCGAAGTCGCAACAGGCTTATTCGGTCATCTGGTAGGCGCGATCAGCGGTGGCAGTGTTTATCGTAAATCGACGTTCCTGCTTGATTCCCTGGGTGAGCAAATCCTGCCGGAGTGGCTGACCATTGAAGAACATCCGCATCTGCTGAAAGGCCTGGCCTCTACGCCGTTTGATAGCGAAGGTATCCGTACCCAGCGCCGCGACATTATCAAAGAGGGTGTGTTGCAGAACTGGCTGCTGACCAGCTACTCCGCCCGCAAACTGGGGCTGCAAAGCACCGGACATGCTGGTGGTATTCATAACTGGCGCATCGCCGGACAGGGCCATAGCTTCGACGCAATGCTAAAACAGCTCGGCACCGGGCTGTTGGTGACCGAGCTGATGGGGCAGGGCGTGAGTGGTATCACGGGGGATTACTCTCGCGGAGCATCGGGTTTCTGGGTGGAAAATGGCGTGATCCAGTATCCGGTCAGTGAAATTACCATTGCCGGTAACCTGAAAGACATGTGGCGCAATATGGTCAGCATCGGTAGCGACATTGAAACGCGTAGCAATATCCAGTGTGGATCCGTTCTGTTACCAGAAATGAAGATCGCAGGGCAGTAATTTACAGATTTACGCGTATGCTGAAAAGGCGGCTGTGAAAACAGCCGCCTTTTTTAATGCCTGAATGATACCCATTTATAAAAAATAGGATCTGAGATGCGTAAGTTATTGATTGCAATGTTGAGTACGACCCTGATGTTAAGTGCCTCGGTGATGGCACAGGACCTGGAAGGCGATATGGATATCCTGAAAGGCGCTTATCGCACGGTACAAAAGACCGATGATAAGGCGGAAATGGTCAGAGCATTAACCGATATGCGTGCTGCCGCTGAGAATGCGAAAACTCAGACGCCGGATAAGTTAAAAGGCCAGGCGGCCGACAGTGCTGGAATGAAAGATTATCGTGCAGAACTGGACACACTGATTGGCCAGATTGATACCAGTCTGAAACTGGCAAACGGCGGTGATCTGGCAGGCGCAAAGGAAGAAGCGAAGACATTCTCCGCTACCCGAGATGCCGGTCATAAGAAGTTTCGTTGATCACACAACCCTGATCAAAAACGTTTAGCTTGAACCTGAGAGGCGATGAATAAACCCATCGCCTTTTTTCGTAAAATAGCTGAGTGAAAACACTGTAGATAATGAGAATATCTCGCGATTTTTTCTTGTTCAGAATCTTTCTCTGACTTCCCTTGTCAGGCAGATAAACGCGAGAGTTTTCACCATGAAAAGTGATCTATAATATTTTCGATTATTAATACCCTGATAATTGAGTTGCGAAAAACTGGTAAACCCGCAAATCCCGGGAACATAAAAATTTATGTGGCAGGGAGGCGCGGGTGTTATCTTTTTTATTCTCCGCCTGGTATTTCGTCATAAGTTTTACTTCTATTTCTGTGATTATTGATATGTTTTTCCCCGTATATATCCCTTTGCCTGCGTTTATTAAGCAGGTAACGCTGTTTTTTTGTGATTTACATCTCAATTTAACGGTGTTCGTGCACGTTTCAACGTTTTTGCGACATCAATCCGGCGTCATCTGTTTATTTCCGTTTCAATGTGGAAAAAGTCGTTCTACACAGAAAGGTAACGTAGAGGTAATTTATTCCCATCGTTAATTAAGAGGGGACGAACGTGAGTAATGGAATAGCGCCAGTGAACGCGGTAACAGAACAGGATAATGAAATTCAGTCGCTGGCTGCGCGGGTGATGACACAAATTACCGAACTTTTTGCCGCCCGAAATATTCAACCTAATCCTGTTCAGCAGCAGATGCTCACCTCCCATGTGCGTGCGATGGCACTGCGTTCTCTCACCGGAGAAGCGCTGCCAGAAGTGGAAGAAGAACTGTTTGAGGATATCTCGCCAGAGTCAATGACGCTGGCACAGCAGGTTGTTGATTTGTTCGGTAACCTGCCGAAAGAAGAGGCCTGGCTACTCTCCGTTCATTTCGAAGTAGCCAAAGAAAACGAATAAACCTGGGGTCGGACATGCCGACCCCTACGACAATCCGTAGGGGCGGGGCATGCCCCGCCCGTTGCAACCAATAAGGAATACAACATGTCTCAAATTATCGTCGTGATTGGCGACCGTTTAGGTAAAGGCCAGAAAGTCGCTGCCGGAATCGAAAAAGCCGGCGGCAAAGCGATTGTAGTACCGGGTGTTGCGGCAGACATGAAGTTGGGTGATGTCATGAAGGCGGAAAACGCCACTTTCGGCATCTCCTTCTGTGGCAGCGGCGGCGCGGGTGCCATCACTGCTCAGAATAAATATGGCTACAAAGCTAAGCATGGAATGCGCTCCATTGATGAAGGTGTGACCGCCATCAACGAAGGTGCCACGGTACTCGGCTTCGGCTTTATGGATAAAGAAGAGTTGGGTGAGCGTCTGGTGCTGGCGTGGCAGAAGAAGCACGGCTGATGAAAGAGCAATTCACCACCACGGTGAGCGTTAGCGGTAAGGGCGACAGCAAAGGAAAAGCCTTTGCCGATGCCCTTAGCCGGGTACAAAACACGGTACTGAAATCCACCAGCAAAATTCTTCTGCGTATTGAGCCGGTGGATGTGAAGGTGCTGCAGGCCAGTGTTCGCACCAAAACGGAAAAGTTTCTGTTCTTCTTTCTGGCGCGTGAACGGCGGCTCTACAGCGTCGATCTGGAGATCACCGTCAACGTGGTGGTGGTGGATACAGACAACGTGGATTTCATCGTTTCCCACTAAAAAAACATCAGGGCGCATACACCTCCACGCATTCAGATGCGGTAGTCCGTCTACCGCCTGAGGCGAAGGGGTTATAACAAAAGGAAAGACCGATGTTCCTCATTATCTTATTTAAGTCATTGATTATCGGCGGACTTGTCGGTGTTGGTGTGGGCGCAGGCGCAGCACGCATGTTTCATGCCCCGACCACACAGGGCATGGGCGCTTTTCGTACATTGGGCGAACTGAACTCCTGTGAGGGCGATCCTGCCTCCCACTTCTCTTTCGGCCTCGGCTTCTTCTTTAATGCCTGGGCATCGTCTGTGGCGGCGGGTTCTTTTACTCAGGACGTTGACCACCGCATTATCCCTAACTGGGGGGCCGCGGCACTGATGGTCAAGAACCGCAACGTGGCAGACACCCTGCACAACCCGAAGAAAATGGCGATCGCCTGCGGCATCATCGGCATGATCGTGGTGGCGTTCCTGAACTCAACGGCGTCAGCAGTACCGGCAGCCTTGCAGGTGACGGCAGTGAAGGTGCTGGTACCTGCGGCTAACCTGCTGGTCAATACGGTCATGCCCGTGATCTTCTGGCTGGCGGCGATTGATGCCGGTAAAAAGTCCGGTTTCTGGGCCACCATTTTTGGTGGACTGGCGCAGCTAATCATGGGGAATGCGGTACCGGGCCTGGTACTGGGCATCCTGATTGGCAAAGGGGTTGAAGAAGCGGGCTGGAACCGTGTGACCAAGGTGATGATGATGGCCATCGTCCTGCTGTTCGTGCTAAGCGGGTTCTTCCGCGGCTTTGATATGAAGCTGCTGGAGTCCTTCCATCTGGGTGTGCCTGGCTGGCTGGATATGATCCACAACTCCCTGAGCGGTAAATAAGAGGACGATGGTAATGGAAAATACAAAAAGTGGTTTCTGGTATGCCGACTGGTCGTTTCCGATCTTTGTCGGGCTGCTCTCTTCTGGTGTGTTCGCCGGTACGCATATGTATTACGTCTACGGGCTGGGTGCTTTCAACGAAGTGGCCTTCGTCTCCATGCTGCGTGCGGGAATGGAAACTGGCGTTTACGGTGCGGTAGCGGCCTTCGGTGCCAGCTTCCTGTTTGCACGCATTATTGAAGGATCGCTGGTGGGGATCCTCGATATTGGTGGCGCGATCCAGACCGGGATCGGCCTGGGCGTGCCTGCGCTGCTGCTGGGGGCCGGGTTTATCTTCCCGGTAGCAAACTTTGCCGCCTCGCTGGTAACCGGCCTGGCGCTGGGCCTGGCAGTGGGATACCTGATTATTCTCGCGCGTAAATTTACCATCAACAACAGCGACTCGACCTACGGCGCTGACGTGATGATGGGCGCGGGCAACACCTCTGGCCGCTTCCTCGGTCCGTTAATTATCTTGTCTGCGATGGCGGCATCGATTCCCATTGGGCTGGGTGCGCTGGTGGGATCGTTGCTGTTCTACCTGTGGAACAAGCCGATTACCGGTGGCGCAATCCTGGGGGCGATGGCGCTGGGAGCGATCTTCCCGGTCGCGCTGTAACTAACCCGCGTGGCGGCGGGATGTCGCCACGCTGAGGAGTCTGCATGTTTGATCTGATTATTCGGCGGGGCCGTCTCAGCGATGGCACCCTCAGTGATGTCGCCATTCACGACGGCAAAATTGCAGCCGTTGGCCTGGTCGCAGGTCCGGCGAAACGTGAGTGGGATCTTGCCGGGCGTTACTGGCTGAGTGCGGGCTGGATTGACTCGCACGTTCACTGCTACCCAAAATCGCCGATTTACCATGATGAAGCCGATCGCATTGGTGTGGACACGGGCGTCACGACGGTGGTGGATGCGGGCAGTACCGGCGCAGATGATATCGATGATTTCTATCAACTCACCCGCAGCGCCAGCACCCGTGTTTATGCGCTGCTCAACATCGCCCGTAGTGGCATTCTGACGCAGAATGAACTGGCGGATATGGCGCGTATTGACGGGCCTGCGGTACGCGCAGCGGTACAGCGTCTGCCGGGTTTTATCCTGGGTTTGAAAGCCCGTATCAGCAGCAGTGTGGTGGAACAAAATGGTATCAAGCCGCTGGAACGTGCCAAAGCGATGCAGCAGGAGAACGGCCAACTGCCGCTCATGGTCCATATCGGTAACAACCCGCCGAACCTCGATGATATCGCCGATTTGTTGACCTCCGGCGACATGATTACCCACTGCTATAACGGCAAACCGAATCGTATTCTTACGGCGGAAGGGCAGCTTCGCGCGTCGATTACCCGTGCGTTGCAGCGCGGTGTACGGCTGGATGTTGGGCATGGCTCTGCCAGCTTCAGTTTTGAGGTGGCACAGGTCGCCATCGGCCAGGGCATTTTACCGCACACCATCAGCTCGGATATCTACTGCCGCAACCGCCTTAACGGTCCGGTGTATTCCCTCGCGCATGTGATGTCCAAATTCTTAAACATCGGTATGACGCTGACACAGGTAATTGATTGTGTCACCTGCCATGCCGCCGATGGGCTGCGGCTCAATGGAAAAGGACGGCTGGTGCCGGGACTGGATGCCGATCTGACCATTTTTGACGTGAAACAGGAAACCTGCCTGTTCAGTGATTCTGACGGACAAACCCTGTCTGGCGAAACACACCTGGTGCCGCTGGCTGCTGTGGTGAGCGGGCAGGCATTCGTGACTAACGAAGGGAAAAAACGTGATGATTTCAGTGTATGAAAAATATGGCTTAAAGCAGGTGATTAACGCCTCTGGCCGCATGACCATTCTCGGTGTGTCGACCCCGAGCGCGGATGTGGTGGAGACGGTAAATTATGGTCTGAATCACTACTTCGAAATGAAAGATCTGGTCAACAAAACCGGTGCTTACATTGCCGGCCTGTTGGGTTGTGAAGCGGCAGTTGTGGTCTCCTGCGCGTCAGCGGGTATTGCGCAATCTGTGGCGGCGGTGATCGTGAAAGATAACGACTGGCTGTTGGAAAACCTCCATGCCGCGCCGCTGACCGTGCCGCATGACATCGTGCTGCCAAAGGGCCATAACGTGAACTTCGGCGCGCCCGTGGGCACGATGGTCACACTGGGAGGTGGCCGCCTTGTGGAAGCAGGCTACGCCAACGAATGTTCGCCTGAACAGCTCTCGGCGGCCATCACGCCGCAAACAGCCGCCATTCTCTACATCAAATCGCACCACAGCGTGCAGAAAAGCCATCTCAGCGTCGAACAGGCAGCGGTAGTGGCTCGGAAACACGGCGTTCCACTGATCGTGGATGCTGCTGCCGAAGAAGACTTGCAGGCATATTACGCACTGGGGGCAGACCTGGTGATCTACAGCGGCGCCAAAGCGATTGAAGGGCCTACCAGCGGGCTGGTAACAGGAAAAACGCAGTACGTCGAATGGGTAAAACGTCAGTCGCAGGGCATTGGTCGCGCGATGAAAGTCGGCAAAGAGGGCATCCTGGGACTGACTCAGGCGATTGAAAATTTCCAGCGTCTGGAGAAAGTAACAGGGGCGCAGATGGTAGAAAAAATGACGCCATTTATCGACAACCTGAATCAGCTGTCCGGAATTCAGGCTCGCGTGGTGTGGGATGCGGCCGGGCGTGATATTGCCCGTGCTGAGATTCATTTTGACGAAGCGACTATCGGGCGTACTACGGGCGAAGTGGTCCAGGCACTTAAAACCGGCGATATCGCCATCTATTTCCGTGGCTACAAAGCTAACGAAGGGATTGTCGAAGTAGACGTGCGCAGCGTGTCTGCGGATCAGCTGCACACCATTTTTGTCTGTATTCAGACGCTGTTAATCAGGGAGAAACGCGCATGACGCTGACACCAAAATTTTACCGTGATCGGGTATGCCTGAATGTACTGGCCGGATCAAAACAGAACGCCCGTGATATCTGGGTGGCGGCCGAAGGCCACGTGCTGGTAGGCGTGCTGTCGAAAAACTATCTTGATGTCGCGACTGCCGTGGCGGACATGCGTGAGTATGCCGCGCTGATCGATAACGCGCTGTCCGTCGGTCTGGGGGCGGGCGACCCGAATCAGTCGCTGATGGTGAGTGCCATCTCCGCTGAAGTGCAGCCGCAGCATGTTAATCAAGTCTTTACCGGCGTCGGTACCAGCCGCGCGCTGCTGGGACAGGCACAGACCGTGGTGAATGGCCTGGTGTCGCCAACCGGCCAACCGGGAAAGGTGAAGATCTCTACCGGACCACTAAGTTCACAGAGGGCAGACGGGATTGTTCCGGTCGCCTCCGCGATTGCTATGCTGAAGGATATGGGCGGAAGCTCAGTGAAGTATTTCCCGATGGGCGGGCTGAAAGCTATCGACGAGTTTAAAGCGGTGGCAGAAGCCTGTGCAGAGCAGGATTTCTGGCTGGAACCCACGGGCGGTATTGATCTGGACAACTATGAGACGATTTTGCGTGTCGCGCTGGATGCCGGTGTCAGCAAAATTATTCCGCATATCTACAGCTCCATTATTGATAGCCCCACCGGGCTGACCCGTCCGGAAGATGTGGCAACACTGTTGGCATTAACCAAAAAGTTAGTGGATTAATCTCGTCCTTACACCCCGGCCTGTGCCGGGGTGTACTATTTTTTCTTCGAAAAATAAGTTAGTTTTCCTTTTGTTGAACAGCTTAAAAGTGGTGCCCCCGTGAGATTCCCTAACCAACGACTGGCTCAGTTGTTTGATTTGCTGCAAAACGAAACGCTGCCGCAGGATGAGCTGGCGCGACGTTTCGCTGTCTCGACACGCACGGTGCGTACCGATATCAATGTTCTCAATGAACTGCTGGCCGAGCATGGCGCCAGCCTGGTGCTGAATCGCGGTGCGGGTTATCAGCTAAAAATTGAGGATCTGCCGCGTTATACCGCATTGCTGCAGCAGTCACCTTCCCATCTGCGCGTTCCACGCACCTCACCGGAACGTGTGCACTACCTGCTCACGCGCTTTCTGACGTCGGCGTTTTCCCTGAAACTGGAAGATCTGGCCGATGAGTGGTTTGTCAGCCGTACCACGCTGCAAAGTGATATGGCCGAAGTCAGAGAATGGCTGGCGCGCTATCAACTGGCGATTGAAACCAAACCACGTTACGGCATGAAGCTATTCGGGAAGGAGGTAGCGATGCGCACCTGCCTGACGGACCTGCTGTACCAGATTGCGCAGGAGGACATCGACAGCCCGCTGTTAAGGCTGGAGGCGTTGAACAGCGGTATGCTCGATACACTGCAACCGCTGCTGCAACAGTGTCTCTCCCGGTTTACGATTCGTCTGACCGATGAGGGTGAGTTTTATCTGCGCCTTTACTGTGCCGTGGCGGTGCGTCGAATTGGCGAAGGCTACCCGCTGACTGAATTCTCTGCAGAAGATGTTGATGGCGACGTGCGTGACGCGGCGCGCCATATCGTGAATCTGATGAGACCGATGACGGGTAAAGCGATCTCTCCGGCAGAAGAGGCCTTTTTGCGAGTGAATATCGCTGCCCGTCGGGTTGAGGACAGTGTGGCCAGCGTGATCAGCCCGGATGACGGTGACTCGCTGGTGGACTACATCCTGAGTTACATCAACACTCATTACAACTTCAACCTGCAAAACGATCCGCAACTCCATGCCGATCTTCTGACGCATATAAAAACGATGATCACCCGTGTGCGTTACCAGATCCAGATCCCTAACCCATTGTTGTCGAATATTAAACAGCACTATCCAATGGCCTGGGATGTAACGCTGGCGGCAGTCTCCAGCTGGGGGAAATATTCACCGTATATCATCAGTGAAAATGAGATCGGCTTCCTGGTGCTGCATATTGGCGTTGGGCTGGAACGCCACTACAACGTGGGCTATCAGCGCCATCCGCAGATCCTGCTGGTGTGCGATACCGGCAACTCCACCGTGCGTATGATCGAAGCCATGCTGCTGCGGAAATATCCACAAATCGTTGTGAGTAACACCCTCTCGCTGCGTGAATATGAATTGAAAGAGAACGTGGAGGAAGACTTTGTGATCTCCACGGTACGCCTCAGCGATAAAGATAAGCCGGTTGTGGTGATGTCACCGTTTCCTACTGACTACCAGCTTGAACAGATTGGCAAGCTGGTGCTGCTCGATCGCACCCGGCCTTATATGCTGGAGCGTTTCTTTGATGCCAGCCACTTTCTTATTCTTGACCGCCCGATGGATCGTTCTGAGCTGTTCCGCCAGTTATGCGATCGGCTGGAAGAAGAAGGGAGAGTGGATGAGACGTTTTACCCATCAGTGGAGGAGCGTGAAGCGATTGTCAGTACCATGCTGGGTGAGGGGATTGCGTTGCCGCACTCGCTTGGATTGCTGGCGAAGAAAACCTGCGTTTACACGGTGCTTGCTCCCGAGGGCATTGCCTGGGGCGATGAAACCGCCTACGTGATTTTCCTGCTGGCGATCAGCAAAACAGAGTATGAAGAGGCGATGGCCATTTACGACCTGTTTGTGACTTTTATGCGCGAGCGGGCGATGACACGACTTCGGGATAGCAAAGACTTTGCCAGTTTCAAAGCGGTAGCGATGGACTGCTTAAGCAGGTTGTAATGCGGTGGGAGCGGGTCGGGCATGCCCGCCCCCTACGAATATCAACGTGGATGGCGCAGGCCTTGTGGCGACCTCTACGAATACCAACGCGGATGGTACTGGTTTTGTGGCGACCTCTACGAATACTAACGCGGATGGTGCTGGTTTTGTGGCGCCCCCTACGAATATCAACGCGGATGGTGCTGGTTTTGTGGCGACCATTACGAATACCAACGCGGATTACTGTTTAGTAGGGGTCAGGCATGCCTGACCCTTTCCAGCATGCTTATTTCAGAATTGTAAACGCGGTGGTGACGTGGGTCACGCCGCTCACCCGGCTGGCGATATCTGCCGCCGCTTTTGCTTCCGAATCGGTCACCAGACCCAGCAGGAACACTTCGCCGTTCTCGGTAGTCACTTTCACGTTTGAGGATTTCACCTGATCGCTACCCAGCAACTGGGAGCGCACTTTGGTGGTGATCCAGGTATCTGAAGATGCCGTGCCAAAGCTCACCTTGCTACCGGTGCGGATCTCGTTATACACCTCGGTTGCACCATCAACACCGACGGCGATCTGTTTCGCGCGTGATGCCAGGTCGCTGCTCGGTGC
Organism: Erwinia sp. MYb416; assembly: GCF_037479575.1. Taxonomy (NCBI): domain Bacteria; kingdom Pseudomonadati; phylum Pseudomonadota; class Gammaproteobacteria; order Enterobacterales; family Erwiniaceae; genus Erwinia; species Erwinia sp. MYb416. The sequence continues at coordinate 200,542 of NZ_JBBGYT010000441.1, forward strand.
CTGACCCGTCAGCAGCACTTTGCCCTGATAGGCGGTGGCAACAATGTGAGTGTTTTGTTTAATCTGTTCGTCTTTGGATAACGCGTTGGTCACACGAAGTTCTAAGGTGCCATCATCCACCTGAGTTCCTACGGAACGGGGATCGGTTGCACCTTTCGTGGCGACCGCCGCAGTGCCGACAACCGCAGCCACACAGCCCTGTAACATCAACGCGGTAAGGATAACTGCACATGCAGATAATGCCTTCATTTAAGCTCCTTTAAACATCCTGGTGGGGAAACAAAGTGTTATCTATTAAATCGCACAGACAATTCACGGTTAACATATGCATTTCCTGAATTCTCGCGCTGCGATGCGAGGGGATACGAATCTCCACATCCTGTGGTCCTAGCAGACCGGCGAGTTCACCGCCGTCGTAGCCGGTCAGCGCAATAATCGTCATATCACGCGTGACCGCTGCCTCTACGGCTTTGACAATATCACGGCTGTTGCCGCGGGTTGATATGGCCAACAAAATATCACCAGCGTGGCCCAACGCGCGCACCTGCTTCGCATAAATCTCTTCGTGCAGGCGATCATTACCAATCGCTGTCAGCAGCACATTATCAGCGCTAAGGGCGATGGCAGGCAGGCTCGGACGCTCAGTTTCAAAACGGTTGATCATGCTGGCAGCAAAATGCTGGGCATTGGCGCTGGAGGTTCCGTTGCCACAGCTCAGGATTTTGTTGCCATTCAGCAGCGACTGCACCATGGTCATCGCCGCGCGTGCTATGGCATCCGGCAGCGCTTCTGCCGCTGCGATTTGCGTTTGAATACTTTCGGTAAAACAGACTTTAATTCTTTCCAGCACGTCATTCACCTGGTTAGTTTAGCCTTTTAAAACAGGCTCTTATTCTGCTGTAAATGCATCAGGTAACCATTCTACCTGTTCGCCGGTGATCGCGACCACATCAAAACGACAGTCCGTCGTGTCGAAGCTCTGTCCACGACTGTTGAGCCACAGCGCGGCGGCGCGCAACAGCTTTTGCTGTTTACTGCGCGTAATACTGGCTGCTGCGCCGCCAAAACGGTCGTTGCGACGATAGCGCACTTCAACAAAAACCCACACCTGCTTATCGCGCATAATCAGGTCGATTTCGCCTGCACGGTAACGCACATTCGCAGCGACAAAACGCAAACCTGATGTTTGCAGCAGGTGGCGGGCCTGACGTTCACTGGCCGCCCCCTGCTGTTGTCGACTCAGTTGGCCGGGACGATTTGACCCTGACGATACTGGCTCCACACTAACTTCCTGTTAATGACGCAGTCCTGATTTGCACTCAGATTGCCAGTATCACCTTTGATCTGGAAACCTGGCAGTGAGCGCATCTCGTTGAAATGATTCGCCAACGTCCAGGCATCAATGCCCATCGCATACAGACGAACCAGTGAATAATCATTGTTAAACGACTTCGCCGCCTGCTGCATCAGTGCTGGATTCGCACCAGACAGAAGCGGGATATCGCTAAACTGTAAGCCGTCCAGCTCCAGACGATAGTCCGGGCCTGCACCTGCCTGATAGCTGCGCGAACTGGCATACAGACCCACATTATCACGGCTGCTCACACGCATGGAGATCATCGGCTTAATCAGCGTCAGCTCATCCTGAGTGGCGACAATATACACTGAATCCACACTGCCGTTGCTGCTGCTGACCTGGGCATCGGTCATCGGTGCCGGGATGTTCAGGCCACCAATGGTTACACCCGTTGCTGCCGCAGGCTGTACGGTGATCGGCGTGCCGCTCAAGCGGATACCTGCGCCACTGTTAATACCCTGTTTCAGTTCTGTTTTTGAACCAAACTGCTGCTGCAATACCGTGCCACCGCCCAGTTTCTGCCACTCGGCAGCAAAGGATTTGTTCACGCGGTCCCCTAACGAGCTGCGTGGTACCAGCAGCAGCGGGGTACGTTTGCCCTGGTCCCACATATGATGCGCGGCATCACGGGCTTCGTCTTCAGGAGAAAGCGCAAAATAGCAAAGATTCGGACGGTTCTGGACGGACTCTGGCTCATTCAGGGCCAAAACGTTCAGTGATGTCTGGCTGTTAGCCAGCTGTTCAACGTGATTTTTCAGCAGCGGACCCACTACCAGCGTTGCGCCATCATTCTTCGCCTGGGTGAGGATCTGTTCGATGGGCTGGGTGCTGGTGTCATACACCTGAATCTGAGTGCTGCTTGACGGTGCGGCTGTTTCTACGCTGTTGGCCGGGGCCGATTGCGGTTGAACGTCAGCAGGCTGGGCCGCGGTTGCGTCGGCAGACGGGCTGACCACCGTATCCGGTGTGGCCTGTACTGCTTCAGGAGCCTGCACCGGCGTGGCAGCTGCCGGGGCACTGCCCTGAGCCAGCACGCCATTTTTCGCGTCGTTAAACCCTTTCTGAATGGCGTTAGCAAACACTTGTGCCTGGCCACTTAGCGGCAGAAGCAGGGCGATTTTACCGGTGGACGCTGGCTGGAAGTTCTGTACCTGCATCAGCGCCGTTGGCAGCATTTTGGCCGCAGGATTATAAGGATAACGCGTTTGCCAGTCACTGATACCTGCTTTCAGCATATCCGGGTCGCTGGCGTTCGCACGGTACACGCCGAGCAGATCTAACCAGCCTTGCAACACATTTTCATTGGCGTTGATGGCCAGATTGTTCATCTGATCTGGCGTCATTTGCGTCAGTGTTTGCCAGGTGGCATCGATATTCTTCTGTTTGTCGGCCGGATTTGTCAGTAGCGGTTCCTGAGCAATCCAGGCGCGCAGCACATCCAGCGAAGGGCGACCCTGGCTGGCGGCAATCTGCAACTGGAAGTAACGCACCTGCTGATCCTGCGACAGGGCGCTGGTATCAATCTGCTTCAGTTTCTCAGTCGCATCAGGCAGGTTTTGCTGTGCCACACTCAGCTGTGCCTGAAGCAGCAACAGCTCCTGACGCCGGGTCGCGTTAAGATCCTGAGGGATTTGCGTCAGCTGATCGTTGGCCTGAGGAACCTTCCCTTCGTTCAACAACGCTCTGATTGCAAGTAATTGCCAGTCAACCTTGTTATCATCTGAGCTTTGCTGCACCTGCTGCAGATAATAGTCAGAGGTGCCCGTGGCGGCCCCCTGTACATTCGCCTGAGGCGTTTGCGGAGCCTGGCCGGTACAACCGGCAAAAATCAGGGCGGCCAGCAGCAGCGGCATGGTGCGTACTGCTTTGCAGTGAACTACTTTCGAAGGAAGCATACTGTATCCAGTGATGTTTTTTTCAAGATGCTCAATATTAAATCGGCAATTCGGATCAAACAATGAAACAACACGATCGGGCAGATATTTCTGCCAGCACGCTCTATATCGTTCCAACCCCCATCGGTAACCTGGGCGATATCACCCAGCGGGCACTGAAGGTGCTTGCGAGCGTCGATCTGATCGCTGCGGAAGATACACGTCATACCGGGCTGTTGCTACAACATTTCGCCATCAATGCGCGGCTCTTCGCACTGCATGATCATAATGAACAGCAGAAAGCCGAGGTGTTGCTGGAGAAGCTGCGCGAAGGTCAAAGCATAGCGTTAGTTTCCGATGCTGGCACGCCGTTAATTAATGATCCCGGCTATCACCTGGTGCGCTTGTGCCGCGAGTCGGGCATCCGTGTGGTGCCATTACCCGGTGCCTGCGCGGCGATCGCCGCATTAAGCGCTGCCGGATTACCGTCCGATCGTTTCTGCTACGAAGGGTTTCTGCCCGCGAAAAGTAAAGGGCGCTGCGACACGTTACGTGCGCTCGAGCAGGAACCGCGGACCATTATTTTCTACGAGTCCACGCATCGCCTGTTGGACAGCCTGCAAGATATGGTCACCGTGCTGGGCCCGGATCGCTATGTCGTGCTGGCCCGTGAAATTACCAAAACCTGGGAGTCGATCTTTGGCGCGCCAGTGGGTGAACTGCTGGCGTGGGTGCTGGAAGACGAAAACCGCCGTAAAGGGGAGATGGTGCTGATTGTTGAAGGTTATCATGCGGTTGAAGAGGCATTGCCAGTGGAAGCTCTGCGTACCCTGGCGCTGCTCCAGGCCGAATTACCGCTGAAGAAAGCCGCTGCACTTACCGCCGAAATCCACGGTGTGAAGAAAAATGCACTTTATAAGCATGCGCTGGAGCAGCAGGGTGAGTGACAAGCCGTAGAAAACCCTATACACTGCGCGCCGAAGCTGACCAGACAGTCGCCGCTTTGTTGCCGTCCTCCTTCGGGGGAGACAGACAGAGGGGAGGAAAGTCCGGGCTCCATAGGGCAGGGTGCCAGGTAACGCCTGGGGGGCGCAAGCCCACGACCAGTGCAACAGAGAGCAAACCGCCGATGGCCCACGTAAGTGGGATCAGGTAAGGGTGAAAGGGTGCGGTAAGAGCGCACCGCGCGGCTGGCAACAGTTCGTGGCACGGTAAACTCCACCCGGAGCAAGGCCAAATAGGGGTTCACCAGGTACGGCCCGTACTGAACCCGGGTAGGCTGCTTGAGCCAGTGAGCGATTGCTGGCCTAGATGAATGACTGTCCACGACAGAACCCGGCTTACCGGTCAGCTTCGAACTCATTCAGGAAAAACCCCGCTTCGGCGGGGTTTTTGCTTTTAGAGCGCTCAACGGCGAGATGAATGACTGTCCACGACACTCTCTATGAAAGGAAGGCGGCTTACCGGTCAGCTTCGAACTCATTCAGGAAAAACCCCGCTTCGGCGGGGTTTTTGCTTTTAGAGCGCTCAACGGCGAGATGAATGACTGTCCACGACACTCTCTATGAAAGGAAGGCGGCTTACCGGTCAGCTTCGAACTCATTCAGGAAAAACCCCGCTTCGGCGGGGTTTTTGCTTTTAGAGCGCTCAACGGCGAGATGAATGACTGTCCACGACACTCTCTATGAAAGGAAGGCGGCTTACCGGTCAGCTTCGAACTCATTCAGGAAAAACCCCGCTTCGGCGGGGTTTTTGCTTTTAGAGCGCTCAACGGCGAGATGAATGACTGTCCACGACACTCTCTATGAAAGGAAGGCGGCTTACCGGTCAGCTTCGAACTCATTCAGGAAAAACCCCGCTTCGGCGGGGTTTTTGCTTTTACGCCCCCCTACGATGTCTTGCCCGGTGCCCATTACTCTGCCCGCCCTTGACGCATGACAAGGCAGCCTCGCTGCCTGCCTCTTTATAATCAGTGCCGTTTTGTCTCTCACTGGTGCGACCTATGGCTTATCAGCTCAATCTAAACTGGCCCGAATTTTTAGAGAAATACTGGCAAAAACAGCCTGTTGTTTTAAAAAATGCGTTCCCACACTTTGTCGATCCGATTACGCCAGATGAACTGGCCGGCCTGGCGATGGAGCCGGAAGTCGACAGCCGCCTTGTCAGTTATACCGATGGTCAGTGGCAGGCCAGCAATGGGCCTTTTGAACACTTTGATGGCCTGGGTGAAAGCGGCTGGTCGCTGCTGGCGCAGGCGGTAAACCACTGGCACGCGCCCGCAGCCGAGCTGGTGCGTCCGTTCCGCGTATTGCCGGACTGGCGTTTAGACGATCTGATGATCTCTTATTCCGTACCGGGGGGCGGTGTCGGGCCACATATCGATCAATACGATGTCTTTATCATCCAGGGAATGGGCCGCCGTCGCTGGCGTGTTGGGGATAAACTGCCGCTGAAGCAGTTCTGCCCACACCCTGCGCTGTTACATGTGGAGCCTTTCACACCCATCATCGATCACGAGCTGGCACCAGGTGACATTCTGTATATCCCACCGGGCTTCCCACATGACGGTTTCACCTTCGAAACCGCACTGAACTATTCTGTCGGTTTCCGCGGGCCTAATGGCCGCGATCTCATCAGTAGCTTTGCGGACTATGCGCTGGAAAACGATCTCGGTGGTGAGCATTACAGCGATGCTGATTTAACCTGCCGCGAACATCCTGGGCGGGTCGAAGAGTATGAGCTGGATCGTTTGCGCGCGATGATGATCGAGGTGATCAATCAGCCCGCAGACTTTAAGCAGTGGTTTGGCCGTTTCGCCACCACGCCGCGTCACGAGCTGGATATCGCGCCCGCCGAGCCCGCTTATGAACCGGATGAAATTGCTGAGGCTCTGCTAAGTGGTGACATGCTGACCCGCCTGAGTGGGTTAAGGGTGCTGCAAGTGGGTGAGCATTTCTTTATTAACAGCGAACGGCTGGAGACGGTCGATACACAAGCCGCTGATGTGCTGTGCCGCTACACCGTGCTCGGTAAAAACGAGCTGGGTGACGCGCTGCACAATCCGGTTTTTGTGGCTGAGCTCACCGCGCTGGTGAATCAGGGCTACTGGTACTTTGACTGCTGACACACTGTCAGAGCACCAGGAGGGCGCTGAACCGGCAGAGTGCAGCAATCGGGGCGAGATTATACCGGGAGATCGATAACCAGCGCCCGCAATGGCGTTTTTGCCGTCAGCGTCACGCTCTGTTCTTCGTGCAGGAACGCACCGTCACCACAGGTCAGAGCCTCCTGCTGCTGCGAATGCGCCATGGCCTTCAGCGATCCGTGAATCGATTGCAGATAGGCGCGCGTGCCGTTCAGCGGCAGGCTGTAGCTCTCGCCCGGTTCCAGCACCACCTGATGGATCCACACCTGCTGGCGCAGTTGCAGGCTGCCTGCGCTGCCGTCCGGTGAGGCCAGCAGCGTATAACGCTGATGTTCAGACACCGGCATCCGTTGCACTGATGCATTTTCCCGCTGCGGGCAGGCATCCAGCCACAGCTGCATACGCGTCAGGCTATGTTCTTTACTGATATTATGTTCTGAATAGCTCACTCCCGGCTGCGTGGCCAGCAACAAAGCTTCCCCGGCCTGTGCCTGCACGTGATTTCCCTCGCTGTCGCGATATTCTGCTGCACCCTGCAAAATCAGGTTCAGCACATCGACCTTCGGATACGTTCTGGGTTGGAAGGAAGCCCCTGGTGCCAGCACTTCCTGATTGAGTACGCGTAACGATGCGTAGCCAAGCAGTTTGGGATCAAAATAGTGACCAAAGGAGAAGGTATAGCGCGCCTGCAGCCAGCCGTAATCGGCTTTGCCACACTGTTGAGCGGTTCGACTGGTTATCATAGCGTTCTCCTTATCGGCCAGAGAGATCCCGACCGTTTATTATCCTGTTATGGTAAGTTTCTGGACGCCGGATTGTTAGCCAGTTAATCTGCTGGCAATATTCAAATTTCCTGACAGAGAATCACTATGGCCAAAGATCGCGCTCTGACGCTGGAAGCGCTGCGGGTAATGGATGCTATCGATCGTCGTGGTAGCTTTGCTGCCGCTGCGGATGAGCTGGGCCGTGTGCCTTCCGCTCTGAGCTATACCATGCAGAAGCTGGAAGAAGAACTGGATGTCGTGCTGTTTGACCGCTCAGGCCATCGCACCAAATTTACCAATGTCGGACGTATGCTGCTGGAGCGCGGTCGTGTGCTGCTGGAAGCGGCCGACAAGCTGACCACGGATGCGGAAGCGCTGGCACGCGGTTGGGAAACCCACCTGACGATTGCCACCGAAGCGCTGGTCTCCACTGAACTGTTGTTTCCACTGGTCGGGAAGCTGGCCGATAAAGCCAACACCCAGGTGTCGCTGATGACCGAAGTCCTGGCCGGGGCATGGGAGCGTCTGGAGCAGGGGCGAGCCGATATTGTGATTGCCCCGGATATGCATTTCCGCGCCTCGTCAGAGATCAACACTCGCAAACTCTACACGCTGATGAGCGTCTATGTGGCCAGCCCGGAACACCCGATCCATCTGGAACCCGAACCGCTTTCGGAAACCACGCGCGTAAAATATCGCGGCATTGCGGTGGCGGATACCGCGCGTGAGCGCCCGGTATTGACGGTGACCCTGCTCGACAAACAGCAGCGTCTGACGGTCAGCACCATTGAAGATAAGCACCGTGCGTTGTTGGCGGGCTTAGGTGTCGGCACCATGCCGTATCCTATGGTGGAAAAAGACATCGCGGAAGGAAGGCTACGCGTGGTCAGCCCGGAATATACTCGTGAAGTGGATATTATTATGGCCTGGCGGCGCGACAGCATGGGCGAAGCAAAGTCCTGGTGCCTGCGGGAGATCCCGAAACTTCTGGCGAAACGCCAGGGGTAGCCACCCGCAGTATCAACGGCAGACTATTGAGCGGTATTTGTTTCCTGTGAATGCTCAATGCTGTTGAAGGTTGAAAAGGTCTGATAATAATAATGGCCCACAAAAGCCACATAACAGAGCATTACCACGGCCAGGCAGATTGCGATAGGTTTGATCATAGCTCCATCCCCATATTGATTTCGTTTTAGGTGTTTACGTCAGTAAAGATACGTAAGCCCTCAACGCGGGAATTTGTGCCAGATCAATAAAGGGTGCGGAACTTCCAGGGCGAGTGAAAATCCGCCCTGGATGCTAAAGATCAGCCGAAATGTCGGTCACGGCCATGAGGCTGATCCCAGTCGAATGCAGGACCCAGCGAGATCACGCCGCTGGGATTGATGGTCTTGTGGCTGCAGTAGTAATGATGGCGAATATGCTCGAGGTTAACTGTCTCCGCCAGACCGGGTGTCTGCCAGAGGTCGCGCAGAAAACCGTTCAGGTTCAGGTAGTCACTAATACGATGGCGATCGCACTTGAAGTGAGTGACATACACCGGGTCAAAACGCACCAGCGTGGTCCACAGGCGGATATCAGCTTCGGTGAGTCGTTCACCGCTCAGGTAGCGATGCTTGCCCAGCAGTGACTCAAGACGGTCAAGTGAGGAGAACAGCGCGGTGACCGCTTCATCATAGGCTGCCTGACTGGTGGCAAACCCTGACTTATAGACGCCGTTGTTCACCGTGTCATAGATCCAGCCGTTCAACGCATTAATCTCTTCATGCAGATCCTGCGGATAATAATCCCCGGCGCGCGCGCCCACACCGTCAAACGCACTGTTCAGCATACGGATAATATCGGCAGATTCGTTACTGACAATCGTGTGCTGATGCTTATCCCACAGCACCGGAACGGTCACACGGCCGCTGTACTGCGGATCGGCATGCAGGTAGAGTTGATAAAGATATTCGTTCTGATACAGGCTGTCGCCGGTAGCAGCAGGGAAATCTTCATCAAAGGTCCAGCCGTTTTCCAGCATCAGGGGATGCACAACAGAGACGGTAATCATCTCCTCAAGCCCTTTCAGCTGGCGCATAATGAGCGTGCGATGTGCCCAGGGACAGGCAAGAGAAACATACAGATGATAGCGGCCCGCCTCAGCACGAAAACCCGCTTTGCCACTCGGACCGGCTTCACCGTCGGCGGTGACCCAGTTGCGAAAAGCCGATTCGGAGCGTTTAAAACGGCCTCCTGTGGCTTTAGTGTCATACCACTGATCGTGCCAGACTCCCTCAATCAGTTGTCCCATGTTCTGTTCTCCTGTCCTTAAAATGAAAAGGGGCGAGGATATGATCCTCACCCCCCGATAAATCAGTATAGCTAACTTACCACTTCTTACCCAGCAGACGGTCAATGCTCAGAGCACCCGGGCCGGTGATAGCCAGCAGCAGGAAACCACCTGCAATGCTGATATTTTTCAAGAACATGGTTGAACCATCTACAGCAAAGTTACTGTGCGCCAGGATAGCGGTCAGCACGGTAAAGATGGCGGTAATCAGCGCGGTGGTACGGGTGAAGAAACCGAACATAATTGCCAGACCGCCGCCGAATTCGAGCAGTACGGTCAGTGGCACGAAGAGGGCCGGAATACCCATTGACGCCATAAACTGCTGCGTACCTTCGTAGTTGGTCAGTTTACCCCAGCCTGCGACAACGAACAGCGCGGCCATCAGGATGCGAGCAATAACAACACCGGTATCTTCTAATTTTTTCATGATTAACCCCAAACAAGAATTTGTGGTCGTGCATGCTGGCCCGACCGTATTTTACTCAGGCCTGACGCGTCTTAAGCGCTCAGTGCCGTTCGTTGCTGGAGATAATAGTCGGGTAAGGAAAACATTGTAAGCGAGATAATCTGTCGAAGATGTTCAAGAAATCTGGGGGTTGTTTAAGCCGCAAGTCAATGCGGCTTTATCATGCAGAAGATTAACGGCGAGGCAGATAATTACGCACCATGCGCCAGGTGCTCCAGGCGCCCAATCCGCGTCTGGCCCAGCGGCCCATAAAGCGCGGATTACGCACGGACCAGATAGCCATCACACCGCTGCCAACGGTCAGCCAGCGTTTGGCGCTGAGAAGCGCCAGAAAACCGTGATCGTAGCGTGCAGTTGTGTCCAGCCAGGCTTTACGCCCGGCACTGAGATCCAGCCGTTGTTGCTGGATTTCGCGTAACAGTTCCGCTTTGCGTAAATCGAGCTTACGGCTCATTTACTCATCCTCCAGCAGCTTGCGGTCTTCCGACAGCTCCTTGCGGGTGGCGCTCAGTAGCGTAGAACGGCGCGATTTCGCCAGTGTCCACAGGCCAAAAATCAGCGCCAGCGCGAACAATACACCGGTGGTAATCGCAATCGCCATCAAACGATACTGAGCATCGACTGCCCAGATAATCAGCACCATCAGGCTCATCAGTCCGAAGGCAGTGAACAGCATCGTCAGGCCAACCATCAACAGCATTTGAATCAGGTTGGCTTTTTCAGCTTCCAGCTCCACCACTGCCAGCCGGACACGCGTTTCCACCATCCCGACCAGGGTAGTGACAATGCGTTGCCCGATATTAATGACCCCTTTGCCGGGGCCGTGGCTTTGCTGATGCTCTGCCATATTAACGACGGGTCAGCAGAACGCCCAGTACCACGCCAACGGCGGCGCCAATACCGACGCTGGTCCACGGATTGTCGCGTACATAGACGTCGGCACGATCGGCCGCTTCACGGGTGGTCTGGGCAATGCGGTCACCGGAGTCACCCAGGCGCGCGCGGGTATCTTTCAGCGCGCTTTGCGCTTTGCTGCGCAGTTTATCCAGCTCGGTTTTCGATTTCTCACCGGAAGTGGTTAACACTTCTTCCAGGGTATCAGCCAGGTTTTTCAGCTCGGCGCGCAGATGTTCTGATGTGGTGTCTTTAGACATTGAAAACTCCTTAAATTTAGTTTTAATGACGTTGGCAGCTTTTAGCCTTAATACGGCGCAGCCTGCACTTCCTTCAGCTCTTGTTGGGCTTCAGCCAGTTTCTTTTCGCGTTTGGCAATTTTGTCGCGGTCGTTACCTTCCGCTTTTTACTGCTTGAGTTCTTGTTCCCGCTCGGTCACTTTTTTCTCGTGCTCTTTAATCTTTTCCTGATGCACTTCTTTCAGTCCTGCATCGCTGCAGTTAGCACGTGTTTCGGTTAACGCCCGCTCCAGGCCGTTCACCCGACGTTGATTGTCGTGCTTCTGTGCAATATCGATTTCGTGCTGAATAGCGCGTTCTTTCTGCTGACAGAGCGTGTCTGCCTGAGCGAAAGTAGCCAGGGTAAGCAGACTGATGCCGAAAATAATCTGATGTTTCATGGTGATCGTGACCTTCCTTTGCGTGGATATCAGGTTAGAGATATCGTAATCCTGGAACGGGTGTGAAGCTTTTTACTGCTTATGAAGCATAGACAGAAAACAGAGAAAGCTCAAAAAGAGAGAATATTCTTAGAGATAGCCCCGCCTTAAGGAAGGGCTGGCAAATCACTGTTAGCCAACAGACTGAGGGCTAAGGCTGATGCGGTTTATCCAGTTTGATGCGCCGTGGTTTTCCTGGCGCGCAATATCAAAGCCATGAGGCAGCAGCTTGCGCAGCACTTTTTCGGCCGCATCACTTTGCTCTAATGAGTCAAATTTTATCACCAGAGAATTTTGCTCCGGCGTAATACTTTTAATATGTATGCCCTGAGCGCTCAGCGTCTGGTAGACGTAAAACCCATCGGGCAGGCTGATCCCCTGGCGAGAAGCGCGGATTTGTAAGGCACTTTCACTGCGGAATAAAGCGGGCATAAATGCCAGCGCCAGCAGCGCAAGGGTGGCCAGTGCGACCAGAGGAATAAGCCGCAACGTGCGCGTGGATAACTTCATAAATCCAGGCATCATGAGTTTCCTTTCTCATTCGTCGACTGTTTTTTTCGCCACAGAACATACAGCGAGCCAAACAGGCCGAATACCAGTAATACCAGGGGCAGTAGCATCAGACAAAACATCATCTGATCTTCGTATTTGAGGAAAATAGGGGTTTTACCCAGTGCGTAACCGATGACGGTCAGAATCAGCACCCAAAGCAGTGCGCTCATCCAGTTAAAAAACTGGAAACGGGCATTGCTCAGGCCGGAAAGCCCCGCAATAGTGGGCAGTAGCGTGCGGACAAAGGCAATAAAGCGACCAACCAACAGCGCGGAAAGTCCGTGGCGGTGAAACATCTGGTGGGCGCGCTGGTGATACTGCGCGGGCAAATGCGACAGCCATTTCTGCACGGTGACCGTATTACCCAGCCATCGTCCCTGGATGTAGCTGACCCAGCAGCCAAGGCTGGCGGCGGTGGTCAGTACACAAACGGTCAGCGCGAAATTCATTGTCCCTTTAGCAATCAGCACGCCGACCAGAATCAGCAGGCTGTCGCCGGGCAGAAAGGCGGCGGGAAGCAGGCCGTTTTCCAGGAACAAAATCATAAACAAGATAAAATAGATGGCCCATACCAGCGTGGGATCCGCCAGGGTGGCGTAATCTTGCTGCCAGAGGGCGTGCACCAGGGATTTGAAAATATCCATTAGTCGTCCTGAACGTCATAGTTGGCTCGTTTCACGGTTTTTTGCACACTTAATTGATTGTTTTATCGGTGCGTTTTAGCCAGTTAACGAGCGGCTGAACAGCTTCGCGGGTGAATATCACAGCTTGTTCTTACCCACGCAGGAAGGATAAAAATAAGCAAACAATTGTAACAAAATTACGTTAGCCTGGACAGGAAGAAACACAAGTCCAACGATGTTTTACCGTTGGAACAGGCTGTCTGAAAGGAGTTTTACACAGGCTGACACTATTGACCGTATTTTGACTCAATGAGTTCCTTCAGCCTGAATGAAGAGTGCTATTTTTCGTCGTTCGAGACGGTATCTGGCATCACGACAGGATTTTCCGCAAACATATAGCGGTCAACGTTGAATTCAAAGTCATCGGTTGTGGCGTGGAACAACATCTGTTTGGTGTTTTCAAGATGCTGCCACATGGCCAGTTTGCTGGCGGCCGGATCTTTACGCATCAGGGCTTTAAGAATGGTGTCATGGTCTTCACACCAGCTCTCAATCGATTTATCGTCGATATGTTCATGCAGTTTGAGCCAGTAAGGGTTATGCAGTCGGTGCAACCACATTTTTTCCACTATCGCCGCCAGTGCGCTGTTCTGCGTCGACAGTGCGATCTGTACGTGGAATTTCATGTCCCACTCGGAATCGCGGAAGCGGTCTTCTTTGCGCGCCTGCGTCTGGATTTCCATTAATTGCAGGATATCCTGGCGTGTCACCTGGGTGGCGGCGAACTCGGCAACATTGCTTTCAATTAACTGGCGGGCCTGCAACAGTTCAAACGGACCAAAATTGGCGAATTCTAACTGGCTGCTGGTGGTAACGCGGTTCTGCTGGCGCTGAGAGATAACGTGAATGCCGGAACCTTTACGCACTTCGACGTAACCTTCCACCTCCAGCATGATGATGGCTTCACGCACCACGGTGCGGCTGACGCCCATCTCTTCGGCGATAAAGCGTTCCGCGGGCAGCTTATCACCCACCTGATAAATATCCTGCTCAAGGCGGCGCTTCAGCTCGGCAGCAAGTTGTTGATAAAGGCGGCGCGATTCTGTTAATTCCATGCTCCAGACTCCCGTTGAGCACACTCTGAGAATGGAATTTGTTATACCACTTTTACCTGTAACGGGTCGACTGAAAAGAAAGTCGAGTCCGTGCGCTATTCGGTGCCTGGCCGGGCGGCCCCTCTTTTACGGTCCGCCCGTCCTGTCACAGGTAGCATTACCCCTAATGCTGCGTCACTACCCCCATCATTTTTTCCTTTTTCTCCTGCTCAAGCTCAGAAATCGGTTTGTTTTTCAGCAGGGTCCAGATAGCCACCGCGCCTAACAAATCAAACACCGCCAGTGCGGCAAACAGTGGGCTGAAGCCCATGGTATCGGCCAGCGCCCCAACCACCAGTGCAAACATAGTACTGGCTGTCCAGGCCGCCATCCCGGTCAGGCCGTTGGCGGTCGCCACTTCATTACGGCCGAAAACGTCAGAAGAGAGGGTGATCAGAGAGCCGGACAGTGCCTGATGGGCAAACCCGCCCACGCACAGCAGAGCGATGGCCGCATACGGGCTGGTAAACAGGCCGATGGTGCCGGGGCCAATCATCAGTACGGCACCCATGGTCACCACCAGCTTGCGAGAGACAATCAGGTTAACGCCAAACACACGCTGGAAGAACGGAGGCAGATAACCGCCGACAATACAGCCGAGATCGGCAAACAGCATCGGCATCCAGGCGAACATCGCAATCTCTTTCAGATTGAAGCCGTAAGCCTTAAACATAAACAGCGGGATCCAGGCGTTAAACGTGCCCCAGGCGGGCTCCGCCAGAAAGCGTGGCAGGGCGATACCCCAGAACTGGCGGTTACGGACGATCTGCCAGGCGGACATTTTCTTGCCGTTATTCGTCTGGTGTTGAGCTTCCTGCCCGGAAAGAATGTATTCGCGTTCTTCAGGATCGAGTTTTTTCTGATCCTTAGGATGTTTGTAGAACACCAGCCAGCACAGCGCCCAGATCATGCTCAGGATGCCGGTGATAATAAAAGCCATCTGCCAGCTGTGTGCGACAATCGCCCACACCACCAACGGTGGCGCCAGCATGGCCCCGATCGACGACCCCACATTGAAATACCCTACGGCTATCGAGCGTTCTTTGGCCGGGAACCACTCGCTACTGGCCTTGAGTCCTGCCGGGATCATTGCTGCTTCAGCGGCACCCACTGCACCACGAGCAATCGCCAGCCCGCCCCAGCTTCCCGCCAGCGCGGTCGCGGCACAGAATATCGCCCAGAGAATGGCAAACATGGCATAGCCGATTTTGGTGCCCAGCACATCCAGAATGTAGCCTGCTACGGGCTGCATAATGGTGTAACAGGCCGAATAGGCCGCCACGATGTAGGAATACTGCTGCGTGGTGATATGCAGCTCTGTTTCCAGCGTGGGGGCGGCAACTGCAATAGCATTACGCGTCAGGTAACCCAGTATGGTACCAACGGTCACCAGACCGATCATGTACCAGCGTAACCCTTTAATTTTACGCATTTAAAACCTCTTCCCGTCATTATTATTGATGCCTCGTCACGGACGGGCACCTTGTCTCGGCGGAACGGCTTGATAGTGACTCACCCGCCCTGTCTTCAAACGATAACCTTGCCTGCTTAATCTCAACCGCCGCCACGATAACTTGTCATACAGATTTAAAAGTTGAGAGCCATCACAAAAACCATTTTTGCAATGGGGGATAATAAAAGGGCTTTAAAGACAGATGGATAGCGCTTAATGACGTGAGTGAGAGGATAATTCACCCATAAATAGTGGTGTTTTTGTGATCGAGTTCTCACTATTATTCCAGCGCTAATCACAATTGGTATGATAACTTTGTTGGCATTGAGACGATGCAGGAGAGACCGTATGTCACGCTTTATGAGTGAAGACTTTTTACTGGACAGTGAGTTTGCCCGCAGGCTTTACCATGATTACGCTGCCGACCAGCCCATCTTCGATTATCACTGCCATCTGCCTCCGCAGCAGATAGCCGAAAACTACCGTTTTAACAATCTGTATGACATCTGGCTGAAAGGCGATCACTACAAGTGGCGGGCGATGCGTGCCAACGGCGTGCCGGAAGCGCTTTGTACCGGCGATGCCAGCGATCGTGCAAAATTTGATGCCTGGGCGCGGACGGTGCCGGATACCATCGGTAACCCTCTGTACCACTGGACGCACCTTGAACTGCGCCGTCCGTTTGGCATCACCGATACGCTGCTGTCACCCGCCACGGCCGACACGATATGGCACCAGTGTAACGAGATGCTGGCGCAGGATGCGTTTAGCGCCCGTGGCATCATGCAGCAGATGAACGTCAAAATGGTTGGCACCACGGACGATCCGGTGGACGACCTGCGCCATCATCGTGCACTGGCGATGGATGGCAGCTTCACTACGAAAGTGCTGCCAAGCTGGCGGCCGGATAAAGCCTTCAATATTGAAGCGGAAGGATTCGTCGACTATCTGCAAACGCTTTCTGCGGTGGCGAATGTCGATATCACCCGTTTTGATGACCTGCGGCGTGCGCTGAAAGTACGGCTTGATCACTTTGCGGCCCACGGCTGCAAGGTCTCGGATCATGCGCTGGACGTGGTTCTGTACGGCGAAGCGGATGACGCCACGCTGGACGGTATCCTGGCACGTCGCCTGACGGGAAGCCTGCTGCAGGAGAGCGAGGTGGCGCAGTTTAAAACCGCGGTGCTGGTGTGGCTGGGCGCGGAATATGCCAAACGTGGCTGGGTGCAGCAGTATCACATAGGCGCGCTGCGCAATAACAACCGCCGTCAGTTACTCCTGCTGGGGCCGGACGTAGGGTTTGATTCGATCAACGACCGTCCGCTGGCTGAACCGCTGTCGCGCTTGCTGGATGCGCAGAACCGGGACAACGCGCTGCCAAAAACCATCCTCTACTGCCTGAACCCGCGCGATAACGAAGTGCTGGCGACGATGGCCGGAAATTTCCAGGGCGAAGGGCAGCCCGGGAAGATGCAGTTCGGTTCGGCGTGGTGGTTTAACGACCAGAAGGATGGCATGGAGCGCCAGATGACCCAACTGGCACAAATGGGGCTGTTAAGCCGCTTTGTCGGCATGCTGACCGACAGCCGCAGTTTCCTCTCCTATACCCGCCATGAATACTTCCGTCGTCTGCTGTGCCAGATGATCGGGCGCTGGGTGGAAAAAGGCGAAGCGCCGGGCGATATCGCGCTGCTGGGCGACATGGTGCAGAACATTTGCTTTAACAATGCCCGCGACTACTTCGCGATTGAGCTGTAAGAGGATCTACGATGCGCAAGCTGAACCGAAACGACTTTCCCGGGCCACAGTATCCTGAGCGGATCATTCAGTTTGGTGAAGGTAATTTTCTGCGTGCCTTTATCGACTGGCAAATCGATCAGTTGAACCAACACACCCGTCTGGACGCTGGCGTCGTGGTGGTGCGGCCGCTCAGCAGCGGCAGTCCACGCAGCCTTAACAGCCAGGATGGGCTGTATACCACGGTGATCCGCGGGCTCAATACGCAGGGTGATGTGGTGAGCGAGCCGCGGCTGATCCGCTCCGTCAATCGCGAAATCCAGCCCGTGCAGGATTTTGCCGCGTTTATGGCGCTGGCGACGGACCCGCAGCTGCGGTTTGTGTTCTCCAACACCACGGAAGCGGGGATCTATTTTGATCCGGCAGATACGCTGGAATCCGCGCCTCCGGCCAGCTTCCCGGCCAAACTGACCCGCCTGTTACTGGCCCGCTGGCAGCATTTTGACGGCGCGCCTGATAAAGGCTGGCTGATGCTGCCCTGTGAGTTGATCGATAATAACGGTGACGCCCTGCGCGCCCTTGTACTGCAAACGGCGCAGGCCTGGCAGTTGCCTGCCGCGTTTGTGAGGTGGGTGGAGCAGCACAATACCTTTTGTTCGACGCTGGTGGACCGCATTGTTACGGGCTACCCCGACGATGCCAGCGAGCTGGAAGAGCAGCTCGGTTATCGTGACGAGTATTTGGTGGCGGGGGAGGTTTACTATCAGCTGGTGATCCAGGGGCCGTCCTCTGTGGCGCAAGCGCTGTGTCTTGACCAGCTGGCGCTGAATATCCTGCTGGTTAATGACATCAAACCTTATAAAGAGCGCAAGGTGGCGATCCTCAATGGCGCACACACCGCAATGGTGCCGGTGGCGTTTCTGGCCGGGCTGGAGTCGGTGGGTGACGCGATGGTTGATGCAGAGGTGGCTGCGTTTGTTGATGATACGCTGCGTAAGGAAATTATCCCGACGCTGACGCAGCCGCAGGCAGCGCTGAATGCGTTTGCAGACGAGGTCCTTAATCGTTTTCGTAACCCGTTTATCCGCCATCAACTGAGCGCGATTGCCCTCAATGGCATGACGAAGTTCCGCACCCGTCTGCTGCCCGCGCTGCTGTGGCAGCATGCAGAGAACGGGGCACCATCGCCGCGCCTGAGCTTTGCACTGGCAGCGCTGCTGGCGTACTACCGGGGTGAACGCAACGGCCAGCGTTATCCGTTGCAGGACGATGCGCACTGGTTAGCGCGTTTTGCCACGCTGTGGCCGCAGGTTGACTGCCATGATATTTCTCTCCGCCAGCTGGTGGATGACGTGCTGAGTGATGCCGCGCACTGGGGGCAGGACCTCACACAGCTGGCCGGGCTGAGTGCGGGCGTCACGGCACAGCTGCAACAGATCCTCCAGCTTGGCATGCGTGCGGCACTGGCGCAGGTAAACGAAGGGGCGAATCATGCAAAGCATCATTAAAATTCACAGCCTGGATAACGTGGCGGTGGCGTTGCGTGATCTGGAGGAGGGGGAGCGCGTCAGCGTTGCCGGACACGCTCTGGTGCTGAAACAACCGGTGGGGCGTGGGCATAAATTTGCTCTGCACCCGCTGGCAACGAATGCGTTGGTGATGAAATACGGCCTGCCGATCGGCCATGCCACGCAACCGGTGAGTGCCGGTGAAATCATTCATTCGAACAATGCACGCACTAATCTCAGCGATCTGGATGAGTACCAGTATCAGCCGGAGTTTGCCACGCTCCCTGAGCAGGCTGCTGACCGTGAAGTACAGATTTATCGCCGCCGCAGTGGTGAAGTCGGCATCCGCAATGAACTGTGGATCCTGCCGACCGTGGGCTGCGTCAATGGCATTGCCCGTCAGATCCTGCAACGTTTTCTGAAAGAGACGGCAGAGGCGGCTGATATCGACGGCGTGCACCTGTTCAGCCACCCGTTCGGCTGTTCGCAGCTTGGGCAGGATCACGTAAACACCCGCACCATGCTGCAAAATATGGTGCGTCACCCCAACGCCGGGGCAGTGCTGGTGATCGGTCTTGGTTGTGAAAACAATCAGGTCGATGTTTTCCGTGAGACGCTGGGTGAAACAGACGAGCAGCGGGTGAAGTTTATGATTTGCCAGCAGCAGGATGATGAGGTGGAAGCCGGGCTGGCGCTTCTGCATGAACTTTACGAGGCGATGCGCTATGACCAGCGTCAGCCAGGGCGCCTTAGCGAGCTGAAGTTCGGGCTGGAGTGCGGCGGATCGGACGGTTTGTCTGGCATTACCGCCAATCCGTTGCTCGGGCGTTTCTCCGACCAGATGATCGCCAACGGTGGTACCACGGTGCTGACGGAGGTGCCGGAGATGTTCGGGGCAGAACGTATTCTGATGAGCCGCTGCCGCGATGAAGCCACCTTCAGCAAAACCGTGAAGATGGTGAACGATTTCAAAGCCTATTTTATTGCCCACAACCAGCCGATTTATGAAAATCCGTCACCGGGCAACAAAGCGGGGGGGATCACCACACTGGAAGAGAAGTCGCTGGGCTGCACGCAGAAGGCCGGGCAAAGCCAGGTGGTCGATGTTCTCAACTACGGGCAGCGGCTGACACAGCCAGGGCTTAATCTGCTCAGCGCCCCGGGAAACGATGCGGTGGCGACCAGCGCACTGGCCGGAGCGGGTTGCCATATGGTGTTGTTCAGCACCGGACGCGGCACGCCTTACGGGGGTTTTGTCCCCACGGTGAAGTTAGCCACCAACAGCGAACTGGCGGCGAAGAAGCCACACTGGATTGATTTCGATGCCGGGCAGCTGATCCACGGCGTGGAGATGCCCGCCTTGCTGGCGCAGTTTGTCGATACCATCGTGGCGATTGCCAACGGGCGACAGACGCGTAACGAAGTGAATGATTTCCGGGAACTGGCGATTTTTAAAAGCGGGGTAACGTTGTAATCCCGGGAGAGGAGTACGGCGAATGGCGTAGGGGCGGATATGCCTTGCGCTGGGTCGGGCATGCCCGACCCCTACATCTGAACGGCGCAGGGGCGAGGCACGCCTTGCGCAGGGTCGGGTATGCCCGCCCCCTACACCTGAACGGCGCAGGGGCGAAGCACGCCTTGCGCTGGGTCGGGCATGCCAGCCCTTACACCTGAACAGCGTAGGGGCGAGGCACGCCTTGCGATGGGGCGGGCATGTCCGACCCCTACACCTGAACAGCGTAGGGGCGAGGCACGCCTCGCCCTGGGTTAATTTACGCGTTCTGCTCAACCCGGCGATCTTCCGCCATACAGGCCGCAGCCGTAAACAGAATGTCCGCCGATGAGTTCAGCGCGGTTTCAGCTGAATCCTGCAAGACCCCGATAATAAAGCCCACAGCCACCACCTGCATCGCCACTTCATTCGGAATACCGAACATGTTACAGGCGACCGGGATCAGCAGCAGCGAACCGCCCGCCACACCTGAAGCCCCGCAGGCACAAATCGACGCGACCAGGCTTAACAGAATAGCGGTACCCACATCGACATGGATCCCGAGCGTATTCACCGCTGCCAGCGTCAGCACGGTAATGGTGATCGATGCGCCCGCCATACTGATATTGGCGCCAATCGGAATGGACACCGAGTAAGTGTCTTCATCCAGACCCAGCTTTTTCGCCAGCGCCATATTCACCGGAATATTGGCGGCCGAGCTGCGGGTAAAGAAGGCGGTTACGCCGCTTTCACGCAGGCAGGTAAACACCAGCGGATACGGATTACGGCGGATCTGCCACCACACCAGCAGCGGGTTAAACACCAGCGCCATCAGCAGCATACAACCCAGCAGCAGGATCAGCAGGCTGGCATATTCCCACAGCGCATCAAAGCCGGTCGAGGCGAGAATCGATCCCACCAGGCCGAAAATCCCGATGGGCGCAAAGCGGATCACAATACGCACCAGACGCGTCACGGCATCGGAGGCATCATTGAGAAATGCACGGGTGGTATCGCTGCTGTGGCGGAATGCAAAGCCCAGACCGATAGCCCACACCAGGATGCCGATATAGTTGGCTTTCATCAGTGCTTCAATCGGGTTGGTGACCATGCTCATCAGCAGGCCCCGCAGCACTTCAAGAATCCCGGACGGCGGCACAATCTCGGTGCTGGCGGCTTGCAATGTCAGCGTCTGCGGCAGCAGATGGCTGGCGACCACCGCCACAATGGCGGCACAGAAGGTACTGAGCAGATAGAGCATCACAATCGGGCGAATATTGGTTTTTTGTCCCTGCTGATGGTTAGCAATTGAGGCGATCACCAGCACCAGGACCAGCAAGGGGGCCACGGCTTTCAGTGCGCTGACAAACAGCTCACCCAGCAGGCCGACGGCCAGCGCATTGCTTTTTGAGAACCAGGCCAGGGCAATACCGGCCACCAGCCCAATCATAATTTGTGTTACCAGGCTGCCCTGGAGCAGGCGCTGAACCAGCCCACGGTCACTGTTTTCTGTACGCATATTTTAAAATCGCTATCGTTATCGATGTTTCTGGGGTGTTTGCGCAGGGGAGTATAAGGAAATCATCTGACAGGGAAAGGGAAAAGTGCGTGTTTTTATGCCATCTACAACAAAAAGGGCCGATCGAAAAAGACGATCGACCCCTGGATGTTTGCCGCTATCGATCAGGATGTCTTCTGATCGTTCCGATAGTTAACCACGGCATTAATGATCAGCGTCAGCGCCAGAATACCGCCCACAATGCCCAGTGAAATGGCGATGGGGATATGGAAGAAGTCGACAATCAACATCTTCACCCCGATAAACACCAGGATCACCGACAGGCCGTATTTCAGCATTGTGAAACGCTCTGCCACGTTTGCCAGCAGGAAGTACATGGCACGCAGGCCGAGGATCGCAAACAGGTTAGACGTCAGCACGATAAACGGATCGGTGGTCACCGCGAAAATGGCCGGAATACTGTCGACGGCGAAAATAACGTCGCTCAGCTCAACCATAATCAGCACCAGCAGCAGCGGAGTGGCAAACAGCACGCCATTCTTACGCACAAAGAAGCGTTCACCTTCGATTTTGTCCGTCATGCGCATACGACTACGCAGCCAGCGTACCAGCGGCTTATCGCCAATCGCGCTGTCATCTTCTTTCGCCAGCGCCATTTTTATCCCGGTAAACAGCAGGAACGCGCCGAAGATATAGAGCAGCCAGCTAAACTGGGTCACCAGCCAGCTTCCGGCAAAGATCATAATGGTACGCAGCACAATCGCGCCCAGCACGCCGTAGATCAGCACCCGGCGCTGCAATGCGGCCGGAACGGCAAAATAGCTAAACAGCATCAGCCAGACAAACACGTTGTCGACGGCCAGCGCTTTTTCAATCAGATAACCGGTGAGGAAGGCCAGCGCTTGCGCATCCGCGACTTCGCGCCCGGCGGTGCCGGTGAGATACCACCAGAAGGCAGCGTTAAATAACAGTGAGAGGGTGACCCAGACCAGCGACCAGGCGGCCGCTTGTTTCATGGTCATGGTGTGTGCGCCACGACGGCCCTGCAACAGCAGGTCAATCGCCAGCATAATCACGACAACGACAGCGAAGCTGCCCCAGAGTAACGGCGTACCGACAGTATTCATTTTTTCTTGCCCCAATAACAAAAATGGCCAACGTCGGAAGACGCCAGCCACATTATTATTGTCGCTGTAAGCAAACCTCGCCTTCCGGCAAGGTCTCACTTACAACCAGGATTTGGTTGCTCAGTAACCGGACATCATGTGGATGTCGTATTGACGATTAACTGACGAAGAAGTTACTCCCCTTTGCTGTTGCAAAAGATAGGCGGGCAGCCGCCGAAGGTCAATCTTCTTCAGTAATATTTAGAAATATTTACACAGTGGCATCGGCCGGGAAGATCACCCCGGTCTGGCGGCGGATCTCCGTCAACAGCTTCGCGGTGATGCGTGACGTTTCCAGTCCGGGGTGATCCCACTGACTATTCTCCACCAGGCGGGCAAAAACCTCCGCTTCATACAGCATGGTATTGATATGCTGCGGCTGCGTCAGATCCTGCGCTTTACCACCGCGCGGGATAAAGCTGACGCGCTGGCACTCAGACACCTGCTCAATCACCAGCGATCCCTCTTCACCCTGAATTTCGCTTGGCAGCGTAGACTGGCTGATTTTTGAGTGCTGTAAGGTCACGTCGAAATCGCCGTAGTTGAGAATTACCGTACCGTGCCCATCAACACCGCTTTCCAGCAGGCTGGCGCTGGCCATCACGTTGGCAGGTTCCCCCCATAAATTCACCGCCGTAGCGAGGCAGTAATAGCCGATATCCATGATCGAGCCGTTAGACCATGCCGGATTAAAGGTGTTGGGATTCTCGCCATCCAGATAACGCTGATAGCGGGAGGAGTACTGGCAGTAATTGATCAAGGCTTTGCGCAGCGTGCCCACTTTCGGCAGCGCCTGTTGCAGCGTGAGGAAGTTCGGCACGCTGGCGGTTTTAAAGGCTTCAAACAGCACCACCTGATGTTCAGCGGCGCAGGCGATCATGGCTTCAACCTCGCGCAGATTCGAGGCCAGCGGCTTTTCGCAGATTACGTGCTTACGGTGGCGTAGGAACAGCAGTGACTGTGGACAGTGCAGAGCGTTGGGGCTGGCGATGTAGACGGCATCAATGGCATCGGATGCTGCCATCTCCTCCAGGGAATCAAACAGCTTTTCCACCGGATAATCACTGGCAAAGGTCTTTGCCTGCTCCAGCGATCGTGAGTAAACGGCAGTCAGCTTCATTTTTCCGGTTTCATGAGCAGCATCGACAAACTGACGGGTGATCCAGTTGGTTCCAACGACGGCAAAGCGAATCATAGTGTTCCTGTTCGGCTGATTAGCGGAAAAAGCAGATTATCATGTCAGGCTGGCAGGGCAATGCCTGATGCGGGATATTTGATTTTTCAGCCCGCCTCTCGCACGATAGGGAAAATCATCACGAGGGAACCCGATGAGCGTTCGCAGCCCGCAAAGTAAACATGCACTTAACTGGACCAGCATTCTGGTCGCGATCCCGGTTGGGCTGGTGGCATCGCTGGTGACGCTGGGCTTTCGTGAGGCCATTAACCTGATTGATGGGCTGGTGTTTAACGGACAAACCGATATTACCCAGGCGATGCGTGTTTACCCCTGGTACTGTTGGCCGCTGATCGTCGGGGCGGGTGGCCTGATTGCCGGTTTCCTGCTGCGTTATGCCACCGCCATTGAGCAAAAGCAGACGGTGCGTACCGATTATCTGGAAGTGATTAACGCCCAGCTGGATGCGGTCCCCACGCGCACCTCGCTGTTTCGCGGGCTGTCATCGCTGGCGAGTATCAGCAGCGGCGCGTCTATCGGGCGTGAAGGGCCGATGGTGCAGCTGTCTGCGCTGGCAGGCAGCCTGATGGGGCGCTGGTGGTTCAAATCGCTGCCGCTGAAAAACAGTGACGTGGTGGCGATGGCAGCTGCCGCCGGGCTGGCCTCGGTGTACCATGCGCCGCTGGCATCGGCGATTTTTGTCGCGGAAATCGCTTTCGGTATCTCTGCCATGCAGCGTCTGATCCCCCTGATTATCGCGTCCGGCGTGGCGGTGCTGACCATGTGGTCACTCGGGCATCGTTCGGCAATGTACCCGTTTTCCCACAGCCAGTTTGATCTGACGCCCGGCAGTATTGCGCTGACCGTGGCCATCGGGTTACTGGCAGGCCTGCTGGGCTGGGGCATGCTGTGGTTGATTGGTCAGAGTAAGCGCTGCTTCGCGCCCATTCGCAGCCTGCCGCTACGCCTCGGCCTTGGCGGACTGCTGGTGGGTGCGCTGGCCATTGGCAGCACCCAGATCCTCGGCAACGGTTATGAAGTGATTGTGCGCATTATGGCGGGGGATTTCCTGCTGCCGATGCTGCTGGCCCTGCTGCTGCTAAAGATGCTGGCCACGGCGATCTCCGTCGGTTCCAATGCTGTGGGCGGCCTGTTTACTCCGGCGCTGTTGATTGGTGCACTGATGGGGGAAATGGTGGCGTTGCTGGCCGCCGCCGCCGGATTACCGGTTGGCAATGCCGAAGTGTTTGCCGCCGTGGGGATGGGCGCGGTGCTGGCGTCCGTCAGTCAGGCGCCGCTCATGGCGATGCTGATGGTGCTGGAGATGACGCTCAACAGCAGCCTGCTGTTCCCGGCAATGATCGCCAGCGTACTGGCTTCCATGACCGTCTACCGTCTGCACTCCAGCAGCACCTACTCGGTGATGACCCGCCACTTCAGCCGCTCTGACGCCAAGTTTGATTTTGATAACGGCATTATTTCGCAGTTTATCGTCTCCGGCGCGGCGCTGACGCCACAGGATTCTGTCGGTAAAGCGCTGGCGGTCAGCTCACTCAAGCGCGAACGTTTTGTGTATGTGATTGGCGAGCAAGGGGAGTTTATCGGCGCGGTATCGATCCACGATATCTCGCATAAGGTACTGGATAAAGAGATCACCCTGACCTCCCCAGTCAGCTGTGTGGTCGACACCCAATTCCCCACGGTTTACGAGAACCAGACCATCAAAGAAGGCTGGGAAGCGTTCGCGCGCGTCACGCTGGAACGCCTGCCAGTGCTGAATAATCCGCTGGAACGGAAATATCTGGGTGCGCTGACCAAAACCAGTTTGATCCAGCAGGCGAAAGATTTTATATAAGTAAAACAGCACTATCGGGCGGTGCCTGTATAATGCTCACCTTGCCCCTTTCTTTATTTTAAGGACGAAATCATGTCATTCCCTGCACGTTTTCGCTGGCTGCTGTTGCTGCCTGTGATGTTCTGGCTTTCCGGCTGCGACTATAACCAAATCCAGCAGCGCGACGAAGCCGTCTCCACTGAATGGTCAGAAGTGTTGAACCAGTATCAACGCCGTGCCGACCTGATCCCGAATCTGGTGGCAACGGCAAAAGCCAGCGCCAGCCATGAAGCCGAGGTGTTTAAAAGCATCGCCGACGCCCGCGCGAAAATCGGCAGCCTGACCCAGGTACAAAATGCCCCGGAAGATGCGCAGACCATGCAGGCTTTCCAGCAGTCGCAGTCAGAGCTGAGTAGCGCAATGTCGCGCCTGCTGGTGATCAGCGAACGCTATCCTGATTTGAAAGCGGATCAGATGTTTAACAACCTGATGGTGCAGCTGGAAGGTACGGAAAACCGTATTGCCGTGGCGCGCCAGCGCTATGTCCGTGCGGTGCAGGACTACAACCTGATGATCCGTCAGTTCCCGGGGTCGCTGACCGCCAAAGCGATGGGCTACCAGCGTAAAGAAAATTTCCAGCCGGAAAACGTGGCGCAGATTTCCACCGCCCCTCAAGTGGATTTCTCACAGCCTGCCAGCGCGAAATAAGGGATCACCATGCGATTTTTCACCCTGATCCTGCTAGCGGTGCTGCCCTTGACCAGTCTGGCCGCGACAGTGGCCGTACCGACATTACAGCAGCGCGTGACGGATGACGCGGGCGTACTGAGCGCCACGGATGTCCAGCAGATTACGACTCAGATAGTGGCGCTGGAGAAAAAAACCGGCCACCAGCTTGCGGTGCTGACCGTCGATACTACCGGGGATGACAGCATTGAGCAGTTTGCCACGCGGGTATTCGATGCCTGGAAACTCGGTGACAAACAGCGCGATGACGGCCTGCTGCTGGTGATGGCGAAAACCGACCGCACGGTGCGCATTGAGGTCGGCTACGGGCTGGAAGGGGATTTCACCGATGTGCAGGCCGCACAGGTGATCAATGGCAGCATCATTCCTCACTTTAAACAGGGGGAAATGGGCCCCGGATTAGTTGCCGGTGTGCAGAGTATTTCACGCCAGTTGGGCGTCCCGGTAGAGGGCGATGCCCCGGCAACGCCACCGCGTCCGCTGGCTGAACCTGCTCCGACAGTATCTAATGACGCCATTACCCTGTCCGGCGGCAGCGTCGGTCTCTGGCTACTGGGCATGATAGTACTGCCGTTCTTCTTCCTGCGCCGCAACCCGCTGCTGAGGGCGCTTTTTGTCAGCGGGATTGTCACCGGTATTTCGTTGATCAGCACGCTGCTGTCCTCAGGTATCGAGGCTGTAAACGGTGATAATGTCGGCCTGCTGTTTGGCGGCAGCCTGATGGTACAGATGCTGATCTCATCGCTGATTGGCACCCTGCTGGGCGGTGGCGGCAGCCGCGACCGTTCTGACGACAGTTCTGACTCCCGCTCCAGTCACAGTCGGGATTCCGACAGCAGTGATGGCGGCTTTAGCGGTGGCGGCGGTCGCAGCGGCGGCGGCGGCGCATCGGGGAAATGGTAACGCTCTAGCGCGTGAGGGTTTACCCCTCACGTCCTTCCAGCGCCTGTGCGGTCAGCCACAGGCGCGTATCGAACTCCAACTGGTGATACTGCGGCTCCATATGGCAGCAGAGCTGGTAAAACGCCTTGTTGTGGTCTTTCTCTTTGATATGCGCCAGCTCATGGACCACGATCATGCGCAGAAATGCTTCCGGGGCCTGTTTAAAAATCGTCGCCACGCGGATCTCCGCTTTGGCTTTCAGCTTGCCGCCCTGCACGCGAGATATCGCCGTATGTAACCCCAGCGCATGTTTCATGACCTTAATCTTACTGTCATAAATCACCTTGTTGAGCGGCGGCGCATTGCGCAGCGACTGGTTCTTTAAATCCAGTGCGTAGTCATAGAGCGCTTTGTCGCTGGTGATGCTGTGCATAGAGGGATAACGCTGGTTCAGCACCTCTGACAGGCGCTGTTGCTCAATCAGCGTGCGGACCTGTGACAGCAGCGATTCAGGGTAACCTTGTAGATAAATAAGCGACGACATGCGGACTCCGGTGAAGAAAAACGTTTACTGTGCGCCCGTTTTAGGGGATAAAACGCGGGAATTTTACCACTAAGGTGATCCCATGAGCCAACTCGAACTAAGCAACCGCATGCTGACGCTGCATCGTTTTCCCCAAATGCGCGAAGAAAGCCCGTTGCAGGCCTGGGATGCGGCCGACGAATATGTGTTGCAGCATCTGGGCGATGCCCCGGTCAGCGGCCCAACGCTGATCTTCAATGACACCTTTGGCGCGCTGGCCTGTGCGCTGGCGGGTGAGGGTGTTTACAGCATCAGCGACTCCTGGCTGAACCAGCAGGCGACACGCCAGAATCTGGCGCTGAATCACCTCGATGAAGCCGATGTACAGCTGCTCGACAGTTTGAGCCCGCTTCCTGCGGCACCGGCACGTGTCCTGATTAAAGTCCCGAAAACCCTCGCCCTGCTGGAATACCAGCTGCGTGCGTTGCGTGATGTCGTGACCCCGGAAACCCAGATTATTGCCGCCGGTAAAGCGAAAGATATCCATACCTCGACGTTGCAGCTGTTTGAAAAAGTGCTGGGCCCCACCACCACCTCGCTGGCACGCAAAAAAGCACGCCTGATCTTCGGTACTTTTAGCGCACCGGAGCTGAAAGAAAGTGATGTGATTACCACCTGGCCGCTGGACGGTACGCCATACCAGATCCACAACCATGCCAACGTCTTTTCCCGTGGCGGGCTGGATGTGGGGGCGCGCTTCTTCTTACAGCATCTGCCCTCCGATCTGGAAGGTGAGATTGCCGACCTGGGCTGTGGCAATGGTGTGATTGGCCTGATGGCGTTACAACAGAACCCGCTGGCGCAGGTCCATTTCATTGATGAATCCTATATGGCGGTCGCTTCCAGCCGGATGAACATTGAAGTGAACTCTCCACAGGATCGGGATCGCACGACGTTCCACGTTAACAATTCGCTGGCGGGCTATCCGTCAGACCGCCTGCATGCGGTGCTGTGTAACCCGCCGTTCCACCAGCAGAGTGCGGTCACCGACCATATTGCCTGGCAGATGCTGCGTGATGCACGCCGTTGCCTGCAAGATGGCGGCGAACTGCGTATTGTCGGTAACCGTCATCTCGACAATTACCACAAAATGAAAAAGCTATTTGGTAACTGCACCACCGTGGCAAGCAACCAGAAATTTGTGGTGTTACGTTCGGTGAAGATGCCTTAACCCGTTAGCCTGCGGGTCTGGCATGCCCGACCCCTACGCACACCGCATTCCGTAAACTGTACTCAGTGGGGGTGAGGCACGCCTCGCCCGCGCCCTCAATCCGCGTCAGCCTGCGGGTCGGGCATGCCCGCCCCCTACGCACACCGCATTCCGTAAACTGTACTCCGTAGGGGTGAGGCATGCCTCGCCCGCGCCTTCATCGTCTGGCAATCCACGAAAATCGCTGCTGATAACCGTGCTGAACATGGCTGTTGCGGCGATAGCTGGCCTGCTCCTCCGCCATGCAGTAGGTGCATATCTGCGACAGCTCAATCTGTTCTTCCGGCACACCCGCACGCAACGCAATACGTTTTGCCAGCAACGGTAGGTCAAACCACACGCCTGCGGTGGTTCCCTGCGCCTGTGGACGTACCGATGCCGGATTAGGCCAGGGGTGGGCAGACCAGGACATCAGTGCGGCCAGCTGATGCGGATCATCTTGTTCTGCCCGGTCTATCACATCCTGTCCCAGCTCATAACAGCAGGGACCAATCGCCGGGCCGATGGCAATAAACAGACTGTCCGGCGTTGCTCCGCGTTCACACAGATGCGTTATTGCGTTAATCAGTACCCCGCCCAGAATCCCTTTTAAACCACCGTGTACCGCTGCAACCTGCTGCTGACGGCTATCGGCTAACAGGATCGGCAGGCAGTCAGCGGTGTAAATCGCCACGGCATCCTGACCCGTCCCAATCAGTCCATCCGCATCCTGGCTTTTTACCGGCAGGGCATCAACATCGAGGATGACCCGGGCGCTGTGGCGCTGCTGATTGTAACGCGTGCCTGCCGCAGGGCGTTCGCCTGCGGCCATAAAGGCGTGATCAAGCCAGTCAAAGCGCGAGAGTAGCGGAGAGAAATAGGGGGATGACATCAAGAGCTCCTGGTCAGTCAGTGTGGCGTCATTGATGCTAGCGCGAAAACGGTATTTAGACCATGGATGTCATCCTGGGGGCGGACCGCTTTTCTGGTCCGCCCGGTAGCATCATTTAAATCGCCAGCCCCAGCGCCGTCCCCTGAGCAATCGCCCGGCGTGCATCCAACTCGCGGGCGACATCCGCACCGCCAATAATATGCGGCACTTTCCCCCGCGCTGACAGCGCATCAGCCAGTGAACGGTCCGGCTCTTGCCCGGCGCAAATCACCACGTTATCCACGGCCAGCAGGTGCGCTTCACCATTGACCCGCAGGTGCAGGCCTTCATCATCAATCCGCTGATACTCAACGCCTCCCCACATCTGCACGCCGTGCATTTGCAGGCTGGCGCGATGGATCCATCCGGTGGTTTTTGCCAGCCCGGCGCCCGGCTTGCCTGGTGTGCGCTGCAGCAGCCAGACCTGGCGCTCACTCACCGGACGCTCTGGCGGCACCAGCCCCCCCGGTTGGGTGAGGGTGCGATCAATGCCCCATTCCCGACAGAATGCAGTGAGATCCTGCCCGCCAGCGACCAGATATTCGGCGGTATCAAACCCGATGCCGCCTGCACCAATAATAGCCACGCGTTTGCCGACGGGTTTTTTATCGCGGATGACCTCCAGATAGCTCAGTACCGACGGATGGTCGATGCCCGGAATCGGCGGAGTGCGCGGTAAAATACCCGTTGCCAGCACCACCTCATCAAACGCGGTGAGATCGTCTGCGCTGGCGCGATGATCCAGCCGCAGCGTGACGTGATGCAGCTCAAGCTGGCGTCTGAAGTAGCGCAGCGTTTCACTGAACTCCTCTTTACCGGGGATCTGGCGGGCAATATTGAACTGTCCGCCCACCTCAGGCCCTGCATCAAACAGCGTCACCCGGTGACCGCGTTGGGCGGCATTGACTGCAAAGGCCAGTCCGGCAGGGCCGGCACCGACCACCGCCAGCGTCTTCACCTGTGCGGCGGGCGTCAGCGTCATTTCGGTTTCATGGCAGGCGCGCGGATTGACCAGGCAGGAAGTCAGCTTGCCCACGAAAATTTGATCGAGGCAGGCCTGATTGCAGCCGATGCAGGTATTGATTTCATCGCAGCGATCCTGCTGCGCTTTCAGCACAAACTCGGCATCGGCGAGGAACGGGCGGGCCATTGACACCATATCGGCACAGCCTTCATCCAGTACGCGCTGGGCCACATCCGGATGGTTAATCCGGTTGGTGGCAATCAGCGGAATGCTGACGTGTTTTTTGAGTGCCTGGGTGACCCAGGCAAAAGCAGCGCGTGGCACCGCCGTTGCAATGGTGGGGATGCGCGCTTCATGCCAGCCGATGCCGGTATTGATCAGCGTGGCACCAGCCTGTTCGACCGCCTGCGCCAGACGAATGGTCTGCTCCAGCGTGCTGCCCTGTTCCACCAGGTCGAGCATCGACAGGCGGAAAATAATAATAAACTCGTGGCCCACCGCTTCACGCACTGCCCGCAGAATGGCAAGGGCAAAGCGCTGGCGATGCGCCTCACTGCCGCCCCATTCATCGCTGCGCTGGTTGGTGTGCGCCACCAGGAACTGATTAATCAGATAGCCTTCAGAGGCCATAATCTCAACGCCATCGTAGCCCGCCTGCTGTGCCAGACGGGCGCAGTGCGCGTAGTCGGCAATCAGTTGCAGGATCTCGTCATGCGACAGTTCGCGGGGGCAGAAGGGATTGATCGGCGCCTGAATGGCCGAGGGCGCGACCAGTGCGGGCTGGTAGCTGTAGCGGCCCGCGTGCAGGATCTGCATGGCAATTTTTCCACCCGCCTGGTGGACGGCATCCGTCACCTGACGATGATGTGCCAGCTGTGACGCATCATTCAGCACCGAGGCTCCCTTGCTCACCACACCTTCCGGTGAAGGGGCAATGCCGCCGGTGACAATCAGCGCCACCCCGGCGCGTGCCCGCTCGGCATAAAACGCCGCCAGCCGGGCCGCACCATCCGGATGCTCTTCCAGCCCGGTATGCATGGAACCCATCAGAAAACGATTTTTAAGTTGGGTAAAACCCAGGTCCAGCGGGGTGAACAGTGACAGGCTCATCGCAAGCGATCTCTGAAGTGGTCGGATGAGTCAACTGTAGCGATCAAATGACCGCGATGAAAGTGCAGTTAATCGCTTTGTGATGAATGCCACTGAATACGTCGGGGAGAAAGGGCAACGTGGTTCACGTTATGCGTAACATTGATTTAGTAACATGAATTTTAGTGATCTGATTCACAGTTTTGCATGTTAAACATCGATTTGATAGGCGCCATGAACTGACACGTACTGGAGAACACCATGAGCACCACCACGCAGTCCTGCATGATTAACGGCAAAGAGCAGGTTGAAGTCATCAGCCAGCAGGTCAATTACCAGGGCGAAGGCACGCTGGTGCGCATTACGCGCGGCGGTATCTGCGGTTCGGATCTGCACTACTATCAGCACGGTAAAGTGGGCAGCTTTGCGGTAAAAATGCCGATGATCCTCGGTCATGAAGTGATCGGTCATGTGGTGAAAAGCGACAACCCAGCGCTTAAAGAGAACCAGAAGGTGGCGGTTAACCCTTCAAAACCTTGTGGCCACTGCAAATACTGCCTGGCGGATGAAGAGAACCAGTGCACCACCATGCGTTTCTTCGGCAGCGCGATGTATTACCCGCATGTGGACGGCGGTTTCACCCAGTACAAAGTGGTGGATAGCAGCCAGTGCATTCCTTTCGACAATGCTGCTGACGATAAAGTGATGGTCTTTGCTGAACCGCTAGCGGTCTGCATTCATGCTGCTAATCAGGGCGGCGATTTGCAGGGCAAAAAAGTCTTTATCTCTGGCGTGGGCCCAATCGGTTGCCTGATTGCGGCGGCAGCCATAGCGAAAGGCGCAGCAGAAGTGGTCTGTGCGGATGTCAGTGAGCGTTCGCTGGCGATGGCAACGGCGATGGGCGCCACCCACACGATCCACGCGGCCAACGGTGATTTCACCCCGTATCTGGCCGACAAAGGTTACTTC
Source organism: Erwinia sp. MYb416 (assembly GCF_037479575.1). NCBI lineage: Bacteria > Pseudomonadati > Pseudomonadota > Gammaproteobacteria > Enterobacterales > Erwiniaceae > Erwinia > Erwinia sp. MYb416. The sequence continues at coordinate 233,658 of NZ_JBBGYT010000441.1, forward strand.
GACGTGGCGTTTGAAGCCTCCGGTCATCCGTCTTCACTGACGCGCTGCCTGGAAGTGACCCGTGCAAAAGGCACGTTAGTGCAGGTGGGCATGGGCGGCGATGTCCCGGGTTTCCCGATCATGATGCTGATTGCTAAAGAGATCAAACTGGTCGGATCGTTCCGCTTTACCTTCGAGTTCAACACCGCCGTGGAGTGGCTGGGCAACGGCACCGTCAACCCGCTGCCGCTGTTCAGCGGGGAATACGACTATCAGAACATTGACGCTGCGCTGCAATTTGCCGGTGACAAAACCCAGGCCGCCAAAGTGCAACTGACATTTTAAGGGATGACCATGACGACGCTTTTCTCGCTCGATAACAAACGTGTACTGATCACCGGCTCTGGCCGCGGCATTGGTTTTCTGATGGCGAAAGGGCTGGCACAGGCCGGTGCTGAAGTGATCATCAACGCCACCACCCAGGAAGGGGCTGAAAAAGCCGCAGCAGACCTGCAACAGCAGGGGTTTAAGGCCCATGCCGTGGCCTTTAACGTCACGCAGTCAGCGGAGGTGAATGCCGCCGTTGAGAAGATTGAACGTGAAATCGGTCCTATCGATGTGCTGGTCAATAACGCCGGTATTCAGCGTCGCCGCCCGTTCCTGGAGTTCCCGGAGCAGGACTGGAACGATGTGATCGCCGTCAATCAGACAGCGGTGTTCCTCGTCTCTCAGGCGGTGGCCCGCCAGATGGTGACGCGCCAGAAAGGCAAAATCATCAATATCGGTTCGATGCAGAGCGAGCTGGGGCGCGACACCATTACCCCGTACGCGGCCTCAAAAGGGGCGGTGACGATGCTGACGCGCGGCATGTGCGTCGAACTGGCTCGCCATAATATTCAGGTCAACGGCATTGCACCGGGCTATTTCAAAACCGAAATGACCCAGGCACTGGCCGATGATGAAGCCTTCACCTCCTGGTTATGCAAACGCACGCCTGCGGCGCGCTGGGGTAATCCTGAGGAGTTGATTGGGGCGGCGGTGTTCCTGGCCTCTAAAGCCTCTGATTTTGTGAACGGGCACTTACTTTTTGTAGATGGTGGGATGCGCGTCGCGGTCTAAACAGCTATACCCTTAGTCATTAACAACACCTGTACCTCTACTTTTTAAAGGAAGTGCTTTATGCCCATTACAATAATAGCTATTGGCGTAATCCTGCTGCTGGTGCTGATGATCGTCTTCAAGGTCAACGGCTTCATCGCATTAGTCTTTGTTTCTGCCGTGGTCGGGGTTGCCGAAGGGATGACGCCGCTGGCGGTTATCGCATCGATTCAGAAAGGCGTGGGCGGCACGCTCGGCAGCCTGGCGCTGATCCTGGGCTTCGGGGCGATGCTCGGGAAGCTGGTTTCTGACACCGGGGCGGCACAGCGCGTGGCAACCACGTTGATTGCCTCCTTTGGTAAACAGCGCGTGCAGTGGGCGCTGATGGTCACCGGACTGATCGTTGGTCTGGCGATGTTCTACGAGATTGGCTTCGTGCTGCTGCTGCCGCTGGTGTTTACCGTGGTGGCTGCTTCAGGGATGCCGATGCTGTATGTCGGTCTGCCGATGGTGGCCGCACTGTCGGTAACCCACTGCTTCCTGCCGCCGCATCCGGGACCGACCGCCATTGCGACGATCTTTGGTGCAAACCTCGGGACTACGCTGCTGTACGGCATGATCATCACCATTCCAACGGTGATTATCGCCGGTCCGATTTTCTCGAAATTCCTGAAAGGTTTTGAAAAATCGCCACCGGAAGGGCTGTATAACCCGAAAATCTTTGAAGATCATGAAATGCCAGGCTTCTGGACCAGTATCTTCGCGGCGGTTATCCCGGTGATCCTGATGGCAGTCGCGGCGGTGTTTGAGCTGACCACGCCAAAAGAGAATGTGCTGCGCCAGTTCTTCGAATTTGTCGGTAACCCGGCGGTCGCGCTGTTTATCTCTGTGGTGATCGCCGTGTTCACGCTGGGCCTGCGCAACGGGCGTAAAATGGAAGAAGTGATGGAGATGTGCAGCTCTTCCATTGCGGCTATCGCCATGATCGTCTTTATCATCGCCGGGGGCGGTGCCTTTAAACAGGTGCTGGTGGACAGCGGCGTGGGCAACTACATCGCTGACATGATGAAAGGCTCATCGCTTTCTCCGTTGCTGATGTGCTGGACGGTAGCGGCCATGCTGCGTATCGCGCTCGGCTCTGCGACCGTCGCGGCGATTACCACTGCCGGGATCGTGACGCCAATTATCGCCATTACCCACGCCGATCCGGCGCTGATGGTGTTGGCGGTGGGCTCCGGGAGCGTGATCGCTTCCCACGTGAATGACCCGGGTTTCTGGTTGTTTAAAGGCTACTTCAACCTGAGCGTGATTGAGACGCTGAAAACCTGGACGGTGATGGAAACGCTAATCTCCTTCCTCGGTCTGGCAGGTGTGTTGATCCTGAACGCGATTATTCATTAATATCAGGCCGGGCGTGCCCGGCTACCCCGTTACCCTTATCAGGGGCCAGGCATGCCTGGCCCTTTTTCACGTTTAAATGGAACCTCCAATGCGCGCGCACCGTATCTCGCTCCAGGACATCGCCACGCTGGCTGGCGTCACGAAAATGACGGTCAGCCGCTACCTGCGTACACCCGATCGCGTGTCGCCGGAAACCGGGGCGAAAATCGCGCAAATTATCGAAGAGATTAACTACATTCCCAATCGTGCGCCGGAGATGCTCCTCAGTTCGAAGAGTTACACCCTGGGCGTACTGATCCCCTCGTTTAAAAACCAGATCTTTGCCGATCTCCTCAGCGGGATAGAGGCGGCCACCAAAGAAGGGCGCTACCAGACACTGATCGCCAACTACAACTACGACAAACAGGCCGAAGAGGAGCAGATCATCAATCTGCTCTCGTACAACATTGATGGCATTATCCTCAGTGAAAAGGACCATACCCTGCGTGCGGTGAAGTACCTGCGGGCGGCACAGATTCCGATTGTCGAAGTGATGGATACCCAGGGTAGTTGCCTGGATATGCAGGTGGGATTTAACAACTTTAGCGCAGGCTACGATATGACGCGCACGCTGCTCGATCAGGGGCGTAAACGGGTGATCTACTTCGGTTCCCAGGACGATCGGCGTGATGAGTTTCGCTATCGCGGCTACTGTCAGGCGATGGAGGAGCGCGGTGGCAGCGGGAATCGGGTCAACCCGAAGGCTATCTCATCGCAGAAACTGGGCGCGGCGATGCTGGCCAGCGCGCTGGAGCAGTTCCCTGACCTCGATGCGATTTTCTGTACTAACGACGACCTTTCACTCGGTGCATTACTGCACTGCCAGCGCCACGGCATCGCCGTTCCGGGCCGCATTGCGATTGCCGGATTCCATGGGCTGGATATCAGCCGCGAAATGTACCCGACAATGGCCAGTGTGATTACCCCGCGTTACTCCATTGGGTATACCGCGGCCGAGCTGCTGTTGAAAAAGATTGGTGACAGCCGCTTTTCGGCCGACTCGGTGGACCTGAGTTACCAGATATTTATGGGTGAAACGATCTGAAGTGTAAATCTGATTAAATAAAATCAACTTTGCTGACAGTAATTGATAAATTACGTCACTAATTAATAAATCGAGCAGAAGCAGAGAGATAATTATTCCTTCTTATCCTCTTCTGAGTTAGTGTCACTTTTATTAGTTACATAAAGAGATTTACGTTTTTATATTAGACGCGTGTTTTCTGATTTATTTTATTTCGCTCCTTTATTGTTCGTATCATCTATATGATAAATGGCTATATTTTTTGTTTATTATCAATGATTTCATTCATCAATAAGTTTATCTTATTTTATTTCCATGCCTGTTTAACTCAATTTAATAAAGCACATTTAATTAACATTACATTTCGGTTATTTATTATCACTTAAGATTAATCTTAATCACTTCCGGTTAACTAAGATGTTAGAACTTATTTCACATTTTCCCCGGAAGAGAGATTCTATTTTGACGACCCTCAAACCCCTGTTAGCTAAAAACCGCAGTTGGGCTTTACAGCGACGCCAACGTGATCCGCACTATTTCCGGCAAAATGTGGACGGGCAGCAGCCTCACTCTTTGTGGATCGGCTGTTCTGACAGCCGTGTACCGGCGGAGGTGCTGACCGGCGCCCACCCGGGCGAGCTTTTCGTCCATCGCAACATTGCCAATATGGTGGTCAGCAATGACGACAACTTTATGAGCGTATTGCAGTATGCGATTGAATATCTTAAGGTTTCACACATTGTTCTCTGTGGTCACTACGGCTGCGGCGGCGTACAGGCGGCGCTGACGCTGCCGGATATTCCGTTGGGAGATGAAAACTCAGCGCTGGCGCGGCGCATTACTCAACTGCGCCACGGCATCGCCTCCGAACTTGCGCCGCTGAGTGCAGAAGAACTGCCGGGGGATCATCTGAACCGGCTGGTGGAAGCCAATGTCCTGGCACAATTCAGCCAGTTAGTAAAAACCGCCCCGGTGCTGAAAGCCTGGCGTGACGGCGTGGCGCTGGATGTGTTCGGCTGTGTTTATGATCTGCACAGCGGGCATTTGAAGGAACTAATCCAGCAGGCAGAAGAGGGCAGCGTATGAATCTGAATACCTTACGTCAGGATATTCCAGCGGGGCTGGTGGTCTTCCTCGTGGCGCTACCGCTGTGCCTCGGGATTGCTCAGGCCAGCGGATTGCCACCCTTCGTCGGGCTGCTGACGGGCGTCATCGGTGGCCTGGTGGTCACCACCTTCAGCCCGTCGAAATTTGCGGTCAGTGGCCCTGCGGCGGGCCTGGTGACCATTGTGACGGGGGCTATCGAGACCCTGGGATCGTTCTCCGCACTGCTGCTGGCATTGATGATCGCTGGCGTATTGCAGTTTTTGCTGGGCGCATTGCGTGCCGGGCGTTTTATCTCGCTGGTGCCGGGAAGCGTGATCAAAGGGATGCTGGCCGCGATTGGTATCCTGCTGATTATTCAGCAAATACCGGTGGCGCTGGGTGCTGCGGGTGAAGAGGGCTGGTCATCACTGCTGCATGAGGGGGCAATCAATGTGTCACTTCCTGCGGTAGCGGTAGCATTTGCCGGGCTACTGGTGCTCGGGCTGTGGACCACGCCTGCTATCAAGCGGAATCGTTGGCTGGGATGGATGCCCGGCCCGCTGGTGGCGGTGCTGCTCGGCTGTCTGGCGACGGTGCTTGGAGGGCGTTTTTTCCCGGATATCGCCAGCCATCTGCCGCGCATCTCGCTGCCCGCTTTTGACAGTATTGCCACGTTAACCGGGGAGCTGGAGCGGCCGGACTGGCTGGCGTGGCAGAACCCGGCGGTCTATATCGTTGCCGCCACGTTGGCGATTGTCGCCAGCCTGGAAACCCTGCTTAGTCAGGAAGCGCTGAAGAAACTGCGTACGCAAACCCCGGCCCCCTCTCCTGATAAGGAGATGCGCGCTCAGGGTATCGGTAACCTGCTGTCCGGCTTTATGGGGGGGCTGCCGATCACTGCCGTTATCGTGCGCAGTTCGGTCAACGTCAGCGCGGGCGCTCGCAGTAAACTTTCTATATTGATCCACGGTGTGCTGCTGCTGGTGTGCGGCTTGTGGTTCAGCGGATTGCTGAATGCGATCCCGCTGGCGAGCCTTGCGGCGGTGCTGCTGTATACAGGCTATAAGCTGGCTACGCCGGGGCTGTTTGTGTCACAAATCCGCCAGGGAGCGCCGCAGTGGGTGCCGTTTATGGCGACCATCGGCGGTATTCTGATTTTCGGAATGCTGGCGGGGATTGGCATTGGTCTGGCGACGCAGATCCTGTTCAGCATCTATAAAAGCCATCGTAATGCGATGTTGCTGACGCGCTATGACGATCATTATGTGCTGCGTTTTCAGCAGAACCTGACCTTTATGCATAATCCGCGCCTCAAAGGCCTGCTGGCGCAGATCCCGGAGAACAGCGTGGTGATTGTGGACCACGATAATGCCGAATACATCGATCCTGATGTGGAAGCGATATTACAGGACTTCGGCGAGGGGGCGAAAAAACGGGGGATCCAGCTGAATCAGTGGCCGGTGAAACTGGCGTAATCCGCGTCACTTAGCTGACAAGGCCACAGGAGGTGGCCTTTTTTGCGGCTGGCCTGCTTACAACGGGGTGCAGGCAATCACGATACGGGCCAGCGGGACCAGCTCATTCAGGGCGCATTCAAACTGCTGCTGACCGTTAGCAACGCGCACGCGTCCGGGAGGAATACGCGTCAGGCTGCGAATACTCACCTGGCCTTCCAGCGACACCAGCCAGTCACCATCCAGGACCTCACTGAATGCCTGCTCAGCAATAAACTGCTGGTTGCCTTCAACAATCACCAGCGGCTGTTCAATGGCGCTGGGCCAGGCCTCAAAGAACGCCGCGTCGACGGCAATGCTGGTGAGCGTTGTCAGCTTTCCGGCGTCCAGGCGTTGACGGGCAAGCGTCTGGGTATTTCCGTTTTGCGAGGGCGGCGTGCGGTTTTCTGCCGGGCCTGGCTGCTCACCCTCTCCGGTTGCCAGCCACTGCAATGAGGCCTGCGTATCGGCCATGCAGCGGATGACGATATCTGAGGGGAAATAACCGCGCGAATAGCGATTCGCCAGGCTGCTGCTGGCAATCCCTAAATGCTCAGCCAGCGCCAGTTTCGTGGTAAAGCCGTAGGCCTGGAGCACGCGATCCAGCACCTCTTTTGCACCGCTTTGAAAATCGATTTTTAGGCTCACGCTCAAACTCCTGGTTTATTTCATTTTTTGGGGAGTGTGCAATTTGAATTGTAGCTTTATGGGCACATCAGGACGGCGAGCACATCAATTATCAAAGATTTTGCCCGATGATGGGTGTTTTTACAACCTGTAAACCCGCTGTCTTTGTCAGTACGGCTCTCACATTCATCTTTAGTGAATAGGCGAGTTCATCCGGGAATGAACAGCCCGTTCGCCCCCGTATAACGTGAGCAACGCTAATTTATTTCACCCGTATGAATCTCATTTTCATACGCTGAACCCCCCATGGCGGGCGTGCAGGCCTGAAATAAATACGGCAGGCGATGGTATGTTTCTTCTTTAGAGCAATAGTAATAATTTGATAATTATCATGGTGATAAAGATTGTCTGCAGTACAAGCAAAAAACTTTTCTTATTGTTAAGCGCTATGATACTGTATGTATGTACAGTGATATGGAGGGGGAGTTGTGGACAAAGAATTAGCTGAACGCGTCATTCTGGAACGCGTAGAACTGATAGCAAGATTAACCTCTGAAGGCACCTGCCGGGAGCGTGACCGCGAGATAGCACTGCATTTGATTGCCGATATTGCCCGTGGCGTCGAGCTCAAAAACACGCAGTTTTCGGTCGTCTTTTCTCCACCGCCTGAGTGCTAACGCCTTCCTGACAGCCTGGCGGGTACACATTGTTCCCCGCGGGTGCAGGCCCTCGCGTACCCGGAACGGATCCCACCCCCTCTGCGCGATGTTCTGCTGATGCCCCCGTTTAGGGGGTTTTTTTTGCCTTTTTTTCGCCGTTCAGAGGCGACTCATCTCATCTGTCTGATGCCCTTGCGTTGTCACACCCTCCCTACAACAGCCCCGGATTGAGCCGCGATCGTCGAAAACGCACACTGATTGTGCTTACCCGGCAGAGTGAGATTGCGGTGAGGTGACCGTTCCCACGCTTTGCCGTTTCTATTATCGCAATACCCGTTACGGGGGAGTGAAACATGAAAATTTATGCCCTGCAGGACGACAGCGTCGATGAGATCTGTTTTCGCCACTATGGCCGTACGCGGCAGGTCGTGGAACAGGTTTACGCTGCCAACCCCGGGCTGGCTGAACGGGGGGCACTGCTGCCTCATGGCTATCCGGTAGAACTTCCAACGCTTTCACTGTCAGCCACGCATGAAACGCTGAATCTGTGGAGCTGACTGATGGAAAAAAACAGCTCCCTGATTGGGTACCTGGTCAGCGCGATCATGATGTGGTCAGGGCGCCACACGGTGCAGGACATCGCTTTTATGGTGGGCGCGCTGGTGGCGGTCATCACGCTGGGCATCAACATCGCGAATTTCTTTATCAACTGGCATTACCGCCGTAAGACCTGGCGGCTGATGCAACAGCGGCAAACGGGCAGGAATGTGGATGAATTCAACAGCTAAGAAGTGTGCGGTGCTGGTGGTGATGGCACTGGCGATCTCACTGCCTTCCTTTTCCACGCTAACCATCTCCAGCGAAGGATTGCTGCTGCTGGCCAACGCCGAAGGTTGCCGTACCTCGCCGTATCAGTGCAGCGCCGGCGTCTGGACTAACGGGATTGGACATACCCGGGGCGTTATACCGACCACGGAGGTGAATGAACGGCAGATCGCGGTAAATCTGATTGATGACGTACAGCGAGTGGAAAGCGGTATTGCACGCTGTATGCCCGTTGCCATGCCGCAGGGGGTGTATGACGCCACGGTTTCTTTCGCGTTTAACGTCGGAGTGGGTGCCGTTTGCCGCTCGACTTACGCCCGGCTGATCAATCAACAACAGTGGGCGGCGGCCTGCGATCAACTGATGCGCTGGGTCTATGTGAAGGGGGTGCGCAATAAGGGGATTGAGACGCGGCGAACGGCAGAGCGCGCCCTGTGCCTGAAGGGGGCGCAATGAATCGCCTGTGGATTGTTTTGCTCCTGCTACTGATGGGGATGCTGGGCGGCGCAGCCCTTTATATGGCGCACCTGCACAGCGAGCAGATTGCGCTGCAACGGACGAATGCGCAGCTCACCACCGGAATGATCCAACGCGATGAGGTGATCACACAGCTACAGGGCGAGATCGCCCGCCAGGCCGAGGCAGAACGCACGCTGCGTCAGTCACTCCTGAGCGCACGCGATCTCACAATGAAACAACAACTTAACGATCAAAGGATCATACGCAGCAATGAAGCACTTCAACGCTGGAGCGATGCTGCTTTGCCTGACGGCATTATCCGGTTGCAGCAGCACCCCGCTTTCGCCACCCCCAACGATTATCTGGCGTGGTTGTCCGATCGTCAGCAGCTGTTCGATCCCGGCCAGTCAGCCGGAAACACAGGGGGATCTGCTGAACACGATCCGCCAGCTGGAGCAGGCACTGCTGACGTGCGGCCTGCAAGTCGAAACCCTTAAACAGTGTCAGGAGCAACATGATGTTAAAGCCCAACCAGCTACGCGAGGCGTTACTGGCCCGCGTACCGCAACTCAAGGATCACCCTGAACGGCTGACAATCGCGCTGGAACAGGGCGTGGTGGCCTGCACGCCCGCCGCCTCACTGAGTTTTGAATATCAGTACCGGTTACGCATCACCCTCAGCGAGTCCGGTGGTGACATCGACCCTCTGGTGGTAGCCCTGCTGCTGTGGCTGCGGGAGAACCAGCCTGACCTGATGACCACCCCTGCGAGGCGCGAGAACGGCATGGTGTTCAGCAGCACTACCAACGGCGATTTCACCGTGGTGATCCTGCTGACCGAGCGGGTGCTGGTCAGCGAAGACGACGGGGCGCTGCACGTCACGCACGTCCCGGAACCGCTGCCGCCGGAAGCCGTTTCCCGCCCCTGGAAACTTTATATCAACCAACAACTGGTCAGTGAATGGCCCGCTATCTGAGATGACGGAGGAGAGCGTTATGAATGAATTTGTCAGTGAAACCCGGCGCCAGCTGCACAACCTGCTGCGCATTGGCACCGTCAGCGAGGTGGATACCGTCCGGGCACGATGTCGGGTGCAAAGTGAAGGCAACCTCACCACCTGGCTGCCCTGGTTAAGCGGGAGTGCAGGGCAGGTCCGCAGCTGGCATGCCCCCTCTCCAGGGGAGCAGGTACTTCTGCTCGCTCTGGGGGGAGAGCTGAACACCGCCTTTGTGCTGGCGGGCATTTTTTCGGATGCCTTTCCGGCCCCTTCGGCCTCACAGAATGCGGTGCACTGGACGTTTCCCGATGGCGCGCAACTGGCCTATGAACCGGAAAGCGGGGCACTGACGGCCAGTGGCATTCAGTCTGCGCGTATCACGGCGGCGGTCAGCATCACCCTTGATGCGCCGCTGGTGGAGTGCACGCAGCAGCTGAAAGCCGCGACGTTTGAACTGACCGGGGGAGGCACCCTGAAGGGCAATATCAGCCACAGCGGGGGCAGCCTGTCGTCTAACGGCATTGTCGTTCACAGTCACGTCCACGCGGGTGTGGAAAGTGGCGGCAGCAAAACAGCGGGGCCGCAATGAGTACAGAAAACTATCTCGGTATGCAACGTGACAGCGGTCTGGCCCTGACGGATCGGGATCATATCCGTCAGTCGGTACGCGACATTTTGCTCACGCCTCAGGGCAGCAGGGTGATGCGCCGCAACTATGGATCGTTGTTGTCGATGTTGATCGACCAGCCACAAAACGAGGCACTGCGCCTGCAAATTATGTCGGCCTGCTATGTGGCGTTGTTGCAGTGGGAGCCGCGCATTGCGCTGGACAGCATCAGCTACCAGCCCGGATTCGACGGCAGCATGGTGGTGGCGCTGCAGGGCAGCCTCAGCCAGTCCCCTTTTTCTCTTTCCATTCCAGTGAGTGAATGATTATGGCCACGATTGATTTAAGTCAGCTACCTGCGCCGAACGTTGTTGAGGCGCTCGATTTTGAAACGTTGTTGCAGGCGCGCAAGGTCGCGCTGGTGGCGCTATATCCGGCCGACCAGCAGGCGGCGATAACCCGGACCCTTGAGCTTGAGTCAGAGCCCATCGTCAAGCTGTTGCAGGAGAACACCTACCGCGAGCTGATCCTGCGACAGCGCATCAATGAAGCCGCCAAAGCCACGATGGTGGCCTGGGCTACCGGAGGCGACCTCGATCAGCTGGGAATGAACAACGGCGTGACCCGCCTGGTGCTGAGCCCGGCTGACAGCAGCACGCTGCCGCCGACTGCTGCGGTGATGGAAAAGGATGAGGACTTCCGTCTGCGCATTGCTCAGGCCTTTGAAGGGCTGAGCGTGGCGGGGCCGGCGGGGGCTTATGAATACCATGCCCGCAGTGCTGATGGCCGTATTGCTGACGTGAGCGCCACCAGCCCGGCTCCGGCGGAAGTGCTGATCACCGTGCTGTCGCGTGAAGGGCGTGGGGAGGCCAGTGCCGCGCTGCTGTCCGCGGTCAATATTGCTCTTAACGATGAAAATGTGCGCCCGGTGGCCGATCGCGTCAGCGTGCAGTCCGCCAACATCGTTGAGTACAGCGTTGATGCCACGCTGTTCCTCTACCCCGGCCCGGAGGCCGAGCCGATCCGCGCCGCAGCGGAAGCACGGCTGGCGGCCTTTGTCACCGCACAAAGCCGGCTGGGACGTGATATCCGCCGCTCAGCCCTGTTCGCCGCCCTGCATGTGGAAGGGGTGCAGCGCGTGGAACTGGCCCAGCCTGCGCAGGATGTGGTGCTGGATAAAACCCAGGCGGGCTGGTGCACCGGGCGTGCGATCAGCGTGGGAGGTTCCGATGAGTGATCGCCTGCTGCCTGTCGGGTCGTCTGCGCTGGAAGTCGCGGCCGCAGAAGCCTGCGCCAGCCTCCAGCAGCTGCCGGTGCCGCTGCGCACGTTGTGGAACCCGCAAACCTGCCCGGTCGCGCTGTTGCCCTACCTGGCCTGGGCCTGGTCAGTTGATCGCTGGGATCAAACCTGGCCGGAGGAGACGAAGCGCGCGGTGGTTGCCGCCTCGCAGTTCGTTCACCGCCGTAAAGGCACTATTGCTGCGATCCGACGCGTGGTGGAGCCGCTGGGGTATCTCATTCGCATTACCGAATGGTGGAAGAACAATGCCCCACCCGGCACTTTCCGTCTTGATATCGGGGTGCTGGAAACCGGCATTACTGAGGAGATGTACAACGAACTGGAGCGTCTGATAGGGGATGCGAAACCCGTGAGTCGTCTGCTCACCGGGTTGGTCATCAACCTGGATTCCAGCGGGAAGCTATGGGCAGCCGCCGCCAGTTATAGCGGGGATGAGCTGACGGTTTATCCCTATGCGCCAGACGCTATTTCCGCGGGCGGCTACAGCTATAGCGGTGCTGCACTTCATATTATCGACAACCTGAGAGTGAACACATGACGACAAAATATTACGCACTGCTCACCGAGATCGGTGCAGCGAAACTGGCAAATGCCACGGCTACAGGCACAACATTGCAGCTTACGCAGATGGCGGTCGGCGACGGTGGCGGCACGCTGCCCACACCTGGCGCGAAGCAAACTACGCTGGTCGGTGAAAAGCGCCGCGCGCCACTGAATTCGCTCAGCGTTGATCCGGCGAATAACAGCCAGATCGTTGCTGAACAGATTATCCCGGAAAATGAGGGCGGCTACTGGATCCGCGAGGTCGGCCTGTTTGATGCCGATAATGCGCTGATCGCGGTGGCTAACTGCCCGGAAACCTATAAACCGCAGTTGCAGGAAGGCAGTGGCCGTACGCAAACGGTGCGCATGATCCTGGTGGTCAGTAGCACGGAGGCGGTGACGCTGAATATTGATCCTTCAATCGTGTTGGCCACGCGAAAATACGTCGACGATCAGTCGATTGAAGTCAAAGCGTATGTGGATGCCGGGCTTGCCGGAAAGATGGATAAGGCGAAGAACGGTGCGGATATTGCCAATGTCGCGGCGTTTATCAATAACCTGGGGTTGGGTGATGCAGTACTTGCAGCTAAATACGGGAGTCCTTTAATTGGTTCGCTAACATACTGGCCTCTTGAATTGATGCCAAATGAAATATGGTCTGAGATGAAAATGGAATTCATCCCTTATATGGGCCAGTCATTTGATGGTGTGAAATATCCTCTGCTGTCAAAACTACACCCAAAAAATAAGTTGCCCATGGACATGCGCGATGAATTTGTACGAGGCTGGGATAATGGGCGTGGTGGAGATTCTGGGCGTGAACTCATGAGTGGACAAGGAGATGCAATGCGTAATTTCACAGCAACTCTTGAGCAGGTGGGAGGATATTCACTTTTCTGGACGGGCACACCAGCAGTGAGCGGTGCCTTCAAATGTGATCTGATCAACAGTTCATTTTCAAACAGCGAAGTCAAAGCAGGTATGAGGCCAAGAAAGTTAACATTAGATCCTTCGATGGTTGTTCCCACTGCGTTAGAAAACAGACCTCGCAACGTTGCCTGGAATATGATTGTGAGGGCTAAATAATGACTAATTTATTTGATGTAAATGGTAATGCAACAGAGACTCATATCGTATCTGTCAGTGAGTTTAACCCATTTACGGGGGAGTTTATGGCGACATATGAGGTGCGTATTCTGGCTGGAACAGGCACGCCTGGATATTCTACTTTGCATTTAGCCCCCTCAGAAGTGTCCGGCTATTCGCGAGTATGGAACGGGGCGCAGTGGGATCAGGTTACCGATCTGCGCGGCAGCATCGCCTATCATAAAACGAGCAGAGAAGCGGTAACGGTAAAAACACTGGGCGAACTGGATGATTCATTGACGACCAGTGTGCCCACGACTGCTTATGATTTCTGGTCAGAAACTGTCTGGAAAACAGACATTAATGCTCAAAACGCTGCTGCCATCGCGGATGCAGAATTGCAGAGAGCAGCTCTGCTCGCCGATGCTGATGACGTTATGCTTGACTGGCGTACGGCGTTAGAGCTGGATTCAATCAGCGATAATGATAAAAGCAAGTTGATGTTATGGCTGAATTATAAAACTCAAGTGAAAGCGATCGACGTTTCAACGACCTATAGCTGGCCCGTCCCGCCTACGGTTTAATAACAAAGTGTGCTGTTGTTAATATATGCAGCAGCACACCTACTTCCTCCCATTATCCTCATCATTTTTTGTTCTCAGTTGTACCCTTTACCCCACAACACCCATCGCATGCCCCCCTATTAAATTCTTGTCATCATGGCCTTACTCAACAGCAGGGAGTAATAAAGATGGCTATCTGGATCTGGTCGGTTAACCACTGGGGCATTTTATCTGTCTGACCGGATCGTTGAAGAACAATGCCGCGCCAGGCACCTTCCTCCCGTGGATGAGTTTCATATTATCGACAACCTGAGAGTAAACTTATGACATCAAAATATTACGCATTGCTCACCGAGATCGGTGCAGCAAAACTGGCAAATGCCACGGCTTTGGGGACAAAGCTACAGATTACGCAGATGGCCGTTGGCGACGGTGGCGGCAAGCTGCCCACCCCTGGAGCGAAACAAACGACACTGGTTGGTGAAAAGCGCCGTGCACCGCTGAATTCGCTCAGCGTTGATCCGGCGAATAACAGTCAGATCGTTGCCGAGCAGATTATCCCGGAAAGTGAGGGCGGTTACTGGATCCGCGAACTCGGTCTGTTTGATGCTGATAACGTGCTTATCGCGGTGGCTAACTGCCCGGAAACCTATAAACCGCAGCTACAAGAGGGCAGTGGCCGTACGCAGACGGTGCGGATGATCCTGGTGGTCAGCAGTACGGAGGCGGTGACGCTAAAGACTGACCCGTCGGTGGTCATAGCCACGCGCAAATACGTTGATGACAAGGTGATTGAAGTTAAGGCATTTGTGGATGCCGGACTTGCCGAAAAGATGGATAAGGCGAAGAACGGTGCGGATATTGATAACGTCGCCACATTCCTGAAAAATTTGGGGATGGGGGAAGGGGCGAAACTGCCAGCGGTATCAGTGAGCACGTCTGGTGGGTTAATAGTGAAAATTCCATTTTTAACATCGGGAAATTCCATTAATTATCTTGTTATTCAGATGGTGACATTAACTCCTGTTGCGCTGACGAATGGGCAATCATTTACCTATTCATTTCCTCTTGCCTACGATTCAGAGGCCTGGGCCATTTTATCGGAAACAGCGGGAATTATCTCCGGAGGGGTGTCAGATGAAGGAATGGAAATTATGAGCGTTTCAGCAACAGGTGTAGCGATTGCCAGCCAATGGAACAGTCGTCCAGCGGGGTACGCACCTATTCGATTGCTGATTATGGGAGTGAAGACCAATGCCTAAGTATTTTACAAAAAGCACCTCACCTGTTGGCTTTTACTCAACTAAGCCTGAAGGTATTGAATCGGTAGAGATTAGCGATACGTTGTGGCTTGAGCTCATTAGTGCACAGAATAAAGGGAAAATTATCAGCGTCGATTCCGCAGGATTTCCCATTATTGAAGATATGCCCGGCCCCACGCCTGAAGTGCTGATGCAATTTGCTGAATCAGAACGCCAGGCCAGGTTGTCATACGCCCGTGAATCAATCAGTATCTGGAATACAAAGCTTTTGATGAAAAGACCGCTGACTGAAAGTGAGACGGAAAAGCTTGGTATGTGGATGGATTACATTGATGCTGTTAATACCGTTGATCTATCCGATGCGCACTGGCCTGAAGTCCCGAAATAATCCTGACGAAGCTTTATTAAACTGATGGGCTGGTATCGCAGCGCGTAATCTCTTACCTAAAACGTGTTATTTCAATACGGCTCCCCTGCTGGCAACTCAGGGGAGCCTTTTTATTGGTTCCATGCGTGTAAAAGCAGATCTTTATTTATTTTATTATCCATATAACTTTCTGTTTTTAAATGACTTTTAAATTCCACGTTGTCCCTTACTCCCCACAACGCCCATCGCATGCCTGCATATTAAATTCTTGTCATCATGACCTCACCCCAACAACGGAGTGCAATAAAGATGGCTAATTATCACCACGGCGTCCGCGTCGTAGAAGTGAATGACGGAACCCGCAGTATCTCAACGGTTTCCACTTCCATTGTCGGCATGATCTGTACCGCAGAAGATGCCGATACCACCACCTTCCCGCTGAATACCGCGGTGTTGATCACCGATGTACTGGCCGCCGTGGGCAAAGCCGGTACCAAAGGTACGCTGGCACAGTCGCTGCGTGCCATTGCTGACCAGAGCAAACCGGTCACCGTGGTCGTTCGTGTCGCGGAAGGTCAAGACGCTGCCGAAACCACCAGCAATATCATCGGCGGCAGCGATGCCAACGGCCGCTATACCGGTATGAAAGCCCTGCTCAGTGCGCAGACCGATCTCGGCGTTAAGCCGCGCATCCTCGGTGTACCGGGCCATGACTCTCTTGAGGTGTCTACCGCACTGGCAGCGGTCTGCCAGCAGCTGCGCGCCTTCGGCTATATCTCGGCGTATGGCTGCAAAACCATTACCGAGGCAATCGCTTACCGCGAGAACTTCAGCCAGCGTGAGCTGATGGTGATCTGGCCGGACTTTGTGGCCTGGAACACCACGACCAGCGCGGCAGATACCGCTTATGCCACCGCACGTGCGCTGGGCCTGCGCGCCAAAATCGACAACGACACCGGCTGGCATAAAACCCTGTCCAACGTTGGCGTTAACGGCGTAACGGGCGTCTCCGCCTCGGTATTCTGGGACCTGCAACAGGAAGGGACCGATGCCGATCTGCTGAACGAAGCCTGCGTCACCACGCTCATCCGCAAAGACGGTTTCCGCTTCTGGGGCAACCGCACCTGTAGCGATGACCCGCTGTTTGCCTTTGAAAACTACACCCGCTCGGCGCAGGTGATTGCTGACACGATGGCCGATGCGCACATGTGGGCCAACGATAAACCGCTGTCACCGACGCTGGTGCGCGACATTATCGCCGGTATCAATGCCAAATTCCGCGAGCTGATTAACGCCGGGTATTTACTGGGCGCCAACTGCTGGTACGACGAAAGCGCCAACACCCAGGAAACCCTGAAGGCGGGCAAACTGTTTATCGACTACGACTACACCCCGGTGCCGCCGCTGGAAGATATGACGCTGCGCCAGCGCATTACTGACAGCTATCTGGCGAACTTTGCCGCTTCCGTCAACAGCTAAGGAGACACTCTTATGGCACTGCCAAAAAAACTGAAATACCTGAATTTGTTTAACGATGCCAACAGCTACCAGGGCGTGGTGACCTCGCTGACGCTGCCAAAACTGGCACGCAAACTCGACCCTTATCGCGGCGGCGGTATGAACGGCGTGGCGCACATTGATAACGGTCTGGAAGACGATGCGCTGGATCTGGAATGGACCATTGCCGGGCTGGATGACCGCATTCTCAGCCAGTGGGGCGGAGCAACGGTGCCGCTGCGTTTTATGGGCTCTTATCAGCGTGACGACACCGATGAAACGGTGGCGGTTGAAGTAGAGCTGCGCGGTAAGCACCAGCAGTTCGACTTCGGTGAGAGCAAGCAGGGTGAAGAGAGTGAAACCAAAATCACCACCAAATGCACTTACTACAAGCTGACCTGGAACGGTAAGGCGCTGATCGAAATTGACACCATCAACATGGTTGAGATCGTGAACGGCGTCGATCGTCTGGCGCAGCACCGTCAGAACATCGGTCTGGCGTAATCCGCAGGGGTCGGGCATGCCCGCCCCACATCGGCAATTCACAGGGGTTGGGCCTGCCCGCCCCACATCGGCAATTCGCAGGGGTTGGGCCTGCCCGCCCCACATCGGCAATTCGTAGGGGTCGGGCATGCCCGCCCCGCATTCTCTCTAAACGTAAGGAAAGTCCATGCAACAGCAAGACAACCTGGTCACCCTGGTGACCCCCATTGCCCGTGGTGAAACCCTGATTACCAGCGTAGAGGTGACCAAACCCAACGCCGGCGCACTGCGCGGAACCCGGCTGGTGGATCTGGCCGGATCGGACGTTGAGGCACTGATCACCGTGCTGCCACGCATCACCCTGCCGAACCTGACGAAATCAGAATGCCTGAATCTGGACCCGGTCGATCTGATCGAACTCGGTGGCAGGGTGATCGGTTTTTTATCCGCGAAGCCGGACACGTCCGCTGGCCCGACGACCTGACGGTGGATGATCTGATGGCCGACATTGCGACCGTTTTTCACTGGCCGCCATCAGAAATGAACCCCATGTCGCTGGCGGAACTGATCGACTGGCGGCATAAGGCGATCGTGCGCAGCGGCATGCAGAGTGGAGAATAGCGATGAGTATTAACCTTGGTCTGGACGGCCTGCGCAAAGCGGTGATCCGGTCGAATTTGTTCCTCAATGATCTGCCGGGGGAGACCAAATCCCTCGGTAATGCGATGTTTCAGCAGCGTATCGCCCTGAAGGCGGCCACGTTAAGTGATGAGGTCAACCAGCGCCATCGTAAAGAGGGGCTGAAGCTGAGTGAGGAGCGGTTGCAGCAGATCGCCCGTCAGCGGACAGACGAACGGCGTCAGCAGGCCAGCGAGCGGCGGCAGACGCTAAGTAAGGGTATGGATAATGTCGGCCAGCGCTATCAGGCCGGGCAGGCGGTCGTGGACAAAGTCAGCAGCTTCAGCAGCCGGGCAATGGGCGTTGCCTCCTTTGGTGCAAAGCTGCTGAAACCGGGCTATGAGCAGGCGACTGCCGGTACTGCAGTGGTGAGTGCAGCGTCAGGAGCCGCTGTAGCACCACAGGCTGATAATCTGGCAGGGGATATCGGCCAGCTTAATGCGGCGATCGACAGCATCAGCCTGACGGTGTTTACCCAACTGGACGGTACGCTGCGTTCCCTGACGCAGACCGCCACCGGGCTGTTAACCGGCGTTGATCAATGGATCCAGGACAACCCTACGCT
This sequence comes from Erwinia sp. MYb416, assembly GCF_037479575.1. Classification (NCBI taxonomy): domain Bacteria; kingdom Pseudomonadati; phylum Pseudomonadota; class Gammaproteobacteria; order Enterobacterales; family Erwiniaceae; genus Erwinia; species Erwinia sp. MYb416. Next base: position 252,296 of record NZ_JBBGYT010000441.1, read on the forward strand.
GGCAGGCGGGATCACCCAACTGGTGGCGGGGGGCGGGCTGCTGATTGCCGCACTCGGCGGGATCGGTTCCGTGGTGGTGCCGGTACTCAGTGGCCTGAATCTGTTGATGGCGGGTGCCGGGATTCTAAGTAGCGTGTTTACTTTTGCTGGCGGGGCGATTGTTGCGGCGCTGGGGGCGATCACGTTGCCCATAGGGATTGTGATTGCTGCTATCGTCGGCGCTGCTGCGTTGATTTACCAGTACTGGGAGCCGCTCAGCGCGTTCTTTGGCGGGGTGGTTGAAGGGATCAGTGCTGTGCTGACGCCACTATTCGAGGCATTTAAACCGTTAACGGTCATTTTTGATGAGGCAGGTAAGCAGATTGACAGTGCTTTTGACAGTATAAAGGCGTTTTTCTCACCGATTGAAATGACGGCGCAGAAGCTGGAGCAGCTGGGGAATCTTGGGCGTTTTGTCGGTGAGGCCCTGGTAAATGGATTGAGTTTACCCCTGACGATTTTACGTACGCTCGGTGGGAAAGTCAGCTGGCTGCTGGAAAAACTCGGAGTCATCGATAAAAAATCGTCCGATGCCAAAATCTCGCTGAATGACGATCCGTCAGCACAACGTCCCTCGGTCGCCCTGGGGGGCGCAGACTTTGCTGCGCCGGATACTCCCGCGCCTGTCGCCTTTGGCGGTGCCCGCTATCAACCCGTCACTTCGGGCAGCGCCAGCAACAGCCAGCAGAACACCTTTAACAGCAGCTATGTGATCAACGTTCCTACAAGCATGGGGGAAGCGGAGGTTCGCACGATGATCGACAACCATCAGCAGCAAACGCAGGCGCGTGCCGCTATCAACCAACGCAGCAGCTTCTGGGGGCAATAAACTATGATGATGATACTCGGCATGTTTATTTTTAAACGTCGCACTTTGCCATTTCAGACGATGACGCAGGAAAGTGCGTATCGTTGGGCAGCGGGCAGCCGTATTGGTACTCGCCCGGCACAACAGTTTCTCGGTGTCGGCGATGAAAACATCACGTTGCTGGGCGAGTTACGCCCGGAAATCACCGGGGGAGCTCCTGCGTTGGCGGCGCTGATGGATATAGCAGAAGCGGGGCAGGCATGGCCTTTACTCAATGGTGAAGGATTTCTTTATGGCATGTTTGTCATTGAAAATATCAACGGTGTACATGCTGACTTACTGGAAAACGGCACGGCCCGGAAGATCAATTTTACGCTAAAACTGAAACGAGTCGATGAATCGAGAAGTGCCATGTTTGGTGATCTCAAACAGCAGGCGGAGCGAATTTACGGCAATGTGAGTTCCCAGGTCTCAACCCTGGCAGGGAGCATCTTATGAATAACAGTTTACCGGTGGATATCGGTGCGCCGTTGGCACCTGATTATCTGATCCTACTGAATAATCTGGATATTACTGAGAACCTGCGGCCACGCCTGCTGAGTATGACCATTGATGATGCTCGCGGTTTAGAAGCTGACGCGCTGACGCTGTTACTGGATGACAGTGATGGTAGGATCATGATGCCGCAGCGTGGCGCTATCCTGCGGGTGTATATCGGCTGGCAGGGCAGGCCACTGTTCTGCAAAGGGGATTTTGTTATTGAAGAGTTGCATCACAGCGGTGCTCCCGATCAGTTGAAGCTGGTCGGGCGCAGCGCCAATCTGAGTGATTCGTTAATGGAAAAGGGAAACCATTCATACGATAAGACCACACTGGGGGCCATGGTATTGCAGATTGCGAAACGCAATGAACTTGGGGCTGAAGTGGCTGATGAACTGGCCTCAATTGAGATTGATCATGAAGATCAGAGTGGTCTTACCGATGCGCAATTTCTGACCACGATGGCGACAAAATATGGTGCAACGGTCACGATCAAGAAGGACAAAGTGTTGATGCTGGTACGGGGGGCGAACAAAACCGTCAGCGGGCAGGCGATCCCACAACTTCTGCTCACACGTAAAGACGGTGATAAGCATGATTATCAGGTGGTATCACAGATGCATTTTAGTGGCGTTAAGGCCAAATGGATGCAGCTCGATAAAGCCAGCAGTGGCACGGTGAGAGTGTTCCGAGTCATTCCTGAAAACCAACCCGATCGTTTTCCCGGCGCGGCCAGGCAGGACATCCCGCAGCCGCTTTATGAACGTTATGCTCTGATACCTGGGGTATTTAAAACGCAGGAAGAGGCGATGGAAGCCGCGAAGGCTGACTGGAAGAAACGCCAGGCGATGACCGCTAGCATGAGTTTTGTGATTGCTCAAGGAATGCCGGTGTTGATACCGGAAACACCGATACGGTTGAGCGGGTTCAAAACGATGATTGATGCCCAACAGTGGACAGTAATCAAAGTGAATCATGTGATTGATAATAATGGATTTCGTACAACGGTGAACCTGGAAAAATCGGTGGGTGGTGAAACCTGGGACATTGACGTTAAACCGAGTAAAGTCACAGGAAGTGAAAAAACCACTTGATGATTCACTTAAAGTGAATATAATTAGTTTTATTCACAATGTGTGAGTTTAACTGATGACCATTGGAGGTCAACCATGATGCCATGCCCGATTTGCCAACATAACAGCCATGCCCGTTCCAGCCGTATTCTCAGCAGCGAAACCAAGGAGCGTTATCATCAGTGCCAGAACCTGAACTGTAGTTGCACCTTCAAGTCGATGGAGAGTATTACCGGGATTGTTGCCCGCCCGCTGGAGGCTACGCCGCCGCCTGTGGCGCCGGTGAAAACCCGCACCAGCCGTCTTGGAAGTTAACCGCCAGCGGCGGGTTCGCGCCCGCCCTGGTTTTGCATTCCCCTGTTCCGCCTAATCTGCGCTATCATCATCTGTCTTCCTGACATCGCTGGCGCCCCCATGACACACACTTCTCCGACTCCCATCTTTGACGGCCATAACGATCTACTGCTGCACCTGTGGCTGCATCATCCTGAAAACCCGGTTGCGGCGTTTCTGCATCAGCGTCTGAGCGGGCATCTCGACCTGGCGCGGATGCGTGAGGGCGGTTTTGCGGGTGGGCTGTTTGCCGTCTTTGTGCCACCCGCTGACTACGTGGCGAAATTTCCCACGCGCCAGGCGGAGGTGCATGATCCGCTGGCGATCACCGAACAGCAGATGGCGATTTTGCAGCAGCTGGAAGCACAGTCGGCAGGCCAGGCAAAAATCTGCCGCAGCGTCAGCGAGATTGAACACTGTATCGCCAGCGGCGTGCTGGCGATGGTGATGCATATTGAAGGGGCGGAAGCGCTGGATGATGACTTAAGCCAGTTGGATCGCTGGCAGCAGGCCGGATTGCGCAGCATCGGGCCGTTCTGGAATCTGCCTAACCGTTTTGGCGTGGGCATTAACGGCAGCTTCCCTGGCTCGCCGGATACCGGAGCAGGGCTGACTGACGCCGGAGAGCGGTTGATCCGGGCCTGCAACCAGCGTGGGCTGATGATCGATCTGTCGCATATGAACGAAAAAGCCTTCTGGCAAACGGCGCGGCTGAGTACAGCACCGCTGGTCGCCAGCCATTCTAACGTGCACGCCTTATGCCCTCAGCCACGTAATCTGACGGATGCTCAGCTGGGCGCGATTGCCGACAGCGACGGACTGGTCGGGCTGAATTTCGGTACCTCTTTTCTGCGCAGCGATGGCAAACGTGACGGCGATATGCCGCTCAGCGTCATGGTGCAGCATCTGGATTACCTGCTGGAGAAACTGGGGGAAGATCGTGTTGCCTTCGGTTCTGATTTCGACGGTATCAACCTGGCCGATGATCTGGGTGACGTTACCGGGCTGCCCCGTCTGCTGGCCGCACTGCGTCAGTCGGGCTATGACGATGCACTGCTGAACAAGCTGTGTCGCGCTAACTGGCTGCGGGTCTTGCGAAAAACCTGGAAAGAATAACGCCTGATTTTTGAACCAAATAGTTCAAAACAGCATAAACCGTGCAGATTTTAGGGTTGATATCGATTTATCATAGGCGCAACATCTGTGCCGCCAAATTCCTGTAATTTGACAACATGCCGATTACTCTACGAAACTGGAGTATATCGCCTGTTTTTTAAACACCTTGAGGATATTACTATGTGGACTAAACCGACCTTTATCGATATGCGTCTGGGCTTAGAAGTTACCTTATACATCTCAAACCGCTAATTAGCCGTCATACTTCAAGCTGCAACTGCGTTGGCTGCGTGTGCTCACCCCGGTCACTTACCTGAGTAAGCTCCCGAGGATTCTCGCACTTGCCGCCTTGCTGCAACTCGAATTATTTAGGCTAATGCCTGGTCATCATACTTTGAGCTGCAACTGTAACTCGAACGATTCAGGCAAGTAATGTGGATGCCTGCGCTGTAGCAGGCATTTTTATTCCTTCTCCCGGTTTACCCATGAAAATCAAAGTCCTCGGCTCTGCGGCAGGCGGCGGTTTCCCGCAGTGGAACTGTCATTGTCCCAACTGCCAGGGTGTCCGTGACGGTAGCGTTCCGGCCACCGCACGTACCCAATCCTCGATTGCGGTCAGTGATAACGGCACCGACTGGGTGCTGTGTAATGCCTCGCCTGATATCTGCCACCAGATTGCGGCCAACCCTGAGCTGCATAAACAGGGCGTATTGCGCGGTACGGCGATCGGCTCGATTATCCTTACCGACAGCCAGATCGATCACTGCACCGGCTTGCTGAACCTGCGTGAAGGCTGCCCGCATTCCGTGTGGTGTACCCCGGAAGTGCATGCGGATCTGACCAGTGGCTTTCCGATCTTTACCATGCTGAAGCACTGGAACGGTGGATTAGTGCATCACGCCATCCAGCCCGCGGAACCCTTTTCCGTGGCCGTCTGCCCGGCACTGCGTTTTACCGCGATTCCGATCCTCAGCAATGCGCCGCCGTATTCGCCGTATCGCGGACGACCGCTGCCCGGCCACAATATTGCGCTGATGATTGAAAACACCACCACTGGCAGCAAACTGCTGTATGCGCCAGGCTTGGGTGAACCGGATGCTGCGCTACTGGCGTTGATGACGCAGGCCGACTGCCTGCTGATCGACGGCACGCTGTGGCAGGACAACGAGCTGGCTACCACCGGCGTCGGGCGTAATACCGGCCGTGATATGGGCCATCTGGCGCTGGGCGAAGAGCAGGGGCTGATGGCGGTACTCAGCGAGCTGCCTGCGCAGCGTAAAATCCTGATCCATATTAACAACACCAACCCGATCCTTGATGAGTCCTCCGCTGAGCGCCAGGCGCTGACCCGGCGAGGCATTGAGGTCAGTTATGACGGCATGAGTATTGAACTATGACCAATCCGACGTTGATGACCCCGCAACAGTTTGAACAGGCGCTGCGCGATCGCGGCGCTTATTACCATATCCATCACCCGTTCCATATCGCCATGCATAACGGTGAAGCAACGCGTGAGCAGATCCAGGGCTGGGTAGCGAACCGCTTTTACTACCAGACCAGCATTCCGCTGAAAGATGCGGCGATTATGGCGAACTGCCCGGACCCGCTAACCCGACGTAAATGGGTGCAGCGCATCCTTGACCATGATGGTCAGGGTGACAGCGATGGCGGTATCGAAGCCTGGCTGCGGTTGGGTGAGGCGGTCGGTCTTGATCGCGAGGTGCTGCTGTCTGAACAAATGGTACTGCCCGGCGTGCGCTTTGCCGTTGATGCCTACGTCAGTTTCGCCCGCCGCGCCGTTTGGCAGGAAGCGGCCTGTAGCTCACTGACCGAACTCTTTGCCCCACAGATCCACCAGTCGCGCCTGGACAGCTGGCCGCAGCATTACACCTGGATTGAAGAAGAGGGCTACGGTTATTTCCGTGGCAGACTCAGCCAGGCGCGCCGCGACGTGGAGCATGGCCTGCAACTGGCGCTGGAATACTGCGACACGGTGGAAAAACAGCAACGTATGCTGGAAATCCTGCAGTTCAAACTCGATATTCTGTGGAGCATGCTGGACGCCATGACCATGGCTTACGCCCTTAACCGCCCGCCGTACCATACCGTCACGGATCAGCCGGTCTGGCACAAAGGAAAACTGCTGTGATCAATGAACAAACTACCCCGATGTTTCGTCGCGGTTACCGCCTGCAGTGGGAAGAAGTGCAGGGCTGCCATGTGATCCTCTACCCGGAAGGCATGGCAAAACTGAACGACAGCGCCACGATGATCCTCGAGCTGGTGGACGGGCAACGTACGCTGGCAGAGATTATCCAGGCGCTGAACACCCGTTTCCCGGAAGCGGGCGGCGTGGATGATGATGTGAAAGATTTCTTCGCCGCCGCGCGTGAACAGAAGTGGATTATTTTCCGTGAACCCGCTTAATCCTGCTGTAAAACCGCCGCTGTGGCTGCTGGCCGAGCTGACCTATCGCTGCCCGTTGCAGTGCCCGTACTGCTCTAACCCGCTGGACTTTGCGCAGCAGGAAAAAGAGCTGACCACCGCGCAGTGGATCGAGGTGTTTAAACAGGCACGGGCGATGGGCGCAGTGCAGATCGGCTTCTCCGGCGGGGAACCGCTGGTGCGTAAAGATCTGCCTGAACTGATCAAGGCCGCGCGCGATCTGGGTTTTTACACCAACCTGATCACCTCCGGGATCGGCCTGACGCAGAAGAAGATCGATGCCTTTGCCGACGCCGGGCTGGATCATATTCAGATCAGCTTCCAGGCCAGCGACGAAGTGCTGAATGCGGCACTGGCAGGGTCAAAGAAAGCCTTCCAGCAGAAACTGGAGATGGCGCGCGCGGTGAAAGCGCACGGCTATCCGATGGTGCTGAACTTTGTGTTGCATCGCCACAATATCGACCAGATCGACCGGATTATCGAACTCTGCATCGAGCTGGAAGCGGATGACGTTGAGCTGGCAACCTGTCAGTTCTACGGCTGGGCGCAGCTCAACCGTGAAGGGCTGCTGCCCACGCGTGACCAGATTGAGCGGGCGGAAGCCGTGGTGCACAGCTATCGCGAGAAAATGGCCGCCAGCGATAACCTCGCGAACCTGCTGTTCGTCACGCCTGATTATTACGAAGAACGCCCGAAAGGCTGTATGGGCGGCTGGGGAGCGATCTTCCTCAGCGTGACGCCGGAAGGGATGGCGCTGCCGTGCCACAGTGCGCGTCAGCTGCCGGTGCAGTTCCCGTCGGTGCTGGAGCAGAGCTTACAGGACATCTGGTTTAACTCGTTTGGCTTCAACCGCTATCGCGGCTTTGACTGGATGCCGGAGCCTTGCCGCTCCTGCTCGGAAAAAGAGAAGGATTTCGGCGGCTGCCGCTGCCAGGCGTTTATGCTGACTGGCGATGCGGATAATGCCGACCCGGTGTGCAGCAAATCAGAGCATCACCATATGATCCTGGAAGCGCGTGAACAGGCCAACTGCACCAACATTCAGGTCAGCCAGCTGCAGTTCCGCAACCGCGCTAACTCTGAGCGGGTGAATGCTCAGCTGATCTTCAAGGTCTGACGCATGCAGCATCAACAGCGGCGCTTGCACAACGGTTTACGGGTTGAGTTGATCTCAGACCCGCAAGCCACGCGTGCCGCCGCGTTGATGCAGGTGGATGTGGGAAGCCATCATGAACCGGATGCCTGGCCGGGGTTGGCACATCTGCTTGAGCATCTGCTGTTTGCCGGCAGCCAGAGGTTTCAGGATGACCAAAGGTTAATGGCCTGGCTGCCCGCCCGAGGAGGGCGGCTGAATGCCACCACGCTCGGCAGCAGCACCGCGTACTTTTTCGAGTGCGGCCCCGAACAACTGGCCGATGCGCTGCCCCGCCTGACGGATATGCTGGTGGCACCGCTGTTGTCTGCCACCGCCATCCGCCAGGAAGTCGCGACCATTGATGCCGAATGCCGCCTGCTGGCTGACCATCAGGACACCTTGTGTGATGCGGCGCTGAGTGCCGCCTTTGCTGCCCATCAGTGGCAGCGCTTCCAGACGGGCAATGCGGCGGTTTTTGGTAACGACACAACCGAGTTGCGTGCGGCGCTGCAACAGTTCCATCAGCGCTATTACCATGCGGATACCGTGACGCTGTGGCTGCAGGGACCGCAGCCGATAGAAGCGCTGTTGCAGTTGGCCCAACAGGCCGCCGACGCTTTCCCGGTGGGCGCAGTCATGCCGCCCGAACTGCCCGCGTTAGTGCCTGCTGCTGAGTGTGATATCGCCCTGCAACTGAACGGTGCACCGCGGCTGCGCCTCTCTTTTCTGCTTGATCAGCGGATCGACGGCGGGCTGGTGTTGCTGCGCCAGCTTCTGCTGGATGAAGCGCCGGGCAGTCTGATGGCCATGCTGCGTGAGCAGGCGCTGTGCGACGGTGCCCGCCTGCTGCTGCCGTATCGCAGCGCACAGCAGACGGTGATCACCCTTGAACTGCTACTGGTGGAGGCCGGGGATGCCGACCGGGCTGAAGCGCGGGTGCATCACTGGCTGGCACAGCTGACTCGACTGACGCCAACGCAGCGTGCTCATTATGCGCAGTTGTCCAGCCGCCATTTTGCACAGTTGTCCGTGATGGATCAGCTGCGTGAAAGTGCCTTTGGTTTTGCCCCGGCCCGCACCGGGGGCGACGACGGCGCAGCACTGTTCACACGGCTTTCCGCCGCGCCCTTATCGCGGCTATCGATTACTGATAGCGCCCCATTGGCACAGCGCGATGTGCAGGGGTGGACGCTGGCCTGCCAGCCGGGAAGGCGTCCGGCGGTGCAGCCGGATGCAGCGGGTGAGGCGTTCGTGTTCTTTCCACAGCCACAGGCGTCTGCCTCCCCCGCGCTGCCTGCACGTCAGGTGTCGCTGCCCCATCATCGCCGTGATGAAACGCCCGCCGTGCTGCTACTCAGCCCTGAAGGCGACCTGCCTGCACACTGGGGGCTGGTCATGCAGGCCCGTCTGCGGGCGCTGGCGGCGGGCTGCGTTCATCGCGGGGGCGAGCTGGCGATCACTTGTCCGCAGGGGCGCTGGCTGATCCAGTTACAGGGAGAATCTGCGCTGATGGTCAACACGCTGGCATCGCTCAACGCACTGCTGGCGGATATCCCGCCTGCGGCGGTCGCACGCGGTGAGCGTGAGTTTCTGCGCCAGCGGCAGGCGCTGCACGATGATATTGCCGTGCGGGCGCTATTGGGTGCACTGCCGGAACGGTTGCAGATGCTGCACGCCCCCGCAGGCGATCGGACGCCGCTCAATCTCCCCTGGCGGGCGCTGCTGGAGGGCGGCGACCGCGAGCTGCATCAACAGCTGGCCTGCCTGCTGAGTGCCTTTCCGGCGCTGATCAATCCTGCGGTGAGTGCGCTGCCGCAACCCTTGCCCCCTCAGTCCGAATACCGGGTGGCGACCCGCAGCCCGGAGGCCGCACTGCTGCGCTTCTGCCCGCTGGTGGAAGAGAGTACGGCGTGCCTGGCCGCCTGGCAGCTGCTGGCGATGATTTATCAGCCGCTGTTTTTCCAGCGCCTGCGCGTGGAACAGAACATTGGCTATGTGGTGAGTTGTCGTTTCTATCAGGCAGCGGGGCAGGCAGGCATCCTGTTTGCGCTGCAATCCCCGTATCTCACCAAGGCAGAGCTGGCGGCGCGCATTGACCGCTTCCTGGTGCAGATGAATAGCGAGCTGGCAGCGCTCAGCGCAGAGGCGCTGTGGGAAACCTGCCAGATAGTGCTGGCGGAACAGCAGCAGGTGCCCGCCGGGCTGCTTGAGGCCAGCCGCTATCGCTGGCTGCGGGCGCAGCAGATCACGCCTCAGCCTGATATCAATGACCTGCGGGCGCTGACGCCTGACAGCGTACTGGCGTTCCATCAGCGCCTGCTGGCCGACGGTCAGCAGGCCTTGTATCTGGTTAACCATTCCCTTTTCTGATCGTTCTCCCTCCCTGAGGTTGAGTTAACACTCCTGACAACAATTCGTGCTATTTTTGCTAGCAGAATGTAAATGAGAGTGATAATCATATTGATCCTTATTTGCAAAAACACTAGTGTCTTGTTTTTTGCTGCCTTGCAGCGCCTTTTGGGGAGTCTTCGCGAGAAGACTGGCATGAAGCCACAGAAAAATATGATGAAAACAAAAATTGTTGCAGCCAGCCTGCTGGCTGCGCTTGCCTCGCTGCTTACCGCCTGCCAGCAACCAGCGGCTAAACCGCAGGCTGAACTCAGCCGTGCCGTGATGGAAACGTCGCACATCAGCCTCCTCAGTTCGCGCCAGACGCTATCGCCACAGGCGTTAGTTGAGCGCCTCAGCACGGCTGGAATGGTGATTGTCGGTGAAAACCACAGTGAGGCATCACACCATGAAATCGAACAGTGGCTGATGACCCGGCTGGCAGAAAAGCGCCCGCAGGGGAGTGTGCTGCTGGAGATGATCGCCAGCGATCAGCAGGCAGCGGTAAAAGACCTGCAACGGGGTCTGAAAGACAGCCCTTACATTCGCGAGCAGCGAGTGCAGGAGCTGCTGAACTGGAACAGCGGCTGGCCCTGGCCGCTGTATCGCGGCGTGGTGCTCACCGCGCTGTTTGCCGATTACCCGCTGCTGGCGGCGAATCTCAGCCGTGATGACGTCAACAAACTCTATGAAACACCGCAGTTCCCTCCCGGAGAACGCAGCAGCTCCCCGGCGGTGATCCGTGCGCTGTCCTCGGCCATTGTGGCGATGCACGATGGGAAAATGGATCGCTCTCAGCTCAAATCCATGCTGGCGGTACAGCAGAACCGGGACCGCATCATGGCGCAACAGCTGCTAAATGCCGCCAAACCTGCGCTGCTGATTGCCGGTAGCTACCACGCGGCCAAAAACCTCGGCGTACCACTCCATATGGCTGACCTTAACGGTCCGGCGCCAGTGGTGGTGATCCTTGCCGCCAGCGGCACAGAAGTGCAGGCCGCAGAGGGCGACTACGTCTGGTATCTCCCGGCGATGTCACCCTGATGGCCGTATTGCTGAACGAAGCGCATCTGCATGTCAAACAGCCGTGGAGCAAAGGCGCAGCACTCAGCCTGATCGCCCATCTGCTGCTGGCACTGTTTGCCGTTGTCACCTTTGAAAAACAGACGGTGGATCTGGCGGCTCCGGCTGCGGTGATGCTGGCATTTGCGCCTGAAGCGCAAACGGCTATCAGTCAGCCCACGCTGCCCACCGGGGTGAATCAGCAGCGCAAAGTGGATGCCTCAAAAGCGCAGGTGACACCGGAGAAAGTCGACACGCCGAAAGTGGTGGAGGCAGATGACGGTGAACTGGCACAGCTCAAACCCCGACCGCCCGCACCGAAACCGGTAAAAAAACGTGATGTTCAGCGTGAAAACCGGCTTAACCAGCAGGCGATGGCCGGGAATGCCACCGTTACCAGCCAGGCCGCGCCGCAGCCGCAACTGAAGCAGGCCGCGACCACGGCAGCCCCGGTAGAAAGCGATGCCGCGCGTAACGCAGAGGCGCAGATGACCTGGGAAGGGCTGGTGATGGGCGCGCTCAATCGGGTGAAACAGTATCCGGCGGATGCAAAGCGCCGTGGCCGTGAAGGGGTTGCCAGGGTGACATTTACCGTCAGCGACAGCGGTGCGGTGATTGCCAGCCAGCTGGCCGGTTCATCAGGCACCATTGCGCTCGATCGTGAAGCGCTGGCCATGTTGCAACGGGCATCACCGCTGCCGCCACCGCCCGCATCGCTACTGGAAGCCGGGCGCTATCGCATCACGCTGCCAGTAAGTTTCGATTTGAAGAAATCATGATTTCACGCTGACTGAGAGTCTTATTCCATGAAATACCTTTGGGTCCTGGTTGCCAGCATGATGTTGGCACCCTGTCTTGCTGCTACCGAAAAATCCACCTCTCCGCCTGTGGCACCGGTCACTGCGTTCAGCGTCACCACTCATGGTGATGTGCGGCAGGACAACTATCACTGGCTGCGTGACGATCGGCGCAAAGCCCCGGCGGTGATGGCGTATTTAGCGGCGGAGAACGATTACGCCGCTCAGCAGTCCCGGCGCTGGCAGACATTAACGCAGACCCTCTACCAGGAGATGAGTGCCCGCCAGGCGCAGGATAACTACGCCCAACCCTGGCAGAACAACGACGTGACCTGGCGCAGCACCTTTGCGCAGCACGCTAACTATCCGCAGTTGTTACGCCAGAAAAAAGGCAGTGACCGCTGGGATGTGGTGCTGGATGCCCGTGAGCGCAGCAAAGGGCATGCGTATTACAGCCTTTCGCGTTATGCGGTCAGTGAGGATAACCGCTATCTGGCGATTGCTGAAGATACACGCGGTGACGGGCAGAATCAGATCAGCGTGCTGGATATCCAGCGTCAGCAGTGGTTGCCTCAGTCCCTCAACAATACGTCTGGCGAGGTGGTATTCAGCCGGGACGGACACTCGCTGTTTTATGTGGTGAATCATCCGCAAACGCTGACGCCGTATCGGGTGATGCAACATACGCTGGCGGGCGACCGTCCCGATCGGCTGGTCTATGAGGAGCGGGATGAAAGCCTGTTTACCGGCATTGCCCGCTCGGCCTCCGGTGAGTATCTACTTATCCTGCTGAGCGGCAATGACACTTCAGAAGTACAGGTGCTGCCGCTGGCTGATGCCGATGCCCGGCCACAGCGGGTTCGCCAGCGGGTCAACGGTCAGGAGTATTACCTCGACCACAACAACGGTCAGTTCACCGTGCGCAGCAACCACGCCGACAAGCATTTCGGTCTTTATACCTTCCGTCAGCCGGGAGATGAGTGGCAAAGCCTGGTGGCCCCCGACGCTAACAGCGAGATAGAGAATTTCTTCCTGTTTGACCAGTGGCTGGTGGTGGCGCGCCGGGTGGACGGGCAGACCCGCCTGGCGAAGCTTGCCCTCTCCAGCGGTGAATGGCAGAGCCTGGATTTCCCCGACAAAAGCTATATGGCCCGGCCGGGAACGAATTCGCGCGCGGCGGCGGGCGTGTTTAATTACCTCTACTCCTCGCTGGATAAACCGCTGGGTTACTACCAGTGGGATTTGCGCAGCAATCAGACGCGCCTGGTGCATCAGAAGCAGCTTCCCGGTGTGGACCCGCGTCAGTATCAGAGTGAATTTGTCAGCGTCATAGCCAGGGACGGGCAGGCGATCCCGGTATCGCTGGTGTACCGCAAGGATCTGTTTAACAAAGGGAAGAATCCACTGCTGGTGTACGGCTACGGTGCCTACGGCATCAGCATGGATGTGGCCTTCAGTGCGCCGCGCCTCAGTCTGCTCGATCGGGGCTTCGTCTTTGCCATCGCGCATGTGCGCGGTGGGGGAGAGAAGGGGATTGACTGGTATCTCAACGGTAAGAAAACCCACAAGCAGAACAGCATCAATGATTTTAACGATGCCGCACAGGGGCTGGTTGCACAGGGGTTTGGCTCTGCCGGGCGACTGTACGCCATGGGCGGTAGCGCGGGTGGGTTGCTGGTGGCGGCGGCGGTTAATCAGGCACCCAAACTGTTCCACGCGGTGGTGTTGCAGGTGCCGTTTGTCGATGTGCTTAACACCATGCTGGACAGTTCGCTGCCGCTGACGCCACAGGAGTTTGAGGAGTGGGGCAATCCGGCGGATGCCAGCGCGTATCAGGCGATCAAAGCCTGGAGCCCTTACGACAACCTGCGGGCGCAGCCTTACCCCAGCATGCTGGTGACCAGCGGTCTGTATGACTCCCGCGTGCCTTACTGGGAGGCGGCAAAATACATGGCCCGCCTGCGTGCAGTGAATACCCGTCCGAATCCCCTGCTGCTGTTAACCACCAATATGCAGGCGGGCCACGGCGGCCATGCCGGCCGCTATTCGCGCCTGAAAGATTCGGCGCAGGCCTTCAGTTTTTTGATCTACAGCGATAACAACAATAATCATTCTTCAGGAGCACCGCGTTGAAACATTTATCCTTAGCCAACTGCGCGTTGGCAAGTTGCCTTGTTATACCTGCCGTCACCAGCGCTGCCGAAGGGGAAAAGGGCAGTACCGTTTTTTCAACTTTATCGGTATCTGACTCCAGTAAAGAAAAAAAGCAGGAGGATGTGGGGTCCTCTGAGCTGACCTTTACCACGCCGGGTGCCGTCAGCTCGCGCGTGGCGAGTAAAAAACTGCAAAGCCTCGACAGTACGCTGCGCAGCGTGCCCGGCACCTTTACCCAGCTTGACCCATTACAGGGTGCGGTAACCGTCAATGTGCGTGGGATGAGTGGGCTGGGCCGTGTCAACACGATGGTCGATGGCGTGACACAGACCTATTACGGCATGGCACCCACCAGCTACCACGCGGGCACCAACAGTTCGGCTGCGGTGTTGATTGACCCTAACTTCCTGGCGGGCGTGGATATTACGCGTGGTACCAGCGCCGGATCGCAGGGGATTAACGCGCTGGCGGGCAGTGCCAATATGCGCACCATCGGTGTTGACGATGTGGTGCAGGACCATCGCCAGGTCGGCGTGTTGACGCGCTTCTCGCTGGGCAATAACGGCATGGGGCGTAGCGGCATGACGGCGGTGGCCGGAAAAACAGAGACCTTCGGTAACGGCGGTCATCTGGGTGGTTTAGTTGGGTTAAGCCGCACCACCACCTATCCAACCTGGAAAAACGGTGCCGGGCAGGACAGTAAAGACCTGATTGGTGAAGACAGCAACTACATGAAGCAGGAGCCAAGGTCGCAGCTGTATAAGCTCGATTTCAGCCCGAACGCGGATAACAATATTGAGTTCAGCGCACGTACGTACGACAGTAAATACACGCGCCGTGACATCACCAGCGAAGATTACTACCTGAAGTATCACTTCTCGCCGCTGTCTGAGCTGGTGGACGTGAATCTGCTGCTCAGCAGCAGTCGTTCCAATCAGAACTATGAGTTTGACTCGATTTCAAACTTTAACAGCGCCTCCAGCACCAATAAATCCAACGCCATTGATGCCAGCAATACCAGCCGCTTCTCGCTGGCAGATTACGATCTCACCTTCCTGCTGGGCGGGAAGATCATTGATACCGACTACACGCGCCAGTTTCAGCAGGAATATGTCACCGGGCGCAATGCGTTTGCTCCCAGCGGATCGCAGAAGATCAGTGCTTTATATACCGGGCTGACGATCAATAAAGACATCTACCAACTGGATCTCAATCTGAACTACACGCGCAGCCAGGTGAACGGCGTGAAACCGGCCTGTGCTGATGATGAACGCTGCTTCCCGCAGGGCGAAGCGCGGCTGGATCTCGACCATAAAGCGGTTAACCCGTCGGTGACGCTGTCGGCCCAGGTGACGCCGTGGCTGCAACCGTTCGCCACTTACAGCCGCTCGTCACGCGCCCCTAACGTGCAGGAAGTGTTCTTCTCTAATGAAGGGGGCGCGTCAATGAACCCGTTCCTCAAGCCGGAGAAAGCCGAAACCTGGCAGCTGGGCTTTAACGTGGTGAAGGACGGGCTGCTGCTGCAAGACGATAAGCTGATGTTGAAAGCGCTGGCTTACCGTACGCGCACCAAGGGCTATATCGCCGGGGAATCCTTCTTCCTGTGCACCGACGGTGCGCTGTGTAAAGATATCGACAACTCAGCCAGCGGTTTTAACGCCCGTGTATTTACCAACTCGGCAACCCCGGTTACCGCCAACGGC
This sequence comes from Erwinia sp. MYb416, assembly GCF_037479575.1. Classification (NCBI taxonomy): domain Bacteria; kingdom Pseudomonadati; phylum Pseudomonadota; class Gammaproteobacteria; order Enterobacterales; family Erwiniaceae; genus Erwinia; species Erwinia sp. MYb416. The sequence continues at coordinate 267,889 of NZ_JBBGYT010000441.1, forward strand.
TACGAAGCGGAGCTGAGCTACGATGCGCAAGTTGCCTATGTGAACCTCTCCTACAGTGAGCAGTACACCAACCAGCCGACCTCGCTGGCCAGCTCAACGCAGGATTTCGGATACGACGACATCAGCGACCTGCCACAGCGTTATGTGACGCTGGATCTCGGTGCTCGCTTCTTTGACCAGAAGCTGGTGCTGGGCAGCCTGATTAAGTACACCGGTAGATCGAAACGTCTTGATACCGAAGGCATTAATGTCGATACCAATTCCGTGCACAAGATCGATATGCCAAAGGTGCCGACCATTATTGATATCTACAGCAGCTACCAGGTGACGGACAATATGGAACTGCGCCTCACCGTGCAGAACGTGGCGAATAAGAACTATGCCGATGCGTTAAACCGTATGAATCAGGACTTAAGCAACGCCGCAGAAGGGGTGTCGATCAATACCACGGCACGCGGCCGGACGTGGGTCTTTGGCGGTGAATACCGCTTCTAAAACAGAGCAGGCCACCTTGCGGTGGCCTGTTCGTGACGGCGTTTATGCCCGGTTTCCCCAGCGTTTTACCGCCTGCTGAGCTTGCCATAATGCGCAGTATCTCCCGCCTTTTTGCAGCAGATCGCTGTGTTTTCCCTGCTCTGCCACGCGGCCCTGCTCCAGCACCACGATATGATCCGCCGCCGCGATAGTCGACAGCCGGTGGGCGATCACCAGCACCGTTTTATTCTGTACCAGATGATCAATTGCCCGCTGCACGGCGCGCTCGCTTTCGGTATCCAGTGCCGCGGTGGGTTCATCCAGAATCACCACCGGGGCATTTTTCAGCAGGGCGCGTGCCAGTGAAATACGCTGACGTTCGCCGCCGGAAAGATGCCCGCCCCTTTCCCCCATCCGCGTCTGCCAGCCCTGCGGCAGCCGTTCGATAAAGTCCAGGCAGTGCGCCTTACGCGCCGCGTCTTCAATCTCATCCTCGTGGGCATCCGGGCGTGCCATGCGGATGTTGTTAAACAAGGTGTCATCGAACAGATACACATCCTGGAAGACCACGGCGATCTGCTGGTACAGCGTTCGGGCCGGAATGTGACGAATATCCGCGCCGCCCAGCGTAATGCTGCCCTGCTGCGGATCGGCATAGCGCATGATCAACTGGCTGAGGGTGGTTTTCCCCGACCCGGATGGGCCAACCAGCGCGGTCATGCTGTTTGCCGCAAGGGTTAGTGAGATAGCCTGGAGTGCGGGGGCGTTGCCCTGCGCGTACTGAAAACTCAGGTTGTCGATGCGGATCGTGGCGTCCTGCGGTGTGGCGGCGGGCTGATGTACGGGCAGCGGCTCAACCGCCAGCAGGGCCTCAATCCGTTGCAGTGCGGTGGCGATCAGCTCGACGATGGTGGCGTAACCCAGGAGCGTGGTCATCGGCTCCGAAAAACGCACCATGATCACCACCAGGGCCGCCAGCACGCTGAGATCCAGCGTGCCGCTCACCACCTGATGTACCGTTATCATCACCAGGGCGATCAGGCCTATCTCCACCACGCTGCCGATGGCCACCTGGGACGCCGCGCCCTGACGATGTGCCGCGGTTTGTACCTGTTCCACTTGTCGCAGGCTCTGTTGCAGACGTTGCGCTTTTTCCGCGTGGCAGCAGCTGGTGCGCAGTAACGCTAATCCCTGCACATAGTCGACGATATCGGCGTGAGCAGCCTGTTGCGCCTGATCCAGCGCCTGCATGGCGGCACGCTGATGCGGGTTGCGTCGGCGGTAAAGCCAGGCAATGGCGGCAAACACCAGTAGCAGCATCAGCGACAAGCGCCAGTCGATAGCCAGCAACGTCAGCATCACGACCAGCGGCGTCACCGTCGCCAGCATGATCAGATTGGCAATCGCCACCGTGTAGTTCAGGTTCTCATCAACATTGCCCAGCAGCAGCGCACTGACTTCCCCGGTGCGCTGCTGTTGCAGGTGCTCCAGCGGCATACGTCTGAGCTGCTGCCCCAGCGCCATGCGGATTTCATGGGTCGCGGCCGCCATCTGGCCGTTGTACTCAAAGCCCTGGCCGAACCAGCGCAGCGTCAACGTCAGCAGGCTTAGCGCACTCATCACGGCCAGCCACAGCAGACTATCGGCGGGGGCGGAGTGGTTGAACAGCGCTGCCAGCAGCGGAAACAGGCAGGCCAGCGCCAGACCCTGCGCGGCGGCGGCCAACAGCAGCAGCAGAAAACTGCGGCGCAGCGCCGCTGACTGGCTTCCGGCCGCCTTGATCAGGCGCTGGTAGAGCTGAGGCAAAGAGCGGTCAGAGTGGTTCATCGGTGCGGCTCCTGTCGCTGATAGCCCAGTCGCGGGCCTGCTGATAGTGCTGCGTCATACGGGCGTAAATCCCGGCTTTTGCCAGCAATGTTTGATGCGTGCCTGCCTCGGCCAGCTGGCCCTGTTCGAACACCAGGATCTGATCGGCATCGCGGATGGTGGATAAACGATGGGCGACCATCAGCACGGTTTTACCCTGCATCAGCTGCGAGAGGGCGGCGATCAGCGCGGCTTCATTCTCCGCGTCGGCAAAGGCGGTGGCTTCATCGAGGATCAGAATGGGGCGGTTTTGCAGCAGAGCGCGGGCAATGGCAATGCGCTGCCGCTGACCGCCGGAGAGGGACGCGCCGCGCTCACCCACGTGGGTGTCGTAGCCCTGTTCCAGCTGCATAATAAAGTCGTGCGCCTGCGCGGCGCGGGCGGCATCCATCACCTGCTCGCGCGTTTTTTCCGGCTGGCCGAGGCGGATATTGTTGAGCAACGTATCGGCAAACAGGAATGTCTCCTGCGCCACCCAGGCTATCTGTTGCATCAGGATATCGGTGGACAGCGTGCGAATATCCACGCCGCCCAGCAAAATGCGGCCGTGTTGCGGATCGCGAAAACGTGGGATCAGGCTGGCGATACTGCTTTTTCCCGCCCCGGACGGGCCGACCAGCGCCGTCACCGATCCCGCAGGCAGATGGAAACTCACATTATGCAGCACCCGCCTGTCGAGATAGTCCAGGCTCACCTGCTCAACGGTGACGCTGGCATCAGCGGGGGCACAACCCTGCTCCGGGGCATCCATCACCGGCAGCCGCAGCAGATCCTGAATACGTTCGATACTCAGCCGCGCCTTACTGACCATATGGTTCAGCATCATCATCGGCATGATCGCCTCCGCCATGCCGCTGCCCAGTAACAGCACTGCCGCCCACTGGCTGAAGGAGAGCCCATCCTGCTGCCAGAGTCCGTAGCCGCACCACAGCAGCACCAGCAGTGTTGGCAGCGGATTCAGTACGGCAAACGACAACCGGGCGGCAATGCCGGCCTGGCGATACCAGGCGGTGATCACCGCCAGATAGCCCTTCAGTGCCTGCTGATAACGGCTGAACGTCTCCGTGCCGCTGTCAAAGGTACGCACCACCGGCATCGCCTGTACAAATTCAACAATTGCGCTGCTGACGCGCTCCCGTGCCTGGTTGTAGTGCTGCCCCATCGACCCGGCGTTGCGCATCGCCAGCGTGAGTACCGCGGCACCCAGCAGCAGCAGTGCTATCCCGGCCAGCGCCAGCCGCCAGTCGAGCCACAGCAACAGCAGCAGTGTGGCGAGGGGAGCGACGAACGCGCGGGCATACAGCGGCGTGCTGTCGGCGACAAAAATGTGCAGTGCTTTGACATCGTCCTGCATAATTTTCGACAGGGTGCCACTGTCATGGTGCTGGAGCTGTCCCAGCGACAGGCTGGCAAGATGCCGGGCAAGCTGGTTGCGCAGGATGGTTTCCAGCCGGAACGCAGCATAGTGCGACTGATTAAACGCCTGTAATTTCAGTAAATAGCTGGCGAGCAGGCATCCCAGCGTGCCTGCCAGTGGCCAGACGGGCCAGCGTGCAGGTGCCAGGCTCAGTGCCTGGATCACCTGGGCCAGCATCCAGAGTGATGCGGTGCCCGCCAGCGCCGCCAGCGCGGCAAGACACATGGCGCGATGCACCTGAGCACGCACCGGATGCATGATTTGCCAGTGGTGGGGGGATGTTTGAGGCTGGGGGGATGGCGACATCTCATCACTCTTTGTGCCGCGCCGGACATTGCTGGAAAACTGTGCAAATCATCTCGACGCCTGGGATAAAGTCGGTAATAATAACTATTCTCAATTGCGTATCTACCCGATTCGGTGCTTTTATCCCCCCAATCGGGTTGTAGTCCCGGAGATATCCCCGATGACCTCGTTGCAACCCTCGCTCCCTTCAGAGCCAGAAGTCTCGATCCTTAACCTGATTGGCGGCTCGCCTGTGCAGTCACAGTCGGATGCGGAGTGCAGTCTGCTGCGGGTGACGTTGCAGGAAGGGATGGATGTGGTGCTGTGGCGTGGGCAGTTACGCGAACCGATGGCGATGAATATTCGCGATGACTGGGGACGGGTGAACTTCACCTGTTCGCTAAAAGGGAACTCCAGCTTCGCGCTGGCCGGGCGCAGCGGCGATCTTATCCTGCGTCAGGGCGCGGGTTGCATCAGTTACACCCACGACTGTAAGGGGACCTCGGTGCATCAGGGGCAGTTTGCCAGTGTCACCGTCTCAGTGGCACCGCATCTGCTGGCCGACTGGCTGCCGGATCTGGACCGCGTGTTGCAGCAGAAGCTGGACAACGATCGCTTCTGCGATCCCTGTTACTGCGATGCGGAAATGCGCGCCACCGCGCAGACCCTCGGCCATGCGCTGGAACGGCTACAGCGGCCGACAGCGGGCAGCCAGCCGCGCTCCCCGCTGTGGCTGCTGGGGCAGAGCCTGGTGCTGATAAGCCATGCCGTTGAAGGGCACCGCCGGGGCGAAGTGCCGCCGGACACCTTGAGCCTGGCCGAGCAGCAGCGCCTGATGACAGCGCGCGATCTGCTGCTTTCTGACCTCTCTCAGGCACCCACGATTGCAGAACTGGCGCGCGCCACCGGCCTGAGCGTGCTGAAGCTGAAACGTGGCTTCCGGCTGCTGTTCAGTAACAGTATTTACGGGCTGTTTCAGGCGGAACGTATGCATGAAGCGCGTCGCCGCCTGTCCGTGACCGGCGTGCCTGTGATGGTGGTGGCCGCCGATCTCGGTTATGCCAATGCCAGCCATTTTACCGCCGCGTTTCAGAAGCAGTTTGGTGTCAACCCGTCGGCGTTTAAACGCGGTATTTCCTGATGCCGCCCCGATCCGGGTAGAAACAGAACGTCTGCGGGTAGCGCGCTGACCCCCAGAAGATATGCTTGCGCCTTCCCCGTTGTCTGCCAGGATTTTTTGCTATGACCCGCTACCTGCCTTACTGGAGCCTCTATCTTCATCAGGGGATGATTACCGCGTTGATTTTACAGGGCGTTGCGGGCTATTTCCGCTATGCCGGCCTCGACCTCGCGCAGCTGAGCTGGCTGTCGTTAAGCCTGCTGCCGTGGGTGGCGAAGTTCCTCTGGGCACCCTGGGGCGAGCGCCATGCGCTGCCGCTGCGCGGGGTGCCGTATCTGGGCAGCCTGGTGATCCTGCAACTGGCGATGGCGGTACTGCTGCTGACGCTGGGTTTTATGCCGCCGACACAGTCGGTGCTGCTGATTGTGCTGGCACTGATGCTGCTGGCGCTGTTCTCTGCCAGCCATGATATCTACGCCGATGGCCTGACGCTGTGTACCACCAACAGCGACAGCCGCCCGGCCGCCAATGCGGCACAGGTGGGCGGCAGCTATCTGGGCATGTTTGCAGGCTCGATGGTGTTTCTTTCCGTCGCGCAGTTCAGCGGCTGGGGGGCGGGCTTTGCGGTGATGGCGTTGTTTTCACTGCTGCTGGTGGTGGTGCCGCTGCTGACACGTTATCCGGTCAGCCTGCGCCCGGCGCAGCAGGCGGCAACGCTCTCCTTACGCGATATCACCGCGCTCTGGCCGGTGCTGGCGTTCACCGCCGTTTACTACCTGGCGATGCGCGGCATGATGGCGTTGCAGACGGTGATCCTCATCGACCAGCATCTCAGCTTGTCGGCGCTTGGCCAGACGCTGACGCTCTACAGCACGGTGGCCAGCGGGGCCGGGATTGTGCTGGGTAATCTGCTGGCAAAACGCCTGGGGGCGATCCATTGCCTGCTGCCGGTGATGATGCTGCATGCGCTGCTGGCGGTGATCCTCGCCTGTGGCTACGCGCAGTTCAGCCTGATCGCCTGGCTGGTGCTGTTTGGCGCGGTCAATCTGGCGGCGGCCATCGGTTTTGTCACCCTGTATAACGTGCTGATGGGGCTGGTGCGGCCGCATCAACCCGCGTCTGACTATGCGCTGTTCCAGTCGGTGGATGCCGCCGTGGCGCTGCTGGCTTCCTTCGGGGCATTGCGTCTTGCCCATCATGCCGGGTATCCGTTCACCCTGATGACCATTGCGCTACTGGCGGTGGCCTGTCTGTGGCCCGCAGCCCGCCTGCGCCGTCGCCTGTCAGCGCAGTTCGACATCCGATCCCTGCCAGCGGACTCATCCGTCGCGAGACAAAATTAAACGCCAAAACCGATCGAGGTAGTAATAAAACGGTTACGGGTAGCACGTTTTTTTTGAATGATTATCATTAACTTTTACCATTTCACGCACGCCCGATGAGGCGTGCGATTGTTACAGGGATCTGGGTTTATGTTGATAAAGCGCCTCTCTCCGTTGGCCCTTACCGGCCTTTTTCTTTCGCCTTTCCTGCACGCCGCCACCACCGAAGACACGCTGACGATCACCGCCAGTAAACAGTCTGCTACGGCTGCCTCATCACGCAACGTCTCCGCAACGGTGGTGACCGCGCCCGAGCTGAACGATGCCGGGGTGACCAGCACCGATAAGCTGTCGCGTGTATTGCCGGGCTTAACCATGCAGAACAGCGGCAGCCTGATTTTCCAGTCGGTTTCGCTGCGCGGCGTCTCTTCGGCACAGGATTTCTATAATCCGGCGGTGAGCTTTTACATTGACGGCGTACCGCAGCTTTCTACCTACGCCATGCAGGCGCTGACCGATGTCGACAGCGTTGAGATGCTGCACGGCCCGCAGGGTACGCTGTACGGGAAAAGCGCCCAGGGTGGCATTATCAATATTGTCACCCATCAACCGGACAGCACGCCGCGTGGCTACATTGAAGGCGGCATCTCCAGTCGTGACGGCTATCGCAGCAAAATCAATCTGAGCGGGCCGATTGAAGATGGCCTGCTTTACGGCAGCGTCACGCTGCTGCGTCAGGTCGATTCCGGCTCCATCACCAACCCGGAAACCGGCACGGACCACCTCGGCGGCAGCCGCGCCAACGTCGGTAATGTCCGGCTGCGCCTGGCACCGGACGACCAGCCGTGGGAGATGGGCGTCAGCGTGACCGAAGAGTGTACGCGCGCCACGCAGGATACCTATCTGCCTTATGACGCGGTGAAAGGGCGCACGTTAAGCGTCTCGCCAGGATCGTCCGATCCGTTGCTGCGCCGTTGTACTCATAGCCAGGCGCTGACCGGGCTGTACACCACCGACGACTGGAAATTTAACCTGACCAGCGCCTGGCAGCAGCAGAACTACTCGCGTGAGTTCCCTTACTCTGCCTATAACGTGCTGTTACCTGAGCGCTGGAATCAGGATGTGCAGGAGCTGCGTGCGGCAACCTATGGCGGCGGCCGTGCGGTGGATATGGTGTTTGGGCTGTATCGTCAAAACACCCGTGAGAAACTGCATTCCGAGTATCAGTTTGGCGGCGCTCCGGTGATGTCGCTGGATTCGTACACCGCAGCGGAGACCCTGGCGGCCTACAGCGATCTCACCTGGCATGTTACCGATCGTGCCGATCTCGGGGCGGGCGTACGTGTTTCCCACGACAAAGCGAAAACCCGTTACAACGGCGACGCGGGCGGCTTTATCTACGGCGATAACAACACCACTCGCGATGATCAGGTGCTGGGCCAGGTTTCAGCGGGTTATCAGCTGACCCCGGATTTACGCGTTTACACGCGTGTGGCGCAGGGCTATAAACCGGCCGGATTCAGTATTACTAAAACTGCAGGCACCTCGGCCGATGCGTATAGCGCAGAGAAATCGATTAACTATGAAGTCGGCTCGAACTACCAGCACGGCGATGTAACCCTGCAAGGTGCGCTGTTCTATACCCATACCAAAGAGATGCAGCTCTACTCCGGGCCGCAGGGCGCGCAGGTGCTGAGTAACGCAGGCAGCGCCGATGCCACCGGGATTGAACTGAGTTCCGCCTGGCAGTTCGCGCCGGGCTGGCGCTGGGATGTGAACGGCAACTATGTGCGTTCGCAGTTCACCGGCGACAGCGAGCTGTATCAGCATAACGATGTGCCGCTGGTGCCACGTTTTGGTGCCGGAACCAGCATCAACGGGATGATCGATACACCGTTTGGTGCGCTGATGCCGCGTCTGGCGATTAATCTGGTTGGGCAGCACTACTTTGACGGTGACAACACCCTGCGCCAGGGCGCTTACAGCACCACCGACCTGCGTCTGGGCTGGCAGGCGACCGAACGGGTGAATATCGCGGGTTATATCAATAACCTGTTTGATCGCCGCTACCGCACTTATGGCTTTGTCAGCGGTACTGAGGCTTATGCGCAGGTCAATGAAGGCCGCACCGTAGGCATGGATGTGCGCGTCGATCTGTTCTGATTCAGCGGATAAGCGGTAACGAACCACCCGGCGCGAGAGATGGCGCCGGGTGGTTTTTTTATGGGGGGGGCAGACAATTGAGCGCGGGTATTTCTTTCTGCATCATCGGAGGCTATTTCTTCTCTGCCAGCAGCGCTGCTTTTGCGGCCGTCAGGAATTCATCTGACAGGTTATCCCCGGAGGTGGCACGTGCCAGCGTCAGTGCGCCGATAAGCAGGGAAAACTGCACCAGAGCATGCTGACGACGCTGTGCTTCATCATCGATATCCGCAACCGACTCCAGCATTCCCAGCATGCCTTTCACGCCGTCGAGATACACTTCACGTACCGGTTTATCCGCGCTTTCCCTGGCGATATCGCTGGCTAACGCCGTAATGGCACAGCCATCCTGTACGCCATCCCGATGAGCGGGAGAAAGATAATGTTCGGCCAGTGTGCGCAACGTGTGATGATTCGGCTGCTGATTGATCGCCTGCCAGCGCGCCGCAGAGTCGTCAAAGGCCTTGCGGCTGGCGATGGCGGCCAGCTCATCTTTTGACTCAAAGTGCCCGTAAAAACCGCCGTGCGTTAACCCGGCGGCGGCCATCAAATCATTGACGCTGACGCCGTTTAATCCCCGCTCACGGAAGAGCTGCGAAGAGACCTTGATAATCTCCTCGCGGTTACGCTCCATCTGCTGTTTAGATACACGGGCCATCGTCTGCTCCTGTTGTTTGAGGGCATCATCTTAGGGGATGTGTCTCGCACCATCAATAGATGATGCCCTTCATCAATAACTCACTCAGGCCCGCGGCCAGGCTTTGACAAACTCACCGTCGCCTTGTGCTCTCGGCAGGGTGCTGGCAATCTGATCGTGTGGCGTGCCTGCTGAAATGGCGCTGACGGCATCCAGTCGGGCAATCTGAGCGTTATCTAACCTCACTTCCAGCGCCTGTAATGTGTCGTTTAACTGCGCCAGATTACGGGAACCGAGGATGGGGATCAGGCTGGTACTGGAACGCGCGGCTTTGTCTTGCAGCCACGCGATGGCCACTTGAAGTGGCAGGACATTCAGCTCCCCGGCGACGGCAAAAACGGTATCCAGCAGCGTGGTGTCCTGTTCGGTATGCACCAGCCGCCCGCCGAATCCGGTGAGGCGTCCTTCGTTACTTTGACGGTATTTTCCTGTGAGCAGACCGCCGCCAAGGGGTGACCAGAGTGTCGCTGCCAGCCCAAGTGCTTCAGCCATTGGCAGCAGCTCTCGCTCGGCGGTGCGCTGCACCAGGCTGTATTCCACCTGAATGCCGGCAATGCGCGACCAGCCGCGCAGTTCAGCGATTGTGTCTGCCCGGGCAATGCGCCAGGCGGGGAAATTGGACAATCCGGCGTACTGGATCTTACCTGCGCGCACCAGATCGTCGAACGCACGCACGATCTCCTCGAGTGGGGTGAGCTGGTCGTCAAAATGTGCCCACAGCAGATCAATACGATCTGTTTTCAGTCGCTTAAGGCTGTTTTCGACCGACTGGATCATATTTTTACGACTGTTGCCGGTACGCGAGATGCCCGGCTCTGGTGAGGCGCTTAAGCTGTATTTTGTGGCGACAACGAAGCGGTCGCGCTCTGCGGCGATAAACTCCCCGACTATCTCCTCAGACTGCCCAAACTGGTAAGCGTCTGCGGTATCAATAAAGTTTCCACCGGCTTCGACGTAGCGGTCAAAGACCTGTTTTGCTTCTTCTCTTTCTGAACCGTAACCCCAGCCAGTGCCGAAGTTTCCGGTGCCCAGTGCCAGTGCAGAAACGCGTAAACCGCTGTTACGACCAAACGTGGTGTAGTTCATGCTATTGCCCTCGTGGGTTTTAAATGTTGTTTGACATTTATTATATATGTCATACATCATCTAAAAACACAATGATGATAACCATCATCTATAAAACCCACAAAAGAGAGCAAACGATGAACACGATCTCCGTCGTTCTGATCACGGTTGCCCCATTCGACATCGAGGTCTGAACAGTGATGAAAGCCTTTATTATTGAGGGTTACGGCAGCAAAAACGGCGGGCGCATCGCTGATAGACCTGAACCCGAATTGCGGGCGGATGACGTGCTGATCCGGGTGCAGGCAACCAGTGTGAATCTGCTGGATGCCAAAATTCGCAAAGGCGAGTTCAGGCTGATCCTGCCGTATAAACTGCCATTGATTTTGGGTAACGACGTGGCGGGCGTGGTGGTGAGTGTCGGGCCTGAGGTGACCCGATTTCGTTCTGGCGACCCGGTTTATGCGCGGCCTGCCCAGCAGCGAATTGGTACCTTTGCGCAGTATATTGCGGTTAACGAGCACGATCTGGCGTTAATACCTGGCAATCTCAGCATGGAAGAAGCGGCCTCCCTCCCGCTGGTCAGCCTGACGGCCTGGCAGGTGCTGGTGGAGACCGCAAAACTGAAAAAAGGGCAGAAGGTGTTGATTCATGCCGGTTCCGGCGGCGTGGGCACCATTGCCATCCAGCTTGCCAAACATCTTGGCGCTTTCGTTGCCACCACCACCAGCACAGCCAATGTGGCATGGGTGAAAGCGCTGGGGGCTGATGTGGTTATCGACTATAAAACGCAGGATTTTGCCACCCTTCTTCATGACTACGATGTGGTGCTGAACAGCCTGGGCGGTGATGTGCTGGCAAAATCGCTGCAGGTGCTGAAACCTGGCGGCCAGCTGATTTCCATCTCCGGCCCGCCAACCCCGGCATTTGCCACGGAACAGGGGCTCTCCTGGGGGCTGAAGCAGGTGATGCGCCTGCTGAGTTTCCGCATCCGGAAGCAGGCTAAACGGCGCGGCATCCGCTATTCGTTTGTCTTTATGCGCGCCAGCGGGGCGCAACTCAGTGAGATTAGCGCACTGGTGGAGGCCGGGGTGATTAAGCCAGTGGTGGACCGGGTATTTCCCTTCGCCGAGATCAAAGAGGCGCTGGCCTATGTTGAGACCGGGCGAGCGAAAGGGAAGGTGGTGGTGCGGGTGGAGTAGGTTGATCGGAAAAATGAACCGCCCAATAACGTTGAACCCGCCTCTTATCCCAGGCGGGCGATACGCGATCTGGCCTCGTCAAGGTGGCGGCGTAAGGCCTCAAGGCAGGGGGTGAAACTGGCGGAAAAGCGATCGCAGCTGCTGGCTATAGCAAAGAAGTTCTCCGCCAGACCCAGTGCTTCCCGCCAGACATCCCCACTAATCACTTCCGATAGTGACGCGGGTCGAAGCTCGTTCACGATTGCGCCACTCGCTTTGGGTGCGAACCCCATAGGCAGAACGTCATAGGCTGGTGCGAGGTGATATGGGCGACCATGGTGACTGATGAACGACAGGTTTCCGTGGTGCATATCGGTATTGCCAATCAGGACCCCGAATGCCCAAAGCCGTGCGGTGTCAACGGCGGCATCAGCATGGACATGGCCTTCCGTAATCAGGCTATTGACCAGCGCTGGCCATGAAGCCCTGGCATTACCGACAAACTCTGCATCCAGTGCCCGCAGCGAGAAGACGCCGACACGGCCCATTTGGCCAATGCGATCGAATCGGGGGATCTCGAGGAAGCGCTGTCCAGCAAAATCAAATACCTCTGTTTTAACACCCAGCACCTTTAGCGCCAGGTGTTCGGCCAGCAGGAGGTCGCGCCAGCGTTCGCTAACCGGGTTGTCATCCGGGGCCGAGAATTTCACTAACACATGGCCACGTTCTGTATAGGTGCAGAATTTCGGCTGTTCACCACCCGCAGATGATCCTGGCGCCTCACCCGCAGCCGCCGCCACGGCCAGCTCGGGGTAGGTTGTGTCGCGATCAACGGGGTGGGGTTCTGGCATCTCCAGGAAACGCTCCCGTGCCTGCTCCCCTATCAGCAGGTTGCCGATCGCATCATGACCCTGTGCGAGCAACGCCCTGACCACATCCGCGTCTGACCATTGCTCTGGGTTCGCCGCCAGGCCCAGCCCGACCGCGTGCGTCGATGCCCAGGCTCGCCCGAGATATCCTTGCGGTCGCATGTCAAACAGCCACCACGGCAGCCCGTCGCTATGGAGGCTCACATTGTCGGTTTGCACCATGACAAACCCGTCAGGGCGAACCGGAATCAGCTCGCCAAGAGGCTGAACGCGCCCTTCATCGGTGATGCGGTAAACAGGTGCAGACCTGAATCTGCGCCAGGTATCGCGCAGGGCATATTGAATAGAGGGACCCGCCCCGAATCGAACAAGATCGTCACCAAGCTGCCTCAATGCACGGGACAGTGTTGGCTGGCTAATTTTCATTTTTTCAATCAGTTGCCGTGCTTGCATTGGCCCCTGACTGAGCAACTGGCGTATCGTGTCGAAGCGATCAGGCATAATGTTGAATCACTGAGTGAATAGATAAGTGAATAGATAAATGAATGGGTATCCTATCAATTAATATGTCACTCGTCACCTCCCCGTTGGGGGAGTGGGCTGAGTACGTCAACGCCCCACGTATCGTTCTCGGACAGCGTCATACCGGTAATATATATATTGAAGCCATGCCAACTATCTAAACACTCAGTCCGATACTTTTTTTGCATAACGAAAATGACAATTCATCAATTCGAATAGAGATGAAACAATCAGATAGCTTAAAAAGGAGAACTTATGCATACCCGAAATCTATCTCAAAACCTCTCTGTCAGTTCTGTTGGCTATGGTGCCATGGGGCTGAGCGAATTTTATGGTCAGACTGACGATCAGGCCTCCCTGAAGCTCTTACATAAACTCGTTGACCTCGATATCACCTTTATTGACACCGCAAACCTGTATGGCCGTGGCCACAATGAACGTCTGATCGGCCATTTTCTTGCCGGTCTGGACAAGACGACTCGTGAGCAGTTCAAAATCGCCACCAAGTGTGGCATCGATCGCTCGCCTGATGAATCCTACGCCCGCACCATCAACAACCAGCCTGACTACATCACCCGCTGCTGTAATGAATCTCTCAAAAGACTGGGCGTTGAACGTATTGATCTTTTTTATCTGCACCGGGTCAGTCAGGCGACGCCCATCGAAGAGAGCATGGAATGCCTGAGCCGCCTTGTTAAAGAAGGCAAGATTAACCACATCGGTCTTTGTGAAGTCTCTGCGGCTACCCTGCACCGGGCGCATGCCGTACACCCGCTGGCAGCCCTGCAGACCGAATATTCACTGTGGACGCGTGATATTGAACAGGAAATTCTGCCGGCTGTGAAAGCGTTGGGCATTGGTCTGGTTCCCTACTCTCCTCTGGGCAGAGGTTTCCTGACCGGTAAGTATCGTAATAATAGTGATTTTGCAGAAGGTGACTTCCGCAAAAACAATGAGCGGTTCATCCAGTCGAGTCTTGATCACAATGCTCAGCTGCTTGACGTTATGGGCCCGCTCGCGAAAAAATATGGCTGCACTACGGGTCAGATTGCGCTGGCCTGGTTGCTTGCACAGTATGACAAGCTGGTGCCTATCCCAGGAACCAAGCACATCAGTTACCTGACCGAGAATGCGCAGGCGGCCAATATTGTTCTGGAAGCAACCGATATCACCCTGCTGAACAACATTCATCAGCGCGTTGAGATCAAAGGCGGCCGCTACTCTGAGGAGGGCATGAAAGGCGTTAACGCCTGAGTACTGAGCTCATAAAAAAACCGGGCAATGCCCTAATGCCGATCCGGTGGCTGGTATAGAAAGGGTTCATGTTCATCATGGACCCTTTTTAAATGGAACTTTCATAAGCCCTCGGCATTATCAATGCCACCTTCCCAGAGTACGCCCGTAGCCTCTCAGACCTCATTCCTGCTGAATTCATTCAGAAAGCGTTAACGTTGACTGACACTGTCACGCTCCGCAAACTTCCTCTTGAATCCATGGATGGTGTTGTCTGGCGCACGGCAGACACGCCGGAAAACAGCGCTGCCTTCAGCCGCTGAAAACACACACACAATATCAAGTCGTGCGTACAGACCAGAATCGCTATCCGGGCAATAATATCAGTGACTTATATCGACACAGATGGGAAATCGAACGGGGTTATCGGGAAGTGAAACAGGGAATGTTGGACAGTCGCTGGACGTTACGCAGCAAGTTGCCAGAACTGGCGCGGCAGGAGTGGCGAGCTAACAACGTTGTATGAGAAAGAAAATGGCGGGTATTACCGGGGGAGAAGAGAGCGAAGTTACCCTCGGAAACGAAGAGTAAATGCACAGAAATATTCGGCGAGAAAAACGGCTGATCACCTTAAGTGACCAGCATTAGGGCATTGCCCGGTTTTTAATTTCTGGATATGACGGCTGACTGTTAGCTTTTCTGCCGGTAAACGCTCAGCGCGACACCTTCGCCACCGCCAACACACAGTGCAGCCATACCGCGTTGGCTGTTGGTTCGTATCAGGCCGTGTACAAGCGTGACCAGTATACGGCACCCCGACGATCCAATAGCATGACCAAGCGCGATAGCACCACCGTAAGGGTTGATGCGCTCTTGTGAAATGCCTGTCTGAGCGATAACTGCGAGAGCCTGCGCCGCAAACGCCTCATTTGATTCGAGATGTTCAATGTCTTCTGGCTTCCAGCCTGAACGGGTAAGGCAGTCTGTGATTGCCTGTATCGGAGCGGCACCCATTAGTGCCGGCTTGATACCTGAGTTGGTGAACTCTCCCAGAGAAGCCAGAACCGGCAATCCCTGTGCCTCAGCCGTACGCCGGGTGCACAGAAGAACAGCGGCGGCACCGTCGTTAAGTGAGGAGGCATTACCAGCAGTTACTGTGCCCCCCTTTCTGAATACAGGTTTGAGCTTATAGAGCTTTTCAATGCTGGTCTGACGCGGACCTTCATCAGTATCAACCCTCTGCGTTTCACCCTTTCTGTTCTGCCACTCTACAGGAACAATTTCGCGTTCAAAGAGGTGCTGCTCCTGCGCCCTGATTGCCTTCATGTGGGATAAAAGCGCGAATTCGTCCTGCATTTCACGAGTGATACCAAACTCATCCGCCACGTTTTCAGCAGTAACGCCCATGTGGGTATCATCAAAAGCATCCCACAGCCCATCAGATACCAGACTGTCTTTCATCTCGCTGTTTCCGAGACGTGTCCCGGTACGCGACGATGTCAGGATATGCGGTGCACTGGACATGCTTTCCTGACCACCAGCAATCACAAACGTTGCCTCTCCGGTGAGCAGTGCCTGCATACCCAGATGAACCGATTTCAGGCCCGAACCGCAGACTTTGTTGATGGTCATACACTGTGTTTCGACAGGCAGCCCGGCTTTCAGTGCGGACTGGCGTGCGGGGTTGTGGGCCCCCCCCCCGGCGGTCAGAACCTGTCCCATAATGACCTGTGAAATCTCACTGGCTTTGACGCCGGACTCTTCAAGAAGCGCGCGTATAACATGACTTCCCAGCGCGACGGCGGAGTGCCCGGACAGTACACCCATAAATGCACCGGTTGCCGTGCGTCTTGCAGAAACAATCACTACTTCATTCATGCACTTTTTCCTTTCAGACCGGGTAATGTATGCCCGGTTGCCGCCATTGCGGCACGATAGGCAGTCAGGCCATTCATACAAGCCGGGACGCCTGCATAAACCGCCATCTGAATCACGATTTCAAGCAACTCCTCGGGCGTGACGCCGGTATTGAGCGCCGCTCTCATATGCAGCTCCAGCTGCGGCATCGCATTACCCAGCGTGACAAGTGATGCCACTGTCAGCATTTCACGGGTCTTGAGGTCCAGTCCGGGGCGTCCCACCACTGCACCAAATGCGTAGTCGGTGATCAGGGCCGGTAATGAAGGATCAAGTTCAGCCAGTCGTCCGGTGACTTTATCGGCAAGACCGGGTTCAAGGCGGTCCATGATGTCTTTGCCATAACGGGTCAGATCGCTAGCTTCACTCATAAGATTTCTCCAGAACGTTTTGTGCAGACGCCACGCGCGTCGGGATAGCCGCCACCAGCAGTACAGAGAGCCCGATGGCCACGCCGGCTACGACGTAGAGCATCGGAACTGAAAATGCGGATACCATCCACGCACCGGCAGAGGCACCGATACCGATAGCAGTGTTGAAAAATGAAACGTAAACCGCAGAGGCAGGAAAGGTTTTATCTTCAGCCAGGCGCAGGACCCACGTCTGGAAGCCCACAAAGATTCCGGATACTGCCACGCCCCAGATAACCATAGCGGTGAAGACAGCAGTGCCTGAAAGCGCTGAACCGGAAGTTCCCAGGAATACCAGTACCGCACAAATGAGCAGTACTGAAATGGATACTGTCGCCTTAAGATATTTATCAATCATCATGCCGGTCAGGAAATTGCCGGCAAGTCCCGCAATACCGTATACAAACAGCACAGCCGGAATAACAGATGTGGCCAGTGAATGCTGCGTGTGCAGCCAGGGTTCAATGTACGTAAAGGCTGCAAAGTGCGCGGTGACAGCGAGCAGCGTAGCAGAATAGATTTTCCACAGTGCAGATGATTTCAGTACGCTTTTGAGCGCCTCAAAGCCAATTGCGCTTTTGCTGGTGATCTGTGGGATCAGCACGCTGATACCGGCAAATGCCACCACGCTGAGTATCGCCATCAGCCAGAACGCCTGCCGCCAGCCGAAGTGAATGCCGATATAGTTTGAAACCGGCACGCCAAACACACTGGCTGCAGATACGCCACCAAATACGATTGAGGTAGCGGCACCAATATATCTTGTCGGCACAATGGAGACGGCTGTTGCCCCAATCATTGCCCAGAATGCACCGTGTGCCAGCGCTCCCAGCACACGTGCAGCCAGTAGTACCGTGTAAGTGCTCACCGTCGCGGCCAGTACGTTAGACAGGAAAAGGATCACGGTGAGCGTAAGCAGCAGCCGCTTCTTGGCCACATTGCCCAGAAACACTGATGCAAAAAGTGCGCTCAGTGCACCTACCCATGCATACAGTGAGACCGTCATACCCACGGCTGATTCAGACGCATGCAGGCCGTTTGCGATTGGCGTCAGCAGGCCAACAGGTGCCAGCTCTGTGGTGACGATCGTAAACGTTGAGAGAGCCAGAATAAAAAGAGCAAGCCACGACCTTAAGGTCATATCCTGCGGAGTGCTTTCTACGTTCATAATTTTTTACCTCTGGAATGATTTAAATAACGGGCCAGTGTTGGTGAATCGCATGACTGGCAAGCGATGACTTCTTTCCTACGCAAATCGGATGGCCGACGGATTCAAGCATGGGAATATCGGAGAGATCGTCTCCATAGGCATAGCAATCCGCAGGACTGATTTCTTTTCCGCGACAGAACGCAATAAGCGCCTCCCGTTTGCCACTGCCAATGGTCTGCGGCGTGCCTATTTCACCTGTCAGTGTTCCTGCCTCAGTGAGTTCCAGTGGGGCACAGAGAATCTCCGTGACACCCAGATATCGGGCAACCGGTGCAAGTACAGGACGCATCGATCCTGAAACAAAGATAGTCAGTCTGTTTTCCGCCTGATGCTGCTTAAGGGCTGCGACGGCACTGTTAATAAAGAGAGTTTTGACACACTGTGATCGGAACCATTTTTCACCCACCTCTTCCAGTTTTTTATAACTGACCCCAGAGAACTGTCGGTAATACTCTCTGTTCAGATACTCGCGACTCGTTCCTTTTTTAACGTTTTCCTTAAACTGCGTCATATAGCATTCAAGCGTGTTCATTTCATTATTTTCACGACACCAGAATGCGTAAAAATCAAACATGCTTTTAATTGTTATAAGGGTCTCGTCGACATCAAAAAATGCGGCTGATTTCTGCAAAGCTTATTCCTCGTAACTCTTTCTTCGGCTTTTTACCGGGAAATCTTTATGATCCCCGGGAATACCTGCATCAGACCAGCGTGAGGGCTGTATTTCAGAAATCACTACAGAGATTTTATCCAGCGGTGCTCCGGTGTTTTTATGCACGGCATAGGTAATGTCCTCATGCAGCCTGAGCATGTCGCCTTCGTCTTTAGCAGGCCAGGTCGTGATATGTACAAATGGCATTTTTAACTCACTTTACGGTAATTAATTCATCGAATGAGCGGCTTTTCAGTTTCAGATGTGCATGGATATCACCACCCAGCCCATACAGCCCAATTGCGCCCCCGTAGCTCTGGCGGGAACTCATATAAAGGACAACCACGTTAATTACCCGATTATCATTGCGTTCATGTGCCGGGAACGGATCGGGTAACTCCGCCCAGTAATCCGCATTGCCATCGTGGTCGGTAATAAATACGTTAGGGATACCCAGCGGTCCCGGCCGGCTTGGATTTTCAGTTGCCAGATCCTGCTCACGCAGGCTCATTACGGTATAAACACTGTCGGGAACCAGGTTGCGAAATGAGAACCTGAACAGCGCGCGCCGGCTGTCTCCTGACAGAAACACCTCAAGACTGCCTTCAGCGCGTAACCAGTCTGCCAGCGTGACAGGCGGGATCTGACGTTTACCGTCACTGCTGCGGTAATCTGCGATGTAGCCTTCATGCAAAGGCAGGCTAGGACGGCTTTCGGTATTAGCCTGTGGCCGCTGCTCTGGCGCGAACAGCATCCCGTAATTATTCAGCGGTACCGGCAGCGGAAGGGTATGCAGGATCACGTCCTTCAGTTCTGCCTGTGACATGTCATCGATATCACGCAATATTTTGTAGGGTGCCGTTTCTCCAAAGCCCGGAAGCGGGCTGTCTGCCGCCACAATCATGCTGCGCCATGCCAGGCCGTTGTCTCCTGGCACCATACCGACCACGACAAAGTTACCATCCTGATCCATTACCTCCGCAGGGGGATAAAGCGGCCCCTGCGTGGTAGCAGTCAGACGGTATTTCTGACTGCTTATTTCAGGCATGCGCTACCTCAAAGGTCGCACCCTGATGTTCTACTATCGCTGCCTGCATAGCCGCCTCAGCCAGGGATTTCTCTTTCTCAGAAATCAGCCCTGAAGGGTATACGGTGAATGAGACGTCCATGCTGGCGCAAAGCATCTGATGCTGCGTTACGCGCACCTGGGCTTTGAAACGGCCACGGCGGTCATTAACGTCCTTCTCAAGGTACTCAAAATGAACCAGCGCAGGTAAAGGAAACAGAAAACTCGAAAAGTTTATCGCCATGCTGTTAATGACGTAGTAACGCCCCGTTTCCTGCTTGTAGATAAATTCTTCAGTAATGGCGATAAACGCCTGACGGCTTGCCTCTACCAAAAGCATTCCCTGAATATGCTGACCGGTCTGATGATCGGCCATCAGCTCACAGCGCTCATCGATCAACAGCGGCATAGCAAAAAGATTACTGTTGTGCTCAGTCTGTTCTGCAGGACCTATCAGGACATTCTGTTCCAGCCGTTTATGGCAGTGTTCATTCTTTTTATCGTTAACAAGCTTTTCAAGAGAACACATTTTTAGTTTATTGCCGTGAATGGTATTTCTCGCCTGATTTGAAAGCACTTTCCCGGCAAAATCCTTACGCACACCCTGCCCGATAATAATTTCATGTTCTTTATCGATGATATTTGCAGGGATTTGCGTTAACAGCTCCAGCTGAGAAATAGTCAGGACATCTTTTCCATTTGCGAATTCATTGAATTTATCGCCGACAACAACCAGTTTCTTACAATTCATGAATCATTCCTCAGCAACAACAAGCGCGATAGATACGGGTATAGAGGCCTTCATTTCCTCCGGTAATATAGTTATCACCTGCCTGCTGAATGATTTCCTGGTAGCGTGCATTGGTAAAGGCTTCTTTATATGTTTCTTTATCGCCATTGAACGCAGAAATGAACATCACACCTGGCACGCCACTGATGAGCGAGTGAAAAGCTTCAAAGCTTTCGATCTTGTCTTTATTATCTCTTACAACGTTGAAGATCGTTTCGTCGCGCCACTGGCGATACTGCTCATAATTGTGTGCAGGAACTTCAACATGGCGCAGCTGAATATATTTTGTCTCAGGGAGATCTCTCTTGCTGTCGATAGGTGACTCGACAAACTTCAGAAGTTCTCTGCGAATATCCGCGGAAAGAACGTCAGCAAACTGATGGAACATAGATTCCATCTCTTCTTCCACCCATGATACTTCTTTAATGTCGTTAAACGAACGAAGTTCCAGTAATTCATTTACACCCTGTTCTTCACAAAAATAATAGCGCGTGCTCTCAGTGTTTTTTAATGACGAGAAAGTATCAGCAGAAACAGTATTTTTTAATGGGAATCGAGACACCAGCACATAGTTAGATGACATTATTATCTCCGAAAGGATATGGGATTAGATTTCGAGTGTAATTTATCAATCTGTGACGCAGGTGGAATTGTTAAATGTGTAATATAAATTTTGTATTACTGTAAAAGAGCCTTTTTCTGAAATGAAATTCCGTGTTATATCTTTACGTATAAATAAGATAGAATAATTTTTCTATTTGAAGGATGGAATCTATGGCAATTGCAGAACATTTAATCAGTAGCAACCTCCCCAGCGTTAAGCAGCTTCAGTGCTTTCTCGCTGTCGCACATGAGCTGAACTTCCGCAGAGCCGCAGAACGTCTCAGGATGACCCAACCTCCTCTGACCCGTCAGATAAAGTGCCTGGAAGCTGTGCTGGAGATACAGCTGTTTAGCCGCAGCACGCACGAGGTCAGTCTGACAGAGGCTGGTCGCGAACTGGTTATCAGGGCAGAGAAGCTCCTTCAGCAGCTCAGCGAAATGAAAACGGCTTCACCTTCCTCAAAGAAGAATCTGCGTATCGGTCTCACCCGTACGCTGAATTTTGAGCTGATAGAGCCTATCAACAAACAGCTCAATAAACTGGATGCCGGCGATGATGTTGAAACTCCCAATCTGACATCGGCGCAGCTGCTTCAATGTCTGTCAAAAAACACGCTTGATCTTGTGCTGACCGGCGAGAAAGGCACCGGTCATGAAGACATCGTCCAGTACCGTTGGGTCTACCGCGAGCCGCTGTTAATGGCAATGCCGGCTATGCATCCTGCAAGCCTGAAAGAAAAAGTCTCGCTGGAAGACATCTGTGATTTACCGCTCTTCTGGTTTGCAAGAAGCGCCAATCCCACCTTCTACGATAAGTGCGAAAGCTACTTCGATCGGCTCAGGTTTCCGCTTAAGCGGATCAAAGAGCCAGATGACTCACTGGTTATGCTCACCCACATCGCCCGGGGCAAGGGGTTTGCCTTGATGCCGCAGTCAAAGTGCACGTTCAATCAGGAGGGTCTATGCTACCGGGAGCTGTCCGATCACGAATCGTCAAAGCTGAATATCGATGTCTACGCGGCTACCCGACTCAATGAAAAGCGAGAAGACATCCTGAATGCGCAGGACGTGTTATGTTGTAACAATCTGTCAGAGTAGATTGGGGTATATAGTCAAAACTTTCTTCACGCCAGGCTTCGCCCCACTAATGATGAAAATCAGGGCACACAACAGCGAAGCACAGACCACAGATGCCCACCCGTTGCATAACGAAGATAAGTATTGCCCGTTTCTAATTAACGTTGATAAGCGCGGCAAGATCTTGCCATGACGCTGATGGCCTGACAGATCTCATACTACAAGCAAATTTGTTTAAGGCTGACGAAGCCGGCTTCTTTGTCACGCCGCTCACTCACTTTCTTGTCGAGTCTGTCAAACAGGCTCCTATGTTCTGTGTGCTGATAGCAGGTGATGCAGCATGTGGATGACATCACCCACTACCTCACCTGTAACGCCAGAAAACAAAAAGGACTCAGCCAGTTTCCTGTCTAAGTCCTTGATAAATTTGGTGGCCCCAGCTGGACTTGAACCAGCGACCAAGCGATTATGAGTCGCGTGCTCTAACCAACTGAGCTATGGGGCCTGAGGCGCAGGATTATAATGTAACTCTGCGGCACGATCCAGCGCTTAACATGTGTATGATGCATTTCCAGGCAAAAATACGATATCGCGAACTGGTTGAATCATAACCATTATCTCTCCAGACCTGCTCTCATGCGCCTTTAGCGCTAAATCACCGGTGGATGATAAATGGCGCTGCTCCAGTAGCGGCTGCTGGCGTGTTTCTCTCCCAGCCAGCCAAGATGACGTAAGCGGCGTGCAATCAGCTTATTCATAATGCCGTGACCCACCAGCAGTACATTGCCTTCGGCAGACAGGGCGATCAGGCGATCGGCGGCGAGCACCGCACGCTGTTTTGCCTCAGCGTAAGACTCTACCTGTCCGGCGTAGCCCAGCAGCCACATCACCCGCAGCAGCGGCAGCCACAGCAGCGGCGATAAAGCCGGGAAGGCCAGCGGCATAACGGGCAGTGCCACTTCACGATAGACTGCATCGACCCGGTTGGCCTGCCTGCCGAGTTTTGCCAGCGACGAAATGGCACGCGGTAATGTGCTGGTGACAATCCAATCCGCCTCTGCGGCCAGCCTCAGGCTGCGTTCTGGCGGCAGGTCACAGATCTCGGCCAGATCGTAGGCCTCGCACCATTCCGCCATCGCCAGTGAGGAGCGGCGGCCTGGCAGAGAGTGATCGGGCTTGCCGTGGCGCATTAATGTAATCGTCATTATTTCTCGCCTGATAAGAGCCTATCCCATTAGGCTATTTTATTTGCCATTAATGTACGCCTACTGGGCCAGGCTCTAAGTGTGTTTTTCAGCTTAACCATCCCCCCCGACAAACACAAACCTGAAGCTAATGTGCAGATTGTCATCTCTTCGCAATACTCGGGGGCTAAAACGTCAGTGTTGAAAGCGTGTTCAGCTTCATTTGCCTTAAGTTTGCGCACGGTTTCAATAGTGAAAAAAAATCGCATGTTTTTTGGACGATTTATTTCATTGATTTTATTGATTTTCTAAGCAATCAGTTGTGTTGAATGTCAAGAAAATCTAACGATTTCCGTTTCGTTACCTTGATTTATCTACACGCGTAGATACAATAGCTGCGTAGTGAAAATTCACGGTGCTTGATGGTTAGCAGCTACGTGAAGGTCAAATTTGTTTCGCGTTACTTATACGATTGGTCAATTTTAGACCGTCGGCGCAAAGCGAATATAGCGTTCCAACACCAGGGAACCTTTTTACCCGTCATACTTCAAGTTGCATGTGCGTTGGCTGCAGTCGTTCACCCGAATCACTTACTTCAGTAAGCTCATCGGGGTTCGCTCCTTTGCCGCCTTCCTGCAGCTCGAATTATTTAGGGTAAACGACCTTTCGTCATGGCTTTATAACACGGCCTGTTCACTGGCGAATTTTCCTCCGACGGAGGAGTGCGTGCCAGGGATGGCGCCGAATAAAACTCCTCACATCAGGGAATTTTTCATGTCTACACCTCAAAGCGTTGCACAGGATACTGCAATGTCGGCCAACTCGGCGGCAGATGAACGTTTAGCCACCCCGGAAGGGCGTAAGGATTTTTGGCGGGCAACATTCTCGTGCTGGCTTGGCACAGCAATGGAATATGCCGACTTCGCTTTATATGGGCTGGCCGCCGGGATTATCTTCGGTGATGTCTTCTTCCCCGAAGCAACGCCAGAAATGGCACTCCTCTCTACCTTCGCGACCTGGTCGGTTGGCTTTATTGCCCGCCCGATTGGCGCACTGTTCTTTGGCTGGCTCGGCGATCGTAAAGGTCGAAAAGTCGTCATGGTTTCCACCATCATCCTGATGGGTGCCTCCACCACACTGATTGGTCTTATCCCCAGCTATGCCTCTATTGGCCTTTGGGCACCGGCGTGTCTGGTGCTGCTACGCTTTAGTCAGGGCTTTGGTGCGGGTGCAGAGCTGTCCGGCGGTACGGTAATGCTGGGTGAATACGCACCCGCGCAGCGTCGCGGTCTGGTCTCCTCCATTATTGCGCTCGGTTCTAACAGCGGCACGCTGCTGGCATCGCTGGTCTGGCTGGCGGTGGTGCAGATGGACCAACAATCACTGCAAGAGTGGGGCTGGCGTATTCCGTTCCTGTGCAGTTCGCTGATTGCGCTGGTGGCGTTATGGATCCGTCGTCACTTACGTGAAACCCCGGTATTTGAACGCAAAAAAGCAGAGCTGGAAGCCGAACGTGAGCAGGTGCTGGCCGCCGTGCCCGTCGTAGAAGATACCCGTGGATTCTGGCGCCGTAGCCGTGCCTTCCTGACCATGGTTGGTCTGCGTATCGGTGAGAACGGTCCATCCTATCTGGCGCAGGGCTTTATTATCGGTTATGTGGTGAAAGTGCTGGCAGTGGATAAATCGGTGGCGACCACGGCGGTGTTTATTGCTTCGCTGCTGGGCTTCCTGATTATACCGCTGGCGGGCTGGTTGTCGGACCGCTTTGGTCGCCGTATTACCTATCGCTGCTTCTGCCTGCTGCTGATCCTCTACGCGTTCCCGGCCTTTATGCTGCTGGACTCGCGTGAACCGGCCATTGTCATCAGTACGATCGTCGTCGGGATGGGATTGGCATCGCTGGGGATCTTCGGCGTACAGGCGGCCTGGGGCGTGGAGATGTTTGGCGTTCATCATCGTTATACCAAAATGGCCACTGCTAAAGAGCTGGGGTCGATTCTTTCAGGCGGTACGGCACCGCTGGTGGCGTCGGCACTGCTGGCCTGGACGGGTCACTGGTGGCCGATTGCCACTTATTTTGCGGTGATGGCAGGTATCGGTTTCCTGACCACGTTTGTGGCACCGGAAACACGCGGTCGCGACCTTAACGCACCGGAAGATGCGATTTAATCACGGATGAAAGCGGAAAAGAGTGTGGGTTTTCCCCGCTCTTTTTCCCTTAATTGCATTATCTAAGGGACTCACGGGCCGGATTGTTATCCGCCCCGACGCTGTTTATTTGTGAGGAAGACTGCCTGTGGCAAAACAGATTCATCATCGTGCTACCCGTGCAGATGTGGCAAAAGTCGCCGGAACTTCCGTTGCCGTAGTGAGTTACGTTGTGAATAACGGACCGCGACCGGTTGCGCCCGCGACACGTGAACGCGTGCTGGCGGCGATTAAAAGCACCGGTTACCGCCCGAACAGTGTGGCGCGTGCGCTGGCTTCAGGCACCACGAGAACCTATGGACTGGTAGTGCCGAATATTGGCAATGCGTTTATTGCTTCGCTGGCCCATGAGCTGCAACAGCAGGCGCTGGCGAACGATATGGTGATGCTGCTGGGCGATGCCGGTGACAGCCGAAAACGCGAGTTGCAGCTGATCAACAATCTGCTGGGCCAGCAGGTGAATGGCCTGTTTTACATCAGCGTTGACCGCCATCCCTATATTGATCTTCTGCAATCCAGCGGCACTCCGTTTGTGATGCTCGACCGGGTTGATCCCAGCTTGCAGGTGAATGTGATCCGCGTGGATGAACGCGAGGCGTCGCGTCAGGTGACGGCCCATCTGCTAAGCCACGGCTATCAGCATGTCGGCATTATTTGCGGCCCGCCGGAGATGCTGAATACGCAGGATCGTCTGCAAGGCTGGCGCGATGCGTTGGCGGATCATGGCGTGGAAGAACGCCCGGAGTGGATATTCCATACCCCCTATACCCGCGTGGGTGGCTATCAGGCCGCACAGCGCATGATGCAGAGCGAGACGCGCCCGCGTGCTCTGTTTGCATCGAACGAAGCACAGGCGATTGGCTGTATTCGTGCTTTGTCTGAACACCGTATCCGCGTGCCGGATCAGCTGGCGCTGGTCTGTTTTAACGGCACCGATCAATCTGCCTATCATGTGCCATCGCTGACGACTGTTCGTCAACCCGTGCGCGAGATGGCAAAGACCGCTATCAACATGCTGGCGGCGTGGAAAGGGGAGAGCATGCTGAGTGAGTTCTCTCATCATCTTGAACTTGGCGAGTCCTGTGGCTGCAAGCTGGCCGATAATAAGATAACGATATGAAACGATTAATTATTGATTGTGATCCGGGGAATGGTATTACGGGGGCCAACGTCGATGACGGGTTGGCGATTGCACTGGCGCTGGCTGCACCGGAAATTTCGCTGGAGCTGATCACCACCGTGGCGGGAAATACCCCAAGCCAGGTGGGATACAGCGTGGTGAAAGATCTGATGGAGCGTATCGGGCAGTCGGTAGCGGTGGTGAAAGGGGCCGATGCGGCCTTATGCGAGCCGACGCAACCGTGGCGCGAAGCGTTAGATCAGCGGGTGCACAGCAACCAGCTGGCGCATCTGTGGCGCGGCGTGCGTCAGCCGCAGTCTTTTACCGCCCCGGCTCTGGAAGCCGCGGATGCGATGGGCCAGCTGATTTGCGCGAATCCGGGGAAAATCACCCTGGTGGCGATTGGTCCGCTGACCAATGTGGCGCTGGCGTTAGAACGCTATCCGGAGATGGCCGATGCGGTGCAGGAGATCGCCATTATGGGCGGTGTGTTTGCGCTGGATGATTTTATTAAAGACACCAACTTTGGCATTGATCCTGAGGCCGCACATAAGGTGCTGACCAGCGGCGCGAATATCACGCTGGTGCCGATGGATGTGACCAGTCAAACGCTGATGACGCATCAGGATCTGAATCGCATTGCACAGATTGATACACCGCTGGCGCGTTTTGTCACCGAGACGCTGCGCCCGTGGATTGATTACTCGATTCAGACCCGTCATCTGCCGGGCTGCTGGATCCACGATGCGCTGGTAGTGGCCTGGTTGCTGAACCAGCGAGTGAGCACGGCGGCGGATTATTTTGTCGACGTGGAGCTGCGCGAGGGGATGACGCGCGGTAAGTCATGGCGTTTCCGTCAGCCGTTGCGTGTGGATGTGGGCATCGGTGAGCCGCAGGGTGGCCAGGTGCATGTGTTGCAGACGGTGGATAACCAGTTGTTGCTGGCGATGCTGGAGCATTATCTGGCGAAGCCGTTAGCGTAAAGCTTGCCCGTGGATTTTGCCGATCCGGCGTGCTTAAACTGGCCTCAGACCTGAAGCCAAACTGTCAGCCACAAAAAATGAGTGGGGATCCCTCAGGGGGCGACCCTTTTTTCCGGTCACCCCGTATTGATGATCAGGCGTGCACTGCACGCCGCCAGCGCCACACATCCACGCCCAGTAACACCAGCAAACTCACGCCCATCACCGGCAAACAGACCGCCGTAATCAACGTGATCACCAGCAGCAGAAAACGTGCGCTAATCGACAACGGTTGCCAGCAGCCCAGTAGCGTATCCAGTGGGGAAACCTGCCCACCCTGCGGGCGGCGCAGCCACCACATACGATAGCCAATCACAATCATCACGCACAGCCCGGCCCCAAACAGTGCCAGGACCAGCTGATTCGCCACCCCGAACAACACGCCCATATGGGCATCCACGCCCCAGCGCGTCAGTTTGGCCAGCAGGCCAAAGTTGGCGAACTCCACCTTATCAATCACCGCGTTGCTCTGCGGGTCTACCGCCACGCTGTCGACCTGCGTTGGCCAACTGCGGTCAATCTCATTCACCGTCCAGGCTTTATCAGCCCGGTATGACGGACGGATCTCCAGTTTAGCCGCATCAATCCCCGCCGCACGCGCTGCGCTCAGCACGCCATCGAACTGCGCCGGATTGACCGTAGCCGGAGCGGCATCCTGCGTCATCATCATATGACCCTTATGCTCCGCATGCTCATCCATTGGCATATCCATCATCATCGCGGATTCAGAATGCAGCACGGTATTCACCGAGGGCGTCATCCAGCCAAAATGATTGCGCATCAGGGAGATATTATCCCCGGCCCAGCGTGACCAGGTCAGCCCGGTGGCGGAGAAGAACACCAGCCCGAGCAGCAATGCCAGACCCAGCGTCGTGTGCCAGTGGCGTTGCCCCGCCAGACGCTGGGCGCGCGTTGGGGGAGATCGCAAGGGTTTACGGCGCGGCGTGCGGCTGGTGGCCCAGAGCAGGGCACCCCCCAGTGCGGCAATCCACAGCCAGCTCGCCGCCAGTTCGCTGTAATTGCGACCCACGTCACCCAGCAGCAGATTGCGGTGCAGATAATCCAGCCAGGTGCGGAAGGGCAGAACGCCGCTGGTGCCGTAAACCGTCATTTCGCCACGGATTTCCAGCGTCTTTGGATCAACAAACACCGCCCGGGTTTCCGATGGGCCGAGATCGGCACTGGCAAACATCACGCGCGTGGTTTCACCGGGATGGGGTGCCGGGCGCACGGCGGCGATTTTCGCCTTCGGCCCCATCAGGGCACTGGCGGTGGCGATCTGGGCTGAGATCGGCTGGTCCGGTCCGGTTGATGAGGTAAACAGCTGTGACTGATACAGCACATTTTCCAGCTGAGGCGTCAGCACATACAGCGTGCCGGTCAGGGCCGCGACAAAGATAAAGGGGGCGATAAACAGCCCGATATAGAAATGCAGGCGACGCAGCAGCGGGATCAGCGCGCTGCTGCTGCGGGTGGCGTGCGTGGTCGCACGTCGGATATTTTCTGACATTGTCTCTTCCATCAGCCTGTTTTACAGGCATTCGCAGGGACTGTGGGGGAACCCACAGATCAATTGTTATTTGAAGCGTGCGGTGAGGAAGAGAGGCGGGGCGCGGGGATGGAAGAAGCGGGGAACAAAACGCGCCACCACGGGTTGAAAAAGAGGAACATCCGGCTGGGTGGCGGCCTGTAATGTCGACCACCGCAGCGGCAGTGTCATCAGGTCGAGCGGCAGATGCACCAGCAGCACGCAATAACCGCAGGCGCTGTCATCCATCATCGACATCGGATGATGTTCCTGTTTCGTCGCGCTAGTGGAGGTGGCGTCCATATCATGATGCATGTCCGGCATCTCAGACATGTCCATCGGCATCCCATGATGCATCATCATCATGCTGTTACTGCCGCGCGTCTGCGCCAGTGATTTTGAAATCACCGGAGCAATAAACAGCAGCAGTATTGCCAGCAGACCAAGCCAGGCGGCGAGGCGATTGCGGGGGGCAGAAAATGAGATCAGTGACACGTCTTTTCTTTCAGCAGGAATACCGCAAGGAGTGTACTTGAATTTAGTAGAACAGGGGAAAGGTAATCTCTGTTTCCGTTTTTAATATCGACAATTTAAGGGCCAGTCGGCGCTATATAACTGAGGAATAATCTTAACTATTTCTACTTGTTTCCAGTTAATTCCCTGAGGGTGATTTGACTTATGTGTATTTTTGTATTTTTTCTAATGTATAGATTATATTTATGATAAATAACATTTTTTACATTAATTTTTGTGCCTGATATTAGGATTTTCCTTATGTTGTCGTTGTTATAATCATCATTCAATTGTAAGCGTTGTGTAAGTTTAGGAACAATCCTGGATAAGAAATCGTTAAAGTACCTGGCATCAACATCGTATAAATAATAAACCTTGCTCAGGGCATTACTATGCTACGGATTGCGTCTGGAAAAGACGGGATAACCCCTGCTCGTCTCAGTAGTTTGGCCGTTATTATCAGTCTCTTTCATGTCACGAATGTGGCTGCTGCCACGATCGGCGATCAGCAATTAATTAACCAGCAGGAACGTCAGCGCGCCACTGAACGTCAGCTGGCACCTCCTGCCCCGGACGTCCGTTTACAGGCGCCGGGCAGCTTTTTCAGCCGTATTCAGTTTCCTGCTGAAGAGCCGTGCTTTGCCCTGCAACATATCGAGTTACAGGGGCGAGAGGCATTCCCGCATTGGATGCCGTTGCAAAAGCTGGCCGATCAGGCGCAGGGACAGTGCCTTGGCGGTAAGGGTATTAACCTGCTAATGAGTGCCTTGCAGAACCGTCTGGTGGATCACGGCTACGTCACCGCCCGCGTGCTGGCCCCGCCCCAGGATATTAATAGCGGCACCCTGAAGCTGTTGCTGGTACCGGGCAAGGTGCGCAATGTCCGCCTGACGCCAGACAGCGATCGTTACGTTCAGCTCTGGAGCGCCATGCCGGCCCATGCCGGGAATTTGCTGGATCTGCGTGATATTGAACAGGGGCTGGAAAACTTACAGCGCCTGCCCACCGTGCAGGCCGATATGCAGATTGTTCCCGGTGAGCAGCCGGGCGAAAGTGATATCAACGTCAGCTGGAAGCAGTCGCGCCACTGGCGACTCGGTGCCACGCTGGATGACTCCGGTAGCAAAAGTACCGGGCGCTATCAGGGCGGCCTGACGCTCTACCTCGATAATCCTCTGTCACTCAGCGATATGTTCTACGTATCCGCAGGTAAGGATTTAGAGCAGGGCGGCGACAAAGGCAGCAAAAATACCCTGATCCACTACTCAGTGCCGTTTGGTTACTGGACGACGGGCGTCACCTTCAGCGACTACGACTACCACCAGTCGGGTCTGGGCAGTGGTTTTGACTACCAATACAAGGGTAAGAGCAAAAGCATGAACCTCCAGCTCGGGCGCGTACTGCACCGCAGCGGCAGCCAGAAAACCTCGTTCAGCTATGAAGTGATGACGCGCCAGTCGCGCAACTACATCGAAGATACCGAGATTGAGCAGCAGCGTCGTCAGACCGCCGCCTGGCGTCTCGGTTTGCAGCATCGTCACTATATCGGCCAGGCCACGCTGGATACCGGCGTGAGCTATCAGCGCGGGACGCGCTGGTTTGGCGCGGAACCAGCACCGGAAGAGAGCTATGGCGAAGGCACCGGGCTGGCGAAGATTATTCAGCTTTCCGTGCAGCTGAATGCACCGTTCCAACTGTGGGGGCAATCCTTCCGTTATAACGGGCAGTTCCAGCGCCAGATGACCCATTCTCCGCTGACACCGCAGGATCAGATGTCCATTGGTAACCGCTGGACGGTACGCGGCTTCGATGGTGAATACACTCTGAACGGTGACGAAGGCTGGTTTGTACGTAATGACATCGCCTGGCAAACCCCGTTGCCGAATCAGGAACTCTACCTCGGCGCGGACTATGGCGAAGTGAAAGGCGGCATCGATTATCAGGTCGGTCACCATCTGGCAGGCGGGGTCATCGGCCTGCGCGGCAACGTATTGAATACCGGCTACGACCTGTTTGCGGGCGTGCCGTTTTCCAAACCGGACGGTTTCAGCACCAGCCCGGTCTCCCTCGGTTTCAATCTGAGCTGGGAATACTGATATGACGATCCCCGTTAATGGTTTTCAGGTGATTTCCCCGCTGTTGAGCAGCGGGTTCAGCGAATCTGAAGTGCTGGGTGCCAGCGTCTGGTTATGGATGCATTCGGCACAGCACCGCGACATTCCCCTCAGTGCGCTCCCCACGCTGCTGCTGCCTGCGATCAAGCATCAGCAGTTTGCGCTGGCGATGCGTGACGATAAGCCAGTGTTTTTCCTTAGCTGGGCCTGGCTGGATGATGAAGCCGAGCAGCGTTATCTCACGCAGCCCGGCATTCACGTTCAGGAGCGGGACTGGAACAGCGGTGACCGTCTGTGGATCCGCGACTGGATTGCGCCGTTTGGCGATCAGCAGGCACTGCGTCGCCTGGTCGGCGGCACGTTATTTCCGCATCACTGCGTACGTTCGCTGTATCACAAAGGTGAGGAGCGCGGTCTGCGCGTTATGAATTTCCGTGGTGATGCGGTAACGCATCAGGATTTCGCACGCTGGCAGCGCGACACCCCGCTGGCAAGCCATTAACTGGAAGGGATGAACCCAGGTGAATAAGAATCTGTATCGCGTAATTTTCAACAAGGCGCGTGGCCTGTTGATGGTGGTGGCCGAAAATGGCCGTGGTCATGGTAAAGGTCCGGCGGTGAGCGGCGAAGGGCATACGCTCAGCCAGCTGATTGGCCAGCTCTCCCCGCTGGCATTCTTCACCCTGGGGGCGCTGGGCATGGTAGCGCTGATGCCACAGGCGCAGGCCGCAGGGATTGTCGCCGATCGCAGCGCGCCTTCCGGCCAGCAGCCGATGATTGGGAAAACAGCCAACGGCACGCCGCAGGTGAATATTCAGGCACCGAGCGCGGGTGGCGTATCGCGTAATACCTATAGCCAGTTCGACGTTGATAAAAAGGGCGTGATCCTAAATAACTCCCACCGCAATACGCAGACGCAGCAGGGCGGCTGGGTGGCGGCGAACCCTTATCTGGCACGCGGAGAAGCGAAAGTGATCCTCAACGAGGTGAACTCGCGCGACCCCAGCAAGCTGAATGGTTATATCGAAGTCGCAGGTAAAAGGGCGCAGGTGGTGATCGCTAACCCTGCCGGGATCACCTGTGACGGCTGCGGTTTTATCAATGCGAACCGTTCCACGCTGACCACGGGTAAAGCGATTATGCAGAACGGCCAGTTGACCGGTTATCAGGTTAATGGCGGGGAGATTGTGGTGCAGGGGGCGGGGATGGACAGCAGCCGCCAGGACTATACCGATCTGATTGCGCACACGGTGAAAGTGAACAGTGGTATCTGGGCCAGCGATCTGAAAGTGACGACCGGTAAAAACCGCGTCAGCGCCGACGGTGCCAGCGTCAGCAAAAATACGGACAGTGATAACGATGTGAAGCCAGCGCTGGCGCTGGATGTGGCCAACCTTGGCGGCATGTACGCCGGGAAAATCCAGCTGATTGGCACAGAAAGCGGTGTTGGCGTGCGTAACGCCGGAACGCTGGGCGCGCAGGCCGGTAGCGTCACCCTCAGCGCCGACGGGCATATCGAAAACAGCGGTACGATCAACGCCAGTGAAGATATTCAGGTGAGCGGCCGTGCGCTGAGCAACAGCGGTACGCTGTATGCCGGACGCGATACGCGTGCCAGCGTCAGCGGTCAGTTGAACAACGATGGCATGGTGGTCGCGGCGCGTCACACCAGCGCCCGTGCAGGTGAAATCAACAGTAGCAAAAATGCCGTCTTTGGCGGCGGGGTGAAAACCGATGGCCGCCTGGGAGAAAGCGGCGATCTGGATCTCACCAGCACCGGCAAGCTGGCCAGCCACGGGCAGAACCTGGCGGCCGGAAAACTCACCGTGCAGGCGGCCGATATTGACCTCAGCGACAGCCAGACCAGCGCAGCGGAGGTGGCATTGACCACTCAGGGCACGCTGAATAACGATCGTGGAACGGTCTCTGCGCACAGCGGCGATCTGACCCTGACCAGCAGTCAGTTAAGCAACAGCGGGGGTACGCTGTATGCCGGACGTGATATGCATGCCAGCGTCAGCGGACAGCTGAATAATGACGGGCTGATCGCCGCCGGACGCGATACCCGCGCCAGCGCCGGTGAGCTGAACAGCAGTAAAAATTCGGTGTTCGGCGCGGGGATTAATGCGGATGGCGGCGTGGGAAATAGCGGCAATCTGACGCTGACCAGCACCGGGAAACTGGCGAGTAACGGGCAGAATCTGGCCGCCGGAAAACTCACGGTGCAGGCTGCAGAGATCGACCTGAGCGACAGTCGCAGCGCGGGATCGGACGTCACCCTGACCTCGGGCGGCGCACTGAATAACGATCGCGGGATGATCTCTGCACTGAGCGGCGATCTCTCCCTGACCAGTGCGCAGCTTGATAATAACGGTGGGCGTCTGGAGTCGGCGGGCAAGGTGCAGGTGCGCAGCGCCGGGATTAACAACGTTGGCGGAACGATGGTTGGCCAGCAGTTGACGCTGGACAGCGCTGGCCAGGCACTCAACAACCAGAATGGCGGCATTGCGGCGACGGAGGGCGTCACGCTTACGGCAGGTGCGCTGAATAATGAGGGCGGCAAGGTGATTGCCGGGAAAAACCTCAACGCCGGCGTTCAGTCGGTGAGCGGTAACGGGCAGTTGCTCTCACTCGGAGACATGCAGCTGGCGGTCAACGGTGACTTCAGTAACGTGGGCAGTACGCTGGCGAACGGCAATCTTGACCTTAACGTGCAGGGCGCGCTGGATAACGCCGGGCAACTCAATGCCGGCAAGCAGTTAGCGGTGACGGCCGCCAGCCTGAACAACCAGCAGAGTGGCGATATCAGTGGTCAGATCACCCACGTGGATGTCGGTAGCAGCCTGACCAACCGTGGCATTATTGACGGTGTGGAAACCGTGCTGCGTGCCGGAACGCTGAACAATATCGGCAGCGGACGTATTTATGGCGATCATCTGGCGATCCAGGCCGGTGAGTTGAATAACGTGGCGGAAGGTGAGAGTGCGGCGACCATTGCTGCACGCCAGCGCCTGGATCTCGGTGTCGGAACGCTGAATAACAGCGCCCACAGCCTGATTTACAGCGATGGGGATATGTCGATTGGTGGTCAGCTGGATGAGAACAATGCCGCCAGCGGCCGGGCGACGACGATCAACAACCACAGCGCGACGATCGAATCTATCGGCAACATGCTGATCAATACCGCCACCCTGAACAATATTAACGACCACTTTGCTACCGAGATGGTGCACCTCTCGGACGAGCAAAAAGAAGAATATATGGTGGTCGGTCTGAATAATGGTGTGCATTACGGCACCAGCGATTATGACATCAGCTTCTATCATGACGAAGTGCAGCACATCTGCATTAGCGGCGTGGTGTGTAATCAGGATCATTACTACCAGTATGCTTACACCCAGAGCACCTGGCAGGAACAGATCACGGAAAGCGATCCGGCGCAGATCCTTGCGGGCGGCAGTCTGGCGATCAACGCTGACAATACCCTTAACGATAAGAGCCGCATTATTGCCGGGGGCGATCTGCTGGTCAGCAATGCCAACCTGAACAACGTGGAACTGGCCGGAACGCTGCTGGTGCAGAAAGTGGGGCAGGTGATCGAGTGGGATCGTATCCACAAGAAAGGTCACGACAAGCAGAAACATGATGCCTCCGCTTATACACCACCGGATGAGATCCAGTCGATTGCCCTGTCACCGAGCGTGGCGAAAGGCAACACGAAGGTGGACAGCAGTTCGCCTGCGCTCAGCGGTTTCAGCCTCGGTTTACTGAACAGTGAGGACTTGGCTTCACTGCCTGGCGGTCAGCGCATTGAGATCGCGGGCAGCACCGATGCCACGGTGATCCGCTCACAGGTGCCGGACACCACGCTGCCAGAGAAAAGCTTGTTTAACCCACTGCCATCGTCCTCCAGCAATTACCTGATCGAAACCGATCCCCGCTACACCAACCAGAAAAACTGGCTCAGCTCTGACTATATGCTGTCGCAGCTGCGGTCCGATCCTGATATCACCCAGAAACGCCTGGGGGATGGCTTCTACGAGCAGCGCCTGGTGCGCGAACAGCTGGTGGAGTTGACCGGCGAGCGTTATCTGGCGGGCTATCAGAGCGATGAGGATCAGTACAAGGCGCTGATGGAAGCCGGGGTCGCTTTCGGGCAAGCCTTTAATCTGGTGCCGGGCGTGGCGCTGACCGCCAGCCAGATGGCGAACATCTCGAGCGATATGGTGTGGCTGGTGGCGCGTGATGTCACACTGGCTGATGGCAGCCGTCAGAGTGTGCTGGTGCCGCAGGTTTATGCCCAGGTGAAACAGGGCGATATCGATGGCAGCGGCGCGCTGCTGTCCGGGCGTAATATCGCGGTGGGTGTCAGCGGCAATATGCTGAACTCGGGCCGCGTAAATGCCACCCAGCTGCTGAGCATCAGCGGCGATACCATTACCAACGTGGGCGGGATCATCAGCGGCGGCAACGTGCAACTGCTGGCGAACAACGATCTGACCAACAATGGCGGCATCATCCAGGCGCAGACTTCGCTGGTGGCCAGCGCGGGACGCGATCTCAACCTCGTGTCGCAAACCACCCATACGGAAAGCACCAACGGCAGCAACACCTTTAGTCGCGATACGGTGTCGCGCGTGGCGGGCATGTATGTGCAGCAGGATGATGGCAAACTGGCCTTACAGGCGGTGCGTGACGTCAATCTGCAAGGGGCGAAGGTGGTGAATACGGGCGAAAACAGCCAGACCACCGTGGTTGCCGGGCGTGATGTGAATCTGACAACGGTCAACTCCGGTGCCAGCGACAATGTGGTATGGAATAAAGACAACCACCTGAGCCAGAGCAACACCACGGCGGTGGGCAGCGAAATTACGGGTGCCGGTGATGTGGTCGTGCAGGCGGCAAACAATATTGCAGCGGCAGCGGCCACGCTGAATGCCGGTAGCGGCCTGAGCCTCGCCGCGGGCAATGACATCACTATTGGCACGGCCAGTGAGCAGTCGTCGCTGGATATGGCCTCCAAAGTGAAAGGGTCGGGCTTCCTCTCCAGCAATACCACCACGACGCGTGCCGGGTTTAATCAGCAAAATGTGGCAGGCAGCAATCTGGGTGGGCAGGATATTACGCTGTCGGCCGGGCACGACCTCGGTATTAGCGGTAGCAACGTTGCGGCAGACAATTCGCTGACCGCCAAAGCGGGTAATAACCTGACCGTTGATACCGCTGAGGAGAGCCGCGACGGCTGGGCGATGACGCAGAAAACCAAGTCCGGCCTGATGAGCAGCGGTGGCATTGGCTTTACCGTCGGTTCAACCTTTAATAAATCGACCGATGAAACCACAGGGCAGACGGCGAAGGGCAGCCAGCTGGGATCGGTGAGCGGTGATACCACGCTGATTGCCGGTAACGATCTGAAAATCAAAGGATCGGAGGTGATCGCCGGTAACGATATCAATCTGGTCGGTAAAAACGTTGAAATCAGCTCAGCAGAAAATCGTGCCAGTAAACACAGCACCACCGAGTCACGCTCCAGCGGTCTGACCCTGGCGCTCTCCGGCGCGGTTGGCTCTGCGCTGAGTACTGCGAAAACCATTTCCGAGATGGAAACCGACAAACAGGATGACCGTGTGGCGCGCCTGCAACAGGTGAAAGCGGGTCTGGATGGGTATCAGGCGGCGCAGGCGGTACGCGGTGCTGTGCAGGATCCTACCAATACCAGTTTCGTCGGTATCAGCCTGTCGCTGGGCATGCAAAAGGCACAGAGTGAAAGCCAGAGTGACCAGATGACCTCGGCGGGCAGTGCGATTCAGGCCGCCCAGAATCTGAATATCTTTGCTAACGGCAGTGATGGTTCAACCCAGGATGGCGATATCGTCGTGCAGGGCAGCCAGCTTCAGGCCGGTGATGAGATGCTGCTGTCAGCCTCGCGCGATATCAGCCTGCTGTCGGCGGAAAATACCCAGATTTCCAGCAGCAGTAAAAGCAGCGGCGGCGGTGCCGTTGGTGCCAGTATCGGGGTCGGCTCTGGCGGCTGGGGCATCAGTATTTTTGCCAATGGTAATAAAGGGAAAGGTAGCGAAAATGGCGATGGTCTGACGCATAACGAAACTACCCTGGATGCCGGTAACAAGGTGACCTTGCTCAGTGGGCGCGATACCACGCTGACCGGGGCACAGATCAGTGCCGATCGGATTGTGGCTGATGTCGGGCGCGATCTGACGATCACCAGCGAACAGGACAGCAATAACTACAAGTCAAAAGATCAGAATATCAGCGGTGGCCTGAGCTTCACCTTTGGCTCGATGACCGCCAGCGGCAGCCTGTCGATCAGCAATGACAAGATCAACAGTAACTACGATAGCGTGCAGGAACAAAGTGGCCTGTTCGCCGGGGACGGCGGCTACGATGTCACGGTCGGTAACCACACCCAGCTTAATGGTGCGGTGATTGGCAGCACCGCAGAGGCGGCGAAGAACCGCCTGGATACCGGTACGCTCGGTTTCAGCGATATTCAAAATCAGGCCGATTATGCCACCTCGGGCGTCAGCCTCGGTCTGACCACGGAGTTCACCACCAAAGATAAAAAAGATGACTCGCTCCCGGCCGATCAGCAGCCGGTGAAACGCACGGTGACGGAGCAACTGGGCGATAATCTGGCGCCGAAGTCGATGTCGGCATCGCGCTCCAGCGGCAGCGGCGAGAGCACCACATACTCGGCGGTGTCGGATGGGACGCTGATTGTGCGCAACGGCGATGCGCAGCAGCAGGATGTCAGTACCCTGAGCCGCGACGTAGAACATGCGAATCAGACACTCAGTCCGATTTTTGATAAGGCAAAAGAGCAGAAGCGCCTGCAGAAAGTGCAGTTGATTGGTCAGGTTGCCAGCCAGACCGTCAGTGCGGCGATCGCCGAGCGCGAATACTGGGCGCTGGAAGCCGGTATTAAAGACGCGGGTGAAGCACCGGGTGCGGATGCCACAATAAAAGATCGCGAGGCTTACTGGAATCGGGTGCGTGGCACCGACACCTACAAAGAGATGATGGCCGACTACCAGGGTGACGGCAAAATCAAGATGGCCGCAGACGCAGCGGTGACGGCGATTACTGCGCTGGCGGGAGGCGATGCCAGTAAAGCGCTGGCCCAAGCCTCTGCACCTTATATGGCCGGGGTGATTAAAGATCTGACGCTTTCCGATCCGAAAAATCCGACGGCAGATGAGATCGCTACCAATGCCTTTGCGCATGCGATCCTCGGCGGTGTGGTGGCGGAAATGAGTGGACAGAATGTGGCTGCTGGTGCGTTGGGCGCAGGGGGCGGTGAACTGGCGATCCGCACTATTCATAACGCGCTGTATCCTGAAGTCGCTACCAGCGATCTTAACGATCAGCAGAAGGGCACGATTAAAAACCTGGCACTGATTGCGTCCAGCATCGCCGGTGCCATCGGTAGTGGCGACAGCGAAGGAGCCGCAGAAGGCTACGCGAACGGCAATAATGCGATAGAGCATAATTACCTCAGTGCCGGAGAAGCAGAGCGCAAAGCCGTACTGGAGCGTAAAGAGCGGCTGGGGACGTTGACGGCTGCTGAGTCTAATGAACTAAACGCCACCCGTACGGTAGATAAAGCCCGCGATCAGGCGATCAAAGACGTTTGTACCAACGGAAATAAGGGTGGGCCGGCGTGTACTGCGCTGGTGAGTAAGGCACAGCAGGCGCTGGACACCTACGGAGAAAGTGTCAGCGTACGTATGCTGTATGGCGAGCTGTACCCACAGGACGCTGCTAATGCCAGTGCAATTATGTCGGGAGTCGATGCCGGCAGCGTCACGCGTGACAGGGCGATTACCGCCATCGCCAGGGATTCGGGGAAAAGCTGGGATGAGATTGCTGAGCGCTACGATACGGTGATGCAGCTGCATGCTATTACGGTATCGCTGGCCAGCGTTTATATGCCGGGTAGCATGAAAACACCTGCCGTATCGACAAAAACCTCCACCAACGCGAATATCATGGAAGAGGCGGCGGCGCTGAAGCGTATTGCCGACAACAATAAGACAGCGACCGATCTCAGTACCAAAACTACCGGAATGGTGTTCCAGCAGCAGGCGCAAAATAAGATCAATGATCTGGCAGCAATGTATAATGACGCCTCACTGCCACCGAAAGACTTCACACTGTCGATGAACGGGAAAACGTTAATGGCTGATCCAACGACCAGTATCGGTGCGCCAGTATTTAAAGGCGCCTCTGAGGCTGAGGTGAAAACTTACTTCCAGCAGATTTCCGGCGCTGAAGTGTTGCCTGCGGCGAAAGCCATCCCTGGTAAAGGCACGCTGTACTCCGTTAAGGTGACCAGTGGAGCTAATGCAGGCAGTACCATGACCCTGAGAGATTTCTCCAATTCCACCGGACAGACCGGGGCGAAATGGACCATTGATGTGATTACGCCGTCGATCAATAAAGGGAAAAAAGTGGAGATGAAATTCCAGTGAACAAAGAAAGTATTTACTCGTCCGTGATCGCCAGCGCCCGTGGATTGTCACTCGGCGCCCTCTGGCAACATCTTGAGGTTGAGTGCCGCAGCATTGCGGATAACAGCGCCCTGAGAAAAGAGCTTTTCTTTGATCTGTTGCAGCAACTGATGAAGAGCGGTCAGGTCCGGCTGGCGTGCGACGGTACCTGGCTGACGGGCACGGTTGAGGAACAGCTTAAGTGTCTGAATGAGGCCTGGCCGCAGCCCGACTCTGACGATGAGTTAGACGATCTTGATGATACTGGCTTCTGGTTTCTGGCAAAAGCGCCCGCCGGGCTGGTGTGGATCACCGCTGACGGGCAGGAAGTCTGGACCTGATACTGTGGAGTAAGTCGATGCATTATCAACGGATATTACCGCTGGCGGTGCTGCTGCTCAGCGGCTGTAGCCTGCTGCCACAGCAGGAATTCTTCACCCCCCCACCTGCGGGGGCTGAGGTTGCCGGGCTGCGCATTATGGGCAGCACCGAGAGTAATGCCCTGTATCAAATGGAGAACGGTAAACTGCGCGGCGGGCTGATTCGTGAAAGCAACTGGGTGTTGCGCAATACGCAGGATCAGGGCATGCCAAAGGTCAGCGGTAAGGAAGCCACTTACACCAGTGATTATTTCGAAACGCCGATTTATGCGGGCCGAAAAACCACGGTATATCACAGCTATAATCGCGGTAAGAACCGCTGCATGAACATCGTCAGTTTTGTTCCGGAAAAGGGCCACTACTATCAGTTGAGCCAGGCGGTTGATCTGAAAATGTATCGGTGCCGTGCCTGGCCGAATGAGCTGGTCAAAAACGCAGATGGTCAGTGGGTGCTGAAACCTATTGCTAACGTCACTTACGGTAATAAATATCTGCCACAGGATGGCGGCTGGCAGAAGATGGTGCGACTTGTCACTGAAGGGTAAGTCAGACTCTGGTGGGTGGTTGACGATGACGGGTGTGCAGGCCAGTGAAAACCTCTTCTGCTGGGCCCGCTTTGTCGCTGATAGCGAGTTGTTGTGGCAGGACAGTGCGTTGGTATCGGATACCGACGCCTGGCAACGCCTGTGGTTTGAGCTGGAGATCGTCAATGGTCTGGCGCTGGCGGAGTGGGATGAGGAGGGGTGTCCGGCAGAAGGGTTGGCAAGCTGGCGTGAAAACTATCAGCAGGAGGCCAGGGCGCTGGCGAATGAACTACTGGCACTGATCTCGTCTGATAACGACAAGAAGAAGCGTTGATGTATCGCCAGATGACGCTGTCCCTACTGCTGACGTATGCCAGTGGCTGTAGCCAGTTTCCACACCATGCATTTTTCACGCCGCCTGCCGCAGGGCCGCATACGGCCTCGGTGCGGATTGTTGGCGGCACCGAACTGGCCTCCATTGAGCAGGAGGTCAATGGCCTGCCTACCGGTGGCCTGGTGCGCAGCAGTGAGTTTATCCTGACGAATACCCAGGATCGCGGGATGCCGGTAGCCCGCGAGCAGGACAAATCGTCCTGGCGCGATTATTACGAAACCCCGGTGATCGCTGGCAGACAAACCCATATCGGGCTGGTTTATAAGGGGGCCAATAGCCAGTGCAGCAGCAGCATGAGCTTTGTGCCTCAGAAAGGACACGACTATCAGTTTGGCCTACAGGTTGATCTGCGCCTGCGTCAGTGCCGTGGTTTGCCGTACGAGCTGACTAAAGATGCACAGGGAAACTGGGTCCTCCAGCGCATTAAGGATGTCATCTGGGGCGGGAAATATGGGCATGAAGACGCCAACTGGCAAAAGATGCCAGACTCGCTGGTACCCCCCAAAGTCCTGGCACCGTGAATGCGGGGAATATAGCGCTTTCCGTGCTCTCCTCGTTTTGTCCCGCACTGACGATCACTTGCTCTGCCCGGCACACGCCATGATAAACCCATCTGATGATACGAGAAGGAGCGGGCGATGAGTGCTCACGATGTGGGATTCACCCATGTAGCGTTTGAAGTGCAGGACTTACAAAAGAGTATCGATTTCTATCAGCGTTATGCCGGTATGCAGGTGGTGCATCAGCGCCAGCCGGGTATACCAGAAGCACAAGAGGTTGCCTGGCTTTCTGACCTCTCCCGCCCGTTTGCGTTGGTACTGGTGCAGACGGCTGTCAGAAGAGACACGCCGCTTGGCCCCTTCGG
This sequence comes from Erwinia sp. MYb416, assembly GCF_037479575.1. Lineage (NCBI taxonomy): Bacteria > Pseudomonadati > Pseudomonadota > Gammaproteobacteria > Enterobacterales > Erwiniaceae > Erwinia > Erwinia sp. MYb416. The sequence continues at coordinate 310,229 of NZ_JBBGYT010000441.1, forward strand.
CCATCTTGGTGTGGCCTGCGCCACGCGTGAAGAGATTGACGCTAAAGTCGTGATGGCTGAGAAAGAAGGGGTACTGCGTAAAGCCCCGGTTGCGTCTCCCGCTCCTGTTGGGTACTGGGCGTTTTTTGCGGACCCGGATGGCAACACCCTGGAACTGTCATACGGCCAGCAGGTTGGGCTTCAGGCTATGATAGCCCGCGATATTTAGTGGTGAAATGTTAATTAACAGGCTAATTATTAGCCTGTTAACATAATGACATCGCCTTTTACAGTCTGAAGAGAACCCTGACAAAAGCGCCGTAATCTACGTCTGTCTTACATGCTATAAACAAATAATTAACATTCTTTGTGTGCCTTTAAGACAGGACTCTCTCCTATGTTTAACTGGACTTCGACTCAGCGCAACGTGGCGTTCGCCAGCTTTGGCAGTTGGACGCTGGATGCGTTTGACTTCTTTATTCTGGTGTTTGTCCTCAGCGATATTGCGGCGAATTTTCATGTCAGCATTACCGATGTGTCACTGGCGATTATGCTGACGCTGGCCGTGCGGCCTGTGGGGGCGCTACTGTTCGGCCGCCTGGCAGAAAAGTATGGTCGCCGTCCGATTCTGATGCTCAATATCATTGCGTTCACTATCTTTGAGCTGCTCTCCGCCTGGTCGCCCACGCTGATATGGTTTCTGGTATTCCGTGTCATTTATGGCGTGGCGATGGGCGGCGTGTGGGGCGTGGCTTCCTCGCTGGCGATGGAAACCATTCCTGACCGTTCGCGTGGGCTGATGTCCGGCGTGTTTCAGGCGGGCTATCCCTGCGGGTATTTGCTGGCATCGATCGTCTTTGGATTGTGCTACGGCCTGGTAGGCTGGCGCGGCATGTTTTTGATTGGTGCCGTGCCGGTTCTGCTGCTGCCGTTTATCTATTTTAAGGTGCCGGAGTCGCCGGTTTGGCTGGCTGCCCGTGAGCGTAAAGATACGGTGGCATTGCTGCCGGTACTGAAAAGTCACTGGAAGTTGTGCGTTTATCTGGTGCTGCTGATGGCCTGCTTTAACTTTTTCAGCCACGGTACGCAGGACCTCTATCCGACTTACCTGAAAGTGCAGCACGGTTTTGATCCCCACACGGTCAGCATTATTGCCATCTTCTACAATATTGCGGCGATCCTCGGTGGCATTTTCTTTGGTTCACTGTCGGAAAAAATTGGCCGTAAGAAAGCCATTATGATCGCGGCTTTCCTTGCGCTGCCTGTGCTGCCACTGTGGGCGTTTTCCAGCGGTTCATGGATGGTGGGTATCGGCGCATTTCTGATGCAGTTTATGGTGCAGGGCGCGTGGGGCGTGGTACCGGGCTGGCTAACCGAACTGGTGCCAGCCACTGCGCGAGCGGTGTTGCCGGGGTTTGTCTATCAACTGGGTAATCTGGTGGCGTCGGTGAATGCCACACTGCAATCGAAGATTGCCGTGGCCAACGGGAATAACTACGGGATGGCGATGGCGGTGGTTGCCGGAACGGTGGCGGTGCTGATCTGCCTGATTGTGGCGTTTGGTCGCGAAACGCGTGGGGTGAAGATCTCCGACAGCGCGTAGGGCCAGGCATGCCTGACCCTGTGTGCTTACAGGGCCGGGGGCTGGCAAACATCAACCCATTTGGCATCGGTCAGCTGTGCCATATACTCTGGCGAAATGCGTACTGCACTGTGGATGGCACCTGCGGCGGGCAGGACTTCCTGATAGTCCCTGAGCGAGATATCGCAATACACCGTCAGCGGATTTTCCAGACCAAACGGGCAGACGCCGCCCACCGGGTGCCCGGTGAGGCTTACCACTTCATCGGTGTTCAGCATTCGGGCTTTGGCACCCAGCGCCTCTTTCAGTTTGCGGTTATCCAACCGGGCGTCGCCACGGGTCACGATCAATACCACCTGGTCTTTCACTTTGAGTGACAGCGTTTTTGCAATCTGCCCCGGTTCAACCCGGTGGGCGGCGGCGGCAAGGGCAACGGTGGCAGTGCTTTCTGACAGTTCAATGATGTCAATTTCGGGTGCGCGATCGGCAAAAAACTGCCGTACAGACTCCAGACTCATGCTTATCTCCTGCTTTTTAAGGAGATAAAATTGCCATATTGTCAGCGGTCTGTAAAACGGAAAAACAGGTATTCACTGGTAAAGAATAAACTGAGATATTAATCATTAAAAAACTTAATTCGCGCTAATACCTTAATGGTAGGCTGTTTGGCGGGAGTTTGTATTAAAAAAAAGGTTAAGTTTTTAAAATGAATTGGCCCTAAAAAAGGCCAATTTCATTTTTAAAGTGCATCGGCGGGCTGGTTAAGCGGTTTTTTTATCATATCCTGATGAGAGAGGATGGTATTACGGCCCTGATTTTTTGCCAGATATAACGCACGGTCAGCATTGGCCAGGGCATTATCAAAGTCATCTTCAATCAACGGGGCAATCCCGGCGCTAATGGTGACATGTGTCGCTACCCGATCATTAAAACGATGAGGAATTTCCAGATCCAGTACGTATTGGCGAATACGCTCTGCCAGCTTCATCGCAATCGATTCATTAACATTCGTCAATAATACCAGGAACTCTTCACCGCCGTAGCGTGTGACGATATCGCGTGATCGCACCGCGTCACGGATAGCCACTGAAACGCGAGCCAGCGCCTGATCTCCCATCGCATGGCCATAGTTGTCGTTATAAGCTTTGAAATGATCAATATCCAGCAGCAGGACGAAGTGGCTGCCGGCATGATTATCGAGAATATTTTCCAGACGGTTTTTGAGTCCGCGTCGGTTATACAGCCCGGTGAGCGGGTCCAACATGCTCAGGTCACTGTAGGTCTCTTTCTCTTCATACAACTGGCTGACAAGGCGCCGGGTAAAGTTATCGCGCCGCCGTTGCATCAGATGGTGCAGGGTAAAGCCAAACAGCGGCAGGATGATGGTAAAGAGGATAACCAACGTATTCTGGCCGTGATCCAGCACCAGTACCGCCACAGACGCCGGGAGGGTGTGCAGACAGAAGGCGAACAGGTGATCGCCCAGCGCAATCGCACTGATAAAGAATACGCTGACCAGAGCGATCAGCAGATAGCTGCCATCAAAATAAAAGCTCTGGTGATACTTCAATACGATTTGCCATGCCCAAAGTAATCCTGTCAGCAGTGCGGCAATATTTAATAGCGGAAATTGACCTAAAGGTTTTAAAACCATCCATATTAACAACGTAATGCTCAATATTATGATGGCTGCCGTTGGTACAGTAACCATGGATGTGGCAATGCTATTAACATTAAACAGACAAAAGATGGCGGTAGCTGTGTTTAAAAAAAGAAATAGCATCAGCGATAGCCGATGCTTGCTGTGAAGCAATTCATCGTAGCTTTGTAATTTCATTATAGTTACTCGTGACTGCCCTGAAATATCAAAGTGCTGGCACGCAGACTCGACTGATATCTCGTAATTGGAATAGTTTAGAGCCGTTATTATTAGATTTTTCTGAATGGTAATCGTTGCCAATTTACCACTTAAACCTGGGGCTGTCATCCGCAGGGACAAAGTTTCAACAATGTTGCTGCAAAGTGATAAAAACTATCATATGCTATTGGTAATCATTATCATTTGAGATTGTGTGGGGTTAGCGGGATGATCGGTAAAAGACTGGACAGTGGGTGGGGTGTACTGATTCCTTGCGCCATGATGCCGCTGGTGGCGTTAATGGAGTTGTCATTCAGTGAGTGGCGTGTGCTGATGGTCGTGGCATTTCTGGCAACCGTGGTGATGCTGTTTCACAAGCGTCTGCGCCACTATATGCTGCTGCCTTCCTGCATCGCACTGGCTGGCGGTCTTGCGGCGATTTCAGTGAATTTTACGACGATCTGACCAGCGGAGATCATCCGGGCTGATAAACAAATAGCAGGGAGCGTTTTGGCGTCAGAAGTACGGTATGGATAAAGATAAGGCGGATGAATAATGAAATCAGAAGGGTATCGTGGGAGTCACTGCAGAGGGATTCAACATGGTGCGAAGAGAGGGACTTGAACCCTCACGTCCGTTAAGACACTAACACCTGAAGCTAGCGCGTCTACCAATTCCGCCACCTTCGCGTCCTGTTGAACTTTCTATTCATATCACCGCATTTGGTGCGAAGAGAGGGACTTGAACCCTCACGTCCGTTAAGACACTAACACCTGAAGCTAGCGCGTCTACCAATTCCGCCACCTTCGCGCAGATGCTGCGTAATATGAACAACGTGGTTTTTGGTGCGAAGAGAGGGACTTGAACCCTCACGTCCGTTAGGACACTAACACCTGAAGCTAGCGCGTCTACCAATTCCGCCACCTTCGCATACCCGCAACATAACAACGTTATATCGCAACCACGGAGGCGCATTCTAGAGATTTTATGAAGTACGTCAACAGTTATTTCTTATTGTCGAAACAATCGCCTGGAAAACCAACGGAAGCGGCTCATGCGGCCCTGACCCCTACGGATTCTGAGTTGAAATCCCAGGGGCGAGGCAAGCCTCGCCCGGTGCCATCATCCGACACGTCACAGAGGATTATTTCTTCGGTGGACGGCCTTTCACGGCACGGTAAACCTTGAAGCGTCCGTTCTGCAACAGCACTTCATGGCTGCCAAAGGTTTCGTCCAGCACCTGTGGGTAAGGCAGGAAGGCGTTCGCCACGATCCTAAGTTCACCGCCGGTGTTAAGGTGAGTAATGGCCCCCCGGATCAGCGTCTGTGCAGCATCCAGACTGGTCTGCACGCCGTCATGGAACGGTGGGTTGGAGAGGATCATGTCAAAGCGGCCCGGAATGTCGGAGTAGACATTACTGGCGAACACTTCACCTTCGAGCTGGTTCGCCGCCAGCGTGGCTTTACTGGCTTCAATTGCCGCCGCATTCACGTCGGTCAGCGTCAGGCGCACTTTCGGCGAGTGACTGGCCAGCAGGGCAGCAATCACCCCCGCGCCGCAGCCCATATCCAGCACTTTACCTTTGGTGTGCGGTTTAAGGGTGGAGAGCAGCAGCTGGCTGCCAATATCCAGTGCATCGCGGCTGAACACGCCAGGCAACGTTTTAATCGTGAGATCGCCGAGCGGGTATTCATCCCAGAAACTGTCAACGTCGAAGGTCGGTTGCTTGTCCAGGCGGCCATGATAGAGACCACAGCGGCGAGCGCTGTCGATCTTAGTGACCGTTGCCCAGCCTTCCAGCATCTGCTCCGCACTGCGAACGCCGCTGCGGTTTTCGCCGATAACGAAAATATCGCAGCCCACGGGCAGCAGTGACAGCAGATTCTGTAACTGGAACTGTGCTTCTGGTTTGTTCTTTGGCCAGTAATAGACCAGAGTGTTGCAGTCGGCGACCACCTCAGCGGTGGCAACCAGGCCATAATGGGCGCTTTCCCCAAGGGCACGGCTGAGGATCTGCCAGTGATGGTATTGCTGGGTATGTACCCGGCTCAGTGCCGTTTCCAACTGGGCGGGCAGGTCATCCTGCAGGTCACCAGCAAACAGCACGCGGCGTTCAGTAAACTCATCACTATGGCGCAGTATCACTTCACTGGCCGGGGTAAATGCGGACATCGATGGCTCCTTATAAATCAGAGCGGCGATTATAGTCGTTTGTTGGCGCAGTTTCGACGAATTTGCTAGCATGGCGACGCAATCAGGCGACCAGACAGGAAAAAAAGATGTCTTCCAGACGTGACTGGTTATTACAGCAAATGGGCATAACGCAGTATACGCTGCGGCGTCCGCGTGCCTTGCAGGGGGAAATTGCGGTGACCTTGCCCGCAGAAATTCGCCTGGTGATTGTGGCAGAAACGCCCCCGGTGCTGAACGATCCGTTAGTGATGGACGTTCTGCGCGCACTGAACCTGCATGAGCCGCAGGTGCAGATATTTACCCCTGACCAACTTATGATGCTGCCGGATGACGCCCGCTGTGCCAGCTGGTGTTTAGGGCTCGATGCTCCGGTGCCACTGGCCGGAACCCAACTGGCTTCGCCTTTGCTGGCGGAGCTTTATCACAATGCCGACGCCAAACGGGCGCTCTGGCTGCAGATTTGCCAACATGAATCAGATTTCTTTACTCACCCCGAACGATCTTGAACAGGCGTTTGCCATTGAGCAGCGCAGCCACGCTTTTCCCTGGTCAGAAAAAACCTTCTCCAGCAATCAGGGCGAACGTTACCTGAACTTTCGCCTGGAGGTGGACGGCGTGCTGGCCGCCTTTGCCATTACGCAGGTCGTGCTGGATGAAGCTACGCTGTTTAACCTGGCCGTTGATCCGGCGTTTCAGCGCCGTGGCCTCGGACGCCAGCTGTTACAGCATCTGATTAGCGAGCTGGAACAGCGCGGCGTACTGACGCTGTGGCTGGAGGTGCGCGCGTCTAACACGGCGGCTATCGCGCTTTATGAGCAGTTGGATTTCAATGAAGTCTCAATACGCCGCAACTATTATCCGACGATAGACGGTAAAGAAGACGCGATCATGATGGCTTTAACTATTTAACAGGGAACCTCACTGATGCTAAAAGACTGGGACTGGATTTTATTCGACGCTGACGACACGTTATTCCACTTCGATGCGTTTGCCGGTTTGCAGCGTCTGTTTCAGCAGTACGACGTGCAGTTTAGCCGTGCCGATTACGATGATTATCAGGCGATTAATAAGCCGCTGTGGGTGGATTATCAGAACGGGGCGATCAGCGCCTTGCAGTTACAGCATCAGCGTTTTGAGAGCTGGGCCGCGAAGCTGGATGTCACCGCTCAGGACCTGAACAGTGGCTTTTTGAGCGCAATGGCTGAGATTTGCACGCCGCTGGTCGGTGCCGTCGACCTGCTGAATGCGCTGAAGGGCAGGGTGAAAATAGGCATCATCACCAACGGTTTTACGGCCCTTCAACAGGCGCGTCTGGAACGTACCGGCTTCCTGGGCGTGTTTGATCTGCTGGTGATTTCTGAGCAGGTGGGCTATGCCAAGCCGCATCCGGCGATCTTTGATTATGCGCTGACCCGCATGGGCAATCCTGCGCGTGAGCGGGTGTTGATGGTCGGGGATAACCCGGATTCAGATATTCTGGGGGGGATTAATGCGGGTCTGGCCACCTGCTGGCTGAATGCTGATGGTCGGGCGCAGCCGGAAGGGATCAACCCGACCTGGCAGGTCACATCGCTGAAAGAACTCCAGGGTAAATTAGTGTAAGGGCGGACCGAAAAAAAGGCCCGCCCCCGACGTGTAGAGGCCGAACATTGTTTTCGATCGGCCCGTTTACGTTGCCCGGTCAGGTGTTTTACCGCCCCAGTTTGTCGAAATCTGATGCGTCGTGACGTTCAGGCAACTGCTCTTCCGGCGCACCCCATGTCCGGTTGACGATGCGGCCGCGTTTGACGGCCGGGCGCTGTGCGACTTCTTCGGTCCAGCGCACCAGATTTTTGTATGAGGCGGCATCAATAAACTCTGCGGCTTCATACATCAATCCCTGCACCAGCGCGCCATACCACGGCCAGATAGCGATATCGGCAATGCTGTATTCGTTTCCGGCAATGTAGCGATGCTCTGCCAGTTGCTTATCCAGCAGGTCGAGCTGACGCTTGGCTTCCATCGTGAACCGGTCAATGGCGTATTCAATTTTGACCGGGGCATAGTGATAGAAATGCCCGAAGCCGCCACCAAGATAAGGTGCCGCGCCCTGTAGCCAGAATAACCAGTTCAGCACTTCAGTACGTCCCGCCGCATCTTTTGGCAGGAAATGCCCGAATTTCTCCGCCAGATACAGCAGGATTGCACCAGACTCAAACACGCGAGTGCCCGGAACCGTGGTGGTGTCGAGCAGCGCCGGGATTTTTGAATTCGGGTTAACCGCAACAAAACCGGACGTGAACTGCTCACTTTCACCAATGCGGATCAGATGCGCGTCATATTCCGCGCCCTGCACGTTCAGTGCCAGCAACTCCTCCAGCAGGATGGTCACTTTCTGGCCGTTTGGTGTGCCCATGGAGTAGAGCTGCAACGGGTGTTTCCCGACGGGCAGGCTGGCTTCAGAACGTGCACCCGCGGTTGGGCGGTTAATGCTGCCCCAGGTGCCACCCAGACCTTTATTCTCGCTCCAGACTTTGGCTGGTTGATAGTCGTTGTTACTCATAGCAGTAATGGTCCTTTCTTAGGGGAACGGGATCGCGATGGCCTGAAAGTATGGACCATGCCGATAAATACAGTTCACATATAGCATTCTCTGCAACCCCAGGTTTATCCTCAATGAGCACTGTTGATCAAAAGGAGAGGAAAAATGGCGGCATCTGACAACGCGCATCTTGAGCAGGAGGGGCTGATAACAACCCTGGATGGACGGCGCTGCTGCGCCTGGCAGGTGACAATGCCTGACTATCATGATCGCGAATGGGGCAGGCCTGTGGTGAGCGATCGCCTGCTGTTTGAAAAAGTCTGCCTGGAAAGTTTTCACTCTGGCATGTCGTGGCAGATGATTTATAACAAGCGCGAAAACTTTCGCCGTGCGTTCGACGGTTTCGATTTCTCTCTCGTCGCGCAGTATGACGAGCAGGATGTGACGCGACTGATGGCAGATAAAAGCATTGTCAGAAACCGCGCCAAGATCCTCTCCGCGATTAACAATGCCCGCTGTGCGCAGAGACTGGTGGCAGAAGCCGGGTCACTGGCAGCCTGGTTCTGGCAGTTTGAACCGACAGCAGCCGATCGCCCACAGCGCATTGACCTGCATTACTGGCAAACGCAAAACACCTCACCGGAAGCGACAGCGATGTCGAAAGCATTGAAAAAACGGGGCTGGACGTGGGTGGGACCGGTGACCACTTACTCGCTGATGCAGGCGCTGGGGCTGGTGAACGATCACCTTGAGGGCTGCGGCTGCCGGGCCGAGTGTGAAGCTGAACGGGCGGCATTGCACAGGCCGTACTGAAGAGCAGTAAGCCTGCGCGCACGCTTTCGGTTGAATAAGCGCCGGTCAGTCATTGTGTCTGACGCCGGGATAGGCGAAAATGCCGACCATTATTGATTAATCGGCTGTGAAAACCGTCGCACGCGCTCTGCCGTGCACTGGCACAGCGCCAAACCAGAAGAAGCTTCATGTCAAATGCACCGTTTATGCAAGAGGTGGCTCGTCGCCGCACTTTTGCCATCATTTCTCACCCGGATGCCGGTAAAACCACCATCACTGAAAAAGTGCTGCTGTTCGGACAGGCTATTCAGACCGCCGGTACGGTAAAAGGCCGTGGCTCTAACCAGCATGCAAAATCTGACTGGATGGAGATGGAAAAACAGCGTGGGATCTCGATCACCACCTCGGTGATGCAGTTCCCTTATCGCGGTAGCCTGGTCAACCTGCTGGACACCCCAGGGCACGAAGACTTCTCCGAAGATACCTACCGTACGCTGACGGCGGTTGACTGCTGTCTGATGGTGATTGACACCGCAAAAGGCGTCGAAGATCGTACCCGTAAGCTGATGGAAGTTACCCGTCTGCGTGATACGCCGATCCTGACGTTTATGAACAAACTTGACCGTGACATCCGCGACCCGATGGAAGTGATGGACGAAGTTGAGAGCGAGCTGAAAATCGCCTGTGCGCCAATCACCTGGCCTATCGGCTGTGGCAAACTGTTCAAGGGCGTTTACCACCTGTACAAAGATGAAATCTACCTTTATCAGAGCGGTAAAGGCCATACCATTCAGGAAGTGCGCATCGTCAAAGGGCTGGATAATCCGGAGCTTGACGCGGCGATTGGTGAAGACCTGGCGGCACAGCTGCGTGATGAGCTGGAGCTGGTGCAGGGGGCTTCGCATGAGTTCGACCGCGATGCCTTCCTGGCAGGTAAATTAAGCCCGGTATTCTTTGGTACGGCGCTGGGTAACTTCGGCGTTGACCATATGCTGGACGGGTTGGTGGAGTGGGCACCCTCACCGATGCCGCGTGACACTGACGTACGTACCGTCAGCGCCACGGACGAGAAATTTACCGGCTTCGTGTTTAAGATCCAGGCCAATATGGACCCGAAACACCGTGACCGCGTGGCCTTTATGCGTGTGGTCTCCGGTAAATATGAAAAAGGCATGAAACTGCGTCAGGTCCGTACCGGGAAAGATGTGGTGATCGCCGATGCGCTAACGTTTATGGCGGGTGACCGTTCGCACGTTGAAGAAGCGTATCCGGGCGATATTATCGGCCTGCATAACCACGGTACCATCCAGATTGGCGACACCTTTACCCAGGGTGAGAACATGAAGTTCACCGGTATTCCGAACTTCGCCCCGGAACTTTTCCGTCGTATTCGTCTGCGCGACCCGCTGAAGCAGAAACAGCTGCTGAAAGGGCTGGTACAGCTGTCAGAAGAGGGGGCAGTGCAGGTGTTCCGCCCGGTGCACAACAACGATCTGATCGTTGGCGCTGTTGGGGTGCTGCAGTTCGATGTGGTGGTTGCGCGTCTGAAAAGCGAATACAACGTGGAAGCGATCTACGAAGCGATCAACGTCTCAACCGCCCGCTGGGTGGAGTGCAGTGACGCGAAGAAGTTCGATGAATTCCAGCGTAAAAATGAGGTCAACCTGGCGCTTGATGGCGGTGACAACCTCACTTATATCGCACCGACCATGGTGAACCTGAATATCACCCAGGAGCGTTATCCTGACGTGGTGTTCCGCAAAACCCGCGAGCATTAATCCCGCAGAGGGGCGGACCTTCTTTACCGGTCCGCCCTGAATCACCTTTACAGACTCCTCCTAAAACCCCTCTTTTTTGCTGCTTTATCCATCAAATCAACCACCATTCCCGGTGAAATCCTCATTACCGACTATATTCATGTCTACAGGACGAAAAATATGCGGCGCGATGGCTGCAACGTTCAATGGCAAAAGCAGCACGAATTGCCGACAACTACAGTCACGCCGTTTGTGACTGAAAAGCTCACCGTTGTGAGTGGTAAAAGACAAAAGGAACGAATCGATGATGAAGACTAAGATGACAAAAACCCTGATGGCGTTAGTGGTAGGTTCTGCTCTGGTAAGCGGTTCTGCTCTGGCAGAAGGCACCTTGATGAACAAAACAGAGTCTACGGCGGATAGCGCGGGTTCGAAAATCGATAGCTCTATGAAAAAAGTCGGTGGCTACATGGATGACAGCGGCGTTACCGCTAAGGTAAAAGCCGCATTGGTGGATAACGATGCGATTAAAAGCACCGATATTTCCGTTGAAACACACAGTGGTGTGGTGACACTTAACGGTTTCGTGACCTCGCAGGAGCAGGCTGAACTGGCCGTGGCCGCTGCGAAGAAAGTGGAAGGTGTGAAATCCGTTAGTGACAAACTGCACGTAAAAGACAGCACAAAACAGACAGTTAGCGGTTATGCCGGTGATGCAGCAACGACCAGCGAAATTAAAGCTAAACTGTTAGCTGATGACATCGTTCCTTCGCGCAATGTGAAAGTGGAAACCACCAATGGTGTGGTACAGCTTTCCGGTACGGTGAAAACCCAGGCGCAGTCTGAACGCGCTGAAGGCATTGCCAAAGCGATTGAAGGTGTTAAGAGCGTTAAAAACGATTTGACCGTTAAATCGTAATAAACCAGCGGCCCTGGTTTACCGGGGCCGCCAGTTGATTCATCTGCACAGAACAAACATTCCCCCTGCCTGGCAGGAGATGTGAATGATAAAAAATAGTTAGACTTCACTACTGGTAAGGAGAGACATATGTTTCGATGGGGTATTATTTTTCTGATTATTGCGCTGATTGCCGCAGTGCTGGGCTTCGGTAATTTAGTGGGTGCGGCTACAGGCGCAGCTAAGATTGTGTTTTTCGTCGGTATTATTATTTTCCTTGTCAGCCTGTTTACCGGGCGTAAAAAACTTTAGTCCCTGGCCTGAGTCGCTGAATAAGCAATAAGCGCCTCACGCACCTGACCAAGAACAGGTATCCTCTTTCTCTTTACCTTGAGAGGATACCTGGCTTGGGCACACGCATTCCGATAACCCTTGGCAATATTGAGCCACTGGCGTTAACACCCTTCCGGCCAGGCAAACTCGCTCTGGTATGCGAAGGCGGTGGGCAGCGCGGTATCTTCACCGCCGGTGTTCTGGACGCTTTCCAGCAGGCCCGCTTCAACCCCTTTGATCTGATGCTCGGCACCTCTGCCGGGGCGCAAAATCTCTCTGCTTTTGTCTGCGGCCAACCGGGCTACGCTCGCCGTGTCATCACCCGTTACACCACCCGTAAACAGTTCTTTGATCCGCTGCGTTTTGTGCGTGGAGGTCATTTGATCGATCTCGACTGGCTGATCGATGTGACCCGCAAAGAGTTCCCACTGGCCGTTGATGCCGGGGAGAAACTGTTCTCCAGCGGTCGCGAATTCTATATGTGTGCCTGCAGAAGCGACGATTATACGCCGGATTATTTTTCACCGACCGCCGATACCTGGCATGACATTATCAAGGCTTCCAGCGCCATTCCGGGTTTTTACCGGCCGGGTGTTGATCTCTCCGGCGTCAGCTATCTTGATGGCGGCATCCGCGATGCCATTCCGGTGCGCGAAGCCGCACGGCGCGGCGCGGAAACCATAGTGGTGATCCGCACGGTACCCTCGCAGATGACCTATACTCCTTTGTGGTTGAAACGCGTTGAACGCTGGCTGAGTGAGGGCGCACTGCAACCGCTGATCAACGTTTTGCAGGTGCATGAAGAGAGCTATCGCGAGATCCAGCGCTTTATCGACAACCCGCCGGATTCGCTGCGCATTATTGAAATCTATCCGCCGCGCCCACTGGCCAGCAACGCGCTCGGCAGTCGGATTGCTGCGCTCAATCAGGATTATCACCTTGGCCGCCGCTGTGGGCGTTATTTTCTTGCCACGCTCGGTCAGTGGCTAAACGACGGCAACCGTCTTATCCGGCGGCCGGTGGTGCCATTGCTGCCCGTTGCCAATGAACCGCATCGGCAGGGGATTAACCTGCCATCGTTGCCGGGTAATGATGAAGATTTTGATAAAGGATCGCTGGCATGACGCTGCGCTTTGTAGACACCCACTGCCATTTTGATTTTCCGCCGTTTGTGGGGGATGAAACGGCCAGCCTGCAACGGGCGGCTGCCGCAGGCGTTGAGCGAATTATTGCTGTTGGCGTCTCCGCAGAGCGCTTTGATGGGGTGATTGCGCTGGCTGAGTGCCATGATGCGGTTTATGCCGCGCTCGGCGTGCATCCAATGGCGATTGCAGAGCATCGGCCTGAGGATTTGCAGGTGCTGGAGCAGCATCTGCAACGGCGGCACCCGAAGCTGGTGGCGATTGGGGAAATTGGCCTCGATCTCTACATCGACAATCCGCAGTTCGAACGACAGCAGGCGCTGCTGGATGCGCAGCTTAGGCTGGCGCGTGATTATGACCTGCCGGTGATCCTGCATTCACGCCGCACTCATGACAAGCTGGCGATGCATCTGCGCCGTATCAGCCTGCCACGTTGTGGTGTGGTACATGGTTTTGCCGGCAGCGAACAGCAGGCGCTGGCCTTTATCCGTGCGGGCTATGCGATTGGCGTAGGCGGTACCATTACCTATGAACGCGCCAGTAAAACTCGGCAGACTCTTTCCCGGCTGCCGCTGACTTCGTTGCTGCTGGAAACCGACGCACCCGACATGCCATTACAGGGGTATCAGGGGCAGCCCAACCGTCCGGAGCGGGTCAGGGAAGTCTGGGAAACGTTGTGTGCCCTCCGGCCCGAATCCCCGCAACATATTGCTGATACTCTGCGAGAAAACACCCGTACGCTATTTGGCGTGTGAGCTGACTATACTTTTATCCTTCCACATAACGAAAAACAGAATGTTATAATTATAACATTTCCTTATGATGTCGCTGAACGCTGTTATTTGCCTCAGTGGCGCCTTGTTGCGTGATGAGCATCAAATTTCTTGCGAAAATGATGAAACAAGAATCCTTTTATTGTGAAATCACCCACAAAATAGTCTAATGCTGACTGTTATAATTTTAACATTACAGGGCGTCGCGGGTTGAGTATATGTCGACCCCGCCCTCATAAAACCTGTCTGGAGAGAACGATGTCCGATGTGAAATCTCAGGCGCTGCGTGCGCTGCAACTGATGGATTTAACCACGCTCAATGAGGATGATACTGACGCTAAAGTGATCGCGTTATGTCACCAGGCGAAATCTCCGGGTGGTAACACGGCAGCCATCTGTATCTACCCGCGTTTTATTCCGATTGCCCGCAAGACGCTGCGTGAGCAGGGGACCCCAGACATTCGCATCGCTACGGTGACCAACTTCCCGCACGGCAACGATGATATTGATATTGCACTGGCGGAAACCCGTGCAGCGATCGCCTACGGTGCGGATGAAGTGGATGTGGTATTCCCGTATCGCGCATTGATTGCGGGTAACGAAACCGTCGGATTTGAGCTGGTAAAAGCCTGTAAAACTGCGTGTTCAGACGCTAACGTGCTGTTAAAAGTAATTATTGAAACGGGTGAGCTGAAAGAGGAAGCACTGATCCGCAAAGCATCCGAAATTGCCATCGATGCAGGCGCTGACTTTATCAAAACCTCAACGGGCAAAGTGCCGGTTAACGCCACCCCTGCAGTGGCGGAAATCATGATGCGTGTGATTGCCGAAAAAGGGGTCAAGCAGCAGGTCGGCTTTAAGCCTGCCGGTGGCGTGCGCACCGCCGATGATGCTGCACTGTATCTGAAACTGGCAGATGACATTCTGGGCAGCGACTGGGCCGATGCCCGCCATTTCCGTTTTGGCGCTTCCAGCCTGCTGGCCAGTCTGTTAAATGCGGCGGGCTTCTCAGGCGCAACCAGCGACAGCAAATACTAACAGCTGACGGGTCAGGTCTGCCTGACCGCTGTGACGGCGGGTATCACCATCCTGTTTACCCGTAGGGGTAGGGCATGCCCTACCCGTTGAACCATTTTCGCTATTAATACCGGGGGTTACCGTGTTTCTGCCACAAGAAATTATTCGAAAAAAACGTGATGGACAGGCGCTAAGTGAAGAAGAGATCCGTTTCTTTATCAATGGTGTGCGTGATAACACGGTCTCTGAAGGGCAGATTGCTGCACTGGCAATGACGATTTACTTTCACGATATGTCGCTGCCTGAGCGCGTGGCGTTAACCATGGCCATGCGTGACTCCGGTTCGGTACTCAACTGGAAGGCGCTTAATCTCAATGGCCCGGTGGTGGATAAACACTCCACGGGGGGCGTTGGCGATGTGACCTCCCTGATGCTGGGGCCAATGGTCGCGGCCTGCGGCGGCTATGTACCGATGATCTCTGGCCGTGGCCTTGGTCATACCGGCGGCACGCTGGATAAGCTTGAGGCGATCCCCGGCTTTGATATTTTTCCGCAGGACGATCGTTTCCGCCAGATCATTAAAGAAGTGGGTGTGGCGATCATTGGCCAGACCAACTCACTGGCACCGGCAGATAAACGTTTCTATGCCACACGTGATATTACCGCCACAGTTGACTCGATTCCGCTGATTACGGCGTCGATCCTCGCCAAAAAACTGGCTGAAGGCCTGGATGCGCTGGTGATGGATGTGAAAGTGGGGTCAGGTGCGTTTATGCCGACGTTTGAAAAATCAGAGGCGCTGGCGCAGGCGATTGTTGGCGTGGCGAACGGCGCGGGATGCAAGACCACCGCGTTGCTGACGGACATGAATCAGGTGCTGGCATCCAGTGCAGGAAATGCGCTGGAAGTGCGCGAAGCGGTGCAGTTCCTCACCGGTGAATACCGCAATCCGCGACTGCTGGAAGTGACGATGGCGCTGTGCAGCGAGATGCTGCTCTCCGGTGGCCTGGCAACGTCGGCAGATGATGCGCGCAGCAAGCTTCAGGCTGTGCTGGATAATGGCCGTGCGGCTGAAATATTTGCCCGTATGGTGGCAGCACAGAAAGGACCGACAGACTTTATTGAACGGATGGACAGTTATTTGCCTGCACCGATGTTGAGCAAAGCGGTGTTTGCCGACAGGCCTGGCATCGTTAATGCCATGGACACGCGTGCACTTGGCATGGCGGTAGTATCGCTGGGTGGCGGCCGTCGTCGCGCCAGTGACAGTATTGATTACAGCGTAGGTTTCAGCGATGTGGCGCAACTGGGTGATGCGGTGGACGGTCAGCGTCCGCTGGCCGTGATCCACGCGTCTGATGAAGCCAGCTGGCAGGAAGCGGCCAGCGCGGTAAAACGCGCCGTTGCCGTTGGGGAGGGCGTACCCGCCTCAACGCCAGTTATTTATCGCAGAATATCCTGAGAAGGAGTATTCTGTTCTGATCGCATTTTTTTAACGCTCATCGCGACTATCGCGCAGGAGATCAGGATGAAACGTGCATTTATCATGGTGCTTGATTCCTTTGGGATCGGGTACAGCAAAGACGCCGACAAGTTTGGCGATAAAGGCTCGGATACCCTCGGACATATTGCTGAGGCGTGCTTCAAGGGTGAAGCAGACAAAGGGCGTAAAGGCCCACTCCATCTGCCCAACCTCACGGCACTGGGTTTAGGTAAAGCGGCGGAAGCCTCCAGCGGTAAATTCCCGCTGGGGCTGGATAAAGACGCCGAGATTATTGGCGCTTACGCATACGCCAGCGAGCTCTCCTCCGGGAAGGACACGCCGTCTGGTCACTGGGAAATCGCCGGTGTACCTGTGCTGTTTGACTGGGGGTACTTCAGCGATCTGGAAAATAGCTTCCCGCAGGAGCTGCTCGATCTGTTGGTGGAAAAAGCCAATTTGCCGGGTTATCTCGGCAACTGCCACTCTTCCGGCACGGTGATCCTCGACCAACTGGGCGAAGAACATATGAAAACCGGTAAGCCGATTTTCTATACCTCTGCCGACTCGGTGTTCCAGATTGCCTGCCACGAAGAGACCTTCGGCCTTGATCGCCTCTACGAACTTTGTGAGATTGCCCGTGAAGCGCTTACCGAAGGGGGGTACAATATTGGCCGCGTGATTGCGCGTCCGTTTATTGGCGACAAAGCAGGAAACTTCGAGCGTACCGGGAATCGTCACGACCTGGCGGTAGAGCCGCCTGCGCCAACCGTCCTTAAAAAGCTGGTTGACGAGCAGGGCGGTGAAGTGATTTCAGTGGGTAAAATTGCGGATATCTATGCGCATGTCGGCATCACCAAAAAGGTGAAGGCGACCGGCCTGGATGCGCTGTTTGATGCCACTGTCGCTGAAATGAAAACAGCGCCGGACAACAGTATTGTGTTCACTAACTTTGTTGATTTTGACTCAACCTGGGGACACCGCCGCGATATTCCTGGCTATGCCGGTGGGCTGGAGTTATTCGACCGCCGTTTGCCTGAGCTGATGGCACAGGTGAAAGAAGGGGATATCCTGATCCTCACCGCTGACCACGGCTGTGACCCAAGCTGGCAGGGCACCGAGCATACCCGCGAGCATATTCCTGTGCTGATTTACGGGCCGGGCGTTAAGCCGGGTGATTACGGTTATCGCGATACCTTCGCCGATATCGGTCAGACGGTCGCTCACTATTTTGGTCTTTCACCCATGGAATACGGTAAGCCGTTATTCTGAAGGTTGAAGTAACACTCTATTTTTTGAGATAAGGATGAAACATGGCTACGCCACACATTAACGCTGAGATGGGTGATTTCGCTGACGTTGTGCTGATGCCGGGCGATCCGCTGCGTGCAAAGCACATTGCTGAGACCTTCCTGCAGGACGCCGTGGAAGTGAATAACGTGCGCGGTATGCTGGGCTACACCGGGACTTACAAAGGCCGTAAGATCTCCGTCATGGGTCACGGCATGGGCATCCCGTCTTGCTCTATCTATGCGAAAGAGCTGATCACCGAATTCGGCGTGAAAAAAATCATCCGTGTGGGCTCCTGCGGTGCGGTACGTGCCGATGTGAAACTGCGTGACGTGGTGATTGGTATGGGTGCCTGCACCGATTCCAAAGTGAACCGCATGCGTTTTAAAGACCACGATTTCTCAGCGATTGCTGATTTTGACATGGTCCGTAACGCGGTTGATGCAGCGAAAGCGCTGGGTGTGAAAGCGCGTGTGGGCAACATCTTCTCTGCTGACCTGTTCTATACGCCAGACCCACAGATGTTCGACGTGATGGAAAAGTACGGCATTCTGGGTGTGGAAATGGAAGCTGCAGGCATCTACGGCGTGGCCGCAGAGTTTGGCGCCAAAGCGCTGACCATCTGCACCGTATCTGACCATATCCGTACCCATGAGCAGACCACCGCCGCAGAGCGTCAGACCACCTTCAGCGAGATGATTGAAATCGCGCTGGAATCTGTGTTGCTGGGCGATAAAGAGTAATTTCTCCCGCGAGGCTGGCATTCAGCCAGCCTCCGTTTATCAGCGTTCCTTTCAAAAAATCACGCGAAATGCCGCGCGCAGCCGACCTTCATTAACGACATTTGTCCGTAATCTTCACCCGGTTGATATCAAACACACTGTCGTCAGCGGCAGAGAAAATCACCGGCCCTGTGACTTTGCCCTGAGGTTTTAATTTCCCGCGCGCCAGATGCTCATCAACACGGTCAACCGGGAATTCCCGGCCATCACGCGAATACCCTTTCAGGCAAAACATCTGCAAGTCGATATTTTTCGCTGTGGTATTTTTCAGCGTAACGTTAAACGTTTTCCCGTAATTATCCAGGCCATCTGACGACAGGGATTTCAACTCTTTTTGAGTGGAATAAACAGCGATCCCGGATTGATCTGCGGCAACAGCAGCAGCAGAAAAACACAGGCCCACAGTGGTCATCGTGATGATAATAAAGCTCCGTTTCATCGTTGTACTCCTTAGTTTTCAGGCATCAAGAACGCATAAGCGCTCGGGAGTGTTTAAGATGCAGCTGAGGTGAAAAGGAGTACAGAACACGAAAAGCTATTTCAACGGAATAGCTTTATTTGCTGTTAGATAAGGAAGACGTCGCTTTATTTTCTGTATCGGAAGCCGGAGGGCTACCGACTGTTTCAGCGTCTGTTTCACTCTCGTCATCATCCTCTTTCACCGGATTGTTTGCGGTGAGCAGGAACGGCGACTGCTGCCAGCGGGTACGACGATCGCGCAGCAGAGTACGGGAGAGAATAATGCCGATGGCCAACGCCAGGATCATCATTAAGCGCAGTATATTGGTGGTGTTATCCACCTGCTTAGCTTCGGTGACCAGTACATGGGTATCCAGCGTGACGCGCAGAAATCCGCGCGGGCCGTCTTTGCTCGCCAGCGGCTGGACAATCTGATGGTTAAAGTAACTACCGGCACGCTGGCCATCCAGTGCCAGGCGGTCGCGTACGTTAATGCTTTCACCGCTGTGTGCGATCAAACTTCCCTCGCTGTCATACAGTGAAGCATCAAGAATGCGGCTTTCATGGGTCATCTGGTCGAGTGAATCGATAATTTTTTGATGATTATCATCCGGATTGTCCATCAGCGGCGTCAGCGTCCAGGCGACCTGGCGTGTCAGCGTATGGGCCAGTTCTTCAACCTGTTCAGAACGCGCCATCTGGTGCCCCAGACTGAACCACGAGGCGCCCTGCATCAGCACGACCAGGAGTGTCAGGCAAATCAGGACGATCACCGTACGGTGAAGACGAAACTTCAGTTTGGCTTTTGCCATCTCAACCCTTCAATCCTGGAGAAAGAACCGCTTTCCGGTCATTAGCTTTATGTTGCCAGAAGGCGGGCTTACAGGGTAGCCTCTTGCGTGGTTTTAATGCTCTGCCTATGTTGAGCAACAATAGTGATAATTAAGTCCTTACAGGAGCTGTGATGCCAAATAGCCTCACCTGGTGCGACCTGCCTGCCGAAGTCTCTCTCTGGCCGGGGTTACCTCTATCTTTGAGCGGTGATGAAGTGATGCCGTTGGATTACCGTGCTGGCCGTACCGGCTGGTTGCTGTATGGGCGCCAACTCGATAAGGCCCGACTGACAGAATATCAGCGCCAGTTAGGCGCTGCGATGGTGATCGTCAGTGCCTGGGTGGTGGAGGATTATCAGGTGGTACGCCTGGCCGGTTCCCTGACACCGCGTGCGATGAAGCTGGCCCACGATGCGGGCATGGATGTTGCTCCGTTAGGGCGCATTCCCCACCTGAAAACGCCAGGTCTGCTGGTGATGGATATGGACTCCACGGCGATTGAAATCGAATGCATCGACGAGATCGCCAAACTGGCGGGCAGCGGCGAGCTGGTGGCGGAAGTCACCGAGCGTGCGATGCGCGGTGAACTGGACTTCGCCGCCAGCCTGCGTCAGCGTGTGGCCACGTTGAAAGATGCCGATGCCAACATTCTGAAAACCGTGCGTGACCAGCTACCGTTGATGCCGGGCCTGACTTCGCTGGTTGCTAAGCTGCAGGCGCTGGGCTGGCATGTAGCGATTGCTTCCGGCGGCTTCACGTACTTTGCTGAATACCTGCGCGATACGCTGCACTTGTCGGCGATTGCCGCCAACGTGCTGGAAATCCGCGATGGCAAGCTGACCGGCGAAGTGCTGGGCGACATCGTTGATGCACAATATAAGGCAGACACGTTGCGTAAGCTGGCTGCCCGGTTTGAGATTGCTCCAGAGCAGACGGTGGCCGTCGGTGATGGCGCCAATGATCTGCCGATGATCAAAGCCTCAGCGCTGGGCATCGCCTATCATGCCAAACCGAAAGTGAACGAGCAGACCGAAGTGATTATTCGTCATGCTGACCTGATGGGCGTCTTCTGTATTCTCAGCGGCAGCCTGATCCACGAAGAGCGTTAAGGGGTAGATTTGGCCAAAGCGGTAAAGCGCGCCTTTGTCTGTAACGAGTGCGGCGCAGATTATCCTCGCTGGCAGGGCCAATGTAGCGCCTGCCATGCATGGAATACGATTACTGAGGTGCGTCTGGCGGCATCGCCTGTTGTTGCGCGCAATGAGCGCCTGACAGGTTACGCCGGTAGCGCCGGGCCAAGCCGCGTGCAGAAACTGTCGGACATCAGTCTCGACGAACTCCCGCGGTTTTCCACCGGTTTTAAAGAGTTTGACCGTGTGCTGGGCGGTGGTGTGGTCCCGGGCAGTGCGATTCTGATCGGGGGTAACCCCGGCGCGGGGAAAAGTACCCTGCTGTTGCAAACCCTGTGCAAGCTGTCAGAAGGGATGAAAACCCTGTATGTCACCGGGGAAGAGTCGCTGCAACAGGTGGCGATGCGCGCCCATCGTCTGGGATTACCCACTGAAAATCTGAATATGCTGTCGGAAACCAGCATCGAGCAAATCTGCCTGATCGCCGAGCAGGAGCAGCCGAAACTGATGGTGATCGACTCGATACAGGTGATGCATATGGCCGATATCCAGTCCTCTCCCGGTAGTGTCGCGCAGGTGCGTGAAACCGCAGCCTATCTGACCCGTTTCGCCAAAACCAAAGGTGTCGCCATCGTGATGGTGGGCCACGTGACGAAAGACGGTTCCCTGGCAGGGCCGAAGGTGCTGGAACACTGTATTGACTGTTCGGTACTGCTGGATGGTGATGCGGACTCGCGTTTCCGTACCCTGCGCAGCCATAAAAACCGCTTTGGTGCGGTGAATGAGCTGGGCGTGTTTGCCATGACCGAGCAGGGGCTGCGTGAAGTGAGCAACCCATCGGCGATATTCTTAAGCCGTGGCGACGAAGTCACCTCCGGCAGTTCAGTGATGGTGCTGTGGGAAGGAACACGTCCGCTGCTGGTGGAGATTCAGGCGCTGGTGGATCACTCGATGATGGGTAATCCGCGGCGCGTTGCGGTGGGCCTGGAGCAGAACCGTCTGGCGATCCTGCTGGCCGTATTGCACCGCCACGGCGGCCTGCAAATGGCCGATCAGGATGTGTTCGTCAACGTCGTGGGTGGGGTGAAAGTGACGGAAACCAGTGCCGACCTGGCCCTGATGCTGTCGATGGTTTCCAGTCTGCGTGACCGCCCGTTACCGCACGATCTGGTGGTGTTTGGTGAAGTGGGGCTTGCGGGGGAGATCCGCCCGGTGCCAAGTGGTCAGGAGCGTATTTCCGAGGCGGCTAAACATGGTTTCCGCCGTGCCATTGTGCCGATAGCGAATGTGCCGAAGAAGCCACCGGAAAATATGAAAGTGTACGGTGTGAAGAAGCTGGCTGACGCGTTGTCTATACTTGACGAATTATAATGGAGTGAGTCCATGTCATCGTTTGACTACCTTAAAACCGCCATTCGCCAGCAGGGCTGCACCTTACAGCAGGTATCTGATGCCAGCGGTATGACCAAGGGGTACCTCAGTCAGCTGCTGAATGCGAAAATCAAAAGCCCCAGCGCGCAGAAGCTGGAGTCGCTGCACCGTTTTCTCGGGCTGGAGTTTCCGCGTCGCGAGAAAACCATTGGCGTGGTGTTTGGTAAATTCTACCCGCTTCATACCGGTCATATTTATCTGATCCAGCGCGCCTGTAGCCAGGTGGACGAGCTGCATATCATCATGGGTTTCGATGAGCCGCGCGATCGCCAGCTGTTTGAAGCCAGCGCCATGTCACAGCAGCCCACGGTCAGCGACCGTCTGCGCTGGCTGCTCCAGACCTTTAAATACCAGAAAAACATTCGTATTCACTCATTCAATGAAGAGGGAATGGAGCCGTATCCGTACGGTTGGGACGTCTGGAGCCACGGCGTGCAGTCGTTTATGGACGATCACGGCATTGTGCCGAACTGTATCTACACCAGTGAAGAGGGGGATGCCGAGCAGTTCAGTACCCACCTCGGTGTCGAGACCATTGTTATTGATCCAAAACGTTCATTTATGAACATTAGCGGCGGGCAGATTCGTCAGGATCCGTTCCGCTACTGGGAATATATTCCCACTGAAGTGAAGCCCTTCTTCGTGCGCACTGTGGCGATACTCGGCGGTGAATCGAGCGGGAAATCCACACTGGTCAATAAGCTGGCGAATATCTTCAATACCACCAGTGCCTGGGAGTTTGGCCGCGATTACGTCTTCTCGCATCTGGGCGGCGACGAGATGGCGTTACAGTATTCTGACTACGATAAGATCGCCCTCGGCCAGGCGCAGTACATCGACTTTGCGGTCAAATACGCCAATAAAGTGGCGTTTATCGACACTGACTTTGTGACCACGCAGGCATTCTGTAAAAAGTATGAAGGCCGTGAGCATCCGTTTGTTCAGGCGCTGATTGACGAGTATCGTTTCGATCTGGTGATCCTGGTGGAAAACAACGTGCCCTGGGTGGCCGATGGGCTGCGCAGCCTGGGCAGCTCGGTGGATCGCAAAGAGTTCCAGTCACTGCTGATCGCCATGCTTGGCGAGAATAACATCAACTATGTTCACGTTGAGCAGGACAACTACGACGAGCGCTTCCTGCGCTGCGTCGAACTGGTGAAAGAGATGCTGGGCGCTTAAATATCGCTGCCCCGCCGCAGGGGCCGATCCTTTTTTCCGATCGGCCCGCCACGGTGAAACTTAATACACCATCACCACTTTGCCACGCATATGGCCGTCCAGCACTAGCTGGTGGGCTTCTGTCAGTGTTTCTACGCTCAGCCCATGCAGGGTTTTGCTCAGTGAACCTGCCAGCTTACCGTCATCCAGCAGCGCGGCAGTGGCATCCAGAATCTCTCCCTGACGGGCGATATCCGGCGTGGTGAACATGCTTCGTGTGTACATAAACTCAAAATGCAGCGCGGCACTTTTCAGCTTCAGCTGATCCATGTTTAACGGTTTCTCGTTTTCAACGATGGTACAGATATGCCCTTGTGGTGCGATCAGTGTGCTCATCGCTTCCCAGTGACCATCGGTATCGTTCAGGCAGAAAATGTAGTCCACCTGTTTGATATCATGCTTCGCGAGCTCTCCAGCCATATCACGGTAGTCGATCACCAGGTCGGCGCCACGATCCTGACACCACTGTGCTGAATCAGGGCGTGATGCCGTGGCGATCACCGTCACTTTGCTGCGCAGTTTGGCCAGAGGGATCGCCAGCGAACCGACGCCGCCTGCGCCGCCTACAATCAGCAGCGTTTTGCCTGCTGTGGCACTTTCGAGTTGCAGACGATCAAACAGGCCTTCCCACGCTGTCAGTGCAGTCAGCGGGATGGCGGCAGATTCTGCCCAATCCAGTGAGCGAGGCTTGTGGCCGGTAATCCGCGCATCAATCAACTGCTGGCTGGCATTGCTACCTGGCCGGGTAATGTCGCCTGCGTAATAGACTTCATCGCCCGCTTTAAAACCACTGACCTTGCTGCCCACGGCCAGCACGATACCGCTGGCATCCCAGCCGAGCACGCGTGGCTGTTGCAGGCCATTTTTCTGTGCGCCTTTATGGACTTTGGTATCCACCGGGTTGACTGATGCGGCTTTGACGTCGACCAGCAGATCGTATTCACCCGGCGTTGGCTGGGGTTGCTGGATTTCAATAAACTGCTGCGGGTTTTCCGGGCTGATGGCAATGGCTTTAATGGTCATAGTGTTTCTCCTGAATACCTGAATAATTGTCTCTCAGTGTAGGTAATCAGCAAACGAATGATAAGATGGACAATGATGCACGCAGTGTTCGTTTGAGGTGAACAATCATGTTTAAACAGTTGCAGGATATGGCGCTGTTTGCGCTGGTGGCCGAGTGCGGGAGTTTTACCGCTGCGGCGAATCGTGCGGGTTTACCGAAATCCAGCGTCAGCCAGCGCGTCAGCCAGCTGGAGCAGGCGCTGGGGTTGCGGCTGATTAACCGTACCACGCGCCAGCTCAACCTGACCTTTGCGGGCGAGCGCTATCTGGTGCACTGCCAGGAGATGCTGCAGGCCAGTGAACGCGCCGGTATGGCGATTGAGCGACTGCGCGATAATCCCAGCGGGCGGCTGCGCATTACCTCTCCTGCCGGCATTGGTGCCACGCTGCTGGCGCGTTTCAATACGGCCTTTCAGCAGGAATATCCCGATGTGACACTGGATGTGTCAGTTTCCGATGAAATCCGCGATTTGGTGCAGGATGGCTTTGATGTGGCGCTGCGCACCGGAAGGCCGCAGGATTCGTCGCTGATTGGCCGCCGTATTGGCTACTGCCAGCGCCTGCTGGTGGCATCGCCAGAGTATCTGGCGTCGTTACCGCCGCTGACCCATCCCGGCCAGCTCTCCGCACACCGCTGCATTGCGCACCGCGCCTGGACCGAATGGGTGCTTAAACGTGATGAGGAATATTATCGCTGGCTGCTGCCGCCCACGCATATGACCGATAATCTGGTGTATGCGCGCGAGTGTGCGCTGGGCAAAGCGGGTATTACGCTGTTGCCGCGTTTTTTAACCGATGAGGTGTTGTCGCAGGGCGATCTGGTGCAGGTGCTGCCGGAGTGGGAAGTGGAGGGGAATGAGCTGTGGCTGGTGTACCCAAGCCGTAAGTTGAACTCGCCTGCGCTGTCGCGGTTTATTGATTTTGCGATGCAGTCGCCGGTGTTTCGGGAGTTTTATACGTAGGGGGGCGACCTTTTTTTGGTCGCCCCGTAAGCCCGGCCGCTTACTTGATCATACGCTTGTACTTAATACGTTTTGGCTCAAGCGCTTCCGCACCCAGCGTACGTTTCTTGTACTCTTCGTATTCAGTAAAGTTACCTTCGAAGAACTCGATCTTGCCTTCATCCTGGTAATCCAGAATGTGGGTGGCAATACGGTCCAGGAACCAACGGTCATGCGAGATCACCATGGCACAGCCCGGGAACTCCAGCAGGGCGTTTTCCAGCGCGCGCAGGGTTTCAATATCCAGGTCGTTGGTCGGTTCATCCAGCAGCAGCATGTTGCCGCCAACCTGTAACAGTTTAGCCAGATGCAGACGACCACGCTCACCACCGGACAGCTCGCCAACGCGTTTACCCTGATCAACCCCTTTAAAGTTAAAGCGGCCAACGTAGGCACGGCTGGGCATCTCGGTGTTGCCGATACGCATGATGTCCTGACCGCCGGACACTTCTTCCCATACGGTTTTAGACCCATCCATGCTGTCGCGGAACTGATCCACTGACGCCAGCTTCACGGTCTCACCCAGTACGATGCTGCCGGAATCAGGCTGTTCCTGACCGGACATCATGCGGAACAGGGTCGATTTACCCGCGCCGTTCGGACCGATGATGCCAACAATCGCACCTTTCGGAACAGAGAAGGAGAGATCGTCAATCAGCAGACGGTCACCGTAAGATTTGCGCAGGTTATTGACCTCAACCACTTTATCGCCCAGGCGTGCGCCAGGTGGAATAAACAGTTCGTTGGTCTCGTTACGCTTCTGGTATTCGGCGTTGTTCAGCTCTTCAAAGCGGTTCAGACGCGCCTTGCCTTTAGATTGCTGGCCTTTAGCGCCTTTACGCACCCACTCCAGCTCTTTCTCAATCGATTTACGACGAGCCGCTTCGGAGGAGGCTTCCTGCGCCAGACGCGCATCTTTTTGCTCCAGCCATGAAGAGTAGTTACCTTCCCATGGAATCCCTTCACCACGGTCCAGCTCCAGAATCCAACCGGCCACGTTATCGAGGAAGTAACGGTCGTGCGTAATCGCCACAACGGTCCCTTCGAAGTCGTGCAGGAAGCGTTCCAGCCAGGCTACGGATTCCGCATCCAGGTGGTTCGTTGGTTCGTCGAGCAGCAGCATGTCTGGCTTTTCCAGCAGCAGACGGCACAGCGCAACGCGGCGGCGTTCACCCCCGGAAAGAGTGCCAATCTTCGCATCCCAGTCCGGCAGACGCAGCGCATCAGCGGCACGTTCGAGCTGGGTGTTCAGATTGTGGCCGTCGTGCGCCTGGATGATTTCTTCAAACTTGCCCTGTTGCGCGGCAAGTTTGTCGAAGTCTGCATCCGGCTCTGCGTACTTAGCGTACACCTCGTCCAGACCTTTCAGCGCGTTGACCACTTCGGAAACGGCTTCTTCTACCGACTCACGAACGGTGTGTTCCAGGTTAAGCTTCGGTTCCTGCTCCAGATAGCCAATTTTCAGGCCCGGCTGCGGACGCGCTTCCCCTTCGATGTCTTTATCGATGCCCGCCATGATGCGCAGCAGCGTAGATTTACCTGCCCCGTTCAGACCCAGTACGCCGATCTTGGCGCCAGGGAAGAAGCTGAGGGAGATGTTTTTCAAAATATGACGCTTCGGCGGAACGACTTTGCCGACGCGATGCATGCTATAGACGAATTGAGCCACGTTAGTTTGAGCCTCTTAATTAGCAGGGGCATAAGGGTGCCCACTCAGATAGCGGAGTTTAGCTGGTTTCCCCCCTTATTCACAGCCGGAACGCAGAGGATTATCCCGATATCAACGGATCTGCCTGATTTCTGTTTGATTTATGACCGTAGCCGTCTAAGCTCATTTTTTGCCTTATAAATGATGGAGATATCGATGAAAGTTCTGATCGCGGCGGAAGAAAATGCCTGGGGTGGGATGATCCAGCAGTTCCGTCAGAGACTCCCCGATGTCGAATTTGTTGCTTCTGCCGGGCATGCGGCAGAGAGCCTGGCGGGTTTTGATGCGCTGATCCCCGGCATGGCGAAGGTCAATCAACGTCTCTTACAGACAGCCGATCGCCTGAAGCTGATCCAGCAGGCGGGAGCCGGGCTGGAAGGGGTGGATATTGAGACGGCTCGCCAGCGCGGTATTACCGTGGCCAATGTGCCATCGGACCGATCCGGCAATGCAGATTCCGTTGCGGAACTGGGGATCTGGATGATGATCGGCCTGGCACGTAAGGCCAGCGAAGTGCCGCAGATGCTGGCTACCCGTCAGCTGGGCCTGCCGGTCGGCATGGGGCTGAAAGGCAAGACCGTCGGATTGGTGGGGCTGGGCGGCATCGGTAAAGCGCTGGCGCAGCGGCTCGCCGCGTTTGATATGCGCATGATTGGCGTGAAACGTCAGGCGTCTGATGATTTTGCCCGTCAGCATCGCCTGGACTGGGTTGGCGGCATGGAGCGTTTACCGCACCTGCTGCGCGAGGCGGATTTTGTGGTGCTGAGTTTACCGGACAACCCGGAAACGCATCATATTATTGATGAGCCTGCGCTGGCGAAGATGAAGCAGGGCAGCTTCCTGATTAACCTTGGGCGCGGCGGTCTGATTGAGAAACCGGCGCTGCTGGCGGCGCTGGAGAATGGGCCGCTGGTCGGTGCCGGGCTGGATGTCTTCTGGCAGGAACCACCCGACCCGCAGGATGTGCTGTTCCGCCACAATGTGATCGCCACACCGCACATTGGCGGCGTGACGGATATTTCACTGGAGGGCAATGTGGCGGGGGTGTGTGAAAACCTGCGGCGTCTGCGTGATGGTGAGGCGATTTTGAATCGCTGGTGAGGAGGGTTGCGGGTCGGGCATGCCCGACCCCTACGATATCCGGCGCCCGATACTTACGAGGCGATAACCTCAATGCCGATATCTTCACCGGGCGCGGCATCGCTGATCAGGCCGTCGAACGCACTGAGATCGGCAATGCGAGCAGGTAGCACTTTGCCAAATTTGCTGCTGTCTGCCACCAGCAGGCGCGAACGTGCACGCTGTAATGCCAGATGCTTCATCGGCAATTCACTCAGGTTGTAGCAACTGGCACCCTGCCGGATATCGATGCCAGCGGCGGAAATAAAGGCTTTATCGGGGCACAGGCTGTCCATCACTGACTGCGTGCCCAGCGGTGTGAAAATGGCGTTGTCTGGATGGAATTCGCCACCGCACAAGATCACCCGGCAGGCGGTTTTTTCTTTCAGGGCCAGAAAAGTGTTCATGGCGCAGCAAACCGCGGTAAACGGCAGGTCTTCGTCGATGGCATCGATGATCCACGGCACCGTGGTGCCGCAATCGAAATACACCGTCTCTTCCGGCTGGATCAACGCGGCGGCACGCTGCCCCAACAGACGTTTGCGATCGACATTCTGCTCCTGCTGATCGGAAAAAAAATAATGGTTCTGATGACGCATCGGATCGCTGACGATATATCCCCCCAGCAGAACCACAACGCCCGGACCGCTACTCAGATCGCGACGAATGGTCATCTCAGACACGCCAAGCAGATGAGCCGCTTCTTTCAGATGGATTTTATCGGTGCGTTTCAGCGCCTGGGCCAGCTTATTGATACGCTCGTCGCGCCGGATTTCCATGAGTCTTTTTTCCATTATCGCGGAGAGAAATGAGGGTGAACGAAAACGATTGCCTGCTGCGTTTTACCTGTTTTGCAGTTTACCTTCAATAGGATAGTGCTGCAAACAAGCTCGGGATGGTGGCAGGGACGTGGCGCTATTTAGCTACGCTAAGCAGGCGACGAACGGATGCTTCCAGTGTTTGCACCAATTCCGTCCTGTCTGTTTTTTCCGCCAGGACGACCCGGCGGCGTATTCGGCTCAGATGGGTATCGAAACGACGGTCAAATTTTTGCAGAGACTCGCGTAACTCCTCGCCTTCGGCTTCGGAATTCGCACTGTTGACGTCAAGCACTAGCGCCAGATCGTATTTCGTCTGAGTATGATCCGAGTAACGGATTCTGAAAAATACCGGCCAGTAGAGTTCCTCGCCAGTATATTTCTCCCATCCAGGGGGGCGCACATCAATCCGGGTCCGCGTGGTGTAAATATTGTCACGGTGCAGCAGGGGAATTTTTGTCGCGAGCGTCTCTTTTAGTGAGGCCATGCCCTGAGTCTGACGCAACAGGGAGAATACGGCTTTGTTTTGCAGCAGAAACAGCGTTTCGGGGGCTGTGTGAGTGTTAAACCAGTTTCTTTCCAGCCGTCCGGTCGAGTTTCCCAGTAAAGACTTGAGGGCATTCGCGTGCGTTTCATGTAACCCGGCGGCGAGTGCAATAGCACGCTTCTCCACGGGGCTTTCCCAGTTGCTTTGCCGGGTGCAATAACTGACGACCAGCCGGGCTGCGAGGTTGCCGCGCTCCAGCTGTAACACGGCCCGATCCGCTGAGGGTTTTAACCAGTCATATCCCATATGTAACCAGTAGCCATTTGAGGGATGATCCTCGACATCAGTCTCAAATGCGCGATCAAGCGCAATCAACACGCAGCTGTAATCTTTCAAATGGGCCTTTTTAGCCACGCTTTCCTGCCAGCTTTTCCGATAGCCGTCGAGTTGCTTATCGCTATGGGCGGTCCCGGCTTTATTCTCGATCAGCAGCACGAATTTATGGGTGGGATCGATCACGAAAAGATCCACACGCTCCGAGGCGTTCATCCCTAATTCACGCGCGGTGAACACACTGCCAAAGCTTGCCGTGCGGATCCTCGATGGTGTCCATTCAGTAAAGAAACGCGAGGTGGTGCTGCGGCCATCAAGCGGATAGCCTGCGGTGATCGTGTTGCTAGCGGCCAGCAGCAGGTCACGGATGATCTGGTCTCCCTGGCCATGACCTTCACGCGGGTCGAACATCCAGGCCAGCAGGTCGGAGTGCTGATTTTCGCTGAGATTGATCACATCCAGCAGGTCATCGCCAATCTTTACTACTTCACAGAGTTCAGAGAGTTTATTATCACCCAGAAAGGTTTCGACGGCTTCTTGAGTCGTTGCATCCATACGTAAATATCCCGTTGCTGAGTATTGAAAACCTGAGAGAAGCCACTCGCTAATCGAATGGCTTTTTGTCAGAGTTTACAAAATAACAGGAAAGGTGAACAGCGTCTGGAGGTCACCGCGCTGAGAGAATGTTAAATCGTTACCAGCCCCCGGACGCCTTCGGCTTCCATCGCTTCGCCGCGCCCACGCAGGACGATCTCCCCCCGTGACATCACCAGATAATTGTCGGCCAGCCCGGCGGCGAAATCGTAAAACTGTTCGACCAGCAGGATCGCCATATCCCCGCGTGCGGCCAGCTGGCGGATCACCGCCCCGATCTCTTTGATCACCGAAGGCTGGATCCCTTCGGTGGGTTCATCGAGGATCAGCAGTTGCGGTTTACAGGCCAGCGCCCGGCCGATCGCCAGCTGTTGCTGCTGACCACCGGACAGATCGCCGCCGCGCCGCTGTTTCATCTGCCACAGAACCGGAAAGAGTTGCCAGATCTCCTCCGGCACCTGCGTGGCCTGGCTGCCTGAAAAGCGTGCCAGTCCCATCAGCAAATTCTCTTCCACCGTCAGACGCGGGAAGATCTCCCGACCCTGGGGCACATAGGCGATCCCGGCCTGCACCCGCTGGTGCGGTTTGCGCTGGTTGATCGTTTGCCCCTGCCAGTTGATGCTGCCAGATTTCGCCGGGATCAGCCCCATCAGGCATTTCAGCAACGTAGTTTTC
This sequence comes from Erwinia sp. MYb416, assembly GCF_037479575.1. Taxonomy (NCBI): domain Bacteria; kingdom Pseudomonadati; phylum Pseudomonadota; class Gammaproteobacteria; order Enterobacterales; family Erwiniaceae; genus Erwinia; species Erwinia sp. MYb416. Next base: position 341,495 of record NZ_JBBGYT010000441.1, read on the forward strand.
CCCACGCCGTTACGCCCCAGCAGACAAGTGATCTCGCCGGGTTTGGTTTCAAATGACAGTCCACGCAGAATGTGGCTGCCGCCATAATATTGATGTAGTTCAGAGACCTGTAACATATTATCGCCCCAGATAGACTTCAATCACCTGATCGTTTGCCTGCACATCGCGCAGCGATCCTTCGGCCAGCACCTGGCCCTGATGCAGCACCGTGACATGGTCCGCAATGGTTTCAACAAAGCCCATATCGTGTTCCACCACCATCAGCGAATGTTTACCGGCAAGAGTGCGGAACAGTTCGGCGGTGTAGTCGGTTTCTGCATCGGTCATGCCAGCGGCTGGCTCATCCAGTAACAGCAGATGCGGGTCCTGCACCAGTAACATGCCAATCTCCAGAAACTGTTTCTGCCCGTGGGACAGCAGGCCCGCCGGGCGCTGGCGTTCACTGCCAAGGCGCAGCAGTTTCAACACCTCGGTAATGCGATCCTGTTGTTCACTGTTCAGTCTGGCACGCAGACTGGCCCAGACCGATTTATCGGTTTTTAAGGCAATTTCCAGATTTTCAAATACCGTCAGCGCTTCAAACACCGTCGGTTTCTGGAATTTACGCCCAATGCCGATGCGGGCGATTTCCACCGGGGAAAGGGTGGTCAGGTCGATGCTCTGGTCGTAGATCACCCGGCCGCTATCCGGGCGGGTTTTGCCGGTAATCACATCCATCAGCGTGGTTTTTCCCGCGCCGTTAGGGCCGATCACGCAGCGCAGTTCGCCAACGCCAATCTGTAAGGAGAGGTCAGTCAGCGCTTTGAAACCGTCAAACGACACATTGATATTCTCCAGCTGTAACACCGGATCCGTCTGTTCACGGTGACGGTCGGCGCGGTGGGGCTGGGTAAACAGGTGCTCAGTCATGTTTCCTCCTGCGCAGCAGGCCAATCACGCCGCGCGGCAGGAACAGCGTGACGAGGATAAACATCAGGCCTAAGAAAAATAGCCAGTATTCAGGGAATGCAACGGTGAACCAACTCTTGGCGCCGTTGACGATCCCGGCACCAAGCAGCGGCCCAATCAGCGTGCCGCGCCCGCCAAGCGCGACCCAGATGGCGGCCTCAATCGAGTTAGTGGGCGACATTTCACCAGGGTTGATAATGCCCACCTGCGGCACATACAGCGCCCCGGCCAATCCGCACAACACGGCAGACAGCGTCCAGACAAACAGCTTAAAGCCCCGGGGATCATAGCCGCAGAACATCAGGCGGTTTTCCGCATCGCGCACCGCCGTCAGCACCCGGCCAAATTTGCTACGCGCCAGCAACAGACCTATTGCCAGACTGGCCGCCAGCAGTAGCACCGTGGCCATAAACAACCCGATGCGCGTGCCGGTTGCCGTCACCGGAAAGCCGAGCAGGGTGGTGAATCCGGTAAAGCCGTTGTTACCGCCAAAGCCGGTTTCATTGCGAAAGAACAGTAACATCCCGGCATAGGTCAGCGCCTGGGTCATAATCGAGAAGTAGACGCCTTTGATTTTTGAACGGAAGGCGAACCAGCCAAAGACCAGCGCCAGCAGGCCTGGCACCAGCACAATCAGGCACAGTGCCCAGGCGAAATGCTGCGTGCCTGCCCAGAACCATGGCATCTCGGTCCAGGACAGGAAGGACATGAATGCAGGCAGCCCCTCACCGGAGGCCTGGCGCATCAGGTACATGCCCATGGCATAGCCGCCGAGAGCGAAGAACAGTCCGTGGCCGAGGGATAGCAGCCCGGCGTAGCCCCACACCAGGTCCAGCGCCACCGCCACAATGGCGTAGCAGAGGATTTTCCCCACCAGCGTCAGGGTGTAAGTCGACATAAATAGCGGGTGGTCGGCGGGCAGCAGCGCGAGGAACGGCAATAGCAGCAAGAGCAGCAGTACCACCGCACCCAGCGCGGTCGTCAGGCGCGGGGCTTTTCGTGCCAGGGTCAGCGTTATGGGTTGCGTCATCAGTCAATCACCCTCCCTTTAAAGGCGAACAGTCCCTGCGGTCGTTTCTGAATAAACAGCACGATCAACACCAGGATCAGGATCTTACCGAGCACCGCGCCGATCTGCGGCTCCAGCACTTTGTTCAGGATGCCGAGGCCGAGTGCGGCCACCACCGTGCCTGCCAACTGCCCAACGCCACCGGTCACCACCACCAGGAAGGAGTCGATGATGTAGCCCTGGCCCAGCTCCGGGCCGACATTGCCCAGCTGCGACAGCGCCACGCCGCCCAGCCCGGCAATGCCGGAACCGAGGCCAAACGCCAGCATGTCGACGCGCCCGGTAGGCACACCGCAGCAGTCGGCCATCGCCCGGTTTTGTGTCACCGCACGCACGTTCATGCCAAGGCGGGTTTTATTCAGCAGCAGCCAGGTGAGAACCAGCACGCCGATGACAAACAGGATCACCGCCAGGCGGTTGTACGGCAGCACGAGATTAGGCAGCACCTGCAAACCACCGGACAGCCACGGCGGGTTCGCCACTTCCAGGTTTTGCGCGCCAAACAGGATGCGCACCAGTTGGATCAGCATCAGGCTGATGCCCCAGGTGGCAAGCAGGGTTTCCAGCGGGCGGCCGTACAGATGGCGGATGATGGTGCGTTCCAGCGCCATGCCGATGGCGGCGGTGATAAAGAAGGCGGCCGGCAGGGCCAGCAGCGGATAAAAGGCCAGCCACTCCGGGGCGAAGCGCTGGAACAGGTTTTGCACAATCCAGGTGGCATAAGCGCCGATCATCAGCATTTCACCGTGGGCCATATTGATGACCCCCAGCAGGCCGTAGGTGATCGCCAGTCCAAGGGCGGCCAGCAGCAGCACCGAGCCCAGCGACAGGCCGGTAAAAGCCTGACCTAAAATATCGCCGGGCAGCAGGCGATAACGAATCTGTTTCAGGCTATCGGCTGCCGCCGCACGCACGCGGGCATCGGCTTCATTCTGGGGTTGCAGCAGGTGTTCCAGGCTGGCCTGCGTTTGCGGATCGCTGGTTTCTCCCAGCCGTTTTACCGCGTCCAGACGCACCAGCGGGTTAGGATCCGCCAGCTGTAATCCGGCAACAGCCTGGGCCAGCACCGCATGAACGGTAGCATCTTCCTCGGCGGCCAGACGCTGTTTCAGCAGCGGTAGCTGGTCGATATTGGCTTCATTCTGCAAGGCGCGCGCGGCGTGCAGGCGAATGGGGGTAATCGGGCTGACCAACTGGTGTGCGGCGAGCGCAGAGGTAATCATCACGCGCAGTCGGTTGTTCATAAACAGTTTTTTGGTTGCCCCCACGGGGGCCGCGTTGCCTTCCAGCGGTACCAGTTGGTCTTTGGTTCGGGTAAAGGGCTGTTTGTGTTCATCCAGCACCACGTTTTCGCTGTGCAGCGCCTGCAATAAAGGCAGGCGGTTGGCATTCGGTGCGGCGGCCCACTGCTGTAAGAGTGTCAGTTGATCGCTGCGGCTGGCGGCGGCAAAGTCGGCGGCCGGGCCTGCCTGGGCCAGAAGCGGCAGGCTGAACAGCAGTAACACCAGGAATCGCATCATTATGGCTCCGGAGAAATAACGGGTCGGGCATGCCCGACCCCTACAACATTGTTAGGCGTAGGGGCCAGGCATGCCGACCCGTACAGCATTGTTCGGCGTAGGGCCAGGCATGCCCGACCCGTACAACATTGTTCGGCGTAGAGGCCAGGCTGCCCGACCCGTACAACATTGTTCGGCGTAGGGGCCAGGCGTGCCCGACCCGTACAACATTGTTCGGTGTAGGGGCCAGGCATGCCTGGCCCTGGGGTTACACGGGATTAATTGCTGGTTTTCACCGGATGATCGGGCTTCTTGTCGTTGCCGGCGATATATGGGCTCCATGGCTGGGCACGCACCGGTTTGTCGGTCTGCCAGACGACGTTGAACTGACCGTTATCTTCGATTTCGCCAATCATCACCGGCTTGTGCAGATGGTGGTTGGTCTGGTCCATCGTCAGGGTAAAACCATCCGGCGCGGCAAAGGTCTGTCCGGCCATCGCTGCACGCACTTTATCCACATCGGTGGTACCCGCTTTCTCTACCGCCTGCGCCCACATATGGATGCCGACATAGGTGGCTTCCATCGGGTCGTTGGTCACCACGGTATCGGCGTTCGGCAATTTGTGGGCTTTGGCATAGGCGCGATAAGCTGCCACGAACTTAGCGTTGGTCGGGTTATCCACTGATTCGAAGTAGTTCCACGCCGCCAGGTTACCCACCAGCGGTTTGGTGTCGATGCCGCGCAACTCTTCTTCACCGACCGAGAAGGCCACTACCGGGACGTCGGTGGCTTTCAGCCCCTGGTTCGCCAGCTCTTTATAGAAAGGAACGTTGGAATCGCCGTTGATGGTTGAGACTACGGCCGTTTTGCCCCCGGCAGAGAATTTTTTGATATTAGAAACAATGGTCTGGTAATCGCTGTAGCCAAACGGCGTGTAGACCTCTTCGATGTCGCTGTCTTTCACCCCTTTTGAGTGCAGGAAGGCGCGCAGGATCTTATTGGTGGTACGCGGATAGACATAGTCGGTGCCCAGCAGGAAGAAGCGTTTGGCGCTGCCGCCGTCTTCACTCATGAGGTATTCCACCGCCGGAATCGCCTGCTGATTTGGTGCTGCCCCGGTGTAGAAGACGTTTGGAGACATCTCCTCGCCTTCATACTGCACCGGGTAGAACAGCAGTCCGTTCAGCTCCTCGAAAACCGGCAGCACGGATTTACGCGAAACCGAGGTCCAGCAGCCAAATACCACGGCGGCTTTATCCTGAGTCAGCAGCTGACGGGCTTTTTCCGCAAACAGCGGCCAGTTGGAGGCCGGGTCAACCACCACCGGTTCCAGCTTTTTACCCAGCACGCCGCCTTTAGCATTGATCTCTTCAATGGTCATCAACGCCACGTCTTTCAGTGGTGTTTCAGAAATCGCCATCGTACCGGACAGCGAATGCATGATGCCCACTTTGATGGTATCGGCGGCCTGAGCGCTCCAGGACAATCCCATGCTGACTACGGTGGCAGAAAGCGCGAAGGCCTTGAGCAGTGAACGTCTCTTCATCGGTAAACCCCTAAATGTATTGAAAGATTAGTTGGATGAAACGGTGTGTAACCTTGCCTGCTGGAGCATATGAATGGTGATTTTCCTGACTTCGGCGCGACTGACGGCAATATGGTCGGTCAGAATGCGCTGGGCCTCCTCTGTGTGCTGATGCAATACCGCGCGCAGAATGCGGGCGTGTTCGTTATAGGTCGCGTTGATCCGGTCTTCGCGGGTGAAGTCGAGACGGCGGATAATGCGGATCTTCTCGGTTAATTCGCCGTGGATGCGGGCGATTTCGCTGTTGCCTGCCGCGGCGACCAGGGCGATATGGAAGGCTTCATCGTGTAACGAAACGGCTATGCCATCTTCCAGACGCGGCTCATCGATCCAGAAGCAGGTCAGGCGCGTCAGCAGTGCCGCACAATCATCTGCGGGCAGGCGACACAGGCGTTTGACTGCCTCGCACTCCAGCACGGTGCGCAGGTCATACAGCTCTTCGAAATATTCGAAGTCAAACTGACGCACCTGCCAGCCGCTGCGAAACCACACTTCGACATAGCCCTCACGCTCAAGACGAAACAGGGCCTGACGCACCGGGGTGCGGCTGACGTCCATACGTTCCGCGACTTCGCTTTCGCTGAAGCGGTCGCCCGGCATCAGACGAAAATCAAAGATGTCATTTTTTAGCTGGTGGTAGACGCGATCGGCCAGGGCTTCCGGCCGATCTTTGCTGCGTTTGCTGTCCATGTTCATTCCAGCCACAGCAGGGCATCGCCAGGGCTGACCGGGCGGCCTGGCTGGCAACTGATACGTTTGACGCGTCCTGCCTGTGGGGCGTTGATCGCCAGTTCCATTTTCATCGCCTCGACGATAATCAGCGGCTGACCGGCTTCCACCTCGTCACCGGGCTGCACCAGCACTTTCCAGATATTGCCGTTCATATCGGCGCTGACCTGCAACGCACCGTCATCCTCTTCGGGGGGCCGCAGCGTCTCTTCGCTGGTCAGCGGTGCACCTTCGTCTTCCTGCGCCCACAGCGCCACTTCGGCATCAAAGGCGCTGGCCTGCTTCTGGCGGAAGTCAGCGATAGAGGCTGCGTGATCGCTGAGGAACTGCGTATGTTCGGCAAAATCAAACACTGACTGCTCAATGCGAACGGTGGCGCGGCCTTCACGGAAGTCATCACGCAGCACGTCCAGCTCGGCTTCGCTTACCGGGTAGAAACGCACCTGGTCAAAGAAGTGCAGCAGCCAGGGTTCGTTTGCCGCGAACTGGTCGTTTTTCAGGAACTTGTTCCAGATGGGCAGCGTACGCCCCACCAGTTGGTAACCGCCGGGGGAGTCCATGCCGTAAATGCACATATACATGCCGCCAATGCCGACGGTGCCTTCCGCCGTAAAGGTGCGTGCCGGATTGTACTTAGAACTGAGCAGGCGGTGGCGTGGGTCGATCGGCACCGCGCAGGGCGCGCCGAGATAGACATCGCCCAGACCGAGGATCAGGTAGCTGGCATCAAACAGCGTCTGGCTGACGGCTTCACGGCTGCTGAGTCCGTTAATGCGCTGGATAAAATCGACGTTATTCGGCAGCCAGGGGGCGCTGGCGCGCACGGTTTCGGCATAGCGTTCTACGGCACTGAGGGTGGCGCTGTCTTCAAAGGCCATCGGCAGGTGGACAATGCGCGATGGCACGGTCATGCGCGTGACATCGCCGAGATTCTTCTCCAGCTGTAGCAGCAGGGTCATCAGCTGTTTCTGGCTGAGGATCTGACTGTCATAGCGGATTTGCAGCGAGCGAACGCCCGGTGACAGCTCCTCCACGCCCGGCTGGCCGCTCTCATGCAGGGCGGTCATCAGCAGGTGGACGCGCAGGCGCAGCGCCAGATCCAGCACGTTGTCGCCGTACTCCAGCAGGATGTAGTTATCCCCGGCTTGACGATAAATAGCGGTCGGCGTGGTGCTGGTGGCTTTGATGGCGGCCAGTACCGTTGCGGAACCGTGATCGGTTTCGGCCAGCGAAGGCACGGTAAATTCCGTGGTATGCAAGGCGTTGAGACGCGTCACGCTGTGCGTCTGCGCCTGTTCCAGCGCGTGGGCTTCTTCGAAGCTGATCGGATGAAAACGAATGCGGTCGCCGGGTTTCACCTGACCGACTTTCCACAGTTCCGCTTTGGCGATGGTCACCGGGCAGACGAACCCGCCGAGGCTGGGTCCATCGCGGGTGAGGATTACCGGGAAATCGCCGGTGAAATTAACGGCGCCAATGGCGTATTCGCAATCATGGACGTTGGACGGGTGCAGCCCCGCTTCACCGCCGTTGGCGCGGGTCCAGCCGGGTTTTGGCCCTACGAGGCGTACGCCGAGGCGGTTAGAGTTGTAATGCACCTGCCACTCGCTGGCAAAAAACTCATCGATAGACTGCTGGGTAAAGAAATCCGGGGCGCCGTGCGGGCCGTACAGCACGCCGATGCGCCATTCGTCAGCGTATACGGGCTGCGCGGCGACAGGTAAGGCAGCGGGTTCGCAGACCGGAGCAGGAGTGGTACAGGCGGCGAGTGCGGGCTGCGATATCGCCAGCATATCGGCCACGCGCAGGGTGCGCCCGGCGTGACCGCCAAACTGCCCCAGAGCGAAGGTGGAACGGCTGCCGAGATATTCCGGTACGTCAAAACCGTTGCGTACCGCCAGATAGGTGCGGCAGCCCTGTTGGGCGCGGCCCAGCGTCAGGATCTGCCCGGCTTTCACTGCCAGCGGTTGCCAGTACGCCACCTCTTCGCCATCCAGTGTGGCCGGGCAGGCGGCTCCAGTCAGCGCGATCAGGGCATCGCTGTGAAAACGCAGGGTGGGCCCTTGCAGGGTAAATTCCAGCCCGGCGGCTTCTTCCGCGTTGCCGACAATGCGGTTAGCGAGGCGGAAGGCATAATCATCCATCGGACCGGACGGCGGTACGCCAATATCCCAGTAGCCGAGGCGGCCCGGATAATCCTGAATGCTGCTCCAGGTGCCGGGCTGGAGAACCTCCACCACCGGAGAAAGCGGGGTGAAGCTGTCGAGCAGTCGCGTCCACACCTGGCCGCTGCGGAATGCCTCAGTGGCGACAATCTGACGCAGGTAATCGAGGTTGGTGGCGATGCCGTGCAGACGGGTTTCATTTAGCGCCGTCTGCATTTTTTCCAGCGCATCCGCACGGTTTTTGCCCTGTACGATGAGCTTGGCGATCATCGGATCGTAAAATGCAGAGACCTCGGTGCCCGTGCTGATCCAGCTGTCGACGCGCACCCCTTCCGGGAAGCAGACTTCGGTCAGTACGCCTGGGCTGGGCTGGAAGTTTTTCAGCGGATCTTCGGCGTAAATACGCACTTCGATGGAGGCGCCCTGCGGTGCCTGTGCCATACGCGCCCAGTCCGGCTGCTCTCCGGCGGCGACCTGCAACATACACTCCACCAGATCCAGCCCGGTGACGCACTCGGTAACCGGATGCTCCACCTGTAAACGGGTATTCACTTCGAGGAAGAAGAACTCATCGCGTGCGGCATCGTAGATATATTCCACGGTGCCCGCGCTGCGATAGTTGACCAGTTCACCGAGTTTCACCGCCGAGTCGAGCAGGGCGGTGCGGGTGGCGGCAGGGAGGTTCGGTGCCGGCGTCTCTTCCACCACTTTCTGATTGCGGCGTTGCAGTGAACAATCGCGCTCGCCGAGGGCCACGACCTTGCCCTGGCCATCGCCGAAGATTTGCACTTCTACATGGCGGGCCTGATCGATACAGCGCTCCAGGAATACCCCGGCATCGCTAAAGAACTGTTCGCCGAGGCGGCGTACGCTCTCCCAGGCGGCGATCAGCGTGGTCTCGTCGGCACAGCGCGTCAGGCCGATCCCGCCCCCCCCGGCGGTGCTTTTCAGCATCACCGGGTAGCCGATTCGGCCTGCGGCGCTTAATGCCTCTTCCAGTGAATCCAGTAAGGGTGTGCCCGGTGTCATCGGCACGCCTGCGGCAGCGGCCAGTTCACGGGCGCGGTGCTTGAGGCCAAATTCACCGATTTGGTGTGCCGTTGGGCCGATAAAGACGATCCCGGCCGCTTCGCAGGCGGCGGCAAACGGCAGGCTTTCTGACAGGAAGCCGTAGCCTGGCCAGATGGCTTGCGCACCGCTCTCGCGGGCGGCGTTAAGGATCTTATCGATGACCAGGTAGCTGTCGCTGGCTTTATCGCCGCCGAGGGCGAGAGCGATATCAGCATCTTTGACATGCTGCGCGTTTTTGTCGGCGTCGGAGTAAACCGCCACGCTGGTGATCCCCAGTCGTTTCAGAGTACGGATGGCGCGACAGGCGATTTCGCCCCGGTTAGCGATGAGTACGGTATTAAACATGTGAAGATACCTCGCGGGTCAGCCAGCGGCGCCAGCCGCCAAATTCGGTGATGTCGGTAGCCTGCGCCAGGGCGGCAGGTTCACAGATAAACCCTTTCACACTGCGACCGTCGGCCAGTTCCAGGGTGCCAATCCCCAGCGGGGCGGGGATCTCCGCCACGAACTCGCCAAAACGTGCCAGTGGGATATCCCACAGTTCGACGATAATGGCGGCGCCCGTCGCATCTCTAACCAGCCCCGGTTTGGCGGGGACGGTGTTAGCCAGCGCATACAGGCGATAGCTGGCGGCGGTCTGCGTCTCTTCTACCAGTACGGCATCGCGGCGCGTGAGCTGGTGGTTGAGCGGCATGCCGGTCAGGTGCGCACCGACCACCGCCACACGCACGTGCAGCGGTGAGGCGGGCAGGGAGGCGGGGACAGGCTGAGGTTTGCCGGTGGCACCAAGACTCAGGGCTTGCTGCTGTTGCCAGCGGGTGCCAAAGGTCGCCAGCGCACGGTCATACCAGGCCGGGGCGATCAGAGTGATCCCGGCAGGCAGGCCATCGGCGCGGAACGGGGCCGGAAGGGCCAGGGCGGCCAGGTCGGCGAGGTTAGTGAAGTTGGTGTAAGTGCCGAACTGCGAATTGTAACGCACCGGTTCCTGTTTCATTTCTTCCAGCGTATGAATGGTCGGAGAGGTGGGGACCACCAGCGCATCGAACTGGCTGAGGGTCTGCTGGATCTGGCGCGTCAGTTCGGCGCGCAGATATTCCGCTTTGTAAGCGTCCACGGCGCTGTAGTGGTTGCCACTGGCGACGATGCCATACACCACCGGGTCCATCTCTTCCGGGCGGCTCAGCATGTCACCCACGGCAACGGTACGCTCCGCGACCCAGGGACCGTAATAGAGCTGCTCAGCCAGCTGTGAGAACGGGGTAAAGTCGATGGGTTGTAAGCTGGCGCCTCCCGCAATCAGGTCGGTACAGGCCGCTTCCCAGGCCGCCTGTGCTTGTGTATCGCCAAAGAACGCCGGGCTGGCAGGGATGGCAAATCGTGGTGAGGTGGGCATCGCTGCCGGGGCGAGGCCCGGATTTGCGCGAGAGTAAGCATCCAGGCTGTCGTAGCCTGCGGCACAGTGTGCGACGAGGAAGGCATCTTCCACCGTCAGCGCAAACACGGAAATGGTGTCGTTCAGGCGACAGGCAGGGACAACGCCAGTGGCAGAGAGCCAGCCTTTGGTCGGCTTCAGGCCGACGATATTGTTAAATCCTGCCGGCACGCGACCGGAACCGGCGGTATCCGTGCCGAGGGCAAAGCAGACCAGGCCGCGAGCGGTGACGGAGGCAGAACCGGAGCTGGAGCCGCCGCTGACATACTCAGGATTAAAGGTGTTGCAGACCGCGCCGAACGGCGAGCGGGTGCCGACCAGCCCGGTGGCGTACTGGTCAAGGTTGGTTTTGCCAATAACAATCGCCCCTTTGCCCTTCAGGTTGGCGACAGCGACGGCATCGCTTTCAGCCGTGTAGGTAAAGGCCGGGCAGGCCGCGCTGGTGGGCCAGCCCGCGATGTCAATATTGTCTTTTACCGCAAAGGGAACGCCAAACAGCGGCAGCAATGCCGGGTCCTGCTGCCAGGCGGCCAGTAACGGTTCCACCTGAGCACGCAGCTGGGCGGGCGTGGCGAGATACAGCCACGCATTATCGTCGGTGGAGAGATCCGCCAGCAGGGCGTCCAGCGTGGACAGTACGTCCTGCGGATGCTGCTGATAATGGTGCTGCCAGTCCTGTAACGTAAACCCTGTGGTAAAAGCCATAAGTTGAATTCCATCTGGTATACAAGATGGAATTCAATAGAGCAAACAGCGTGCCAGATTTTATTTTGTTGATTTTAAAGATGTTATGTAAAGAGGTGCACAGAGGGTGCACAATCAGCGAGCAGGGTTTGTACAATTGTGGGGCACGGAAGACAAGTCTGAGGCCAGTTTGAGCACGTCGGACCGGCAAAAGACGCATCCATGCGGGCCTCGACTCGCGCCATCCCTGGTGCGTGACGTCCGGCTTACCTCAAACTGGCCCCATCCCCTTCATGACGGTGGTTGCGGTGTGGGTATTCCGTAAATATTTGTTGAGTACATGGCATGAAGGGCTGCTCCTGGTTAGCATGAAGGGGGAATATTTCGCAGTTCAGGATAAGACGAGGCAATAACGTGGGGAAAGTCATGGTGGACAAGTGGCAGTGGTGGGTGGTGGCAGCCTGTTTAACAGCGGTAACCGGCAGTGCCCGTGCAGACTCATTGGATGAACAGCGTACCCGTTATCTGCAAATCAAGCAGGCGTGGGATAATAAACAGATGGATATCGTGGGGCAGTTGATGCCCACGCTGCGTGACTACCCACTCTATCCCTATCTGGAGTATCGCCAGCTTGCGCAGAGCCTGGATCAGGAAACCGGGCTGGCAGTGAAAGACTTTATCCAGCGTTATCCTACGCTGCCGCCGGTGCGCTCGCTCTCTTCGCGTTTTGTGAATGAGCTGGCCCGGCGTGAAGACTGGCGTGGGTTGCTGGTTTTCAGCCCTGACGCGCCGAAGCCGGTTGCGGCTCGCTGTAACTGGTATTACGCCAAATGGGCTACCGGCCAGGAGCAGGTGGCATGGGAAGGGGCGAAATCTATCTGGCTGACCGGAAGTTCCCTGCCGGGCACCTGCGATAAACTGTTCAGCGCCTGGCAAATGGCCGGACAGCAGAATCCGATTACCACGCTGGAACGTATACGTCTGGCGATGAAAGCGGGTAACACCAATCTGGTGAACTTCCTGGCGAAGCAACTCCCGCAGGATTACCAGACCATTGCCAATGCGGTGATGGATTTACAGAACAATCCCGGCACGGTAGAAAACTTTGCACGTAATGTCGGGGCAACCGACTTTACCCGCCAGGCCACGGCAATTGCCTTTGCCAGCCTGGCGCGCACGGATGTGGAACGCGCACGCCAGCTGATACCCACGCTGGTGCAGCTGCAAAAAATGGACGATCAGCAGACGCAGGAACTGAAAGATGCGGTTGCCTGGCGTCTGATGGGCAATGATACCACCAGTGAGCAGGCACGCTGGCGCGACGATGTGGTGATGCGCAGTGATTCAACCTCGCTGATTGAGCGCCGGGTGCGGATGGCGCTGGGGAACAACGATCGCCGGGGTATGAATACCTGGATTGCGCGTTTGCCGGTCGAAGACAAGGCAAAAGATGAGTGGCAGTACTGGCAGGCTGACCTGCTGATGGAGCAGGGGCGCAAAGAAGAGGCGGAAGGCATTCTGCGTAAGTTGATGCGTGAGCGTGGCTTCTATCCAATGGTCGCCGCCCAGAAACTGGGGGTGGAGTATCCGTTGCAGGTCGACAAAGCCCCGGCGGTGGACGGCAGCCTGACCCGCGGCCCTGAAATTGCCCGTGTTCGCGAACTGATGTACTGGGGAATGGATAATCTGGCGCGCAGCGAATGGAGCTATCTGGTGTCCAGCCGCACCACTTCGCAGCAGCAGATGCTGGCCAGCTACGCACGTCAGCAAAACTGGTGGGATCTCAGCGTGCAGGCAACGATTACCGGTAAACTGTGGAACAGTTTGCAGGAGCGCTTCCCACTGGCGTGGCAGCCGCAGTTTGAACGCAATATCAGCGGTAAGAGCATCCCGATCAGCTATGCGATGGCGATTGCCCGGCAGGAGAGTGCGTGGAACCCGAAAGCACGCTCCCCGGTTGGCGCATCCGGTCTGATGCAGGTGATGCCCGCCACGGCACAGCATACTGTGACCAAATTCAGCATTCCGGGCTACAGCAACAGCAGCCAGCTGCTGGATGCAGAAACCAATATCCAGATTGGTACGCAGTATCTGGAGTCGGTTTACCAACAGTTCGGTCAGAACCGCATTTTTGCCTCGGCTGCGTATAATGCCGGGCCGTCGCGCGTGCGCACCTGGCAGGGTAACAGCGCAGGGAAACTGGATGCGGTGGCGTTTATCGAAACCATTCCCTTCTCGGAAACCCGCGGCTATGTGAAGAACGTACTGGCTTATGATGCCTACTACCGCTACTTCCTTAACCAGTCGGATAAACTGTTTGCCGACAGCGAGTGGCAGCAGCGTTATTGATTGCGTGTCATCGCCGGAATACGTGAAGAGACAGCCAACACCGCTGTGGCTTCTCGTATGACGGCGATGATGATATGCTACTGTACTAGTTAAATAGTATGGCGGAATATCATGACCAACCCAACTCCTGTTCCCATCACGACTGACCCGGCGAGCGAAGACTGGCTGCGTTTTGTCACGCTGCTGCAACGTGCCTATCAGGGCGAACTGCACCTTCCGCTATTACAATTGATGCTGACGCCGGACGAGCGTGAGGCGTTGGGTACCCGACTGCGTATTGTTGAAGAGTTGATGCGCGGGACAATGAGCCAGCGGGAGCTGAAAAACGAGTTGGGAGCCGGGATTGCGACGATTACGCGGGGGTCAAACAGCCTGAAAAGTGCGCCTCCTGCCCTGAAAACATGGCTGGAGACACAGCTTCTCAGTGGATCAGATAAGGTCTGAGCTCTCTTCGTCGTCTTTGCGCTGATAGATGTCGTTATGAAACGGGCACAGTGCGAGGATGAGCGCCTGGTGATAAACGCTGGTACGCGTCAGTCGACCGGCAGTAAAAGCACCAATTGCACCGCCTTTATGTTTGATATCGTTAACGCCGGTCAGGCGGGCCATCTCTTCGCCCAGTTCACGTCCGGCATGGATACCTTTCATCACGATGGCAGGCAGAGTGAAGCTGGCAGAACGCGATTCGCCGCGTAGTTTGTGATTCTCCACCACCATCCATGCGAAGGCAGTGTTATCTTCAATACCGGCTTCAATGGCCACCCAAAAATTGGCTTCCGGTCTGACCTGGCGAGCATTCATCACGCGCTGACGTGCGCCAGTTCGCGTTTCTGTGTTTGTGATCGGTTGTGCAGCAACGCCGCTGTCGACCTCGACACCCTCAATATGGCAGGATCCTTCCCCGAAGATATCGCTGAACGCTTGAGAAATTGCCTTAATTTTGGCTGGATTGATGGTAGCAGCGACAACATGGTACATAATTGTTTGAACCCTCTACGCAAATTTGTCGCAGTATAACGGAAAATCGCATGTTACAGGTCTATCTTGTTCGCCACGGAGAAACGCTATGGAATGCGGCACGTCGCATTCAGGGGCAGTCAGACAGCGCGCTGACTGAGAAAGGAGAGCAGCAGGCTCATCAGGTAGGAGATCGCGTCAAAAAGCTGGGCATTACCCATGTCATTGCCAGCGATCTGGGCCGTACCCGCCGTACCGCCGAGATCATTGCCGATGCCTGTGGTTGTTCGGTCGTGCTGGACTCTCGTTTGCGTGAATTGAATATGGGGGTGCTGGAAGAGCGCCTGCTGGATTCACTGAATGCTGAAGAAGAGGGCTGGCGTAAGACGCTGGTGGATGGCACGGAGAACGGCCGCATCCCGCAGGGTGAGTCTATGAGTGAAATGGCGCAGCGCATGCATCAGGCGCTGGATGCCTGTCTGGCATTGCCTGAGGGTAGCCGTCCACTGATTGTCAGCCACGGGATGGCGTTGGGGGTACTGCTCAGTACGATCCTGGGTTTACCGGCGAATGCGGAACGCCGCCTGCGCTTGCGTAATTGCTCAATTTCCCGCGTGGATCACCAACACAGCGCCTGGCTGGCTTCTGGCTGGGTGGTGGAGACTGCAGGCGATATTGCGCATCTGGAGGATACTTCCCTCGACGAACTGCAGCGCTAACCCTGAAAAAGGGCCGATATTCTCGGCCCTTTTTGTATCATCTGCTGACTACGACTGGCGTCGTATCGGGATCAGATATTCACAATGGATGTCGACCGGTGGCTCTGGACGTTTCTTACCGCCGTGGGTATAGAAACGCTCAATGTCATGACCGTGACGACGTGTCAGATTCAGTGTTGGCATACAGGTGCCGTAAATCTGTAAGACAAAGTTCTGAAGTCCGTTACGCGGCCCTTCATAGGTGAACTGCACATAATCGCCTCCTTCCAGCACGACCGTCTGCGTTGAATGCAACTGGCTGGAAATGGACTCAGCGGTGACCGCTGTGGTGTAAAGAATCTCCTGCTCATCGTCTTTTTCCATGCTGGGGCGCGACTGGTGCAGACCATACAGCACTGGCGGAACGGTATCCGTCTCCGTCAGGAACTGGCGCCAGAAATGCATACGCATCTCATCACGGAAGCGTGAAATCTGCTCCAGTGTGCAGGTATAAGATTGGGTTTGCCCAATCAGCACGATTTCCGGCAGACTTACCCAGGTCGGTTCGGGTAATCTGACGTCGTCGAGGCGAATCGGTGGGCGCAGCCCATAGGCATTCCAGTCTGATGACCGGCGATACCAGGCTGGCGTCTGGGCAAATTGTTTCTTAAAGGCTCTGGTGAAAGTTTGTTGAGAGTCAAAACGATACTGCAAAGCAATATCGAGAATCGGGCGACTCGTCAAACGTAATGCTACGGCAGCTTTCGACAGACGGCGGGCGCGAATATAAGCGCCAATCGCATGACTTGTGACGTCTTTGAACATTCTTTGCAAATGCCATTTTGAATAACCTGCCTTCGCCGCGACATTATCCAGTGATAAAGGTTGGTCCAGGTGGCTCTCCAGCCAGACAAGCAAATCTCGAATGATACCGGCTTGGTCCATAAATCGTCCTCATGTTACTCATAATTGGTGCAAGGTAAGCAAAGTCGACGAATAGTAGCATTAATTGCTAATTGTTAGGTTGTAACTGAAAAATGTACCCATATCCGCGCTGATTTAAACAACATCGCGTGATAAATCGTAAAGGCATGAACTGTTGCTCATGTACCTTACAATGTCATCTATTTTCTTTGAAATGGTCACGTCATGACAATTAAAAAAGTGTTAATAGTCACTTCAATAGCGCTCTGCTCCGGCACGCTTCAGGCAGAACAGGTCGGTTCTGTAGATACTGTCTTTAAGATGTTCGGTCCCGATCATAAGATCGTGGTGGAAGCATTTGACGATCCGGACGTGAAAAATGTCACCTGTTATTTGAGCCGGGCGAAAACGGGAGGAATCAAAGGGGGCTTAGGTTTGGCAGAAGATACCTCGGATGCCGCTATTTCGTGTCAGCAGGTGGGGCCGGTAGAACTCAGTGAGAAAATTAAGCAGGGTAAAGCCGAAGGGGAAGTGGTGTTTCGTAAACGGACATCGCTGGTGTTCAAGAAACTCCAGGTGGTACGTTTCTACGACAAAAATCGTAATGCGTTAATTTATTTGAGCTATTCCGATAAGGTCGTCGATGGTTCGCCGAAAAATGCGCTGAGTGCGGTGCCGATAATCCCCTGGGGCAAGGGATAATAAGTTGGGGCGAGGCATACCTCGCCCTCAAAACTTAATCCTGCAGATCGCCGCAGAAGCGGTAACCTTCGCCGTGGATCGTGGCGATGATTTCTGGTGTATCCGGTGTGGATTCAAAATGCTTACGGATGCGGCGAATGGTCACGTCGACGGTGCGATCGTGTGGTTTCAGTTCACGTCCGGTCATTTTTTTCAGCAAATCAGCACGGGTCTGAATCTTGCCTGGATTCTCACAGAAGTGCAGCATGGCGCGGAATTCGCTGCGCGGCAGCTTATACTGTTCGCCCTGCGGGCTGACCAGTGAACGACTGTTGATGTCCAGTTCCCAGCCGTTAAAGCGGTAGGATTCAACCAGCTTACGCTCTTCGCTGACCGCGGCCAGATTCATGGTGCGGGACAGCAGATTGCGTGCGCGAATGGTCAGCTCACGCGGATTAAACGGTTTGGTTATGTAGTCATCGGCGCCGATTTCAAGACCGAGGATCTTATCGACCTCGTTATCACGGCCGGTGAGGAACATCAGTGCCACGTTTGCCTGCTCACGCAGTTCACGTGCCAGTAACAGGCCATTTTTGCCTGGCAGATTGATGTCCATAATGACCAGATTGACGTCATTTTCCGTCAGTATCTGGTGCATTTCAGCGCCGTCTGTAGCTTCATAAACCATGTAGCCTTCGGCTTCAAAAATACTTTTGAGCGTATTACGAGTAACTAATTCGTCTTCAACGATAAGTATGTGCGGGGTCTGCATGTGTTCGCTACCTAAAATTGCCAACAAAATCGAAAACAGGACATACGGCTGTTGGCGCTGGCTACACCTGGTGTTCAGAGCCAGTAGCAAAACAACAGCAGTACAGAATGATGTTCTTGATACACAATCCATGTACCGTCAACAACGCGGCCAACCCTTAATGATTTTTGGGTTTTGCGCAGCCATTAGGATGTATCCTGCATGCCCCGGCAGTGCCAAAACGGCGTATATCCTAACTGTATTAACAGCAACATAACAGCACAGGCAACAACCATCACGCAATAAAACAACGCTTAGTTGACTTATATCAAACCAATTGTAGCACGTTAACACTTTTGTGAAAAACTCTTCCCAGATTGGCAGGTTAGCTCACAAATACCCCCTAAAATGCGCTATTTAATGCAGAGGGTTAACAGTCGGGTTACGGCACACATTAATAAATGTTAATTAGTTGATAATATGAGTGTTATTGTAATGAAGCCTGTTTTTCGGTGGGTTATCAAGAAAAAATAGGTTTATCATTCGATTACGGCGATTTAAATCAACCCACCAGGGTGTTGATAATATGTTAAATATTGCCGGATGTTTTTTCCACTGTGGGGAAGGCATCATCAACATTGTGAATTTATCTCTATATGAAGGTGGTTATGCGTTTTCCTTTTATCCTTGTCTCTCCTGCGCGTGCTGAAAATGTCGGTGCGGCGGCCCGTGCCATGAAAACCATGGGATTTAGCGAACTGCGTATTGTTGACAGCCAGGCGCACCTTGATCCGGCAGCGAGACGCGTTGCACACGGGGCGGGTGACATTCTGGATAATGCCAGCCACTGGGCATCACTTGAGGCAGCATTAGCCGATATTGATTTTAGTATTGCCACCACGGCACGTTCTCGCGCGAAATTCCGTTACTATGCCACGCCGCAGGAGGTGCAGCAGGTACTGGAAGAGAAGCAACGCTGGACAGGCAGTGTGGCGATGATCTTTGGGCGCGAAGACAGCGGCTTAACGAATGAAGAACTGGCGCAGGCCGATTTGTTGACGGGGATTCCGATGGCGGGTGATTATCCGTCGCTGAACCTGGGGCAGGCGGTGATGGTCTATTGCTATCAACTCTCGGCATTGCGCCAGGTGAGCGCGCAGACGGAACCTGCTGCGGACGTTGAACAACTTGCGGCGCTCCGCCTGCGTGCGCAATTTTTGTTGCAGCGGCTGGACGTCGCCGGGGATGAAAAGCTGGCAGACTGGTTGCAGCAACGTATCGGTTTGCTTCAGCAGCGAGATACCGCCATGTTGCATCGACTGCTGCATGACATAGAAAAAAAGCTGTAGAGAAAAACGCTGGATGAAGCATGAAAAATGGTGTGATTTACTGCCATTTTTTCATAGCGTAACAGAACAGATCGGCAAGGAAGACGAAAAGGGTCTGACGACATCGCCGGGAAAAAGAGGCCATTCGATAAAAAAATTGACTTGGCTGGCACTTTGCTTTAATTCTGAAAGCCGACAGATTTAACAGACAGATAAAAGATAAATCTCAATGCGTAAAAACAGCCTGATTACCACAATCATTATTACCACCACCATTACCACAGGTAACGGTGCGGGCTGACGCATACAGGAAAAATCAAAAAAAAGCCCGCACCTCAACAGTGCGGGCTTTTTTTTCGGCAAAAATTCAGGAGAGCTTGAACATGCGAGTGCTGAAATTCGGTGGAACCTCGGTAGCCAATGCGGAACGTTTTCTGCGTGTGGCTGACATTCTGGAAAGTAATGCAAAGCAGGGACAGGTTGCTACCGTATTGTCCGCGCCAGCGAAGATTACCAATCACCTGGTGGCGATGATTGAAAAAACCATCAGCGGGCAGGATGCATTGCCTAACATCAGTGACGCTGAGCGAATCTTCGCCGAGCTGTTACAGGGGCTGGCTGAAGCACAGCCTGGCTTTGCTTTTGACAAGCTTAAAGGCGTCGTTGATCAGGAGTTCGCTCAACTGAAGCAGGTATTGCACGGTATTGCACTACTGGGGCAGTGCCCGGATAGCGTCAATGCCGCCATCATTTGCCGGGGGGAAAAGCTCTCTATCGCCATTATGGAAGGGCTGCTCCAGGCACGCGGCTATGGCGTCAGCGTGATCAACCCGGTGGAACAGCTACTGGCCGTAGGTCATTATCTCGAATCCACTGTCGATATTCCTGAGTCTACTCGCCGCATTGCCGCCAGCCAGATTCCCGCAGACAACATGGTGCTGATGGCAGGCTTCACCGCCGGCAACGAACGGGGTGAGCTGGTGGTGTTGGGCCGTAATGGTTCCGACTACTCAGCGGCCGTGCTGGCTGCCTGCCTGCGCGCTGATTGTTGTGAAATCTGGACTGACGTCGATGGCGTATATACCTGCGACCCGCGCCAGGTGCCGGACGCGCGACTGCTGAAGTCGATGTCCTATCAGGAAGCGATGGAGCTTTCTTACTTCGGCGCCAAAGTGCTTCATCCGCGTACCATTGCCCCGATTGCCCAGTTCCAAATCCCTTGCCTGATTAAAAATACCGCCAACCCGCAAGCACCCGGCACCCTGATTGGTGGCGATGGCAGCGATGAGGACAACCCGGTGAAAGGCATCACCAACCTGAATAATATGGCGATGTTTAACGTCTCTGGCCCGGGAATGAAAGGCATGGTGGGCATGGCCGCCCGCGTGTTTGCGGCCATGTCACGCAGCGGTATCTCTGTCGTGCTGATCACCCAGTCCTCTTCGGAATACAGCATCAGCTTCTGTGTGTCACAGAACGATCTGGCCCGTGCGCGCCGCGTGCTGGAAGATGAATTCCATCTGGAATTGAAAGACGGCCTGCTGGAGCCGCTGGACGTGATGGAGCATCTGGCTGTGATCTCCGTCGTGGGTGACGGCATGCGCACATTGCGTGGTATCTCTGCGAAATTCTTCTCTGCACTGGCGCGCGCTAACATCAATATTGTGGCGATTGCCCAGGGGTCGTCCGAACGTTCGATCTCTGTGGTGGTGGATAACGATGAAGCGACCACCGGCGTGCGCGTGGTACATCAGATGCTGTTTGCCACTGACCAGGTGATCGAAGTTTTTGTCATCGGTGTTGGTGGCGTGGGGGCGGCATTGATCGAGCAGTTGCATCGTCAGCAAACCTGGCTGAAGAACAAACATATTGATCTGCGGGTATGCGGCATTGCCAACTCGCGCGCATTGCTGACCAACGTCCACGGCATTCCGCTGGGCAACTGGCAGGATCAGCTAAAAGCTGCGAAAGAGCCGTTTGATCTGGGTCGTCTGAATCGTCTGGTGAAAGAGTATCATCTGCTGAACCCGGTGATCGTTGACTGTACGTCAAGCCAGCAGGTCGCCGATCAATATGCCGATTTCCTGGCTGACGGTTTCCACGTTGTGACGCCGAACAAAAAGGCCAATACCTCGTCTTACAACTATTACCAGCAAATGCGTGCCGCCGCGGCGAAATCGCGTCGTAAGTTCCTCTACGATACCAACGTCGGGGCCGGTTTACCGGTGATCGAGAACTTGCAAAATCTGCTTAACGCCGGCGATGAGCTGATTAGCTTCTCCGGTATTCTGTCCGGTTCACTGTCGTTTATATTCGGCAAACTGGATGAGGGGGTGTCACTGTCCGATGCCACCCACATGGCGCGTGAGATGGGCTTTACCGAGCCGGATCCGCGTGAAGACCTTTCTGGGCTGGACGTGGCACGTAAGCTGCTGATCCTGGCGCGTGAAGCGGGCTATCAGCTGGAGCTGAGCGATATTGAGATCGAAGCCGTATTGCCACCAGAGCTGACGGCGATTGCGGATGTGGAAACGTTTATGGCACGCCTGCCGGAACTGGATGCGGAGTTTGCCGCGCGTGTTGCCAGCGCCCGTGAGGCGGGTAAAGTATTACGCTTCGTGGGAGCGATTGAAGAGGGCGGAGCGTGTAAAGTGAAAATCGATGCCGTTGACGGTAACGATCCGCTGTATAAAGTGAAAAATGGTGAGAATGCGCTGGCGTTCTACAGCCGCTATTACCAGCCGATTCCGCTGGTGTTGCGCGGTTACGGTGCCGGTAATGATGTGACCGCGGCGGGCGTGTTTGCCGATCTGTTACGTACTCTGTCGTGGAAGTTGGGAGTTTAATCATGGTTAAAATTCATGCCCCTGCCTCAATTGGCAACGTCAGCGTTGGCTTTGACGTCCTGGGGGCTGCGGTGTCGCCGGTTGATGGCACCCTGCTGGGCGACTGTGTGACCGTGGAAGCCGCCGACGAATTTAGTCTGCACAATGAAGGCAGTTTTGTTAGCAAGTTGCCGGCAAACCCACAGGATAATATCGTTTATCAGTGCTGGGACCGTTTCTGCGAAGCGATTGGCAAGCGCGTGCCGGTTAAGATGACACTGGAAAAAAATATGCCGATTGGCTCCGGCCTCGGTTCCAGCGCTTGCTCGGTGGTGGCTGGTTTGATGGCGATGAACGAACACTGCGGTAAACCGCTGAATGATACGCAGCTGCTGGCGTTGATGGGCGAGCTGGAAGGGCGTATTTCCGGCAGCGTACATTATGACAATGTGGCCCCTTGCTTCCTGGGCGGCATGCAGTTGATGCTGGAAGAGAACGGCATTATCAGCCAGGAAGTGCCAGGCTTTGATGACTGGTTATGGGTGATGGCTTACCCGGGAATTAAAGTGTCCACCGCCGAAGCCCGTGCGATCCTGCCTGCGCAGTATCGTAAAGAGGACATTATCCGGCACGGTCGCTATCTCGGCGGCTTTATTCACGCCTGCCACACGCAGCAGCCCTTGCTGGC
Source organism: Erwinia sp. MYb416 (assembly GCF_037479575.1). Lineage (NCBI taxonomy): Bacteria > Pseudomonadati > Pseudomonadota > Gammaproteobacteria > Enterobacterales > Erwiniaceae > Erwinia > Erwinia sp. MYb416. The sequence continues at coordinate 363,879 of NZ_JBBGYT010000441.1, forward strand.
CGCCAAACTGATGCAGGATGTGATTGCGGAACCGTACCGCACCAAATTGTTACCGGGCTTCAGTGAAGCCCGTCAGGCCGCTGCGGATATCGGCGCACTGGCCTGCGGTATTTCTGGCTCTGGCCCAACGCTGTTTGCAGTGTGCAATCAGCTGGATACCGCACAACGTATGGCAGACTGGCTCCGCCAGCACTATCTGCAAAATGATGAAGGCTTCGTCCATATTTGCCGTTTAGACACGGCAGGCGCACGCAAACTGGGATAACGCATGAAACTCTATAATCTTAAGGATCACAATGAGCAGGTCAGCTTCGCCCAGGCGGTGAAGCAGGGGCTGGGTAAACAGCAAGGCCTGTTCTTTCCACTGGAATTACCTGAATTCGAACTGACTGACATCGATGCGATGTTGGAAATGGATTTCGTGACCCGCAGCAGCAAAATCCTGTCGGCTTTTATCGGCGATGAGATCGACGCTCATCAGCTGCATGAGCGCCTGAAAACGGCATTCACCTTCCCGGCACCGGTCGTAGACGTCACTGACGATATTGCCGCGTTGGAGCTGTTCCACGGCCCGACACTGGCGTTCAAAGACTTCGGCGGTCGTTTTATGGCGCAGATGCTCTCTTATGTCAGCGGTGCGGATGAGAAAATCACCATTCTGACGGCAACCTCGGGTGATACCGGCGCTGCTGTGGCTCATGCCTTCTACGGTATGGAAAACGTGCGTGTGGTGATCCTCTATCCTCAAGGCAAAATCAGCCCGTTACAGGAAAAGCTGTTCTGCACCCTGGGCGGCAATATTCAGACCATCGCGATTGACGGCGATTTCGATGCCTGTCAGTCACTGGTTAAGCAGGCATTTGACGATGAAGAGCTGAAGAAGGCCATTGGCCTCAACTCCGCAAACTCCATCAACATCAGCCGTCTGCTGGCGCAGATTTGTTACTACTTTGAAGCCGTGGCGCAACTGCCTCAGGAAAAACGTAATCAGCTGGTGATCTCTGTGCCAAGCGGTAACTTTGGCGACCTGACAGCTGGTCTGCTGGCGAAGTCACTTGGCCTGCCAGTGAAACGTTTTATTGCTGCCACTAATGCCAATGACACCGTGCCACGCTTCCTCGTCAATGGTGAATGGGCGCCGAACATGACCGTTGCCACCTTGTCGAATGCGATGGATGTCAGCCAGCCCAATAACTGGCCGCGAGTGGAAGAGATCTTCCGTCGCAAAATCTGGCGCTTACAGGATCTGGGTTACGGTGCCGTTGATGACGAAACCACCAAAGCCACTATGCGCGAGCTGGCCGACCTTGGCTATCTGTCTGAGCCTCATGCGGCGATTGCTTATCGCCTGCTGCGCGATCAGCTTCAGGACGGTGAGTTTGGTCTGTTCCTGGGGACGGCGCATCCAGCGAAATTTAAAGAGAGCGTGGAAGCGATCCTTGATCAGAAGCTGCCTTTACCGGAAGCGCTGGCCGAGCGCGCGGATCTGCCGCTGTTGTCGCACAACATGAAAGGTGAGTTTGCGGATCTGCGTGAGTTCTTACTGAAGAAATAATTCGATACGCAGGGGCGAGGCATGCCTCGCCCTGGGTCAGGCGTGCCTGACCCTACTCGTGACGTTTAAACACCAGCTCATTCCCTTTGCTCGCATCCGCGTCAAAGGCATATCCGTCCACATCAAACTTCTTCAGCTGTTCAGGCTGGGTCAGCTCATTTTCAATGATGTAACGGCTCATCAGTCCTCGTGCCTTTTTGGCATAGAAGCTGATCACTTTAAACTTGCCGTTCTTCTCATCGAGGAACACGGGTTTGACGATCTCAGCGTTCAGCAGCTTCGGCTTCACGGCTTTGAAGTATTCATCGGATGCGAGGTTAATCAGCACCGAATCCCCTTGCTCTGCCAGTGCGGCATTCAGCGCATGAGTCAGCTTATCGCCCCAGAAGCTGTAGAGGTCTTTGCCTACCGGGTTGGCCAGTTTAATCCCCATTTCCAGACGATAAGCCTGCATCAGGTCCAGCGGGCGCAACAGGCCATACAGGCCGGAGAGCATACGCAGATGCTGCTGGGCAAAATCAAATGCGGCTTCGCTAAAGGTTTCTGCCTGTAATCCGGTATACACGTCACCTTTGAAGGCAAGGATCGCCTGGCGGGCATTGTCCGGGGTGAAGTCAGGCTGCCAGTCATTAAAGCGTTCAGCGTTCAGTACGGCCAGTTTGTCACTGATATGCATCAGCGAGCTGATATCAGCCGGAGAGAGTTGACGCGCCACGGCGATCAGCTTCTGCGACTCGTCCAACAGCATGGGCTGGGTATAACGTGTTGTCGCCAGCGGGCTTTCAAAGTCCAGCGTCTTCGCCGGAGAAATTACCATTAACATGCTCGCGTCCTTGTATTTCATTATCGGAAAAAGAATCTGCGCCTACTGTAGCAAAAAAGTGAGGTCGGGTGACGAATCGCTGCCATTGGTGACTGATGACGACCGGACAATCCCCAGAGAAAAAAGGGCTTTATGACGGCAGTTTTATCCGGTTGTGGCGTGATGATTTACGCCCCTTGCATGGTGAGGTACGCGTGCTATCATCCGGGGCAGACATTTTCAACACCCTGACAAATCAACTTTGATGAGAATGACAACTATGACGGACAAATTATCTTCCCTGCGTCAAGTCACTACCGTTGTTGCTGATACTGGCGACATCGCAGCGATGAAACTCTACAAACCGCAAGATGCAACCACCAACCCTTCTCTGATCCTTAGCGCTGCACAGATTCCTGAATACCGTAAGCTGATCGACGAAGCGGTGGTATGGGCGCGTGAGCAGACCAGCAACAAAGAAGAGCAGGTGTCTTACGCTGCCGATAAGTTGGCTGTGAACATCGGCCTGGAAATTCTGAAACTGGTCCCTGGCCGTATCTCTACCGAAGTGGATGCCCGCCTGTCTTACGACACCGAAGGCAGCATCGCGAAAGCACGTAGCCTGATCAAACTGTATAACGATGCGGGTATCAGCAACGATCGCATCCTGATCAAACTGGCCTCCACCTGGCAGGGGATCCGTGCTGCAGAACAGCTGGAAAAAGAAGGCATCAACTGTAACCTGACGCTGCTGTTCTCCTTCGCTCAGGCGCGTTCTTGTGCCGAAGCGGGTGTGTTCCTGATTTCTCCGTTTGTAGGCCGTATCCTCGACTGGTACAAAGCCAACACCGATAAGAAAGAATATGCGCCTAACGAAGATCCAGGCGTGGTGTCGGTGACCGAGATTTACGAATACTACAAACAGCACGGTTATGAGACTGTGGTGATGGGTGCGAGCTTCCGTAACGTTGGCGAGATCATTGAGCTGGCGGGTTGCGATCGTCTGACCATCTCTCCAGGCCTGCTGAAAGAGCTGGCTGAGACTGAAGGCAGCGTTGAGCGTAAGCTGGCCTACAGCGGTGAAGTTAAAGCCCGTCCGGCTAAAATGACCGAATCTGAGTTCCTGTGGCAGCACAACCAGGACCCAATGGCAGTACAGAAACTGGCTGAAGGCATCCGTAACTTTGCCATCGACCAGGGCAAACTCGATAAGATGATTGCCGATCTGCTGTAATTGATCGCGTGGCCGGGAAACCGGCCACTGTTTTTGTTTTTGATCTCTATATGAATGCTTAACACATCAACCTTAATATTGATGGCGATAACAATTTTTAACCAATATTGATCCCTTATTATGTAATCAAATTTCCTGATTGAAGTTTTAGTCTGGCGACCTCTTCAAGCAATTCTTTTTCAGTTAAATCACCAGCGTCAATAAGTTCGGGATCAGAGCAGTACGCATCTACTGCAGAAAAAACAGAATCAAAATAGCGTTGCGTGTTTTCATCTGATTTTTTAACGTTGTCAGCATCTCTGTAGCATCGCCATTCTTTTAGATAACTCACTTCGAAATCTGATGCTGAAATATTCCTGGAGAGAAAAGAATCAATCAGCGCAATCATCTTCGATTCATATTGATTAAAAAAATTGCTATTTCCTTTAAGGTCAATACGTTGCTGAGTGGATAGCTTCCATCCTGAAATGAATGAGCCATCTGGTTTGTATATAACATCAAGGTTGGTTTCAGTATTATAGTCATAATTCCTTCCCAAATGGGGGGAGAGATTAAGTTTCGAATGAGTTATTAATCGGGGTGTTTTTCAGAAATATATCTTAAAAGAGAAGATGTTTTTTTAGGTTATAATCGGTAAATTTTTCCTTTCTTTTAGCTTTCAATAGTTTCTTATAGTCATCTTCCAACTGGAAAATATATAGCTGTGTTGGTTTATTATATGGGCTGTAAATAGAATCTGATGGAATGTTCCAGTGAAAATTCGCTTCCAAAGGGGAGCTATCTACACCTATTTTTTTAACTCCCCAAGGGTAGTTTTAATAATTTCTTCTAGTTTATAAAATTCTATATTCATGTAATCCATTTCAGATTATTATCTCTCTACTTCACCGTTTCTATAATTTCATTTAGAAAATTATAAAAATTATCATGGCTGCTATAAATGTTTTCTGTCCCGATTCTGTCGCGGATTTGAAATTGATTTTTTGAGGTGTCGTAGGTGAAGACGGAGGTGCCGTCCTCGCCCAGTACTAGTCTTTCCGCAAGATCGGGGTTGATGAAGTCATCATTGTGTCGATAAAAATCATTTATTATAAAAAAATTCTGTGATGAAGGTTCAATATTATTGAAACCATATAAAATCATTCCACTAAATTCAAAACCATCCATTATCTTCAGGAAATCTACAAAGTCAGGATGGGATTTCAGGAGTTCAGCCGCTTCATCAATCAACTTCTTCATTTCTTTTGATAGATGATCGTGAGAGGTATGATTGATTAAATCGTTAAGGAAAATGGGATCAATCGGAGATGCAGCTGGAAAATTAAACTTGGCCATCAGGAGTTGTAAGTTTTTTACTAATGCAGTCGTCTTTTTATTCATGATAGTGTTCTCAATGGTTTAGATATATTATACCCGAAGGTATAACCCAGGAAACGATCTTACTTTCTCCTGGTTTTATCCCTCTTGTGGTAGATGTTTGTAAGTTTGTTAATACCTTATGATAAGGTTCATTTTTAATCAAAATTAAGTTTTCAAAGTTATTGGAACCACTATCATCTAAAGGATACTTATGATGGACTTGCCATCCTTTGGGAACAGTGCCGTTTTTTATTGCTTCAAGTTCAGCACCAGAAAATTTTTTTAATAATTCAGGTCTGCTTGATATTTCGCTGAGGAATTTTTTCCTTATTGTTTGATTGAATTCTTTTCTTAATAACATTGTTTCATCTGGGCTTCTTTTTGTATATTTTATTTCTATTTTGTTTATGTTTTCCAGTACACTGACTTCCCCTCTTAATTTACCTGAGTAACTATTCAGTTTTTCGAGTGTTTGGGAGGTACGTGCCTTTTTAGCTAATAGAACAGACGCAGCTGCAATCATTGAACCTGACGTTTTTTCGTTCAGTATCTGGTCATATCCCTTAACCGCATCGCCCCCCAGCTGCTCTGCCGTTTTCCTGAATCCTGCGACATTTCCATTATACACACCACCGGCGGCCAGCAGTCGCCCGGCTGCTTTGCTGTTGAGCATTTTCCCCGGTGGGGATTGCTGGCCGGAGTCACCGATATAATGCTTTTTCAGGGTGGGGGCGGGTTTTGTGCCGTGATGACGTTTCAGACACTGTTCATAGGCTCTCCTGACTGCCTGCTCGAACGGTGAGTCGCGGAGATCCCTGGAACCGCCATAAACCAGATTGCTCTCTGCATCGAAATAGAATGGATGGTAAAAAGCATCCCAGCGTTCTGAAGTATCAATGCCGATAATACGACCCCTATTGAGGTCGCACTCTGTGGCATTATAAATAGGATCGTAGCCACTTATGCCTGAGTATTTGTCGGAAGGGTTAAAGCGATCGTTATTGGCGGATTTCCGCTGCGGGAGATCGCCTGATACGTCTTGTCTCTCATAGCGCCGATAATCCATTTCATAATAAATCCGGGCATTGTCGAATTCTACACGGGGCGTCTGAACGAACTGAAAATCCCGTGGAGAAAGTCGCCTTCCGGCATCCTGTGCCTGATATAAACAGAACATGCATCCTCGCTTGTTTATCCATAAACAATGCAGGAATGTTCATCTATTTTGTGTACGAAAAGCAATCGCCTTTTATCCATTCTATGTTCCTGCGGCAGCACCACCAGGCCCCAACAGCATTACAGAAACGAGTTAAAGGGATTCGTAATGTCCTTAGCTAAATAGCTGCTCTCTCTAATGAAGATACATAACATTTAAACATCTAATGAAGTTATCGCTCTATCACTTTGCCCATAGCTTTCTTACATTAAAGATCAAGAATAAACAAACCTGATAATTTAATTATGCTGTTTACCTCTTCTAGTAAATGGACTTTGTTTTTTAACATGTAAAAAGAATGTGTTAGGTCATATCCCGTCATAACATATAAACCTAAATTATAAAATAAAAAACCACATAACGGTTTTTCCTTCATAGCATTAGATAATGCTAAATTATATTTTCCATCGGAAACCTCGTCCTGTATCACTCCATCTATCAAAATGGAAATATTTCCGACTGATAAAATATACAACCGATTGTATAACTCAAAAAATTTGCTACTGATACTATTGAACTTTTTTTCTTTCATTGGGTCATTTTTTACATCCGAGTAACAAATGAGATCTTCATTATTATATTCATCAGGAGTCAAATAATGATCGAAATTCGACACGTTAAATGTGAAAAATAACTCTTGTATTGCAATGTTATCATCGAAATCGATTTTTTTAATTACTTCACTTAAATGTCTCATTTTCTTAACACACTCCCATTTTTGTCTAACGTCGCAATTCTGTTACCATTTTTATCTAACAACTTCCAAGAACTTCCGCCGTATGAATTATTACCTGCTCTATCTGGAGATATTTTCCAGCCAGTTTTCGGATCGACAAATTCCCCTTTGCTACCTGAAACAGCCTTACGTTGATTAAACGTACTAAGATCTATCTGGTCACCTTTTTCAAGTTCAGACTTGTAATCTTTTTTAGGTTCTTCTGGCTCAAAACCACCCGGCGTTCCAGTTCTCGAACCACCAATCGCTGCTTTCTCCGCATCAGTCAGATCTTTCGCCACATTCGGGGCTTGGGATTTCTCTGCCTTGTTCCGCGCTTCAACGATTGAAGGGCCATCAGTGATAACATCCGTATCGACCCCAACCTCTGGGCCTTTCAAAGCTTTATCAAGTTCAGACGTTAACTTAGTGTTAGCATCCTGAACAATTTTATCCCCTGGACTTAGCGGCAACCCTCGGGATGGCACCAGGACAGGTTTTTGTAAAAGAAGGCTGTTTTTATCGACTAAAGAGCTGTTTAATTTCCCTCGTGTTAGAGGACTACGGGCCGTTTTAGCTAAAAGGACAGACGCAGTTGCAATCATTGAACCTGAGGTTTTTTCGTTCAGTACCTGGTCATATCCCTTAACCGCATCGCCCCCCAGCTGCTCTGCGGTTTTCCTGAATCCTGCGACATTTCCATTATACACACCACCGGCGGCCAGCAGTCGCCCGGCTGCTTTGCTGTTGAGCATTTTCCCCGGCGGGGCTTGCTGGCCGGAGTCACCGATATAATGCTTTTTCAGGGTGGGAGCGGGTTTTTTGCCGTGATGACGTTTCAGACACTGTTCATAGGCTCTCCTGACTGCCTGCTCGAACGGTGAGTCGCGGAGATCCCTGGAACCGCCATAAACCAGATTGCTCTCTGCATCGAAATAGAATGGATGGTAAAAAGCATCCCAGCGTTCTGAAGTATCAATGCCGATAATCCTGCCCCATTTGAGGTTCCGTTCGGTGGCATCATAAATCGGATATATCCGTCATACTTCAAGTTGCAGGTGCGTTGGCTGCACTCAGTCACCCGAATCACTTACTCGAGTAAGCTCATCGGGATTCCTTCCCTTGCCGCCTTCCTGCAACTCGAATTATTTTGGGTATAGTAGCGACTATTGCCTGAGTACTTATTGGATGGGTTAAAGCGATCGTTATTGGCGGATTTCCGCTGCGGGAGATCGCCTGATACGTCTTGTCTCTCATAGCGCCGATAATCCATTTCATAATAAATCCGGGCATTATCGAACGCTACACGGGGCATCTGAACGAATTGAAAATCCCGTGGATAAAGTCGCCTTCCGGCATCCTGTGCCTGATATAAACAGAACATACATCCTCGCGTGTTTATCCATAAACAACGCAGGGATATTTATCTATTTAGTGTACGAAAAGCAATCGCCTTTTATCCATAACGTTGCTATCTAATCATAAACAAAATTCACTACCGCATTTGTCCTGACGATCCCACAGGAGAGTGCAATTCGGTTATAGATGTAGTACCAGGCATTCATCGGAATCGACAGTTTCTGATCTAATGGCTGATAGACTGGTAAGAAAACAGCGGGGTGGCAGTGCCCTGAGCGGTGGGTCAAAGGCTAAAAGCGTGAAGTTAGTTCCTGTGTCGGCAAACAATTTACTGTAGGCCAGACGGTAGCTCTGGCCACTATTTAAGGATTTTGCAATGTAATTTTACGATGTGGAATCGGATTTATTATACTCATCGCCGACAAGTTTTTGTTCAGCCTTTGATATTGCATCTCGAACCCATTCGACGTCCAGGACCTTTATCGTTGGAGAGAACTCAATTTTGAGCTTATCCTTCCCCTCTTCTTGTTGGACAAGAGCAATATACTCATCATCGCAATATATCTCAGCAATCAGATGCTCGTAGTCAACATCACTGGCAATAATGATTTTCAATCTACTGTTGTTTTCCATGATCATGGCTCCAAAAAACCTCTAAAACTTCCGTTTGAATCGAAGCGGCTTCCCTTCCCATCGGCTGATATAATATCAAAGCCACCAAAGCGATTACCTTCTTTTACAGTTGTACTAGGTGATTTTATGATTGAGTCTAGTATTTTCTTTCCCTGCTCATTCATTTGAGCGGGAGCGCCCCGGGCTACAGGAAATGCGCTATCTGGACGACTTCCGTGCTTCTGAAGTGCTCTACCTGCTACCGTCAGGTTACCCGACTTAACTGATGGATCAATTCGGCTTCCTGATTGAGATAATGCTTCAATAGCGAACTCTTTCCCATTGACCAAATATGCGAGTTTAGACGAGTAATTTTCTGTTTTAACAGCTTTTTCAGTTTTTACTGTTCCTTTTAAAGAATTTAATCTCGCTTTACCCAAGCCCCCTGCAATCGAAGCAACAGCAATCGCAGCGCCTTTGGTCGTCTCGTTCAGTACCTGGTCATATCCCTTAACCGCATCGCCCCCCAGCTGCTCTGCGGTTTTCCTGAATCCTGCGACATTTCCATTATACACACCACCGGCGGCCAGCAGTCGCCCGGCTGCTTTGCTGTTGAGCATTTTCCCCGGCGGGGCTTGCTGACCGGAGTCACCGATATAATGCTTTTTCAGGGTGGGGGCGGGTTTTGTGCCGTGATGACGTTTCAGACACTGTTCATAGGCTCTCCTGACTGCCTGCTCGAATGGTGAATCGTGGAGATCTCTGGAACGTTCATAAACCAGATTGCTGTCTGCATCGAAATAGAATGGATGGTAAAAAGCATCCCAACGTTCTGAAGTATCAATGCCGATAATCCGACCTCTTTTTAGGTCATGCTCGGTGGCATCATAAATGGGATATACCCGTCATACTTCAAGTTGCAGGTGCGTTGGCTGCACTCAGTCACCCGAATCACATACTCGAGTAAGCTCATCGGGATTCCTTCCCTTGCCGCCTTCCTGCAACTCGAATTATTTTGGGTATAGTAGCGACTATTGCCTGAGTACTTATTGGATGGGTTAAAGCGATCGTTATTGGCGGATTTTCGTTGCGGGAGATCGCCTGATACGTCTTGCCTCGCATAGCGCCGATAATCCATTTCATAATAAATCCGGGCATTGTCGAATGCTACACGGGGCGTCTGAACGAACTGAAAATCCCGTGGAGAAAGCCGCCTTCCGGCATCCTGCGTCTGATATAAACAGAACATACATCCTCGCGTGTTTATCCATAAACAACACAGGGATATTTATCTATTTAGTGTACGAAAAGCAATCGCCTTTTATCCATTAGTCATAGACAAAATTCACCACGGCCGTGGTTCTGACGGAACCGCTGGAGAGCATCTGCTTGTTGTAGACGTAGTACCACGCATTCATCGGTAGCGATAGTTGCGAAGGTAATGCCTGGCTGGCGGTGTATGAGAACAGCGTGGTGGCATTTCCCTGCGTGGTTTCCGACGAACTAAAGGTGAGCGGGATATTATCGCTGGCTTTTGCCACCCGGATACCCACCCCTTTTGCACCGCCGGTGACGGGGGAGGTCAGCGTGGTACTATCGGATGCAAGAAGGTTATTGCTGCTCATAAATGCCCGAAGATTACGCCCGGCGATACCATTTTTCATGCCGTCACAGCTGAAATTAAGGGTAAACGCCTTTTTCCCATTCATTGCCCCGCTGGCGAGTGAGGCGATATCGATATTGTTTAGCACCACGGTTTTATTATCATCATCGAAGCTGCAGGTGGTCACGCGCTTCACGAACCTTATCTGCAGGGCTTTGTAGTAAATATCGTAATTATGTTTTGGCCAACTCCAGTGGAAAATAAAATAGGCGAAGTCGCTGAGCATCCGGGCAATATTCTGCAGGAAAGTCAGTCCGGTACTGTCCTGAGCAAGTACAATTGGATTGATAGTGGCGATGTCACCATTAATGACCATCACGTTTTTGGTGGGAATATTGGCCAACAGCTTCAGGTTAACGGTAAAGGTGGAATCAATAGCTGAACCGTTGTTGGTACCCACTTTGGGATGAAACTCTTGCGGTGTGGGCTGCGTGACATTGACGCTGACATAAGCATCGCCGGGAAATTTTAAGTAGAGCGTGTTCTGGGAGTAGGGCGTTGAGTTATCAACCGTGTTCTTGCCACCAATAATCCCCCATGCCGGCATGCTACAGCTAAAAGTACCCGGATAAGCCGTTGTGGATGAAAACGATGCCCTGCCCGAGAGGTTTAACGCGCTGGTAGCATCGTAATACAAAAAGGGAGCATCCACGGGGGCATTCTGTATACAGTTAGCTCCTGCCCAGGAGGGTAAGAACAGTATCAAACTCAGGGTAACCACCTTGCCCGCTCTCTTGATACATCGGATGTGCGGTAGCATTTTCATTATTCTCTTCCCTGATTAGTGACAGTGATTCACATCACTGCCCAGATTGGTTTTCGGCTGGGTAATGCTGCATGTACTGTTGTCTTCCCCGGAAAAATGAACGATTACCCTGTCGGGTAGTTTTTAACTGTGGACAAACACCACGCTGCCCTGCCCGACATAACCAATTTAATTATTTTTGCTATCAGTGACCAGAGCCCCAAAGGGTAGGGGGGCGCTGTTACGATCTACCGCATGGAAAATGAAGCTTTTGCGCTGATCTGTTTCAAATTTCACATAGCTGATGGACCCGGCGTAAGGCACAACATCTTTACGGTTGCCCAGCAGCTGCACGTTATCACCGAGATTGGTGGTATCCAGCGTCATCGCATTCTTACGATAAGGTGACATGTAGGGAACCAGTGCTTTCCCCTGACGGTTAGTGATGATGGTCGCATCGCTATTAACCGCTGCATTGGCCACACCAGGAGCATCAATAATGGCAAAGGTGCTACCAACTTGATTGGCAAACAGCACGCCGCCCTGGTATGCCACCAGACTTCCCGTCATCCCCAGCCCTTCCTGGCTAAAGTTCGACGACTGGCTCCATGAAGCATTCATGGTAGTGGCCGAGGCACGATAGCCGACATTGGCATTGGTTGTGGTATTGCCGCCCCGACTGTTAGCCACGTCAACGTTATAGTTCCACTGGTTGGCCTTACCTGCGGTTCCACTCAACCCGATATCACTGTTGCTATAGTGATTCTGTGTGAAGGATGAGTTAGTCGACAGATAGATAGGGGAGTCGAATACGCTGAAGGGGACGGAGAAACCAAGGTAGTAACGCATCTCTTCACGGTTATCATTATTTCGGGTACGGCTGGCGGAAACGTTGAAGGTGACGTTAGAGAGGGTATTCGAATAGCCTACTTGATACTCCTTGTTGCTGTTTGCCTCTCCCCAATAGTTCCTTAATGTACCAGATAGGAACAGCGATCCTGCCGAGCCACCGAGGTTCTGATTCACATTGAAGTTAAAGCTGTTTTTCTGATTAATGGTACCGCTATTGGTAATCGTGTTTTTCCCGCCGTTACTTTCCCTCTGCGCCGAATCTTCCATAGTCAAAAAGCCGCTGGTTGAGTAACGGTAAGCTGCCAGCGCAAAGTTGGTTCCGGTATCGGTGAAAAATTTGCTATAAGCAAGCCGATAACTCTGCCCGCTACTGCTATCCACGTGTCTGTATGAAGCCTGACGTGCCTGAGTAACATCAAAGGACAGTGCCCCTACAGGCAGGTTCAGCCCGGTCCCTACCAGTACTGAACCGTAGTGGCTGCTCCAGATCCCTCCTGCATAGGCAGTAAAGAGATTTGTCATCCCCCTGCGCCAGGTCCCCTGTATAAAGTCGGGGTGAACGCTGATCTGAGGTATCCGCACCTGGCCCATCGCCAGGTTATAGACGTTAACGCCGGGTTTTAGCATGCCGGGAACGGAGGAATAAGGTACGGTAAAGCGTTGAATGCGCCCATCGGCCTCGTCAACTTCAACGTTAAGATCGCCCCCGGAGCCGGTTGGTAAAATATCATTAATCGCAAAGGGTCCCGGGGAGACGTTTTGCTGATAAATCGTCACGCCATTCTGAATGATTTTAACCAGGGCGTTGGTCTGCGCCACGCCGTGAACGATGGGGGCGAATCCCTGCATCGCGTCAGGAAACATCCGGATATCTGTCCCCATGCTCACGCCACGAAAGCGATAAGAGTCAAAGAGGTCAGAAGGGGTATAGCTGTCGCCGATACGTAACTGGGAGTTGATGGTGCTGATATTTCGTTGCAAATAGCGGGTGTTATTTTGCCAGTCAGACTTACCCGTTCGTGAATAGTTATAGGAGCTGTTATCACGCAGCTGCCAGTTGAGCAGATTCAGTCCGGTATTTAATGAAATATAACCATTATCTTCATTCTGATGATTGTTAGAGGCCGAATGATAGTAGTTTGCCTGATAGGAGAGTGTCAGGCCTGGGATGCCTTCACTCCAGAATTTAGGATCGATATACCCCTGCCATTTTGTGTCCATCTCCTGCTGTGGAACACTCAAATCCAGTCTCATCTGACTGGCATCAAAACTGCTTTTTATTCCCGTTGAAAGAGCATAAACGTTAAGGAATTCATTCTTTACATTTTTCGGGTTATCAATAACTTTTCTTAATCCCATTCGAGTGAATTCCTTAACGTTTATACGGATGTCTGTTAGGCTGCTAACTACTTTTGCATCATACTTCCCCTTCCAGTCGCCATTGACGTAAATGTCAATGTCATAGTTGCCTGACGGTAAATCACTGTTTGTATAAAATCGTGACAAATCAGCATGGCTGGATTTCCCTGCCAAAAAATCAGTGTTAAACGTGAGTGCATAAGAGATGTGTTGCTTTAACAGGAGGGAGCACATTAACATCAAGTGTAATGTGACCCGGTTTATTTTAAATTTAGGCATTTTTACTGAATTTTTTTCCGCGATTCAATGCTGGCGCCATAATCATTGATATAGACGATGGAGACGGAGTTTTCGCTGGAAATAGGTGCGTTTGCTTTCAGTGATTTCTGAGAAAAGGGTTCCATCATCAGACCTTTTTTTAATATATTTCCTCCCTGGTTAACTCGTACGCCTGATAATGTTAAGTAATAGGGGCTGGCATTATGAAGCGTGATGCTATCCTTCTCATGAGTAAATGTCAGTTTATCTATTATGTTTTTAGGCTTTACTTTCAGTCCGGTGGGCCGGAAAAAAAGCTTAATACGGGACCGTATTGCCAGTTGCATTACGCTTTTTCCCTTAAGGTTCTCAGGGACGGGGGTAATATCCATTATATTAATATAAAAAACCGACTCGCGATCGACTGGCAAATTCCCACCCATATAGCGCACCTTTAGCTGTTGCCCGCTATGCGCGGACACCTTTACCACCGGTGGCATTAACAGAAACGGTACTTTTGCTGTCTCAGGGGTTGAGTCAGGATCGCCATTATCAATCCATGCCTGTACCAGTGAGGGGTCAGAACCGTTATTGAGCAATTGAACTGAGATCTCTTTCCTGTCGGAAGGGTAGATCTCACGCGTCGCACTGATAATGACATTCGCGTGACACAAAAAAGGTAATAATGCAGTTAACAGTAAAATTATTCTCATGAAACAATCGCTCAATAATAGGACTTATTGAAAATTAAAGATAAGTGACGCTATACGTTACCATCGTTCTGACCGTGCCGGCCTCCGCAGGCTGAGTTCCTACTTTGTAATATTTAGCATAGAAGTTCAGCGTTTCTGGTGATGATGATGTGCCTCCCAGTTTGGTATCCAGTATCTGATTAAGTGGGATAGGCTGCGTTTCCGTATTTTGTAAAACAATAGCGACACCCACATTTCGAGGATTACCCTGAGGATCATTTTCCTGGTTGATCAGGTATTTCCCATCATTAGATATGGTGTTAGGTGATGAGAACTGCATTTGAAGATTGGGCGTCGTTGGTGTTTCCCCATTGCCCGTATTCACTATATTTGCTGATGAACAGTTGGAGAAGTCCAGTGAAAATGCTTTCTTACCAACATCAATTAACCCTTCTGACGTTCCTGCCTGTTCGGTACTTATCGGATTGAGCACGACGGAAAGGTCGGCAGAATTATTACCATTGATAGTACAGGTTGCATCTGTCACTGCACCTGTAAAATTAATGGTTCCGCCTGAAACGCTGGTTTCGGAATAGCACATTGAACTGAATATTAACGTGGGTAGTACAGTGCCAATAATGACCTTTTTCATTTTTTCCTCTGTAAGTTTTCTATTGATAAATAATCGGGTTTTTTAATTGCACAGGCCGTCCATCCTCGATTTTTCTCGTGGCTGTCGGTTGGCGATAGTTAATGCAGGGGGCGTTTATAGCAGGTGTTTAACGATAATTACTTCCTTGTGCCTGATGAGATTTCGCGAATTCTAGTGGTTTTTACTAGTTATAAATTCACAAAAAAAGCGAAATAAAATGAGTCCTGTTTTTTCTTAAATATGATGAGCCTGTGATTTTTAATCTATAGTGTGTGATTGTTCTGTTTTATTTTTCATTCTATTTCCGTTGTCATCATTAGCAAAATGTCTGTTTGCCTCTTTGCCAATATTCCTGAATTCAGTGTATTCTTGTGAAAACACGCTTACCCCCACCGGCCGTACTGATGTTGCCGGGTATGAATGGCGAGAACATAATGAATACATTACGCATAGGTTTGATTTCCGTTTCGGATCGCGCCGCAAATGGCATCTATCAGGATCAGGGATTACCGGCCCTTGAGGCGTGGCTGTCTGAGGCGTTAACTACGCCATTTGAAATTGAAAAACGTCTGGTGCCTGATGAGCAGCCGATGATTGAGCAGGCGATCTGTGAACTGGTCGATGAGTTGTTCTGCCATTTGGTGCTTACCACCGGGGGAACCGGCCCGGCCCGGCGCGATGTCACACCGGATGCGACGCTGGCGATTGCTGACCGGGAAATGCCGGGGTTTGGTGAACAGATGCGACAGATTAGCCTTAACTTTGTACCCACCGCGATCCTTTCACGCCAGACGGCAGTAATCCGTAAACAGTCGCTGGTGATCAACCTGCCGGGACAACCTAAGTCGATTCAGGAGACGCTGGAAGGTCTGAAAGACAGCGAGGGTAATACGCAGGTACATGGCATCTTTGCCAGTGTCCCGTACTGTATTCAGCTGCTGGAGGGGCCCTACATGGAGACTGATCCGAAGGTCGTAGCAGCATTTCGTCCTAAAAGCGCACGGCGCGAAACAAACAACTAAAAAATCGTTTTTTCAGGCATAAGATCCAGCGTCCACTGCTGTGGCAGAAAATTGACGGTATAGTCATCTCAGCTTTACAAACGTTAACTATACGGCTTTCTTCTGACTCTGGATTTTCGTGAATAATTATGTCCCATGATCATGCGCGTCACCTCAACCGGCACGACTACAAGACGTTAACTCTGGCTGCGCTGGGTGGCGCACTCGAATTTTACGACTTTATTATCTTCATTTTTTTCGCCAGCGTGATCGGCGACCTGTTTTTCCCTTTAGGTCTCCCTGACTGGTTGCGTCAGTTTCAGGCCTATGCGATTTTTGCTGCCGGTTATCTTGCCCGCCCGCTGGGCGGCCTGATTATGGCGCACTTCGGGGATAGCCAGGGACGCAAGAAAATGTTCAGCCTGAGCATCTTGATGATGGCATTGCCCACGCTGGCGATGGGGTTGCTGCCCACCTACGCCTCCATCGGTATTGCTGCGCCGATACTCCTGCTACTGCTGCGTGTGTTGCAGGGGGCTGCCATTGGCGGTGAAGTACCGGGTGCCTGGGTGTTTGTCGCCGAACACGTGCCGGAGAAACGGATTGGTTTTGCCTGCGGAACGCTGACCGCCGGCCTGACCTTCGGTATTCTGTTGGGGTCGCTGGTGGCAACATTGATTACCACCACCATGAGTGCGCAGGCCGTCGCTGAAACCGGCTGGCGTATTCCCTTCCTGCTGGGCGGCGGCTTTGGCCTGCTGGCGATGTACCTGCGCCGCTGGCTGCATGAAACGCCGGTCTTTCTCCAGATGAAGCAGCGTAAAACGCTTTCAGCCGAGCTGCCGTTGATCACGGTGTTATTCCGTCATAGCCATGGCGTGGTGGTGTCGATGCTGCTGACCTGGCTATTGTCGGCCTGTATTGTCGTGGTCTTGCTGATGGCACCCGCATTACTGCAAAAGTTACATGGCCTGCCCGCCGCGTTGACGCTTCAGGCGAACAGCCTGGCAACGGTGATGCTGATTTTTGGCTGTATTATTGCCGGGGCCTTGGTGGACCGTATCGGTGCTGCCACTACCCTGATAGTGGGAAGCCTGTTAATGGCCGCTTCCAGTTGGGCGTTTTTCCATGTGGCTGCGCAGTCGCCGGAATATCTCTTTATTGCCTATGCGGTCGCCGGGTTGTGTGTCGGTGTGGTGGGCGTGGTGCCGTTCGTGATGGTGAGTGCGTTCCCGGCAAAAGTGCGTTTTACCGGTATCTCCTTTTCTTATAATTTCGCCTACGCCTTTTTCGGCGGACTGACGCCGATGGCGCTGACGCTGATGCTGAAGCTGTCACCAATGTCACCTGCTTACTATGTGCTGGCACTGGCGGGGATAGGCGTTCTGGTCGGCTGCTGGCTGCGAGGTGAAGCCGGGCAACAGGCGCTATTAAAGCAGATCAGCGCACAATAACGCGCAATCATAGCGTTTTACGGGTCAGCTCAGGCTGGCCCGTTGTCTTTTTAGGGCAAAGTGAAAATTTTTTTCTCTCTCCCCCTTGATGCCGCGTTGCCCGGCCCCATCTTAGTTGGCATCCGAAGCTACGGACCTGGAAAAAAAAGCGTAGGGCGAGCAGTTGAAACTGTAAAAAATGCCCGCATTAATGGTTCATAAGCTGATTTGAATTGAATTTAAGTGGGAGATGTTTAAATGGGTAAGATTATTGGTATTGACCTGGGCACAACGAACTCTTGTGTAGCTATCATGGATGGCGGCAAAGCGCGTGTACTGGAGAATGCAGAAGGCGATCGTACAACACCTTCGATTATTGCTTACACCCAGGATGGTGAAACGCTGGTAGGTCAGCCTGCTAAACGTCAGGCCGTGACTAACCCGCAGAATACTCTGTTTGCGATTAAGCGCCTGATTGGCCGTCGCTTCCAGGATGAAGAAGTGCAGCGTGACCTGAAAATCATGCCATTCAAAATCGTGGGTTCTGAAAACGGTGATGCATGGCTGGACGTGAAAGGCCAGCGCGTGGCTCCGCCACAGATCTCAGCAGAAGTGCTGAAAAAAATGAAGAAAACGGCTGAAGACTATCTGGGTGAACCAGTGACTGAAGCGGTTATCACTGTACCGGCATACTTCAACGATGCACAGCGTCAGGCAACTAAAGATGCCGGTCGTATCGCTGGTCTGGAAGTAAAACGTATCATCAACGAACCAACCGCAGCGGCTCTGGCCTACGGTCTGGATAAAGGTCAGGGTAACCGCACTATCGCGGTATATGACCTGGGTGGTGGTACTTTCGATATCTCTATCATCGAAATCGATGAAGTTGATGGCGAAAAAACCTTCGAAGTTCTGGCAACCAACGGTGATACCCACCTGGGTGGTGAAGACTTCGACAGCCGTATGATCAACTACCTGGTGGCTGAGTTTAAGAAAGATCAGGGCATCGATCTGCACAACGATCCACTGGCGATGCAGCGTCTGAAAGAAGCGGCAGAAAAAGCGAAGATCGAGCTGTCTTCTGCCCAGCAAACTGACGTAAACCTGCCGTACATCACTGCTGATGCGACAGGTCCTAAACACCTGAACATCAAAGTGACCCGTGCGAAGCTGGAATCACTGGTAGAAGATCTGGTTGCTCGTTCTATCGAGCCGTTGAAAGTTGCTCTGCAAGATGCAGGTCTGTCCGTCTCTGAGATCAACGATGTGATCCTCGTTGGTGGCCAGACACGTATGCCAATGGTTCAGGCGAAAGTGACCGAGTTCTTCGGTAAAGAGCCACGTAAAGACGTGAACCCGGACGAAGCTGTTGCTGTTGGTGCAGCGGTTCAGGGTGGCGTATTGGCGGGTGAAGTAAAAGACGTTCTGCTGCTGGACGTTACCCCGCTGTCGCTGGGTATCGAAACCATGGGCGGTGTGATGACGTCGCTGATCACTAAGAACACCACTATCCCAACCAAGCACAGCCAGGTGTTCTCAACAGCT
The DNA here is from genome assembly GCF_037479575.1 of Erwinia sp. MYb416. Lineage (NCBI taxonomy): Bacteria > Pseudomonadati > Pseudomonadota > Gammaproteobacteria > Enterobacterales > Erwiniaceae > Erwinia > Erwinia sp. MYb416. The sequence goes on from NZ_JBBGYT010000441.1 coordinate 382,931, forward strand.
GAAGACAACCAGTCTGCCGTGACCATCCATGTTGTGCAGGGTGAGCGTAAACGTGCAGCGGATAACAAATCTCTGGGTCAGTTCAACCTGGACGGTATCCAGAGCGCACCACGTGGTATGCCTCAGATCGAAGTGACTTTCGACATCGATGCCGATGGTATCCTGCATGTGTCAGCGAAAGACAAGAACAGCGGTAAAGAGCAGAAAATCACCATCAAGGCCTCTTCCGGTCTGAACGACGAAGAGATCGAAAAAATGGTGCGTGATGCGGAAGCAAATGCTGAATCTGACCGTAAGTTCGAAGAACTGGTTCAGGTACGCAACCAGGGCGATCAGCTGTCACACAGCACACGTAAGCAGCTGGACGAAGCGGGCGACAAACTGCCAGCGGATGACAAAGCGCCTATCGAAGCCGCATTGACCGAACTGAACGCGGCGCTGAAAGGCGAAGATAAAGCGGATATCGAAGCCAAGATCCAGGCTCTGATGGAAGTGTCCAGCAAGCTGATGGAGTTCGCTCAACAGCAGCAGGCCGCTGGCGGCGCAGCAGATGCGACCGATGGTGCGAAGAAAGACGATGATGTTGTCGACGCTGAATTTGAAGAAGTGAAAGACAACAAAAAATAATCGCCCTTGAGCGGGCAAGGTGGCGCGTCATGCGCCATTGATTACCAGCACGGGCGTCGGAGAAATCCTACGCCCGTGCATGCATGTTAAGGGCAGGATCAATAACAATGGCGAAGAGAGACTATTACGAGGTTTTAGGCGTTTCCAAATCAGCGGAAGAGCGTGAAATCAAAAAGGCTTATAAACGCCTGGCAATGAAGTTTCACCCCGATCGTAACCAGGGTGAAGGTGCCGAAGAACAATTTAAAGAGGTCAAAGAAGCCTACGAAATTCTGACCGATGCGCAGAAACGTGCGGCTTACGATCAGTACGGCCATGCAGCCTTTGAACAGGGCGGTATGGGCGGTGGCGGTCATGGCGGCTTCGGCGGCGGTGGCGGTGCTGACTTCAGTGATATCTTTGGCGACGTATTCGGCGATATCTTTGGCGGAGGCCGCCGTCAACAGCGTGCTGCACGCGGCGCAGATTTACGCTACAACATGGAGCTGTCGCTGGAAGAAGCGGTACGCGGCGTGACCAAAGAGATCCGCATTCCAACGCTGGAAGAGTGTGATGTTTGCCACGGTAGTGGCGCGAAAGTCGGTACCAAACCGCAAACCTGTTCAACCTGTCACGGTGCTGGCCAGGTACAGATGCGTCAGGGATTCTTCACCGTACAGCAAGCTTGTCCGACCTGTCATGGTCGTGGCTCGGTGATTAAAGATCCGTGTAACGCCTGCCGCGGTCATGGCCGGGTTGAGCGTTCGAAAACCCTGTCGGTGAAAATTACGGCGGGTGTGGATACCGGTGACCGCATTCGTCTGACCGGCGAAGGGGAGGCGGGTGAGCACGGCGCGCCATCAGGCGATTTGTATGTTCAGGTTCAGGTGCGTAAGCACAATATCTTTGAGCGTGAAGAGAACAATCTGTACTGCGAAGTCCCGATCAACTTTGTGATGGCTGCGCTGGGTGGAGAGATTGAAGTACCGACGCTGGACGGCCGCGTGAAGTTGAAAGTACCTGCGGAAACGCAGACGGGCAAACTGTTCCGTATGCGCGGTAAGGGTGTGAAATCAGTACGTGGTGGTGCGCAGGGTGACCTGTTATGCCGCGTGGTGGTGGAAACGCCAGTCAGCCTGAGTGAGAAGCAGAAATCGCTGTTACGCGAACTGGAAGAGAGCTTCGGCGGCCCATCCGGTGAGAAGAACAGCCCGCGTTCTAAAAGCTTCTTCGATGGCGTGAAGAAGTTCTTTGACGATCTGACCCGTTAATCGCAACGGCTCCCTGGTCATTCAGGGAGCCGAAACATCAATAAATCCCCTGTATTTTTCCACTTTTCAGCTCTTTTATCTCTCTTTCAGGAAAATTTTTGGTGGAATCTCTTTGAAAGTATCAATGTTGTTTCTTAATATTGCATTGAGTATCTGATTGTTATTAGATGTCGCTTCAATTTATCTAATGGAATTGGGTTCATGAAAAAGATTCTGGCAATTGCCGCCTTCGCTGTTCTGCTTTCTGGTTGTGCTCAACAAACTTTCCAACTGAAACATAATCAGGTTGCTGCGCCTAAGCAGGTGACCACTCACCACTTCTTCGTGTCGGGTATCGGTCAGAAAAAAACGCTGGATGCTGCGGCAATTTGTGGCGGTGAGGATAAAGTCGATCGCGTTGAAGTTCAGCAGACTTTCGTCAACGGCCTGCTGGCTGTAGTGACTTTCGGTATTTATACCCCACGTGAAGCACGCGTTTACTGCGCACTGTAAGTTGTTATCAATGTGCCAAGAAAGCCGCTTCGTGCGGCTTTTTTTACGTCCTTAGCCTGCCTGATATTCGCATTTTCCTGCTCCTTATTTTTCATTTCATCTCAATAATTCTTCAATATCGAGGTGTCGGGAGGGCATAAACTGTTTTTTTCCAGCGGTTTAAACACGTATGCTATCGGTCATCTGAAGCTTATTCACTGAGATTAACAGCGGAGTCTGTCATGAACCTCTTTTTCAAAAAACTCTTAAAAAACGATGCCACGGGCGGTGTGGTGCTGATTATCGCCGCTGCCGTCGCTATGTTCCTCGCCAATAATGCCAGTACTCAGCAGGCTTATCAGGCCGTTCTGGCAATGCCGGTGCAGTTCCGTTTCGGTGCCCTGGATATCAATAAAGATCTGCTGTTATGGATCAATGATGCATTAATGGCACTGTTTTTCCTGATGATTGGCCTGGAAGTGAAACGCGAACTGATGATGGGGTCGCTGAAGGGCCGGGAGCGCGCGATGTTCCCGTTGATTGCCGCCTTAGGCGGTATGTTGGCCCCGGGACTGATCTATGCGGCTCTGAATCATAATGACGCGCTGGCGATCCACGGCTGGGCGATACCTGCTGCCACCGATATTGCTTTTGCGCTGGGTATTCTGGCGCTACTGGGTAGCCGCGTGCCACCGGCGTTGAAAATGTTCCTGATGGCATTGGCCGTCATCGATGATTTGGGTGCCATTGTCATTATCGCTTTCTTCTACACCAGCGATCTGTCATTGGTCTCACTGGGGGTTGCTGCAGCGTCTATCGTTGCTCTGGCCCTGTTGAACCTGTGTGGTGTGCGTAAAACCTCAGTCTATCTGCTGGTCGGAATGGTGCTGTGGGTGGCAGTGCTGAAGTCGGGCGTGCATGCCACGTTGGCGGGGGTGATTGTCGGTCTGTTTATTCCGCTGAAAAAACAGGATGGACACTCGCCGTCGATTGAACTGGCGCATGGTCTGCACCCCTGGGTGAGCTGGCTTATCCTGCCGCTGTTTGCCTTTGCCAATGCCGGTGTTTCCCTGACGGGTGTCTCAGTTGAAGGATTGTTCTCGATGGTACCGCTGGGGATTATTCTGGGTCTGCTGGTGGGTAAACCGTTGGGGATCACGCTGATTTGCTGGCTGTCGGTGAAGCTGAAGATTGCCGTGTTGCCGGAAAACACCAAGATGGTGGATATTGCCGCTGTGGGTGTGCTGTGTGGCATCGGCTTTACCATGTCTATCTTTATCGCTTCACTGGCATTTGACGCCGCGCATGAGGAGATGGTCACGCTGGCCAAGCTGGGGATTCTCACCGGATCTGTACTGTCTGCTGTGGTGGGATATAGTCTTCTGCGGGTTAAATTGCCTGCACAATCATCGCATTAATGACGTAGTGATTGATGGAAAGGTAGGGGCGGCCTTTTTCAGGTCGCACCTGCTTGCGGGGTGTACCCTCAAAAAAAAGACATAAAAAAACCGCCGGAGCGGTTTCTTTATCAAAGCTCGATTAACACGCTGACATTAAGCCAGTTTGCTGATCTGTGCAGCCAGATTTGCTTTATGACGTGCAGCTTTGTTTTTGTGGATCAGGCCTTTAGCTGCCTGACGGTCCACAATTGGTTGCATGTCATTAAATGCATTCTGCGCAGCTGCTTTATCGCCAGTAGCGATAGCCGCGTAAACTTTCTTGATGAAAGTACGCAACATTGAGCGACGGCTAGCGTTGTGCTTGCGACGGTTCTCAGATGTTACGGCGCGTTTCTTAGCTGATTTGATATTAGCCAAGGTCCAACTCCCAAATAGTTCTATGAGGACAATTCAAAGGCCGAGGAATATGCCCTTTTCGCCTTCGGTTGTCAATGGATTTGTGCAAATAAGCGCCGGTCAAACAGTGGCACTTGATTACGTTTCGATGGCGCAAGATTCTACCAGCTTCATCCAGGCGAATACAGCTTATTCACAAGAAAAATATCATACCACGCTGGATCAGCACCCTACAGAGCGAAATGGGGAGAAGAAAGCATGAAAGCCCGAATTCGTGGGTTAACCTTCACGGCTGTACAAGGTATAATCCGCCGATTTCCACAAATTTGAGCCAGCCATGAAGTTTATCCGCGGCATACATAACCTTAGAGAGCAGCATCGCGGCTGCGTACTGACTATCGGGAATTTCGATGGCGTACATCGCGGTCATCAGGCGCTGCTAGCGCAACTGTGCAAAGAAGGGCGTCAGCGCAATTTGCCAGTGATGGTCATGCTGTTTGAACCTCAGCCGCTGGAACTGTTTGCGGCGGAAAAAGCCCCTGCGCGGCTGACACGCCTGCGGGAGAAAGTGCGTTACCTCGAACAGGCCGGCGTCGATGCCGTGCTGTGCGTGCGTTTTGATCGCCGTTTTGCGGCCAGGACGGCACAGAGTTTTGTCGCCGATCTTCTGGTTGATAAGCTGGGCGTTGAGTTCCTGGCTGTTGGGGATGATTTCCGCTTTGGCGCTGGTCGCCAGGGCGATTTCCTGTTATTACAGAATGCAGGTGTCGAGTATGGCTTTGATGTCATCAGTACCCAGACATTCTGCGATGACGGAAAACGCATCAGCAGCACGGCGATTCGCCAGGCGCTGGCAGAAGATAACCTGTCGATGGCCAATGCCCTGCTGGGGCGTCCTTTCAGCATTTCTGGCCGTGTAGTGCATGGCGATGCGCTGGGCCGCACCATTGGTTTCCCTACGGCTAACCTGCCGCTGCGGCGCACCGTCTCCCCGGTCAAAGGGGTGTATGCCGTGGAGGTTTTGGGGCTGGGTTCACATCCGTTAGCCGGTGTGGCAAATATCGGCACCCGACCTACCGTTGCAGGGCTGCGTCAGCAGCTGGAAGTACATCTGCTGGATGTCTCTATCGACCTTTACGGGCGCCATATTGAAGTGGTACTGCGTGATAAAATACGTAACGAGCAGCGCTTTGCCTCGCTCGACGCACTGAAAGAACAAATTGCAAACGATGTGGTGACTGCCCGAACTTTTTTTGGGCTGAAGACATCGGTTTAAGTTTACATAGAACCGACATACGGAACCGAGAATCTGATGAGTGACTATAAATCTACCCTGAATTTGCCGGAAACGGGGTTCCCGATGCGTGGCGATCTGGCCAAACGCGAACCGGGCATGCTGCAACGTTGGTATGATGACAAGCTGTACGGCATCATTCGCGAAGCCAAGAAAGGGAAAAAAACCTTTATTCTGCATGATGGCCCTCCCTACGCGAACGGCAGCATTCATATTGGTCACTCCGTTAACAAGATTCTGAAAGACATTATCGTTAAGTCGAAAGGCATGGCGGGCTATGATTCGCCGTACGTTCCAGGCTGGGACTGTCACGGTCTGCCTATCGAGCATAAAGTTGAGCAGATGATCGGTAAGCCGGGCGAGAAAGTCAGCGCATCCGAATTCCGTGCTGCCTGCCGTAAATATGCCGCCGAGCAGGTGGAAGGGCAGAAAGCCGACTTTATCCGCCTCGGAGTGCTGGGTGACTGGGATCGTCCGTATCTGACGATGAACTTCCAAACCGAAGCCAACATCATCCGTGCCCTGGGTAAGATCATCGGCAACGGTCACCTGCACAAGGGCGCAAAGCCGGTGCACTGGTGCCTGGACTGCCGCTCTGCGCTGGCTGAAGCGGAAGTGGAGTATTACGACAAAACCTCCCCGTCTATCGATGTGATGTTCAATGCCGTCGATAAAGACGCGGTGCAGGCGAAATTTGGCGCAGGCCACGTTGATGGCCCGATTGCCCTGGTGATCTGGACTACCACGCCGTGGACGATGCCGGCTAACCGCGCCATCTCTCTGCATCCTGAATTTGACTACCAGCTAGTGCAGATTGAGGGCCGTGCCCTGATCCTCGCTAAAGACATGGTCGAGAGTGTGATGAAGCGTGTTGGCATGGCTGCATGGACCGTGCTGGGTGAAGCGAAAGGCGCTGACCTCGAACTGATGGGCTTCCAGCATCCTTTCCTCAGCCACACCTCTCCGGTGGTGCTGGGTGAGCACGTGACGCTGGAAGCCGGTACCGGTGCCGTTCACACTGCGCCTGGCCACGGCCCGGACGACTATGTGATTGGCCAGAAGTACGGTATTGAAGTCGCTAACCCGGTCGGCCCGGACGGCAGCTTCCTGCCAGGCACATACCCGACGCTGGACGGCGTTAACGTATTTAAAGCCAACGATATGATCGTTGAGTTGCTGCGCGAGAAGGGCGCTCTGCTGCATGTTGAGAAACTGCATCACAGCTACCCACACTGCTGGCGTCACAAAACGCCGATCATCTTCCGTGCAACTCCGCAGTGGTTTATCAGCATGGATCAGAAAGGCCTTCGTGCGCAGTCGCTAAAAGAGATCAAAGGCGTGCAGTGGATCCCGGACTGGGGCCAGGCGCGTATTGAGTCGATGGTGGCTAACCGCCCTGACTGGTGTATCTCCCGTCAGCGTACCTGGGGCGTGCCGATGGCGCTGTTCGTCCACAAAGACACTGAGCAGCTGCACCCGGATTCTCTGGAACTGATGGAGAAGGTAGCGAAGCGGGTTGAGCAGGACGGTATCCAGGCATGGTGGGATCTCGATGCCCACGATCTGATGGGTGCTGATGCTGACAACTACGTTAAAGTGCCGGATACCCTGGACGTATGGTTCGATTCAGGATCGACCAGTTACTCGGTGGTTGATGCGCGCCCTGAGTTTGGCGGTAACGAACCTGATTTATATCTGGAAGGTTCGGATCAGCACCGTGGCTGGTTTATGTCCTCGCTGATGATCTCCACTGCGATGAAAGGCAAAGCGCCATACCGCCAGGTACTGACGCACGGCTTCACCGTTGATGGTCAGGGCCGCAAGATGTCCAAATCCTTGGGCAACACCGTCAGCCCACAGGACGTGATGAACAAGTTGGGTGCCGATATCCTGCGTCTGTGGGTGGCATCGACCGATTACTCCGGTGAAATTGCTGTCTCTGACGAAATCCTTAAGCGTTCTGCCGACAGCTATCGTCGCATCCGTAACACCGCGCGTTTCCTGCTGGCGAACCTCGCCGGTTTCAACCCGGAAACCGATCTGGTGAAACCGGAAGAGATGGTCATCGTTGACCGTTGGGCTGTGGGCCGCGCACTGGCCGCACAGAATGATATCGTCGCTTCTTACGAAGCCTACGATTTCCATGAAGTGGTACAGCGTCTGATGCAGTTCTGCTCGGTTGAGATGGGTTCATTCTATCTGGATATCATCAAAGATCGTCAGTACACCGCGAAGTCAGATGGCCTGGCGCGTCGTAGCTGCCAGACCGCGCTGTGGTACATCGTGGAAGCGCTGGTGCGTTGGATGGCACCAATCATGTCCTTTACCGCCGATGAAATCTGGGGCTATCTGCCGGGCAAACGCAGCCAGTACGTGTTTACCGAGGAGTGGTTCGACGGGTTGTTCAGCCTGGAAGACAACCAGCCAATGAATGACAGCTACTGGGCTGAACTGCTGAAAGTACGCGGTGAAGTCAATAAGGTGATCGAGCAGGCGCGTGCTGATAAGCGTATCGGTGGTTCTCTGGAAGCCAGCGTAACGCTGTACGCTGATGCTGACCTGGCAACCAAGCTGACCAGCCTGGGTGAGGAACTGCGCTTTGTGCTGCTGACCTCAGGGGCTAAGGTCGCTGACTATGCACAGGCAACCGACGATGCGCAGCAGAGTGATGTGGTGAAAGGTCTGAAAATTGCTCTGCAGAAAGCAGAAGGTGAGAAATGCCCACGCTGCTGGCATTACACTAGCGATATCGGCCAGAACGCCGAACACGCTGATGTCTGCGGTCGTTGTGTCTCTAACGTCGCGGGCAGCGGCGAACAGCGTAAGTTTGCATGATGAGCAGACCTGTTCTCTCAACCGGATTGCGCTGGCTGTGGCTGGTGCTGGTGGTGATTGTCATTGATTTCGGCAGCAAGCAGTGGATTATGAATAATCTGATGCTGCACGAATCGATGCCAGTGATGCCGTACTTTAACTTCTTTTATGCTCACAACTACGGCGCGGCGTTCAGCTTCCTCGCCGATAAAGGTGGCTGGCAGCGCTGGTTCTTTGCCGGTATTGCCATTGCCATTGTCGTGGTGCTGCTGGTGATGATGTACCGCACCAGCGCGAGCAATAAACTGAATAACATCGCCTATGCGCTGATTGTGGGTGGCGCAGTGGGCAACCTGTTTGACCGGTCATATCATGGCTTTGTGGTGGACTTCATCGATTTCTATGTCGGTGACTGGCACTTTGCCACGTTTAATATTGCCGACTGCGGTATCTGTATTGGTGCCGCGCTGATCGTGCTGGAAGGGTTCCTGAGCCCGAACGGCAAACAGGCTAAGAATAAAGGGTAAGGCATGACCGATTCTGTACAGCGTGACAGCGAAGTGCTGGTGCATTTCACCTTAAAACTGGCGGATGGTTCCACAGCGGAATCCACGCGCAGTCACGGTAAACCGGCGTTGTTTTGCCTCGGCGATGGTAGCCTGTCAGAAGGGCTGGAAAGTCATCTTCTCGGACTAAAAACGGGTGAAGCGTGTGCTTTTTCGCTGGACGCAGACGATGCGTTCGGCGGTATCAGCCCGGACCTGATCCAGTATTTTTCGCGCCGTGACTTTGTGCAGGCAGGAGAACCGGAAATTGGTGCCATCATGCTGTTCAGCGGCATGGATGGTAACGAGATGCCTGGTGTGATCCGTGAAATCTCTGGTGATTCGATCACCGTTGATTTCAATCACCCACTGGCCGGGCAGACCATTCACTTTGACGTAGAAGTTCTGGAGATTGATCCGGTACGGGAGACGAGCAATGCAGATCCTGTTGGCTAACCCGCGCGGTTTCTGCGCAGGCGTTGATCGCGCTATCAGCATTGTGGAGCGTGCGCTGGAGATGTATGGCGCACCTATCTACGTGCGGCATGAAGTGGTGCATAACCGTTATGTGGTCAACAGCCTGCGCGAGCGCGGGGCGATCTTTATTGAAGAGATTGCTGAAGTGCCGGATGGTTCTATCCTGATCTTCTCTGCACATGGCGTGTCTCAGGCCGTTCGTGCTGAAGCCAAAGCGCGCGAGCTGACCATGCTGTTTGATGCCACCTGTCCGCTGGTCACCAAGGTGCATATGGAAGTGGCGCGTGCCAGTCGAAAAGGAACGGAAGCGATCCTGATTGGTCATGCGGGCCACCCGGAAGTGGAAGGGACAATGGGCCAGTACAACAACCCGAAAGGGGGGATGTATCTGGTGGAAGCGCCAGCAGATGTGTGGAAACTTCAGGTTAAAGATGAAGACAATCTGTGCTTTATGACGCAAACCACGCTGTCCGTCGATGACACCTATGAAGTGATCGATGCGCTGCGTGCCCGTTTCCCCAAAATTGTTGGTCCGCGTAAAGACGACATCTGTTACGCCACCACTAACCGGCAGGAAGCGGTGCGTACGCTGGCCCGTGACGCTGATGTAGTGCTGGTGGTCGGTTCGAAAAACTCTTCGAACTCAAACCGTCTGGCAGAGCTTGCACAGCGTGCCGGCAAGCTGGCACGTCTGATCGACTCCGCTGATGATATTCAGGAAGAGTGGGTCAGAGGTGTGGGATGTGTTGGCGTCACCGCAGGTGCTTCGGCACCGGATATCCTGGTGCAACAGGTGATCGAACGGCTGAACTCACTGGGTGGCGTCGATGCCATCGAGCTGATTGGTCGCGAAGAGAACATTGTGTTTGAAGTACCGAAAGAGCTGCGCGTGGAAGTTCGTCAGGTCGAGTAGGGCGCATTTTCTTCTGTCTGGGGCGACCTTTTTTTCCGGTCGCCTTATTCCCTTAAGTCATGCAATTCCAGTTATTTCAATTACTTATCATCATATCCACCCTCATTCGGATCGTACCATGTGTTGTGTTCATAAAAGAGGTTAACTGAGTTTTCATCGTTCAGAACCAAAGTCGCAATCCCACTTGAATATAACATCCATTTTCCAGGTAGCTGGTCGCCATATTTGATGTCGCCTTGTGCGTAGCAGGATGAGTAGCGGGTATCTATAGCGAAATGATTATCAACCGGATAGGCGTGATTAAAGAAGTTGATCACCTGCTCTGTGGTTGGTGTGAACTTTTTACAGGCCTTAATTTCACTGGGATTGGTGACTGCTTTCAGCGTCTGCCCACTACTGACGATGCTGACGGATGTGACCGGATTGGCGTAGCTGGAGCCGATAAGAAACAATGAGACCAGCAAGATGCCAGTATTTAAGCAAAAGGGTTTGATTACCATTTGGCTGAACTCGCTTCAGTGATATTTTTTCTGGCAATTTCAGGATGCCTGAAGATTTCACTCGTACTAATCTTCAACGTGCTTTTTAATTCTCTGACTAGCCACTCAAGTGATTCTGACTGGTGCTGATTTACGGCCTCAAAAATTCTACCATCAGGATATTCCTTTAAATCCTCTGTCTTGAAAGCCTCTCCAACAATCTCAATACCAATTGCATCCGTGTTTGCCGGAAAGCGGTCGGGCCATGGCTTTTGCCTCTCCCTGTCTGATATTTCTTTGGTGCGCCAGGCGTTTTCCAGTTGAGTGGCTTTTTTGAGTTCAGCGGGTTCACATTTTTGCGTGATCAGGCAGCGCGATTTCATCCTGCCAACATGGTAAGTCATTTTGAACAGCGAGGCCGTCTGATAAATGGTGCCATCTTTATCAATGATAAAATGGGCCCCGTTGGCATTGGCGTGCTGGTAGCTGTTAAAGGTACTTTGTAACGTTGCGGCCCCGGTCTGATGAACGACAATGCCGTTAACATGGCCCATGTCACCGTGATGAAGGGAGTGAAAAATCTTTTTGGTAATCCTGACCGCATCGATATAGCCATTGGCATCGATATACAGCATGGTTCATCCTTGGTTTGATTAACAATCAGCTTTTGTAGGTTATATAGCCAGTTCTGCTTGAGCAAGGATGCCTGCCAATTTTCGTAGTTTATCCACTCAACGGCCATCCCATTTCCCTTCCCCAATCCTTACAAAATCTGTTTTACTGATAATCCTCACGCGCTGGCGTAAAATTCTTATTATCTGGTTTTAATTGTGGCGCAGACGTTAACCGCTGGTTAATCTGTATGCGGCTTGAATGAATAGAAATCTGTCAGGAATGAATAAATATGAGTAATACAGAAATCCGTATCGCCATTGTGGGAGCCGCAGGGCGTATGGGGCGTCAGCTAATTCAGGCAACGGTTCAGTCTGAAGGTGCGCGTTTGGGCGCCGCGCTGGTGCGTTCAGGTTCGTCGCTGACGGGCGCAGATGCCGGAGAGCTGGCTGGTTGTGGCGCACTGGGCATTAAAGTGACGGATAACCTTGATGCGGTGGTGAATGATTTCGATGTGTTGATCGATTTCACCCGCCCGGAAGGCACGCTGCATTATCTGGAATTTTGTCGTCAGCATAAAAAAGCGATGGTTATTGGTACCACCGGATTCGATGAGGACGGTAAAGCCGCCATCAAAGCCGCTTCTGCTGATATCGGCATCGTGTTTGCCGCCAACTTTAGTGTGGGCGTTAACCTGGTGCTGAAACTGCTGGAGAAAGCCGCCAAAGTGATGGGTGACTACGCGGATATCGAGATCATCGAAGCGCATCACCGTCATAAAGTTGATGCACCATCGGGTACCGCGCTGGCGATGGGGGAAGCGATTGCTGATGCGATGAACTGGAACCTGAATGAGCATGCGGTCTATAGCCGTGAAGGTTACACCGGTGAGCGTGAAGCACAGACCATCGGTTTTGCCACTGTACGTGCCGGAGATATCGTCGGTGAGCATACAGCGATGTTTGCAGATGTTGGCGAGCGGGTAGAGATAACCCACAAGGCTTCAAGCCGTATGACCTTCGCTAATGGCGCAGTTCGTGCAGCAATATGGTTGAAAGCGCATAAAACAGGGCTTCATGATATGCGCAGTGTCCTGAATCTTGATGATTTATAAGTGTTGTGTACCATCGTGATGTGGTTATTTCAATCATAACTTTTTGATTGGATGGGCAATAATTTTATTGCCCTTTTTATTTTGTATAAATAGCCATTTAAGTTATTTTTTTATAGGTTCAACTTATAAGTTGATATTATCTCTGTTTTTCACCCTCCGTAAGCGCTATTTTTGACCATTTGGTCCACTTTTTTACTCCCCACCCCCTGAAATTATGCACAAGCGCTCAGGCAACCGATTTTATGACCAGGATGTGTCATGCTTTCAGGGTAAATCTTCCGGATTTACGCTCAGTTAGTTAAAAAACGCAGAAAAACATCCTCGCAGGGTAGACAATAGAGAGGGCGATCATTAGAATGCGCCCAATTTGCCAAAAACTGAGCAGTCAGGCAGTTTTTGCATTGATTTTGGGGTCATTCCTGAATTAATATGCATATATTGTGACTGTTTATTCCCTGGAGGATGTTTTGATTAAGTCAGCGCTATTGGTTCTGGAAGACGGAACCCAATTCCACGGTCGGGCCATCGGGGCAACCGGGTCGGCAGTGGGAGAAGTTGTTTTCAACACGTCAATGACCGGTTATCAAGAAATCCTCACTGATCCTTCCTATTCCCGCCAGATCGTCACTCTTACTTATCCCCATATCGGCAATGTCGGCACCAACTCCGCTGACGCAGAATCTTCTCAGGTACATGCATCGGGCCTGGTTATCCGTGATTTACCGCTGATTGCCAGCAACTACCGTAATGAAGAAGGCCTGTCTGATTACCTGACTCGCCACAACATTGTCGCTATTGCCGATATCGATACGCGTAAGCTGACCCGTCTGCTTCGCGAAAAAGGGGCACAGAATGGCTGTATCATCGCGGGCGATGCGCTGGATGCCGCTGTAGCACTGGAAAAAGCCAAAGCGTTCCCGGGCCTGAAAGGCATGGACCTGGCGAAAGAAGTGACCACTAAGGATGCGTATCAGTGGCTGCAGGGGAGCTGGGCGCTGGAAGGTGAGCTGCCTGCGCCGAAGACTGATGCAGACCTGCCGTTCCATGTTGTCGCGTATGATTACGGCGTGAAGCGTAACATCTTGCGTATGCTGGTGGATCGCGGCTGCCGTCTGACCGTTGTTCCGGCGCAGACTTCCGCGGAAGACGTGCTGAAGCTGAATCCGGACGGGGTGTTCCTCTCTAACGGTCCTGGCGACCCGGAGCCGTGTGACTACGCGATTACGGCGATCAAACGCCTACTGGAAACCGACATTCCGGTGTTCGGTATCTGCCTCGGCCACCAGTTACTGGCGCTGGCCAGCGGTGCCAAGACCGTGAAGATGAAACTGGGCCACCACGGTGGTAACCACCCGGTGAAAGATCACGATAACAATACCGTGATGATTACCGCCCAGAACCACGGTTTTGCCGTTGACGACAGCCAGCTGCCTTCTAATCTGCGTGTGACCCATACTTCACTGTTTGACCATACGGTACAGGGTATTCACCGCACCGATAAAGCCGCTTTCAGCTTCCAGGGGCACCCGGAAGCCAGCCCAGGCCCGCACGATGCTGCGCCCTTGTTCGATCATTTTATCGAACTGATTAAAAAAGCTATTTAAGGTCGGGAGAGAAAGACAATGCCAAAACGTACAGACATAAAAAGTATCCTGATCCTCGGTGCTGGCCCGATTGTTATCGGCCAAGCCTGCGAATTTGACTACTCGGGTGCGCAGGCGTGTAAAGCGCTGCGTGAAGAGGGTTACCGCGTTATCCTGGTGAACTCCAACCCGGCCACCATCATGACCGACCCGGATATGGCCGATGCGACCTATATCGAACCTATCCACTGGGAAGTCGTGCGCAAAATCATTGAGAAAGAGCGCCCGGATGCCGTGCTGCCAACCATGGGCGGCCAGACTGCGCTGAACTGTGCGCTGGAGCTGGAACGTCAGGGCGTGCTGGCTGAATTTGGTGTCACGATGATCGGCGCCACCGCTGATGCGATCGATAAAGCGGAAGACCGTCGTCGTTTCGACGTTGCGATGAAGAAAATCGGCCTCGATACCGCACGTTCCGGTATCGCACACACGATGGAAGAAGCGCTGGCGGTTGCCGCTGACGTGGGCTTCCCGTGCATTATCCGTCCGTCATTCACCATGGGTGGCACAGGTGGCGGTATCGCTTACAACCGCGAAGAGTTTGAAGAGATTTGCGAGCGTGGCCTCGACCTGTCACCGACTAATGAGCTGCTGATTGATGAGTCGCTGATTGGCTGGAAAGAGTACGAGATGGAAGTGGTGCGTGATAAAAACGACAACTGCATCATTGTCTGCTCGATTGAAAACTTCGATGCCATGGGCATTCACACCGGTGACTCCATCACGGTTGCGCCAGCACAGACGCTGACCGACAAAGAGTACCAGATTATGCGTAACGCCTCGCTGGCGGTACTGCGTGAGATCGGTGTGGAAACCGGCGGTTCAAACGTACAGTTCTCAGTAAATCCGGAAAATGGTCGCCTGATTGTCATTGAGATGAACCCGCGCGTATCACGTTCTTCAGCGCTGGCATCCAAAGCGACCGGTTTCCCGATTGCGAAAATCGCCGCCAAGCTGGCCGTCGGTTTTACGCTGGATGAGCTGACCAACGACATCACCGGTGGCCTGACTCCGGCCTCCTTCGAGCCGTCCATCGACTACGTTGTGACGAAGATCCCTCGCTTTAACTTCGAGAAATTTGCCGGTGCCAATGATCGTCTGACCACACAGATGAAATCTGTGGGTGAAGTGATGGCAATTGGTCGCACCTTCCAGGAATCGATGCAGAAAGCCCTGCGCGGTCTGGAAGTGGGCGCCCATGGTTTTGACCCGAAAGTGGGCCTTGACGACCCGGAAGCGCTGACGACCATTCGTCGCGAGTTGAAAGATGCTGGCTGCGACCGCATCTGGTACATCGCTGATGCCTTCCGTGCTGCGATGAGCGTGGAAGATGTCTTCGCGCTCACCAACGTTGACCGCTGGTTCCTGGTGCAGATTGAAGAGCTGGTGAAGCTGGAACAGCAGGTAGCAGACCAGGGCATTAACGGCCTGAACTATGACTTCCTGCGTGCCCTGAAGCGTAAAGGTTTTGCCGATGCACGCCTGGCCGATGTGGCCGGTGTCTCTGAAGCCGAAATCCGTGCGCTGCGTGAGCAGCATAACCTGCACCCGGTCTACAAACGTGTTGATACCTGTGCGGCAGAGTTCTCCACCAATACCGCCTACATGTACTCCACTTATGAAGAGGAGTGCGAAGCGAACCCTAACCAGGACCGTGACAAAATCATGGTGCTGGGCGGTGGTCCAAACCGTATCGGCCAGGGCATTGAGTTCGACTACTGCTGCGTACACGCCTCACTGGCGCTGCGCGAAGACGGGTTCGAAACCATTATGGTCAACTGTAACCCGGAAACCGTCTCTACCGATTACGACACCTCCGACCGTCTGTACTTCGAACCGGTGACCCTGGAAGATGTGCTGGAAATCGTGCGCATCGAGAAGCCTAAGGGTGTGATCGTACAGTACGGTGGCCAGACGCCACTGAAACTGGCGCGTGCGCTGGAAGCCGCAGGCGTGCCGGTTATCGGTACCAGCCCGGATGCCATTGACCGTGCAGAAGATCGTGAGCGTTTCCAGCAGGCAGTTGATCGCCTCGGCCTGAAACAGCCGGCTAACGCCACCGTGACGGCCATTGAAATGGCCGTCGAAAAAGCAGCACTGATTGGCTACCCACTGGTGGTGCGTCCGTCTTACGTGCTGGGCGGCCGTGCGATGGAAATCGTATACGACGAAATCGACCTGAAGCGTTACTTCAACACGGCGGTTTCCGTCTCTAATGATGCGCCGGTTCTGCTGGACCGTTTCCTGGATGACGCCGTCGAAGTTGACGTAGATGCCATCTGTGACGGTGAGCAGGTGCTGATTGGCGGCATTATGGAACACATTGAGCAGGCGGGCGTTCACTCCGGTGACTCAGCCTGTTCACTGCCAGCGTATACGCTGAGCCAGGAAATCCAGGATGTGATGCGCGACCAGGTGAAAAAGTTGGCCTTTGAACTGGGCGTACGCGGTCTGATGAACGTGCAGTTTGCAGTGAAAGACAACGAGGTTTACCTGATTGAGGTGAACCCACGTGCTGCGCGTACCGTACCGTTTGTTTCTAAAGCGACCGGGATGCCGCTGGCGAAGGTTGCCGCACGCGTGATGGCGGGCAAAACGCTGGCTGCTCAGGGTGTGACGAAAGAGATCATCCCACCGTATTACTCCGTGAAAGAAGTCGTGCTGCCGTTTAACAAGTTCCAGGGTGTTGACCCTATCCTTGGCCCGGAAATGCGCTCCACCGGGGAAGTGATGGGTGTGGGCCGTACCTTCGCAGAAGCTTTCTGCAAAGCGATGCTGGGCGCACAGAGCAACATGAAGAAGAGCGGTCGTGCGCTGCTGTCAGTGCGCGAAGGCGATAAGAAACGCATCGTTGAGCTGGCTCGTCGCCTGCAGGATTCTGGTTTTGAACTGGATGCTACTGCGGGTACTGCTGAGGTGTTGAAAACTGCCGGGATTGAGGTGCGCCAGGTGAATAAGGTGCATGAAGGTCGTCCGCATATTCAGGATCGGGTGAAAAACGGCGAGTACGCCTATATCGTTAACACCACCGCAGGCCGCCAGGCGATTGAGGATTCCAAACTCATCCGCCGCAGTGCGTTGCAGTACAAGGTGCACTACGACACCACACTGAATGGTGCTTTCGCCACCACCACGTCACTGAATGCCAGCGCCACTGAGCAGGTGATCTCCGTGCAGGAAATGCACGCGCAGATCAACGCTTAACGCCGGTCATCGTGACAGCAACAAACCCCGCCTCGGCGGGGTTTTTTTTGGGGCGCGATTCGGCAAAAGTCGTTTCTGATTATCGGTTTTGTGATCGCACAGGTTGCAGCATTGTCAGGGTTCGTTAGGATGACTGGCGCTGGGTTTTACATTATGTATTGAAAAACAGCCACTTTTTACACCAATGATTATAGGGAAATTAACCATGAAAAGAATTGTTCTGGCGATGCTGGTTGGAGCGGTAATGGCTCAATCTGCGTATGCGGCCAAAGATGTCACCACGCAACCTGACGTTTACTTTCTGAAAGAATCACAGTCCATCGACAGCCTGGCGTTGCTGCCACCCCCTCCGGCGATGGACAGCATCGAGTTTTTGAATGATAAAACCCAGTATGACGTGGGTAAAATGCTGCGTGACACGCCAAGAGGCAAGCAGGCCTGGAAAGATGCTAACGTTGAGGGCGATGGCGTAGCAGAGGCATTCTCCGAGGCTTACGGCATGGAAATTACGCTGGAGAAAACGCCGGAACAGTATCGACTGGTGAAGAAAATGCGCGAAGATGCGGGCGACCTGGCCACACGCAGCGCCAAGCAACACTACATGCGCATCCGTCCTTTTGCTTTCTATCATGAAGCCACCTGCCGTTCCGATGACGAAGGCAAGCTCTCAACCAATGGCTCCTATCCTTCAGGCCACACCACCATTGGCTGGGCCACTGCGCTGGTGCTGGCTGAGATCAATACCGACCGCCAGGGGCAAATTCTGCAACGTGGCTATGAGATGGGCCAGAGCCGAGTGATTTGCGGTTATCACTGGCAGAGTGACGTCACCGCGGCTCGCGTGGTGGCCTCGGCGATTGTGGCACGTCTGCACGCTGAACCGACCTTTGTCAGCCAGCTGCAAAAAGCCAAAGATGAATTCAAGCGTCTGAAAGGCAGCGCGCTTTAAACGAATAGCCCCCCGTAGTGGGCGACCTTTTTTACGGTCGCCCTTTGAGAGATTCTTTTCCAGTTACACTTTTCTTAAGCCAGTTTTGCCAGTATTTCCAGCGTAGTAGACTCATTTTCAATTAAGCGGATCAGCAAAATGGCCTGTTTATTCGGCTTTGCCCGCCCCTGCTCCCAGTTCTGATAGGTGGTTAATCCGGTCTGTAAGTACTGTGCGAAGACCGCCTGAGAAAGCTGTAAGTTTTCACGGATAGTGCGCAATTCCTCCGGGGCAAGTACCACCTCAGCTTTTGCCGCCAGGCGATGCGTCTTCAGCGTTTTCTTGCCCTGGTGATGTTCAGCCAGCGCGGTAAACCCCTCGACCAGTTCATGGTAAAGATCGCGTTTTTCCATAAAATCACCCTCCTTTAGTCAGGTTTGCCAGCAGCGAACGTAAGCTGTCGCGCTGTGCCGGGGAGAGATCGCTTGCCTCTCCTTTGCTGTAAACAGTGAACAGCAGAAAGTGTGCCTGTTCCTGCCACCAGTAATAAATCACCCGTGAACCTCCGCGTTTTCCCTTATGGCGATGGGCATCGCCTACTCTGAGTTTACGCAGCCCTCCGGTGTGCTGGATAACATCACCGCAGGTGGGACAGAGCATTAACAGATTCTGCAAACTGCGAAATGCATCGTCATAAAAATAATCGACACGGTGACGTGCGAAAGGCGGAAGTTCAATAAAGATAGCATCCACTGCTGTATCTCCTGATGGGCTTAAACTATCCCCAATAATGAGTTAGTTCAAGTGAATTTTGTTGGTTTTTTGAACCTGATGATTTTGCCTCCTTCCTGCTGATATGTCCCATGACTTGCTCATTCCCTGCGCAACGCCTCGCAAATCTGCACTGTTAACGCTCAGAAGATTTGCTTATTTCTCAGTTAAAATCATTTGAATCAATAGCTTGATTTTTTGGCATCAAAATTGCGTTACCTGAAAGAGGTTGAGTTGTTGGGCCAATTTATCAGGGGGCAGGATGTCATCATTAAACGCCAGTTTGTCGCCGATTGCGGTACAGCACAGCGATGTGTTGGTGCTGGACGCGTTGACGCGCTATGTGGCGCAGTCCGGGACTCAGATTGGTGAACGTTTGCCGCCAGAGCGTGTACTGGCAGAGCAACTGGGGGTGAGCCGTAACACGGTACGTGAAGCGCTGAAACGCTGGGAGGCACTGGGCATTATTGTGCGCCGCAAAGGCAGCGGCACCTTCCTGCATGCCGAAGTCACCAGCAATGACAGTTTCCTCTCCCTACGCTTTAAGAACGACTCACAGAACATGCTGCATGCGCTGGAGGTGCGACGCATCATCGAGGCCGAATCCTGTGGCCTGGCGGCGATCCGCGCCAGCCGTGAAGACCTGCTGCTGATAGAACAGCGGCTGGTGGAGATGGAGCGGGTACATCTGTCCATAGGTTCTGCCGGGGCCGAAGACTGGGCGTTTCACGCCAGCATCTATCAGGCCGCCCATAACCCGTTACTGCTACATATGGTGGTCGGTTTATACGACACCCTGCACGCGTTCTTCGAATCTCCCCCCGAACAGGCACTGTTCAGCGACTCCTTTCCGCTGCACCGCACGCTGTTCGAAGCCATTGCACGCCGTGATGCCATTGAGGCGACGCGCGTCAGCCATTTAATTCTCGATATCACCGAACGTGACATGAAGGACGTGATCCATGCAGCCAGAAAAATATAAAGACCAGACCCAGCTAACGCACGATGTCCGCCATGATAAAGGCGCGGTATCGCCACCGATTTACCAGTCGTCGTTGTTCAGCTTCAGCGACTACGACAGCATGATCGCCCGTTTTCGCGGTGACAGTGACCAGCCGCTCTATTCACGCGTGGACAACCCAACGGTCAAAGCGTTGCAGGACAAAGTGGCCTTGCTGGAACAGGGGGAAGCCTGTCTGGCCTTCAGTAGCGGGATGGCGGCCATCAGCAACGCCATTCTCAGCGTGGTGTCACCGGGCGATAAAGTGGTGTGTATCAACCACGTTTATCCGGATACCTACCGCTTTCTACGTGGCTTCTGCCAGCGTTTTAACATCAACAGCGAGTTTGTAGACGGTGATTCTCTCGCGGCGGTAGAAGCCGCGCTGCCGGGGGCAACGCTGCTCTATCTTGAAAGCCCGAGCAGCTGGGTGATGGGTGAGCAGGATCTGCGTGCGCTGGTCGCTCTGGCCAAACGTTATGGCGTGACCACGATGATTGATAACAGTTGGGCATCGCCGCTGTTCCAAAAACCGCTGACCCTGGGCGTGGATATTGTGGTGCATTCTGCCTCGAAATATATCAGTGGCCACAGCGATGTGGTGGCCGGGCTGGTGATTGCCAGCCGTGAGCACATCATGGCCATTACCCGCGGCGTCAGCCCTTTCCTCGGCGGTAAGCTCTCTGCCAACGAAGCCTGGCTGCTGATCCGCGGCCTGCGCACGTTGCCACTGCGTATGCGCCAGCACCATCACAGCGCCCTGACGATTGCGCAGCAACTGCGGGATCATCCACAGGTCATCCGGGTTTATCACCCAGGGCTGGACCCGCAGCCCTTCTCAACACTGAGTGGTTACAGCGGCCTGTTCTCCTTCGAACTCGATGACTCGGTGGATATCCCGCGTTTCTGTAATGCCCTGAATCTTTTCCATATGGGCGTCAGTTGGGGCGGCTTCGAGAGCCTGGTGATGCCGGCTATTTCGGTGCTGAATCAGGCCGGAGAGTTTAACTCAGCGCGCGATTTTGGCGTGTCTCCGCGCGTTGTCCGTATTTCTATCGGCCTGGAAGAGACCGATGACCTGTGGCTCGACTTGCAGCAGGCGATCGCTGCTGCCCGCTAACTTCACCCGACAAGAGGACAGTATGATGCAACATCCTTTGCGCTCTGCATTATTCAAAAGCGTGGTATTGACCCTGGGAATGACCACCGCCTTCGGCAGTATCGCCGCCACTAAGCTGACGCTGGTGGAAGTGATCACCAGCCCGGCGCGGACAGCCGTGCTGCAAACCATGCTGACGGAGTATAAAAAACAGCATCCGGATACGGAAATTGAAGTGATCTCGCTGCCGTGGGGCCAGGCGTTTGAAAAACTGGGCACCATGCTGCAAAGCGGGCAGGTGCCGGATGTGGTGGAGATGCCGGATACCTGGCAGGGATTGTATGCCAGTAACAATATGCTGGAGGATCTTGAGCCACGCCTGAAAAGCTGGCAAAGCACGCCAGAGCTGACGGATAAAGCGCTGACGATGGCGCGTGCCGCCAACGGTAAAGCCACGATGGTGCCGTACGGTTTCTATCTGCGCGCCATGTTCTGGAACAAGAAGCTGTTCCAGCAGGCCGGGCTGAGCGAAGCACCGAAAACCATGGATGAGTTCGTCGCGGACGCGAAGAAAATTACCGCACTGGGTAATGGCATCAGCGGCTACTGCATGCGTGGTGGCGTTGGAGGCACCAATGCCTGGATGATGTTTATGGCAGCGATGAACGGCTCTCCAGACTTCTTCGATAAGCAGGGTAACAGTACGCTCACCCAGCCTGGTGCACTGAAGGGCGCACAGCTGCTGGTGGATTTGTACAAAAGCGGCGGCGCACCGAAAGACAGTGTGAACTGGGGCTTTAACGAGATCGTATCCGGGTTCTACTCGGGTAAATGCGCGATGCTTGACCAGGATCCGGATGCGCTGATCGCAATTAAAAACAGCATGCCAGCGGACGATTTCGCGGTAGCACCGATGCCGGTAGGGCCATCGGGTAAAGCCTTCCCGACGATAGGTTATACCGGCTGGTCGGTGTTTAAGCAGGCGAAACAGAAGGATCAATCCTGGCAGTTGATCCAGTTCCTCAGTAACAAAGAGAACAACCTCACCTGGTCGAAGTTCGTCGGTACGCTGCCCATCTATAAAGGCGCAGAAAGCGACCCTTACTACCATTCACCGCAGTTCGCAGGCTGGTTCGCCGAACTGAATGACCCGAAATATGTGCCGCTGACCATGCCGACCCATCTGAAAGGCTGGGGCTACTTTAACTCGGTGATCGTCAAAGAGAGCAGCCAGGAAACATTACTCGACCAGAACGATACCGAATCGATGGTTCAGGACTGGGCGAAGTATCTGACAAAAGAGCAGAAAGCCTGGCTGGCTGCGCAATAACCTGGTGATCGGGCCGATCGGAACAGACGATCGGCCCCCCGCCAACCTCATACCGGAGACGCCCTATGATGCTTGACGCCACCACCGAACCCGCCGATCGAGCGCCACGCTTTTTGCGCCTGCGTATGCTGGCGGAACCCTGGCTTTACCTCACCCCAACGCTGGTGTTGATAGGGCTGTTTATTTTTGTACCAATGATGATTGGCATCTCGTATGCCTTCCAGAATATCCAACTGCTGAACCCGATGGACAGTGGCTGGGTCGGTCTGGATAATTTCCGCACTATGTTCGATGACCGACGTTTCTTTAAGGCGCTGGGCCATACGGTGAACTGGACGCTGACCTCGCTGACGTTGCAATTCTTCCTTGGTCTGGGGTTGGCGCTGCTGCTAAACCGCGAATTCCCGTTACGGCGCTGGGCACAGGCACTGGTATTCCTGCCGTGGGCGGTGCCTGCGTTTCTCTCCGGTCTGACGTGGTCATGGTTGCTGAATCCGGTGATCGGTATTCTGCCGCACTGGATGGTGGATCTGCATCTGATCAGCGAACCGTACAACATCCTGTCCGATCCCACCCTCGCGTTATACGGCCCCGTGATTGCTAACGTCTGGTTTGGTATTCCGTTTTTTGCCATCACCCTGCTGGCAGCGTTGCAATCCATTCCAAAAGATCTCTACGAGGCGGCATCCATGGACGGTGCCAGCGGCTGGCAACAGTTTAAGCGCGTCACGCTGCCATTTCTTGCACCGATGATTGCGATTACCGTCATGCTGCGCACCATCTGGATTGCCAACTTTGCCGACCTGATCGTGGTGATGACCGACGGTGGCCCTGCGGGATCCACCTCGATTCTCTCCAGCTACATCTTTACCACTGCCTACCGCAAGCTCGACTTTGGTTACGCCTCAGCGATGGCGGTGTTCCTGCTGGTACTGATGACCTGTTATGCATTGGTGTTACTGCGTATTCGCCATCAGTTGTTGAAATAAGGAGAGGTCGATGAACGCACTGTTACGTTTGATTGGGCACCGCGCCGGTATCCTGTTCTACCTGCTGTTTGCGCTGTTCCCGCTCTACTGGGTGATTAAAATTGCCTTTACGCCCGACGCGTTGTTGTTCAGCGAAGGGGTGACAATGTGGCCGGCTGCGCTGACTCTTGACCATTTTAAACGCGTGCTGGTGGAGAGCGATTTCCCGACCTTTTTTACCAACAGTCTGATTGTGTCGTTTGGCACCGCCGGTTTGTCGACTGTGGTGGCAGCGGCTGCGGGCTACGCGTTTTCACGCTTTGGTTTCCGTGGAAAAACGGTGATGGCGGCGCTGCTGCTGTTTACGCAGATGTTCCCGCTGGTGATGATCCTGGCCCCAATCTACAAAGTGATGGCACCGCTCGGGCTGACCAACAGCCTGCTGGGCCTGATCCTGGTCTACAGCGCATTTAACGTGCCGTTTGCCACTTTTTTGATGCAGTCATTTTTCGATGCAATCCCGAAAGATCTGGAAGAGTCCGCCATGCTGGAAGGCTGCACACGTTTTCAGGCGCTGTACCGCGTACTGGTGCCACTGACACTGCCGGGCATGGCCGCCACGCTGGGATTTGTCTTCACTGCCGCGTGGAGTGAGCTGCTGTTCTCACTGATGCTGATCAACCAAAACGATGTGATGACCTTCCCGGTAGGATTGCTGAGCTTCGTGTCGAAATTCGCCGTTTCCTGGGGAGATATGATGGCTGCCGCCGTGCTGGCACTGA
The DNA here is from genome assembly GCF_037479575.1 of Erwinia sp. MYb416. NCBI lineage: Bacteria > Pseudomonadati > Pseudomonadota > Gammaproteobacteria > Enterobacterales > Erwiniaceae > Erwinia > Erwinia sp. MYb416. The sequence goes on from NZ_JBBGYT010000441.1 coordinate 407,048, forward strand.
TCCCCGCGTGTCTGTTTTTCGCCTTCATTCAGCGCTACCTGATCCAGGGGCTGACGGCTGGCGCAGTAAAAGGATAATCCTGATGGCTCAAATTTCTCTGCGACAAATCCAGAAGCAGTACGGCAATGTTGAAGTGCTGCGTGATATTAACCTGACCATCGCCGATGGTGAGTTTGTGGTGCTGGTGGGGCCTTCGGGCTGCGGGAAGTCGACGCTGCTGCGTACCATCGCCGGACTGGAACTGGCGAGCAGCGGTGACATCCGTATTGGCACGCGGCTGATGAATGAGGTGGCACCGAAAGATCGTGATATTTCCATGGTGTTTCAGAGCTATGCGCTCTATCCGCACCTGACCGTGGCGCGCAATATGGGCTTCAGCCTGGAAGTGCAAAAGCGGCCCAAAGCAGAAATTGAGGCCGCGGTGCAGCGTGCGGCGGAGATCCTCAGCCTGACGCATTTACTCGACCGGCGGCCAAAAGAGTTATCCGGTGGCCAGCGCCAGCGCGTGGCGATGGGGCGGGCGATTGTGCGGCAGCCGCAGGTCTTTTTGTTCGATGAGCCGCTGTCGAACCTTGATGCCCAGCTGCGCGGTCAGATGCGCGTGGAGATCAAAAAGCTGCATCAGCAGATGAATAATACCATTGTTTATGTGACCCACGATCAGGTCGAGGCCATGACGCTGGCGGATCGCATTGTGGTGCTCAATCACGGTGTGATCCAGCAGGTAGGCAGTCCGCTGGAGCTGTATGACACACCGGCGAATAAATTCGTCGCCAGCTTTATCGGTTCACCGCCGATGAACTTTATCAGCGGTACCGTGCGTGCCGGGGATCGTGGTCCTTGCGTCGAGGTTAGCGCACCGCTGGTGCTGCCCTTGAGCGATCGCGGCTTGCTGCCACAGGGGAAGGCGGTGACGTACGGCATCCGCCCGGAAAATATCACGTTATGCGATCTGGCGGATGAAGGGGCGTTGCCGTTGCAGGTGTCGCTGATCGAACCGACAGGGCTATCCGAGCTGATCCACGGAACCCTGTACGGTGAGCCGGTGATGATCTACAGCACTTTGCGTTCGGATTGCCGGGCGGGGGAGACGGTGGGCATGAAGATCGATGTGGATCGCGTGCTGCTGTTTGATGCGGACAGTCAGGTGCGGCTGTAGGGGCGGGCTATGGCTATATATAGCCCGCACCGGGTCAGGCGTCCCTGACCCCTACGACAGTGCGACTTTAATTCCCAGCGCAATCAGTACGCCACCCAGTAGTTTGTCAACGATGCGTTGGGCTTTGGCCAGGCCACGACGTACCGGGGCGCTCTGGATCAGTACCACTAATAGCGGCCACCACAGCGTCGACAGGCCGAGGATAATACCCGCATACAGCAGCTTTTCATGCACACTGGAGCCAACGCTCAATACCTGGGTAAAGATCGACAGGAAAAACAGCGTAGCTTTGGGGTTCAGCAGGTTGCACAGATAACCCTGCATAAAGGCTTTCTTCAGCGAGGTGTGCTCAGGGGCCACGTTACTGAGATCCATTTTACTGCTGCCACGGGAACGCAGTGCCTGGATACCGATATAAATCAGGTAACCGGCACCGGCATATTTCAGCAGCATAAACAGCCACGGCGTGGTGGTGATCACCACGGCCAGCCCGGCAACGCAGTAAGCCATATGCGTGGCAACGGCGCAGTTCACGCCCATCGCGGTCATCATGGCCGCGCTGCGGCGGTAGCGGGCAGCATTTTTGATAATCAGGAAAAAATCAGGGCCGGGAGAAAGCATCCCGAGCGCCGCAATGGTGGCGACAAATAAACTGGTTTCTAACATAACGAAGGTCTGTAGCTGAACGAGCCGAGAATTCTATCATGCCTCTGGGGTTAATGTGGGGGAAAAACAGGCAGAAGGTGACGCAACCGATACCCTGTAAACCTTTACTGAATATCCTCCGGTTAGCTATCGACGAAAGTTTCGCCTTTCCGTATGATGGCGCCAATTTTACCCCCTGCTGAGTTTTATATGATGATTAGCCTGATTGCGGCCCTTGCGGCCGACCGTGTGATTGGGATGGAAAATGCCATGCCATGGCATCTGCCGGCCGACCTTGCATGGTTTAAGAAGCATACTCTGAATAAACCCGTGATCATGGGCCGCCGTACCTGGGAGTCCATTGGACGCCCGTTGCCAGGTCGCCTGAATATTGTGATCAGCAGCCGTAAAGGGGATGCCGACGGTGTGACCTGGGTGACTTCTATTGATGAGGCGTTAAAAACCGCAGGTGATGTGGAAGAGCTGATGGTGATTGGCGGCGGGCGCATTTATGAGCAGATGCTGGCACGTGCTGACCGTTTGTATCTGACGCATATTGATGCCGAAGTGGAAGGGGATACGCATTTCCCGGACTACGAGCCGGATGAGTGGCAGTCAACCTTCAGCGAGTTCCATGATGCTGATGAGAAAAACTCGCACAGTTTCTGCTTTGAGATTTTAGACCGTCGTTAAAATAATACGGGTCGGGCATGCCCGACCCGAACAACGGTGTCTTTTACAATATTTCGCTTTTCCGGTTCGATACCTGCACAAACACCCGCTTGTCTTCCCAGCGTAGCATTGTCAATGTTCCTCCCCAGCAACAACCGGTATCCAGGGCGAGAATCCCTTCCGGCGTTCCTTTTCCTTCCAGCGATGCCCAGTGACCAAACGCAATGGTGTAATCATTCGATACCGGTCCGGGAATGGTGAACCAGGGTTTTAGCGGTGGGGGAGCGCTGTCCGGGGCTTCTTTCGCGATCATATCCAGCTGACCATTTGGAAAGCAGTAACGCATTCGCGTCAGGGCATTGGTACTGAAGCGTAAACGCGCCAGACCGCTGAGCTCCGGTGTCCAGTTATTGGGCATATCGCCATACATCGCATCCAGAAACAGCGGATACGTATCGCTGCTGAGGACCGATTCCACTTCACGCGCGCAGCTTTTCGCTGTCTCGATATCCCACTGCGGAGTGATCCCGGCGTGGGCCATCACCAGCTTTTTTTCTTCATCAACCTGTAACAGCGGCTGGCGGCGTAGCCAGTTGATCAGCAGGTCAGCATCAGGGGCTTCCAGCAGCGGTGTAATGCGATCTTTAGGTTTATTGCGACTGATACCGGCGTAGACCGCCAGCAGATGCAGGTCATGATTGCCCAGCACCATTTTTACGCAGTCCCCGAGGTAACGAACATAACGCAGAACTTCAAGCGAAGCTGGCCCACGCGCGACCAGATCGCCGGTCAGCCAGAGCTGATCAACCTGAGGATCGAAGGCGACCTGGTTAAGAAGCGATCGCAATTCTTCGTAGCAACCGTGGACATCACCGATTAAATAAGTGCTCATGCAAAAAGGCCGGATTAGTGAATATGGGTGGCAATCGCCAGGCGGAAGACCGGGATATCAACGGTGAACGGTTCGCCGTTGGCATCGATCATCTGATAGTGACCCTGCATGGTGCCCATCGGGGTTTCAAGAACGGCCCCGCTGGTGTACTGAAACTCGCCGCCAGGCTCGATGTGCGGCTGTTCACCAACCACACCTTCGCCCTGAACTTCGGTTTCACGGCCGTTACCGTTAGTGATGAGCCAGTAACGGCCAATGAGCTGAGCCGGGATACGCCCCAGATTACGTATCGTGATGGTGTAAGCAAACACATAACGTTCTTCTTCAGGTGCAGACTGTGACGCAATATAGGCACTTTGTACCTGAACACAGACTTTGGGCGTATCGTTCATACTCAGTTCTCCTGCGGCTGAGGATGCGCAGTCAACCAGTTCGCCATACGGCAATATTGTGCAACGCTGATATTCTCTGCACGCAACGTCGGGTCAATCTCCATTTCTGCCAGTGCTTCCGCAGAGAAAAGATGGCCGAGGCTGTTGCGCAGGGTTTTACGGCGTTTACCGAAGGCTTCCGTGGTGATGCGGCTCAGGGCACGAATGTCGTCAACCGGGTGTGGGATCTGTGCATAAGGCATCAGACGCACCACGGCAGAGTCGACTTTCGGTGCCGGGGTAAAGGATTCGGGTGGCACTTCCAGCACCGGGATCACCTGGCAGTAATACTGTGCCATGACGGTCAGACGACCGTAGGCTTTGCTGCCAGGCCCGGCAACCAGGCGGTTAACCACTTCTTTTTGCAACATAAAGTGCATGTCCTGAATGGCACCGGTATAGCTAAACAGATGGAACATCAGGGGAGTGGAGATGTTATACGGCAGATTACCGAACACACGCAGCTTTTGACCTTTTTCCTGCGCATAGGCGGCGAAGTCAAAGGCCATCGCATCCTGCTGGAAAATGGTCAGTTTTGGGCCAAGGAACGGATGAGTTTGCAGACGCGCGGCAAGATCGCGGTCAATCTCAATCACTGTCATGGCGTCCAGACGCTCGCCTACCGGCTCGGTAAGTGCAGCAAGGCCTGGGCCGATTTCGACAACCGCCTCGCCCTTTTGTGGGTGGATGGCATTGACGATGCTTTCGATAATGTACGGATCGTTAAGGAAGTTCTGTCCAAAACGTTTGCGGGCGAAGTGGCCCTGGTGAACGCGACTATTCATTACTGCTCTTAATCATGGTAATGGCGAGGTTAAGCGCCGTCTTAAAGCTGCCCGCATCAGCCTGGCCGCTTCCAGCCAGCTCGAGAGCTGTGCCGTGGTCAACAGACGTACGGATAAATGGCAGACCGAGGGTGATATTCACCGCCCGACCAAACCCCTGATATTTTAGCACTGGAAGCCCCTGATCGTGATACATCGCCAGCACCGCATCAGCATGTTGCAGATATTTGGGCTGGAACAGGGTATCCGCTGGCAGAGGTCCAGTCAGTTGTATACCGCGCTGGCGGAGTTCATCCAGCGCCGGGATAATCACATCGATCTCTTCACGGCCCATATGGCCGCCTTCGCCTGCGTGGGGGTTCAGACCGCAAACAAAGATATGCGGTGAAGCCAGACCAAACTTGCTTTGCAGGTCGGCGTGGAGGATGGTGATCACTTCATGCAGGCTGTTGTGGGTAATGGCGGCCGCCACATCTTTCAGCGGCAAATGGGTGGTCGCCAGCGCAACACGCAGCTCCTCCGTTGCCAGCATCATCACCACGCGCTCACAGTCAGCGCGCTCGGCGAAGAACTCGGTATGCCCGCTAAACGGGATGCCGGCATCGTTGATGACACCCTTGTGCACCGGTCCGGTGATCAGGGCGGCGAATTCGCCGCTCAGACAGCCGTCACAGGCGCGTGCAAGGGTTGCCAGTACATAGTGACCATTATCCACGCAAAGCTCGCCTGCAACCGCTGGCTGGGCCAGCGGCACGGGCAGAACGGTGAGCGTTCCTGCCTGCTGGGATTGCACCGGGCTTCCCGGTAGATACTCGCGCAGGGTCAGTGGTAAATGCAAAGCTGCCGCGCGGGTGCGCAGCAGCTCGGGGTCAGCACAGACAACCAGTTCAACCGGCCAGGCAAGCTGTGCCAGTTGAACGATTAAATCGGGACCAATCCCGGCGGGTTCGCCGGGGGTGATCACCACACGTTGATTACTGAGCATTCGCATCCAGAATTTTCACGTAGGCAGCAGCACGTTGTTCCTGCATCCAGGTTTGTGCTTCTTCCGAGAATTTACGGTTGAACAGCAGGCGGTAAGCACGCTCTTTTTTCGCCGCATCAGTTTTATCCACCTTGCGGGTATCCAGCAACTGGATCAGATGCCAGCCGAAGGAAGAGTGAACCGGGCCGCTCACCTGGCCTTTTTGCAGACGCAGCAGGGCATCACGGAAAGCAGGATCGTACACTTCCGGTGAGCTCCAACCCAGATCGCCGCCCTGGTTCGCTGAACCCGGATCCTGCGACAGTTGTTTAGCAGCGTCGGCAAAGGTCAGCTTGCCACTTTTGATCTCAGCGGCCACTTCTTGCAACTTCTGACGGGCCTGATCGTCAGTCATGATCGGGGATGGTTTGAGCAAGATATGGCGTGCATGTACTTCAGTGACTGAAATGCTCTGGTTATCACCGCGCATATCGTTCACTTTCAGAATATGGAAACCCACACCGGAGCGGATCGGACCAATGATATCGCCTTTTTTCGCTGTAACCAGCGCCTGAGCAAACAGGGATGGCAGCTCCTGAATACGGCCCCAGCCCATGTTGCCGCCCTTCAGCGCCTGTGGGTCAGCAGAGTAGGTGATAGCCAGTTTACCGAAATCCGAACCGGATTTGGCTTCACCTGCCAGCTGTTTTGCCAGGCTTTCCTGATCGTCAACCTGCTGCTGGGTCGGGTTTTCCGGCAGTGGCAACAGGATGTGGCTGAGGTTCAACTCAGTGCCAGCATCATTCTGCGATGCCATCTGCGTTGCCAGCTGATCCACTTCCTGAGGCAGGATCGTGACACGACGACGCACTTCGTTGTTACGGACTTCTGAGGTGATCATCTCTTTGCGGATCTGCTCGCGGTAGGTGGCATAGTTCATGCCATCGTACGCCAGACGGCTACGCAACTGATCAACACTCATTTTGTTCTGCGCGGCGATGTTACCAATCGCCTGATCCAGCTGCGCATCACTCACCTGAATTCCGGCCTGTTTGGCCATCTGTAGCAGGATATTATCCATCACCAGACGTTCAACGATCTGGTGACGCAGGGTTTTATCATCCGGTAACTGCTGGCCGGCTTGCTGCGACTGGCCTTTCACGGACTGCATCATGCCGTCCACGTCACTTTCTAACACTACGCCGTTATTCACGATGGCGGCAACTTTATCAACAACTTGCGGGGCTGCGAACGCAGTGTTGGCTGTCAGGGCTGCACCGAGGATCAGCATTCTCCAGTTCTTCATACTTTTTCCATTCTTCTATCCGCACTGCGGGTTTGCATACCAAACATTACAACATCAGAAAGCGCGTTGATAAGGCAGGATGCCCTGACGCAGCATTTGACCGGTGCCTAAGCCATAGCTTGGGCTGAGGCCACGCAGTTCAATGTTGAACGAGATTTTATTGTCATATTTACTGCTGTCGTTTTCCCAGCTGGTGATTTTACGTTCATAGCCCAGACGGAGTGCATAACAACAGGAGCTGTACTGTACACCGAGCAGTTGATCGGCAGCCTGGTTTGCTTTGGTATCGTAATACCATGCACCGACCACTGACCATGCATCAGCGATAGGCCAGCTTGCTGTTGCACCAACCTGCGAAATTCCTTTCTGGTACAACGCATTGTTGTACTGGGTCAGCGTTTGCTGAACATACTCCTCGCTGGTATAGCGGTAGTTCAACTGCACCATACGGTCAGCATCACGACGCCATTCCAGCACGGCGTTACCCTGAGAAACGTTATTCAGACGGGTGTCGTATTGCAATCCACCGCGTGCTGACCAGTTGTCACTCACCCTCCAGTAAGTGTCGCCAGCCCACACCAGGCTGCCGCGGTCGTCGTCATCCGTGTTGTTCAACCCGGTACGAGCAGGGGTGAACGAGTAGATTTGACCAATGGAAGCATTAAAACGTTCAACCAGATCGTTATCAAAAATTCGCGAGGTCACACCGGTAGTGACCTGGTTGGCTGAAGCGATGCGATCCAGGCCGCTGTAGGTACGGTCCCGGAACAGGCCAGTGTAGTCACTTTGCAGCAGCGTGGAGTCGTAGGCGCGGATGTCGCTCTGATCACGATAAGGCGTGTAGAGGTACTGCACGCGCGGTTCCAGCGTCTGCATGTAACCCGGTGACCAGTTCATATCCCGGTCAAATACCATCTTGCCGTCGACTTTAAACTGCGGCATGACGCGATTCACCGAGTCTTTCAGCTGATTATCGCTACTGGTGCTGAGCGAGTTGTAATAATCAATGTCGTTCTGCTCGTAATGCGTGGCCAGCAGTTTGGCTTCGGTATTGATGCTACCCCAGCCGTTGGAGAGCGGCAGGTCAATGGTGGGTTCAAGATGCAGACGCGTGGCATCTGGCAAACGTTCATCCACATTGGTAAATTTCACTGCCTGCGCATAGACGTGCGTATCGAACGGTCCGATATCATTATTGTAATAATTGAAGTCGAACTGCGGTTCGGCACGATACACATCGTTAGTGGCGTTGGTGGAGAAAATCTGGAACTGTTTGGTCGACAGCGTGGCATCCCAGTTTTGTTCCGCATACCCAATGCTGAACTTCTGCGTAACGTAGCCATCAGTGGTTGAACCATACACCGAGTCGAGATCGGTGAAATAGTAAGGATCGCTGACTTTGGTGTAATCGGCGTTGAACCGCCAGTGCTGATCGTAAACGCCAGAATGACGCCAGTAGAACAGCCAGCGATTGGCGTCTTTATCATCCGGATGATCGCTGTTATAGACGCGGTCTGAATTCAGATAGTCGAACTCCACCAGACCTGTACCTGCGCCAGTCAGATAACGGAATTCATTCTGCCACTGCATGCCACGGCGGCTGATATAGTGCGGTGTCAGCGTGGCATCGGCCTGCGGTGCAATGTTCCAGTAGTACGGCAGCATAAACTCGAAGCCGCTGTTACTGCCGTATTTTGCATTCGGGATCAGGAAGCCGGAACGGCGCTTATCGCCCACCGGGAGCTGTAAATAAGGGCTGTAGAATATCGGCACCGAGCCCAGTTTGAAGCGGGCGTTCCAGATTTCAGCCAGCTGTTCATCGCGGTCATGAATAATTTCAGAGCCGACCACGCTCCAGCTATTCTGACCCGGCAGACAGGAGGTAAACGTGCCGTTTTCCAGAATGGTGTAGCGGTTATCATCACGCAGTTTCATCTGGTCAGCATCACCGCGCCCCTGGCGGCCTACCATCTGGTAGTTACCATTCCACACGTTGGTGTCTTTGGTATTCAGGTTTGACCAGGCTTTCGGACCTTTCAGGATGACCTGGTTGTCATCGTAGTGCACATTACCCAGTGCATCGACGGTACGCGTTGGCGTTGTCTGCCCACTGAGCATTTTTTGATGCAACTGAACTTCGTCGGATTGCAGACGGCTATTGCCCTGACGAATATCCACATTACCGGTAAAGACTGCATCATCGGGATAATTGCCTTTGGCACTATCGGCATCAATCGTTACGGGTAATTGGTTGGTTGCCTTTCCCTGTACCAGCGGACGGTCGTAACTGGGCACCCCGAGCATACATTGGGATGCGAGGTCATCAGCCAGCCCTTGATGGCTGTAGAGTGCTGAACCAATCAAGGTGGCCAGCAACGTAGGTAGTCTTTTATTCATACGCGGTATCGAGAATTCCGTAATCACTGGCATCATGCCGACAAACGGTCAGAGACTAACGTACTCAACTGCATTGCGCTAGTCATACCCTGCATCTTTTATGACAGGTATACTTCTGGTTGTCTGGCCGCGTACCAATAGGCTGTGAGAGAAATGACAGGTATGATAATGCAATTTTTAGCCTTCAGCATGGCGAATTGAGGAGTATATGCGCTATTGGGGAAAAGTATTGGGTCTTGTGCTGGGTTTCTTATCGGGTGCGGGCTTCTGGGGTGTGCTTTTTGGCCTTGTGGCCGGGCATCTGATAGATAAAGCACGTTCGCCGGCACGGCAGGGCTATTTTGCGAATCAACAGACGCGTCAGGCGCTGTTTTTCCGCACCACCTTCCAAGTGATGGGGCATCTGACAAAGTCAAAAGGCCGGGTGACGGATGCCGACATTCAGATGGCATCGCTGCTGATGGATCGTATGCAGTTGGACAGTAACGGCCGTATTGCCGCGCAGCAGGCTTTCCGCGAAGGCAAGGAGGGCGATTATCCTCTGCGGGACAAGCTGCGTGAGTTGCGTAGCGCCTGTTTTGGCCGTTTCGATCTGATCCGTATGTTCCTGGAAATTCAGATTCAGGCTGCGTTTGCCGACGGTTCACTGCATCCCAATGAGCGCCAGGTGCTGTATGTGATTGCCGAGGAGCTGGGCATTTCGCGCGCGCAGTTCGATCAGTTCTTACGGATGATGGAGAGCGGTCAGCAGTTTGGCGGTGGTTCGCACTATAGTGGATCGTCTCAGGGCGGATTTACGGGGGCGCAGCGTGGACCCACGCTGGAAGATGCCTGTAGCGTGCTGGGGGTGAAAAGCACTGACGATGGCACCACCATCAAACGCGCTTATCGCAAGCTGATGGGGGAGCATCACCCGGATAAGCTGGTGGCGAAAGGCTTACCGCCAGAGATGATGGAGATGGCGAAGCAGAAAGCGCAGGAGATTCAGGGCGCGTACGATCTCATCAAACGCGAGAAAGGGTTTAAATAGTTATCAGGCTGGCTGGCCGGGCATGCCCGGCCACTACGAAACACACATTGTAGGGGGCGGCCAGCCCGCCCCGTGCAGATGAATGGCAATAAATCAGAAATCCGCCGGTTGCCTGAACGTCATCGGCGTACCGAACTGTGGATGGGTAATGCTCAGGCTCTCGGCGTGCAGCTGCAGGCGAGGAGCCATCGCTTTTGCCTCGTCGTGCGCATAGAAGTTATCACCGAGGATCGGATGGCCAAGCGCCAGCATATGCACGCGTAGCTGGTGCGAGCGCCCGGTAATCGGTTTTAACTGTACGCGGGAACTGTTATCACTGGCGTAATCCAGCACCTGATATTCCGTTTGTGCAGACTTACCGGTTTCAAAACAAACTTTCTGCTTCGGCCGGTTCGGCCAGTCACAAATTAACGGTAGATCGACCAACCCTTTTTCTGGCTGCGGATGTCCCCAGACGCGCGCCACATAGGTTTTCTGCGGTTCACGTTCGCGGAACTGCCGCTTCAGCTCACGCTCGGCGGCTTTTGTCAGTGCCACCACAATCACACCGCTGGTGGCCATATCCAGGCGATGGACCGATTCCGCCGCTGGATAATCACGCTGTACGCGCGTCATTACGCTGTCTTTGTGCTCTTCCAGACGACCGGGAACGGAAAGGAGTCCACTGGGCTTATTCACCACCATGATGTGGTCATCCTGATAGAGAATATGCAGCCAGGGTTCTTGTGGTGGGTTGTAGGGTTCCATAACTCTCTCGTAAGGGCCGGCGTGCGCCGGCCCTGTCTCGTTACTGATGTGTGACAACGATCAGGCGCAGCGCGTCCAGGCGCCAGCCCGCTTCGTCCAGATTCGCCAGCACCTGCTCACGGTTGTTTTCCAGCGCATCCATTTCATCCTGGCGGATGTTTGGGTTGACGGCGCTTAATGCTTGCAGACGTGACAGTTCGGCACTCAGTTTCTCATTCGCTTCTGCGCGTGCTGCATCGATCAGCTTGCGGGCTTCGACGGCCGCCTCATCTTCCGACAGTTTGATGATCTCATGGACATCCTGCTGTACGGCATTGACCAGCTTGCTGCCGGTGTGGCGGTTGACCGCGTTAAGCTGACGGTTGAAGCTTTCGAATTCCACCTTCGCGGCCAGATTGGTGCCCTTGCGGTCAACCAGCATGCGCACCGGCGTAGGCGGCAGGAAGCGCGTCAGTTGCAGATGCTTCGGCGCCTGAGCTTCCACCACGTAGATCAGCTCCAGCAGCAGGGTACCAACCGGCAGCGCTTTGTTTTTCAGCAGTGAAATCGCGCAGCTGCCGGTATCACCGGAGAGGATCAGATCCAGACCGTTACGGATGATCGGGTGCTCCCAACTGACATACTGGGCATCTTCACGTGACAGCGCCTGATTACGGTCGAAGGTGATAGTACAGCCATCTTCTGGCAGGCCAGGGAAGTCTGGCACCAGCATATGATCGCCTGGGGTCAGGATAATCAGGTTATCGCTGCGATCTTCCTGATTAATGCCCACGATATCGAACAGGTTGAGTGCGAAGTTCACCAGCTCAATATCGTTATCCTGCTCGGCGATCAGGTTCGCCAGCGCCTGAGCTTTTTCGCCGCCGTTGGAGTTCAGTTCCAGCAGGCGATCGCGGCCATGCTCCAGCTGTATTTTCAGGGCATCATGCTGTTTACGGCACTGATGGATAAAGTCATCCAGCCCTTCGGTATTTTCCGGCGCGGCCAGGTACTCAATCAGGGGCGCATAAACGCTGTCGTAAACGGTACGGCCGGTCGGGCAGGTATGCTCAAACGCATCCAGCCCTTCGTGATACCACTGTACCAGCACCGACTGCGCGGTTTTTTCCAGATAAGGGACGTGGATCTGGATATCGTGTGCCTGACCAATACGGTCAAGACGGCCGATACGCTGCTCCAGCAGGTCCGGGTTAAAGGGCAGGTCGAACATCACCATCTGGCTGGCGAACTGGAAGTTACGGCCTTCTGAACCGATTTCCGAACACAGCAGCACCTGAGCGCCATCTTCTTCCGAGGCAAACCATGCCGCTGCGCGGTCACGTTCGATGATCGACAAACCTTCGTGGAACACGGCGGCACGAATACCTTCGCGCTCACGCAGTACCTGCTCCAGTTGCAGGGCGGTGGCTGCCTTGGCGCAAATCACCAGCACTTTTTTGTCGCGGTTGCTGGTCAGGAAGCCCATCAGCCACTCTACACGCGGGTCGAAGTTCCACCAGGTGCCGCTGTCGCCTTCAAATTCCTGATAAATCTGCTCCGGGTAGAGCATATCGCGTGCGCGCTCATCCGCTGATTTACGGGCGCTCATAATGCCGGAGACTTTGATTGCCGTCTGATACTGCGTCGGCAGTGGCAGACGGATCTGATGCAGTTCGCGTTTCGGGAAGCCTTTCACACCGTTACGGGTGTTACGGAACAGCACGCGGCTGGTGCCGTGGCGGTCCATCAACATGCTGATCAGCTCCTGACGAGCTTCCAGCTTGCCTTCACGGTCGCTGTTGGCGGTTTGCAGCAGCGGCTCAATATCCTGTTCACCCATCAGATCATTGAGCAGATTCAGCTCATCGTTACCGATGGTTTTGTCGGCCAGCAGCATCGCGACGGCATCAGCAATCGGACGGAAGTGCTTCTGCTCTTCAACAAACTGTGCGAAGTCGTGGAAACGATTGGGATCCAGCAGACGCAGACGCGCAAAGTGGCTTTCCATCCCCAGCTGTTCCGGGGTAGCGGTCAGCAGCAGGATGCCCGGGATCTGCTCGGCCAGTTGCTCAATCACCTGATACTCACGGCTTGGTGCTTCTTCAGACCAGACGAGGTGATGGGCTTCATCCACAACCATCAGGTCCCACTCGGCATCGGCCAGTTTTTCCAGACGCTGCTTATTGCGGCGGACAAAGTCGAGCGAACAGATAATCATCTGCTCGGTTTCAAACGGGTTGTCGCTGTCGTGCTGGGCTTCGGCGTAGCGGTCATCATCAAACAGGGCAAAGCGCAGGTTGAAGCGACGCAGCATCTCAACCAGCCACTGATGCTGCAACGTTTCTGGCACAACAATCAGAATACGTTCGGCGCGGCCCGCCAGCAGTTGCTGGTGGATGATCATCCCTGCTTCGATGGTTTTCCCTAAGCCCACTTCATCGGCCAGCAGCACGCGCGGCGCATGACGGCGGCCGACATCGTGAGCGATATGCAACTGGTGGGGGATCAGGCTGGTACGCATACCGCGCAGGCCGCTGGTGGCCAGGCGGTACTGCTCACTCTGATATTTACGCGCGCGAAAACGCAGCGCGAAACGGTCCATACGATCCAGTTGTCCGGCAAACAGGCGATCCTGTGGTTTACCAAACACCAGTTTGCTGTCGAGCATCACCTCACGCAGGACGACGTTTGCTTCTTCGGTATCAAGCCGGGTTCCGACATAGCTGACAACGGCATTGTCGGTTTTTACCTCGTCAACGACCATTTGCCAACCTTCATGGCTGGTAATGGTGTCGCCAGGATTGAACACCACACGAGTGATGGGAGAATCATTTCTGGCGTAGAGACGGTTTTCGCCCGTGGCAGGAAAGAGCAGGGTGACCATACGTGTATCTACGGCAACCACAGTTCCCAATCCCAGTTCGCTTTCCGTATCGCTTATCCAGCGTTGACCAAGTGTAAAAGGCATAAATATTCGGCTCGATTCTCGTCTAGTTTGTTTCAGGCAATAGCACTGCTGCCCGGTAAAAAAGTACCTGGCGGTGAATTCAGAACGATTGATACTTAGGAGGAGCGCTATGGTACTGGAAGGTCGCCCATTCGTCACCTGTCAAAAAAGCCCCAGCTGTCCTGTTACCAGTGTAGCAAAGTCATCCTGCATAAACGGCAGGATACCCTCGGCCACCGGTTGTAACTGGCGCGTCAGATAGTGATCGTAGTCCAGTGGCGTGATCCTCGCTTCCAGCGGTTCCGGGCCAGAGGTGGCCATCACATAGCGGATTTTCCCGCCTTTCTGGTAGAGCAGTGGCCGGCCAAGCTTCTGGTTTTGTTCATCAGCGATACGTGCGGCACGCACGTGCGGGGGCACATTTCGTTGGTATTCACCCAGCGGGCGACGCAGCCTTTTACTGTAAGTGAGCTGATCGTCCAGTTCCCCCTCCAGCAGCTGGCGCACGGTTTCCCGGATATAGTCCTGATAGGGTTGCCCGGTAAAAATGCGCAGATAGAGCTCCTGTTGAAATTTTTGTGCCAGCGGCGTCCAGTCGGTACGCACCGTTTCTAATCCTTTAAAGACCATACGCGGCTTCTCACCGCTGCGTATCAGCCCCGCATAGCGCTTCTTGCTGCCTTGTTCGGCACCCCGGATGGTTGGCATCAGAAAACGGCTGAAGTGGGTTTCATACTCCAACTCCAGTGCGCTTTCTACGTTGAATTCTGCGCGCAGATGCTGTTGCCACCATTGATTGACGGTGTCCACCAGACGGCGGCCAATCTCCGCTGCGCGCGCTTCGTCGTGAGCCGATTTTAGCCAGACGAAGGTGGAGTCGGTATCGCCGTAAATCACATCAAAACCCTCGGCTTCAATCAGTTCCCGGGTCTGACGCATAATATCGTGACCGCGCATGGTGATGGAGGAGGCAAGACGCGGATCGAAGAAACGACAGGCGCTGGTGCCCAGTACGCCATAAAAGGCATTCATAATGATTTTCAGCGCCTGCGACAGCGGCTTATTGCCCTGCTTTTTGGCTTCTTCCCGTCCCTGCCAGATCTGATTCACAATGGCGGGCAGGCAGTGGTTGGTGCGGGAAAAACGTGCACCGCGATAGCCTGCGACAGAATGGGCCTCATCCGGCTGTGCCATGCCTTCAACCAACCCGACCGGGTCAATTAAAAAGGTGCGGATAATCGACGGATACAGGCTTTTGTAATCAAGCACCAGCACTGAGTCATACAGGCCGGGCTGTGAGTCCATCACATAGCCACCAGGGCTGGCCTCTGGCGCGACATCCCCCAGATTTGGGGCCACAAAACCGGCACGATGCATACGCGGCAGGTAGAGGTGACCAAATGCGGCCACCGAACCGCCGTGGCGATCGACGGCCAGGCCATTTACCGATGCGCGTTCCAGCAGGAACGGCATCAGTTCAGTGTGCTGGAAAATACGCGTCACCAGTTCGCAGTCTTTCAGGTTGTAGTGGGCCAGGGCGGGCTTATCTTCCGCAAAGCGTTGATCAATCTCTTCCATACGCTGCCAGGGATTATTGATGGCTTTCCCTTCCCCCAGCAGTTCGCGTGAAACCGCTTCAAGGCTGAAGGATTCAAAGTTCCAGAAGGCAGATTTCAGGGCTTCAATGCCGTCAATAATCAGCCGTCCGCTGGCCTGGGCGAAGAAAACACCCGGCTTAAACCCGTGCTCGCGCCACTCCAGCGCCGGGCTGTAACCCCGCCCCAGATTCAGTGGAATGCCGTAGCGTTCGGCATGTTTTTGCAGCACACGCAGGTCGAACTGCACTACGTTCCAGCCGATCAGCACATCGGGGTCATGACGGGCAAACCAGGCGTTGAGTTTTTCCAGCAGCAGCGGGCGGCTGGCGACATATTCCAGATTAAAATCGAGGTGGCTGGCATCGCCGTTCTCCGGGCCAAGCATGTAGACATCCCGCTGGCCGCACCCTTCCAGGCCTATGCAGTACAGCTCGCCGTGACGCGTTGTTTCGATGTCCAGCGATACCCATTTCAGCGGCGGGCGATAATCCGGGTGTGGTTTCAGACGGGTTTGTGTCAGTCGGTCCCCGGAGGGCTGACCGCTGAACCAGACGGGAGCGGTGATAAACCGCTCCATCAGGAAGCGCTCCGGCGGACGTACATCCGTTTCATACAGCGTGATGCCATTCTCACGCAGCAGTTTATCCAGCTTTTGTAGCTGACGTTGCTGTCGGCAATACAGGCCAACCACCGGACGCTGGCGAAAATCTTTCAACTCAAGCGGGGCAAAACGCCAGTCGCGCTCACCCGCTAACAGCCGCGTGGCTGCTGCCTGCTGTTCAGCTGGAATAAACGCCACGGACTCCTGCGGCGGCAGCACCACCATCTGCGGGCCAGCATCCGTCGCCAGCCAGAGTGTGATTTCACTGCCAGCGGGTGTATCCCGCCAGTGGCGTGTGAGTAGAAAGCCTGCCTGTGCGTCGTTCACACTGTCTCCCGGGGGTGATGAAGTGTTAATATTAGCATGTTTATTTATACAGTGTTCATCTCCTGAATCCAGACCTTTACTCCGTTGCTACGTTCCCATACAAAACAGACCTTGACGCTTTCCTGCCGCCTCTGGACAATCCGGGGTTCTGCTCATTTTTTTGGAATGTTATGGAAGCCTGGCTGCAACATTTAATCACCCAATCTTTGGCCTGGTCACTGCTGGCCGTTGGGCTGGTGACTTTTTTTGAATCGCTGGCGCTGGTCGGGTTGCTGTTACCGGGTACGGTATTGATGGCGTCATTTGGCGCACTGATCGGCAGCGGGCAGATTGGGCTGTATCCTGCCTGGGCCGTTGGCACATTGGGTTGTCTGCTGGGCGACTGGATTTCCTATTTTATTGGCTGGCAGTTCAAAGGGCCGCTGCACCGCTGGTCGTTTATTAAAAAACACCAGAAGCTGATGGATAAAACGGAGCACGCGCTGCATGAGCACAGCATGTTTACCATCATCGTTGGCCGCTTTGTGGGGCCAACACGCCCGCTCATCCCGCTGGTCGCCGGAATGCTTGAACTGCCAGTCCGCAAGTTTATTCCCCCGAATATCATCGGCTGCATTCTGTGGCCGCCGCTTTACTTATTGCCGGGGATCCTCGCCGGGGTGGCGATTGATGTGCCAAAGGATGCCAGCAGCGGCCTCTTTAAGTGGCTGCTGTTAGGCGTTGCGATACTGGTATGGCTGGGCTGCTGGCTGGGTTGGCGCTGGCTGCGTTCCAGGAAGCAGAACGACTGGGCTACGTCGTATCTGCCTCTGACGCGTCTGCGCTGGCTGGCGCCGCTGATGATAGTGCTGGCGGTGGTGAGCTTTACGGCGATCCAGTTCCATCCAATGATGCCGATTTTCCGTCACTTATTGTGGGATGTGTTCTTCTAAGGCGATGCCCAATATCGCCGCTTCTGGCACTGCACCGCGCTGTAACTGCGCGGTGCTGCCATCCCAGTAAACCCGCCCATCAACAATCAGCAGGCTACGCGGCGCAATGTGCGCGGCGTCTTCAATACTGTGCGACACCATCAGCAGGGTGATATTGCGTTCGGTACAGACGTCATCCACCAGGCCTAACATCTCTTTACGCAGCGCCGGATCCAGCGCTGAGAAGGGTTCGTCCAGCAGCAGGATCGGCTGCTGACGCACCAGACAACGGGCGAGTGCCGCACGCTGGCGCTGACCGCCTGAAAGCTGATGGGGCAGACGCTGTAAGTGGTCCGTCAGACCGACGCGCTGGGCGATATTCTGTAACTCATGCTTCTGCTGGTGGTTAAGCTTCAGGCCTGGGTGCAGCCCCAGCCCAATGTTTTGCGCCACGGTCAGGTGTGGGAACAGGTTATTCTCCTGAAACAGCATCGATACCGGGCGTTGGGCTGGCGCGCTGTCGCGATGTTCGCTGCCGTTCAGCTGTAATTCACCACTTTTCACCGGTAAAAATCCGGCGATCAGGCTCAGTAAGGTGCTTTTTCCCGCCCCGCTTGGGCCGAGGATCGCCAGGCGTTCACCCGCCTGTACGCTGAAGGTAAAGCGCATTGGCAGGTGGTGATACAGATAAGTCAGATTAGTCAGGTTTAACATGGCGCCCCGGCAGTTTTTCAATCAGGGTAAACAGCAGGAAACAGAGCAACAGCAGCAACAGGGCGGTGACCGCACCGTCGCTGCTGCGATACGAGCCTATCTGCTGATAAAGGTAAAAGGGCAGTGTGCGGAAGTTTTCATTACCGAACAGCGCCACTACGCCAAAATCACCAATCGACAACACGCAGGCAAAGGCCAGCGCCTGTGCCAGTGGGCGTTTCAGCGCGCGCAGTTCAATCAGCCGCAGGCGGTTCCAGCCACGAATATCCAGCGACAGACACAGCAGGCTATAGCGCCCGGCAATATCGCGCAGCGGGTTTTCCAGCACTTTCATCGCGTAGGGAACGGCCATCAGTGCGTTGGTGGCGATCACCATCCCTTCCGCTGACTCGGGCAGCCCGATGGTCTGGTTGAGCAACAGGAAAAAGCCGGTTGCCAGCACAATCCCAGGCATCGCGAGGATCAGCATACCGCTCATTTCCAGCGTTTGTCCCCATAACGGGCGCTGACGCAGGCGCAGCTCACGACTGCTCCACAGCAGCATCATCGTCAGAACCACGCTGAGTATTCCCGCTCCCAGTGCAATGCGCACAGAGGTTAACATTGCCTGCCACAGCGCAGACTGATGCAGTACCGTGCTGAACCCCTGATTCAACCCGTCGATCACCACGGCCAGCAGCGGTGGCAGGATCAGCAGTAATACGGCGGCAATCAGCAACAAATCCAGTATGCGAGCACGGCAGCTATCCTGCGGATTGCGCCAGCCGCCCAGGCTGTCGCTGCCCGCTGGGATCGCTTTACTCAGACGCTGGCTTAGCATAACCAGCCCCAGGCAGCACAGCATCTGTAACAGCGCCAGCAGGGCTGCGCGCCCGGGATCGTAGTCGAAACTCAATGCCTGGAAGATCGCCAGCTCAATGGTGGTCGCCTGCGGACCGCCGCCCAGCGACAGTACGGTGGCAAAGCTGGCAAAGCACAGCATAAAGATCAGCGCTGCGGCGGGCAGGATCTGGCGCCGCAGCCATGGCCATTCGACAATACGAAAATGTGCCCAGCCACTCAGGCCTAGCTGTGCAGCGATCTGCCGCTGTTCGCCGGGGATCTGCTGCAGTGCCTGCAGCAGCAGGCGGGTGGCCAGTGGCAGGTTGAAAAAGACGTGGGCCAGCAGGATACCTTGCAGGCCGTAAGGCGAGAAGGTGTAGTCAACGCCAAGCAGGGCGCACAGCTGCGCCAGCCAGCCGCTGCGACCATATACGCTGAGAATACCAAATACCGCCACCAGTACCGGTAACACCAGCGTCATGGCACACAGCCGCAGCAGCGTGCTGCGGCCAGGGAAGCGGCGGCGGTAAAGGGCCCGGGCCAGAGGAATGGCGGGCAACACCGAGAGCAGCGCGGACAGCAGTGCCTGCCAGAAGGAGAAGCGCAGCACGTGCCACAGATAGCTATCCTGCCAGAGGCCGCGCCAGTCGGTGGTGGGCGCATTCTGCCAAAGGGCAAAAAACGCCAACGAGGCCACGCTGACCAGCAGCATCGCAGCCAGCACGCCGGGCACTAACCAGCCGGGAATTAGCGGCTGACGGCGCGTTGCCATGCACTAATCCAGTTGCTGCGCTGTGTTGCCACGTCCTGTGGGCTGTATTGCAGTGAGGTCGTGGGGACGGTCAGGGTATTGAAGCCCGCCGGTAGCGTCGTGCTGATTGCCGGGTACATCCAGTTGCCGGTGGCGATGGTGTCCTGGAACGCTGGAGTCATCACAAACTGCATAAACTGCTGCGCCAGCTTCGGTTGCTTGCTGGACTTCAACTGACCGGCGACTTCCACCTGTAAATAGTGCCCTTCGCTGAAGTTGGCGGCGGCGTACTGATCTTTCTTCTCTTCAATCAGATGATAAGCGGGAGAGGTGGTGTAGCTGAGCACCATATCGCTTTCGCCCTTGAGGAACAGGCCATACGCCTCGCTCCAGCCTTTAGTGACGGTCACCGTTTTCTTTGCCAGCTTCTGCCAGGCTTCCGGGCTTTTATCGCCAAACACCTGCTGCATCCACAACAGCAGGCCAAGGCCCGGGGTGCTGGTGCGCGGATCTTCGTAGATCACCTTCAGGGGACGATCGCTCTCGACCAATTCTTTCAGGCTTTTCGGCGGGTTCTGTAGCTTGGTTTTGTCATAGACAAAAGCAAACCAGCCGTAGTCATAAGGGACAAACGTCGTGTTCTTCCAGCCGCCGGGGACGGTACTGTGGGACGTATCGGTGTTTGAGGCGGCGAACAGCCCGGTTTTTTCTGCGGCATCCAGCAGGTTGTTATCCAGGCCCAGCACTACATCCGCTTTGCTGTTTTTGCCTTCCATGCGCAGCCGGTTTAACAGCGAGACGCCATCTTCAAGGGCCACGAATGTCAGTTCACAGTGACACTGTGCTTCAAAGGCTTTCTTAATGGCTGGACCCGGTCCCCATTCGGCAGAGAAGGAGTCGTAGGTGTAAACCGTCAGGGTTTCTTTGGCCGCGAGGGCAGGCAGGGAAAACAGCACCAGCAGAGGTAAATATTTTTTCAACACTTTGCGTTCCTTGAAGGTATGCGCAAAGGATCTGAGTCAGTGACACTCTCAAATCCCTACGCCGGTATGATCCGGGTCAGGTTCGACGGGTTTTATCTCAGCGAAAACGTGCTGCGCAGGCATTGATCTGGCGTCGGGCAGTGAACCGGCGTCGGCTTATGTTTTCGCACCCCGTTGAGAACGGCTCATTCTAGTGGTTTCGTCTTTGTTACGAAAGCGTCATGATTCGGGGGGAGCGAACCAGGCAGATTTAAAGTCGAACCAGCCCAGCGTGTTCATGCGTACACCGCGCATACTGCGCTGTCCATGCAGCAGGAGCCAGTGGTGGAACAGCGGATGGAGGAAGTTGCTGTCGATCAACTGCTTGCTCCAGTCGGCCAGCGAGAGTTTCTGCTCGCGCCAGAGTCGGGCATCGCTTTCCCAGTCAGTCGGCACACAGTGGTGCATCAGCGGGATCTCATACAGCAGGGCAAACAGAGAGAACTCCAGCGGCAGGGTAAAGTTGGCGCTGCCCAGCCAGATATCGCTTTTAGCCTCGCCGCGATACCAGCTTTCATAATCAATTTCCTGAGTGATCAGCTCAACGCCGTGTGCGGCAAGGATCGGTCCGAGCGCGTTGGCAATGCCCTGGTGTTCAATATGATCGCTGTACCAGGTGATGGTCAGTGAGGTTAGCCCGGCGGGTTTCTCTGCAATGGCCATATCGCGGCGATGATGCCAGCGTGGCAGCAGGCCGTAGGCCGGGAACCAGTAGCGCTGGTAGGCAATACCGCTGTGGTTCAGCAGGGCGATAGGGTTGAAAATGGTGCTGATCCAGCGGCGCAGCTGTTCGTTACATCCGTGCTCAGAACGCTGATCAAACATCAGGAAATAGCAGCCCTCTTCCAGTCGGCTCTCTTCGGATTTTTCATCAGTGTTTTCGCTTTGCAGTTTGACACCGGAGTAGACCAGTTCGTCGCTGATCTCCGGCAGCACCCAGATATTGACCTCATCAATCAATGCGCGATAACCAAAGTAGTCATCAAAGGCGGCAATGCGCAGCTGGCTGTGTTGGTTGCGTTCCACCTCGTAGGCGCCGGTGCCCACCGGCTGACGGGCAAAATTACGCATATGCGGCCACTCTTTCGGCAGGATCATGGCGCTGACACTGCCCAGCAGCCAGGGTAGCCAGTTATCCTGCTGGCTGAGATGAATATCCAGCGTCCAGGGCGTGTGGCATTCAATACGTTCGAGGTGGCTGAACAGCGGTTGCTCTTGTAAGCGTACGAGCGTGGCAATGACGTCCTCAACCTCCAGTTCACGGCCATGATGGAAGTGGATGGCCGGGCGCAGAAAGAAGCGCCAGTGCAGCGGGGCGATCTGTTGCCAGTGATGGGCAATATCCGGCTCGATTTCCCCGTTTTCCTCATTTATCCGTGCCAGCCCGTTGAAGATTTGCCGCGCAAGATGCGTTTCCGAGCGGCGCAGCGGCGTCCCGGGCAGCAGATTCAGTAACGGACGGTAGTAGAGCACGCGCAGAATATGTTTACCCTGGCGGAAACTGCGGCCTAAATGGGAGAGCAGCATCTGACGTACGCGGTTTTTATCCCCCACCAGTTGCACCAGTTGGTCGATGCGGTCCTGTTCCAGTAAGTCCTCTGCCCGTTGTTGCTGTAACGCCAGCCCGGTATAACGGAAAGTGAGGCGTGAACGCTTGCCGCGTCCTGCCTCAGCCTGCCACTCCAGCCAGCCCTGATCCTGCATGGCATTCAGCAGGTTACGCATATGACGCCGGGAACAGCTAAGCTGTACCGCCAGATCGCTGAGCGTGGTTTCCTGTGGCTGGCCGTCGCAACATTGCCAGAGCCGGATAAATTGCTGCTGTAAACGGGGTGAGGACATAAAAGAGGAACCCTGTGTTAAAAGCTGTCTGTTTTTCCTGCCTTATATTACGGCGATAATGGCAACAGATGAAAGAGCGGGAGGCATTCTTCGGAATGGCGTTCAATCATTCACAGTGGCGTAAGCCCTGATTCTGAGTATGGTGCTTTTCACCAGCCAGCGGTAAGCCGCTGGCTTTTTTCGTCGGTTTTCTTCTAAGCTCTGAGTCTGTTCACTCTTATTTCAGCCAGTCGAGGCATCCGTCATGACATCGCTCCAACGCCGTCGTATTCATCCGGTCTATCTGGCTTTTATGGCGGTTTCTTTCATGGTTGGGATTGCCGGTGCGTTGCAGGCCCCCACTCTTAGCCTGTTTCTGAGCCGTGAAGTGGCGGTGCGCCCCTTCTGGGTTGGGCTGTTTTATACGGTGAATGCGGTGGCGGGGATCGTGGTCAGTCTGCTGCTGGCAAAACGCTCGGACAGTCGTGGTGACCGACGTATGCTGATCCTGTTTTGCTGCGTGATGGCGATAGGTAACGCGTTGTTATTCGCCTTCAATCGTCATTATCTGACGTTAATTACCGCCGGGGTCTTCTTGTCTGCGGTCGCCAGCGTGGCGATGCCGCAAATTTTTGCGTTGGCACGCGAATATGCTGACAGCTCTGCCCGTGAAGCGGTGATGTTTAGTTCAGTGATGCGCGCCCAGTTATCACTGGCGTGGGTAATTGGCCCGCCGCTCTCTTTTGCTATTGCGCTGAACTACGGTTTTACCACCATGTTTCTCGTCGCTGCGCTGCTGTTCGTGGTTTGTGTGGCATTAATCTGGTTTACCCTGCCGTCGGTGCCGCGCGTGCAGGCTGCGACAGCAGATGTGCCCATCACCGACGTCAGCGGCTGGAAGAGCCGCGATGTGCGTATGCTGTTTATCGGATCGGTCCTGATGTGGACCTGTAACACGATGTATATCATTGATATGCCGTTGTATATCAGTAGCGTGCTGGGAATGCCGGATACGCTGGCCGGTCTGTTGATGGGGACGGCGGCAGGGCTGGAGATCCCGGTGATGCTGCTGGCAGGGCACTACGTGAAACGCTTTGGTAAGCGTAATATGATGTTGCTGGCGGTGGCCTGCGGGGCGTTGTTTTATCTTGGTCTGGTGCTGTTCCAGAGTCGCACCGCACTGATGATATTGCAGCTGTTTAATGCGGTGTATATCGGCATTATTGCCGGGATTGGCATGATCTGGTTCCAGGACTTGATGCCGTCGCGGCCTGGTGCGGCCACCACGCTGTTTACCAACAGTATCTCAACCGGGGTGATCCTGGCGGGTGTGGTGCAGGGGGCGCTGGCGGAGACGTTCGGCCATCACTCGGTGTACTGGGTGGCGTTACTGCTGGCGCTGGTGGCGTTTGCGCTGTCGTGGCGGGTCAGAGAACAGCGCGTGGTATAAATACGGGCCGCGCATGCCTGGCTCGTACAGAGGTTCCAGGGGCTGACCTTCTTTTTCGGTCAGCCCGCAATATCAACGCAAAAACGCGTGCTGTTTTTGCTCGTACGCGGTGATATCGGCGTCGTGTTGTAAGGTCAGGCCAATCGCATCAAGCCCGTTAATCAGGCAGTGACGGCGGAAGCTGTCGATCTCAAACGGGTAGGTTTTATCCCCGGCCCGCACTTGCTGATTTTCCAGATCAACCGTGAAGCGAATGCCCGGTTCCGCTGCCACTAACTGGAACATCTCGTCGACTTCCGCTTCGCTCAGCGTCACCAGTAGCAGCTGGTTATTGAATGAGTTGTTAGCAAAGATATCGGCAAAACCGGAACCGACAATGGCCTGAATTCCGTAATCCGTCAGCGCCCAGGGGGCGTGTTCGCGTGAGGAACCACAGCCAAAATTTTCCCGCGTCAGCATGATGCTGGCCCCGCTAAACTCAGGCTTATTCAGCACGAATTCCGGGTTGGAAATTTGCCCTTCGGGGTCGGTATAACGCCAGTCATAAAAAAGGTTGCGGCCGAAACCGGTGCGCGTCACCATCTGCAAAAACTGCTTAGGGATAATCGCATCGGTATCAACGTTAGCCGCATCCAGCGGCACCACGATACCGCTGTGCTGCGTGAATTTTTTCGCCATAACAGTTCCTTAAATCAGCTCGCGGATATCAGCAAAGTGACCAGCGACCGCCGCTGCGGCGGCCATGGCCGGGCTGACCAGATGGGTACGTCCGCCACGGCCCTGACGACCTTCAAAGTTGCGGTTGCTGGTGGAGGCACAGCGTTCTCCGGGGCTGAGGCGATCGTTATTCATCGCCAGGCACATAGAACAGCCCGGTAAACGCCATTCAAAGCCCGCATCGATAAAGATCTTATCCAGACCTTCTTCTTCTGCCTGCGCTTTCACCGGGCCAGAACCCGGCACCACGTAGCCCTGCACACCCTGAGCAATCTTATGCCCTTTCACCACGGCTGCGGCCGCGCGTAAATCTTCAATGCGCGAGTTAGTGCAGGAGCCGATAAACACTTTATCCACCGGCACGTCGGTCAGACGGATACCGGGTTTCAGGTCCATATAGGCCAGCGCTTTTTCTGCCGAGGCACGTTCCACTGGATCGCTGAACGAAGCCGGATCGGGAATCGGGTCACTGACGGCAATCACCTGACCGGGGTTGGTTCCCCAGGTGACCTGCGGCGCTATATCTGCTGCATCCAGCGTGACCACTTTGTCGAAGTGCGCGCCTTCATCAGTTTTCAGCGTACGCCAGTAGTCGACGGCCTGCTGCCAGGCGGCATCTTTAGGGGCAAAACGGCGGCCATTGACGTAGTTAAAGGTGGTGTCATCGGGCGCAATCAGCCCGGCTTTGGCACCCAGTTCAATCGCCATATTGCACAGGGTCATACGCCCTTCCATGCTCAGCGCTTCGACAGCTGCACCGCAGAACTCCACAACGTGACCGTTGCCGCCACCGCTGCCGGTTTTACCGATAATGGCCAGCGCGATATCTTTTGCAGTAATCCCTGGCGCAGTCTGACCGCGTACCTCAACCTTCATGGTTTTCGCCCGTGACTGTTTCAGCGTTTGCGTTGCCAGTACGTGCTCCACTTCGGAGGTGCCGATGCCAAAGGCCAGCGCACCGAGTGCACCGTGGGTTGAGGTGTGGGAATCACCGCAAACAATGGTCATGCCAGGCAGTGATAATCCCTGCTCTGGCCCCATCACATGCACAATGCCCTGGAATTGATGGCTGAGGTCAAACAGCTGGACGCCAAAGGCCTCACAGTTTTTGATCAACATCGACATCTGAATCCGTGCCATCTCGCCGCTGGCATTGATGTCACGCGACTGAGTGGAGACGTTGTGATCCATCGTGGCAAAGGTTTTTGACGGCTGGCGCACCGGGCGACCGTGTGCGCGCAGACCGTCAAAGGCCTGCGCTGACGTCACCTCATGGACAAGGTGACGGTCGATATAGATCAGCGGCGTTTCATTGGGTGCTTCGTGCACGACATGCGCATCAAACAGCTTCTCGTACAGTGTTTTCATATTTTTATGCTTCGCGAATAAACCGGGCAATCACGCTGCCCATTTCATCGGTGCCGATCGCCTTGCCGCTGCCTGCCAGATCGCCGGTGCGGAAACCTTCTTCCAGCGCACGGTTAATGGCCTGCTCAATCGCATCAGCGGCATCGGCCGCATTCAGGCTGTAGCGCAGCAGCAGGGCCAGCGACAGGATCTGCGCCACCGGGTTAGCAATATTTTTACCGGCAATATCCGGGGCGGAGCCACCGGCCGGTTCAAACAGACCAAAGCCTTTTTCGTTCAGGCTGGCTGACGGCAGCATGCCCATCGAGCCAGTGATCATGGCACATTCATCGGACAGGATGTCACCGAACAGGTTAGAACACAGCATCACGTCAAACTGTGACGGCGCCTTGATCAGCTGCATGGTGGCATTGTCGATATACATATGGCTTAACTCGACGTCCGGGTAGTCCTGTGCGACTTCATTCACAATCTGACGCCAGAGAATCGAGGATTGCAGCACATTGGCTTTATCAATCGAGGTGACTTTGTTACGGCGTTTACGCGCGGATTCAAAGGCGATACGCGCAATGCGTTCGATTTCGAAACGGTGATACACCTCGGTGTCGAAAGCGCGTTCATGCATACCGCTGCCTTCGCGGCCTTTCGGCTGGCCGAAGTAAATCCCACCGGTCAGTTCACGGACCACCAGGATATCAAACCCCTGATCGGCAATATCACGGCGCAACGGGCAGAAATCTTCCAGCCCCTGATACAGGCTGGCCGGACGCAGGTTACTGAACAGCTGGAAATGTTTGCGCAGTGGCAACAGGGCGCCGCGCTCAGGCTGCTCGGTCGGTGGAAGGTGTTCCCATTTTGGGCCACCAACAGAACCGAACAGAATAGCGTCAGCCTGCTCACAGCCTTTGACGGTGCCCTCAGGCAAGGGTACGCCGTGGCGGTCAATGGCGATACCGCCAACGTCATACTCGCTGGTGGAGATACGCAGATCAAAACGCTGGCGAATAGCGTCCAGGACTTTACTGGCCTGTGCCATCACTTCCGGGCCGATGCCATCACCGGGTAACACTGCGATATGGTAAGTGCGGGACATGTTATACGGCTTCCTTTTGGTCTTTGATCTGAGACTTACGCTGTAATTCCTGTTCAACCTGACGTGCGCGCCAGATAGTGTTCAGTGCGTTGACCATCGCTTTAGCCGAGGATTCGACGATATCCGTCGCCAGGCCTACGCCGTGGAATTTGCGGCCGTTGTACTGCACCACGATATCCACCTGACCCAGGGCATCTTTACCGTGACCTTGAGCGGTCAGCTGATAGTTGATCAGCTCGGTATCGAAGCTGGTAATGCGGTTAATCGCCTGATACACCGCATCCACCGGGCCGTTTCCGGTCGCCGCTTCAGTCTTCTGTTCTTCACCGCAGCCCAGTTGCACGGTAGCGGTCGCAATCACGCTGGAGCCGGACTGCACGTTGAAGGTATCCAGCGTGAAGTATTCTGGCTCTTCAGATTGTTTGTTGATAAAAGCCAGTGCTTCCAGGTCATAATCGAACACCTGGCCTTTTTTATCGGCCAGCGCCTTAAATGCGTCGTACAGCGTATCCATATTGTATTCGCTGTCGGTGTAACCCATTTCTTCCATGCGGTGCTTCACGGCAGCACGGCCGGAACGTGAGGTCAGGTTTAACTGCACCTGTTTCAGACCGATGGATTCTGGTGTCAGGATTTCGTAGTTTTCGCGATTTTTCAGCACGCCATCCTGGTGGATACCGGAAGAGTGAGCGAAAGCATTGGAGCCGATAATCGCTTTGTGGGCAGGGATAGGCATGTTGCAGATTTTGCTGACGGTCTGGCAGGTACGGTAGATCTCCTGATGATTAATCCGCGTCTGAACGTTCATCAATTGTCCGCGGGTTTTAATCGCCATAATCACTTCTTCCAGCGCACAGTTACCTGCGCGCTCACCCAGGCCATTCATCGCCCCTTCAATCTGACGGGCGCCCGCGTTAACGGCGGCCAGCGCATTACCTACCGCCATCCCCAGGTCGTCGTGGGTATGAACAGACAGAATGGCTTTATCAATATTCGGCACACGATCGCGTAATGCGCTAAAGATGTTGGCATATTCGTACGGCAGCGTGTAACCCACGGTATCAGGGATGTTGATGGTGGTGGCACCGGCATTAATTGCCGCTTCCACTACGCGGCACAGGTCATCAATGGGGGTGCGTCCGCCATCCTCGCACGAGAACTCCACGTCGTCCGTATAGTTACGTGCGCGTTTCACCATTTTGACTGCACGCTCAATCACTTCTGGCAGCGTGCTGCGCAGCTTGGTGGCGATATGCATCGGCGAGGTGGCGAGGAAGGTGTGAATACGGTAGGCATCTGCAACACGCAGCGCTTCATAGGCCGCGTCGATATCTTTTTCTACACAGCGTGCCAGGCCACAGACCCGGCTATTTTTAATCTGGCGGGCGATGGTCTGGACGGATTCAAAATCACCAGGAGACGACACCGGGAAACCGACCTCCATCACGTCAACGCCCATACGTTCGAGTGCCAGGGCAATTTGCAGTTTTTCTTTCACACTCAGGCTGGCCTGTAATGCCTGTTCGCCATCGCGCAGAGTGGTATCGAAAATAATGACTTGGTCGCTCATGGAATAGTTCCTTGTCTGGTTTACGTCGCCTGCTGCTGCGAGCATAAAAAAACCCGCGCATCGGCGCGGGTTTCTTAGGTTTTACAGGCCTGAATCAGTGATTGATTCCGCCCACCAGTCTACCGCGCAAAGAGGATGCGTTTAGTAGTAGACCGAGTAGGCGGTGAGTGCGGATCATTGATTCAAACCTCATTAAATTCTGGCAGTGACTTTATTGATACCTGATAAAGACCGGGGCTGTCAACCTTCAATAACAATCCTCAAAGCGTGGGAATTATTTGGCGCGCCGGGCATTAAAGGCCACAAAGTTTTAATAACAAAACGATCACAATGCATATTTCTTCGTCGCAGAATAATCCGCTTTTAGAACGGGAAATCGTCAGTGTAATTGTCGATGGCAGGGGCAGGCGGGCAGAGCCTTAATTATCACTTTCCGCACATGTCGTAAGGTTTGCCGTTTGCCTGCCAACTTTTCTACGGTTATGGTATTTGCCATAACCTCAAAAAACTGGGGCTTCGCCCTGTACCTGGATTTTGGAAATGACTTCCACTATCTGAGCATAAAAAAAACAGGTTTTGACCTTATCTGCCGTCCGGTGACGTTATGCTGTCCGTGCAAGATAAATCAGCACCTTAAGCCTGGAGGCAAAAATGGAGATGTTGTCAGGAGCCGAGATGGTGGTCCGATCGTTAATCGATCAGGGCGTAAAACATGTATTCGGCTATCCCGGCGGAGCGGTCCTCGATATCTATGACGCTCTGCAAACCGTTGGTGGCGTGGATCATATCCTTGTCCGTCACGAGCAGGGTGCTGTGCATATGGCCGACGGCTACGCACGTGCAACCGGTGATGTGGGTGTGGTGCTGGTGACCTCAGGACCGGGTGCAACCAATGCGATTACCGGTATTGCTACCGCTTATATGGACTCCATCCCGATGGTCGTGCTATCCGGCCAGGTCATGTCTTCCCTGATCGGCTACGACGCCTTCCAGGAGTGCGACATGGTGGGTATTTCCCGCCCGGTGGTCAAACACAGCTTTATGGTGAAACGGGTAGAAGATATCCCGACCATTATGAAGAAAGCATTCTGGCTGGCGGCCAGCGGTCGTCCCGGACCGGTGGTGGTTGATCTGCCTAAAGATATGATGAGCCCGGCGAATAAGCTGCCGTATGTCTGGCCTGATGAAGTCAGCATGCGTTCGTACAATCCGACGACTCAGGGCCACAAAGGCCAGATTAAACGCGCGCTGCAAACTCTGCTGGCCGCGAAAAAGCCGGTAATCTATGCCGGCGGTGGCGTGATTAATGCCGTTTGTCATGACGAACTACGCCAGCTGGCTGAAACGCTGAATATCCCGGTGACCACTTCACTGATGGGCCTGGGTGCATTCCCTGGCACGCACCGCCAGTGTGTGGGCATGCTCGGTATGCATGGCACCTATGAAGCCAATATGACGATGCACAACGCCGATGTGATCTTCGCAGTCGGTGTGCGTTTTGATGACCGTACCACCAACAATCTGGCGAAATATTGCCCGAATGCCACGGTGCTGCATATCGATATCGATCCGACGTCGATATCGAAAACGGTTGCAGCGGATGTGCCAATCGTGGGTGATGCCAAACTGGTTCTACAACAGATGCTGGAACTGCTGGCACAGAGCGATGTGCAGCAGAATTACGACAGCGTACGCGACTGGTGGCAGAGCATCGATCAATGGCGTTCACGTCAGTGCCTCGAGTTTGACCGTACCAGCGATAAGATCAAGCCGCAGGCGGTGATCGAAACCATCTATCGCCTGACAAATGGCGATGCTTACGTCACTTCCGACGTGGGTCAGCACCAGATGTTTGCTGCGCTCTATTATCAGTTTGATAAACCACGCCGCTGGATCAACTCCGGTGGCCTGGGCACGATGGGCTTTGGCCTGCCGGCTGCACTGGGCGTGAAGCTGGCTCTGCCTCAGGAAACCGTCGTGTGTGTCACTGGCGATGGCAGTATTCAGATGAATATCCAGGAGCTGTCTACCGCGTTGCAGTA
>NZ_JBBGYT010000441.1:437828-601712 GCF_037479575.1 Erwinia sp. MYb416
CGCGACTGGTGGCAGAGCATCGATCAATGGCGTTCACGTCAGTGCCTCGAGTTTGACCGTACCAGCGATAAGATCAAGCCGCAGGCGGTGATCGAAACCATCTATCGCCTGACAAATGGCGATGCTTACGTCACTTCCGACGTGGGTCAGCACCAGATGTTTGCTGCGCTCTATTATCAGTTTGATAAACCACGCCGCTGGATCAACTCCGGTGGCCTGGGAACGATGGGCTTTGGCCTGCCGGCTGCACTGGGCGTGAAGCTGGCTCTGCCGCAGGAAACCGTCGTGTGTGTCACTGGCGATGGCAGTATTCAGATGAATATCCAGGAGCTGTCTACCGCGTTGCAGTACGGCATTCCGGTACTGGTGCTGAATCTGAACAACCGTGTCCTGGGCATGGTGAAGCAGTGGCAGGACATGATTTATTCCGGTCGCCATTCGCAGTCGTATATGGAATCGCTCCCTGATTTTGTCCGCCTGGCAGAGGCTTATGGTCACGTAGGTATCTCCATCAGCCATCCTGATGAACTGGAATCGAAGCTGGCAGAAGCGCTCGAACATCTGGGCCGCGAGCGCCTGGTGTTTGTTGATGTTAACGTTGACGGCACGGAACACGTTTACCCGATGCATATTCGCGGTGGCGGTATGGACGAAATGTGGTTGAGCAAAACGGAGAGGACGTAACTATGCGTCGTGTATTATCGGTTCTGCTGGAAAACGAATCCGGCGCATTGTCCCGCGTGGTAGGCCTGTTCTCCCAGCGCGGCTATAACATTGAAAGCCTGACCGTGGCACCCACGGACGATCCGACGCTGTCGCGTATGACGATTCAGACCGTGGGTGACCAAAAGGTTCTGGAGCAGATCGAGAAGCAGCTGCACAAGCTGGTTGATGTGCTGCGTGTCAGCGAACTCGGGCAGGGCGCTTTCGTCGAGCGTGAGATCATGCTGGTGAAGATCCAGGCCAGCGGCTATGGGCGTGAAGAGGTCAAACGCTGTGCTGAAATTTTCCGTGGTCAGATTGTGGATGTAACGCCATCGCTTTACACGGTTCAGCTTGCGGGCACCAGTGACAAGCTGGATGCCTTCCTCAGCGCCGTACGTGAAGTCGCGGAAATCGTTGAAGTTGCGCGTTCAGGTATTGTTGGTGTGGCGCGCGGCGAACGCATTATGCGTTGATAGCTTCCCACCCGAATCCCGAATGTTTGTTAACCCGGCGTAATGCCGGGTTTTTTTATTTTGTCACAAAGCCCCTGTCGCAGATGAAAAGCGGTTGCTCGCTAAACTATTCTGCGGTTAGATGTTACAAATACTAATCCATAGCGAATTGTGGGGTTATTGTGAAACTGGATGAAATTGCGCGCCTCGCGGGTGTTTCGCGTACGACGGCCAGCTACGTGATTAATGGCAAGGCCAAGCAGTATCGTGTCAGCGATAAAACCGTCGAGAAGGTTATGGCGGTGGTGCGTGAGCATAATTACCATCCGAATGCAGTGGCTGCGGGGTTACGCGCCGGACGCACGCGTTCGATAGGACTGGTTATTCCTGACCTGGAAAATACCAGCTACACAAGGATTGCGAACTATCTGGAGCGCCAGGCCCGCCAGCGAGGCTACCAGTTACTGATCGCCTGTTCGGAAGATCAGCCTGATAACGAAATGCGCTGTGTGGAACACCTGCTGCAACGCCAGGTGGATGCCATTATTGTCTCTACCTCCTTGCCGCCGGAGCACCCGTTCTATCAGCGCTGGATTAACGATCCACTGCCTATCATTGCTCTGGACCGTGCGCTGGATCGTGAGCACTTTACCAGCGTGGTGGGTGCCGATCAGGATGATGCCGAAGCATTGGGTGCTGAATTGCGTAAGTTGCCCGCAAAATCAGTGCTTTTCCTGGGGGCGTTACCGGAACTGTCCGTCAGCTTCCTTCGTGAGTTGGGCTTTCGGGATGCATGGAAAGGGGACGAACGGCCGATCGACTACATTTATGCCAACAGTTTTGAGCGCAGTGCCGCAGCAACATTATTTGAAAAATATCTGGAAACCCATGACATGCCTGAGGCGCTGTTTACCACATCTTTCGGCCTGTTGCAGGGCGTAATGGATGTGACGTTGCGTCGGGAAGGGCGGCTGCCGCAGGATTTGGCCATCGCCACATTTGGCGACCATGAGTTACTGGACTTCCTCGATTGCCCGGTGCTGGCCGTGGGGCAGCGACACCGCGATGTTGCGGAGCGTGTCCTTGAGTTGGTGCTTGCCAGCCTTGATGAGCCCCGTAAACCTAAACCGGGTCTGACACGAATCCGTCGTAATCTTTATCGACGGGGTCGTTTAAACCGTAAAACAAACTGAAAACTCAGGGCAGCGAAAGCTGCCTTTTTCTTATCTGTCCAACAGGGTGGGCACAATTTAGCCATGATGGTGGAGAGAGGTCGGGTAAATAAAAGTAAAAAGATAGGCTGAATGTCAGCATCTGATTATAAAGCCTGACGTTTATAAATACTCTGTAACTTGCCAGTCACAGTACCCTGCGCTGTCACTGGGGTTGTGCTGGGAAAATTTTAAGAAATAACTTAAAATGCCGCCCACGTCGCAAAGCGGGCAGCTTATTTTTTGCGATGAATAGGTGGTAAGTTTTTGAGCAATTGACAGGCTTGTGAGAATTTCCTGCCATTATTCATTAGTTTATTTTTAAATTTCCTCTTAAGGTCGTTTGTTTTTAACTTCCCCCTATTTTACCTCACGAAGAAATAGTGCCATTCAGTCATTGCTGCGGCTTGACAATGTTTTCCTCTGCTCCGTACACTCTTTTGGTGGGAATTTGTGGAGTTAAGTGGTGATCTTGGGTAACTGGGGGGTGAGACTGGCATGTTCCGAGGGGCAACGTTAGTCAATCTCGACAGCAAAGGGCGGCTTGCCGTGCCAACGCGCTATCGCGAAACGCTGATCGGGGAATCACAAGGGCAAATGGTTTGTACCATTGACCTCCACCAGCCATGCCTGTTGCTCTATACCCTGCCCGAATGGGAAATTATTGAACAAAAGCTGTCTCGTTTATCCAGCATGAACCCAGCAGAGCGCCGTGTACAACGCCTGTTACTGGGGCACGCCAGTGAATGCCAGATGGATAATGCAGGCCGTTTGTTGCTGGCGAATACCCTTCGTCAACATGCGAGTCTGACAAAAGAAGTGATGCTGGTTGGACAGTTCAACAAGTTTGAGCTGTGGGATGAACAGACCTGGTATCAACAAGTCAAGGAAGATATTGACGCAGAGCAGTCCTCTCAGGCGCCTTTGTCTGACCGGCTGCAGGATTTGTCGTTATAGCTATGCAGGATACTTTTAAACACACCACAGTGCTTTTAGATGAGGCGGTAAACGGCCTCAATATTCATTCTGACGGCATCTACATTGATGGCACCTTTGGGCGCGGTGGACATTCACGCCTGATCCTTTCCCAACTGGGAGAGCAGGGACGTTTGTATGCCATCGACCGCGATCCGCAGGCTATTGCCGCCGCTGCTGAGATCACCGATCCGCGCTTCAACATCATTCATGGCCCTTTTTCC
Organism: Erwinia sp. MYb416; assembly: GCF_037479575.1. Classification (NCBI taxonomy): domain Bacteria; kingdom Pseudomonadati; phylum Pseudomonadota; class Gammaproteobacteria; order Enterobacterales; family Erwiniaceae; genus Erwinia; species Erwinia sp. MYb416. The sequence goes on from NZ_JBBGYT010000441.1 coordinate 441,396, forward strand.
GCACTGGCGGAGTATGTCGAAGAGCGTGGGCTCACCGGAAAAATCGACGGGATCCTGCTGGATCTGGGTGTTTCTTCACCCCAGCTTGATGATGCCGAACGTGGTTTCTCCTTCATGCGCGATGGGCCGCTGGATATGCGTATGGACCCCACGCGCGGTCAGTCGGCGGCCGAGTGGCTGCTGAAAGCAGAAGAAACAGACATTGTCTTTGTGCTGAAAACCTTTGGTGAAGAGCGCTTTGCTAAACGTATCGCACGCGCCATTGTTGAGCGCAACCGCGAACAGCCAATGACCCGAACCAAAGAGCTGGCCGACGTGATCTATGCGGCAACGCCAGTCAAAGACAAGTTTAAACACCCTGCTACGCGTAGTTTCCAGGCAATCCGTATCTGGGTAAACAGTGAGTTGGAAGAAATTGAGCAGGCGCTGAAAGGTGCACTGAGCGCATTGTCTCCGGGTGGACGTCTCTCGGTGATCAGCTTCCACTCGCTGGAAGACCGCATTGTGAAGCGTTTTATGCGTGAACAGAGTCGCGGTCCTCAGGTGCCTCATGGTATCCCGATGACCGAAGCACAGCTGAACAGCCTGGGCGGACGTCGTCTGAAAGCCCTGGGGAAAATGATGCCTGGCGACACTGAAGTTGGTGATAACCCGCGCGCGCGCAGTTCCGTACTGCGTATTGCGGAGCGCACGGCGTCATGATCGGCAACGAACGTCACAGCCTGCCGGGAGTGATCGGCGGGGACCTGCTGCGCCATGGCAAGATCCCTCTGATCCTGCTGGTTGCCTCGCTGGTTTCAGCCGTGCTGGTGGTGACGACGGCACACAAAACTCGCCTGCTGACCGCTCAGCGCGAGCAGCTTGTGCTGGAACGCGACGCCCTCGATATCGAGTGGCGTAACCTGATCCTTGAAGAGAATGCACTGGGCGATCACAGCCGGGTGGAACGCACAGCAACGGAGAAACTTCAGATGCAACACGTTGATCCTTCTCAGGAAAATATTGTGGTACAGCAATAAGGACATACGGACTCAATGAGAGCCGCAACCAAAACGCAGAAGTCGAAACGCACGGAAGATCAGGCCAGCTTTGTAAGCTGGCGTTTTGCGTTGCTGTGTGGCTGTATTTTTCTGGCGCTGGCAGGCCTGCTGTTGCGGGTTGCGTATCTTCAGGTCATTAACCCTGACCGACTGGTGCGAGAAGGGGATATGCGCTCACTGCGCGTTCAGGCCATCCCAACCTCGCGCGGGATGATCAGCGACCGTGCGGGCCGACCACTGGCGGTCAGTGTGCCGGTCAATGCGATCTGGGCCGATCCGAAAGAACTGCACGACAAAGGCGGTATTACGCTAGACAGCCGCTGGAAAGCCTTATCCGATGCGCTTTCTATCCCCCTTGACCAGTTGGCGGCACGTGTTAATGCCAATCCGAATGGCCGCTTTGTTTATCTGGCGCGTCAGGTGAATCCAGCCATTGGCGATTACATCAAGAAACTCAAACTGCCGGGTATCTTCCTGCGTGAAGAGTCACGCCGCTATTACCCTGCCGGGCAGGTGACCTCCCATCTGATTGGTTTCACCAACATCGATGGACAGGGCATTGAAGGCGTTGAGAAAAGTTTTGATAAGTGGCTGACAGGTCAACCGGGCGAACGTACGGTGCGTAAAGACCGTTTCGGCCGCGTGATTGAAGATATTTCCACGGTAGACAGCCAGGCAGCGCATAACCTGGCGTTGAGCATCGACGAACGCCTTCAGGCACAGGTCTATCGCGAATTGAATAACGCCGTGGCGTTTAACAAGGCGGAATCAGGTACGGCGGTGCTGGTGGATGTGAACACGGGCGAAGTGCTGGCGATGGCGAACAGTCCGGCCTATAACCCGAATAACCTGTCTGGTACCACCAAAGATGTGATGCGTAACCGTGCTATCACCGATATTTTCGAACCGGGTTCCACCGTCAAACCGATGGTGGTGATGACGGCGCTGCAACGTGGCGTGGTTCGTGAAGGTAGCGTACTCAACACGGTGCCTTACCGGATTAACGGCCATGAGATTAAAGACGTGGCGCGTTACAGCGAATTGACGCTGACCGGGGTACTACAGAAGTCGTCTAACGTCGGTGTTTCACGACTGGCGTTAGCGATGCCGTCCAATGCGTTAGTGGATACTTACTCTCGTTTTGGGTTCGGCAAAGCGACCAATTTGGGGTTGGTCGGAGAAAGCAGTGGCTTATATCCTCAAAAACAACGGTGGTCTGACATAGAGAGGGCCACCTTCTCTTTCGGCTATGGGCTAATGGTAACGCCGTTACAGTTAGCGCGAGTCTACGCAACAATGGGCAGCTACGGCATCTATCGCCCATTGTCGATTACCAAAGTTGACCCGCCGGGGGGGGGGCAACGCGTTTTCCCTGAAGCGCAGGTGCGCACCGTGTTGCACATGATGGAAAGCGTTGCTTTGCCCGGTGGCGGTGGCGTGAAAGCTGCGATCAAGGGTTACCGTATTGCGATTAAAACCGGTACGGCGAAGAAAGTCGGTCCGGACGGCAAGTACGTGAACAAATACATTGCTTATACCGCGGGTGTTGCACCCGCCAGCAACCCTCGTTTTGCACTGGTGGTGGTGATTAACGATCCCCAGGCAGGAAAATATTACGGCGGTGCGGTATCTGCGCCCGTGTTTGGCGCCATCATGGGCGGTGTATTGCGCACCATGAATGTTGAACCGGATGCGCTACCCACCAGTGACAAGAACGAGATGGTAACTAACAAGAATGAGGGATCGAGTGACCGATCGTAATCTGCGCGACTTACTGGCCCCCTGGGTGCCTGGCGCACCGGAGCTCCCACTGCGTGAAATGACGCTGGACAGCCGTATTGCGGCATCCGGCGATCTGTTTGTGGCGATAAAAGGCCACGCGGCCGACGGGCGCCGTTTTATTCCTCAGGCGATTGCCCAAGGCGTGGCGGCAGTGATTGCCGAAGCCGAAGGTGAAGCAGAAGACGGACAGATCGTGCAGATGCACGGTGTGCCGGTGATCTTCCTCGCACAGCTTTCTCAGCGTCTGTCTGCGCTGGCCGGGCGTTTTTATCAGCAGCCAGGTGAGAAACTGAAGCTGATTGGCGTCACGGGTACTAATGGAAAAACCACCATCACCCAGCTGCTGGCTCAGTGGGCGCAGTTGTTGGGCGAAACCGGTGCGGTGATGGGCACGGTGGGTAACGGTGTCTACGGACAACTGGCACCTGCGGAAAATACGACAGGCTCGGCGGTGGATGTGCAGCACCTGCTGGCCTCGCTGGTGAACAAAGGCGCTACGCTGGCAGCGATGGAAGTCTCCTCACACGGCCTCGTGCAGCATCGCGTGGCTGCTTTGCCGTTTGCGGCAGCTGCGTTCACCAACCTGAGCCGTGATCACCTTGACTATCATGGTGATATGACGCGTTACGAAGCGGCTAAATGGCTGCTGTTCTCCGAGCATCAGGTGGGCCAGGCGATCATTAATGCGGATGACGATGTGGGTCGCCGCTGGCTGGAAAAATTGCCCGATGCCGTCGCGGTCACGATGGAAAATAATTTACAGCCCGGCTGCCGTGGGCGCTGGCTGAAAGCAACAGACGTTAACTACCACGATGGTGGGGCCTCTGTGCGTTTTGAATCCAGTTGGGGGAACGGTGAAATTGAAAGCCGCCTGATGGGGGCATTTAACGTCAGCAATCTGCTGGTGGCACTGGCTACGCTGCTGTCTCTGGATTATCCGCTGGCTGCACTGACCTCTACCGGCCAGCAACTGCTGCCAGTGACCGGGCGTATGGAAGTGTTCAGCGCACCGGGCAAACCAACGGTGGTGGTGGATTATGCCCACACGCCGGATGCTCTGGAGAAAGCGCTGGCAGCCGCGCGACTGCACTGTAAAGGTCAGCTGTGGTGCCTGTTCGGCTGCGGTGGCGATCGTGACAAAGGTAAACGTCCGCTGATGGGGGCCATTGCCGAGCAGTTTGCCGATGTCGTGGTGATTACTGACGACAACCCACGCAGCGAAGATCCGGCGGCGATTGTTGCCGATGTACTGAGTGGACTGCTGGATGCGGGCCGTGCACGCGTGGTGATGGGACGTGCGCAAGCGGTCACTAACGCGGTAATGCAGGCGCAGGAAGGCGACATTGTTCTGGTGGCGGGTAAAGGCCATGAAGATTATCAGATCATCGGTAACCAGCGCTTTGATTACTCTGACCGTGTGACCGTCGCACGTCTGCTGGGGGTTCTCGCATGATTGCTTTTACGCTACGGCAACTGGCAGACATCACCGGCGGCACGCTGTATGGCAGCGACCTGACGATGGATGCGGTCACCACGGATACCCGTAAGGTCACCGCAGGCTGTCTGTTTATCGCCTTGAAAGGCGAACGCTTTGATGCACATGACTTTGTTGCTGATGCACTCACCTCGGGTGCGCTTGCGTTATTAGTGAGTAAGCACTTACCTGTCGCCGTGCCGCAGGTGGTGGTGGCGGATACCCGTATTGCACTGGGCCAGCTGGCAGGTTGGGTCCGTCAACAATCGGGTGCCCGCGTTGTGGCGCTGACTGGCTCCTCTGGCAAGACCTCCGTGAAAGAGATGACGGCCGCTATCCTGCGCGAATGTGGTGAGACGCTGTATACCGCCGGAAACCTGAATAACGACATCGGTGTGCCACTGACGCTGCTTCGTCTGACAACCGATCATCAGTATGCGGTGATTGAACTGGGGGCTAACCACCAGGGCGAGATCGCATACACCACTGAACTGACCCGGCCGGAAACGGCGCTGGTGAATAATCTTGCTGCCGCGCACCTGGAAGGGTTCGGGTCGCTGGCGGGCGTGGCGAAAGCCAAAGGTGAGATTTTTAACGGCCTGCCGCTGCATGGCACTGCGATTATCAACAACGACAGCAACGACTGGCCGCACTGGCAGCAGGCGCTGCATGCCAAAACGGTCTGGCGTTTTTCGCCCGAGCAGCAGGCTGACAGTGATTTTTATGCCACGGACGTGACATTTAGCACTCAGGGCACGCAGTTCACCTTACATACGCCGAAAGGCGATGTGGCGGTGATGCTGCCGCTGCCGGGGCGTCACAATATTGCCAACGCGCTGGCCGCCAGTGCACTGGCGTTATCGGTTGGCGCGCCGCTGAGTGCAGTAAAACAAGGGCTGAGTTCGCTGCAAGCCGTTCCGGGGCGTCTGTTCCCGGTGATCTTGGGTGCGGACCAGTTGCTGCTGGACGACAGCTACAACGCCAACGTGGGTTCGATGACCGCCGCCGCACAGGTACTGGCTGAGATGCCGGGTTATCGCGTGATGATCGTCGGCGATATGGGCGAACTGGGGGCTGAGGCCGCCGAGTGCCACCGTCAGGTGGGTGCAGCCATACAGGCCGCCGGTATCGACAAAGTATTAAGTGTAGGTTCACTCAGCCAGGACATCTCTGATGCCAGCGGTGTGGGTGAGCACTTCCGTGATAAGGCAGCACTCAGCGCGCGTGCGCGTGAGCTACTGTCACAACATCAACAGATTACCGTATTGGTTAAAGGTTCACGCAGTGCTGCGATGGAGCAGGTTGTGCAAACCTTACAGGAGAAAGGCGCATGTTAGTCTGGCTGGCCGAGCATCTGGTCACATTTTATTCCGGCTTTAACGTCTTTTCGTATCTGACGTTTCGCGCCATTGTCAGCCTGCTGACCGCGCTGTTTATCTCCTTGTGGATGGGGCCGCGAATGATTGCCCGCCTGCAGGAAATGTCTTTTGGTCAGGTTGTACGTAACGACGGCCCGGAATCGCATTTCAGCAAGCGCGGCACGCCGACGATGGGCGGGATTATGATCCTCACTGCCATCACGATTTCAGTGCTGCTGTGGGCCTATCCTTCCAATCCGTATGTCTGGTGCGTACTGTTCGTGCTGTTAGGCTATGGCGCCGTTGGCTTTGTGGATGACTATCGTAAAGTCGTGCGCAAAGACACCAAAGGCTTGATTGCCCGCTGGAAATACTTCTGGCAGTCGGTGATTGCGCTGGCTGCGGCTTTCGTGATGTACATGATCGGCAAAGATACCCCGGCGACCGAACTGGTTGTGCCGTTCTTTAAAGACGTGATGCCGCAACTGGGGCTGCTGTATCTGCTGCTGGCTTACTTTGTGATTGTCGGCACCAGCAATGCGGTCAATCTGACGGATGGCCTTGATGGCCTGGCGATTATGCCCACCGTTTTTGTTGCTGCGGGCTTTGCCCTGGTGGCCTGGGCAACGGGTAACGTGAAGTTTGCTGAGTATCTGCATATTCCGTATCTGCGCCATGCCGGTGAACTGGTGATTGTCTGTACCGCGATTGTCGGTGCGGGCTTAGGGTTCCTGTGGTTCAACACTTACCCGGCACAGGTCTTTATGGGTGATGTGGGTTCACTGGCGCTGGGCGGCGCGCTGGGAACCATCGCCGTGCTGCTGCGCCAGGAGTTCCTGCTGGTGATCATGGGCGGTGTGTTTGTGGTGGAAACGCTGTCGGTGATCCTGCAGGTCGGGTCGTTCAAACTGCGCGGGCAACGTATTTTCCGCATGGCGCCGATCCACCATCACTATGAATTGAAAGGCTGGCCAGAACCTCGCGTCATCGTGCGTTTCTGGATCATTTCACTGATGCTGGTGCTGATTGGCCTGGCAACACTGAAGGTGCGTTAATTATGGCTGACTATCAGGGTAAAAAAGTGGTCATTATCGGGTTGGGTCTGACGGGCCTCTCCTGTGTTGATTTCTTTGTCTCACGCGGCGTAACGCCACGCGTGATGGATACCCGTGTCGTGCCACCGGGGTTGGAAAAGCTGCCGGAAAACGTCGAGCGCTGGTTGGGTTCGTTAAATGATGACTGGCTGCAAAGTGCCGATCTGATTGTTGCCAGCCCGGGTATGGCGCTGAGCCATCCTTCGCTGATGGATGCCGCCGATGCGGGGGTGGAAATCGTTGGCGATATCGAGCTGTTCTGCCGTGAAGCGCAGGCACCGATTGTGGCTATCACCGGTTCCAATGGGAAAAGCACCGTCACCACGCTGGTGGGAGAAATGGCGAAAGCGGCGGGCTGGCAGGTGGGTGTCGGCGGCAATATTGGTTTGCCAGCGCTGATGCTGCTGGACAACCCCGCGCAGCTGTATGTGCTTGAGCTCTCCAGCTTCCAGCTGGAGACCACCGTCAGCCTTCGGGCGGCAGCGGCCACGATCCTCAACGTCACTGAAGATCATATGGATCGCTATCCGCTGGGAATGCAGCAGTATCGCGCCGCTAAGCTACGTATTTATGAAAATGCCGCCGTCTGCGTGGTGAACGCTGACGATGCGATGACCATGCCAGTCCGCGGAGCGGATAAACGCTGTGTCAGCTTTGGTGCTGATGTGGGCGATTATCATCTTAATCGCCAGCAGGGCAGTGTCTGGCTGCGCGTGAAAGGCGAGAAAGTCTTAAACACCGACGAAATGCACCTCGTCGGTCAGCACAATTATACCAATGCCCTGGCGGCACTGGCGCTGGCCGATGCCGTGGGCCTGCCGCGAGCCACCAGCCTGAAAGCATTAACCACCTTTGGAGGCCTACCACACCGCTTCCAGCTGGTGCATGAACACAATGGCGTACGCTGGATTAATGACTCCAAGGCCACCAATGTCGGCAGCACAGAAGCTGCGCTGAATGGTTTACAGGTGAAGGGAACGTTGTGGTTGCTGCTGGGCGGTGATGGCAAATCGGCGGATTTCAGCTCGCTGAGCCGCTATTTGCAGGGCGACCGTATCCGTACTTACTGCTTTGGCCGTGATGGTGCGGCGCTGGCCGCCTTGCGTCCGGAGATTTCAGTGCAGACGGAAACGATGGCTGAAGCGATGCAACAGATTGCCGACCAGGTTCAGCCGGGTGATCTGGTGCTGCTCTCTCCCGCCTGCGCCAGCCTGGACCAGTTTAAGAACTTTGAGCAGCGTGGTGACGTCTTTGCTCAACTGGCGCGGGAGGCAAACTGATGCGTGTACCGGGTCTGAGCCTGGCCGGTGGCCTCTCCGAACGCCTGAAATCCTGGGTGATGGGATCGCGTGAAAGCGATACCAACTCTATCGTGTTGTATGACCGTACCCTGCTGTGGCTGACCTTCGGCCTGGCGATTATTGGTTTCGTGATGGTGACGTCCGCGTCGATGCCGGTAGGGCAGCGTTTGTCTGACGACCCATTTTATTTTGCCAAGCGTGATGCCTTCTACATTGCGCTGGCGCTGGGGATGTCGCTGGTCACCCTGCGCATCCCGATGGATTTCTGGCAGCGTTACAGCAACATCATGCTGCTGGCCTCCGTGCTGATGCTGCTGATCGTGCTGGTGGTGGGTAGCTCGGTCAACGGGGCTTCGCGCTGGATCGCTCTTGGGCCACTGCGTATTCAGCCTGCAGAATTATCGAAGCTGACGCTGTTCTGTTACCTCGCCAGCTACCTGGTGCGCAAGGTAGAAGAAGTACGTAATAACTTCTGGGGCTTCTGTAAGCCAATGGGTGTGATGGTGGTGCTGGCTGTGTTACTGCTGGCCCAGCCTGACCTTGGCACGGTGGTCGTGCTGTTTGTTACTACGCTGGCCATGTTATTCCTGGCGGGGGCGAAACTGTGGCAATTCCTGGCGATTATCGGCTCCGGCATTTTTGCTGTGTGTTTGCTGATTGTTGCTGAACCTTACCGAATGCGTCGTGTGACCTCCTTCTGGAATCCCTGGGAAGATCCCTTTGGCAGTGGTTACCAGTTAACCCAATCGTTGATGGCCTTTGGCCGAGGCGAATTCTGGGGGCAGGGATTAGGTAATTCTGTGCAAAAACTGGAGTATTTACCTGAAGCACACACCGATTTTATCTTCTCGATTATCGGTGAAGAACTGGGTTATATCGGTGTGGTTTTAGCCCTGTTAATGGTATTCTTCGTCGCTTTTCGCGCGATGTCCATCGGACGTCGTGCTTTAGAGCTCGATCAGCGTTTTTCGGGCTTTCTGGCGTGTTCTATCGGTGTCTGGTTTAGCTTCCAGGCGTTGGTAAACGTTGGGGCCGCAGCGGGCATGTTACCGACCAAAGGTCTGACGTTGCCGCTGATCAGTTACGGTGGATCGAGTCTGATTATTATGTCGACCGCTATCGTATTTTTATTACGCATAGATTATGAAACGCGCCTGGCGAAAGCGCAGGCGTTTAGCAGAGGGTAGTCGATGAGTGGAAAGCGACTGATGGTGATGGCAGGCGGTACTGGCGGGCATGTTTTTCCCGGGCTGGCGGTCGCACACCATCTGATGGCGCAGGGCTGGCAGGTGCGCTGGCTGGGTACCGCTGACCGGATGGAAGCGGACTTAGTGCCGAAGCATGGTATCGACATTGATTTTATCCGCATTAGTGGACTGCGTGGCAAAGGGATTAAAGCGTTGCTGGCTGCGCCATTGCGTATCTTCAATGCCTGGCGCCAGGCGCGGGCAATTATGAAAGCCTGGAAGCCCGATGTTGTGTTGGGTATGGGCGGTTATGTGTCCGGTCCAGGTGGCCTTGCGGCATGGAGCTGTGGGATTCCGGTGGTGCTGCACGAACAGAACGGGATTGCCGGATTAACCAACAAATGGCTGGCAAAGATTGCGACCACCGTAATGCAAGCCTTTCCCGGCGCGTTTCCCAAAGCGGAAGTGGTGGGTAACCCGGTGCGGACCGATGTACTGGCTCTGCCGTTACCGGCGGTACGTTTAGCCGGACGCGAAGGCCCAACCCGTATACTGGTCATTGGCGGCAGTCAGGGCGCGCGCGTGCTCAACCAGACGATGCCTCAGGTGGCAGAGTTGCTGGGTGATGACATCAGTTTGTGGCATCAGGTGGGTAAGGGCGCGCTCGACGCGGTCAATCAACATTATGCTCGTGTGAACCAGACGCAACATCGGGTGTCGGAATTTATCGACGATATGGCCAGTGCTTATGCCTGGGCCGATGTGGTGGTGTGTCGTTCCGGTGCGTTGACCGTCAGTGAAGTGGCGGCAGCAGGCTTACCGGCGATCTTCGTGCCATTCCAGCACAAAGATCGTCAGCAGTACTGGAATGCCCTGCCGCTTGAGCAGGCCGGAGCCGCCAAAATTTATGAGCAGCCGGAATTTACCGCCGAGATAGTGGCTGCCACTCTGGCTCGTTGGGATCGTGCAACGTTATTGCAGATGGCTGAAAAAGCGCGTGCGGTGGCGATCCCGGATGCAACTGAGCGTGTCGCAGCTGAAGTCAGCAAAGCGGCAAAATAATTTCCAGGGGTCGGGCATACCCGACCTGATTGAGAATAGTAGGGGCCAGGCATGCCTGGCCCGCAGCAACACAGGTAAGAGATGAATACACAGCAACTGGCAAAACTGCGTTCGATCGTGCCCGAGATGCGTCGCGTCCGGCACATTCACTTTGTTGGCATCGGTGGTGCTGGCATGGGTGGTATTGCCGAAGTGTTAGCGAACGAAGGATATGAAATCAGTGGGTCAGACCTGGCACCGAATGCGGTGACGCAGCATCTGAGCGCGCTGGGGGCGACCATTTACTTTAACCATCGCCCGGAAAACGTCAGTGATGCCAGCGTCGTGGTGGTGTCTACCGCGGTATCGCAGGACAACCCGGAAGTGGTGGCCGCACGTGAAGCCCGTATCCCGGTGATCCGCCGTGCGGAAATGCTGGCTGAACTGATGCGCTTCCGTCATGGCATTGCGATTGCGGGTACGCATGGCAAAACGACCACCACCGCGATGGTGTCGAGCATTTACGCTGAAGGCGGCCTCGACCCGACGTTTGTTAACGGTGGCCTGGTGAAAGCCGCAGGGACGCATGCGCGCCTTGGCAGCAGCCGCTACCTGATTGCAGAAGCCGATGAGAGTGATGCATCGTTCCTGCATTTGCAGCCGATGGTGGCAATTGTGACGAATATCGAAGCCGATCATATGGATACTTACCAGGGCGACTTCGAAAACTTAAAGCAGACGTTTATAAACTTTCTGCATAACTTACCGTTTTACGGGCGTGCAGTGCTGTGTGTCGATGATGCGGTGATCCGCGATTTGATCCCACGCGTTGGCCGCCAGATCACCACCTACGGCTTCAGCGATGACGCTGATGTGCGCGTTGAGAACTACGAACAGCGCGGTGCACGTGGGCACTTTACGCTGGTGCGCCATGATAAGCCGCTGATGCACGTTACGCTCAATGCGCCAGGCCGTCACAATGCGCTGAATGCAGCGGCTGCAGTGGCAGTAGCGACCGAAGAGAACATTGAGGATGAAGATATCCTCAGTGCGCTGGAGAGCTTCCAGGGCACCGGACGTCGCTTTGACTTCCTTGGTGAGTATCCGGTGACGGATGCGAAGGGTCAAAGCGGTACTGCGATGCTGGTGGATGATTATGGCCACCATCCAACGGAAGTGGACGTAACGATTAAAGCAGCACGTGCAGGATGGCCGGATAAAAATCTGGTGATGATCTTCCAGCCGCACCGTTATACCCGTACCCGCGATTTATATGATGATTTTGCTAATGTTTTGTCGCAGGTTGATGTGTTATTGATGCTGGATGTCTATGCTGCTGGTGAGTCACCGATTCCCGGGGCAGACAGTCGCTCCCTGTGCCGTACTATTCGTGGTCGTGGCAAGGTTGACCCTATCCTGGTCTCTGATCACGATGCGGTATTGGAAATGCTGTTGCCAAAACTGTCCGGCAACGATCTGATTCTGGTTCAGGGTGCCGGTAACGTTGGGCGTATTGCCCGCACCTTGTCCGAGCAAAAGTTACAACTGCAGACGATTAATGAGGAACATCATGGCTGAGAAAGTAGCGGTATTGCTGGGTGGAACCTCCGCAGAACGTGACGTATCGCTGTTATCTGGCGCTGCGGTACTGAAAGGTTTGCAGGAAGCGGGTATTGATGCACATCCGGTAGATATCCGCGATGTGCCTGTTTTACAACTGAAAGCACAGGGCTTTGATAAAGCCTTTATCGCCCTGCATGGTCGTGGTGGTGAAGATGGGACATTGCAGGGCGTGCTGGAATTTCTCAACATTCCTTACACCGGCAGCGGTGTGATGGCGTCCGCAATCACCATGGACAAACTGCGCAGTAAGTATCTGTGGCAGGGGTGCGGTTTACCGGTTTCGCCGTTTGTCGCCCTGACGCGTAAACAGATGGATGACGGCCTGACGCCTGAGGAACTGGCAAGCATCGATGCGCTTGGCCTGCCGTTGTTCGTTAAACCGAGCCGTGAAGGGTCGAGCGTAGGTATTTCGCGGGTGAATGAAGCCTGGCAATTCCCTGCGGCACTGGATGAAGCTTTCCGTCATGACGATGAAGTGCTGGTTGAAGCATTTCTTAGCGGGCCGGAGTATACGGTGGGCGTGATTGGTGAAGAAATCTTACCTTCTATCCGTATTCAGACCGCCAGTGAGTTCTATGACTATGAAGCAAAATACATTTCTGACGATACTCAGTACTTCTGCCCATCTGGGCTGAGTGCGGAGCAGGAAGCGGAATTAAGTGAACTGGTGATCGCGGCATGGCGTGCACTGGGTTGCAGCGGCTGGGGCCGTGTTGATGTGATGATGGGTGGCGACGGGCGTTTCTATCTGCTCGAAGTCAATACTTCCCCGGGAATGACCAGCCACAGTCTGGTTCCGATGGCGGCCAAACAGGCTGGCATGAGCTTTTCACAGCTGGTGACGCGCATTCTGGAACTGGCCGACTGATATGTCTCAGGCTGCTCTGAATGTCCGCAACCGTGAAGCGCAAGAAAAAGCACGCCCCGGTACCGGGCGCAGCAACGGTTCGCGCCTTGCTGGGATCGTTTTCCTGCTGATGGTCATGGGTGTGATGCTGGCTGGCGGTTTTGTGGTGTTGAAGTGGATGAACGATGCCTCCAGGCTTCCGTTGTCGAAGCTGGTGGTCACCGGTCAGACGCATTACACCACGAACGATGACATCCGCCAGGCGATTTTGTCGCTGGGTGAACCCGGCACATTTATGTCGCAGGATGTGGATGTTATTCAGCAACAGATTGAACGCTTGCCGTGGATTCAGCAGGTGAGCGTACGTAAGCAGTGGCCGGACGAATTAAAAATTCATCTGGTTGAGTATGTCCCGGTTGCACGCTGGAATGATGTGCATATGGTTGATGCAGAAGGTAAATCGTTTAGCGTTCCGGCCAGTCATCTCGGCAAAGAAGTGATGCCAATGTTGTATGGCCCCGAAGGCAGCGAGTCCGAAGTGTTAACCGGCTTCCACCAGATGAGTGATGTTCTGGCGGCCAGTAAATTGAAATTGAAAGCGGCATCCATGACCGCACGGCGTTCATGGCAGTTGGTGCTAGAGAATGATATCCGGCTTGAGCTGGGGCGAAACGAAGACATGAAGCGGCTGCAACGCTTTATCGAGTTATACCCCACCCTGCAACAGCAGGCCCAGTTGGATAACAAGCTTATTACCTACGTTGATCTGCGTTACGACTCTGGCGCAGCAGTAGGATGGGCACCAGCACCTATCGCGGCCGCTGACAGTAATCAGCAACAGCAACAAACTCAGGCACAGGCACAGGCTAAACAACAATGATCAAGTCGACGGACAGAAAACTGGTAGTTGGACTCGAGATAGGCACCGCGAAGGTGGCCGCCCTGGTAGGGGAAGTTCTGCCTGATGGCATGGTGAATATTATCGGGGTGGGCAGCTGCCCGTCTCGTGGGATGGATAAAGGCGGGGTCAATGACCTGGAATCGGTAGTCAAATGCGTTCAGCGTGCTATCGACCAAGCCGAACTGATGGCTGATTGCCAGATTTCGTCTGTTTACCTTGCATTATCGGGCAAACATATCAGTTGTCAGAACGAAATAGGGATGGTTCCTATTTCCGAAGAGGAAGTGACACAGGAAGATGTGGAGAATGTGGTACACACCGCAAAATCCGTCCGTGTTCGTGATGAACACCGCATCCTCCATGTTATTCCGCAAGAATATGCGATCGACTATCAGGAAGGGATCAAAAACCCGGTCGGATTATCCGGGGTGCGCATGCAGGCGAAAGTGCATCTGATCACCTGTCACAATGATATGGCGAAGAACATCGTCAAAGCGGTAGAACGCTGTGGCCTGAAAGTGGATCAGTTAATTTTCGCCGGGCTGGCCTCCAGCTTTGCCGTATTGACTGAAGATGAACGCGAGCTGGGCGTCTGCGTGGTTGACGTGGGTGGCGGCACAATGGATATCGCTGTGTATACCGGTGGCGCGCTGCGCCATACCAAAGTGATCCCGTACGCGGGTAACGTGGTCACCAGCGATATCGCCTACGCCTTCGGCACGCCGCCGACAGATGCTGAAGCGATTAAAGTTCGCCACGGCTGTGCACTGGGTTCCATTGTCGGCAAAGACGAAAATGTGGAAGTCCCCAGTGTGGGTGGCCGTCCTCCACGCAGCCTGCAACGTCAGACGCTGGCAGAGGTTATTGAACCGCGTTACACCGAGCTGCTGAATCTGGTGAACGACGAAATCCTGCAATTGCAGGAGCAGTTACGCCAGCAGGGCGTTAAACATCACCTCGCGGCCGGTATCGTACTGACGGGTGGCGCAGCACAGATTGAAGGATTGGCGGCTTGCGCCCAGCGTGTATTCCACACGCAGGTGCGCATCGGACAGCCGTTGAATATCACGGGATTAACGGATTACGCGCAGGAGCCGTACTACTCAACAGCGGTTGGCTTACTGCACTACGGAAAAGAATCTCACCTTAACGGTGAGGCAGAAGTAGAAAAAAGAGCCTCAGTGGGTAATTGGTTCAAGAAAATCAACAGCTGGCTGAGAAAAGAGTTTTAATTTTTACCAAAGGGGATCATGCTGTACCTAAGCAATTTTTACGTTGCAGGTATAGACTTATTGGTGATCTCCAGGCGAACAGGCACATAACGGAGAGAAATTATGTTTGAACCTATGGAATTAACCAACGACGCGGTGATTAAAGTCATCGGCGTCGGCGGCGGCGGCGGTAACGCTGTTGAGCATATGGTGCGTGAGCGTATTGAAGGCGTTGAGTTCTTCGCGGTAAATACCGATGCACAGGCACTGCGCAAAACGGCAGTAGGCCAGACAATTCAGATTGGTAATGGCATTACTAAAGGCCTGGGTGCGGGTGCAAACCCGGAAGTGGGCCGTAACTCTGCAGAAGAAGATCGTGAAGCACTGCGTCAGGCACTGGAAGGTGCAGACATGGTGTTCATCGCCGCAGGTATGGGTGGTGGTACCGGTACAGGTGCTGCGCCGGTTGTGGCGGAAGTGGCTAAAGAACTCGGCATTCTGACCGTTGCTGTAGTGACTAAACCCTTCAATTTTGAAGGGAAGAAGCGCATGGCGTTTGCCGAGCAGGGGATTGCCGAGCTGTCGAAGCACGTCGACTCACTGATCACCATTCCAAACGACAAGCTGCTGAAAGTACTGGGTCGTGGTATCTCTCTGCTGGACGCATTCGGTGCGGCTAACGACGTGCTGAAAGGTGCAGTGCAGGGTATCGCAGAACTGATTACCCGTCCGGGCCTGATGAACGTCGACTTTGCTGACGTGCGCACCGTGATGTCCGAAATGGGCTACGCGATGATGGGTTCAGGCGTGGCGTGTGGCGAAGACCGTGCTGAAGAAGCCGCTGAAATGGCGATCTCAAGCCCACTGCTGGAAGATATCGACCTGTCAGGCGCACGTGGTGTGCTGGTTAACATCACTGCAGGCTTTGACCTGCGTCTGGATGAGTTCGAAACCGTGGGTAACACTATCCGTGCTTTCGCTTCTGATAATGCCACCGTTGTTATCGGTACATCGCTCGATCCAGAAATGAATGACGAACTGCGCGTCACCGTGGTGGCAACCGGTATCGGCATGGACAAACGTCCAGAAATTACCCTGGTGACCAGCAAACAGCCGACTCAGCCGCTGATGGACAACCGTTATCAGCAGCACGGAATGGCCCCGCTGCCGCAGGAACAAAAACCTGCTGCGAAAGTGGTTAATGATCCGGGTGCACAGACGAACAAAGAGCCTGATTATCTGGATATTCCGGCCTTCCTGCGTAAGCAGGCAGACTAAGAATAACCTGAGAAATTGGGATTCTTCGCTCTTTGTGTTAAAGTGTTTGCCCGTCAGTGAAGTAAACTGACGGTCGGATGACTAATTTTTGCGAGATAATACGATGATCAAACAACGGACATTAAAACGTATTGTTCAGACGACTGGCGTCGGTTTACACACCGGCAAGAAAGTCACGCTGACGTTACGCCCTGCGCCGGCTAATACCGGGGTCATCTATCGTCGCACTGACTTGAATCCACCGGTTGATTTCCCGGCTGATGCCAAATCCGTGCGTGATACCATGCTCTGTACTTGCCTGGTTAATGAGCATGACGTACGTATTTCAACGGTCGAACATCTGAATGCAGCCCTTGCGGGACTTGGCATTGATAATATCGTGGTGGAAGTGAACGCGCCTGAAATTCCTATTATGGATGGCAGCGCCGCACCCTTTATCTATCTGCTGATGGACGCGGGTATTGAAGAACTGAACAGCGCCAAGAAATTTGTTCGCATCAAGCAGCCTGTCCGGGTTGAAGATGGCGACAAGTGGGCTGAGCTTTCGCCGCACAACGGTTTCTCACTGGATTTCACCATTGATTTTAACCACCCGGCAATTGACTCCAGTTCACAGCGCTACCGCATGGACTTCTCTGCAGAAGCCTTTGCGCGTCAGATCAGCCGTGCTCGTACGTTTGGCTTTATGCGCGACATTGAAGCATTACAGTCCCGTGGCCTGTGCCTTGGCGGCAGTTTTGACTGTGCAATCGTGGTGGATGATTACCGCGTATTGAACGAAGATGGTCTGCGCTTTGAAGACGAATTCGTCCGTCACAAAATGCTGGATGCGATCGGTGACCTGTACATGTGTGGCCATAACATTATTGGTGCGTTTACCGCATTCAAGTCTGGCCATGCGCTAAACAACAAGCTGTTACAGGCTGTTCTGGCGAAACAGGAAGCTTGGGAATGGGCAACGTTTGAAGACGAAGCTGCACTCCCGGTGAAATTCAAGGCACCAAATCTGGTTCTGGCGTAAGCCTGAACTTACTTATTACGACTGGTTGAGCTGGTACCCTCTCCGGCCAGCGAGGCCAGTCGTTCTAATATTCTCTTCAGTTTTTCCGGGCTCTGGCTCGCGACACTTCGCAACATTTCTGCACTGTGCTCACTAATCTGTCGTAACGGCGGTTTTTCTGCGTCCTTTGCCTGATTGCTTCTTTCTTGTACAGATTCCTGACCTTTTGCCGCCAGCGAAGGATTTATCCTGATGTCGATTGACGTCAATGATGGTAATATTTGCGCACGTAAAGCTGACAGCAGACTGGATTGTTCATAGCGTAAGCGCATCAACCAGCTGGCATTAGCCGTTTCGATGACCAGAATCCCCTGACGGAAGTTTGCCACACGGCACCAGGGATGCAGTTGAGCGGGGATGACACCCTGCACTGCGCGATTCAATTTGTTCAGGGCAATGGCACGTTGCTGCACGTTTTGCAGCACGCTCTGGTCCTGGGCCATATCGAAAAAACTTTCAATTGATTGTGGGCGACTATCTCGCATAGCAAGCTCCGGCGGAACACAGTGATCGGTATTCTTAATCGTTGGCGACAATTTGGCAGACGCTATTTCTGGCCGCATCTCCTTTTGGGGATGGTCGCGGCGAGTCTTGGGCTGCCTCAAGCGTCAGCGCACGAGCGTACTACCTTAGCAGAAACCTCGTCACGAAGCCTGAATATTGGCACCGCCGCACGCTTTGACAGCCTGGCATTGCTCGAAAGTGCTCGACGCCCATCATTCAGCGTAGACTACTGGCATCAGCATGCTATCCGCACGGTCATCCGCCATCTGTCGTTTACGCTGACACCATCGGTGTCACCCGCAGCGGTTGCCGAACAGCCCCACGAAGCGCATAAACTGGCGCTGCTGGATACGCTCAACGCGCTGCTGACTCACGAAGCCAAACCGCCGGTCATTATTCGCTATACAGCCCAACGTCAGGT
This sequence comes from Erwinia sp. MYb416, assembly GCF_037479575.1. Taxonomy (NCBI): domain Bacteria; kingdom Pseudomonadati; phylum Pseudomonadota; class Gammaproteobacteria; order Enterobacterales; family Erwiniaceae; genus Erwinia; species Erwinia sp. MYb416. The sequence goes on from NZ_JBBGYT010000441.1 coordinate 459,518, forward strand.
CGAAGCTGCACCCCGTCATCAAACCGGCCTCTGGCTGGCTCAGGTTCAGGGCATTCGTGCCGGACCCGTTCTCATCTCTTAATTCATAAAAAACAGTCTGTTTAAAATCAAACGTTAAGTGCCCATCGTGAACAGCGGTGGCTGAGAGAAATTATTCATTATGTTAATCAAATTATTAACCAAAGTTTTTGGTAGCAGTAACGACCGCACACTGCGCCGTATGCGTAAATCTGTAGAACAGATCAACAAGATGGAGCCGGATTTCGAGAAGCTGTCTGACGACGAGCTGAAAGCGAAAACCGTCGAGTTCCGTGCGCGTCTGGAAAAAGGCGAAGAGCTGGATAGCCTGATCCCTGAAGCCTTTGCAACCGTACGTGAAGCCAGTAAGCGTGTGTTTGCCATGCGTCACTTCGACGTACAGCTGCTTGGCGGTATGGTGCTGAACGATCGCTGCATCGCGGAAATGCGTACCGGTGAAGGTAAAACCCTGACCGCAACGCTGCCAGCCTACCTTAACGCGTTGAGCGGTAAGGGTGTTCACGTGGTGACCGTCAACGACTACCTTGCCCAGCGTGATGCGGAAAACAACCGTCCTCTGTTTGAGTTCCTCGGTCTGAGCATCGGCATCAACTTGCCAGGTATGCCCGCTCCAGCAAAACGTGCCGCTTATGCTGCTGATATTACCTACGGCACTAACAACGAATACGGTTTTGACTACCTGCGCGACAACATGGCATTCAGCCCGGAAGACCGTGTACAGCGTAAGCTGAACTATGCGCTGGTGGATGAAGTTGACTCCATCCTGATTGATGAAGCACGTACACCGTTGATTATCTCCGGCCCTGCTGAAGACAGCTCTGAGCTGTATATCAAGGTCAATAAAATCATTCCTAACCTGATCCGTCAGGAAAAAGAAGATTCTGACAGCTTCCAGGGGGAAGGCCATTTCTCTGTTGATGAAAAATCGCGTCAGGTTCACCTGACCGAACGCGGCCTGGTGGCCGTTGAAGAATTGATGGTCAGTGAAGGGATTATGGCTGAGGGAGAGTCTCTCTACTCGCCAGGTAACATCATGATGATGCACCACGTGACCGCTGCACTGCGCGCCCACGTGCTGTTTACCCGTGACGTTGACTACATCGTTAAAGATGGCGAAGTGATCATCGTCGATGAACACACCGGCCGTACCATGCAGGGCCGTCGCTGGTCTGATGGTTTGCATCAGGCCGTTGAAGCTAAAGAAGGCGTGGAAATCCAGAACGAAAACCAGACGCTGGCTTCAATTACCTTCCAGAACTATTTCCGTCTGTATAACAAACTGGCCGGAATGACCGGTACTGCCGACACTGAAGCGTTTGAGTTCAGCTCTATCTACAAGCTGGATACCATTGTGGTGCCAACCAACCGCCCAATGGTTCGTAAGGATCTGCCGGATCTGGTCTATATGACTGAAATGGAGAAGATCGGCGCGATCATCGAAGACATCCGCGAGCGCACCGCTAACGGCCAGCCAGTGCTGGTCGGGACCATTTCGATTGAGAAATCGGAAGTGGTGTCTAATGAGCTGACCAAAGCGGGCATCAAGCACGAAGTGCTGAACGCCAAGTTCCACGCACGCGAAGCGGATATCGTCTCTCAGGCGGGCCAGCCAGCAGCGGTTACCATTGCAACCAACATGGCGGGTCGTGGTACTGACATCGTGCTGGGCGGTAGCTGGCAGTCAGAGATTGCTGCCATCGAAGAACCAACGGCTGAACAAATTGAGGCAATCAAAAGCGCGTGGAAAATTCGCCATGATGCTGTGCTGGCCTCCGGCGGTCTGCATATCATCGGTACTGAGCGTCATGAATCACGCCGTATTGATAACCAGCTGCGCGGCCGTTCAGGCCGTCAGGGTGACCAGGGTTCTTCCCGCTTCTACCTGTCAATGGAAGATGCCCTGATGCGTATCTTCGCCTCAGACCGCGTCACCAATATGATGCGTAAACTGGGTATGAAGCCTGGCGAAGCGATTGAGCACCCATGGGTGACCAAAGCCATTGCCAACGCTCAGCGTAAAGTAGAAAGCCGTAACTTCGATATCCGTAAGCAGCTGCTGGAATACGATGACGTTGCCAGCGATCAGCGCCGTGCTATCTATACACAGCGTAATGAACTGCTTGATGTGTCTGACGTGTCAGAAACCATTGCCAGCATTCGTGAGGATGTGTTTAAAAGCACCATTGATAGCTACATACCGCCGCAGTCTCTGGAAGAGATGTGGGATGTTGCTGGTTTGCAGGAGCGCCTGAGCAACGATTTCGACCTCAATCTGCCGATTCAGGAATGGCTGGATAAAGAGCCAGAGTTGCATGAAGAGACGCTGCGTGACCGCATCATGGAGCAGGCGAAAGAACAGTATCAGCGTAAAGAAGAAGTGGTTGGCGTTGAAATGATGCGCAACTTCGAGAAAGGCGTGATGCTGCAAACGCTGGATTCCCTGTGGAAAGAACACCTGGCGGCAATGGACTACCTGCGTCAGGGCATCCATCTGCGTGGCTATGCGCAGAAAGATCCTAAGCAGGAATACAAGCGTGAGTCCTTCGCTATGTTTGCGGCAATGCTGGAATCACTGAAGTATGAAGTGATCAGCACCCTGAGCAAGGTTCAGGTGCGTATGCCGGAAGAAGTTGAACAGATGGAAGAACAGCGTCGTCTGGAATCTGAGCGCCTGGCACAGCAACAGCAGTTAAGCCATGTGGATGCCGATACCGAAGCGGCCCAGTCTCTGGCTGATCAGACCGGCGAACGTAAAGTCGGACGTAATGATCTGTGCCCGTGCGGCTCGGGTAAAAAATACAAGCAGTGTCACGGTCGCCTGGCGTAGTCAGCCACGAACGATAACACCAGGGGCCGGAAATTTTCCGGCCCTTTTTTTATGTGTTTTGCCAAAGGAACAGTATCCAGATCGCCGCTGCCAGCGCCGGGCCAAAGGGCAGTCGTGCCGACAGTGAGCGCTTAACCACCAGACGCGCCAGCATGAAAACAGTGATACCCAGAGATGAAGCCAGTAGTAGTAATGGCGGAAGGGTTTGCCAGCCCAACCATGCCCCTCCGGCAGCCAGTAATTTCGCATCGCCCCTTCCCAGACCTTCTTCACCACGCACGATCTGATAACACCACGCGAGTAGCCAAAATAACCCATAACCTAGCACGGCGCCGGCAATCCCCTGTTCCAGAGACACTGATGGCATCACTCCGGCAAGATGGCACAGCAGACCTACCCATAACAAAGCAAGCGTCAGGCTGTCCGGTAATAAAAAATGCATACTGTCGATGATCGCCAGCGCCAGTAATAGCCAACTCAGCAGCAGAGCGGCCAACAGCAGCAGTCCTGCAGGCAGGAGGCAGGCGACCAGTAATGTGATCAGCAGTGACAGACTTTCGATGGCGGGGTAACGCCAGGAAATGGTTTCCTGGCATCCTCTACAGCGCCCGCGCAGCCACAGCCAGCTAAACAGAGGAATGTTATCGCCCATCGTCAGTGTTATCTGACAGTGTGGGCAATAAGAGCGTGGAAATCCCAGGTTGAACCGGTGAGGGTCGTTTCGCTGTATCATTAGCGGAAGCCTGAAAACCACCACATTCAGCAGACTGCCTGCACACAGTCCAGACATCACCAGCAATGCCCAGTAAATCCATACTGATTCCGTCGCAAATTGCAGCATTATTTTCTCCCTCTCTCATCCATGATGCTGCGCACTATAGCGCCGGATACCGGGTGAAGGCAGGGCTGAATGCATTTGCACCATGTTACATTTCAGCCATGCGGCGAGGCTCGATCTTTCCGATCTTACCCGCATAACAACTTGTCATTGGGGGGCAACGCTGGAATAGTGGCGGGAAAAATAAGTCAGCCAGTGAAGTGAGGAAAACATGAAGCACCTGCAAGTGGCCGTTGGCATTATTCGTAAAGATGGAGAAATTTTTTTAGCGCAACGCTCCGCAGACTCCTATATGGCCAACCGCTGGGAGTTTCCTGGGGGGAAAATGGAAGAGGGTGAAAGCCCCGAACAGGCGCTGAAACGTGAGTTGCTGGAGGAAACCGGCATCGAGGTGGTGAATGCCACGGCGTACGATACTGTCGATCACACCTATGACGATTTGCGCGTTACGCTGCACTTTTTCATTGTCGATCGCTGGAATGGCGAGCCGTGGGGGCGTGAAGGGCAGCCACAGCGCTGGGTCAGGCAGAGCGAACTGGATGCGGAGGCATTCCCCCCCGCAAACGTTGAGATTGTTGCGCGACTGAAAGCCAGCGCTTAATCATTAATCGCGATCAAATGGCTGCTCACTCCAGTCATCGCTGTCAGTCTGGTCACCGCTGCTGGGAATACGTTTCTCTTCAGCGGCCCATTCACCCAGGTCAATTAACTGACAGCGCTTGCTGCAGAATGGCCTCCAGGTACTGAGTTCATCCCAGATAACCTGTTTACTACAGGTCGGGCAGTTCACTACGGTTACATCATTCATTACACTTACCTTAACAACAGGCCAGCTCGAAATCGAAGCGGGCAGGAACTTCACCACGTTCGCTGTCCAGTGGCAGAAAACGGATGGCATAACGGCTTTTATGGCCAGAAATCTGAGGATATAACGCATCATCCAACCGGAGTTGCATACGCAACAGGTCAGCTCCTTCCGCATTATCCTGGAAGAAACCATTCAGGCTGGTGTGATTACGGAATATCCCTGACTGGCGAATCAGATCGAGGATCATTGTCAGCGCCTGTTGTATCGGTACGAGCGATGCCATCCAGGTGGTCACCTGCTGGTCACGCAGGTGCTGTTCAATATGAAGCCAGATATGTAGCGTAGGCAGATCAAAGCTACAGCAGCCTCCTGGAATGCTCAGGCGCTGACGCACCAGGGCTATCAGCCGTTCTTCGCGTAAAATCTGGCCCATGCGGGGGGCGGACATCAACGTAGCACCGAAACTTTTAAGATCGCTGCGCAGTGTGTTAATACGCGCCATATCTACGCCAGGCACTTCCGCCCAGCCCAGCAGTTTCTGCTGCTGACGTTCAAGTTCTTTCAGGATATCTGTACGAAGCTCGCCGCGCTCAAAGACGTCCAGGAGTTCGGCAGCATTACGGAAAAAGGTCAGGGCACCCAAATGGTCGGTGATTTTCTGGCTGGCAGTCAGCTGTTTTAGTAAAAATTCGATACGCAGCCAGGTGCGCATTTTCTCATTCAGAGGGTGCTCAAATAGAACCATTGTACTCATACTGTTAATCCCGATAGCGTGTCGCAGCCAGCGCCAGATAACGCTGGTTGAGTTCGGCAACGTGCGCTGTCACCGTCTCAAGCGACCCGCAGTTATCAATAATATCATCCGCTACTGCCAGACGCGCTTCGCGTGTTGCCTGTGCAGCAAGAATATTCTCAGCCTGTTCACGGCTAATGTTATCACGGCTCATGGTCCGGGCCAGTTGCGTTTCACGGTCTACATCGACCACCAGTACCCGGTCAGCCAGATGCTGCAAATTATTCTCCACCAGTAGAGGAACCACCCACAGACACCATAGTGACTGGGTTAATGCTAGCTGCTGTCGGGTTTCTGCATGGATAAGAGGATGTAACAAATTATCAATCCAGCGTTTTTCCGCTGGAGAGCTGAAAATTTTCTGGCGTAATGCCGGCCGGTTTAACGAGCCATCCGGGTGCAGCACATCGTCGCCAAATCGGGCGTGAATAGCGGCTAGCGCGGGCTGGCCCTTTTCCACCACCTGACGTGCGATAATATCCGCATCGACAATATCAACGCCCAGTGAGGCAAAGGCATTCGCAATGGTACTTTTTCCGCTGCCGATACCACCGGTCAGCGCTACGGTATAGCGCATAGGTCTTGATTCTCTCTGCCTTGTCGTACTGGAATTTGCGCGTTGAAGGCAAATTTGAGGCACAGATCACAAGACAAATTCACAGGTAAATTTCTCGAATTGTAGCCTAAATAAATCAAATTTCGCAGTCTTGTCGGCGCGTTTTTAGCGCGTATGATAGCGTCACTGGAGCGGGCAATTTGCTTATGACCAAAAGTGTTGCCCGCAGAGTGCGTTATTGCACCAACGCCATCAACCAGGAAATCTGTTATGCGTATCGAAGAAGATATTAAGTTAGGCTTCAAAGATGTTCTTATCCGGCCAAAGCGTTCAACGCTGCAAAGCCGTTCTCAGGTTGAGCTGGAGCGTCAGTTTACCTTCAAGCATTCAGGTATTGCCTGGTCAGGCGTACCGATCATTGCCGCGAATATGGATACCGTCGGTACTTTCAGCATGGCACAAGCACTGGCCTCATTCGATATCCTCACCGCAGTGCATAAGCATTACAGCGTTGAGCAGTGGCGGGCATTTGTTGAGCGTTCCACGCCTGCGGTGCTTCAGCATGTCATGGTGTCGACCGGCACGTCTGAGGCAGATTTCCTGAAGTTACAACAAATCCTGGCGTTATCCCCGGCACTCAATTTTATCTGTATCGATGTGGCTAATGGCTACTCTGAGCACTTTGTGGCTTTCCTGCGGCGGGCACGCGAAGCCTGTCCGGGGAAAACCATCTGCGCCGGCAACGTCGTGACGGGCGAAATGGTCGAGGAACTGATCCTTTCCGGGGCAGATATTGTGAAAGTCGGTATCGGCCCGGGTTCTGTTTGTACTACCCGAGTGAAAACGGGGGTTGGCTACCCGCAGCTGTCTGCCGTTATTGAGTGTGCCGATGCGGCGCATGGATTGGGCGGCCAAATCGTGAGTGATGGTGGTTGTTCGGTGCCTGGCGATGTTGCAAAAGCTTTCGGCGGCGGAGCCGATTTTGTCATGCTTGGCGGTATGCTGGCGGCCCATGATGAATGTGAAGGGACGCTGGTCGAAGAGAACGGCGAACAGTTTATGCTGTTCTACGGCATGAGTTCAGAGTCGGCCATGAAGCGTCATGTAGGCGGTGTTGCGCAATACCGTGCAGCTGAAGGAAAAACCGTTAAATTGCCGCTTCGTGGGCCTGTTGAGTTTACCGCACGCGATATTCTCGGCGGCCTGCGTTCAGCTTGTACTTATGTGGGCGCTGAGCGCTTGAAAGAACTGACCAAGCGCACGACGTTTATTCGTGTTAATGAGCAGGAAAACCGCATTTTTAACCGATAAGAATAGCCTTTAACGCCACAAGTGCTCCCGCCCAACCGGGCGGGGACATGGTTTTTAGCCGAGCGCATCCCCTAACCGGAACACGGGCAGATACATCGCCACCACCAGCGTGCCCACAATTCCCCCAATGACCACCATCATTAATGGCTCTAGTGCGGCGGCCAGCTGGTCTGCCAACTGATGGGTCTGTTGTTCATGCCAGCTTGCCAGTCTTTCCAGTAACGTATCCAGTGACCCTGACTCTTCGCCCACCTTGACCAACTGATAACACAGTGGGGTGAACAACGTATGCGACTTCAGCGCCTGATGCAGCGGATTACCGGCAGCGATATGTTGCTGTAACTGCATGATGGCCTCACGCCAGAGTAGGGGCGAAAGCGTTTTCTCAACCGCCTGAAGGCTTTGCAGCAGAGTCAGCCCGGCACGCTGAGTCATGGAGAGCGTGGTAAATATCTGGGTCAACAGACTGCCCTGATACAGCGTGGCAATCAGCGGCAATCTGAGTAACAGACGCTGTTCTCGCCGCTGCCAGGCTTGGGATGTCCTGCGCTGAACGTTCCAAAAAACACCGATACTCACAATAAACACCATAAATATCAGTGCCTGTTGCTGTAGTAGCTTAGAAAAGGCAATGACCGCGGAGGTAAAGGCGGGGAGTGGCGCGTTGAAGGTGCGGTAAATTTCGACGAACTCCGGTAACACAAATACCAGCATACCGATGCTGACCAGCAGGGCGACTGCCAGAATAAAGAGTGGATAGCGTAGTGCTTTTTTCACTTTCAGCTGTAGCTGTTGCTGCCGTTCTTGCTGGCTTGCCAGTTGCTGGCAGCACTCATCCAGCTCCCCTGTCAGTTCGCCAATGTGCACCAGTGCCGGAAACAGCGGTGGGAAAACATCCGGCCATGCAGCCAGCGCCTGCGAGAAAGGTTCTCCGGCGGAAATGCTCTGCTGAAGCCGCAACAACAGCGCCTGCCAGCCGGGTTCAGGGTGATCTTCGCCCAGCAGCTGTAAACTGCCCGTCAGGGGAATTCCCGCTTTCAGTAACGTTGCCAACTGGCGGACAAATGCGTTCTTCTGTTGCCACTGCCAGTGACGCGGAGCATAGCTGCGGCCACGGGCGATCTTTAACGGGAGCTGATGAACAGCCGCAAGATCCTCAATAATCTGCCCGGCGCTGGTGGCAAAACTGCTTCCCTGATGTAACTGCCCGTCGTCGTCAATCGACTGCCAGCGGAAAAGTGTTCGTTTATTCATCACTACCACCCGCTACACGGGTTAACTCTTCCAGAGTGGTATCGCCACGATTCACGCAGTGAAGCCCCTCAACAAACAGTGAGTTCAGTCCTTGTTGACGTGCAATATCTGCCAGCTCTTCCGGGCGTGCCGATTTTGCCAGCGCATTTTGCAGCCGCGCAGTGATGGGTAGTAGCTCAAACAGTGGCAGACGCCCATAGAAACCAGAAAAACAGTGTTCACAACCCACCGCACGCCAGTTCTGCACGGTACCCGGCCAGATATGAGGCGGAAAATGGGCCGTTGCTTCTGCGGGCTGGCGGCAGTGTTTGCACAGCCTGCGAACCAGACGTTGAGCAATCACCAGTTTGAGCGCAGAGGCTAGCAGATAGCCTGGCACCCCCATTTGCCCCAAACGTACCAGCGTTTCAGTGGTGGAGTTAGTATGCAGAGTCGATAGCACCAGATGTCCAGTTTGAGCGGCTTTAACGGCGATCTCAGCGGTTTCTCCATCGCGGATCTCACCGATCATAATGACATCGGGATCCTGGCGCAGCAGGGCGCGTAATACGCGATGAAAATCGAGCCCGGATCGGGCATGAATCTGGGTTTGGTTCACGCCTGCCAGGGGGATCTCCACCGGATCTTCCACGCTGCAAAGATTACGTGTGGCGACATTTAGCCAACTGAGGCCACTGTAAAGCGTGAACGTTTTTCCACTTCCAGTGGGGCCGGTGACCAGAATCATTCCCTGAGGGCGGGATAATGCATCACGGTAGCGCTTGAGAAGCGGGCCAGGCATACCGATATTCTCCAGTGCAATTGCCCGCGTATCGCTTTGCAACAGGCGCACCACCGCCTTTTCACCAAAGCGGGTGGGCAGCGTCGACAGGCGAAATGATTCCGTCGTATTGTTCAGCGCCAGTGAAAACTGCCCGTCCTGTGGGACGCGGCGTTCCGCAATATCGAGGCCCGCAAGAATTTTAAGTCGTGCGATGAGTGCTGCGCTATTTTCACAGCCTGTTGCCGGCAGCAGTTGCATGACGCCATCGACGCGCAAGCGCAGACGTAACCCATTTTCCTGTGGTTCGATATGCAGGTCAGAGGCACGTTTTTGCAGTGCCTGGGCCAGCAGATAATCCACTTTTTCTACCGCTGTACCGCTATGCTCTTCCGGGGCAGGTTCTTGCGCGGCTGTTGTCATTGTCTGTCGGGAAAACTGCTCCAGCCTTGCCTGTGGCCAGCATTCGACATTAATTGCGCTATGCGTAGCGAAGCGTAATTCAGTCATCATTTCATGACTGGGTGAGTCTGCCAGCGCAATGTGAAGCCGTTGCGGATTGCATTCAATAATTACGGCTTGGTAACGGTGGCAGATAGCCTCCAGCGCCCGCTGTGTCTCTACTGTCATGGCGTCTCATCCTCATCAAAACGGAATACATCCTGACAGGCGTCCTTCAGTCCGCTATTGGTGCTGCTACAACTGCGCTGCCAGCTTAACTGGCCATCATTGCTATTCCACTGGGGGCTCAGTTTCACACTCAGCCCTTTGAGGCTCTCCTGGCCGGTAAGCGTGATGACTCCTGCATTGGTGGTCAGTGCCGAAACATAGCGTGAGGTCCGTTCAGCCGGAACCCCGTTACTCCCCGCGCTACAGTTTCCACTGCCACCGCGTTCAATGGCGCACAGCTCTACGGCGGTTTTATACGGCATCGCCGTTTGCAGCATATCGGTGAGTGCGGCTTTTTGCAGATAGCCCTGGTAAGCGGGCAGGCCGATGGCGCTGAGAATGGCAATAATCGCGATGACAATCATCAGTTCAATCAGGGTAAAGCCCTCTTGGTAGTTCATGGTAAACCTCCTTGTGTATTGAGGCTGGCAACATAAACCCGGGATGTGCGGTCAGCCAGCGGCAAACGGCAGCTTTCAGAGGAGGGACGTAAAGAGTTTTGGGCGTTACAGAGAGTTGCGGGTAACCAGGAAGCCATCTCGCAAAACCGAAACGCAGGCAGAAAAAAGGCCAGCATGTATGGCTGGCCTGGGGTACAACGAGGACATTGTCTGACGCGATATCTCTTAAGCGTCGTTACCTTTTAGCGAAAGCGCATCGACAGGTCGAGGGCACGCACATGTTTGGTCAGAGCACCTACGGAAATATAGTCCACGCCAGTTTCGGCAAAGGTCCGCAGGGTTTTATCCGTCACATTACCCGACACTTCCAGCAGTGCACGGCCATCGCTCAACGTGACGGCTGCACGCATCTGTTCAACGGTAAAGTTGTCCAGCATCACGATGTCAGCACCGGCCTGCAACGCCTGTTCCAGCTCGTCCAGCGATTCAACTTCCACTTCTACCGGTACATCAGGGCGCAGCCAGGAGGCTTTCTCGACCGCCTTGGCAATCGAGCCGCAGGCAATAATGTGGTTCTCTTTGATCAGAAACGCATCGGACAAACCCAGGCGATGGTTCGCTCCACCGCCGCACAGAACGGCATACTTCAGCGCAGTGCGCAGCCCCGGCAGGGTTTTACGCGTGTCGAGCAACTGTGTGCGTGTGCCTTCCAGCAGGGCAACATAGCGGCTGACTTCTGTCGCCACGCCCGAGAGCGTCTGCACAAAGTTCAGCGCGGTGCGTTCAGCCGTGAGGATCAACGGCGCCGGGCCGGTGACTTCAAACAGGATTTGATCGGCGGTGATCGCATCACCATCTTCAACGTGCCAGGTCACTTGCGCGTTGTCGCCCAACTGGATAAACACCTCTTCTACCCAGCGTTTACCACAAAAAACACCGGGTTCACGCGTGATGACTACCGCATGAGACAGGGTGTCGGCAGACAGCAGGCTGGCGGTGATGTCTTTACAGGGATCGATTTCCCCGCCCAGATCTTCACGCAGCGCCTGGGCAACGCCAGGGGGAATATCATCTTCAATACGGCCCATCAATTCAGCTCGGCGGCTGTCCGGATCGTAACGGCGGGAGGTCATGATCAAACTCCGAAAGGTCGGATAACAGAGGCTGACATGCTAGCGCGTTTACTGCACCCATACCAGCCAGCGCCACGTGATCATCCGTCATTCTCCACCGGCCAGTGAAAGGCGTTACCGCTGGCAAAAGACCAGTCCTCTGGCTGCGTAAAGCTCAGGGTGACCATCACATCCTCCGGGCACACCGACAGTTCAGAGGCCAATCGGTGTGCCAGATGATGATAGAACTGATGTTTTTGCTGTGTCGAGCGGGGCCGGCCGGCAGTGATATGGAACCAGATAAATCCCTCCGAGCGTGGGCCGCCAAGATAGTGGCGCGGGAACACGCGCTGGCCTGGCGCATATTCATCCAGTAGCTGAAAACAGTCGTCGGTGGGGACGTCGAAGAAGTCCACCAGGGTGCGGTGCAGAATCTCAGACAACGCCTGACGGAAAACAGGCGTTGTGCCTGCGGGCAGGGCAATACGGCTGAAAGGCATGTCGGTTACTCCTGAGGTTGATGACCGGGCTGGGTTAAATGGCCGAGGGCTGAGACGGCAGCGGGCCAGCCGCAGTAGAACGCCAGGTGCGTCATCACTTCGGCCAGTTCGGCGTTACTCAGGCCATGTTGCCGGGCATAATCCAGGTGCCAGGGTAACTGCTGGTCTCGGCCGAGGGCGATTAACGCCGCCACCGTGATCAGGCTGCGCTCGCGCTTACTCAGTTCGGGTCTCTGCCAGATCGTGCCGAACAGTGTCTGCTCAGTTATCGCTGCCAGCGTGGGCGCGACGCTGGCCAGGCTGTGACGGTCAAGAGGGGTGGTCATGTTGCTGTTCCTGTAGTGAGGAAGAAGTCAGCAGCATAGAACGCGAAAATAGTTTATAAAATCGCATAGATTGGTATCAATAATCCCGAAAAACAGGATGATTAATGCAACCGTTTAAACGTATGACTTTCGATCTGGATGCGTTACGCACGTTTGTTCTCGGTATTGAACTGGGAAGTTTTGCGCAGGCGGCCGATCGCCTGAACCGCTCGACATCTGCCGTCAGCGCACAGCTTAAAAAACTGGAACAGCAAACGGGGTTACTCCTGTTGCAGAAAAGCGGGCGACGCCTGATGCTCACCGATGATGGAGAGTTACTGATGGCTTACGGGCGGCGCCTGCTGGCGCTCAATGATGAAGCGTTTAGCGTATTGTCCGGGCGGGATATTGCTGGCAACGTGCGCATTGGGTTACAGGAAGATTTTGGCGAGACGTTGCTGCCAGCGCTGCTGGGGCAGTTTTCCCGGGCACACCCTCTGATACAGATCTCCGCGCGCATCGGGCGTAACAGCGAACTACTTCAGGGGATTCGTCAGGGAGAGCTGGATCTGGCACTGTGCTGGCAGGGTGAGGAAACCTCACGTTTCATGCAGCCACTACCCGCAGCACCGCTGTGCTGGATAGGGTGTGATGAGCAGCAGTTTACGCAATGGATTGAACAGGGCGATGTTTTACCGCTGCTGCTGTTTGATGCACCTTGTGTGATGCGGACCCGTGCTATTGATGCACTGGACCATGCCGCAATTCCGTGGCGGGTGGCATTTACCAGCCGGAGTCTGAGTGGCATCTGGGCCGCCGCTGCCGCCGGGTTGGGCGTGACGCTACGTAGCGGGTTTGGCCTGCCAGTCGGACTACAGCGACTGCAGCATCCGCTGTTGCCGCAAGTGGCCGATTTAGGCCTGGTGCTGCATCTGGGGCAGGAGATTTTACCTCCTGCCGCCGCTCGTTTACGCGAAATACTGCTTGCACAGCTGGCCCCGGTGTTGCCGCAGGCCAGCCTCGCTACAGCGGGATAACTTTACCGCTGTACAGTACGGGGCCGGTCGGCTGCCCGGTTGGGGAGCCACCGCGCGGTTCAAGACTGATAGCAAGCGTTGGCAGGCTGGCCAGCTGAATTTCCTTCACGGCCACCTGCTGAAGAGCTGAATGATCAATCAGCCCAAGCGATTGCGGTTTTTCCCCTGGCGGGATCAGCCACAGCTGCAAGCTGCGATCGGACTGCACGGCAGAGGCATTGATGGCCTGGACTGTGAGCTGCGTTTTATCCGGGCTGAGGCTGACCACCCAGGATCCTTGCTGGCTGTCACCGTTAAGGACCGCCACGGTCTGCGGTGCCGGAGGCACAGTAAACTGGTTATACAGCAATGCCCCGGCAAACGAGGCGGCCAGCGCCCAGCCGAGCCATGGCCAGCGCACACTGCTCTTACGCATTTTATCGGCAGGAAGCCCACGGGCGATGCGTTGCCACACCGCTTCCGGCGGGATAACAGGCGTAACCCGCTGATCCAGTTCAGAGAGTGAATTCTGCCAACGGCTGACTTCTGCCGCCAGCTCAGGTTCCTGCGTCAGGCGACGGGCAAAACGCTGGCGTGCTGCACCACGCAGGGTGCCAAGGGCATATTCTGCGGCCAGTGCTGAGTCAAAATCGCGTCTGCTTTTCATATGCCCACACACTCTTTTAGTTGAGTTAATGCACGGCGGATCCAGCTTTTAATGGTTCCGGCAGGCTGCTCCAGGTGCAGGGCAATTTCACTGTGCGACAGCCCCTGGTAATACGCCAGCGTGATGCTTTGCCGCTGTTCAGACGTCAACTGCGTCATACAGTCTGCCAGCCTGCGCGACTCCGAGCCTGAAGGTAACTCTGCTGGTGAACGGTCAACATCGAAAAGGGTGTCATCCTCTTCCAGTTCTTCAACGCGGTTATCCTGCAGGCGCAGATAATCAATAGCGCGATTGCGCACAATATTGGTGAGCCAGGTCTTGGGGGCACTGAGCGCCGGGTCGAAGCTGCCAGCACGCTGCCAGACAGTAAGGAAACTGTCGTGCAGAACCTCTTCTGCCCAGTCGCGTCGGCGTAACATCCGCAATGCGATGGCAAAAAGGTAGGGTGAATAACGGTGGTAGGTCGCTTCAAAAGCCCGTTTATCGCCGGCCGCAATGGCCTTCATTAACAAAATCTGGCTATCTGTTACGTCGTCCGTCATGAAACGTCCTGAAAAAAAAGAGGTGCAGAAGGAGTATGAAAAAAACCTGCTGCACCAATTATATACCCTTTATTTTTACATCAGCGGGTATATTTAATTTTTCCCTTGGTGTTGGCACACGATGGATTAAGGCATCAGTACCGTATCAATTACATCAATCACGCCATTTTTTTGTTGCACGTCATAGGTGCTGATATTGGCAACATTGCCTTTATCATCTTTTACCTGAATATTGTGTGGGCCATTCATCATCAGCCACAACGGGGCGCCATTCACGGTTTTCAGCTCAGTGCTGCCGTTGCCTTGTTTGATTTTTTTCACCAGCGTCTTCATATCATACTTTCCGGCCACCACATGGTAGGTCAGCACGCTGGTCAGCGTTGCTTTGTTTTCCGGCTTCAGCAGGTTATCCACCGTGCCAGCGGGCAGCTTGGCGAAAGCGGCATTGGTGGGGGCGAAGACGGTGAAGGGGCCAGGGCCTTGCAGTGTATCCGCGAGGCCTGCCGCTTTTACAGCAGCGACCAGCGTGGTGTGATCTTTCGAGTTCAGGGCATTCTCAACGATATTATGGGAAGGGAGCATAGCGGCCCCACCCACCATCACGGTATTCTTGGACATCTCAGCCATTGATGCGGCACTGAACAACACTGAGAGACACAGAGCGGTACGGATGAACGTTTTCATGATGAATTCCTTTGGGTAAGAGAAGGCATTTTTGCCTTACATAGTCCCGTCATGTTTGAAGCGGCAACGGCATGAGCATCATCGGATGCTGGCCTGCTGTAACCCCAATTATGCTGGTTATATCTATCTACGGTTGAGAGTGGAAATCGGATGCAAAAAGATGAAAATATTTTTTGCCACAGTAAAAAGGCCGACAGATAAGTTTGATTACGCTGAAAAAAACCATGTTAATCTGCGAGAGTCTGAACACAGGAGATGGATATGCAGTTGCAAGATGGGTGGATCGCGGGCGTGCGGCATGTTCCGTCGCCGCATGTTAATCAGCGACCTGACGATGAAGCACCTTCACTGCTGGTGGTGCACAATATCAGCCTGCCGCCCGGTGAGTTTGGTGGCCCCTGGATCGATGCGCTGTTTACCGGTCAGCTTGATCCTGGCATTCATCCCTATTTCGCTGATATCTGTCATTTACAGGTGTCTGCGCACTGTCTGATCCGCCGCGACGGCGAGATCGTGCAGTATGTGCCTTTTCATCTGCGGGCATGGCACGCCGGGGTTTCTCGCTATAAGGGGCGTGAAGTCTGTAATGATTTCTCCGTAGGTATCGAGCTGGAAGGCACGGATACGCTGCCCTATACCGATGCGCAATATCAGGCGTTGCAGGCCGTGACGCAGCTGTTAATTGAACACTACCCGATGATGGCGCAGCACATCACCGGGCACAGCGATATTGCACCTGAACGTAAGACGGACCCTGGACCCTCTTTCGACTGGGCGCGTTTTCGCGCCGACCTTGGGCATAACACCCTGACCACACTCAATGGGAGTTAAGGCATGACGTTATTCAGCCTGTTGCTGGTTCTCGGATGGGAACGATTATTTAAAATGGGTGAACACTGGCAACTGGATCATCATCTGGTGCCACTGTTCCGCGCTCGTCAGCGTTTTTCTCTGGTGCGTACGCTGTTGATGGTTGTGATGATCATGGCTATCGTCGCTCTGTGCTTACTGGCGCTAAAAGGGCTGTTTTTTGGAGTGCCTAAGCTGCTGTTCTGGATACTGATCGGTCTGCTCTGTATTGGCGCCGGGTCGGTGCGTCTGCACTATCACGCTTATCTGAAGGCGGCCAGCCATAACGACACTGATGCTCATAACGCCATGATTGAGGAATTGACGTTGATCCACGGCGTACCCGGCGAGTGTAGCGAACGTGAGTTTTTGTCTGAACTGCAAAATGCGCTGCTGTGGATTAACTACCGTTTCTATCTGGCACCGCTATTCTGGTTCGTGGTGGGGGGGCCTGGGGGGCCGGTGCTGCTGGTGGGCTATGCGTTCCTGCGTGCCTGGCAGAGCTGGCTGGCGCGGCAGCAGAATCCGCTGGTGCGCGCACAGTCCGGTGTTGATGCCATTCTGCACTGGGTTGACTGGATCCCGGTACGGTTGGTGGGCGTAGCTTATGCCTTGCTGGGGCACGGTGAGCGTGCATTACCCGCGTGGTTTGCGTCTCTGGGCGATCGCCACACACCGCAGTATCAGGTGCTGACACGTCTGGCCCAGTTCTCACTGGCGCGCGATCCCCACCTGGATAAGGTGGAGACCCCGCGTGTGGCAGTGATGCTGGCGAAAAAAGTGTCGCTGGTCCTCGTGGTGGTGGTGGCGTTACTGACTATTTACGGCACGCTGGTGTAACACGCTGTCTGCAGGTGGTGTGCCGAACTGCGGCATGCCATCGGCACTCCAGCTGAATGTTTTCACCCGGGTATGGCGGTTAGGGTCGTATAGCGGGTCACCTTCAATTTCGGTGTAATTGCGTGCGTGATACACCAACACGTCTTCGCCGTTCTCCCCGACCGTAAAACTGTTGTGGCCCGGACCATATTGATGGTTCTCCCAGTCGGTGGTAAACACGGGCGCAGCAGATTTGTGCCAGTTTTCTGGCTGTAGCGGATCCGCATCGACATCAATCCACAACAGCCCCATACAGTAATTCTCATCGGTGGCGCTGGCCGAGTAGCTGACAAACAGGCGCCTGCCGTGATGTATTGCCGCCGGGCCTTCATTGACGCTAAATCCTGCACACTCCCATTCATACTGCGGGCGGCTGAGCATCACCGGCTCGCCTTTTATCTGCCAGGGGGTAGCCAGCTCTGCCAGGTAGAGGTTGGAATTACCGGGGATGGCCGGATCTTTCTGCGCCCACAGATACCAGTTTTTCCCCTGATGGACGAAGTGTGTGGCATCCAGCGCGAAGCTGTCGATGGGGGTCAGGATCTGTCCGCGTTCGACCCATTCTCCTTTCAGTGGATCGATATCATCGCAGGTGAGGGCAAACATGCGGTGCTGGAACAGACCTTGTTTAATCTCCTGTGATGGCGCTGCTGCAAAATAGATCACCCACTGGCCGTCAATCAGATGCAGTTCCGGTGCCCAAATCAGGGCGCTCATGGGGCCATGCTCAGGTTTGCGCCAGACGACGACGGCATCGGCCTGTGCCAGTTCTGCCAGGGTAGCGGCGCGGCGGATCTCCAGCCTGTCGTACTCCGGTACCGACGCGATAAAATAGTAGCTCCCCTGATGGCGCAGAATAAAGGGATCGGCGCGCTGTTCAATCAACGGGTTAGGCCAGTGGTTCATCGTGCGGCTCCTTGTGGTTTGGTTTTCAGTTCTTTGTGTTCGTGATAGTCGTTCAGCTCCTGATAGTTTGTACGGCGCTGTTCAAGGTCACTCTGGATTTGCAGCATCAGCGTGCGGTCCACTTTCAGCAGGCGAACCACGCCAGCCGTAATCAGGTATCCCACCGCAGGGATAACGGTAAACAGCAGCACGATACCGTTCAGCGCAGCGGGGCTTTGTTGTTTCGCGCCAGCATTGTAACCGTACCAGGAGAGCAGGAAACCGACCATGGCACCGGCCACCGCCAGCCCGACTTTGAGGAAGAACAGGTTGCCGGAGAAGCTGATACCGGTAATGCGTTTACCGGTTTTCCACTCACCGTAGTCATCAACGTCGGCCATCAACGACCAGTGCAGTGGTGACGGGATTTGATGCAGGATGTTCAGCAGGAAGTACATCACCAGCACCAGCATCGTTGCCTGCGGGTCAAGGAAGTAAAAGCCACCGGAGAATGCTGCCAGCACGATGTTGGTCCAGAAGAACACTTTCAGCTTGCACCAGCGGTCGGTCAGGATCTTCGCCAGCGTACTGCCGATCATCATGCCTACCACGCCAAGGCTGATAAACAGCGTGGCGAAGTGAGTCGATTGCTGCATCACCCAGGTGACGTAATACATGGTGGCAGCCATACGAATAAAGCCAGGGCAGACGTTGCAGAAGGTCAGCAGCAATATGCGTACCCACTGATCGTTCTTCCACACGTCGCGCAGGTCAGCTTTCAGGTCGTCATTGCTGGGCACTGCCGGACGAATACGCTCGCGTACCGTGGCAAAGCTGAACAGGAACATCAGCAGTGCCACCAGCGCCATCACACCCATAGCCATCTGGTAGCCGCGCGCCTTGTTGTCACCGCCAAACCACTCTGCCAGCGGCAGCAGCGTCAGTGACAGGATCAGCGTGGCAATCCCGACCATCACAAACCGGTACGACTGGCAGGAGACGCGTTCGCCGGGATCGTTGGTGATCACGCCACCCAGGGAACAGTAGGGGATATTGATCGCGGTATAGGTCAGCGACATCAGGAAGTAGGTCGCAAACGCCCATATGACTTTGCTGTTATAGCTCCAGTCTGGAGTGGTGAACATCAGCACACTGAACAGCACATAGGGTACGGAGACCCACAGTAACCAGGGGCGGAAACGACCCCAGCGACTCTGAGTCCGGTCGGCAATCGCACCCATAATCGGGTCCGTGACTGCATCCAGCACCCTGACAGATAACAGGAGAACGCCCACCAATGCAGGCGCCAGTCCGAAGACATCCGTATAAAAATAGTTAAGAAAGAGCATGATGGCGCCGCCGATCATATTGCATCCGGCATCGCCCATTCCGTAACCAATTTTCTCTCTGACTGAGAGTTTTGAGCCCTTCATGGATAATTCTCCCGCGTGTCTTTAGTGCTTGAGAGTATTCACGCTTATCGGATGCGGTGCGCAGGTGCAAAACGTCGCAGAGATGGACAAAACGCCTGGAGAAGGGAAAGTGTGAAGCAGATAACAATTCGGCCAGCTAATGCTGGCCGAATCAATAGCGGGCGTGATGATTACGCGCGCTGCGTGCGGTTTTTAATCCAGTAACCCACGGCGAGGATCAGTACCCATACCGGGATCAGCCAGACAGAGATCGCCATGCCTGGGGTCATTGCCATCAGTACCAGAATTCCCGCGAGGAACAGCAGACAAATCCAGTTACCCAACGGATAAAGCAGCGCCGGGAAGCGGGTGGTGACACCCTGCTGATCTTTCTTACGGCGGAACTTCATATGCGCGAGGCTGATCATCGCCCAGTTGATCACCAGAGCTGAGACCACCAGCGCCATCAGCAGACCAAACGCCTCACCCGGCATCAGATAGTTGAGCAGTACGCACAATGCCGTCGCAATCGCGGAGAACAGGATAGAGATCACCGGCACGCCGCGGCTGTCGACTTTTAACAGCGCTTTAGGGGCATTACCCTGCTGCGCCAGGCCAAACAACATACGGCTGTTACAGTAAACGCAGCTGTTGTATACCGACAGCGCAGCCGTCAGGATCACCACGTTAAGGGCATTCGCCACCAGCGCATCACCCAGCTCGTGGAAAATCAGAACGAACGGGCTGGTATCAGACGTCACGCGGGTCCATGGCATCAGCGACAGCAGGACCGCCAGGGAACCAATATAGAAAATCAGAATGCGGTAAATCACCTGATTGGTGGCTTTTGGAATGCTGGTTTCCGGGTTATCCGCTTCCGCAGCGGTAATGCCGACCAGTTCAAGACCCCCGAAGGAGAACATGATAATCGCCATCATCATGATCAGCCCGCTAAAGCCATTGGGCAGGAAGCCGCCCTGTTCCCAAAGGTTACGCACGCTGGCCTGTGGGCCACCCGTGCCGCTGAACAGCAGCCAGCAACCGAACAGGATCATAGCCACCACGGCAACGACTTTAATAATCGCGAACCAGAACTCCATCTCACCAAACACTTTCACGTTGGTCAGGTTGATGGCGTTGATGAGCACAAAGAACACCGCTGCCGACATCCAGGTAGGAATATCCGGATACCAGAACTGAATATATTTGCCTACGGCTGTCAGCTCTGCCATCGCCACCAGCACATACAGTACCCAGTAGTTCCAGCCAGAGGCGAAACCGGCAAAGTTGCCCCAGTATTTATAAGCAAAGTGGCTGAAGCTTCCGGCTACCGGCTCTTCTACCACCATCTCGCCCAGCTGGCGCATGATCAGGAAGGCAATAAATCCGGCAATAGCATAACCCAGTATGACGCCTGGTCCTGCGGATTGGATGACCGATGCGCTGCCCAGAAACAGACCGGTACCAACGGCACCGCCTAATGCGATCAGCTGAATATGGCGGTTTTTCAAGCCACGTTTCAGCGTTTCGCCCTGCTGATGTTCCATGTATGACCTCATGATGTTTTATTATTTTTTATGTCTACGGCTGGCCCTGTTATCCAGGTGTATTAAAAACTTTACGACACTGTGTAAGTAAATATAATTCAAGGCGTAGCCTCAGGATGAGAATAGTGCTATGTGCAGAGGTTTGCACTCGCTTTCTGATAAACATGCGCAGGAACGACTAAAAAAGCAGCGCGGCGTCTCATTTATCGCTGTATTTGTTTTGTCATAAATTATCGAAAATGACGAATAACATTGTCTTATGACGGGGCGTTACGAGTGGGGCTGAAGAACGTTCCGGCCGTAGGCTGCCGGAACGTGGATAAAGGAGAGGGAGATCAGGTGCGCGAAGTGCGGCGCTTAACCTGGTAGCCGATAGCCAGGATGCCAATCCATACCGGGATCAACCACACCGAAATAGCCATACCCGGCGTCATTGCCATAATAACCAGCACCCCAGCCATAAAGACCAGGCACAGCCAGTTGCCAAACGGATAAAACAGGGCCTTAAAGCGAGGCTGAACCCCCTGCTCGACGAGGCGTTTGCGGAACCGCAGGTGGGAAAGGCTGATCATGGCCCAGTTGATCACCAGCGTGGAAACCACCAGCGCCATCAGCAGCTCGAAAGCAGAAGCGGGCATCAGATAGTTGAGCAGCACGCCGAAGGCGGTGGCAGTGGCAGACATCAGGATAGCGGCGACCGGCACACCTCGTGAATCAACTTTTAGCAGGGCTTTTGGTGCATTACCCTGCTGCGCCAGGCCAAACAACATGCGGCTGTTGCAGTAAACGCAGCTGTTATAGACCGACAGTGCCGCGGTCAGGATCACCACATTCAGTGCGTTAGCCACCAGAGCATCACCCAGCTCGTGGAAAATCAGTACAAACGGGCTGGTATTTGCTGTCACACTCGTCCATGGCATCAGCGACAGCAGCACGGTGAGTGAACCGACATAGAAAATCAGGATGCGCCAGATCACCTGATTGATTGCCGTCGGGATGCTTTTTTCCGGGTTCTCTGCTTCTGCGGCGGTCAGGCCGATCATTTCCAGCCCGCCAAAGGAGAACATGATGATGGCCATCATCATCACCAGCCCGCCCATGCCGTGCGGCATAAAGCCACCCTGGCTCCACAGGTTACTGATGCTTGCCTGTGGGCCGCCTGTGCCGCTGAACAGTAGCCAGCCGCCAAAGGCAATCATCGCGACAACGGCGATAACCTTAATAATGGCAAACCAGAACTCCAGTTCGCCAAACACCTTCACATTGGTCAGGTTGAGCGCATTGATGATCACGAAGAACACCGCCGCTGTCATCCAGGTCGGAATGTCCGGATACCAGAACTGGATATATTTGCCCACGGCGGTCAGTTCAGCCATCGCCACCAGCACGTAGAGCATCCAGTTGTTCCAGCCGGAGGCCAGGCCCGCAAAAGCGCCCCAGTATTTGTGGGCGAAGTGACTGAAACTGCCGGCAACTGGCTCCTCGACAACCATCTCACCCAGCTGACGCATAATCAGGAAGGCGATAAACCCGGCAATGGCATAGCCCAGAATGACTGCCGGACCGGCGGATTTGATCACCGATGCACTGCCCAGAAACAGTCCTGTGCCCACGGCCCCGCCTAATGCGATCAGCTGAATATGGCGGTTTTTTAATCCGCGCTGCAGCGTCTCTCCCGGTTGTTGCTCCATAATAATCCTCGTAATGCGCTTTCTGTGTATGACTGCATCGGCTAAAAAACCAATAACGTACTGATATATTTACACTTATGTCAGTACGAAAATGCGTATGAGTCTGGTATGGCGCAGAGAATAATGTTAGGAGCGGTACTTTGCACTTTCTTTCTCATTATGTGTGCTGGGTTGGATAAAAAACCACCGATCGCACCGGGTGCGATAAGGTAAATAACAAGATGCAGAAAAGGGTAATAACGCCTTATCTGCGAAGGTATGGGTATCGTATTCTATCCACTAAGCTGCTGCCTGCTTTCGAAAAAGTGACGAAATTTAACATTTGTCGTCAGGTAAATTCGCGTGTCAACGGCGTGCCTGTGCCCTGACAGAGAAGGAGACGGCGGTCTGGTTTCGGGCAGTTGCCATATGGACATCAGGTGAATACTTTGTTACTTTACGGGCACCTTTTTGCAATTGGTATTACCAATTTACTCTGGCAAATCGAAAAGAAGGGATGATGGCCTACAGCAAGATCCGCCAACCTAAGCTCTCTGATGCTATTGAGCAGCAGCTTGAGTCCCTGATTATGGAAGGGACACTGCGTCCCGGAGAAAAACTGCTGCCTGAGCGAGAGCTGGCCGTGCAGTTCGATGTCTCCCGTCCCTCCCTGCGCGAAGCTATTCAGCGTCTGGAAGCCAAGGGCCTGCTATTACGCCGTCAGGGCGGTGGCACTTTCGTCCAAACCAATTTGTGGAAAAGCCTGAGCGACCCGCTCGTAGAATTACTTGCCGGCCATCCTGAATCCCAGTTCGACCTGCTCGAAACACGTCATGCACTGGAAGGGATTGCTGCCTATTACGCCGCATTGCGCGGCACTGACGACGATCTGGAACGCATCCGCGACTGCCATCTGCATATTCAGACCGCCCAGCAAAATGGCGATCTCGACGCAGAAGCGGGCGCGGTGATGCAGTATCAGATCGCTGTAACAGAAGCGGCGCATAATGTGGTGTTACTGCATTTGCTTCGTAGCATGGGTCCGATGCTGGAACAGAACGTCAGACAGAACTTCGAAATGCTCTACACGCGTCGTGAGATGCTGGAGAAAGTAAGTAGCCACCGCGCCAGTATTTTTGAGGCGATTGTGGCACGTGAGCCAGAGCAGGCACGCGAGGCTTCACACCGCCACTTGGCGTTTATCGAGGAAGTATTGCTGGACAGAAGTCGGGAGCAAAGTCGTAGAGAGCGCTCCTTGCGACGTTTACAGCAACGTAAGGATTAACGCGTAAATATAACGCGGCACGTACCTATAAAGGTATAAACGACGGGCCTGTCTCTTTGTGTTTTGCCCACAGAGCACAAAGAGACAGGCTCCAGACAATTCAACGTAATTAGACACAGATAAGGAATACCCCCCATGTCAGAACGTTTAAATAATGACGTGGATCCGATCGAAACTCGCGACTGGTTAGAAGCGATCGAATCGGTCATCCGTGAAGAAGGTGTTGAGCGCGCACAGTATCTGATTGACCAGGTATTGAGCGGTGCACGCAAAGGTGGCGTTAAAGTGGCTGCCGGCGCGGGAGCCAATAACTACATTAACTCTATTGCTGTTGAAGATGAGCCGGAATACCCGGGCAACACGTCTTTAGAGCGTCGTATCCGTTCCGCTATTCGCTGGAACGCCATCATGACCGTTCTGCGTGCTTCCAAGAAAGATTTGGATCTGGGCGGCCATATGTCTTCCTTCCAGTCTTCTGCCACCGTGTATGAAGTGTGTTTCAACCACTTCTTCCGTGCGCGCACTGAAAAAGACGGCGGCGATCTGGTTTACTTCCAGGGCCACATTTCTCCGGGCGTTTACGCGCGTGCCTTCCTGGAAGGTCGTCTGACCGAAGACCAGATGAACAACTTCCGTCAGGAAGTTGATGGTAAAGGCCTGTCCTCTTACCCGCATCCTAAACTGATGCCTAACTTCTGGCAGTTCCCGACCGTATCTATGGGCCTGGGCCCACTGGGTGCGATCTATCAGGCTAAATTCCTGAAATATCTGGAACACCGTGGCCTGAAAGATACCTCTCAGCAGACCGTTTACGCCTTCCTGGGCGACGGTGAGATGGATGAGCCGGAATCCAAAGGGGCGATCACTATCGCGACCCGTGAAAAACTGGATAACCTGGTCTTCATCATCAACTGTAACCTGCAGCGCCTGGATGGCCCGGTGACGGGTAATGGCAAGATCATCAACGAACTGGACGGCATCTTCGGTGGCGCTGGCTGGGAAGTGATCAAAGTGATCTGGGGTGGTCGTTGGGATGAGCTGCTGCGTAAAGATACCAGCGGTAAACTGATCCAACTGATGAACGAAACCGTTGACGGTGACTATCAGACCTTCAAATCCCGTAACGGTGCCTACGTTCGTGAGCACTTCTTCGGTAAATATCCGGAAACGGCTGAGCTGGTGAAAGATCTGACCGACGACGAGATCTGGTCTCTGAACCGTGGTGGTCACGATCCGAAGAAAGTCTTCGCTGCACTGAAAAAAGCGCAGGATACCAAAGGTAAACCTGTGGTGATTCTGGCACATACCATTAAAGGTTATGGTATGGGTGAGACTGCTGAAGGCAAAAACATTGCGCACCAGGTGAAGAAAATGAACATGGATGGCGTACGCTATATCCGTGATCGTTTCAACGTGCCGGTCAGCGATGAAGCCATCGAAAAACTGCCGTACGTGACCTTCGATAAAGGGTCTGACGAATACAACTACCTGCATGGTCAGCGTGAAAAACTGGGCGGCTACCTGCCAACCCGTGAGCCGAACTTCAGCGAGAAGCTGTCCATGCCTGTACTGGAAGATTTCCGTCAGCTGCTGGATGAGCAGAACAAAGAAATCTCAACCACTATCGCCTTCGTACGTGCCCTGAACGTGATGCTGAAGAACCCGTCGATCAAAGATCGTCTGGTGCCAATCATTGCCGATGAAGCGCGCACCTTCGGTATGGAAGGTCTGTTCCGTCAGATCGGTATTTATAGCCCGAATGGCCAGCAGTACACCCCGCAGGACCGTGAGCAGGTTGCTTACTATAAAGAAGACGAGAAAGGTCAGATCCTGCAGGAAGGCATCAACGAACTGGGTGCAGGCGCATCATGGCTGGCGGCGGCAACGTCTTACAGCACCAACAACCTGCCAATGATTCCGTTCTACATCTACTACTCCATGTTCGGTTTCCAGCGTATCGGCGACCTGTGCTGGGCAGCAGGTGATCAGCAGGCTCGCGGCTTCCTGGTCGGCGGGACTTCCGGTCGTACCACCCTGAACGGTGAAGGTCTGCAGCACGAAGATGGTCACAGCCACATTCAGTCTCTGACTATCCCGAACTGTATCTCTTACGATCCAGCTTACGCTTACGAAGTCGCGGTCATCATGCATGACGGTCTGGTGCGTATGTACGGCGATGCTCAGGAAAATATTTACTACTACATCACCACACTGAACGAAAACTACCACATGCCAGCAATGCCGGCCGGTGCAGAAGAAGGTATCCGTAAAGGTATCTACAAACTGGACAGCAAAGAAGGTAGCAAAGGTAAAGTTCAGCTGCTGGGTTCAGGTTCTATCCTGCGCCACGTGCGTGACGCGGCAGAGATCCTGGCGAAAGACTACGGTGTCGGTTCTGACATCTACAGCGTGACTTCCTTCACCGAACTGGCCCGTGATGGTCAGGACTGTGAGCGTTGGAACATGCTGCATCCAACAGAAGAAGCCCGCGTGCCGTACATCGCTCAGGTGATGAACGATGCACCTGCTGTGGCATCAACTGACTACATGAAACTGTTCGCCGAGCAGGTTCGCAGCTATATCCCTGCCAGCGATTATCGCGTACTGGGTACTGACGGCTTCGGTCGTTCAGACAGCCGTGAGAATCTGCGTCACCACTTCGAAGTGGACGCATCTTACGTGGTGGTTGCAGCCCTGGGTGAACTGGCTAAACGTGGCGAAATCGACAAACAAGTGGTGGCAGACGCTATCGCTAAGTTCGATATCGACGCTGATAAAGTCAACCCACGTCTGGCATAAGAGGTAATAGAGTAATGGCTATCGAAATTAATGTCCCGGACATCGGCGCAGACGAAGTTGAAGTCACCGAGATTCTGGTCAAAGTGGGCGACACTGTAGAAGTTGAGCAGTCACTGCTGGTCGTTGAAGGCGATAAAGCCTCAATGGAAGTGCCGTCCCCACAGGCTGGTGTGGTTAAAGAGATCAAAGTTGCTACCGGCGATAAAGTCGAAACCGGCAAACTGATCATGATCTTCGAAGCGGCAGGCGGTGCAGCAGCACCGGCAGCAGCCGAAGAGAAGAAAGAAGAAGCGGCTCCGGCAGCCGCACCTGCAGCGGCCCCGGCGGCCAGCGCAGCAAAAGAGGTTAACGTACCGGATATCGGCGGCGACGAAGTTGAAGTCACCGAGATCATGGTGAAAGTGGGCGACAAAGTTGAAGCTGAACAGTCGATCCTCACCGTTGAAGGCGACAAAGCCTCAATGGAAGTGCCTGCACCATTCGCGGGTACGGTTAAAGAGATCAAAATCAGCGCTGGCGATAAAGTCAGCACTGGCTCTCTGGTAATGGTCTTCGAAGTGGAAGGCGCTGCGCCAGCCGCCGCTCCTGCCGAGACCACTGCTGCCGCTGCACCTGCTCCGGCTAAACAGGAAGAGAAAGCCGCTCCGGCTGCTGCGCCTGCGAAAGCGGAGGCGAAGTCAGAATTCGCAGAAAACGATGCTTACGTTCATGCCACCCCGGTTATTCGCCGTCTGGCACGTGAATTCGGTGTAAACCTGGCGAAAGTCAAAGGCACCGGACGTAAAGGCCGTATTCTGAAAGAAGACGTGCAGAGCTATGTGAAAGACGCGGTGAAACGCGCTGAAGCACCTGCTGCTGCTGGCGGCGGTCTGCCAGGCATGCTGCCTTGGCCGAAAGTGGACTTCAGCAAGTTCGGTGAGGTCGAAGAAGTTGAACTGGGCCGTATCCAGAAAATCTCTGGTGCGAACCTGAGCCGTAACTGGGTGATGATCCCACACGTGACTCACTTCGACAAAACCGACATCACTGAGCTGGAAGCGTTCCGCAAACAGCAGAACACCGAAGCTGAGAAGCGTAAGCTGGATGTGAAGTTCACCCCGGTGGTGTTCATCATGAAAGCGGTCGCGGCTGCGCTTGAGCAGATGCCACGCTTCAACAGCTCGCTGTCTGAAGACGCACAGAAACTGACGCTGAAGAAATACATCAACATCGGTGTGGCGGTTGATACGCCAAACGGTCTGGTGGTTCCAGTGTTCAAAGATGTGAACAAGAAAGGCATCACTGAGCTGTCTCGCGAACTGATGGCTATCTCCAAAAAAGCACGTGATGGCAAACTGACTGCGGGCGAAATGCAGGGCGGTTGCTTCACCATCTCCAGCCTCGGTGGTATCGGGACGACCCACTTCGCGCCTATCGTTAACGCGCCGGAAGTGGCTATCCTCGGTGTGTCCAAGTCTGCGATTGAGCCGGTCTGGAATGGTAAAGAGTTCACGCCGCGTCTGATGATGCCGATGTCACTCTCCTTCGACCACCGTGTTATCGACGGTGCCGATGGTGCGCGTTTCATCACCATCATTAACAACGCACTGGCCGACATTCGCCGCCTGGTGATGTAATCCTGAAGAAGGCCGGCGTAAGCCGGCCTTCTGGTAAGTTGTTGTAGTGATTCGTGGCGCCGCGCTTTGCAGTTTATTAACAATTCTGTAAACTCTTGCGGTGAACGCGTCCCGGTGGATGAAGGGCGTTGAAATATATACCCAAAATAATTGGAGCTGCATCAAGGCGGCAAGCGAGGGAATCCCGATGAGCTTACATAAGTCAGTGATTCGGGTGAGCGAGCGTAGCCAACACAGATGCAGATTCAAGTATGACGGGTATCAGCTCTGACGCGCCGGACAATCAATTAAGAGGTCATGATGAGTACAGAAATTAAAACTCAGGTCGTGGTACTTGGGGCAGGTCCTGCAGGCTACTCTGCAGCCTTCCGTGCAGCGGATTTAGGTCTGGAGACCGTGATCGTTGAGCGTTACAACACCCTCGGTGGTGTTTGTCTGAATGTTGGCTGTATCCCTTCTAAAGCCCTGCTGCACGTGGCGAAGGTGATTGAAGAAGCCAAAGCGCTGGAAGAGCACGGTATCGTGTTCGGCAAGCCGCAAACAGACATCAACAAGATTCGTACCTGGAAAGAGAAAGTCATCACCCAACTGACCGGTGGTCTGGCAGGTATGGCGAAAGGCCGCAAAGTGAATGTGGTCAACGGTCTGGGTAAATTCACCGGTGCTAACACGCTGGAAGTCACCGCTGAAGACGGTTCTAAAACCGTTATCACTTTCGACAATGCCATCATCGCGGCGGGTTCCCGTCCGATTGAACTGCCCTTTATTCCCCATGAAGATCCACGCGTGTGGGACTCCACTGATGCGCTGGAACTGAAAGAAGTGCCTGAGCGTCTGCTGGTTATGGGCGGCGGCATCATTGGTCTGGAAATGGGTACCGTGTATCACGCGCTGGGTTCTCAGATCGACGTGGTCGAGATGTTTGACCAGGTGATCCCGGCGGCTGATAAAGACGTGGTGAAAGTCTTCACCAAACGTATCAGCAAGCAGTTCAACCTGATGCTGGAAACCAAAGTTACCGCTGTTGAAGCCAAAGAAGACGGCATCTATGTAACGATGGAAGGTAAAAAAGCCCCGTCAGAACCACAGCGTTACGATGCGGTTCTGGTAGCGATTGGCCGCGTACCTAACGGTAAAGGTCTGGATGCAGGCAAAGCGGGCGTGGAAGTGGACGAGCGCGGATTTATCCGTGTCGACAAGCAACTGCGTACCAACGTGCCGCACATCTTCGCCATCGGCGATATCGTGGGTCAGCCAATGCTGGCACACAAAGGTGTGCATGAAGGCCACGTAGCGGCAGAAGTGATTTCTGGTCTGAAGCACTACTTCGACCCGAAAGTGATCCCATCGATCGCCTACACTGAGCCAGAAGTTGCCTGGGTCGGTCTGACCGAGAAAGAAGCGAAAGAGAAAGGCATCAGCTATGAAACGTCCACCTTCCCGTGGGCAGCATCAGGCCGTGCTATCGCTTCCGACTGTGCAGACGGCATGACCAAACTGATCTTCGACAAAACCACTCACCGCGTGATCGGTGGTGCGATTGTTGGCACCAACGGCGGCGAGCTGCTGGGTGAAATCGGTCTGGCTATCGAGATGGGTTGTGATGCTGAAGATCTGGCTCTGACCATCCACGCTCACCCAACCCTGCACGAATCGGTGGGTCTGGCGGCGGAAATCTTCGAAGGTAGCATTACCGACCTGCCAAACCCGAAAGCGAAAAAGAAATAACTCGCCTTCGTGTTTAAAAAACGGCTCCTGCGGGGGCCGTTTTGCTTTCTGTCTTTCCGTAAAAAACCGCGCAGGGCGCCGCAAAATCGCGTATCTTTGCTGGCAATTTCTGACCGGTCAAAAGGCTCGTTGTGTCGAATAAAGTTGCCCTGATCACCGGTGCCTCACGTGGTATCGGTCACCATCTTGCCCGCCATCTCCATGCTGCGGGCTATCACCTGATACTCATTGCACGGAATGCGCAGGCGCTGAACGCCTTAGCAAACAGTCTCGGCTCTGCACGCGTGCAGACGCTGGCACTGGATGTTTGCGATTATCCGGCGGTGGCACAACAGGTGCAGCAGGCACTGAGCGTGCACGCACAGCTTGATGTGCTGATCAACGCGGCGGGGATCTTCCGTGGCGGATCAACGCAGACAGCGCTGGATGATTTCAGCGCCATGCTGGCGACCAACGTCACTGCCATTCATCATCTCTGCCAGCTGTGTGTTCCCTGGCTGTCGAAATCGCCTGAGGGGCGCATCTTTAATCTCGCCTCTGTGAGCGGCATACAGCCGTATGGCAGCGTGGCCAGCTATGCCGCCAGCAAACATGCGCTGGTTGGATACAGCCGATCGATTGCGCGTGAGCTGGGAGCTCAGGGGATTAAAGTCACCACGCTGTGCCCCGACGTGGTGGATACCGATATGGCGCAGGGTTCCGGTCTGGCCGTCGATGAGATGCTGAGTACCGACGATCTGTGCCGCGCGGTTGATTTCGTGATGTCGTTGTCCCCGGCTGCGGTTGTGGAGCAACTCACCATCGGGCGGCAGTATCGTCCGCGTAAACCCGTCTGACCCAGGAGACGTTATGCTGGAACTGAAAGGGGTATCGCATGCTTATGGTGAGCGTAAGGTCCTCGATAACATCACTCTGCAACTCGCAGAAAAGCGCATTGGTATTGTTGGCAGCAACGGGTGCGGCAAAAGTACCTTTGCCCGTTTGCTGAACGGCCTGTTGCTGCCGCAACAGGGCGAGGTGCTGGTTGATGGCTTGAACACCCGTCAGCAGGGGAAAGCGGTACGGCGTAAAGTCGGCTTCGTGTTTCAGAATCCGGACAACCAGATTGTCTTCCCGGTGGTTGAAGAAGATCTCGCTTTTGGCATGAAAAACCTTGGGCTGTCAAAGCAGGTGATCCGCGAACGCACCGATGCGGCGCTGGCACGTTATGATATGCAGGATCTGCGTCAGCATCCGGCTCATCTGTTAAGCGGCGGGCAAAAGCAACTGCTGGCTATCTCTGGCGTGCTGGTCATGGAGCCGGAATATATCGTCTTTGATGAGCCAACCACGTTACTCGATCTGCGTAATAAACGGCGCATTGCGCAGGCGATTGCCGATCTCGATCAGACGGCGATCGTGGTCTCTCACGATCTGGAATTTTTACAGGATTTCGATCGCGTGCTGGTGTTTGATCACGGGCAGGTGGTGATGGATGACGTGCCCGCAGTGGCACTGAAAGAGTATGTCAGGATGATGTCATGATATTAAGCGATTACGTCCCGGGAAATTCGATCATCCACCGGCTGCCACCCGGCCTGAAGATCCTTTCGCTGGCGCTACTGGGCACGCTGCTGTTTGTGTTCCCCCGGCTGGAAACCTCGCTGGCGGCTCTGCTGCTGGTAGGATTGCTCTATCCACTGGCGCGTATCTCACCCCGTATTATGTTGTTGCAGCTTAAACCGCTGCTGTGGGTACTGGTGCTGTTGTTTGCCGTGCAGTGGTGGATGGTCAATTGGCAGTCCGGCGTGCTGGTGATTGCACGGCTGGCAGCGCTGATGCTGATGGCGGCGCTGGTGACGCTCACCACGCGCACCACTGAGATGATTGACGCCCTGGAGAAAGGCCTGTTCTGGCTGCGTTATGTACGTATCAATCCGGCGAAGGTCAGCCTGGCGCTGTCGCTGGCGATGCGTTTTATTCCGGTACTGGCAGCGATTGTTGCTGAAGTGCGGGAGGCGCAAAAAGCGCGTGGGCTGGATCGCAGCCTGATCGCCATTGCCATTCCGGTGATCGTTCGTACCCTGAAAATGGCTGATGATATTGCGGCGGCGCTTGAAGCCCGCGCTTATGACCCCCAACTGCGCCGTGAGCGCACCGATGCTGAGAAAGTGAGAGGATCTTAATGTCCACCCGAGATATTGTTTATATTGCGCTGTTTGCCGCCATCACTGCCGCGCTGGGTCTGTTTCCGGCGTTCAGTCTGCCGGTGATTGCTGTGCCGATCACCGCTCAGACTTTAGGCCCGATGCTGGCCGGTGCCATTGCCGGGGCGAAGCGCGGTGCGCTGGCACTGGTGCTGTTTGTGGTGCTGGTGGCGATTGGCCTGCCGCTGTTGGCGGGCGGTCGCGGTGGTTTAGGGATTTTCCTCGGTCCAAGCGGTGGCTTTATTCTGGCATGGCCGCTGGCAGCATTACTGATTGGCTTCCTGTATCAGCGTAACCTGCGTTCACTGACGCTGGTTAAAGAGGTGCTGTTCCTGGTGTTGGGCGGGGTAGTGCTGATCTACTCGGCAGGTATTCCGTGGATTGCGGCAGTGGCCGGGTTATCTTTAAAGCAGGCGGCGCTGGGTTCACTGGGCTTCCTGCCGGGCGATATTGTCAAAGTGGTGCTGGCGGTGCTGATCATTCGCGCGGTGCGCCGGGCTTATCCGACGTTGTAAACGGGGCGGGCATGCCCGCCCCCTACGGGGATCTGCGTGGGGGCTTATCTGACATTGTAAACGGGGCAGGCATGCCCGACCCCTTACGGGAATCTGCGTGGGGGCTTATCTGACATTGTAAACGGGTCGGGCATGCCCGACCCCTACGGGGATCTGCGTGGGGGCTTATCTGACATTGTAAACGGGGCGGGCATGCCCGACCCCTTACGGGAATCTGCGTGGGGGCTTATCTGACGTTGTAAACGGGTCGGGCATGCCCGACCCCTTACGGTGATCTGCGTGGGGGCTTATCTGACGTTGTAAACGGGGCGGGCATGCCCGCCCCCTACGGGGATCTGCGTAGGGGCGAGGCAAGCCTCGCCCGGGTTTTTTCCCGGAATAATGGTTACATCCGCAATAAAATCTTCCCTTTCAACTCCCCTGACTGCACGGCTTTGACCGCCTGGTCGATCTCCTCCAGCGCATATTCGGCGACAATCTCGGTGGCAATCACGCCGTCGCGGATCAGCGCCATCACCTCATTGATTTTGCGTTGAACCCGCGTCTTCTCATGGCCGTGCACCCACAGACGCAGATGGAAATTAGAGAAGCGAATATCCGGGCGGCTGCGCCAGAAGGTCGCCGGGATCGGCTGACCAGACAGCAGGCCATAGTGAATAAACTGCCCACCCGGCGTCAGTGCCTGGGCCAGCGCCAGAGACTCTTCACCACCGATGCAGTCGAAAATAGTCGCTACGCCGCCGCGTTGTGCTAACGCGGCCAGCGCCTGTGGATAATCTTGTGCGCTGCTGTTCAGCACCTGCTCTGTGGCATACCCGCCGAAGATGTCGAGGTTCTCTGCTTTACGCACAATTGCAATCGGCTTCAGCCCCAGATGATTGGCGATGCGGATCAGCATTTTACCGATGGCCGAGTTCGCCGCATTGATGATAATGCGCATCCCCGGGGTGAAATGCATTTCCTCGGTCAGCATCAGCAGCGCGGTCATTGGATTGACGTAGCTGGTCGCCGCCTGCTGGTCAGTCACGAAGTCTGGCAGCGTAAAACACCACTGCGGATCGCTGTCCTTATAATGCTGCCAGGCTCCCATGCTGCCAACGGGTAACACACGCTGGCCAACAGGCAACCCGGCCTCATTACTCTGGCTTATTCTGCCCATTCCCTCGAAGCCCGGCACAAAGGGCAGGGCGATACGTGAACGATAGGCACCAGAAATAGTAATAATATCAGAGGGGTTGATGGTGGCGAAGGTCATTTTCACCCGCACCTGGCCTGCGGTTAACTCTGTGAGTGGACTCTGTTCAAGCTGCATCACCTCACCGATTTTGCCGAACTCCCGGACGACTGCTCTGGTGAATAAAGTCTCTTTCATGGTATATTTTCTTCAGTGTTGTCCGGTTGACAGGTTAATGTTTTTTATGCAGGAACAGTATAATAGCGAAACATTTCGCGTATCAATGCGCGATATAGATTTAAACGGTCACGTGCATAATTCTGTTTATTTAGACTATTGTGAAGATGCCGTGGTTAATGCGTTTCGCCGCGCTGATATTCTGCCTTTATTTCGACCACACACTGCGGGTGTGGCCTACCACGTGAAAAAATGCGAAGCCACTTTCTCTCATCCGCTGTCGGTGGATGATGTGGTGTTACCTCAGGTGTTGATTGAGAAAATCGGTAACAGCAGTTTAATTTTCACCATCCGTTTAATGCTCGATGATAAAACCACGCTGTGCGCCGAAGGCAAATTCATCTGGGTCTGTGTGAATCCAACGGATAATAAGCCGTGCCCGATCCCGGATGAAGCCCGTCAGGCGCTCACCCGGCACTTTCCGTTTGTCGGGGCCTGATCGTCATGCCGGTTCACGACAGAGTTAAGCAGCATGCAGAAAACCATCCCGACCTGACCGCCGTTGATATTGAAGGTTACACGCTGAGCTGGCAGCAGCTGTGGCAGCGTGCGCAGGTGCTGTACCAGCAGCTGTGCAGGATACCTTCCACTAGTGAAAACCGCACTGTAGCAATAGCCATCGGTAACGATATTACCTTCCCCGTTGCCTGGCTGGCGGCCACTGCGCAGCCTTTTACGGCGGCGATTATCGATCCTCAGGTGCCAGTTGAACAACGCCACGATATGCTGCAACGGCTGGCGCCGGATCTGTTGCTGCTGAAAGCAGAGGATCGGGCGCTGATCGCACAGGCCGAGCAGCTGGCGATCCGCTGGCTGGCCGTCGATAGCGAAACCGCACCATGTGTTCTGCCAGAAGATCCCGCATTTACCGCCGGTATGCAGGCCGACACGCCGTTTCTGATCAACTTTACCTCCGGCACCACCAGTCTGCCGAAAGCCTTTATCCGATCGCGACGATCCTGGCGCTGTAGTTTTGAAAACGGTGAAGCGCTCTTTGGATTAAAACATGCCCCCTCAACGCTGTTTCCCGGTCCCCTCTCTCACGGTATTGGTCTTTACTGCCTGAATGAAACGCTGTACGCCGGAGGGACCTTTTACAGCCCCGGGCAGTGGCAGCCTGCGGCGGCGCTGGCATTGATTGCGCAGCGACAGATCGAACGGTTGGTGGTCGTTCCCACGATGATCGCCGGGTTTGCCCGTGTGGCAAAAGGCAGCGCATATCCCAGCCTCCAGCGCCTGTTAAGCGCGGGTGCCAAGCTGGAGCTGAATCACTACCGTCAGGCGCGGACACTGTTTCCCGCCGCGCGAATGCAGGAATATTACGGCGCCTCAGAGCTGGGCTTTATTGCCGTTTCCACCCTGGAGGATGCCGATATCAGCGCATCGCTGGCAACGGTCGGCCAGGCGTTTCCCGGCGTGGAGATTAGCATCCGTAATGATCAGGGTGAGGTTCTTCCCGCGAACCAGCCGGGCACCATTTATATTACCAGCGAACAAATTATCGACCGTTATTTGTGGGGCGATGACGGCAGCGCCTTTGTAAAAGATCAGTCAACGGCGACCGTGGCTGATATCGGTTATCTCGATGATGATGATCGCCTGCATGTCATTGGCCGTCGGGGAAATATGATCCTCAGCGGTGGCAATAATATTTATCTCTCTGAAATAGAGTCAGCGATTAAATCATTGCCGGGAATTATTGAAGCCGTAGTGATTGCGGTTGATGATGATTATCTGGGTAAGAAAATGGTCGCTATTGTTGAGGGCGCACCAGAAGAACTGACACAGTTATCACAACGTTGTCGCTCACTGCTGGCGAAATATAAAATTCCGCGCCAGTTTTATCATATTACACACTGGCCACTGACGCCGAGCGGTAAAATAAAACGCACCGAGCTGGAAAAAAGGATCGCACAACATGGCAGCAGCAAAGAGCTTACTGAATTACCAGCCTGAGGATGACTGGCAGCCAGTGATCGTCGCTGCACGACGTACTCCGGTTGGCAGAGCTTATGGCATCTTTGACGGTGTGCCAATGGCCGAGCTGCTGACACCGCTGTTTGAGCAGATCATGGCGACCCTGCCAGCGGGGTTTACCGCGATTGATGAAGTGATTATCGGTAATGCGACGGGCGGCGGCGGCAATATTGCCCGGCTGGCAGCGCTGACGGCGGGCTTGCCGCTCTCTGTTCCTGCCGTCACGGTGGATCGCCAGTGTGGTTCCGGGCTGGAAGCGGTGATTAATGCCTGCCGTCTGGTGCAGGCCAGAGCAGGGGAGTGTTATCTGGCGGGCGGCGTTGAAAGTGTCAGTACTGCACCGTGGCGCGTGGAAAAACCCGCATCGCTGAAACAGATGCCGCGTTTCTACGGGCGAGCACAGTTTTCACCGGATGATATCGGTGACCCGGAGATGGGCATGGCGGCCGAGAATGTGGCGCGCCAGTGTGGCATCAGCCGGGAGCGTCAGGATCAGTTTGCCCTGCGCAGCCATCAGCGTGCGCTGGCGGCACAGCAGCAGGGGGCATTTCGGCAAGAGATTGTCCCGGTTAGCGTCAGGGGGCGTCTGGTGGAGAACGATGAGTGTCCGCGTGCCGACACCTCGCTGGCTAAGCTCTCGGCATTGTCGCCGGTGTTTGCCGCTGACGGAACAGTAACGGCGGGCAACTGTTGCCCGCTGAATGATGGCGCATCGTTGCTTCTGGTGATGAGCCGCCGCAGGGCACGTGCCAGTGGTTTTACCGAAGGACTGCTGTTTGCGGATGCCTGCAGCGCAGGCGTCGATCCCAATCTTCTGGGCCTCGGGCCGGTGCCCGCCACGCAGAAACTGCTGGCGCGCCAGCCGGGTCTGACGCTGGATCAGGTCAACGTCATTGAGTTTAACGAAGCTTTTGCTGCCCAGGTTCTGGGGTCTGTTGATGCTTTGCATATTGATGAGATGCGGATTAACCGCCAGGGCGGCGCTATTGCTCTGGGGCATCCTTATGGCGCATCAGGTGCGATAATGGTAACGCGTCTGTTCAGCCAGCTTCTGGGCCAGCCGCACAGTGGCGGCTTTGGTCTGGCGATGTTGGGCATCGCCGGAGGGCTGGGATTAAGTGCGTTATTTAAAGCCGTGCGGCTTTAAACCTATTTTCCGCGCCACTGCGGAGCGCGCTTTTCGCTGAAGGCGAGCAGACTTTCCTGATAATCCAGGCTCGCCTGGAGCTGCTGCAATTCTGCAGCGCTGATTTGACAAAGATCCTGGGCGTGGGCTGCTTTCAGCAGGGCGTTACAGGCTTGAACGGCCAGCGGTGCGTTGCGGTTAAGGCTGGCAGCCAGCGTCAGTGTATTTTCCAAAAGGTCTTCCGCTGTGGTCACCTGGTAAAACAGGCCCAGCGCCAGCGCACGCTGAGCGTCCATGGGCTCACCAATAAGCAGCATCTCTCGTGCAACGCTCGCAGGCAGCCGTGTTGCCAGTTGGCCGATGGCCCCGCCAAGCGGCAGCAGGCCATGCTTCACTTCGGGTAGCGCAATTTTCACCTGCTCAGCGGCAATAATAAAATCACATTCCAGCGCCAGTTCCAGTCCACCACCAAAGGCATGACCATTCAGTGCCGCTATCCAGATTTTGCGCCGTGGCAGATGTTGCAACGGGTTAAACCCACCGTGCGAATTGATCAGGCCTTTGCCACCGTCGGTAAAGGCCTCCTGTAGATCGGCCCCACCGCAAAACACGGTTCCGCTGCCAGTAAGGATAACGGTGCGGATATCGGCCTGCTGTTCGCACCAGTTCAGGCACTGTTCCAGCTCGCTGATCATGACGGCATTATAGGCATTACGCGCGGCGGGGCGGTGGAGCGTCAGGCGCGCAACGTGTGGGATGGGGCGGTCGCAGCGGACCAGTTGCGTATTCGGTTGTTCGCTATTCATCGTGGCTCAGCGTGATTCAGCAAGGAATTTGAGTGTATCACGCCGCGATTGGCCTGTTGTACCCACTCAATAAAGCAGCGCATCGCGGCGGAGTGGTATTTACGGCTGGGGTAATAGAGCCAGAAACTTTCAGCTGGCGCCACATAGTCAGTCAGCAGCTCCACCAGTTCCCCGCTTGCCAGCGCGCTTTCACTCAGGTTGCGCAGCACAAAGGCGATGCCGGCCCCGGCTTGTGCGGCCTTAATCATCATCTGATCGTTATCCAGTGTCAGATTGCCGTTGACCGCAATCTCCTTCAATTTGCTCTGCACCTGGAACTCCCATTTATATTGCATTCCGCTGGGAAAACGCCGCTGGATACAGGGATAGTCTGGCAGTTCATCCGGATGCTGCGGCGCACCGTGATGGGCAACAAACGCCGGGCTGGCAATCACTGCGCCAGTGACGGGCATGCCGAAGGGGATCGCCACCATATCCTGCGGAATGACGTTGCCAAAACGTACACCGGCATCAAAACCCTCTTCCACAATGTTCACAAAGCCATCGCTGGTGGCTATCTCCAGGGCAATGTCGGGGTACTGCTGGCGGAACGGCAGCAATACAGGGTGCAGAGCAAGGGCTTCCGCATTGCGCGGCATATTGAGACGCAGTGTGCCTCGTGGATCGGCACGCCAGGTGTTCAACTCATCCACCGCACTGGACAAATCGACCAGTGCCGGTTCAATACGCGACACAAAAGCACGACCCGCCTCAGTTAACGATACGCTGCGCGTGGTGCGGTTCAGGAGCCGCAAACCGATACGCTGCTCCAGATTTGTGAGGGTATGACTCAACGTCGAAGGTGTGACATTACGCTCCTCCGCCGCCTTGCGGAAATTGAGATGGCGGGCGATGGCAGCGAAAATCTCTAATTCCTGTAGCGTAGTGCGATTTTTCATATTGATGATTATTTTTCATTAAAGCGCTTAATTAGCGTCAATTGTTGATTTTAACCGGGGAAAGTATAACGACATTGTCGCTAATCAACGGGATAAAAATGATGAAACAAAGAACATTAGGCAGTGAACATTTTCACGTTTCCGCTCTCGGTCTGGGATGCATGGGAATGAGTTTTGCCTACGGGCAGCCGGGCGATGAACAGCAGATGATCAAAACGCTGCATCGCGCCTTCGATCTGGGCATAGATTTCCTTGATACTGCGGAAGTTTACGGGCCGTTCACCAACGAGTCTCTGATTGGAAAAACACTGAAAGGCCACGCGGGTAAAGTAAAGGTCGCTACCAAATTTGGTTTTCATATCACGAATGAGGGGGAAGGCTGGGAACGTATTAAAGGCGTGAACAGCCAGCCTGAAAATATTCGTGCCTCGGTAGAGGCATCCTTACAGCGTCTGGGGGTAGAAGTGATTGACCTCTACTATCAACACCGCCTCGACCCGAGCGTAGCAGTGGAGGACGTGGTGGGAACAATGGCCGACCTGGTACGTGAGGGGAAAGTTCTGCACCTGGGTTTGTCAGAAATTTCCAGCGAAACATTACAGCGTGCACATGCGGTGCATCCCATTACCGCCGTGCAGAGTGAGTATTCGTTGTGGTCACGTGAGCCTGAACACTGCTTGCTCTCAACCTGTCGTCAACTTGGCATCGGTTTTGTCCCTTACAGTCCATTGGGCCGAGGTTTCCTTTCAGGAAAGCTTCCCGTGTTGGCAGCCGATGATTTCCGTCATTATCTGCCGCGTTTCCAGAAAGAGGCGCTGGCCCACAATCTTTTGTTAGTCGAGCAGCTAAAAGACGTGGCTTACGGCTATAGCTGTAGCGCGGCGCAGATGGCGCTGGCCTGGGTACTGGCGAAAGGTGAGAACATTGTGCCTGTTCCAGGTGCCAGCAAAATTCCCCATCTGGAAGATAACTGCCGTGCCGTCGATATCCGTCTGGCAGAGGATGACCTGGCACTGCTCGATCGTTTGTTTGCGGCGGAGAATATTATCGGTGAACGCTATACGGCACAGGAGCTTACGCTGGTGGAAAGCGATTTACCCCGCTAAGCATTATCATGTCGATAATGTCACCCGTGGGCGCAGCGTTTGCTGTTTGGCAATCCTGAAGGGCCACGCGTTGACTGAAGCATGTGCATGTTAAAAATAAATGCAGGAAAAAGTTGAACGTAGCCTAAATTATTTTCGAGTAATGGCTTTCTTGGCATGGATATTGATTTTTACCTTGTTTTTTTGCCCATTTATAATGATTTCTACCCGGTTTGGCGGACAGCTGGCGTTTATATCACCAGATTTTCTCCCTGCCTGACAATTGAGGTGATAAACACTGATAATAATCACATGGCATTAAAAACAGTATTGACTCTTGTTTTTAAAGCAGTAGATTAGAACTCACAGCACGGGAATATTACCGGGTTGTGTCAGATAAAGTTTAATGTTTATTTTGCGATGAAGGTCACGAAGTATTTTTGTATGGGAGAGTCGTTGTGAGTTTAGTTATTGTTATCCACTCGCTTCGATGATGCTTAAGGCCACGCAGTCAGTTGCGAAATCGCAGGGTGGGAACGTAAGCGCGATGACATAAGGCTATGTTTTACCGATATAAGCGAGTCCGAATGTTGTGATGTGTGTTAATAAGTCACAATGGAAGTCAAGCCACGTATCAAAGAGTCTACGTCGCGTTGGGTGTGTACTTGTTTAACCGGCCATGTCTTTCGACAGGCATGATGATGTTAACTGTCATTTATGGAGGTAAGCTAGAATCTTAGTCACTTATACTATCCGTAATAAACACGTACATTTGACGAAGTACTAATAGAAGTCATTACTCGTTAAGTTCATTAATGTTAAAGTTTGAGTTAGCAGTACCTTAAAAGCCCTGGCAATCTCTGTCAGGGCTTTTATCATTTAAGCCTGGTGACATTTTCATGAGCTCACCCACATGAGCACTTATCCTTCAGTACAACCCGCTGACCAGACGTGAACCATAAAGTTCAAAAAATATAAGTGAAATGAATCCTTGCTTGTTGAGTCTTATCCGGTCTACTATGCCTCATCGGTTTGGAATACAGACCTTATGAAAGCAGTTTTAGTAAAGCAGTCCTCAGTACAAGTGTTATCAAAGATATCCCTTCATCGAGAGCCTCCTCCTAAGTGCCCATAAGTTTAAATCTGATGAACAGGCCATGTTCGCCATGTTAAGTGGCTCAAAAATTGAAAGGAAATATCTATGTCTAACAAAATGACTGGTTTAGTAAAATGGTTTAACGCTGATAAAGGCTTCGGTTTCATCACTCCAGCAGACGGCAGCAAAGATGTATTCGTACATTTCTCTGCTATCCAGAGCAGCGATTTCAAAACCTTAGATGAAGGCCAGAAAGTTGAGTTCTCTATCGAGAACGGCGCTAAAGGTCCATCAGCTGTAAACGTTATCGCTCTGTAATTTGCGATAATCTCGCTAACACCGACGACAGCGATGAGGGCATTAGCCTGAGCAGTGATGTGTTAGTGATAAAAAAGCCGCCAAGTGCGGCTTTTTTTGTTTTTCTCCCCGCAAAAAATATCCCCTGTGTGCCCCTCTCCATAAGTCATCGAACCGCTGTTTAAAATAAGCTGCATTTATTTCCACAGGTAGTAGCGGGAGATTGCTGTGCGGCAGGAATGCGGTTTTTTAGTCGCAAGTGAAGAACATCCAATATGGTCATGTTAAAAAAGCAGCTAAAAACGCTGGAAAAAGGCTTTTTTGCCCATAAAAACTGTCAGGCTATTGATGTTGCTTTTTTGTAAACGGATTAACACGCAACCGAAATCCTGCTATGCTGGCCCTCGCGGAACCGGGCACCTTACCCTACACATGGATGGTTTTCACTTTGCGGTGAACTCAGGTAGCCCGGGATGCTAAATACAATGAGAGCGAGGAGAACGTCGTGCTAGAAGAATACCGTAAGCACGTTGCCGAGCGTGCTGCCCAGGGGATTGTTCCAAAACCGTTAGATGCTTCCCAAATGGCCGCGCTGGTTGAACTGCTAAAAGCCCCTCCAGCGGGTGAAGAAGAATTTCTGTCCGATCTGTTAATCAATCGAGTGCCGCCGGGCGTTGACGAAGCGGCGTATGTCAAAGCGGGTTTCCTGGCTGCTGTCGCGAAAGGCGAAACAACTTCTCCTCTGGTTACTCCTGAACTGGCAGTCAAACTGCTGGGCACCATGCAGGGCGGTTATAACATCCATGCGCTGATTGACGCGCTTGACGATGAAAAGCTGGCACCGATTGCCGCTGAAGCGCTGTCCCACACGCTGCTGATGTTCGACAATTTCTACGATGTCGAAGAAAAATCTAAAGCAGGCAACCCACACGCGAAAAAGATTATTCAGTCGTGGGCTGATGCTGAATGGTTCCTGAAACGCCCTAAACTTGCAGAAAAAATCACCGTAACCGTGTTCAAAGTGACCGGCGAAACCAATACCGACGACCTCTCTCCGGCGCCGGATGCATGGTCTCGCCCGGATATTCCACTGCACGCGCTGGCGATGTTGAAAAACGCCCGTGAAGGCATCGAACCCGACGATGCTGGTAACGTAGGCCCGATCAAACAGATCGAAGCATTACAGGCTAAAGGCTTCCCACTGACCTACGTTGGTGATGTGGTCGGTACAGGTTCTTCGCGTAAATCCGCTACCAACTCGGTGCTGTGGTTTATGGGCGACGATATTCCTTACGTGCCGAACAAGAAGGGCGGTGGCGTCTGCCTCGGCGGTAAAATCGCACCTATCTTCTTTAACACGATGGAAGATGCAGGCGCACTGCCAATTGAAGTCGATGTTGACCGTCTGAATATGGGCGATGTTATCGACATCTATCCGTATAAAGGTGAAGTCCGCAATCACGACACCAACGAAGTTCTGGCTAACTTTGAACTGAAAACCAACGTACTGTTGGATGAAGTTCGTGCTGGTGGCCGTATTCCACTGATCATCGGCCGTGGCCTGACCACCAAAGCCCGCGAATCTCTGAATCTGCCGCACAGTGATGTGTTCGAGCAGGCGAAAGATGTGGCAGCCAGTACCCGTGGCTTCTCACTGGCGCAGAAAATGGTC
Organism: Erwinia sp. MYb416; assembly: GCF_037479575.1. Taxonomy (NCBI): domain Bacteria; kingdom Pseudomonadati; phylum Pseudomonadota; class Gammaproteobacteria; order Enterobacterales; family Erwiniaceae; genus Erwinia; species Erwinia sp. MYb416. The sequence continues at coordinate 502,379 of NZ_JBBGYT010000441.1, forward strand.
GGCCGTGCATGCGGCGTTGACGGTGTGCGCCCTGGTGCCTACTGCGAACCGAAAATGACCTCGGTTGGCTCGCAGGACACCACCGGTCCAATGACCCGCGATGAACTGAAAGACCTCGCCTGCCTCGGTTTCTCTGCAGACCTGGTGATGCAGTCCTTCTGCCATACCGCGGCTTATCCGAAGCCGGTCGATGTGACCACGCACCATACGCTGCCTGACTTCATTATGAACCGTGGCGGCGTGTCGCTGCGTCCGGGTGATGGGGTAATCCACAGCTGGCTGAACCGTATGCTACTGCCGGATACCGTAGGTACAGGCGGTGACTCACATACTCGCTTCCCAATTGGTATTTCCTTCCCGGCGGGTTCAGGTCTGGTGGCCTTTGCTGCTGCGACCGGCGTTATGCCACTGGATATGCCAGAGTCCGTGCTGGTGCGTTTCAAAGGTGAAATGCAGCCGGGTATCACTTTGCGCGATCTGGTGCATGCGATCCCACTGTATGCGATTAAAGCTGGCCTGTTGACCGTTGAGAAGAAAGGGAAGAAAAACATCTTCTCAGGTCGCGTGCTGGAAATCGAAGGCCTGCCGAAACTGAAAGTTGAGCAGGCATTCGAACTGACGGATGCTTCAGCAGAGCGCTCCGCAGCCGGCTGTACCATCAAGCTGGATAAAGAGCCGATCATCGAATATCTCAGCTCGAATATCGTGCTGCTGAAATGGATGATCTCTGAAGGTTACGGCGATCGTCGTACGCTTGAACGTCGTGTTCAGGGCATGGAAAAATGGCTGGCCGACCCGCAGTTGCTGGAAGGCGATGCGGATGCGGAATACGCTGCGGTGATCGACATCGATCTGGCAGATATTAAAGAGCCGATTCTGTGTGCCCCGAATGACCCGGATGATGCCCGTCTGCTGTCTGATGTGCAGGGCACAAAAATCGATGAAGTCTTTATCGGTTCCTGCATGACCAACATCGGCCACTTCCGTGCGGCTGGGAAACTGCTGGATGCGCATAAAGGCCAGCTGCCTACGCGTCTTTGGGTGGCTCCGCCAACCAAGATGGATGCGGCACAACTGACCGAGGAAGGCTACTACAGCGTATTCGGTAAGAGCGGCGCGCGCATTGAGATCCCGGGCTGTTCACTGTGCATGGGTAACCAGGCACGTGTGGCAGATGGCGCAACGGTGGTATCGACCTCCACGCGTAACTTCCCGAACCGTCTGGGAACGGGTGCAAATGTGTACCTGGCGTCTGCTGAGCTCTCCGCAGTCGCTTCTCTGCTGGGTAAACTGCCAACGCCGGAAGAGTATCTGACGTTTATGGGCCAGGTGGATAAAACCGCTGTGGACACCTATCGTTATCTGAACTTCGACCAGTTGAGTCAGTACACCGACAAAGCCGACGGCGTGATTTTCCAGACTGCGGTTTAATCTTCAGTTAGCGCTAAGAAACCGGGCCATGTGCCCGGTTTTTTTATGTGCTCAGTGGATGGCTGCGATCTCGAATTTCACCTGATAGCCGGCTTTGGCAAGCAGTGTGACGAGTTTATCCAGACTGAAAAGATGAAACTTTCCACTACGAATTTCGGAAATACGTGAGACGGTGACGCCGAGCAGTACGGCGGCCTCTTTGAGCGGCATGCCGTCAATTTTTTCCTGCAACGCCATCAGTAATTGTGAGCGTGCTTTGAGCTGTTCGGCCTCTTTCGGGGTGTCGGCAAGGGCATCCCAGACACTGTCGAAACGCTGGATCATGAGCTGAACTCCTGTATCAGTTGCTGATAACGCTGGCGGACCAGTGCCACATCCTGCGGGCTGGTCTTGAGCGTTTTCTTATGGAAAGCATGCAGTACATAGATAGCATCGCGGAGCTTTGACACGTAGACCACGCGAAATGTCCCGCTGTCACCATCATGTATTCGCAATTCCCACACCCCACTGGCAACAGCAGCCAGTGATTTAAAATCTGCGGGTGTCGCACCCGCCTGTAGCTGAGCGAGTTGATAACCCGCATCATGCATCACATTCCTGGGAAAGCGTTTAAGGTCGCTCAACGAGCTACCAAGAAAACAGATCTTTTTCATTCGATTCTTCCCTGTTGATGAATTTACGGAATTACGTAATTTTAAGCAACTGTTTTTCCGTGATTACGTAATTTTATGTTGCTGGTGAACGGGTATTACCGTTGTGCCGGGCAGAACATGCCATGGGGGAAAGCGGACAGGCCAGTATTTTCACTGTTCCGTTATCAATATTGGAAAGCGCTACGTAAAACCTCCTGCTTTTCCCGCGCCGGGCTGCGATAATGCGCGCCAAAGCTCAGTATTGTCGCGGCAGACGCGCAAAATGTGGTTGAGCCTGTGAGCAGGCTGGCCGGGAGGAAAGCGCGATGGAATATGAATTTTTAAGAGATATCACCGGTGGTGTGAAGGTTCGCATGACGATGGGCCATGAAGCCGTCGGTCACTGGTTTAATGATGAAGTGAATGAAGACCTCACCCTGCTGGATGAGGTCGAAGCCGCTGCCGAAGACGTCAAAGGCAGCGTGCGTCAGTGGCAGCGCGTGGGCAAAGAGTACACGCTGTTACTGGATGAAGAAGAAGTGATGATCCGTTCAAACCAGCTCAACTTTGAAGGCGATGAGATGGAAGAGGGGATGAATTACTACGATGAAGAGAGTCTGTCATTCTGCGGAGTGGAAGACTTTCTGGCCGTGATTGCCGCCTACCGGGAATTTTTACAGGGGCGTTAACGTTTACGCCGAAGCCCCGCAGGAACCGGGCATGCCCGGCCCTTGCCAATACATGCCTGTTTTATAACGATGCTCCACCGCACATCACCAGCTCCTGCCCGGTAATGGCGGCGGCGGCAGGTGACAGCAGATAGCCCACCAGTTCGGCAACTTCCTGCGGCTGAATAAAGCGGCCGATGGGTGGCAGTTTTGGCGGCGAACCTTCGCGTCCGGGGCTGTTCAACATCGGTGTCTGTGTGGCGCCAGGCGCAACGATATTGGCCGTCAGCCCACGAGGTGCCAGTTCTGCTGCCCAACTGCGAACCATACCTATCATGGCCGATTTGGTGGCGACATACTGACTACGGCCTGCTGCCCCGCGTGACGTGCGGCTGCCCAGTAGCACGATGCGCCCACCGCTGCGCATATGCGGCACAAAGGTATTGGCCAGCGTTTCCGCCACGGCAATATGCAGCTGCCACAGTTGCTGGCTGGCCGTGACATCCAGCTCCCCCAGCAATGCCGCTTTCATCATCCCGGCCGCGTGAACAATGGCCTGCGGTGTCTCCATCCCGGCAAGTACCCGGGCCAGCGCGGCATTGTCGAACAGGTCCACGCTGACAGACCGAAACTGCGGGTTATCATGTTCAATGTGGCTGCGGCTTAATCCTGTCACCTGCCAGCCCTTTGCTAACAGATGATCAACAATCGCCGCCCCAATGCCTGAACTGGCGCCGGTCACCAGCGCATGACGGCTCATAGTGTGCCCTCCAGCATTCCCACCGGGATCTTAAAAACGGCCTTGCGGACCATCATCGGTTGCCCGATGGCGCACAGTGCCTGATGCGCTTCGCCTGGTGCAAACGTTACAAAGTCGCCGGGACGCAGATGGACCTGCTGCGTCAGCTGTGGATCGGCGACGATATACAGATCCGCTTTACGTTCTTCACCGCCGGCCGGGCGTGCATCGGTCAGTCCGTAGCGGATAACCTCCTCGCCCGTCAGCACGATCTGAATATCGAGATATTCCCGGTGAAACTCGGTATGGCGTGTGACCGCTGGTGCACTCTGCTGTGAGCCGATATGACAGAACCAGGCGGCCCCCTCCGGCTGCCATCGCCCATCGGGCAGCGCACTCAATGCCGCCACGCTGTGCGCGGGCTGCGCCAGCAGTTGAAACAGCGATGCAGGCAGGGTAGCCAGCGTCAGATGGTTGAGGTTACCGGCGATCATCGGCGATCTCCTGTCACCCATTCCTCTTCCACACGCACATATTTAATCGCCTGGCGGAAATAGGTGTAGGCAATATGCAGTTCCCCGTTCAGCCCCTGCTTAATACTGGGGTAGGAGAACTCACGGTTCAGCTTCTGCTGCGAATTATTCGTCATACAGTAGCCGTCACCTTCATCCAGATTACGCCGGAACGGCCAGCTTTTTCCGCCATCACGTGAAATCGCCAGCGTCATGGGGGCTCGTGGTGCTCCCCAGAAGGCGGTTTTACCGCTGTGGATCACCGGTTCGGCGGCGACCGCCACGTCATCCTCTTCATCTTCAATTTCGTCATACAGTGAGGTGCGGCGTTCGCTGGCCCCTTCGGCACTCATGGCGTTAAACACCAACGCCAGGTCACCGTTCGCCAGCGTGGTCACCTGAATCGACGAGTTATTGTTTGGCAGTTCGGTGGCCTGTGGGGCGGACCAGCTTTGCCCGCCGTCGTCGGACCGGCTTTGATAGATATGATCTGCCCAGCGGCTACGATACAGCGCCAGCAGCGAGCCATCTTTCAGCAGCGTAATATTCATATGGACGCAGCCGGTGCTGTCCGGCACGGCCACATCGTGCCAGCTTTTGCCTTTATCCCGCGAGATTTTCACCGCGCTGTCGTCATTATTGCCCACCCATTTTTCACCCGGTTGGGTACGGCAGTAGAACACCGGCAGCAGCCAGTCGCCGTTAGCCAGCACGACTACTGGCTGACGGATAAAGGTGCCGGGCTGGTCGAGCAGCGTGGCAATCGGTCCCCAGCTCTGGCCGAAGTCCATTGACTGGCGGTAGCGCACAATTGCCGTATCCTGATTGCCGGACTTTTGCGCGGTGTACAGCAGCCACAGCACGTTGTCCGGGGCGAGGAACAGTACCGGGTTCTGCTCCGAGCGGGTCGGGTCGTCCGAGAGTTTTACCGCGTCGGACCAGCGCTCGCTCCCTTTCTCCAGGCGTGAGCACCAGACAGAAATATCGGCGATCCCTTCCTGAGTACCGCCAAACCATACGCACAGCACATCGCCATCCGGCAGCGGCAGCAGGTTAGCCGCATGATTTTGCGGGCAGGATGAGGGCAGCATCGCCTGCTGCCTGTCACCCTCGGTAGCGATAATGCCGTTACGTTCTACGGTGAGCGTTTCCAGTGTCATATCAGGCTCCACTTTTTTGAATTTGGTGTGCGGTTTTTTTCTGGCTGTCCCGCGATGGGATCATGCGATCAATCACCATCACCAGCGCCGGAACAATCAGGGCGATGTACATGTTATTGATGCCGAACGGATCGCCCATGACAAACCAGACCGAGGTCACGACGCAGGAACCAATCAGCCCCCAGTTTGCGCCGCGCGCACTTTTAAACATCGGCAGGTAGAAGGCGATAATCGCCACCACGGAAATCGACAGACGGATAGCACGGGTGAAGAATGATAGTTTCAACACTTCCGGCACCAGCAACACAAAAATCAGCGGGGCAAAGCCGATGGCCAGCGACAGCCAGCGCGTCATTTTGAACTCACGCTCTGGCGTTGGGTTACGCATCGGCACATAGAAGTCCTTCACAATCAGCGATGCAATCGCCAGCGCTACCGTACTGACGCTGACGAAGATCGAGGCCACCAGCGATGTCGTGACCACACCCGCCAGCCACGGGCTCATATCCTGTAAAAACACGGGCAGGGCATACAGACTGTTGATGTCCGGATGCAGGAATTTGGCCGCCACGCCAATCACCGCAATCGCCAGGCCAATCGGCAGACAGAAGAAGAAGGCCACCCAGGTGGCACGGCGCGCAGAGGCCGGGCTTTTGGTGGAGGAGATCGCCTGGATCACGAACTGGGTACAGAAGATCGAACCGATAGTTCCGATCAGCCACGCCATAATCGTACTGGCACCAACGTGACCATCCCAGGTCCAGTAGAACGATGGCATTTTCTCAACCATGGGCGTAATCCCGCCGGTCATCTTCAGTGCCACGCCTAGAATAATCAGAATACCGATGTACTTCAGGCCACTGTGCAGCATCGTGACCCAGGCCATCCCCTTCATACCGCCAAAGGCAAAGTAGAAGGTGCTGACAATGGCGGTAATAAAGGCCGCCACCGGCAGGTTCACTTTCAGCACGGTTGAGATCGCCGCCGCACCGCTGACGTAGTTACCCACGTTCACCAGCAGCAGGGCGTAGATCATAATCAGCGAGATAATGCATTTGGTGGTGTTGCCGTACTTCTCGGCAATGGCACCAGAAATAGTAATTTTTCCGGTGTTATAGATGCGTTTTACCAGCAGCAGACCGAAAATCGGGAAGCCAATGGCGGCACCAATCACCGACCAGGAGGCCGCGAAGCCATCTTCGAACGCCGCCTGTGCGGTACCAATGGTGGATTTGGCACCGATATATTCGGACATCAGCAGGATGCCGACGATAAACGCGGGCATGGCGCGTGCGCCTTCCATATGTTCACCGGAGGTTTTACTGCGCAGTCGCCAGGTCAGCCAACTGGTAAACAGGATGTACACCAGCACCATCCCGACGATGATCAGCGTACCTTGCGTGGTAAATTCTTTCATAACAACCTCTTAAGTTGTAGGAAGCGCGCTGGCCTTCAGGCTCTTGTGACGCTTCAGTAGGGTACAAAGGCAAAAGAGAGCGATGCACACCTCACAGGAAGGTGTGCCTGTATTGCTGTTCGTGTCTGATTTAGCCGTGACTGGCTGAAGTTTGAGAAAGAGCAGGTTGATCCTCATCGATGATGGGTTCGACCTTACCCAGCAGGAACAGGTAGTTCAGGATCCCCAACACCACCAACGCGGCTGAGAACACCAGTGCATAAGTAAAGGATCCTGTCGCGGCGACGATGGCACCGGTGATAATCGGGCCGACCGCGCCGCCCATATTGGAGACGGTGTTTTGTAGCCCGGCGACCATCGACACACTATTTTTTGGTGCCACATCGCCCGGCAGTGCCCAAACTTGAGACGCCGCTACCGTGGTGCCTGATTTGGCAACGCACAGCAGGAACACGGTCATAAAGACGGAATCTGTGAAAGGCGCGAATCCGATGCACAGTGCCATCAGCAGGCCAATCGTCAGGAACAGTTTGCGGGTGGCGGTCAGCGACAGCACTTTTTTATGGACCATACGATCGGATGCCCAGCCCGCGATCACTTCGATCACCATGCCACACAGCAACGGCAGAGCGGCAACCATCCCCATCTTGATGAAATCCATGCCTTTATCTTTCACCAGGTAGGTCGGTAGCCAGGTGATAAAGAAATAGGAGGTGTAGTTAATGGTGAAAAAGCCCAGGCACATCGCCCAGATATTGCGGTAGCGCAGTAGCTTGTACCACTTCATCGGCAACACGTTTTTATCGCCATGCTTCTGAGCCTGACCATCACGGATCAAACTGACTTCTGCCTTGCTGATTTTCGGATGATCTTCCGGGTTTTCGGCGTAAATCAGATACCATGCGATCACCCACAGAAGGCCGACGCTACCGATGATCAGGAAGGTCATGCGCCAGTCGACCATATAGATCATCCAGACGATCAGCGGCATCGCCACGGCACCGCCAAATTTCGAGGCACTGTCAAACAAGCCAGAGACGGTGGCGCGCTCTTTATCCGGGAACCAGCGCGCGGTGATCCCGGCATTGCTTGGATACGCCGCCGCTTCACCCACGCCGAGCGCCAGGCGTAATGCCAGCAGGGATTTAAACCCGGTGGCCAGGCCCATCATTGAGGTGGCAATAGACCACCAGGCAACGGCAATCCCCAGCCCTTTTTTCTGGCCGTAGCGATCGGCAAACCAACCCGCCGGGATCTGCAACAGCGAATAGGACCAGAAGAAGGCCGCCATAATAAAGCCCATCATTTCCGGATTCAGGCTAAGTTCATCGATCAGGTGCGGAGCCGCCGCTGACAGCACGGTGCGGTCAATGTAGTTAATGGCAATTGCCAGCCACATCAACCCGGCGATCCACCAGCGAATTCTGGTGCTGCTTGCAACATTATTCATCGTAGTAACCGAGGTCAAAGTTATCGTAGGCTACTGATTTAACAGCAGCGTTGTAATTTTCAGAGCTGATTCATAATATTGACGGGCTTCTGGCGTGCTTTAATGCACTGAATAATTTGCTGCACGCAGCGTTCACCCATCGCGCCAATGGCACCGTCGGTATAGCCGGCAATGTGCGACGTCGGCAGGAAATTATTCAGGGTAAAGAGGGGGTGGGCTTCCAGCGGCTCATGCTCAAAGACATCGGCTGCCGCACCGGCAATCACGTTATCGGCCAGCGCCTGATAGAGGTCGGCTTCATTAATAACGCCACCGCGTGACACGTTCACGAGGAAGGCGGATTTTTTCATACGCTTCATGCGGACAGCATCAAACAGATTGTGGGTTTCGGCCGTCAGTGGCGTGTGCAGGGTGATGAAGTCACTCTCCTGCGTCAGATGGTCCATGCTGACGAATTGAATGTCATGGTCGGCGGCAAATTGCTGGTCAGGATAGAAATCAAATGCCAGCACGCGCATATTGAAACCGCGTGCCCGCAGTGCCACCTGCTTACCAATATTGCCCAGCCCCACTATGCCAAGGGTTTTGCCGTACATATCGGTGGCAAAAATACGTGGCCACTGCCCGGAGCGGGTGTCGTTGATGGCCTGATTCAGCTGCCGGGCGCTGTTGAGCATCAAGGCAAAGGCAAAGTCAGCCACCGCATGTTTATTGGCATCCGGTACGTTGGTGACATAGATGCCGCGTTCGCGGGTAGCATTCAGGTCGATATTGTCGACGCCCACGCCGTGCTTGCAGACGATCGCCAGTTTTGGTGCGCACGCCAGTAGTGCCTGATTCACGTCCGTAAAGGCAACGATCATCGCCACGGTATCGGCCAGATGTGGCTCCAGTGCACTGAGCGGTGCATCCGCAGGCAGGCTGATCAGTTCGAAGCCCTGTTCACGCAATGTGGTGATAGGCTGGGCATCATATTTAGCAAAAGACGGTGAAGTACAAATCACTTTCATGACAGGGATCCCCGGTGTCAGAGCAGGCGGCATCGCAGTGCCGCTGCCGGAAAATTATTGAAGATACTGGTTAACGATCTGGCGAATTTTTTGCTCTTCTTCCGCGCTAAACTGCACCGCGTAGCGGCTGTCACCCACGTCAAAGCCCATCAGTGCCACGGCTTTTTTCACCGCTGCGGGTGAGAAGGCCACGGCATACAGGTCGGTACGCAGTCCGGTGACGTTCTCCTGGGCTTTGCGTGAGGCCGCGATATCGCCCGCGTGGAAGTGCGACCAGATGGCGTTGATCTCTTGCGGTGCAACGTTAGCCAGACCGGAAATACACGCCGAGCAGCCGTCCACGAATCCTTGATGGATCAACGAGTCCGGACCGTTCAGCACGTTAAAGTGATCAATACCTTCGGCTGCTTTCAGGAAGCCGCTCAGGCTCTCATAGCTGCCTGCGCTGTCTTTGATGCCGATAATGTTGGGGTGGGCAGCCAGCTGGCGAACGGTTTCCGGCTGTAAGGTATTGCCGGTACGCGCCGGGATGTTGTAGAGAAACACCGGCACCGTCAGTGCATCGGCCACGGCGGTGTAGTGGGCGATCAGCTCTGACTGTTTGAGTGGAACAAAGTACGGAGTGATCACCGACACGGCATCCACACCCAGCGCGGCAACCTGTTTACCGAGGCGAATGGTTTCACGTGTGGATATCTCGCCGACGTGGGCCACCACATTGGCTTTTCCGGCCACTTCGTCGACGCAGGTGGCCGTCACAGCCAGCTTTTCCTGTTCGTTTAATACGAAGAACTCACCGTTGGTGCCGCCGCAGAAAATACCGTTTCCGGCCGCCAGCTGGCGCTGCACCTGACGGCGCATGGCTGCTTCAGCATAGGCGCCGTCATGATCGAAAGGTGTGACGATGGCGGTCAGTACGCCCTGAATAGTTTTGCTCATCATAATCTCTCTGTTAGTGATTCAGTGCCGGAAACAGCGTCAGGTACACGTTACGCACGTCGTTTGCGCTCACCGGTGCCGGGACATTTTTCATCAGGCGCTGCACATCGAGTGCCGCTTCCACTAAATAAGGCAGGTGTTCTGAGGTGATCCCCAGCTCGTCGAGGCTGGCAGGCAGCTTCAGTCGCTGGACCAGGGCCGCGAAGTAATCCACCAGTGCGTGAGACTTCTCCTCCGCGTTGAGCTGCGGGTTAGCCTCTGGCAACAGATCGTAGACTTCGGCGAATTTGCTTACCGCCGCCGGGCGCACAAAGCGCATGCAGGGAGCGAGCAGAATGGCGTTCGCCACGCCGTGCGGCAGGTGATATTTGCCTCCCAGCGGGTAGGACATGGCGTGCACCAGATGAGTCCCGGCATGGGCGATGGCCGCCCCGCCGTAATAAGACGCCCACAGCATATTCAGTCGGGCTTCCAGGTTACCGGGTTCAGCCACGGTGGTTTCCAGGCTGGCAAACAGCTTCTTCATCCCGATCAGCGCGTAGTTGTCACTCACCGGGTTTGAAACCGTCGCGGTAAAGCACTCAATCAGGTGGCAGAGCGCATCAATCCCGGTTGAAGATGCAATATGTGCCGGCATGCTGGTGGTCAGTTCCGGGGCCAGAATCACATAGTCCGGCAGCATCACTGGGGAAATAATGCCGACTTTCGTCTCTTTCTCCGGGATGGCCAGAATGGCGTTTGGCGTGGCTTCTGACCCCGTACCTGCAGTGGTCGGGATCAGCAACGAGGAGGTGCGTCTCTGAGGTTTCTCTCCGGCCAGCAGGGCCTCTAGCGTAGGTGCATTCTCAACGCACAGCACCGACAGCAGTTTTGCCACGTCCAGCACGCTGCCACCGCCTACGCCAATCACCAGATCCACATCGCGCGAGGCCAGGCCGGCGAGGATCTCTGCTACATCATGCTGGCTCGGCTCGGGTGGCACGTTGCTGACGGTATGTAAGGTTGAGACCTGACGGCGTACCTGCTCCGTCAGCGTCTGCACTGCCGGGATCGCCGCAATATTCTTATCGGTGACCAGCAACACACGCTGCTTACCTTTTAACAGGTAGCCAATGTCATTGAGTGTCTGGTAGCCCGCGATCACGGTACTGTTTATGTTCATGCCTGATTTCTCCTCATCACGCCGCTTTCAGTTACGGGTGATTGTATTTCGTCATTTGTAAGGGCTTTCCGACTTTGATGGGTAATTTATAGGGCATATTGATTCTGATTAATTTGAACTTGCTCACATTTAATCAAATGTGATTGAATATAATCATATTCAGATAATGAGTGGTGTCCTGAACCTCTCTTCACAGACAGGCACCTCAATGTTCCGTACAGGAGTGGCGATGACGCAGCGTAAATGGCAAACGCCGGTACTGGTGATTGCGGATGATTTTACCGGGGCCAATGATGCGGGCAGCGGGCTGGCCAGAGCGGGAGCGCGGGTGAATGTGCTTTTTGACAGCCAGTCACCGCGTGGTGACGAGCAGGCCGACGTCTGGGTGGTTAGCACGGACAGCCGCGCGCTCTCTGCCCAGGATGCTGCAGAGCGGGTGCATCGTGCGCTGATGCACTGGTCGCCGGTTGCCCGCGAAGGCTGGCTGTTTAAGAAGATGGATTCCACTCTGCGCGGCAATCTGGGCGCAGAAACCGAAGCGGCTCTGCTGGCCAGCGGTGCATCGCTGGCGCTGGTAGTTCCGGCGGTTCCACGGCTGGGGCGCATTACCCGCGACGGCGAGTGCTTTATTCACGGCTTGCGACTGACCGAGACCGAATTTGCCAGCGACCCGAAAACGCCGGTGACAACGGCGAACATTGCCCGGCGGTTATTGGAGCAGAGCACATTGCCTTGCGGCGGCCTGACGCTGGCGCAGGTGCGCGGGCCACAGCTGCTGGCGCTGATGCAACAGGCCGCCGACAGCGCACCGTCGCTGCTGGTGGTGGATGCAGAAACCGATGATGACTTACAGCGCATTGCGCAGGCAGCGTCCCGCCTGGCACAGCGTCCGCTGCTGGTCGGTGCTGCCGGGCTGAGTGATGCTCTGACGGCGTTGCTGGTGGATCGCCACCCGTCACCGCTGCTGGCAGTGGTGGGCTCGATGAGTGACATCGCCCGTCAGCAAATTGACCGGATTCAGCAGCAGCATCCTGTGACGCTGGTGGATATCGATATTGCCGAACTGTTTTATCGCCCGCGTTGGGTATCGTTTCCCACCTGGCGCCAGACCGTGACCAATGCATTACGCGCCGGGCAGCACTGTGTGGTCCGCACCTGCCAGCATAACGGGCAGCGTGAAGCGATTGCTGCACTGTGTGAAGAACATCAGCTGAGCCGTGCTCAACTGGGTGAAGAAATTTGCCAGCTACTGGCACAGCTCACGGCTGAAGTGCTGGCAGAAGCCCAGCCTGGCGGGTTGTATCTTTCCGGCGGTGACGTGGCGATTGCCGTGGCGCGCGGGCTGGGTGCCAGTGGATTCCAGATTCAAGGCCAGATTGCGGGCTGTGTGCCCTGGGGCCGCTTATTAAATGTGACTGAACCCTTGCTGGTGATGACCAAAGCCGGTGGCTTCGGTGATGCAAACACCCTGGTCGACGTTATTCGTTTTATTGAGGAGAAATCGAGTGAGTAAAATTATTGCGATCACTATGGGCGACCCGGCGGGTATCGGTCCGGAAATCATTATCAAATCACTGGCCAGCGGTGAGCTGTCCGGGGTTCCGGCAGTGGTGGTGGGCTGTGCCAGTACCCTGCGGCGCGTGCTGAGCCTGAATATTACCCCGCAGGCAGAACTGCGCGTGCTGGATCGCGTGGCCGATGCTCACTTCGCCCCTGGTATTATCAATGTTATCGATGAACCGCTGACCGATCCGGCTGCCCTGAAGCCCGGAGTCGTGCAGTCGGAAGCGGGTGATCTGGCGTACCGCTGCGTTAAACGTGCCACGGAACTGGCGCTGGCGGGGGAAGTACAGGCGATTGCCACCGCCCCGTTAAATAAAGAAGCGCTGCACTCAGCCGGGCATCTTTATCCCGGGCATACCGAACTGCTGGCGAAGCTGACCGACAGCAAAAATTACGCGATGGTGCTGTATACCGACAAGCTGAAGGTGATCCACGTCACCACGCATATTGCGCTGCGTCAGTTCCTTGATACCCTGGGGCGTGAACGTGTTGAGACGGTGATCGGCATGGCGGATACCTTCCTCAGGCGCGTTGGTTTTGAGAACCCGCGTATTGCCGTGGCCGGGGTGAATCCGCATGCGGGTGAAAATGGCCTGTTTGGCGATGAAGAGATCACTATCGTCGGCCCATCGGTAGAGGCGATGAAAGCGCAAGGGCTGAACGTGACCGGGCCGTGCCCGCCGGATACCGTTTTCCTGCAGTGCCAGGAAGGCCAGTACGATATTGTAGTGGCGATGTATCACGATCAGGGGCACATTCCGCTCAAGCTGTTGGGCTTTTACGATGGGGTCAATATTACCGCCGGGCTGCCGTTTATCCGTACCTCGGCAGACCACGGCACGGCTTTTGATATTGCCTGGACAGGAAAAGCGAACTCTGCCAGCATGGCGATCTCTATTCAGTTAGCGATGCAGCTTGCATAAGGACATATGAAGGGACAAAGCCGCCTCGATCAGATTATGGACTATCTGAAAAGTCATAATCTGGTCACGGTCGAACAGCTGGTGGCTGCCATTGCGGCGTCACCCGCCACCATCCGACGCGACCTTATAAAACTCGATCAGGAAGGGGTGATCAGCCGTAGCCACGGTGGGGTAACCCTGAACCGCTTTATTCCCAATCAGCCCACCACGGTTGAGAAGATGCAGCGCCATCTGGCAGAGAAACGGGTTATTGCGCATACCGCGGCCAGCCTGGTGAAATCCGGTGATGCTGTGGTGCTGGATGCCGGCACCACCATGCTGGAGCTGGCACGTCAGCTGACGCATTTGCCGCTGCGGGTGATCACGGCTGATTTGCATATCGCGTTGTTTCTTTCCGAGTTTAAGCAGATTGAAGTGACGATTATCGGCGGGCGCATCGACGACTCCAGTCAGTCCTGTATTGGTGAGCACGGACGCCGTCTGCTGCGTAATATCTATCCGGATATCGCTTTTGTCAGCTGTAACTCCTGGAGCCTGGAGAAGGGCATCACGGCACCGACGGAAGAGAAAGCCGGACTGAAGCAGGACCTGCTGGCCAATGCGCGCCGCCGGGTGCTGCTGGCCGACAGCAGTAAGTACGGTTCCTGGTCGCTGTTTCAGGCGGCACCGCTTCAGCAATTGACGGATATTATTACCGACAGGCTGCTAACCGATGAATCTCAGAGTGAGCTGAGTGAGCAGGACTTTACGCTGAGGCTGGCGCTGTAACCACAAGGCTCTGAACTCACCTCCACGATTGAAAACCTTAAGCCTTCCGTCTTCAAAGTTGGGATTAATCCCAACTTTGAATATCATCACTGTGTAGTCATGCGCACCTGATAAACCTTTTTTCACTATGTTTAACTTTACCCGATGGCAATTTTTTTTGAATAGCCAGAAAAAGCTGTGTAATATTTGATGGTTCTGAATTAATTATCCCTTTTAAGGGAATGAGTTGGGATAGGGATGAACCCATTTTTTTATTCTAAAAAAAGTATTTTTTCAAAAGTGAACATGACAGTTTTGGCCATGTTTTTGGTAATGGGTCTTTGGTTCTGGTACATGATATGGGCTTCCATCCTATCACATCGAACTGTTTTGATGGAGTTTGTTCCTGAATGGATGGTGTATATCACCACTGGAGCAGTTATTGGGCTTTTTTTTGCGGGGAGAACGGTTTACAGACGCCCAGTCAATAAAACACCGAAGTATGTTCTGGAGATGTTCTTTGGTGGTTTCTGTTTTGGCTTTATCTGCGTGTTGAATATTTTCGATGTCTATATTTATTGCTTCCCTGATAATTTAATCCGTTATGAGTCAGAGTATGAGGTGGTTTTTCCTGGTCCATCGAGAGGAAAATCTGGTCATTGCGAAGCAGGACTCTGGATTAAAGATCCTCACACCAACAGATGGTTACAACTTTGTACTAATAAAAAAGAGCTAAGCTATAAACGTAGGCAAGGGATGGATCGTGTATGGGTGACGGCAAAAGTGAATCATATTGGTTCTTATATCGTTGAGTATGAATTTGTTTATCATTAAAAGCTTTTTTTGATAAAAAGCGACCCGAAGGTCGCCTTTTTGCGGATATCAATACACCCAACCAGTTACTGCGTTTTTAATCCCAACGACGGAATATTGCGGCCGTAATAAATCTCACGCATCTCTTTCCACAGTAAATCCGTAATGCGTTTATGTTCCTGTGGACTCAGATCGGCGGGTTCGGTATTGAACAGATAGTGTTTCAGATCGAACTCTTTCAACAGCATTTTGGTGTGGAAGATATTTTCCTGATACACATTCACATCCATCATGTCGTACATCGATTTCATATCATCCGACATGAAATTCTGAATAGAGTTAATCTCGTGATCGATAAAGTGTTTCACCCCGTTCACATCGCGGGTAAATCCACGTACGCGATAATCGATGGTGACAATATCGGATTCCAGCTGATGAATTAAATAGTTCAACGCTTTCAGTGGTGAAATGACACCACAGGTCGAGACTTCAATATCTGCACGGAAGGTACACAGACCGCCTTCAGGGTGGCTTTCCGGGTAGGTATGTACGCAGATATGACTTTTGTCGAGGTGCGCCACAACGGAGTTGGGCAGCGGGCCAGGATGTTCGGAGGTGTCGATGTCGCGCGGATCGATCGGCTCTTCACTGACCAGAATCGTAACGCTGGCCCCCTGGGGTTCATAATCCTGACGCGCGATATTCAGCACGTTGGCACCGATAATTGAGCAGGTCTCGCTCAGGATCTCGGTCAGGCGGTTAGCATTATACTGCTCATCAATGTATGCAATATATCCGTCACGCTCCGCATCGGTGTTTGCGTAACAGATATCGTAGATACAAAAACTCAGGCTTTTCGTCAGGTTGTTGAAGCCATGTAGTTTAAGCTTTTGCAATTTAGTTCACCCCCTTGAAATACCTGGTTAGTCGGCCAGCGCATTTAACAGATATTGCGGCAGGGCAAAGCTGCCAGTGTGGATCGCCGGATTGTAGTAACGGCAGTTCAGGCCTGCTTGTGCAAAGCGTGAGGCAATCGTCGCAGCATCGAGCTGGCGCAGCGCCGGATTATCACTGGCCCAGGCGAAGGTCATAATGCCGCCGTAGTAGGTCGGGATCGCGGCCTGGTAGAAGCTGACATCAGCGAAATAGTGGCTGAGTTTGCGATGGCTGTTCACCGCTTCATCCTGCTGCAGGAAACAGACGCCGTTTTGTGCCACGAAGATGCCATTTGGGTTCAGGCAGCGGTGGCAGCCTTCATAAAAATCGGATGTGAACAGGCTTTCTCCCGGCCCAATCGGGTCGGTGCAGTCAGAGATAATTACATCGAATTTTTCGCTGGTCTGTGTAACGAAATTCACGCCATCGTCAATCACCAGGGTAAAGCGCGGGTCGTCATAGGCGCCCTGGCTGTGGTTCGGCAGGTGTTCTTTGCAGAAGGTCACCACGCCAGCATCGATTTCAACCATCGTAATCTGTTCGATGTTTTTATGCTGGGAGACTTCACGCAGCATGGCACCGTCACCGCCGCCGATGATCAGCACTCGCTTTGCTGCGCCGTGGGCCAGCAGCGGAACGTGGGTCATCATCTCGTGATAGATAAACTCATCGCGTTCGGTGGTTTGTACCACACCGTCCAGCGCCATCACCCGGCCTAACGCCGCATTCTGGAAGATAATCAGATCCTGGTGTTCGGTCTGCTCGCGATACAGTACGTTGTCGACAGAAAAATACTGCCCGAATCCGGCATGAAGCGTTTCATACCACATTTCTTTATCGGTCATGGTGGGGGTTTTCATCCTCATATACTCTCCGTCATGCACGTTGCAGCCCGGCGGCACCCGTGTGAACACTGTGTGACGGGGGAGCAAACGTGGCCTGCGCAGGTGCAGGCTGAATCAGGGCGAATATAACAGCCGCGAAAAATGGGCCAGTATCATAGCGATTAATGACCGCAGTTGCACGGTCAAATCAGCAGCAGGAGGGCGAGAGAACGATTACTTCACGTAGGCCAGCAGGCTCAAAGAGTCACGCGCCAGAGATTTACACTTAGTATCGTTCGGTACGGCAATACCACTGAGATCGCGATAGCTGTCTTCACCTAATGCTTTCATATTAAAGCTGTTGTAATTGGTTAAATCCCAACGATTTTGCTGTGCGAAAAACACCAATGCACGGCGAATTTGCCCGTCGGGGAGATCCTGATAACCACAATCGTTTTTCAAATAAACAAATACGGCGGTTAAATCTGCCAAATCTTCTGCTTCCGATTCGCTGAGGGCGAAACTGGTGGAGGAGAAGCCAAACAGCCCTAACAGCAACAGAGCCTTGATGCTTTTCTTCATGGTTTATCTCATACGTGTGCAATAGCTTGACGTTAGCACAGTTCAGGCCGGGTGCCAGCCACTTTTAAGACAGAAAAGTCCTGAAGGGCTTATCTGCATTCTTTTAGCAGGCTTGACCTTCCCGCTGGGGCAGGGTTTATGCTGTCAGTCGCTATCGATATCTGACACAGACATCTTACACAAGGACTGAATAAGGAATGGATGATGCAACGTCGTGATTTTATCAAATTAAGCGCCGCTATCGGCGCAGCCAGTGCCTTGCCACTGTGGAGCCGTTCATTAATGGCGGCTGAACAGCGCCCGCTGTTGCCGATACCCACGTTACTGACGGCCGATGCGCGCAGTGAAATCACCCTGATTGCCCAGACCGGTAACAGCCTGTGGCGCGGTAAAAACGTGCCAAGCTGGGGCTATAATGGCAGCCTGCTTGGCCCGGCGATCCAACTGGATCGTGGCAAAGAGGTCAACATCACCGTGCATAATCGTCTGCCCGAAACGACGACGGTGCACTGGCACGGTCTGGAACTGCCGGGCAACGTCGACGGTGGGCCACAGGCGCGGATCGCGCCGAACAGCAGCCGCCGGGTGACATTCACGCCCGATCAACCGGCTGCGACCTGCTGGTTCCATCCGCATCAACATGGCCGTACCGGTTACCAGGTCGCGCAAGGACTGGCTGGGCTGGTGCTGATCAACGACCCGGAAAGCGGCAAGCTGCTGCTGCCCAAACAGTGGGGCGTTGATGACATTCCCGTGATTTTACAGGATAAGCGACTGAGTGCTGACGGCAGCCAGATCGATTACCAGTTGGATATTATGAGTGCGGCGGTGGGCTGGTTTGGCGACACGATGCTGACGAATGGGGCTATCTACCCGCAGACCGGCGTACCGCGAGGCTGGCTGCGCCTGCGTCTGCTAAATGGCTGTAATGCCCGTTCGCTCAATCTGACCACCAGCGATCAGCGCCCGATGTATGTGATTGCCAGTGATGGCGGCCTGCTGGCTGAGCCCGTGCAGGTCAGCGAGCTGCCGATGCTGCCGGGTGAACGTTATGAAGTGCTGGTAGATACCTCTGACGGTAAACCTTTCGATCTGCAAACGCTGCCGGTGCGTCAGATGGGCATGACACTGAAGCCCTTTGATCAGCCGTTGCCGGTGTTGTCGATCAACCCATTGCGGGTGTTGGCCAGCGGAACGCTACCGGACAAGCTGGTGGATATGCCCGCTGTTCCTGCGACTGACGGGCTTAAAACTCGCTGGATGCAATTAATGATGGATCCGGAACTCGACCGTCGCGGCATGATGGCGCTGATGGAAAAATACGGACATGCGTCAATGGCGGGTATGGCGATGGACGGGCACGACAGCGATAAACCGGCAAGCCCGGCGAAATCTGATATGGCTGGAATGGATCACGGCAACATGGCCGGAATGGATCATGCAAAACCGGTGAAAGGCTATGATTTCCATAACGGTAATCAGATCAACGGCGTGGCCTTTAATATGGATAAACCCTCGTTTGAGGTCGCGAAGGGCGTGTATGAGAAGTGGACCATTTCAGGTGAAGGCGATGAGATGCTGCATCCGTTCCATATTCACGGCACCCAGTTCCGTATCCTGTCGGAAAATGGCAAACCCCCTGTCGCACATCGCAGCGGCTGGAAAGACACCGTTCGTGTTGAGGGCTGGCGCAGCGAGGTGCTGGTGCGCTTTAACCATCAGGCCGATGCCGCCAATGCTTATATGGCGCACTGCCATCTGCTGGAGCATGAAGATACCGGCATGATGCTGGGCTTTACCGTGGCGTAATCACCACGGTGTGACAGACCCTTTTTTTAGATGTGTTTTTATCTAACTGATTTATATCAGTATAGGGATATGGCGATCAAAAAGGGTCTGGCATGATAAAAAGTGATAAAAGGTAATTAAGTTAACAGGTTAGCGTTGTAAGCTAACGGGTTCACTGCCGTACAGGCAGCTTAGAAAAGGCGGACCGGAAAAAGGGTCCGCCCCAACATTGGGCTGGCGCAGCGCAAAACGTTATATCTCGCGCTCTACAAACGAGAGCTTCTCTGCGCTGCGGATAACACGTTTAGCCCAGCGATAACCTGACGTCTTCAATCAAATCATCTTTATTCTCAATACCAATCGACAGACGAATGGTGGATGAGGTGATACCAAAACGGTTGCGCACATCAAGCGGTACGCCGGAGTGGGTGGTGCTGGCCGGGTGGCTGGCGAGGGATTCGGTGCCGCCCAGGCTCACCGCCAGCTTAAACAGTTGCAGACTGTTGAGGAAACGGAACGCTGCTGCCTCGCCGCCGCGAATATCAAAGGAGAAGGTCGAGCCTGCGCCGCTGCACTGAGTGGTATACACCTTGCCCTCTGGGGAGGCCGGGTCCAGGAACGGCAAATAATGGACGTGCTCCACCTGCTGATGGCTGCGCAGGAACTCAGCAACCGCCGTGGCGTTATCGTTGGCGCGTTCCATACGCAGCGCCAGCGTCTCCAGCGAGCGGCCAATCATCCAGCTGGAGTGTGGGTCCAGTTGGGTGCCAATGGCACTGCGCAGGGCTTTTACCTGGCGAATTAACGCCTTGCTGCCCATGGCGGCTCCGGCAATCAGGTCGGAGTGGCCGCCTACGTATTTGGTCAGTGAGTAGAGAGAAATATCGGCACCGTGTTCCGTCGGTCGTGAAAACACCGGGCCGAGCAGGGTGTTATCGCAGGCGATCACCGGGCGATGCTGCTGCTGGCGCTCAATATGGTCGGCTACACGCTTAATCAGCGCAATATCCACCAGGCTGTTGGTCGGGTTTGCCGGGGATTCAATCAGGATCACCGATACCCGTCCCAGCTTCATCGCTTCTTCAGCGGCGGCTTGCACCACGGCTTCGTTCACACCATCCGCAAAGCCAAGCGTCGAAACGCCCAGATTACGGAAGGTTTTACTCAGCAGCGTCTCTGTGCCGCCATACAGCGGCTGTGAATGCAGGATGGTATCGCCCGGTTTGACGAAAGCCAGCAGCGTGGTGGAGATCGCTGACATGCCGGAAGAGAACAACGCAGCGCTGTCGGTGCGTTCATAAATTGCCAGGCGGTCTTCAACTATCTCGCTGTTCGGATGGTTAAAGCGCGAGTAGACCAGCCCGTTGCCCTCGCCGGCAGGCGGTTCACGGCGGCCGGAAACATAGTCAAAGAAGTCCCGCCCCTCTTCTGCGCTGTTAAATACGAACGTGGAGGTGAGAAACACCGGCGGTTTGACCGCGCCTTCTGACAATGACGGATCATAGCCATAGTTGAGCATCTGGGTTTCAGGATGTAGCTCGCGGTTACCGATATGTGTTTTTTTCGAATGTTAAGAAGGCATGCAAACTCCGGCTATCAGGCCTGTGACTTATTATTGTTGCGCATAAGCTAGCATGTGGCAGGAGTGAGAGATAAATGAATAATCGCTCTATGGTTAAATCAAAAAGCCATATGAAATAGGGCTGTCTGAACGTATGGCAGTCTATATGTCTGTGGTGCGGGGGCGGTAAGCGACGTTGCGCAACAGTGAGGGAAAGCGACGAAGTGTGATAAACTTCACCGCTTTCCCTGAACAATCGACGAACCACTATCTATGAAACACACCGTTGAAGTGATGATCTCCGAAGCTGAGATCAAATCCCGCGTTGCCGAACTCGGCAAGCAAATCAGTGACCACTACCGTGACAGCGGCAGCGACATGGTGCTGGTGGGCCTGCTGCGTGGCTCCTTTATGTTTATGGCCGACCTGTGCCGCACGATCGATGTTTCTCACGAAGTCGACTTTATGACGGCGTCCAGCTACGGCAATGGCACCTCAAGCACGCGTGATGTGAAAATCCTGAAAGATCTGGATGAAGATATCCGTGGCAAAGACGTACTGATCGTCGAAGATATTATCGATTCAGGTAATACGTTGAGCAAAGTGCGTGAGATATTCAGCCTGCGTGGGCCAAAGTCGCTGGCGATCTGTACCCTGCTGGATAAACCGTCGCGTCGCGAAGTGGATGTGCCAGTAGAATATGTTGGCTTCGCCATCCCCGATGAGTTTGTGGTGGGCTATGGTATTGACTACGCTCAGCGCTATCGCCACCTGCCCTATGTGGGCAAAGTGGTCATGCTGGACGAATAATCCGGCAGAGCACAATCGACCAAGGCCGGATCCTCCGGCCTATAATAATATGTGCCGCTTAAGGATTAAGGTCCGGGTCATTGAGCAGGTTAGCAATGCCCTGGCGATAGCGCTGTTCCAGGGTTTCACGATTGGTTGAGCTGACGCCCAGATCGCGCAGATAACCATCCATGATGCCGTAAACCCAGCCATGAATATTGACCTTCTGCCCGCGTTTCCACGCTGACTGCATCACGGTCGAGTGACCCAGGTTATACACCTGCTCAATCACGTTGATTTCACACAGTTTGTCGAAACGCTTTTCTGGCGGCAGCTCACCCAGTAACGAACTATGCTTGTACCACAAATCGCGAATATGCAGCAGCCAGTTGTTGATCAGGCCAAGCTCTGGATTTTCAACTGCCGCTTTAACGCCGCCGCAGCCGTAGTGACCACAAATAATAATGTGTTCCACTTCCAGCACTTCAACCGCGTATTGCACGACCGAAAGACAGTTTAAGTCAGTATGGATCACCAGGTTAGCGACGTTACGGTGAACGAACAGTTCACCCGGCTCCAGCCCGGTCAGGCGCTCGGCAGGTACGCGGCTGTCTGAACAGCCAATCCAGAGAAAACGGGGGTTTTGTGCCTGAGCAAGGCGCTCAAAGAAACCGGGATCTTCCTCTTTCAGCAACCTGGACCACTGGCGGTTGTTGCTGATAAGGGTATCAATGTCTTTCATAATGGTGTCGGCCAATAACTCGAAATGCGTACAGTAATATAGGGTAATGCGGCGCAATTGAAAATGACAAACAAGAAACCACAACAAAACAGGGCACTCTTTAATCTATGACTTATGCACTGGAGCTTGAAAAGCTAACCAAAACCTACGCAGGTGGGGTTCAGGCGCTCAAAGGAATCGACCTTGCGGTAGAAGCCGGTGACTTCTATGCACTGCTGGGGCCTAACGGCGCAGGGAAGTCCACCACCATTGGCATTATCAGTTCGCTGGTCAATAAAACCGCCGGTAAGGTGCGCGTGTTTGGCTACGACCTCCAGCAGGATGTGGTTAACGCTAAGCGTCAACTGGGCCTGGTGCCGCAGGAATTCAACTTTAACCAGTTTGAAACGGTGCTACAGATTGTGGTCAGCCAGGCTGGACTGTACGGCGTGGAAAAACCGGAAGCGCAGAAACGCGCTGAAAAGTATCTCAAACAGCTGGATCTGTGGGAGAAACGCAACGAACGTGCGCGGATGCTCTCCGGTGGGATGAAGCGCCGTTTAATGATTGCCCGTGCGCTGATGCATGAGCCTAAGCTGCTGATCCTCGATGAACCCACCGCGGGTGTCGACATCGAGTTGCGTCGCTCAATGTGGACTTTCCTGCAGGAGCTGAACGCCCAGGGCACCACCATTATTCTCACCACCCACTATCTGGAAGAAGCCGAGATGCTGTGCCGCAATATCGGCATTATCCAGCGCGGTGAGCTGGTGGAAAACACCTCGATGAAAGGCCTGCTCTCTAAGCTGAAATCAGAAACCTTTATCCTCGACCTCGCGCCAAAAAGCCCGCTGCCGAAGCTGGAAGGGTTCCAGTATCGTCTGGCGGATACCTCAACGCTGGAAGTGGAAGTGCTGCGTGAGCAGGGGCTGAACAGTGTGTTCAGCCAGCTGAGTCATCAGGGGGTTCAGGTGCTCAGTATGCGCAACAAAGCCAACCGTCTTGAGGAGCTGTTTGTCGACCTGGTGAACGGTCGCAAAGGAGATAAAGCATGACACATTTGTACTGGGTGGCGCTGAAAAGCATCTGGGGCAAGGAAGTGAATCGTTTCGCGCGCATCTGGATTCAGACGCTGGTGCCGCCGGTGATCACTATGACGCTCTATTTCATTATTTTCGGCAACCTGATTGGTTCGCGCATCGGTGAAATGCACGGTTTCAGCTATATGCAGTTTATCGTGCCGGGTTTGATCATGATGGCGGTGATCACCAATGCCTATGCCAACGTGGCCTCATCCTTCTTCAGCGCCAAGTTCCAGCGCAACATTGAAGAACTGCTGGTGGCACCGGTGCCGACGCACGTGATCATTGCCGGATACGTGGGCGGCGGTGTGGCGCGCGGTATCTGTGTGGGTGTGCTGGTGACGGCGATTTCACTGTTCTTCGTGCCGTTCCAGGTGCATTCATGGCTGATGGTGGCGGTTACGCTGGTGCTGACGGCGGTGCTGTTCTCACTGGCGGGTCTGCTGAACGCCGTATTTGCCCGGACCTTCGATGATATCAGTCTGATCCCGACCTTTGTGCTGACGCCGCTGACCTATTTGGGGGGCGTGTTCTACTCGCTGACGCTGTTGCCACCGGTCTGGCAGATGGTGTCTAAGCTGAACCCGATTGTCTATATGATCAGTGGCTTCCGCTATGGTTTCCTGGGGATTAACGATGTGCCTCTGGTGTTTACGCTGGGCGTGCTGGTGGCGTTTATCGTGGTGTTCTATGCGCTGGTGTGGGTGTTAATTCAGCGGGGACGCGGGTTACGTACTTAATGTGAGATAGCGGGTTGACCGAAAAAGAGGGTCAACCCCTACAGGTCACAAAGGGGCCGATCATTTTTCCGATCGGCCCGTTAAATATCACTTACGCGACCTGAACCGGCACGGCTTTCGCCAGGCGCTTCATCTGGTTGTCGCCTTCAAAATAGGCCACTTTAGGCTGCCATTCACGCGCTTCGGCATCGGACATCTGCACGTAAGAACAGATAATCAGCAGGTCCCCTTCGCAGGCACAGCGCGCTGCCGCACCGTTCACCGAAATGATTTTTGAACCCCGTTCGGCAGCAATCGCATAGGTGGAAAAACGCTGGCCGTTGTTCACGTTATAGATATCAATCGCTTCGTATTGCAGAATGCCGGAAGCGTCGAGGAAGTCCTGGTCGATGGCGCAGGAACCTTCGTAATTCAGGTCCGCCTGAGTCACTTTGACCCGGTGAAGTTTGCCCTGCAACATAGTACGTTTCATAAAGAGTCACTCTGCAATCAATTCAAAAAAACGGTCGTCAGTATTGCCTGAGAGGGCGCGGCTGTCTACTGCGTCAGATCAACCTGTTGGTTATCAATCAAACGCGCTTTACCCAACCACGCCGCCATCAGGATGACTGCGCGCTGGCTGTCGACATTCAGCGGTCGCAGCGTATCGGCATCGACAATCGCCAGGCCGTCAGGCTGTAACCCCTGATCGCTGAGGGCGTTTTCGGCCTCTGCAATCAGTGTGTCCACATGGCGTTCACCCTGGCTCAGTTTTTCCGCAATACCGTTCATGACCTTGCTCACCACGGGCGCAATTTTGCGCTCATCGGCGGTGAGGTAACCGTTACGCGAACTGAGCGCCAGGCCATCTTTGGCGCGCACGGTTGGCACACCAACGATGTCAATATCGTAGCCCATATCCGCCACCATTTTGCGGATCAGCGCCAGTTGCTGATAATCTTTTTCGCCAAAGCACGCGAGGTCGGGCTGCACCAGATTAAACAGCTTGCTGACGATGGTGGAGACGCCACGGAAGTGACCGGGACGGCTGGCACCTTCCAGCAGCGTGGAGAGGCCGGGAACCTCAACGAAGGTCTGTTCACCCAGACCTTGCGGGTAAACGTCGCCAGGGGCAGGAGAGAACACCAGGTCAACGCCACGGCGATTCAGCTTTTCGCAATCTTCCTGCAACGTACGCGGGTAGCGTGCCAGGTCATCAGCGCGTTCGAACTGCATCGGGTTAACGAAAATCGACACCACGACGATATCGGCACTCGCGCGTGCTTCGTCGACCAGCGTCATATGCCCGTCATGCAGGTTACCCATCGTGGGAACCAGCGCGATACGCTTGCCATCCTGGCGCCAGCGCCGCACTTCACGACGCAGCAGCGGCAGGGTTTCAATAATCAGCACGGCTTACTCCTCGGTTACTGGAAACTGTGTTGGGCAGCCGGATAGCTTCCGGCTTCCACTTCTGCCACATACTGGCGCACTGCAGCGCGGATTTCTCCAGCCTCAGCGAGGAAGTTCTTGGCGAATTTGGGGATATGGCCGCCGGTGATGCCAAAGGCGTCGTGCATCACCAGGATCTGACCATCGGTAACGTTACCCGCACCAATGCCGATGGTTGGAATGGTCAGTGCTTCGGTAATACGCTGCGCCAGTGCAACCGGCACGCACTCCAGTACTACCAGTTGCATACCTGCGGCTTCCAGCGCCAGCGCATCATCCAGCAGGCGGTCAGCATCGCTGCTGGAGCGCCCCTGGACTTTGTAGCCGCCGAAAATATTGACCGACTGGGGCGTCAGACCCAGATGCCCGCAAACGGGCACTGCGCGTTCAGTCAGCTGTTTTACCGTTTCTGCCAGCCATTTCCCGCCTTCCAGTTTGACCATATTGGCCCCGGCACGCATCAGCTGCGCGGCGTTATCAAAAGTCTGTTGCGGTGTGGCGTAACTCATAAACGGCAGATCGGCGAGCAGCAGGGCATTGGCGCTGCCACGGCGCACTGCCTGAGTGTGATAGGCAATATCTGCAACCGTCACGGGCAGTGTGGAGTCATGGCCTTGTACGACCATGCCGAGCGAATCCCCGACCAGCATCACTTCAATGCCTTCATCGGCAAAGAGTTTGGCGAAACTGAAATCGTACGCGGTAATTGAGGCGAATTTACGCCCCTGTTGTTTCCACTGATGCAGGGTCGAGACAGTTGTCGGTTTCATCATTCCACCTAATAAAATCCAGTTGGGCAGTATCTTAAAGGAAGGGAAGAGGGATGTCAGCACTGTCGCGGGTGAGGCAGGTCAGCATGGTCGCGGGCGAGGCATGTCAGCACTGTCGCGGACGAGGCATGCCTCGCCCCTACGGGTAAGGGAACAGACGTGTGATTTTCCCGTAGAGGTGGGAACAGACGTGTGATTTTACCGTAGAAGTGGGAACAGACGTGCGATTTTCCCGTGGAGTGGGAACAGACGTGCGATTTTTCCGTTGGGGTGGGAACAGACGTGTGATTTTTCCGTAGGGGTCGGGCATGCCCGACCCTTATGCTTTACCAGCGCCGGATACTGCTGCTGTCGAGGGTGGCCAGAATATCCGCCAGCCGCGTGCCATCTGGCAGGCAAAGCTCTGGCGCTATCTCCAGTAACGGCAGCAGCATAAAGGCGCGGTTGTGCATATCATAATGCGGCACTGTCAGGCGCGGCGTGTTCAGCGTCTGCTCACCAAACAGCATGATATCCAGGTCGAGGGTGCGTGGCCCCCAGCGGTGTGCTTTACGTACGCGGCCCTGCTCCAGCTCAATACGCTGGGTATGGTTCAGCAGGGATTCAGCGTCAAGTCGGGTATCCAGCGCCACGGCGGCGTTGAGGAAATCAGGCTGATCCGGCGGACCGTAAGGTGGGGTGCGGTAGAGGGACGAGGTGGCAACCAACGTAGTATCGGGAATGGCCGCCAGCGCATTCAGTGCAGACTGCACCTGATGCAACGGGTCGGCCAGATTACTGCCCAGCGCCAGATAAACACGGATCATGCGTCGTTATTATGATCGCGACGTGGGCTGCCCGGTACGCGTTTACGCGGACGGCGCGTACGACGGCGTGGCACCGGATCGTCGCCCAGGGTATTGAGCATGGTTTTCTGCTGCGGTGGCGCAGAAACCTGGAACTCGCTCCACCATGTGGTCAGTCGTTGCAGCTCGTGGTTATGTTCCACTTCAGCACGCAGTGCCAGCAGGTCGTAGGCGGCACGGAACTTAGGATGCTCCATCAGCTTCCACGCACGTTTGCCGTGACGGCGTGACAGGCGGAGTTGCAGCGTCCAGATGTCACGCACCAGCGTGGTAATACGTTTTGGGATCGCCAGCGAACGACAGGCTTCATCCAGCACATCATTCATCGACAGGGCGAAGGCATCGTAATAAGCGAGGCCGCTTTCCTGAGCAATTTTCTGTGCCGCTTCCAGCTGTGGGTACCAGAAGATGGCGGCAAAGAGGAACGCCGGATTAACACGCATCTGGTTGTGGATGCGGCTGTCGGTGTTTTTGAGCACCTGAAGGATCATCCGCTCCATATTACTGTCACCCTGTTCGGTGAAGTAGCGAGTGATGATTGGGAACAACGGCTGGAACAACTGGTGTTCACGCAGTTTCAGGTAGGTATTGTGGCCGTAGCCCGCCTGCAACAGTTTAAGGGTTTCCTCAAACAGACGCGCCGGGGGAATATCATTCAGCAGCGTTGCCAGACGCGGGATAGGTTCACCTGTCTCGGCCGCGATGCTCATATCCAGTTTGGCGGCAAAACGCACTACGCGCAGCATACGCACCGGGTCTTCACGGTAGCGGGTTTCCGGGTCGCCGATCATGCGAATAATGCCTTGCTGCAGATCGCTGAGCCCACCAACGTAATCACGTACGGAGAAGTCAGCCACGCTGTAATACAGGCTGTTAATGGTCAGATCGCGGCGCTGGGCGTCATCTTCAATTGAACCAAAAATATTGTCGCGCAGCAGCATGCCGTTCTGGCCGCGCTGCGAGCTGTTGCGGTCATCGGCGACCTGTTGTTCGGCTTCGTGATGCCCACGGAAGGTGGCAACCTCGATAATTTCGGGGCCAAACATCACGTGTGCCAGACGAAAGCGACGGCCAACCAGGCGGCAGTTGCGGAACAGCTTGCGCATCTGGTCCGGCGTGGCATTGGTGGTCACATCGAAGTCTTTCGGTTTTTTACCCAGCAACAAATCGCGCACGCCGCCGCCTACCAGGTAGGCTTCATATCCGGCTTTATTCAGGCGATACAGAACCTTGAGGGCATTTTCACTGATGTCCTTGCGCGAGATGTTATGGGCGTCACGCGGAACGATGGCCATCTGGCGCACTTCCTCGACCACGGCTGGCGCCACCTCATCACGACTGAGGACTTTCCGGCAAAAATTAGCAACTCGGGTAAAAATGGGACACCTCGATAGTGACATTGAAATCTGGTCAGTAAAAACAGCGGCTAATCATAGCTCAGAGTGAGCCGTTTGAGAATGCCGAAGTCGCGGTATGCGCCAGCCTGGCATCGTTAATGGGGATTTTTTCGCAATCCCAGCCATCAACGGCCTGCTGTAATAGTGTTGTTAGCGTTAAATCGCGCCAGCCAGCGGTGACGGTCTGGCCGAGAAAACGCAATGCGTCAACCAGTGCCGGGCGTGCATCGCCTGCGGGCAATGCCGGGGCATGATTTTGCTTGGACAGTTTATTGCCGTCTTGATTAAGCACCAGCGGCAGATGTAAATGTGCGGGCGCAGTCCAGCCAGACTGTTGATACAACGTTATCTGGCGCACCGTGGGTTCAATCAGGTCTGCCCCGCGCACCACTTCAGTGATGCCCTGAAAATGGTCGTCGACCACCACCGCCAGATTGTAGGCAAAGAGCCCATCACGGCGATGAATAATAAAGTCTTCACGTGCCAGTGCAGGATCGGCCTCAACCCGCCCGCGCAGCCGATCGTTAAACGCCAGCACCGGATGGTCGACTTTTAAACGCAGCGCAGCCTGATGCGGGCCATGACCTAGCGTGCGGCAGTGGCCGTCATACAGTCCGCCTGTTTGCTGGATCCGGCTACGGGTACACGTGCAGTAATAGCCATGACCCTGCCGTTGCAGATCGTGGAGTGCTGCACGGTAAGCGTCATGGCGTTGCGACTGCCACAGCACATCGCCATCCCATTCCAGCCCGTGATCTTCCAACTGCTTCAGGATACGCGTTGCGGCGCCGGGAATTTCGCGGGGAGGGTCGATATCTTCAATACGGACACGCCAGAGGCCACGTTGCGCACGTGCCTGTAGGTAACTGCCTAAAGCAGCAATCAGTGAGCCGAAATGCAGGTCGCCAGACGGGGAGGGGGCGAAGCGCCCAATATAAGATGATGACATCATGAATAAGAGAGGCAGTGAAGCGGCAGCGGAAACCGCTCCCTGCTTCACTGCACAATCAATGCGCCGTTAACCGGCCATTTGTTTTTCGCGGATTTCCGCCAGCGTTTTGCAGTCAATGCAAAGATCAGCCGTTGGACGTGCTTCAAGGCGACGAATACCGATTTCAACACCACAGGAATCACAGTAGCCAAAATCGTCATCCAGCACTTTCTTCAGCGTCTTCTCGATCTTTTTGATCAGCTTGCGCTCACGGTCACGGTTACGCAGTTCAAGACTAAACTCTTCTTCCTGAGTTGCGCGGTCAGCGGGGTCCGGGAAGTTAGCGGCTTCATCTTGCATATGCGAAACAGTGCGGTCCACTTCATCCCGAAGCTGGTTACGCCAGGCTTCAAGAATTTTCTTGAAGTGCTCCAGCTGGGCTTTGTTCATATACTCTTCGCCCGGCTTCTCCTGGTATGGTTCCACACCAGCAATGGCGAGAATACTCAGGGACGATGTTTTACGGTTTTGCCCTTCTTGCATGTTGTTTCTCCTGGATAACACGCACTACACCCTTTGTCTTTAAGCTGCAGGTGCGTTAGCAGCCACCCTGCAACCCGAATCTTCGGGTATCGATCCCACTAAGGGGAAAAAACAGGCCGCTATAAATAACAGAAGCGGTCAAGGTTAGCAATTATTCCTGAACATCTATTGACAAGCATGTGAGGAAAAGCGTATTTAGCGCGGCTCATCTTCCTCTCTCAATCCACAGCGATGTTGGCTTCTTCTTTTTCCCCCTGCACTTAACATGATGTAAGCATTGGGAGATTCTTTCGGTTGCCCTTTTTCTGCCGTTTGAAATCGGTTGGAAATGCAGATTTGCCGTATCAAAACAAATTGCGCTAAATTTTACAACTCTACCGTCAGGGGGCTGTGCAGGTTGATCCCTTCGGGTGATAACTGCGCCTTATAACAGAGCAGTTCAACGCCACTCTGTTGTGCCTGTGCCAATAGTTCCGCGTAGCGTACATCGATATGACGCGCCGGGGAAACGTCCTCAATCCCCGAATGCAGAACGGCGAAGAACAGTACCGCACGATGGCCCGATTGCGCGATCTGCATGAGTTCGCGCAAATGCTTCTGGCCACGCTCGGTCACCGCATCCGGAAAATACCCTTTACCCTGCTGTAATAGCGTCACGGATTTGACTTCAATATAGCAGTTACTGCGATTATCCGCCTGTAACAGGAAGTCAATCCGGCTGTTTTCGCTGCCGTATTTCACTTCAGGTACGATTTTATCGTAACCGGATAACTCTGGAATCCGATCGGCGGCGAGTGCTTCACGTACCAGTCCATTAGCGCGCAGGGTATTAACACAAATCCAGTGCCCCTGCTGCGTGTGCGTCAGCTCCCAGCTGTGCGGATATTTCCGCGTCAGGCTGGCCGATGTCGAGTACCAGACCGTATCGCCCGGCGTGGCACATCCGGTCATCGCACCGGTATTGGCACAATGGATGGTCAGGGCCTCTCCTTCGGGCGTCACAATATCGGCCAGAAAGCGTTTATAACGTTTAACCAGTCGTGCTGACAGCAGTCCGGGCGTAAATTACATAGGAATTCCTTATCGTAAATTGCCCGGCAGCAGCACGTCAGGCTGCGTAGCGTTGCGCAGAAATGTGACAGGCAGATGAATAGGGTGGATAGTTGCAAACACGCATTGCGTCCTGCGGTCAATCCCTCGCGGGCAATGCTACAATGCCCGCAAAAATTAGACCATGTTGTTCTGGAGCAAAACGTGAGTTCATTACCCGTCAGTGTCGTATTACCTGAGCTGCTGGCCGCCTTGCAGACATCGCAGCAGGTGTTGCTGGCTGCGCCCACCGGGGCCGGGAAATCCACCTGGCTGCCGCTGCAAATCCTGCAACAGGCCGGTTTTGACGGGCGTATTCTGCTGCTTGAACCCCGCAGGCTGGCAGCACGTAATGTGGCGCAACGGCTGGCCGAACTGCTGGGGGAGGAGCCGGGTGCCACCGTGGGTTACCGTATGCGGGGTGAAAGCCGCAGCGGAAAACATACCCGCCTGGAAGTGGTGACGGAGGGGATCCTGACGCGCATGCTGCAACAGGACCCGATGCTGGACGGTGTGTCGCTGGTGATCCTCGATGAGTTCCACGAACGCAGCCTGCAAGGCGATCTGGCACTGGCGTTGCTGCTGGATGTGCAGGGGGGATTACGTGATGACCTGAAAGTACTGATCATGTCAGCGACGCTGGACAACTCACGGCTGCGCGAAAGGTTACCCGAGGCACCGTTGATCAGCTCAGAGGGGCGATCGTTTCCGGTGGAGCGCCGTTATCAGCCTTTGGCGGCCAACCTGCGTTTTGAAGAGGCGGTGGCGCGGCAGGCCAGCCAGTTATTGAATGAAGAGTCGGGTTCGATGCTGCTTTTTTTGCCCGGCGTGGCCGAAATTCAGCGCGTGCAAACGCAACTGGCCGAACGAGTCGCCAGCGACGTTGACCTCTGCCCGCTTTACGGCGCGCTGTCGCTGGCGGAACAGCGCCGGGCGATCCTGCCTTCCCCTGGCGGGCGGCGTAAAGTGGTGCTGGCGACCAATATTGCGGAAACCAGCCTGACGATTGAAGGCATTCGCCTGGTGGTGGACAGCGCTCAGGAACGTAGCGCGCAGTTTGATCTGCGCAGCGGCGTGACCGGCCTGCAAACGCAGCGCGTCAGCCAGGCATCAATGACCCAGCGCGCCGGACGTGCCGGGCGTCTGGAGCCCGGCATCTGTCTGCATCTGATTGCCCGTGAACAGGCGGAGCGTGCCGCTGCCCATAGCGAACCGGAAATCCTCAACAGCGATCTGGCTGCGCTGTGGCTCGATCTGTTGCAGTGGGGATGCCTGGAGGTCAGCCAGCTGAAGTGGCTGGATGTGCCTCCGGCGGCAGGGATTGCGGCCGCCCGACAGTTACTGCGCCAGCTGGGCGCAACCGATGATGAAGGCCGCCTGACGTCGCGCGGGCGAAAAATGGCGACGCTGGGCAGTGAGCCGCGCTTTGCTGCGCTGCTGATGGCGGCGGGGCAGGAGGCGAATGCGGTAGCTACCGCTGCGGAGCTGGTGGCGATGCTGGAGGAGCCGGTGCGCGGCAGCACGGATCTGCGTGACAGTTTTCATCGCCGCCTGCCACAGTGGCAGCGCCGCGCACGTCAGCTTCAGCAACGGTTAAACATCACCGGAGGACGGGCTGACGACGATCTTATTGCGCCGTTGCTGGCGGCGGCGTTTCCAGACCGGATTGCACGGCGGCGTGGTGTGGACGGGCGCTATCAGTTAGCGAACGGCAGCGGTGCTTCGCTCGATCGTGAAGACGGTTTAACTCGCCATGAATGGCTGATCGCCCCGGCCCTGTTGCAGGGAAACAGCCAGCCGGATGCACGTATGCTACAGGCGTTACCGCTGGATATTGAGCGTCTGGTCAGTCAGTGTCCTGAGCTGGTGCAGCAGCAGACTGAGGTTGAATGGGATGAAGAAAAAGGCACCTTGCGTGCCTGGCGGCGCGAGCAGATCGGCCAGCTGGTATTGAAATCCCAGCCGCTGGCAAAACCTGAGGAAGGTGAGCTGCATACCGCGATGCTGCGCTGGGTGCGGGCGAAAGGGTTGTCGGTGCTCAACTGGACACCGCAGGCAGAACAGCTGCGCTTACGTCTGGTGTGTGCCGCGCAATGGTTACCGGAAGGGGACTGGCCCGATGCAGAGGAGCCTGCGTTGCTGGCATCGCTGGAACAATGGCTGCTGCCGGCAATGAGCGGTGTGCGTGATGGTAAAGGATTGCGACAGCTCGATGTGACCAGCGCGCTAGCGCAGCTGCTGAGCTGGGCGCAGCGCCAGCAGCTGGACGCGGTACTGCCGACTCATTATGTCGTGCCCACCGGTAGCCGCTTACCTGTTCACTATCATCAGGATAAGCCCCCGGCGCTGGCGGTGCGTTTGCAGGAGATGTACGGCGAGGCGAAGAACCCAAGCGTGGCGAACGGACGCGTGCCGCTGGTACTGGAGCTGTTATCCCCGGCGCATCGGCCGTTGCAGATAACGCGGGACCTGGCAGCATTCTGGTCGGGTGCCTATCGGGAAGTGCAAAAAGAGATGAAAGGGCGTTATCCAAAGCATTTGTGGCCTGATGATCCCGCCAATACCCTGCCCACCAGCCGGGTGAAACGGTTTTCCCCGTCTGCAACCAAGAAGTAACTTTCCGCTGTCAGTGCGCCTGACGACAATCGCCCCGGCAACGTGCCAGGGCGATAAGCCTTTGCGAAACCCGCGATAATCAGGTTCTGATCCTGAGCCGTGCTTCCAGTTTGTCAGCCACTTTGGTGATCACCCAGGCGATCACCATATAGAACACCACCGCCACCAGGAACGCTTCAAGATAGTAATAGTTCAGTGCCGCCGTCAGCTGTGCCTGCGCAAAGATATCCACTACTTCAATGGCGAAGGCCAGCGAGAGCGCCTTCATGATCACCATAAAGGAGTTTGCCAGATCCGGGATCGCGGCAATGATCGTCTGAGGAAACAGCACGCGCCGGAACAGCTGGCCGTTGGAGTAGCCCAGCGAACGCGCGGCGTCCGACTGCCCGGTATCAAAGGAGTTCAGCGCCCCTTTGATCACTTCGGCCTGGAAGGCGGCCACGCAGGCCGTGAGCGCCACGATAACGATCACCCAGTTCGGCATGGAGTGGCCGTTATAGTCAACACCGACCAGCGATGCGCTGAAATGCAGTGCCGGAGGCAGACCGTAGTAGGCAAGGAAAATCATCACCACCATCGGCACGCCTTTAAACACCACCTTGTAACCGACAACCAGTTGTCGCAGCACCGGGATTTGTCGGTATTCGATCAGGGCAAACAGACCCCCTGCCAGCGTCGAGAAGATAAAAATCGTCACAGCCATCATCAGCGTTAATGGCACAGCGTCCATAATGCTTAAAAAATCCGGCAGCAAGACATCTAAATCAAACATGGTTAATCACCTTCTTCAGTCAGATGCTCGCCGTGAGCTTAATTCTGGACGGGGCGGTTTTCGAGGTGTAGCGAGAGAACCGACGCTCGAAGACGCGCACAATCAGCCAGGAAATCAGGCACAGCAGGGAGTAAATCACCCCCAACACCAGATAGGTGCTGAACTGATACTGGTTGTAATCCCGCTCCATCACCAGGTGCGCGGTCGCCATGATATCGGCAGCCCCGATATACATCACCAGCGCCACATTGTGGATCATGTAGATCACCGCATTGCCGTAACCCGGTAACGCAATGTGCAATGCCTGTGGCCCGGCGACGCGGGTGAGTTTTTGCCAGAAGCTGTAACCCAGGCTGTCTGCGGCATCATGCTGGCCGCGTTCAACCGCCAGCCAGGCCGGGCGAATCACCTCTGACAGATAGCCGCCGTGATACAGACTCAGCCCAACCATTGACGCCAGCGTGGGCGTGACGAAATCTTTCATATCAAACAGGGCAACAAAAACAGGCAGGCCGTAGAACGCCACGAACAGCTGCAATACCACCGGCACGCTGCGGGCATAGGAGACGTAAAGGTCGGCCAGTTGGCTGAGCACCAGTACCCTGCGAACCCTGAAGGTTGTGGCAATCAGTGCCAGCACGAAGCCAGCGATGAGCGCTACAAACATAATCGCGAGCGTTAACGGCAAGGCCGAGAGTAGCTCTGGGATCATGACGGTAAGATCCATGGTGAAACACTCCTGCTAATAATGTCGGCATTGACCGTTGACCCGGCAACGCCGGGCCATCGTCAGAGTTACTTGATGTACTTCACCACGTCTTCGCCGAACCACTTCTGCGACAGTTTGTCGAGAGTGCCATCGGCTTTCAGCGTTTTCAGCACGCCATCAATATCATCTGACAGACGCTGGTTCTCTTCTGAGCGGTGGATCAGCACGTAGGTATTGTTGATTGACACCGGCTCACTGGCTTTGATATCGAGTTTCTGTGTTTCGATAACCGTCTGCTCACCCAGGTTTGAAGGCAGGATCAGGGCATCGTACTTACCACGCTGCACTTCTTTCAGACGGTCCGGGTAAGGAATACCGGCACTGGACGCTGAGATTTTCACCGCATCGTTCGGGTTCTCTTGCTGCCACTGAGTCACAAATTTATAGACGCCACCGCCGGCAGTGACCGGAACAATTTTCTTACCCACCAGATCCTTCATGGTGTTGATGTTGCTGTCCTTGCGGCTGTAGATTTTCATCATGCTGGCCCCCATCGGGGTGGCCGGGATCAGGAACTGCTTGCTGCGTGCCGGAGCGGTGTAGAAACCGCCGGTCGCCATATCGTATTTGCCGGTGGCCAGCCCGGTTTCCTGGGCAATATCCGCGGCCCCTTCCAGCTCGAAGCGATACTGCGGAAGTTTGGCGTTAATCGCTCTCAACAGATCGGGCTCGTAGCCCTGGGGTTCATGGCCGATGGCGCCCCAGGAGAGCGGCTTAGATTCTGCAGCGGTAGCCACTTTAATAACGCGTACAGGCGTTTGTGCAGAGGCGGAACCCATGCCGGATGCCGCGATGGCGACACCGGCAAGTAATGCCAGGGTCAGACGACGGAAAGGGGTAGTGTTTGCAGGCATTGTTATTATCCTTTTAGTTAGTAGAGCGTTGTTTCGGACTGGAGGAACTGCGCGAGTCGTGGATTTTACGGCGTGTCAAAAATCTCCGTCGGGCTACCTTCCGCCGCGACAACGCCCTGATCCATAAACACGATGCGGTTTGAGACATTTTTAGCAAATTGCATCTCATGGGTGACCAGCAGCGAAGTGATCCCCGATGAAGTCACCTCTTTGATCACTTTCAGTACTTCGCCGACCAGCTCCGGGTCCAGTGAGGAGGTCGGTTCATCGAAGAGGATCACATCCGGCCGCACCGCCAGCGCACGGGCGATGCCGGTACGCTGAAGCTGCCCGCCGGAAAGCTGAGACGGATAGTGGTCGCGCTTGTCAGACAAACCGACGCGCTCCAGTTCTTCAAGGGCAATTTTACGCGCTTCATCAGCAGACTTACGCTGTACGACAATCAGCGGATCCATCACGTTCTGAATGACCGTCATGTTTTTAAACACGTTAAACTGCTGGAATACCATGGCGGTACGCAGACGGATCGCCTGAACGGCGTTTTTGTCGACGGACTGATAATCCATGCGGATTTGATCGAACGTGATGCTGCCGGATGAAGGCTTTGCCAGATAGTTAATACAGCGCAGCAGCGTGGTTTTCCCGGTGCCGCTTGGGCCAATAATCGACAGCACATCACCGCGTTTCACCGAGAGGTTCACGCCTTTCAGAATTTCTGAGCTACCGTAGGCGAGCTTAATATTGTCAAGTTCAAGCATGTTGGTCAGTTTCCTGGCACAGGTGGCGTTAAGGTGCTTCAGTTTCCGCTATCGGCGTGGCCGAGAACGTGCATCAGGCGATTTGCCCAGCCGAAGATGGAGATGGCGTGGATCAGGTCGACGATGTCGACGTCATCCATGCCAACGGATTTCAGCAGGGCGATATCTTCCGCCGTCGCTTCCGAGGGCACGGCCGACAGACGACGGGCAAAGCGGTGGATCGCCGCATCGCGTGGGCCGAGCTGCTCGGGTTTATCGAAATAGAGTGCGCTGACTACGTCGTTGCTTTTGGTCAGGTTGGCATGGCGGCGCGCATGAACCACGGCGCAGAACTTGCAGCCATTCACCATTGACGCTCCAAGCGCACCCAGTTCGCGGTCGGCATGGGGCAAACCGCCGTCAACATACATAATGGCATTGAACAGCACGGTACGGGCTACGTAGCTCTCGGGGTCGTGCGCCAGCGTGCGCACATATTCCGAGACCTTCTTATTCGATGGCGTGACCTTCATCGCTTCAATCTGCTGTGGCGTGGCTTCAGACAGCTCGACCGGAGCGATATGCGGGTGCCAGGTCAGGGGCTTCAGGGTAACGGATGGGATCATAACAACCTCATCAGGCGCAAACCGCTGGCCACTTTAGTCTGGAAATTCACGAAGGCAATCAGTTCAGATAGCGCGACGATCTGCGGATTGTTGAAGCCCGCCCCGGCCAGCCGGGCGATATCATCGGCTTTGGCTTCACCCGGAGTCAGTGTGATCCGGTCAACATGGCGAGCGAGGGTCGCCAGCGGTTCGTCGCAGACGGATGCTCCACTGGCGAAAGCCAGCAGCGTGTCGTCAGGCGTCAACGCCGCCAGCTGTGCGCTGTATTCGGCTATCAGTGCTGTATCCGCATTCAATGTGGCGATGCGCAGGGCCACCGCATGGCGCCATGCCGCAGACAGACCCTGATCGTTTTCGGGGTGCAGCACCGAGAGACGGCACAGTTCGGCCCCCTGAACAAATTCTGGGCGAAAACGCCGGGTTGCGTACAGTGCATCCTCGGCGGCAAGGCCTGCCGCCTTATCGATAGCATCAATCACAATGCGTTATCCTTTTGAAGTTGGGGAGTGGAATCAGTCCATTCATCTCCCTGGAGTTCTGGGATGTCATAAGCCATCAGGCTGGTGAAGTGTGCATCGACATCTTCAGCAAATAATGCAGCGGCAATGCCGCGCACAAGACGTTCTGTCCCGGCGCTGACCGCCGGGATATCACCGGACACCTTCCCGTGCGTCAGCATGGCGGCATCGTTAAAGCAGTGAATATTCGCCAGCATCGGGCAGGCACCCGGTACACGCTCTCGGAATTCAAACGTTGGCCCCAGGTCCGGTGACGCCAGCATGCCAGGGCGCGGTGCACCCATTTCCGGCGTGTAGCGGCCATCCGACCAGGTGCGGATATGCGGCGCTATGGCAGCAAATTCCGGGCGGCCGTTAAAGTCATTGGAAAAGCCGGTGGCGGCGATGAGAAAATCGTAATGCAGCGGACCCTGAGTGGTGTCAATGCGTAGCGCGCCCGCGTTTTCTTCAACCGCCCTGATACCGCAATCGAGCAGGAAGCGGGCATTCGCATGACGGGAAACGCGCAGGGTGGAGGAGCGTGGCGGCGGCGTCTGGGTGGTGTTGGTGTAGTCGACAAACTTCCATTTCCACGCGTCAGGCAGCAGATGCATACCGTGCACCACGCCCTGGCTGCCGATGCCGGTCATTTTGTTGATGCGTGGCATCTCTTTGCGGCGGATCAGCAGGTCAACGGAGCCGACACCGGACTCCAGTGCCGCAGCGGCATTGTCCATCGATGATGCACCCGCCCCGATCACCGCCAGGCGCTTGCCCTTCAGTGCAGCGAAATCGATATCATCGGCAGAGTGTGCCCAGAGGGCGTGGTCGACCCCTTGCAGGAAATCAGGAACGGCAAAGCCGCCCAGCCCTGAACGTCCCGTTGCCAGCACCAGATGCCGGGTATAGACCCGGCCCGTTTCTGCGCCCTCAAGATCGATAGCGATCAGATCGTCCGCTGCAGTGATGCTGGTCATGCGCACATTGTTACGCACGGGTAGCGCCAGCACCTGGCGATACCAAACCAGATAATCCATCCACTGACCTTTCGGAATTTTATCCAGCGCTTCCCAGGCTTCTGCTCCCCACTGCGCCGTGAACCAGGCACGAAAGGTCAGTTGCGGCAGGCCGAGTGCCGGGCCGTGCAGCGTTTTGGGGGATCGCAGTGTTTCCATACGGGCAAACGTTACCCACGGCCCTTCCAGCCCGGCAGGCGCGGCATCATAGGCAACGACATTGGTGATCCCGCTCAGGATCAGCTTTGCCGTGGTAGCCAGGCCGCACATACCGCTACCAATCACCACCACGTCACGCACAGCGGTACCATGGTAAACACGTGTGGGAACCCAGGGCCTGGCGGGCAGTTCCAGCAAAGACAAATCCTCAGCCAGGCGTTGTTGCAACGCGTCTAAACCGGTTTTGTTTGCACCCTTTGCTGACATCATTAAGCCCCTTTTCGTCATCTCAATGCATATAATGGATTATATGAAAAACGCATTATGAATTAGTGTGTATGCGTATTCTTAATACTAATTAATAATTAGCTTATTCAAAAATTGCACTTGATAATTATGGCTGTTGAAAAATAAAGGATTCCCGTATGCAGAACCTGGCTTCACTTAACGATCTTG
Source organism: Erwinia sp. MYb416 (assembly GCF_037479575.1). Classification (NCBI taxonomy): domain Bacteria; kingdom Pseudomonadati; phylum Pseudomonadota; class Gammaproteobacteria; order Enterobacterales; family Erwiniaceae; genus Erwinia; species Erwinia sp. MYb416. Next base: position 542,076 of record NZ_JBBGYT010000441.1, read on the forward strand.
ACCTTCGCCAGTTACAGGCTTTCTCGGCGGTCATCTCGTCCGGCAGTGTGACGGCAGCGGCTAAAGTTCTGCAACGTTCGCAGCCTGCCGTGACCCGGCTGATCCAGGATCTGGAGAACACCCTTGGTTATCCGCTTTTTTTGCGTAACGGGCCACGTATCTACCCGACCGAGCAGGCACTGCGTCTGCATGAGTACGTTGAGACGGCGTTGACGTCGTTGCAACAGATACGCCTGCGCGCCAATGAGATCTGGAAAGAAGAAAAAACCCCGCTGCTGATTGCCGCTACGCCATCAATGTCCTCCGGCCTGCTGCCCGTGGCACTGGCGCAGGTGAATCTGGATGACTCGGTGCAAATCCTGAGTGATTCCGCAGAACAAACGGCGCACGCCATTATTACCGGCCAGGCGGAGTTGGGGATCAGCAGCCTGCCGCTGGAGCATCAGGGGGCGCAGGTTCACTGGATTGGTCAATCACGCTGCGTCATGGCGCTGAGAGAAGATGACCCGTTGGCCCAGAAAGAGCAGGTGCTGTTAACCGACTTAACGTCACGCAAGCTGATCACACCTTACAACCCGTATCGCCTGCGCAGGCGCTATGAGCAGGTATTACGTAAGGCAAAGGTCAAACCGGCGGGTGTGATTGAAACGAACTCATCGGTGAATATTCTCTCCTGCATTCGTTCGGGATTAGGCGTGGCGATTATGGAACCCGTCACCGCTTACGGTTTGCCCGTGGCAGGTGTGGTGATCAGAGAGCTGGATGTGGACATTCCTTATTACTTTGGGGTCACCACTCCGCAATCCCGCCCACCGCGTTCCAGCGTTCTGGCCTTGATCGATGCCTTGAAACAGGCGGCTACCAGCCTGCTCCCGGAGTTTATCTGCCTTGATGCGAATGAACATGCGCGTGTGATGCAGTCCCTGCATCAGGAGAATTAAGGTTTTTTGTTGCAAAGGCACAATAGATGCTCGCCAGTAATAAATGGTATTCTGTCGCGCTTGTGTGACTGCCAGAGGCTTTCAGAAGGTTCTGGTTCCGCAACTGTCGTCATACGACGAAAGTAGTCGGCCCGGCCGACGCCTGCTTCTGGAGAAATAAACAAGATGTCTGACGATCGCGAACCTATCGGGCGTAAAGGAAAACAGCCCCAGCCTGCGCGCAACAAAGCGGGGCGTGGTCGCCGCAGGGAAGAAGAATATGATGACTATGACGATCAGGATGATGAAGATCTGGATGAGGAAGAGGTAACTTCGATGCCACGTAAAGGAAAAGGGCGCGGGACGCGTAAAAAAAGAGGCTGGATAGGCTTATTGTTTAAGCTTTTCCTGATCTTCGCGGTGGTCATGGCCATTTATGGTTTCTACCTCGATTCACAGATCCGCAGCCGTATTGATGGCAAAGTCTGGCAGCTACCGGCCACGGTCTATGGCCGCATGGTCAACCTTGAGCCAGGTATGTCGTACAACAAAAAAGAGATGATCACGCTGCTGGAAGGCACACAGTATCGCGAAGTGACGCGCATGACGCGCCCGGGTGAATTTACCGTGCAGGCCAACAGCATTGAGATGATCCGTCGTCCGTTTGATTTCCCCGACAGCAAAGAGGGGCAGATCCGCGCACGTCTGAGCTTCAGCGGCGATCGGCTGAGCGATATTAAGAACCTCGACAATGGACGCAGCTTCGGCTTCTTCCGCCTCGACCCGCGTCTGATCACCATGTTGCAGTCGCCTAACGGCGAACAGCGCCTGTTTGTACCACGCGCCGGGTTCCCGGACCTGTTGGTGGATACGCTGGTGGCGACCGAAGACCGTCATTTCTATCAGCATGATGGCATCAGCCTCTATTCGATTGGCCGTGCTTTTGTCGCCAACATCACTGCCGGACGTGCAGTGCAGGGCGGAAGTACGCTGACCCAGCAGCTGGTGAAGAACTTGTTCCTCACCAACGAACGCTCGCTGTGGCGTAAAGCCAACGAAGCCTATATGGCGCTGATCATGGATGCGCGCTACAGCAAAGACCGCATTCTGGAGCTGTACCTCAATGAGGTGTATCTCGGCCAGGCAGGCAACGATCAGATCCGTGGCTTCCCGCTGGCCAGCCTCTATTACTTTGGCCGTCCCGTGGATGAGCTGAGCCTTGACCAGCAGGCACTGCTGGTGGGCATGGTGAAAGGCGCATCGCTGTATAACCCGTGGCGCAACCCGCAGTTGTCACTGGAGCGTCGTAACCTGGTGTTGCGCCTGTTGCAGCAGCAGAAGGTGATCGACCAGGAGCTTTACGACATGCTGAGTGCGCGTCCGCTTGGCGTGCAGCCGAAAGGCGGCGTGATCACCCCACAGCCAGCGTTTATGCAGATGGTGCGTAACGAGTTGCAGAGCAAACTCGGCGATAAGGTGAAGGATCTCTCCGGGGTGAAAATTTTCACCACGCTGGATTCGGTGTCGCAGGATGCTGCTGAGAAGTCAGTCGAAGAGGGGATCCCGGCGCTGCGTAAACAGCGTGGGGTCAACGATCTGGAAGCGGCGATGGTGGTGGTGGACCGCTTCAGCGGTGAAGTGCGCGCCATGGTCGGTGGTGCCGATCCACAGTTCGCGGGCTACAACCGTGCCTTGCAGGCGCGTCGTTCGATTGGTTCACTGGCAAAACCGGCGACCTATCTGACCGCGCTGAGCCAGCCGGATACCTACCGTCTGAATACCTGGCTCGCGGATAATCCGATTGCGCTGAAACAGCCTAACGGCCAGGTGTGGAAACCGCAGAACGACGACCGTCGTTACAGCGGCCAGGTGATGCTGGTGGATGCACTGACCAACTCCATGAACGTGCCGACGGTGAACCTGGGGATGACGCTCGGTCTGCCGCAGGTGGTGGATACCTGGACCAAGCTGGGTGTACCGAAAGATCAGCTGAATCCGGTGCCGGCGATGTTACTGGGTGCACTGAACCTGACACCGATTGAAGTGGCACAGGCTTTCCAGACTATCGCCAGCGGCGGCAGCCGTGCGCCGCTGTCGGCCGTACGTTCCGTGATTGCTGAAGATGGTAGCGTGCTGTATCAGAGCTTCCCGCAGGCCGAACGTGCCGTTCCGGCGCAGGGGGCTTACCTGACGCTCTACAGCATGCAGCAGGTGGTGGATCACGGTACGGCGCGTGCGCTTGGGGCTAAGTATCCGAAAGCGACGCTGGCAGGCAAAACCGGCACCACCAACAATCAGGTAGATACCTGGTTTGCCGGGATCGATGGCAAAGAAGTCGCCATCACCTGGGTGGGTCGTGATAACAACCAGCCGACCAAACTGTATGGTTCCAGCGGGGCGATGCAGCTGTATCGTCGTTATCTGGAAATGCAGGCGCCGATGCCGTTAACTCTCACGCCACCAGAAGATATTGCACTGATGAACGTCGATTCTGCCGGTAACTTTGTCTGCGGTAGTGCCAGCAGCAGCTGGCGTAGCCTGCCGGTCTGGACCACGGATGCTAACGCCCTGTGCCAGCAGCAACAGCAGCAGGTTCAGCAGCAGCAACAGATGTTGCAGCAGCAGAATCAACAGCAGAATCAGCAACAGAATCAGCAACAAGGGCAGCAACCGCAGAATCAGCAAAAGGAAGGCGATGGTGTGGCTGGTTGGATCAAAGATATGTTTGGTCAGTAGCCTTCATTGTTATCTGAATGAAAAAGCCGGGAAACCGGCTTTTTTTTTGGCTTTTTTCCGCGCCAGGTCAATGCCCATGCCGCTTGTGTGGCAGATCATGTGGGGCGTTTTTCCTTGCAGAACTGACTTTGTTTCGCATATTATCCGAGCGTTATAATAATAATTATCGTTTCGTTTCACATTCAACAATCCTTGTTCAGAGAAAAGCTAAATGGCCAATGTGCGCGATTTATCCACTGATTTTACACACCTGAAAACAGCAAAACGACAACTGGCGGCGCTGGTCGCTCTCTCACTCACCAGTGGTGCAGCCTTTGCTGCCGCTGAGCAGACGATTAATGTCACGGCGGATGCTGGCAGTGCGCCGCAGGAAAGTGCCTGGGGCCCGGCCCCGACCATTGCGGCAAAACACAGCGCCACCGGCACCAAAACCGATACACCGATTGAGAAGAATCCGCAGTCTGTGTCTGTTATCACCAGCCAGGAAATGCAAACACATCAGCCTTTGTCAGTAAAAGAAGCGCTGGGTTATACCACCGGAGTGATGGTAGGTAACCGCGGTGCGTCAAACGTGATTGATGCATTATCCATTCGTGGTTTTAGTGAAACGAATACCAATCAGTATCTCAATGGCCTGAAATTACAGGGTGATAACTACTCCGAATTTGCTGTTGACCCTTATTTCCTGGAACGCGTTGAACTGATGCGCGGGCCAACGTCTGTGCTGTATGGAAAAAGTAACCCGGGTGGCATTGTATCGATGGTGAGCAAGCGCCCAACCACCGAAACTCTGCGTGAAGTCCAGTTCCAGATGGGGACCGATAACCTGTTTTCTACCGGCTTTGATTTCGGAGGCGCTCTGGATGACAACGGCGAGTTCTCTTACCGCTTAACGGGTCTGGCACGCAGCGCAGATGCGCAGCAGCAGATGAATAAAGAGAAGCGTTATACCATCGCGCCATCTTTCAGCTGGCAACCGGATGAGAATACCCATTTCACCTTCCTGAGCTACTTCCAGAATGAACCGGAAACCGGTTATTACGGCTGGTTACCGCGTGAAGGCACGGTCGTGCCCATTACGGATGCCAACGGCAATCAGCACAAGCTACCAACCGATTTTGATGAGGGTGAAGACAGCAATAAAATCTCCCGCAACACCAAAATGATCGGTTACAGCTTCGATCATGCGTTCAATGATACCTGGACCGTACGTCAGAACCTGCGTTATGCGCAGATGCGTACCAATTACTTGAGCATTTATGGCAACGGCCTGAATACCGCTAACAACACTATCGATCGCGGTTACGCGCATTCACAGGAAAAGCTGAATCAGTTTGCGGTTGATACCCAGGCCCAGGCGAAGTTTGCTACTGGTCAGGTGGATCACACTCTGCTGATGGGCGTGGATTATCAGCGTTCACGCAATGATATTGATGCGATTTTTGGCGCCGCCGCTCCGCTGGATGCGTTGAATCCCGTGTACGGGAACGATCAGCCAACCGCGCTTTATAATCCTTATCAATATCTGAATAAGCAGGAACAAACCGGTCTGTATGCGCAGGACCAAATGGAGTGGGATCGTTGGGTGCTGACGCTGGGTGGACGCTATGACTACCTGACCATGTCGGCGTTTGACCGTAATGCCAGTGAAAACAAAACCCACGACCAGGCCTTTACCTGGCGCGGCGGGGTGAACTATGTCTTCGATAATGGTATTGCACCTTATTTCAGCTACAGCGAGTCGTTTATTCCCAACACCGGAACAACAATTGGTGGTGAGACGTTCACACCTTCCCGTGCCAAGCAGTATGAAGCGGGCGTGAAATACGTACCGAAAGATCGTCCTATTGTGCTGACTGGGGCGATTTACCAGTTGACCAAAAATAACAACCTGATGGGTGACCCGACAGCGCCACTGTTTAGTGTACAGGGCGGGGAGATTCGTTCCCGTGGGTTCGAGTTTGAAGCCAAAGCCGCAGTCAATGCCAACATCAACGTGACTGCGTCATACAGCTATACCGATGCTGAATATACAGAAGACAATTACCTGCGTGGAAAAACACCAGTGCAGGTGCCTAAACATATGGCATCACTGTGGGGCGACTACACATTCAATGAAAGTGCCTTATCTGGCCTGACGCTGGGCACGGGCTTGCGCTACGTGGGTGAGAGTAAAGGTCTGTATCGTCATCAGGCGAGTAATGGCGATAACCAGGATCAGAATTTTGATGTTGCCGGTTATACGCTGGTTGATGCCGTCGTGAAATACGATCTGGCACGCTTTGGTCTTCCGGGATCATCGGTCGGTATTAACGTCAACAACTTGTTTGACCGTGAGTATGTTGCCAGCTGTTATCGTGAACATGCCTGCTACTGGGGCGCAGAGCGTCAGATTGTCGGTACTGCCACCTTCCGTTTCTAAATATCTATCCGGGCGCGGTTCGCCGCGCCCGCCAATCAGAAGATCACCATGCAACAACAGCACACGTCAGAAACGACCTTCACCCTGGACCGTGTCAGTTTTAGCGTTCCAGGCCGTACCCTGTTACAACCGTTGTCGCTGGCCTTTCCCGCCGGAAAAGTCTGTGGGCTGATCGGCCATAACGGTTCAGGAAAATCCACACTGCTGAAAATGCTCGGCCGCCATCACGCGGCATCGGCCGGGCAGGTGCTGCTGAATGAGCAGCCGGTGGCCAGCTGGCAGAGTAAAGCCTTTGCCCGTGAAGTTGCCTATTTGCCTCAGCAACTGCCTGCGGCGGAAGGGATGACAGTACGTGAACTGGTCGCCATTGGCCGCTATCCATGGCACGGTGCGCTGGGGCGTTACGGTGTGGAAGATCGCGAACGTGTTGATGAAGCCATTGCACTTGTCGGGTTGAAGCCTTTTGCCCATCGCCTGGTGGACAGTCTGTCCGGCGGTGAGCGTCAGCGTGCATGGATTGCCATGCTGGTTGCGCAGAACAGCCGTTGCCTGCTGTTGGATGAACCCACTTCCGCGTTGGATATCGCCCACCAGGTCGATGTGCTGGCGCTGATCCAGCGTCTCAGCCGTGAACGTGGCCTGACGGTGATTGCGGTACTGCACGATATCAATATGGCTGCGCGTTATTGCGACCACCTGGTGGCGCTGCGCGGTGGCGAAATGATTGCTCAGGGCGAGCCTGCTGAGATTATGAACGGGGATGTGCTGGAACAGATTTATGGCATTCCTATGGGAATTTTACCGCACCCACAAGGTGGCGCGCCGGTAAGCTTTGTTTACTAAGCGCTTAGGCTCTGAGAATTGGATGTTGTGATGCCGGATATTTTGCGTCGCCGTTTACTGACGGCACTGGCTTTTTCCCCGCTGCTGGCCCAGTTTCCCTTCCCGCTGCGTGCTGCGACAGAACAACGCATTATCGCACTCGAGTGGTATCCCCTTGAGCTGCTGCTTGCGCTGGGCGTGATGCCGATCGGCGCCGCCGAGCTTTACGGTTATGGCCAGTGGGTTGGTGAACCGAAGTTGCCCGCCTCCGTGGTCGATGTCGGGCTGCGAACCGAACCTAATCTTGAACTGATAACTCAGATGAAGCCTTCTCTGATCCTGTTTTCACAGGGCTATGGGCCCGATCCGACTCGCTTTATGCGCATCGCCCCGGGAATGGGGTTTGCCTTTAACGAAGGCGGGAAGGGGAAACCGCTGACCAGTGCGCGTCACGCACTCATGGAGCTGGCAAAGCGGGTCGATCGCGTCCCGCAGGCCGTGGCGAATCTGGCCGAACTGGATAGCCAGACTGAGCGCCTGAAAACCAAACTGGCAAACAGGCCGAAGCGCCCGCTGCTGCTGTTGTCGATTGTCGATCCGCGTCATGTGATTGTGTTCACTGAAAACGGACTGTTCCAGGAAGTGCTGGATAATCTCGGGCTGGAAAATGCCTGGAAAGCAGAAAGCACTTTCTGGGGGAGCGTGATCATTGGCATTGAACGTCTGGCCGATCTGGGGGATGTCGATGCCATCGGCTTCGAACATGACAATCAGGCGATTGTTGATCAGGTGACCGGGACCGCACTCTGGCAGTCGCTGCCGTTTGTGCGTGCCGGGCGTTTCAGGCAGATGCCGCGCGTGTGGTTCTACGGTGCCACACTGTCGGCAATGCAGCTGATCCACAGCCTTGACCATGCGCTGGAGGTGAAATGATGCGTCACTATCGTTTAGCCATCCTGCTGTTAACAGCATTGTTTGCCAGTGCACTGGCTCTGACGCTGATTAACCTGCAACAGCGGCTGCCTGGTGCGCAGTGGCTGACGGCGTTGCTGTCCCCGGACACCAACCGCATTGAGCAGATGGTGTTTCATTACAGCCTGATGCCGCGCCTGTCGCTGTCATTGCTGGCGGGCGCAGGCCTGGGGCTGGTGGGCCTGCTGTTTCAGCAGGTGCTGCGCAATCCCCTGGCCGAACCGGCAACCCTGGGCGTCGCCAGCGGTGCGCAACTGGGGCTGACCGTTGTCACGCTGTGGAGCGTGCCGGGCGGTATGGTCACGCAGCAGCTGGCCGCGATGATCGGTGCGGTGCTGGTGGGGCTGATTGTGTTCGGCGTCGCCTGGGGCAAACGGATGTCGCCCGTAACGCTGATCCTCGCCGGGCTGGTGGTGTCACTTTACTGTGGTGCGGTGAACCAGATTTTTGCCATCTTCAATCACGACCAGCTGCAGAATATGTTTCTGTGGAGCACCGGTTCACTGAATCAGATGGACTGGAGCAACGTGGAGTTCCTCTGGCCACGGCTGCTCGGCGGGCTGCTGCTCACGCTACTGATGTTACGTCCGATGACCCTGATGGGGCTGGATGATGGTGTGGCAAAGAACCTGGGCCTGGCGATCTCGCTGGCCCGCTTTGGCCTGCTGGCACTGGCGATTTTAATCAGTGCTTCCCTGGTAAATGCTGTCGGTATTATCGGCTTTATCGGGCTGTTCTCTCCTCTGCTGGCGCGGATGCTGGGCTTCCGTCGTCTGATCAGCCGTTTGCTGGTGGCGCCGATTATTGGGGCGCTACTCCTGTGGCTGGCGGATCAGTCGGTGCTCTGGCTGACCAGTCGTCTGGGAGAGATCTCTACGGGAACCATCACTGCGGTTATCGGTGCGCCGCTGCTGCTGTGGCTGCTGCCGCGTCTGCGAACCGGTTCGGTGCCGCCAGCGATGAACCAGGGTGACAATGTGCCGACAGAACGTCACCGGGTACTGTGGTGGGCGCTCATCGGGGGCGGTGCACTGCTGTTGCTGATGGCTGTGGCGTTGAGCTTTGGACGCGATGCTCACGGCTGGGTATGGGCCAGCGGTGAACTGTGGCAGCAACTTCTGCCGTGGCGCTGGCCGCGCCTGGTGGCCGCGATGGCGACCGGGATGATGCTGGGTGTGGCAGGGTGCGTCGTGCAGCGTTTGACAGGCAACCCGATGGCCAGCCCTGAAGTGCTGGGGATTAGCTCCGGGGCGGCATTTGGCGTCGTGGTGATGCTGTTTATTGTACCGGGTGATGCGTTTGGCTGGCTGCTGCCTGCCGGGAGTATTGGCGCGGCCCTGACGCTGCTGGTGATCTCGATCGCTGCCGGGCGCGGGGGGTTTTCACCGGAGCGGATGCTGCTGGCCGGGATGGCGCTCAGCACGGCCTTCACCACGCTGATGATGCTGCTGCTGGCCAGCGGTGACCCGCGTATGGTGAATCTGCTGACGTGGATCTCCGGCTCAACCTATAACATTGATGTTTTGCAGGCGAAGCGCACGCTGATCATTATGGTCGTGCTGCTGGCGCTGGTGCCGCTATGCCGTCGCTGGCTGACCATCCTTCCACTGGGCGGTGCCACGGCGCGCGCAGTCGGTATGGCGCTGACGCCAACGCGTCTGACGCTGCTGCTGCTGGCTGCGGTGCTGACTGCTGCCGCAACGCTGACCATTGGGCCATTAAGCTTTGTGGGGCTGATGGCACCGCATATTGCGCGGATGCTCGGTTTCCGCCGGGCATTGCCGCAGCAGGTGATGGCGGCACTGTTGGGCGGTGGATTGATGGTGGCGGCAGACTGGTGCGGCAGAATGCTCTCGTTCCCGGATCAGATCCCGGCAGGGCTGCTGGCGACCTTTATCGGTGCACCGTACTTTATCTATCTGCTGCGTAAGGTATAAAAAAAAGGGTCAGGCATGCCTGACCCCTTCGGGTCGGGGCGGGGCATGCCCCGCCCGTCTGGATGTTACAGCTTCGCGAAACTACGGCGTGCCGCATCGATGGTGTGCTGAATATCATCCGGGCTGTGCGCCAGCGACATAAAGCCTGCTTCAAAGGCGGACGGTGCCAGATACACACCTTCTTCCAGCATCAGATGGAAGAAACGCTTAAAACGCTCAACATCGCACTTCGTCACATCCGCATAGCAGGTCACGCTGTCTGCATCCGTGAAGAAAATCCCAAACATCCCGCCGACATGGTTGATCACCAGCGGGATATTTTCGGCTTTTGCCGCAGCGAGCAGGCCATCGGCCAGTTGGGTGGTCAGACGGGTCAGCGTCTCATGCGTGCCCGGGCGGGAGACTTCCGTCAGACAGGCAAAGCCCGCTGCCATCGCGATCGGGTTACCGGACAGCGTACCCGCCTGGTATACCGGGCCGGTCGGTGCCAGCGCATCCATCACTTCGCGACGACCACCAAAGGCGCCCACTGGCATACCGCCACCGATGATTTTACCCAGGCAGGTCAGATCCGGTTTCACACCGTAATGGGCCTGTGCACCTGCCAGCGCAACGCGGAAACCGGTCATCACTTCGTCGATAATCAGCAGCGCGCCAAATTCGTCGCACAGTTCACGCAGGCCCGGAAGGAAGTCCGGCTGCGGTGGAATGCAGTTCATGTTGCCCGCGACCGGTTCAACGATGATGCAGGCGATCTCTTCCGGGTACTGCTCAAAGGCCGCACGTACGCTGGTGAGATCGTTGAAGGTGCAGGTCAGGGTATGTTTGGCAAAGTCAGCGGGCACGCCCGGTGAGTTCGGCTGGCCCAGCGTCAGTGCGCCAGAGCCCGCTTTCACCAGCAGGCAGTCAGCGTGGCCATGGTAGCAGCCTTCAAACTTAATAATTTTGTCACGGTGGGTGAAACCGCGTGCCAGACGAATGGCACTCATGGTGGCTTCTGTACCGGAGTTGACCATGCGAACGGTATCCATGGTCGGTACCAGTTGGGTGACCAGTTCGGCCATTTTGACTTCCATCTCCGTCGGCGCGCCGAAGCTCAGGCCGCGTTCGGCAGCGTCGATAACGGCATGACGGATGGCGGGATGGTTGTGACCCAGCACCATTGGGCCCCATGAACCGACATAGTCTATATAGGCTTTACCATCGACATCGTACAGCAGGGCACCGTCAGCACGTTCGATAAACAGCGGCACGCCGCCCACGCCGTTAAAGGCCCGCACCGGTGAATTTACGCCACCGGGAATTAACTGCTGCGCCTGGGCGTACAGGTTTTCAGACTTACTCATGGAACCGCTCCTGATCATTCATTTAAAAACCCCTCTATTCTAAGTGAACATCATGGGGTAGCGAAAGGCTACTCGCATCTGCGACACGATTAGAGAGCCTTAAATGCGGGCATTCAGCGTGAGAATACGTAAAATGCTGACATGGATTGACAATGTTATGAATGGCTCATGAATCAACAATCACTTTCTACCAACGAACTGAATGTTGTGCCTGCCCGGCGCGGTGATTTCCTGCGGATGTTGTTACGCCGCGATAAAACGCCGCTGGCGGTGCTGGTGATGGCGGGAATTGTTGGCACACTGACTGGCCTGGTGGGCGTGGGTTTCGAGCTGGCCGTCAACGAGATTATTCACCAGCGCACCCGTTGGCTTGCCACGTTGGGAAGCCATCCTGGGGTGATGGTGCTGTGCGCATTTCTGGTCTCCGCGCTATTGGCCACTATCGGCTATTACCTGGTGCGCCGCTTTGCACCAGAGGCGGCGGGGTCGGGGATTCCGGAGATTGAAGGTGCCCTGGAGGAACTGCGTCCGGTGCGCTGGTGGCGGGTGATCCCAGTGAAGTTTATCGGCGGGATGGGCACGCTGGGAGCGGGGATGGTGCTGGGACGTGAAGGACCAACGGTTCAGTTGGGTGGCAATATTGGCCGCATGATGCTGGATATTTTCAGGATGAGAAGCACTGAGGCGCGGCACACGCTGCTGGCAACGGGCGCGGCGGCGGGTCTGTCGGCTGCCTTTAATGCCCCTCTTGCCGGGATCCTGTTTATTATTGAAGAGATGCGTCTGCAATTTCGCTACAGTCTGATTTCCATTAAAGCCGTGTTCGTTGGCGTGATTATGTCGAGCGTGGTGTTTCGGATTTTTAACGGTGAACATGCGGTGATCGAGATAGGCCGCCTGACCGATGCCCCTGTCAATACTCTGTGGCTCTATCTGCTGCTCGGTATGGTGTTTGGCGTGGTGGGGGTGCTGTTCAATCAGCTGATTTTCCGCATCCAGGATCTGTTCCAGCGTTTCCACGGCGGACGTTTAGGTAAAATACTGTTGGTGGGGGCTGTGCTGGGAGGGGCGTGCGGCGTATTGGGGGTGTTTCTGCCCGCGGCGGCCGGAGGGGGAGCCAGCCTGATCCCACTGGCGGCGGCGGGAAACTTTTCTATCGGCATGTTGCTGTTTCTGTTTATTGTTCGACTGATTACCACTTTACTGTGCTTCTGTTCCGGCGCACCCGGCGGGATTTTTGCCCCGATGCTGGCACTCGGCACGCTGCTGGGAACGGCATTTGGCCTGTGCGCCTCAAGCTGGCTCCCGGAGTATCACTTGCAGGCCGGCACCTTTGCCATTGCCGGGATGGGCGCGCTGTTTGCCGCCTCGGTACGTGCGCCACTGACCGGTATTATACTGGTACTGGAGATGACGGATAACTATCAGCTGATTTTACCGATGATTATTACCTGCCTTGGCGCGACGCTATTAGCCCAGTTTCTTGGCGGGCAACCCTTGTATTCGTCACTGCTTACCCGCACTCTGGCGAAACAACAGCAGCAGGAAACGGCTAATGCTACCGCACAGGGTGGTACAGCCTGAGCTTGATTGCTATACCAGTGTGTAAGATAATAACAACAATTATGGTCGATTTGTGACCTGTCAGGCACCCGGCCTGTACGTATGTATACTGGAGTTACCTATGAGCGACGATGTAGCACTGCCCCTGCAATTTACTGAAGCAGCGGCCAGTAAAGTCAAAAACCTGATTTCCGATGAAAACAATCCGGATCTGAAACTGCGCGTCTACATCACCGGCGGCGGTTGCAGCGGCTTCCAGTACGGTTTTACCTTTGACGATAAGATTAACGATGGTGATATGACCATTGAGAAAGCGGGCGTGGCGCTGGTTGTTGACCCGATGAGTCTGCAATATCTGGTGGGTGGCGCAGTGGATTATACCGAAGGGCTGGAAGGGTCGCGCTTTATTGTGACCAACCCGAATGCCAAGACCACCTGTGGCTGCGGATCGTCCTTCAGTATCTGATTTACCCTTCATACTTGACGCCGCTGCTGTGTTGGCTGCGAACCCTCACCCCGGTCACTTACTGATGTAAGCTCCCGGGGATTCAAGCACTTTCCGCCTTGCTGCACCGCCAATTATTCTGGGTAAACAGATACTGTTTAGTAAGAACTTACCATTCGACGGTCACTAACCTTGCTTCCTGCCGCGTATCCGCATTACGTGATATAACGCTTTGCGTCACTTTTGGCTGCGCATCAGGCTGAGCTCCACACACAACACCGGGTAAATTGACAGCAGACAAGCTGCGACTCTCTACGCTGCACTGTGAGTAGATGGTTAATTTCACGCCAATGCTGCCGGTAATCGAAGCGGCAAAGGCGTGACCCGTCATCATCAGCCCGAGGGCCAGATAAACGGTTTTCATGTTGCAATTTCCTGGTCAAAATCAGAGCAAAAAGCCCTGAATAAAAAACGAGCGTAAAGTCGCCCGTTATCTTTGGTTAACGGCAATTTTTGTCAGAACTTTACTCACCTTTGGCGGCGATTATTGCGGTTTTGACGTGCCGATGGTGTGTAATTCACTGCACAATTTTTGTGCGGCCAGAATCATACGCGGTCCGGCTCGGCTTATCCAGTCATCATTGATGGCGATGACCGGGAGTGTGAGCTGGGGTTGCCAGAACTGCACAATCTGCTGTGCATGAGTATGATCGCCGGGGATGACGACAGCGGCGGGATGGCGTAACAATACCTGCTCGCGGCTCACCTGTGGCCAGGGCACGCGGGCATCGGCAAAGATGTTCTCTCCGCCACATAAGCGCAGAACTTCATCCTGTAAGGTATTGCCCGATGCGGTAAACAGCGGTTTGAGGCCAAACTGAAGAAAGACGCGCTGCCTGGGTGAGTGCTGATAGCGTTGGCGCAGGTTAGCAAACTGCTGTTGCAGCGTGGCAGCCGACTGCTCTGCCTGTTGCGGTTGCGGGCTCCAGGCGGCAAGCTGACGCAGGCTGGCAATCAACTGATCGATAGAATCCGGTGCCAGCCAGACCACCCTGATGCCCAACGCCTGAAGCTGATCGACCTGGCGTTGCGGCGTGCCGCCTTTCCAGGCAACCACGACATCCGGCTTCAGCCTGAGTAGCTTTTCGCTGTTGATCCCCTGCCAGTTAGCGACCTGTTCGATGTGCTGTGCGGCGGCAGGGTAATCGGAATAAGCGCTGACGCCCACCGGAGTAATTCCGGCAGCAAAGGCCAGTTCGGTAATATTGGGTGCCAGCGTGACCACGCGGGGGGCGGCCTGAGCTGTGGCGGCGCAGGCCAGCCACAGCAGCAGGCAAACAAGGCGTTTAGCCACGAGACAGATGGGTCAGCAGGGTTTCCACCATCAGTGATGATTGCTGTGCTGCCACCACCAGGAATTCATCAAAGCTGAGGTGTGATTCTTGATCGGCTACATCGGAGATAGCACGGACCACGACAAACGGTGTGCCGAATTGATGGCAAACGTGGCCAATCGCGGTCGCTTCCATCTCAACCGCAATGGCCTGCGGGAAGGTGCTGCGAATACGTGACAGCGGCGCTGCGCCATTGATAAAGGCATCGCCGCTCACCACCAGACCACGGACTGCGTTGAGGTTCAGTTCGCCAATGCACTGTTCGGCAGCGGCAATCAGCTTATCATCCGCCTTGAACGCCGCCGGGCAGCCCGCCATCTGGCCAGGTTCATAGCCAAAGGCCGTCACATCGGCGTCGTGATAACGCACTTCATCAGACACCACAATATCACCCACTTTCAGCGTAGGGGCCAGGCCGCCAGCTGAACCGGTATTGATGACCACATCGGGTTTGCACAGTTGCAGCAGCAGGGTGGTGCCCAGCGCCGCAGACACTTTACCGATGCCCGACTTCAGCAGAGCAACTTGAACGCCATTCAGTGTACCGGTGTAAATTTCACAGCCCGCCAGGGTGAGGGTCTGACGGTTTTCAATTTTGTCACGCAGCAGCGTCACTTCCTGTTCCATTGCGCCAATAATGCCTGCTTTCATAGGGATACTCTCTGAAGTTGTGGAATGTATTATTCATTGCGGCGCATAGTTTATCATGACAAACATCATCGCTATACCCGTCATACTTCAAGCTGCACAGGCGTTGGCTGCATCAAAAGTAGGCCCCATGAGGGGACTCGAATTATTTTGGGTATACTGCGAGAATGACTGCGCCATTTATCAGAGGGAATAAGGTATGACTGGGATCGATTTTCGCATAAAAATCAACTGGCAGCGGCGCTATCGCCCCTATCAGGGACCGAAGGATGAACATGAAATCCTGCGCATATTTGAAAGCGATCGTGGTCGTATTATTAATTCAGCAGCTATCCGCCGACTGCAGCAGAAAACCCAGGTCTTCCCGCTTGAGCGTAATGCCGCCGTTCGCACCCGGCTGACGCATTCGCTGGAAGTGCAGCAGGTGGGGCGCTATATCGCAAAAGAAGTACTGACACGCTTGCAGGAAGCTGACCGTTTAGTCTCTTTGGGGCTGGCGCAGTTGACCGGGCCATTTGAGAGTATCGTCGAGATGGCTTGCCTGATGCACGATATTGGCAATCCGCCGTTTGGTCACTTTGGTGAGGCAGCGATCAATGACTGGTTCCGTCAGCAGTTTGATACAAGCTGGCAGCCGGAGAGCGGACGGGAAGATCGCTGTGTACCCGAGGTATTACGCCATCAGGATGATGGCTTGAATGCGCTGCGGGCTAAAGTCCGTCAGGACCTGTCTCATTTTGAAGGCAACGCGCAGGCAATCCGCACGGTGCATACGCTGATGAAGATGAACCTGACCTGGGCGCAGGTCGGCTGTATTTTAAAATACACGCGTCCTGCCTGGCATAGCGGAGCCATTCCCGCCAGCCATGATTATTTAATGAAGAAACCGGGATACTACCTGGCAGAAGAAGAATATATCGCGCGACTGCGTGAGCAATTAGATCTTCAGCCGCATTGCCGTTTTCCGCTGACTTATATTATGGAAGCTGCTGACGATATCTCTTACTGCGTAGCCGATTTAGAAGATGCCGTAGAAAAAAATATCTTTACTGTTGAACAACTGTATCATTATTTATTCCAACTCTGGCCTGACCATCAGGCAGGCGATCTGTTTGCCACCGTGGTGACCAGCGCGTTAGATAAATCACGCAGTCGCCGCACAAATCGCAGCAGTGAAGACCAGTTCTTTATGTATTTACGTGTGAATACGGTGGCAGAACTGGTGCCCCATGCGGCCAGCCGTTTTATCGAGCATTTGCCTGCGGTGTACCACGGCGAGTTTAATGAGGCGCTGCTGGAAGATGGTAGCCCGCATAGTCAGCTATTAGATATTTTCAAAAAAGTCGCTTTTCGTCATGTGTTTAACCATCCTGAAGTGGAACAGTTAGAGTTGCAAGGGTATCGGGTGATCAGCGGCTTGCTGGATATTTACCAGCCACTGTTGCTGTTGACGCGCGAAGAGTTCAGCGAATTGACGTAAAAGGATTATTTAAAAGGTTATCCGATTGAAACACGCCTGTTCCATAAGCTTTCGACGCGTTTTCGTCTTGCTTACAGCGAAGCGGTGGAGTCTCTGGATAAAAATCCCGACGAAGAGAATATATGGGAATACTATTATCGCGTTCGTTTATTGCAGGACTACATTAGCGGGATGACAGATTTGTATGCCTGGGATGAGTATCGACGGTTAATGGCCGTGGAATAAATCCATCAGTCGTGATGATTTGTAAAGAAGAACAATATTTTTTTACTTTTTCTTAGTGGTTAAATATGAACTTAGGGATAAAAAATTAATCTCACCTTCACAACCACAGCAATGGTTATCCCACAGAATCACTTGAGAATCCGACGAATGAAAAAAACCACGTTAGTATTGAGCGCATTGGCTCTGAGCCTTGGGCTGGCGTTAAACCCTTTAGCGGCGAGTGCTGCTGAAACGGCCTCTTCCTCTTCAAGCCAGCCATTACCCAGTCTGGCTCCTATGCTGGAAACAGTGATGCCTTCGGTTGTCAGCATTAATGTTGAGGGCAGCACGACGGTACGTACGCCGCGCATGCCTCAGCAGTTCCAGCAGTTCTTTGGCGATAATTCCCCATTCTGTCAGGACGGTTCTCCATTCCAGGGATCGCCGATGTGTCAGGAAGGTGGCCCGGAAGGGAAGGGCAACGGCGGCGCTGACAGCCAGCAGCAGAAATTCCGCGCACTGGGTTCCGGTGTGGTGATTGATGCCGCTAAAGGCTACGTCGTAACCAACAACCACGTGGTCGACAATGCGACAAAAATTCAGGTTCAATTGAGCGATGGTCGTAAATACGATGCAAAAGTGATTGGTAAAGATCCGCGTTCTGATATTGCGCTGATCCAGTTGAAAGAGGCGAAAAACCTGACCGCGATTAAGCTTGCTGACTCCGATAATCTGCGCGTGGGCGATTACACGGTAGCGATTGGTAACCCGTATGGTCTGGGGGAAACGGTTACCTCCGGTATTGTCTCTGCCCTTGGCCGCAGTGGTCTGAACCTGGAAAACTACGAAAACTTTATCCAGACTGATGCCGCGATTAACCGGGGTAATTCCGGGGGGGCGCTGGTGAACCTGAATGGTGAGCTGATTGGGATTAACACGGCGATACTCGCGCCAGACGGCGGCAACATCGGTATTGGCTTCGCCATCCCAAGTAATATGGTGAAAAACCTGACGTCACAGATGGTTGAATTCGGTCAGGTGAAACGCGGTGAGCTGGGGATCATGGGCACCGAACTGAACTCCGAACTCGCGAAGGCGATGAAAGTTGATGCCCAGCGCGGTGCGTTCGTCAGTCAGGTATTGCCGAAGTCTTCAGCGGCGCAGGCGGGCATTAAAGCCGGTGACGTGATTGTGTCGATCAACAACAAGCCGATCTCCAGTTTCTCTGCGTTGCGTGCGGAAGTGGGGTCGTTGCCGGTTGGCACCAAAATGGAACTGGGCCTGATCCGGGATGGCAAGCCAATGAAAGTGAACGTGGCGTTGCAACAAAGCGCCGCAGCGAAAGTCGATTCTGGCACTATCTATAACGGTATCGAAGGGGCTGACCTGAGCAACTTTGATGCGAAAGGCGTTAAGGGTGTGAAAGTGGACAGCGTTAAAGCGGGTTCTGCGGCAGCGCGCGTTGGCCTGAAGAAAGATGATGTGATTTTAGGCGTTAACCAACAGCCGGTCGCGAATCTGGGCGAATTGCGCAAAATCCTGGATACCAAACCGTCAGTGCTGGCGCTGAATATCCAGCGTGGCGATGCCAGTATTTATTTGCTGATGCAGTAAGTTATGCTGAAAAGTGCCGTTCGAAAATAAGAGCGGCACCGGACAAAAAAAAGGGGTGACCAGTATTCTGGTCACCCCTTTTTATGTCAGAAAAGGAATTAACGACCGCCGCGGGTCAGTTTATCCAGGTCTGATTCAATTTCAGCAATCTTGTTGGAGACCACGCTCTCCAGATGACGCAGGTCATCAAGAATTTTGCGCTTCAGATCAACTTCTACCTGGTCACGTTGGCAAATCTGGTCAAGTTCATCAATCACATAGCGCAGGTTCGGGCTGATTTCCTGAACTTCTTTGTAACCCTGGCTGGCATTGTCAGCTACCACGGTTTTGCGCTGGCGCGGATATTTAAATTTCACGCTTTTGGCAAAGAACTCGCCTTTATCTTTACGGAAATAGATTTTCAGGATGTCATTGTTGGCTTCCTGACGCAGGCTGTAACGGTCGATATCTTCCGGCGTCGCGATGCCCAAACCCTTGAGATTGTCGTACATGGTATTTTCCTTTAAGAGACTATCGATCCAGATGCGATCAGAGTAGTCGCTATCCGAGAAACGGAAAAGGATCGTTTAATTTAAATACAGTATTTTCTGGCGCGGATTATGGCGCAGATTGTGCACAATAGCACCACTTGTTTCGTGACGTGAAAGAGGTAGTTCAGGGCAGGAGTGTAAAACTTACTTTACAGTAAGGTGCGGACCACTGGTGTGGCCCGCAGGAGGATCAATCGATAGTGCGCAGGAGTTCGTTGATGCCGGTTTTGCTCAGCGTTTTCGCATCGACTTTTTTCACGATAACGGCGCAGTACAGGCTGTAAGTTCCGTCTTTCGATGGCAGGTTGCCTGAAACGACAACGGAACCCGCAGGGACACGGCCGTAATGCACTTCCCCGGTTTCGCGGTCGAAGATCTTGGTGCTCTGGCCGATATAAACGCCCATTGAAATCACGGAACCTTCTTCTACGATCACGCCTTCAACGATTTCTGAACGCGCACCGATGAAGCAGTTGTCTTCAATGATGGTTGGATTGGCCTGCAATGGCTCCAGTACGCCACCAATGCCAACGCCGCCAGACAGGTGAACGTTTTTACCGATCTGCGCGCAGGAACCTACGGTGACCCAGGTATCAACCATCGTGCCTTCGTCAACGTAAGCGCCGATGTTAACGTAAGAAGGCATCAGCACGGTGTTACGTGCGATGAATGCGCCCTGGCGTACTGCCGCTGGTGGAACAACGCGGAAGCCTTCTTTTTTGAAGCGTGCTTCGTCGTAGTCAGCGAATTTCATCGGAACTTTGTCGTAATAACGGCTTTCTGCGCCATCAATTACCTGATTGTCATTGATGCGGAAAGAGAGCAGGACCGCTTTCTTCAACCACTGATGCGTAACCCATTCGCCGTCGATTTTCTCAGAGACGCGCAGGGCACCGTTATCCAGCTGGGCGATAACCTGGTTGACGGCTTCGCGGGTTGCGGCGTCAGCGTTTGCTGGGGTAATGTCCGCACGGCGTTCGAAGGCCGCTTCAATAACACTCTGTAACTGTTGCATATTAGATCTCTCAATTTCAGTGAGTTCGGTGTAACAGGCTATTTTACTTGCCATTTTGAGCGCAGGCAGTGCTCGCCATCCTCACGTACTTCAGTACGCTGCGCTGTCTGCGCTCAAACTGCCTGCGACAATGACGCCTGTGTCACTCTTTAGGGATGAAAAGTAAATCTGGGTCACACTTTATCGTTTGGAACAAGGGCCTCTGTCAACCGTTGTTGCAGCCGTTGGCGCAAATCGGCATCCAATGCCCGGCGCTCGCTATTGGCGAGAATAAACAAATCCTCGACGCGTTCACCGATGGTACTGATGCGCGCACCGTGCAGCGACACGTTCAGGTCAGCAAAAACTTCGCCAACGCGCGCCAGCAATCCCGGCTGATCCAGCGCGACTAATTCCAGATAAGTTCGCCTGTCAGTGTGTGTGGGTAAGAAGTTGACCGCGGTATCGACATTAAAATGCTTCAAACGAGCTGACTGACGGCGCGTGCGCGGAGGCTGCCAGCTGGTCTGGCAGATCGCCTGTTCCAGCGCCTGGCGTGTCATCTCATGGCGGTCAGTCGCCAGCGGGCTTCCATCCGGCTCCAGCACGATAAAGGTGTCCATTGCCATGCCGTCGCGGCTGGTGAAGATCTGGGCATCATGGACGCTCAGATTACGACGATCCAGCTCACCGGCTACAGTGGCAAACAGGTACGGGCGGTCCGGGCTCCAGATAAAGATCTCGGTACCGCCGCGTGTCGCCTGCGGGCTAACGAGGATCAGGGGCTGGTTGAGATCGTGATTCATCAGATGACGCGCATGCCACGCGAGCTGGTTTGGCGTGTGCCGCAGGAAATAGTCGGCGCGGCAGCGGCCCCAGATGCTGTGCAACGCTTCTTCGTCGATATTATCCATGCGCAGTAAGGCCAGCGCCTGAAGCCGATGATGGCGCACGCGTTCGCGCAGGTCCGGGCTGTTTTCCATTCCACGGCGCAGCTGTTTCTCTGTGGCGAAAAACAGCTCGCGTAACAGGCTTTGCTTCCAGCTGTTCCATAAGGTTTCATTGGTGGCACAGATATCGGCAACGGTCAGGCACACCAGATAACGCAGGCGGTTTTCATTCTGCATCACCTCGGCAAACTGCTGGATCTCCGTCGGGTCTTGAATATCGCGGCGCTGGGCGGTGACCGACATCAGCAGGTGATGGCGCACAAGCCAGGCAACCAGCTGCGTCTCGCGTGAGTTCAGGCCGTGCATCTCGGCAAACTCCAGCGCATCCTGGGCCCCGAGAATGGAATGATCGCCGCCGCGCCCTTTGGCGATATCGTGAAACAGCGCCGCCATCAGCAGTAATTCCAACTGCGGCAGGCGTGGCCAGAGTTCAACGCACAGCGGATGTTGCTGACGTGTACGTTCGTCGGCAAAGCTTTCCAGCTTTTGCAGTACGCGAATGGTGTGTTCATCGACCGTATAGGCGTGGAACAGATCAAACTGCATCTGACCAACGATGTTGCTCCACTGCGGCATATAAGCCCACAGCACACTGTGGCGGTGCATAGGCACCAGTGCCCGGCTGACTGCACCTGGATGGCGCAGTATCGACAGGAACAGCTCCCGGGCCTCTGGGATGGTACACAGGGGCTGCTTCAGGTTACGGCGCGCGTGACGCAAATGACGCAGCGTATTGGAGTAGATACCGGTAATTTTCGGTGTACGCGCCATGGTGTAGAACATACGCATGATGGACTCTGGCTGACGTGCAAACAGCGTATCATCACGCAGATCAATCAGCGTGCCGCGTAGCTGGAATTCATCGTCCAGCGGGCGGGGTTTCTCGTCGGTTGGCAGCGCCAGAATGGCTTCATCAAACAGCTGTAACAGCATCTGGTTTAACTCGCCAACGCGGCGTGTGACACGGAAGAAATCCTTCATCATGCGCTCAACCGGCTCGTTCCCTTCGCCCTGATAGTTCAGGCGTTGGGCAACATTGAGCTGACGATCAAACAGCAGGCGGTTGTCGTAGCGCGTCAGTGTCAGGTGCAGGGCAAAACGGATGCGCCACAGGAAGCTCTGGCACTCGTTCAGCTCGTTACGCTCGGCTTCCGTCAGAAAGCCAAAACCGACCATTTCATCCAGTGAGGTCGCGCCGAAGTGACGGCGTGCCACCCACAACAGCGTGTGAATGTCGCGTAGGCCACCGGGGCTGCTCTTGATGTCCGGTTCCAGATTGTAGCTGGTGCCGTGATAGCGTTGATGACGTACCTGTTGTTCATCAATTTTTGCTGCGAAAAAGCGGTCTGACGGCCAAAAGCCATCGCTGAAGACGTTCTTCTGCATCTCAAGAAATAACGTGAGATCGCCGGTCAACATGCGCGATTCAATCAGGTTGGTTGAGACGGTGAGGTCGGACAACCCTTCGAGCAAACACTCTTCCAGCGTTCGCACGCTGTGACCGACTTCCAGCTTGAGGTCCCACATCAGGGTCAGCAACTCACTGGTACGACGGGCATCTTCCTCGGACAGGGGTTTACGACTGAGGATCAGGACATCAATATCCGATAGTGGATGCAGTTCACCCCGACCGTAGCCACCGACCGCAACCAGTGCAATGCCGTCTTTTTCCGGGAATCCGAAGAAGCGCCACAGGCGCCGGAGAAGGCGATCGATGAAGAGGGTACGGGCGTCGATCAGGCTTTCTGCATCCTGCCCGGCGTCAAAAGCGGCAGCGAGATGCTGCTGGAAAACATCCAGGTGATGCCTGAGCGTATCGCGGTTCAGTTCGGCATCTTCCCAGCGGCGCGGGGCCTTGGTGAGTTTTTTCAGGATGCTGGCTTCAGGTACGTCTTTATTCATTTCACCGCCCCAATGTGGATCTGATCATACTGAACACGTAAAAAAGCCGGCTGGCGCCGGCTTTAAATTTGACCCGGGTTGACCGGAAGATAAGGTCAGCCCCTACGCATTATTCTGCGACCAGAATGGCCGGAATGGTGTCATCTTTGCGCAGCGTCATAATTTCGCAGCCGTTTTCTGTCACCACAATAGTGTGTTCGTACTGAGCGGACAAGCTGCGATCTTTCGTTTTTACCGTCCAGCCATCTTTCATGACGCGAATGCGGTAATCACCGGCGTTGACCATTGGCTCAACGGTGAAAGCCATACCGGCCTGCAAGACGACACCGCCGTCATCGGCATCGTAGTGCAATACTTGTGGCTCTTCGTGGAAGCCCTTACCGATACCGTGACCACAATATTCACGCACAACAGAAAAATCCTGTGCTTCAACAAATTTCTGAATTTCGCGGCCCAGGGTACGCAGGCGAATGCCGGGTTTGATCATGCGCAGAGCCAGATACAGGCTTTCCTGAGTCACACGGCACAGACGCTCGCCCTGAATGGTCGGTTTACCGACGATGAACATGGTAGAGGTATCACCGTGGTATTCATCTTTAATGACGGTGACATCGATATTGACGATATCGCCATCTTTGAGGATTTTCTCGTCGCTGGGAATACCGTGGCACACCACTTCATTCACAGAGATGCATACAGATTTAGGGAAACCGTGGTAGCCCAGGCTGGCAGAAACCGCATGCTGCTGGTTCACAATATGATCGTTACACAGGCGGTCAAGTTCACCGGTGCTGACGCCCGGTTTAACGTGCGCTTCAATCATTTCAAGAACTTCGGCGGCCAGGCGGCCAGCCACGCGCATTTTTTGGATTTCTTCCGGGGTTTTAATTGAAATAGCCATTCATCAGGTCCGCATTTGTCGTCATTTTCGACAATAATAAAGAAAGTGCTGCAATGGTAGCAGTCCCCCCGGACGCTGCCAATTGTAGTTTGTAGCGTAAACCGCGGCGCAGACGTGAGTCAGCCCATTTCGGTGAATAAGGCAACTACCAGTTGGCTTCAATGCCTCATTTATGGTATAAAGCGCGCCGACGATTCTCTGTTCGGTGATTCTCACTGCGATGAGAGAAACGCATAAATCTCACTATGTGTAAATAACACACACGTATCGACACCTACGCCGGGGTGCCTTGCTGGTTCGAAAGAGCCGATGGGTCGGTTGTATGGGATACGTGGAGGCTTAACCCCAAACTATATCTATAGAGGTAATCATGGCAACTGTTTCCATGCGCGACATGCTCAAGGCCGGTGTACACTTCGGTCACCAGACCCGTTACTGGAACCCGAAAATGAAGCCATTCATCTTCGGCGCTCGTAACAAAGTTCACATCATCAACCTTGAGAAAACTGTACCAATGTTCAACGAAGCTCTGGCTGAGTTGAGCAAGATCTCTTCCCGTAAAGGTAAGATTCTGTTCGTTGGTACTAAGCGCGCTGCAAGCGAAGCGGTAAAAGAGCACGCTCTGAGCTGCGACCAGTTCTTCGTTAATCACCGCTGGTTGGGTGGTATGCTGACTAACTGGAAAACTGTTCGTCAGTCAATCAAACGTCTGAAAGATCTGGAAATTCAGTCTCAGGACGGCACTTTCGACAAACTGACCAAGAAAGAAGCGTTGATGCGCGACCGCGAACTGGCCAAGCTGGAAAACAGCCTGGGCGGTATCAAAGATATGGGCGGCCTGCCAGACGCACTGTTTGTTGTTGATGCAGATCACGAACACATCGCTATCAAAGAAGCAAACAACCTGGGTATCCCAGTATTTGCTATCGTTGATACCAACTCTGATCCAGACGGTGTTGACTTCATTATCCCTGGTAATGACGATGCAATCCGTGCTGTTAGCCTGTACCTGACTGCAGTGGCTACCACTGTACGTGAAGGTCGCTCTCAGGACCTGGCTCAGCAAGCTGAAGAAACCTTCGCTGAAGCTGAGTAATAAGGCTTGCTCTTTAGAGAGCCCTTGTACATCAGATGTGAATCTGTAAGGAAGGGGCCTTGATTGGCCCCTTTATTTTTTCGACTTCGCTTTGCCGGTTGTCACAATCGGCGGGGCAGAATGTTTCTCCCGAGACCAGGCATCTCAAGCGAACGCCGCAAGGCGAGCTGGCAGATGCAAGCTAACCGAGGATTAGAGAATGGCTGATATTACCGCTGCTCTGGTAAAAGAACTGCGCGAGCGCACTGGCGCTGGCATGATGGATTGTAAAAAAGCACTGACCGAAGCCAACGGCGACATCGAGCTGGCGATCGAGAACATGCGTAAATCTGGCGCGATCAAAGCCGCTAAGAAAGCAGGCAACGTTGCTGCTGACGGCGTGATCAAAACTAAGATCGATGGCAACTACGCAGTGATTCTGGAAGTTAACTGCCAGACTGACTTCGTTGCTAAAGATTCTGGTTTCCAGGCTTTCGCTGACAAAGTGCTGGATGCTGCTGTTGCAGGCAAAATCACTGACGTTGAAGTGCTGAAAGCACAGTTCGAAGAAGAGCGCGTTGCACTGGTTGCTAAAATCGGTGAAAACATCAACATTCGTCGCGTATCTACTCTGGAAGGCGAAGTACTGGGTAGCTACCTGCACGGTGCTCGCATCGGCGTTCTGATCGCGGCTAAAAGCGCTGACGAAGAGCTGGTTAAGCAGCTGGCAATGCATGTTGCTGCAAGCAAACCAGAATTCGTTAAGCCTGAAGACGTGTCTGCTGAAGTGGTAGAGAAAGAGTACCAGGTTCAGCTGGACATCGCTATGCAGTCTGGCAAGCCAAAAGAAATCGCAGAGAAAATGGTTGAAGGCCGTATGAAGAAATTCACCGGCGAAGTTTCTCTGACCGGCCAGCCTTTCGTCATTGACCCAAGCAAAACTGTGGGCCAACTGTTGAAAGAGAAAAACGCAGACGTGACCAACTTCATCCGCTTTGAAGTGGGCGAAGGCATTGAGAAAGCTGAGACAGATTTTGCGGCAGAAGTTGCTGCCATGTCCAAGCAGTCTTAATGATCCGAAAAGAACCGCCAAATGGCGGTTCTTTTTTGCCTGCTTTTGGCAGCGCATTTTCAGTCTCATCCCAATAGTATTTCTCTGATGCTTTTAGGATGATACCGCACACAGTTAACACCCCTTTTCGACGATATCTTCCAGGAAAAAAACCATGGCGACCAATGCAAAACCCGTATATCAACGTATCCTGCTAAAACTGAGTGGCGAAGCCCTGCAAGGTGCTGAAGGCTTCGGTATCGATGCCAGCGTGCTGGATCGTATGGCTCAGGAAGTGAAAGAACTGGTAGAACTGGGCATTCAGGTAGGTGTGGTTATCGGTGGTGGTAATCTGTTCCGCGGTGCTGGTCTGGCTCAAGCTGGTATGAACCGTGTTGTTGGCGACCATATGGGTATGCTGGCAACCGTGATGAATGGCCTGGCGATGCGTGATGCGTTGCACCGTGCCTATGTTAACGCCCGCCTGATGTCAGCTATTCCGCTGAACGGTGTGTGTGACAACTACAGCTGGGCAGAAGCCATCAGCCTGCTGCGTAATAACCGCGTGGTGATTTTCTCCGCCGGTACCGGTAACCCGTTCTTTACCACAGATTCTGCAGCCTGCCTGCGTGGCATTGAAATCGAAGCCGATGTGGTGCTGAAGGCCACCAAAGTGGATGGCGTGTACTCCTCCGACCCGGTGAAGAACCCGGATGCGGTCCTGCACGAGCAGTTGACCTATACTGAAGTGCTGGATAAAGAACTGAAAGTGATGGATCTGGCCGCCTTTACCCTGGCGCGTGACCATTCACTGCCAATCCGCGTGTTCAATATGAACAAGCCGGGCGCACTGCGTCGCGGAGTGATGGGTGAAAAAGAAGGCACACTGATTACGCATTAATATCAGTCTACGGTTAAAAGGGTTAAAATAAGGTATATTCTGCATGTCAGGATTATCTTTAAATGTATTTGAACGGCTTCTGGCGATGCCAGAGGCTGGTGGATCAAACAGAATCCAAGGGTTCCCACGTGATTAACGACATCAAGAAAGATGCAGAAACGCGCATGGATAAATGCGTCGAGGCATTCAAAAGCCATATCAGCAAAATCCGCACCGGCCGTGCATCGCCGAGTATTCTCGACGGTATCATGGTCGATTATTACGGTTCTTCAACCCCGCTGCGTCAGCTGGCCAGTGTGACGGTAGAAGATTCGCGTACGCTGAAAGTCAACGTCTTCGACCGCTCTATCAGCGCTGCCGTTGAAAAAGCGATCATGGCGTCTGATCTGGGTCTGAACCCAATGTCAGCAGGCACAGACATCCGTGTTCCATTGCCAGCATTGACCGAAGAGCGTCGTAAAGACCTGATCAAAATCGTGCGCGGTGAAGCTGAGCAGGGTCGTGTGTCTGTGCGTAACGTTCGTCGTGATGCGAATGACAAAGTGAAAGCACTGCTGAAAGACAAAGAGATCAGTGAAGACGATGATCGTCGTTCACAGGAAGATGTACAGAAAATGACTGACGTATTTATCAAGAAAATTGATACTGCGCTGGCCGAAAAAGAAGCGGAGCTGATGGACTTCTGAGTTCGTCATCACCCAATGAAACGCCGTACAGATTGCCATTCACATGAAGGGTCGGTCTTACGGCGTTTTGCATTTGTTAACTTCCCCGGCAGGTTTCTCTCCCTTCTCCTGATTGCTGCCTGCGCCGGGTCATTACACAGAGCAGCCTCATGAAACACTTGACGATCCTCGGTTCGACCGGCTCTATCGGGACCAGCACGCTGGCCGTGGTACGTGCTAACCCTCACTTGTTTGCCGTGAAGGCACTGGTTGCCGGGCGCAATGTGGAACTGATGGCCGAACAATGCCTGGCATTTCGCCCGGATTACGCCGCAATGTCAGATAGTAAAGCGGCTGAAACACTGCGTCTTCGTCTGAAAGATCTGAATGTGGCCACTGAAGTGTTAAGCGGGGAGCAGGCTGCCTGCGATCTGGCCGCGTTGGATGGTGTGGACCAGGTAATGGCCGCGATTGTTGGTGCAGCAGGATTATTGCCTACCCTGGCTGCAATTCGCGCTGGAAAACAGGTGTTACTGGCCAATAAAGAGTCGCTTGTGACCTGCGGCCGCCTATTCCTGGAGGCAGTAAGCGCCTCGAAAGCGCAGTTGTTGCCCATCGATAGCGAGCACAACGCCATTTTTCAGAGTTTGCCTGCTTCCCTCCAGCAGCAGTTAGGGTACGCTTCTTTAGAAGATAATGGCATTGACAGCATTATCCTCACGGGGTCAGGTGGCCCGTTTCGTGAGACGCCGTTGGCAGAGTTACGCCATATGACGCCGGATCAGGCGTGTGCGCATCCGAACTGGTCGATGGGGCGAAAAATCTCTGTCGATTCGGCCACCATGATGAACAAAGGCCTGGAATATATTGAAGCCCGCTGGCTGTTTAATGCGACTGATGCGCAGATGGAAGTGGTTCTGCATCCGCAATCCGTTATTCATTCAATGGTCCGTTATCGTGATGGCAGTGTGATTGCCCAGCTTGGATCGCCGGATATGCGTACGCCAATTGCTCACGCGATGGCCTGGCCGCAGCGCGTGAATTCAGGTGCCCAACCGCTTGATTTCACACGTATGTCGGCATTGACCTTCTCTGAGCCTGATTATGCGCGCTATCCCTGCCTGAAACTGGCTATTGATGCCAGTATTACCGGGCAGGCGGCGACCACCATGCTGAATGCGGCGAATGAAATTGCGGTTGCCGCGTTTCTTGCGTCTGAGATCCGCTTTACCGATATTGCTGCTTTGAATGTTGCGGTACTGGAGACACTGTCCTGCAAGGAACCTTCTAGCGTCGACGCGGTGATTGCCATTGACCGGGAAGCCCGCGCGATGGCAAGTGCTTTACTGCCACGTTTTTCTGCAGGCAGAGCCAGCGCGATTTAACGCGCCGCTATTTGTGAGCGCTGGGCGGAGGTGGTATAGTCTTGCCCCACCGTTCCGGTGCCAGTGCGTGATTAAGCGGATAAGTTCGTGCAATTACAGTCTATTTACGCCGGGCGGGTGAGATATTTCAGAAGCCATTGCATACCCAAATCATTGGCGCTGCAGCAAGGCGGCAAGGCATTGTTCTGTTTACGCTTACAGTAGTAAGTGACAGGCGCGAATGTCGGCGGTCGGCGCAGCAGCAGCTTAAAATATGAAGGGTATATTTCTGAATAAGGAAATAATTACGCATTATGTCGTCCGAAAATCAATTACAAACCGATGACCAGCAGGGGGCAGGCCCCCGCCATGTGGCCATCATTATGGATGGCAATGGTCGCTGGGCTAAAAGCCAGGGCAAGCTGCGTATTTCTGGTCATAAAGCGGGAGTGAAATCCGTGCGTCGCGCCGTGAGTTTTGCGGTGAGCAATAAGCTGGATGCGCTCACACTCTATGCCTTCAGTAGTGAAAACTGGAACCGTCCTCAGCAGGAAGTTCTGGCACTGATGGAGTTGTTCGTTTGGGCACTCGACAGTGAAGTAAAAAGCCTGCACAAACATAATGTCCGGTTGAAAATTATCGGTGATATCAGTCGGTTCAACACACGTTTGCAAGAGCGTATTCGCCGTGCTGAAGAACTTACTCAACAAAATAATGGACTAACACTCAACATTGCCGCGAATTATGGCGGACGTTGGGATATTATCCACGGAGTCAGAAAAATAGCAGAACAGGTACAGGAAGGACTTCTTCGCCCGGATCAGATCGAAGAAGAGACCTTGCACCCGTATCTCTGCCTGAATGAACTGGCACCTGTGGATCTGGTAATAAGGACCGGGGGAGAGCATCGGATTAGTAACTTCCTGCTGTGGCAAGTCGCCTATGCAGAGTTTTGGTTTACCGATACTCTTTGGCCTGATTTTGATGAACAAGTTTTTGAAGGTGCACTGAATGCGTTTGCACAACGAGAGCGTCGGTTTGGCGGCGCAGCACCCGGCGGCGCATAAGCGCACTGGGGGTAATCTTTGTTAAAGTCTCGCCTGATTACCGCGTTTATATTAATACCTATCGTCATTGCAGCGCTGTTTATGCTGCCGCCGCTAGGGTTTGCCATCACAATTTTAGCGATCTGCATGCTGGCCGCGTGGGAATGGGGCCAGTTTGCGGGCTTTGCTGCCCGCTCACAGCGCATCTGGCTTGCACTGCTGTGTGGGCTGCTGCTGGCCTTTATGCTGTTTACATTGCCTGCATATCAGCACTCCGTGCATCTGCCGCAGATTGGTGGCGCCTTGTGGGTGTCACTTGGCTGGTGGATTGTGGCGCTACTTTTGGTCTTGTCCTATCCCGGTTCTGCCGCATTTTGGCGTAATTCCCGCCCATTACGTCTGGTATTTGGGTTGCTTACCATTGTCCCGTTCTTCTGGGGGATGCTGGCGCTGCGTCAGTATCACTACGAAGCTGACCATTATGCGGGTGCATGGTGGCTGCTTTATGTGATGTTCCTCGTGTGGGGAGCTGACTCTGGCGCGTATATGTTTGGCAAATTATTCGGCAAACACAAGCTGGCACCTAAGGTCTCACCAGGTAAAACGTGGGAAGGTTTCTTCGGCGGGCTGGTGACATCAGCAGTACTCTCATGGCTGTTTAGCGTGTTCGCTCCGCTTCAAGTGCCATTGTCGACATTGCTGATTTGTTCAATTACTGCCGCGCTTGCATCGGTCCTGGGTGATTTAACCGAGAGCATGTTTAAACGCGAAGCGGGCATTAAAGACAGCGGCAGTCTTATTCCAGGTCACGGCGGTATTCTTGATCGCATTGACAGCCTCACGGCAGCTGTACCGGTGTTTGCCTGCCTGTTGCTGCTGGTCTTTGGAACGCTGTAGGGAAACATTATGTTGAGCGTACTCTGGAGTTTTGCTGCCTTTATTGTTGCACTGGGGATATTAATCACCGTGCATGAATTTGGCCATTTCTGGGTAGCCCGCCGTTGCGGCGTGAAAGTTGAGCGCTTCTCCATTGGTTTCGGTAAAGCGCTGTGGCGGCGCCGTGACAAGCAGGGCACTGAGTACGTTATCGCGTTGATCCCGCTGGGCGGCTACGTCAAGATGCTCGATGAGCGTGTAGAAAGTGTACCGCCAGAACTTCGCCATCAATCCTTCAATAACAAAACGGTCCTCCAGCGTGCCGCGATCATCAGTGCCGGCCCTATCGCAAATTTCATCTTTGCCATCTTCGCCTATTGGCTGGTGTTTATCATCGGCGTTCCGGGTGTACGCCCGGTTGTTGGCGAAATAGTGAGCGGATCGCCAGCTGCTGAAGCGCAAATTACCCCAGGCACGGAACTTAAAGCCGTTGACGGTATCGAAACGCCTGATTGGGATGCTGTGCGTATGGCACTGGTTGCGAAGATTGGTGACGAAAGCACCACGTTAACCCTTGCGCCATTCGGCAGTGAAAAAACCAGTGATAAGACAGTGAATCTGCACGGCTGGCAGTTTGAGCCAGACAAGCAGGATCCCGTGACGTCATTGGGGATACAGCCGCGTGGACCACAGATCGAATCGGTGTTGGCACAGGTGCAAAAGGATTCCGCTGCAAGTCGAGCGGGTTTGCAAGCTGGCGACAGGATCGTTAAAGTCGATGGTCAGCCTTTAGACCAGTGGCAAAATTTTGTTGCCACAGTGCGCGATAATCCAGGTAAAGATATAGCCATTGAGGTGGAGCGTCAGGGCAGTACGGTCAGTTTGACACTGACACCGGACGTTAATCCTCATAACAAGGCCGAAGGGTTTGCCGGAGTGATACCGCGCATTATTCCTCTGCCTGAAGAGTACAGAACGGTGCGCCAGTATGGCCCGTTTGCCGCAATCGGTGAGGCCAGCGCGAAAACCTGGCAACTGATGAAGCTTACGGTCAGCATGCTGGGCAAACTGATTGTTGGTGATGTGAAGTTGAACAATCTCAGCGGGCCGATTTCGATCGCGCAGGGTGCTGGGATGTCAGCGGAATACGGTTTGATTTACTACCTGATGTTCCTCGCTCTGATTAGCGTGAACCTTGGAATTATCAATCTGTTCCCATTGCCGGTGTTAGATGGTGGCCATTTGCTGTTCCTGTTGATCGAAAAGATCAAGGGAGGGCCGGTGTCCGAGCGAGTTCAGGACTTCAGTTATCGTATCGGCTCGATTTTGCTGGTGCTGTTAATGGGGCTTGCGCTATTCAATGACTTCTCAAGGCTATAGTTTACCAATCGGTAAATTGTCTGTGAGAACTAGTTAGGAAGATTGCAGAAAAACGATGGCGATGAAAAAGTTGCTCATAGCGTCGCTGCTGCTTAGCAGCGCTACCGTATACGGTGCAGACGGATTCGTGGTGAATGATATTCACTTTGAAGGCCTGCAGCGAGTCGCCGTCGGTGCGGCATTGCTCAGTATGCCAGTCCGCGTTGGAGATACTGTCTCCGATGAAGATCTCAGTAACACCATTCGTGCACTGTTTGCCACCGGGAATTTTGAAGATGTTCAGGTCCTGCGCGACGGCAATACGTTGATCGTCCAGGTGAAAGAGCGTCCGACCATTGCCAGTATCACTTTCTCCGGTAACAAAGCGGTGAAAGAGGACATGCTCAAGCAGAACCTTGAAGCATCCGGTGTGCGAGTGGGTGAAGCTCTGGATCGCACCACGATCTCCTCCATTGAGAAAGGCCTGGAAGACTTCTATTACAGCGTCGGTAAATACAGTGCCAGCGTGAAAGCAGTGGTTACGCCACTGCCACGTAACCGTGTTGACCTGAAGCTGGTGTTTACTGAAGGTGTCTCTGCTCAGATCCAACAGATCAACATCGTGGGTAATAAAGCGTACAGTTCAGATGAACTGATCTCGCGCTTCCAGCTGCGTGATGATGTGCCATGGTGGAACGTCGTCGGCGATCGTAAATACCAGAAACAGAAACTGGCGGGTGACCTTGAAACCCTGCGCAGTTTCTATCTGGATCGCGGTTACGCACGATTCAATATCGACTCAACCCAGGTCAGCCTGACGCCAGATAAAAAAGGTATCTACATTACCGTTAACATCAATGAAGGCGAGCAGTACAAGCTTTCCGGTGTTGCGGTGACGGGTAATCTGGCCGGGCACTCAGCAGAAATCGAAACGCTGAGTAAAATCACCCCAGGTGAACTGTATAACGGTTCGAAAGTGACGCGCATCGAAGACGATATCAAGAAACTGCTGGGTCGTTATGGCTACGCTTATCCGCGTGTGCAGACACAGCCAGAAATTGATGATGCGAACAAAACCGTAAAATTACGTATCAATGTGGATGCGGGCAACCGTTTCTATGTGCGCAAAGTCCGCTTCGAAGGTAACGACACCTCTAAAGACTCTGTTCTGCGCCGCGAAATGCGCCAGATGGAAGGTGCCTGGTTAGGCAGCGACCTGGTCGAGCAGGGTAAAGAGCGTCTGAACCGTCTGGGTTACTTCGAAACTGTCGACACTGACACTCAGCGTGTGCCAGGTTCGCCTGACCAGGTCGACGTCGTGTACAAGGTGAAAGAACGCAACACCGGTACATTGAACTTCGGCGTGGGTTACGGCACCGAGAGTGGCGTGAGCTTCCAGGTCGGCGTCACCCAGGATAACTGGCTGGGTACGGGTAATACCGTTGGCATCAGCGGAACCAAGAACGATTACCAAACCTATGCTGAATTCTCACTGACTGACCCGTACTTCACGGTTGATGGTGTCAGCCTGGGTGGCCGCGTCTTCTATAATGACTTTAAAGCGGACGATGCTGACCTGTCTGACTACACCAATAAAAGTTATGGTGTGGATGGAACGCTGGGCTTCCCAATCAATGAGAACAACAGTTTGCGTGTTGGCCTGGGCTATGTTCATAACAGCCTGTCTAATATGCAGCCTCAGGTTGCCATGTGGCGCTACCTGCGTTCTGTGGGGCAGAATCCGACGTTGTCTGGTGATGAAGACTACTCCGCAGATGACTTCACCTTTAACTATGGCTGGACGTATAACACCCTTGACCGTGGGTTCTTCCCAACGGCGGGTAACCGTACCAACCTGAACGGTAAAGTGACCATCCCAGGTTCCGATAATGCCTTCTACAAAGCGACGCTGGATACGCAACAGTATCTGCCACTGAACCAGGATCGTACCTGGGTTCTGTTAGGTCGTGGCCGTGTGGGCTATGGGGATGGC
Organism: Erwinia sp. MYb416; assembly: GCF_037479575.1. NCBI lineage: Bacteria > Pseudomonadati > Pseudomonadota > Gammaproteobacteria > Enterobacterales > Erwiniaceae > Erwinia > Erwinia sp. MYb416. The sequence goes on from NZ_JBBGYT010000441.1 coordinate 576,186, forward strand.
CTGAGCGGTAAAGAAATGCCGTTCTATGAGAACTTCTATGCCGGTGGTTCCAGCACCGTTCGTGGTTTCCGTTCCAATAACATTGGTCCTAAAGCGGCTTACCTGAATAACGGTTCTTCGGACTGTTCAGGTACCGATGTGAATAAGGTGTGTAACTCCGATGATGCTATCGGTGGTAACGCCATGGCGGTTGCCAGCGCAGAGCTGATCACCCCAACGCCGTTCCTGAGTGAGAAGTACGCTAACTCTGTACGTACGTCCCTGTTTGTGGACGCTGGTACTGTGTGGGACACCAAATGGGAAAACACTGCTGCCACCCGTGCAGCAGGTATCCCGGACTACAGCGATCCAAGCAACATCCGTATGTCAGCAGGTCTGGCATTACAATGGATGTCCCCTCTGGGCCCGCTGGTGTTCTCTTACGCCCAGCCGTTCAAAAAGTATGATGGAGATAAGGCCGAACAGTTCCAATTTAACATTGGTAAAACCTGGTAATTCGGATTTGCACGGAAGCACTGCAAGAGAGTATCGCGCTTACTCTGTTTGAAAAAAGAGCGGGTAAGCGCAACACATGTGTCCGTGACACAAACGTTGATGGTGAGGAGTTTTATAGTGAAAAAGTTGTTGTGTGCCGCAGGTCTGGGTATTGCTCTGGCGGTTTCCGCCGGTGCTCAGGCTGCTGATAAAATTGCAGTGGTGAACGTTTCCAGCATTTTCCAACAGTTACCAGCGCGTGCGACCGTTGCGAAGCAATTGGAGAACGAATTCAAAGGCCGTGCAACTGAGTTGCAGGGTATGGAACGTGATCTGCAAACTAAAATGCAGCGTCTGCAGCGTGACGGTTCTACCATGAAGGCAGCCGACCGCAGCCGCATGGAAAAAGACGTGATGGCGCAGCGTGAAGCATTCTCATCGAAAGCGCAGGCTTTCGAGCAGGACAACCGTCGTCGTCAGATGGAAGAGCGTAACAAGATCCTGAGCCGTATCCAGGACGCCGTTCAGAAAGTGGCTGATAGCGAAGGTTACGATGTTGTAATCGATCAAAATGCGGTTGCATACTCTGCTAAATCTAAAGACATCACTGCTGATGTTCTGAAACAGGTTAAATAATTCATGTCTTCAATTCGACTGGCTGATTTAGCCCAGCAGTTGGATGCAGAATTGCACGGAGATGGCGATATCGCCATCTCCGGCATTGCTTCTATGCAATCCGCCCAAACCGGTCAGATCACGTTTCTTTCAAACAGCCGTTACCGCGAGCAGCTCGCAGCCTGTCAGGCTTCAGCCGTGGTGCTCACTGAAGCGGATCTGGAATTTTTCCCTGGCGCAGCGCTGGTGGTTAAAAACCCGTATCTGACCTACGCCCGTATGGCACAGTTGCTGGATACTACGCCGCAACCTGCCAAAAATATCGCCCCCAGCGCCGTGATTGATGCGAGCGCACAGCTTGGCAATAATGTCTCGATTGGCGCGAATGCGGTGATCGAATCTGATGTTACCCTTGGCGATAATGTTGTTATCGGCCCGGGGTGCTTTGTGGGTAAAAAGGCACGTATTGGTGCCGGTAGCCGCTTGTGGGCCAACGTTTCTGTCTACCATGAAGTTGAGATTGGCCGTGATTGCCTGATTCAGTCTGGCACAGTGATCGGTTCTGATGGCTTCGGTTATGCTAACGATCGTGGCAATTGGGTGAAAATTCCCCAGCTTGGCACGGTGATCATTGGCGATCGTGTAGAAATTGGTGCTTGTACCACCATCGATCGCGGTGCTCTCGATAACACCCAAATAGGGAATGGTGTTATCATAGATAACCAGTGCCAGATTGCTCACAATGTGGTGATTGGCGACAACACCGCAGTGGCCGGTGGCGTAATTATGGCTGGCAGCCTGAAAATTGGCCGCTATTGCATGATTGGTGGTGCCAGCGTGATTAATGGTCATATGGAAATTTGTGACAAAGTTACCGTCACAGGGATGGGAATGGTGATGAGGCCAATCACTGAACCTGGAGTATACTCCTCCGGGATTCCGCTACAGCCCAACAAATCCTGGCGCAAAACTGCAGCTCTGGTGATGAACATCGATGAAATAAGCAAACGCTTAAAAGCCATCGAACGCAAGGTCGGCAAAGACTAAGCGCGTCAACATCACGCTGCCCGGCTTTCATAAATACAATATGCGAAAGCGTTAGCGTACAGAAAAATTTGCGGCCTGCAGACGATGGGATGATCGTTGCGGGCCGTGTCATTGATGCCATCAGAATTTTTAGGACAGGAAGAGTATTTTGACTACTGAAACTCATACTCTGAAGATTGAAGAGATTATTGAACTTTTACCGCACCGTTATCCGTTTTTACTGGTTGATCGCGTCCTTGAGTTTGAAGAACACAAGTTCTTGCGTGCAGTAAAAAACGTCTCGGTCAACGAACCGTTTTTCCAGGGCCATTTCCCTGGTAAACCGATTTTTCCCGGTGTGCTGATTCTGGAAGCAATGGCACAGGCAACAGGTATTCTGGCGTTTAAAAGCGTTGGTAAACTTGAGCCGGGTGAGCTGTACTACTTTGCCGGTATTGACGATGCGCGCTTCAAGCGCCCCGTGGTACCAGGCGACCAAATGATCATGGAAGTCACTTTCGAAAAAACCCGCCGTGGTGTGACACGCTTTAAAGGTGTGGCCACTGTTGACGGTAAAATTGTCTGCGAAGCAACGATGATGTGTGCCCGCAGCCGGGAGGCTTAATTCGTGATTGATAGCACCGCCGTAATTCACCCCAGCTCGATCGTAGAAGAAGGCGCCATTATTGGTGCCGGTGTCCAGATTGGTCCGTTTTGCATCGTTGGTGCGAACGTTTCGATCGGCGAAGGCACGGTTCTGAAGTCCCATGTAGTGGTCAATGGTCACACCGTTATCGGTAAAGACAATACTATCTACCAGTTTGCTTCAATTGGTGAAGCGAATCAGGATCTGAAATACGCTGGTGAACCGACGCGAGTTGAGATCGGCGACCGTAACCGCATCCGTGAAAGCGTCACCATCCATCGTGGTACGGCGCAGTCCGGTGGGCTGACGAAAGTCGGTGATGACAACCTGCTGATGGTCAATGCGCACGTGGCGCACGACTGTGTGGTAGGAAGTCATTGCATCCTGGCGAATAACGCAACGCTGGCCGGCCATGTGACCGTCGATGATCATGCGATCATTGGGGGGATGACGGCAGTGCATCAGTTCTGCATCATCGGTGCTCATGTGATGGTAGGTGGTTGTTCTGGCGTTGCCCAGGATGTGCCACCCTACGTGATTGCGCAGGGTAACCATGCGACGCCGTTTGGTATTAACCTTGTGGGCCTGAAGCGCCGTGGGTTCAGCAAAGACGCGCTGCATGCGATTACTGCCGCCTACAAGCTGTTGTACCGCAGCGGCAAAACACTGGACGAAGTGAAACCTGAAATTGAGGAAATCGCGAAAGCGCATCCTGAAGTTCAGCCGTTCTATGACTTCTTTGCCCGCTCTACAAGGGGTTTGATTCGTTAACTCATGCCAAAGCATCCCTTAACGATTGCCCTTGTCGCCGGAGAAACCTCCGGCGATATTCTTGGTGCAGGTCTCATTCGTGCGCTGAAAGAAAAGCATCCTGACGCCCGTTTTGTTGGGGTGGCTGGCCCGCTGATGCAGGCTGAAGGCTGTGAAGCCTGGTATGAAATGGAAGAACTGGCGGTGATGGGCATTGTTGAAGTGCTCGGCCGCCTGCGTCGCCTGTTACATATACGCCGCGATCTGACCCGCCGCTTTACTGCGCTAAAGCCTGACGTTTTTGTCGGCATTGATGCGCCAGATTTCAATATCACCCTGGAAGGGCGTCTGAAACAGCAGGGCATCCGGACAATTCACTACGTCAGTCCGTCCGTTTGGGCATGGCGTCAGAAACGGGTGTTTAAGATTGGTCGCTCCACTGACCTGGTGCTGGCATTCCTGCCATTTGAAAAAGCTTTCTACGACCGTTTTAATGTGCCGTGTCGCTTTATTGGCCATACCATGGCTGATGCGATGCCGATAGAACCGGATAAAGAGGCTGCACGCCGCGAGCTGGGCATTGCCCCGGATGCACTTTGTCTGGCACTGCTTCCTGGCAGTCGTGGGGCTGAAGTCGAGATGCTCAGTGGCGATTTTCTGCGAACGGCGATGCTGCTTCGGGCAAAATACCCGGCGCTGGAAATTGTGGTGCCGCTGGTTAATCCGCGCCGTCGCGAGCAGTTTGAGAAAATCAAAGCCGAGGTTGCACCTGACCTGACCATGCATCTGCTGGATGGTAAAGGGCGACAGGCAATGGTCGCCAGTGATGCCGCACTGCTGGCTTCCGGTACGGCTGCGCTGGAGTGTATGTTGGCGAAGTGTCCGATGGTGGTGGGATATCGTATGAAGCCTTTCACCTTCTGGCTGGCAAAACGCCTGGTAAAGACGGATTACGTCTCACTGCCCAATCTGCTGGCGGGCCGTGAGTTGGTGAAAGAGCTGCTCCAGGATGAATGTCAGCCCGATCGGCTGGCCGCAGCATTAGAACCGCTGCTGGCACAAGGTGAAACCCGCGATAAACTGCTGGCGACTTTTGCTGAACTCCATCATCAGATCCGCTGGAATGCCGATGAGCAGGCAGCGGCAGCCGTACTGGAGCTGTGCCCATGAGTGAATTTATTTATCCCAATGCCGCGCTGATTGCGGGCGTTGATGAAGTTGGCCGTGGCCCGCTGGTGGGCGCCGTGGTGACTGCCGCCGTGATCCTCGATCCGGCGCGGCCTATTGTCGGGCTTGCCGACTCGAAAAAACTGTCGGAAAAACGCCGGCTGGCGTTGTACGATGAGATCAAAGAGAAGGCACTGAGCTGGAGTCTGGGCCGGGCAGAACCGGAAGAGATTGATCAGCTGAATATTCTGCATGCCACCATGCTGGCGATGCAGCGTGCGGTGGCCGGCTTGCACCTGACGCCAGACTTTGTACTGATTGACGGTAACCGTTGCCCGGCGCTGGCCATGCCCAGTCAGGCAGTGGTTAAAGGTGATAGCCTGGTGAAAGAAATCAGCGCCGCTTCAATTATTGCGAAGGTGACACGCGACCGCGAAATGGCTGAGCTGGATCGGCTCTATCCTGAATATGGTTTTGCCCAGCACAAAGGTTACCCGACCGCATTGCATATGGAAAAACTGACTCAGTTTGGCGCGACATCGCAGCATCGGCGCAGTTTCGCTCCGGTACGCAATGTCTTAATGGATGCCGATGTTGCCGCTACGGTTGCGTGTACGCGTGAGCCGATATAACGGTTACGGTGGCAGCGCTGCCGTTTCACGTTTGCAGAATAGTTAATCTTCTTCCTCTGTTTTAACAGGATCACCGATGGCCGAACCTCGTTTTATTCATTTACGCGTCCACAGCGACTACTCCATGATCGATGGGCTAGCCAAAACTGGCCCGTTGGTGAAAAACGCGGCAAAAATGGGCATGCCAGCCATCGCGATCACGGATTTCACCAACCTGTGTGGGCTGGTAAAATTTTACGGCACTGCACACGGTCAAGGCATGAAGCCGATTATTGGCGCAGATTTCAACGTCAGTAGTGAGGCCATGGGTGATGAGCTGTCCCAAATCACCGTACTGGCCGCCGATAACGACGGTTATCAAAACCTCACCTTGTTGATTTCCCGAGCCTACCAACGTGGCTACGGTCCGGCGGGCCCGACGATTGATCGGGACTGGCTGGTTGAGCATCAGCAGGGGATTATTTTATTGTCAGGCGGACGGCGTGGCGATGTCGGTAAAATGCTGTTGCGCGGCAACACGGCGCAGGTCGCAGAGTGTCTGGCGTTTTATCAGCATCATTTTCCCGATCGCTACTACCTTGAACTGATTCGTACCGGTCGCCCGGACGAAGAAACGTACCTGCATGCTGCCGTTGCGCTGGCGATGGAGAACGCGATCCCGGTGGTCGCCACCAACGAAGTCTGTTTCCTGACGGAATCAGAATTCGATGCACATGAAATCCGCGTCGCCATCCACGTTGGTTTTACCCTCGACGATCCAAAACGTCCGCGCAACTACAGTCCGCAGCAGTATATGCGTAGCAGTGAGGAGATGTGCGAGCTGTTCTCGGACATCCCGGAAGCGCTGGAAAACAGCGTGGAAATTGCCCGTCGTTGTAACGTCACTATCCGTCTGGGTGAGTACTTCCTGCCGCAGTTCCCGACGGGTGACATGACAACGGAAGATTTCCTGGTGGTGAAATCGAAAGAAGGGCTGGAAGATCGCCTGGCGTTTCTGTTCCCTGATGAGCAGGTGCGCGCCGAACGCCGCCCCGCCTATGATGAGCGCCTGGATATTGAACTCAACGTTATCAACCAGATGGGATTCCCTGGTTACTTCCTGATCGTGATGGAGTTTATCCAGTGGTCGAAGGATAACGATGTGCCAGTGGGGCCGGGACGTGGATCGGGTGCCGGTTCACTGGTGGCCTATGCGCTGAAAATTACCGACCTCGACCCGCTCGAATTTGATCTGCTGTTTGAACGTTTCCTCAACCCGGAACGTGTGTCGATGCCCGACTTCGACGTCGATTTCTGTATGGAAAAACGCGATCTGGTGATTGAGCATGTGGCTGAGATGTACGGGCGCCAGGCGGTTTCACAGATCATCACCTTTGGTACCATGGCGGCAAAAGCGGTCATCCGCGATGTCGGCCGCGTGCTGGGGCATCCTTACGGTTTCGTGGATCGCATCTCCAAACTGGTGCCACCTGACCCCGGTATGACGCTGGAAAAAGCCTTTGCCGCAGAACCGCAGCTGCCAGAAATCTATGAGGCAGATGAAGAGGTTAAAGCTCTGATCGACATGGCGCGCATTCTGGAAGGGGTGACGCGCAACGCCGGTAAGCATGCCGGGGGCGTGGTGATTGCGCCGACCAAAATTACTGATTTTGCCCCGCTCTACTGTGACGAAAATGGCCACCATCCGGTTACCCAGTTCGATAAGAACGATGTGGAATATGCCGGGCTGGTGAAATTTGACTTCCTGGGGCTGCGCACGCTGACGATCATCGACTGGGCGCTGGCGATGATCAACGCCCGTCGTGCGAAAGAAGGTAAAGATCCGATCGATATTGCGGCGATCCCGCTTGAAGATCAGAAAAGTTTCGATATGCTGCAACGCTCGGAAACCACGGCGGTGTTCCAGCTCGAATCACGCGGCATGAAAGACCTGATCAAACGCCTGAAGCCTGACTGCTTCGAGGATATGATCGCTCTGGTTGCCTTGTTCCGTCCCGGCCCGCTTCAGTCCGGCATGGTGGATAACTTCATTGACCGTAAACACGGGCGTGAGGCGATATCTTATCCGGATATTCAGTGGCAGCATGAGTCGCTGAAGCCCGTGCTGGAGCCGACCTACGGCATTATCCTCTATCAGGAACAGGTAATGCAGATCGCCCAGGTACTGGCAGGATACAGCTTAGGCGGGGCGGATATGCTGCGTCGTGCGATGGGTAAAAAGAACCCGGTTGAGATGGCCAAGCAGCGTGGCGGCTTTGAAGATGGGGCGAAATCACGCGGCATTGATGGCGAGCTGGCGGTTAAAATCTTCGACCTGGTGGAAAAATTCGCCGGGTACGGATTTAACAAATCTCACTCCGCCGCTTATGCGCTGGTCTCTTATCAGACTTTGTGGCTGAAAGCACACTATCCGGCTGAGTTTATGGCCGCCGTGATGACTGCCGATATGGACAACACCGAAAAGGTAGTTGGCCTGGTGGATGAGTGCTGGCGCATGGGGCTGAAGGTCTTACCGCCGGATATTAACTCCGGGCAGTACCAGTTCCACGTTAACGATAACGGCGAGATTGTTTACGGCATTGGCGCGATCAAAGGGGTGGGCGAAGGCCCGATCGAAGCCATCATTGACGCACGTAATGAGGGCGGGTATTTCCGCGAGCTGTTTGACCTCTGCGCACGCACCGATACCAAAAAGCTGAATAAGCGGGTGCTGGAAAAACTGATTATGTCCGGCGCGTTTGACCGTTTAGGTCCGCACCGCGCCGCCTTGATGAGCGCCTTACCGGATGCATTGAAAGCAGCCGACCAACATGCCAAAGCCGAAGCCATCGGCCAGGCAGATATGTTTGGTGTGCTGGCAGAAGCCCCGGAACAGGTAGAGAAGTCCTATTCGGACGTCACGCCATGGCCGGAACAGATTCAATTGGATGGCGAAAGAGAGACGTTAGGGCTTTACTTAACGGGTCACCCGATCAACCAGTACTTGAAAGAGATTGAGCGCTACGTCGGTGGACTGCGCCTGAAAGACATGCACCCGACCGAGCGTGGTAAGATGATCACCGCAGCCGGTCTGGTGGTGGCGGCCCGCGTCATGGTAACAAAACGCGGTAACCGTATTGGCATCTGCACCCTGGATGACCGTTCTGGTCGTCTGGAAGTGATGTTATTTACAGATGCGTTAGATAAGTTCCAGCATATGTTGGAGAAAGACCGTATCCTGATCGTCAGTGGGCAGGTCAGCTTCGATGACTTCAACGGCGGGCTTAAAATGATGGCCCGCGAGATGATGGACATTGATGAAGCACGTGAAAAATATGCACGTGGGCTTGCTATCTCGCTGACGGACAGGCAAATTGATGACCAGCTTTTGAACCGTCTCCGTCAATCCCTGGAACCCCATCGTTCGGGGACAATTCCGGTACATCTCTACTATCAGAGAGAGGATGCGCGGGCGAAGTTGCGCTTCGGTGCAACCTGGCGCGTGTCGCCGAGCGATCGTTTGCTGAACGATCTGCGATCGTTGATAGGATCGGAGCAGGTGGAACTGGAGTTTGACTAAAACAGGATTATTATGAGTCTTAATTACCTGGATTTCGAACAGCCAATCGCTGAGCTTGAAGCGAAAATTGATTCGCTCAAGTCGGTTGGCCGTCAGGATGAAAAACTGGATATTAATCTGGATGAAGAGATTCAGCGTCTGCGCGATAAAAGCGTTGAGCTGACCCGTAAAATCTTCTCAGATTTAGGTGCCTGGCAGATCGCGCAGCTTGCGCGTCATCCGCTGCGCCCGTATACGCTGGACTATGTTCGCAATGTGTTCACTGACTTTGACGAGCTGGCGGGCGACCGCGCCTATGCCGATGATAAAGCTATCGTTGGTGGTACTGCGCGTCTCGATGGCCGTCCGGTGATGATCATTGGTCATCAGAAAGGGCGTGAAACCAAAGAGAAAATTCGTCGTAACTTCGGCATGCCTGCGCCGGAAGGTTACCGTAAAGCGCTGCGCCTGATGGAGATGGCCGAGCGTTTTAATATGCCGATCATCACCTTTATCGACACCCCGGGTGCCTATCCTGGTGTGGGCGCAGAAGAGCGCGGTCAGTCTGAAGCCATCGCACGCAACCTGCGTGAGATGTCTGGCCTGACCGTGCCGGTTATCTGTACTGTTATCGGTGAGGGCGGTTCCGGTGGCGCACTGGCCATTGGTGTCGGTGACAAAGTGAACATGTTGCAGTACAGCACCTACTCGGTGATTTCGCCGGAAGGCTGTGCATCTATTCTGTGGAAAAGCGCCGACAAAGCGCCACTGGCCGCAGAAGCGATGGGCATCATTGCACCGCGTCTGAAAGAGCTGAAGCTGATTGATACTGTGATCCCGGAACCCCTGGGCGGCGCACACCGCAACCCACTGGCGATTGGTGTGTCACTGAAGGCCCAGCTGCTTGCCGATCTGGCCGATCTCGATACCTTCACGAAAGAAGAGTTGTTGGATCGCCGCTACCAACGTCTGATGAGCTACGGCTACGCCTGATCGTTCAGCATTCGTTACCCAAAGGGCCAGACATTGTCTGGCCCTTTTTGTTTTGCGTCCACTATGCTTACACACTGGAGCAAACCGACCAGGAGGCCACATTGAATATTATCGCGATCATGGGACCGCATAACGCATTCTATAAAGATGAACCCATCCGTGAACTCGACGCTACGTTAAAAAACCAGGGTTTTCAGACCATCTATCCGCACGATGCCAGCGACCTGCTGAAGCTGATTGAACACAACCCGCGCATCTGTGGCGTGGTGTTTGACTGGGACGAATACAGTCTCGAACTCTGCCGTGATATCAACCAGTTAAATGAGTATCTGCCGCTATACGCCTTTATCAACACCCACTCGACGATGGATGTCAGCATTAACGAAATGCGCATGACCCTCTGGTTCTTTGAATATGCCCTGAATGCGGCCGATGACATTGCTCAGCGCATACGGCACTACACCGATGAATACATCGATACCATCACGCCACCCCTGACCAAAGCGCTGTTTACCTATGTGAAGGAGGGTAAATACACCTTCTGTACGCCAGGGCATATGGCAGGAACGGCGTTCCAGAAAAGCCCGGTGGGCAGCCTGTTCTATGATTTCTTTGGTGCCAATACGCTGAAGGCGGATATCTCGATTTCCGTTACTGAACTGGGCTCGCTACTCGACCATACCGGCCCGCATCTTGAAGCTGAAGAGTATGTGGCGCGCACGTTTGGGGCCGAGCAGAGCTATATGGTCACCAATGGCACCTCGACCTCGAATAAGATCGTCGGTATGTACGCCGCCCCCGCAGGCAGCACCATGCTGGTGGATCGTAACTGCCATAAGTCGCTCACCCATTTGTTGATGATGAGCGATATCATCCCGATCTGGCTGAAACCGACGCGTAACGCGCTGGGTATTCTTGGCGGCATCCCGAAACGTGAATTCACCAAAGAGAGTATTGCCCTGAAAGTCGCGCAGACACCGCGTGCCAGCTGGCCGGTCCATGCGGTGATCACCAACTCGACGTATGACGGATTGCTGTATAACACGCAGTACATCAAAGAGACGCTGGATGTGCCGTCTATCCACTTTGATTCTGCCTGGGTGCCCTATACCAACTTTCACCCGATCTACCAGGGACTCAGCGGTATGAGCGGAGAGCGCACGCCGGGTAAGGTGATCTATGAAACCCAGTCGACGCACAAACTATTGGCGGCCTTTTCACAGGCCTCGCTGATTCATATTAAAGGTGACTATGACGAGCAAACCTTTAATGAAGCCTACATGATGCACACCACGACGTCCCCCAACTACGCGATTGTGGCTTCTATTGAGACGGCGGCAGCGATGCTGCGTGGTAATCCGGGTAAGCGTCTGATTAATCGGTCAGTGGAGCGGGCACTGCATTTTCGCCGCGAAGTTCAGCGTCTGCGCGAAGAGTCTGAGGGCTGGTTCTTTGATATCTGGCAGCCGGAAGGCGTCGATGAACCAGAATGCTGGGCGATTCAGCCCGGGGACGAGGAGTGGCACGGTTTCCGCGATGCAGATGCTGACCATATGTATCTCGACCCGATCAAAGTCACGATCCTGACACCAGGGATGAGCGAACTGGGTGAGATGGCAGAAGAGGGGATACCGGCGGCGCTGGTGGCGAAGTTCCTCGATGAACGTGGTGTGGTGGTGGAAAAAACCGGGCCATACAATTTGTTGTTCCTGTTCAGCATCGGTATTGATAAGACCAAAGCGATGAGCGTACTGCGCGGGCTGACCGAATTTAAGCGCTCGTACGATCTTAACCTCCGGGTGAAAAACATGCTGCCGGATCTGTATGCAGAAGATCCCGATTTTTACCGCACTATGCGTATTCAGGATCTGGCGCAGGGGATCCATACGCTGATCCGCCAACACGATCTGCCGCGTCTGATGTTACAGGCCTTTGCCACACTGCCCGAGATGAAGCTCACACCACATCATATGTTTCAGCAGCAGGTGAAGGGCAATATCGAAACAGTAGAGATCAGTGAGCTGGTGGGGCGTGTCTCGGCCAATATGATCCTGCCTTATCCTCCCGGCGTACCCGTGGTGATGCCGGGCGAGATGATCACCGAGCAGAGCCGGGCAGTGCTCGATTTTCTCCTGATGTTGTGCGCTATCGGCAAACACTATCCGGGGTTTGAGACCGATATTCATGGCGCGAAGCTCACCGATGAGGGGCAATATCTGGTGCGCGTGCTAAAGCACGACGTAGAGATTTAACCCAAGATCCAGAATCGTGCCATTGTCGCTGTCAGGCCTGGCGGTTAAGGTCGTCAGGCATGTATTTATCAGGAGCATTCAGGAGCCACAATGTCAGGTTTACAGTTAAAAAAAGTCCATCACGTGGCAATCATTGCCGGGAATTATGCGGTGAGTAAGGCATTTTACTGCGATATCCTGGGGTTCGGCCTGATGGGCGAAGTGTATCGCGAGGAGCGCGATTCGTGGAAAGGGGATCTGACGCTGAACGGTGAGTACATTATTGAGCTGTTCTCCTTCCCGCACCCCCCTGCACGACCAACTCAGCCTGAAGCCTGCGGTCTGCGCCATCTGGCATTTAGCGTGGAGGATGTTGATGCGGCGAAACGACAACTGGAAGCACACGGCGTGTCCTGTGAGGTGATCCGTATTGACCCGCTGACCGGTAAGCGCTTTACCTTCTTTAATGATCCGGATGGATTGCCGTTAGAGTTGTATCAGGCTTAAAATACCCCTCTGCTAAACCCGGCTTTTTGTCGGGTTCTTCTTTCAGGAAAGCCATGTCATCCCTTGCCCATCTTGAAGCCACACTGGCGAATGAGCACAGCCTGCTGCTGGCCTACAGTGGTGGGCTCGACTCCAGCGTATTGCTGCATCAACTGGTGTTGCTCAGACAGCAGCGTCCGGCGTTGCAGCTGCGGGCGGTGCATATTCATCATGGCCTCAACCCGCTGGCGGAGAGTTGGGTCGCGCACTGTCAGCAGCAGTGTGCACGCTGGCAGGTGCCACTGGAGGTGGTCTATGTCAGTGTGGATGCACGTCAGGGGGGGGTTGAAGCAGCCGCACGTACCGCACGCTATCTGGCCTTCCGTCAGCGGCTGCGGGCGGGGGAAACGCTGTTAACCGCCCAGCATCAGGACGATCAGAGCGAAACCCTGTTACTGGCGCTGAAGCGGGGCAGTGGGCCGGCTGGATTGGCGGCGATGCCGGAACAACACTGGCTGGGCGAACACCGGCATCTGCGTCCCTTGCTGACACACAGTCGTCAGCAACTGGAGGCCTGGGCCGAACAGCACCAGCTGATGTGGATTGAGGATGACAGCAACAGCGATGCGCGCTATGACCGGAATTTTCTGCGCCTCGAGGTGATGCCAATGCTGAATGCCCGCTGGCCGCACTTCTCACGTGCGGTGGCCCGCAGCGCAGCGCTGTGTGGCGAGCAGGAACAACTTCTGGATGAGTTACTGGCGGAGTCACTGGATTCGCTGATGGATGCATCCGGCACGTTGTCGATTCTCCCGATGCTGGAGATGAGTGAAGCCCGGCGCTTTGCCCTGCTGCGGCGCTGGATTGCGCATCAGCAGGGCAGTATGCCCTCGCGCGATGCGCTGCGGCGTGTATGGCAGGAGGTGGCCTGTAGCCGTGAGGATGCAGAGCCGCGGTTTCGGCTCGGGCAGAACGAGGTACGCCGTTTTCGTGGCCGTCTTTACTGGTTGCCATTACTGACATCGTTAAGCGAGCACGCGCTGCCGTGGCCGGATAGAGCACAACCGCTACAGCTGCCTGACGGGCTAGGGCAGTTGGAACAGCATAATGATGGTCTGGCGCTGCGGCGCCCCCTTTCCGGTGAGGCGGTCAGCGTACGCTTCCAGGCACAGGGATCGTTGCATATCGTCGGACGCGCAGGCAGTCGCCCGCTGAAAAAACTGTGGCAGGAACTGGCGGTGCCGCCGTGGCAGCGGGGTCGAATACCGCTGATTTTTTATGGCGACCGTCTGATTGCCGCCGCTGATTTTTTTGTCACCCGTGACGGTGCCCCAACGGCTGCGGATACGGACTGGTTTGTGTACTGGCGTCGCTAAATATTGAGAGAGTCATGATAATTATCAGAGTGATGGTGTTGCTGCTGCTGAGTGGTAGCCTGCCCGCCCTGGCCGCAGGAGACAGCGGCGCCGGGCAGGAAAAATCAGCGCGTTGTATGGCCTGCCACGGAACAGAAGGAAAAGCATCGGCACCGATCTACCCCAACCTTGCCGGGCAGCATGCGCCTTATCTGGCTCAGGCATTGCAGGCGTATAAAAGCGGTGCACGCAGCGGCGGCCAGGCGGAAGTGATGAAAGCGTTTGTTGCCGGGCTGAGTGATGAAGATATTGATGATTTAGCAGCGTATTATGCGGGGCTGAAGCCTTGAGAAGAGAGGCGGATCGACGATCCGCCTGACTGGGAGACTAATCGGATTCACTCACCACCACGGTACCGAGGTCGGGGTGGCTGAAGCTGGCAATATGGTCGAGGCGCAGATCGCGGTTTTCTCCGGCAATGTCAATGCTCAGGTATTCCACGTTCTTTCGCGACACCATATCTTTAGCCTTTGCCTTAAGCTGTTCACCGTCTTTTAACGCCAGTGTCAGCATCCAGTTATTCTGGCAGGCGAGTTCCAGGTTGTCATAGTCATCACAGTTGATCGGTTTGTAGGCTTCATCTTTCGTCAACATAGTCGCTCACCAATAAGTTCGCGGCAGCAAACGCTGCCTTTTCCCTGATGGAAGACGGTAGCACAGGATCGCCCGCTACTTCATCAAGCGCTTTCAACACGCACGCTAATGCGTCAGGCACGTATCCCAGGTCGCCACTGCCTATTTCGGCATATTTCCGGCGAACTAATTCACAATACTTTTGCACATGCACCCCCTTCCGAGTTTTCTCTGGCGATTATCCGACTATAGCACAGGCATTTACGGGAAATCAGCCTGCGAGCGGGTGATTTGCTTCGTCATCAGGTTACAATAGCGGGTAACTGAGATAAGGATCCTTATGGCACTGAAAGCAACGATTTATAAAGCCACGGTTAACGTCGCAGACATGGACCGCAATGTATTTATCGATAATACCCTGACGCTGGCCCGCCACCCTTCGGAAACCGAAGAGCGTTTGATGCTGCGTCTGCTGGCCTGGCTGGTTCATGCGAATGAGCGTTTGACCTTTACGCGTGGACTGAGCGCAGAAGATGAGCCAGAAATCTGGCAGCTGAACGATCATGGTGGGATTGATGTTTGGGTGGATCTCGGTCTGCCAGATGAGCGCAGAATTAAAAAGGCCTGTAGTCGTTCTCAACATGTCTGGCTGTACACCTATAACTGGCGCGCGGCACAGCCCTGGTGGCAGCAGCATCAAAACAAACTGACCCAGCATGATAATCTGACGATACGTTACCTCAATGACGAGCAACTGAGTGCTCTGACGCAACTGGCTTCACGCTCAATGACGTTACAGGCCACTATCCAGGACGGCACTATCTGGCTCTCCGATGAGACTCATCATCTTGAAATTCAGTTTGAGCAGTGGCTGGAGGCAGGAAAAAGGGTATGATTGTATTATCACGTAGCGTCACTATTCCTGATGCCGAAATCGAAATCACCGCGATCAGAGCGCAGGGAAACGGTGGTCAGAACGTGAATAAAAGTTCGACGGCAATCCATTTGCGCTTTGATATTCGGCGCTCCAGCCTGCCGGTGTTTTATCAGGAAAGGATGATGGCTGTCAGCCACCATCTGATCACTCCCGAAGGCATTGTGATTATTAAGGCGCAGGAATATCGCAGCCAGGAGATGAATCGTGAGGCGGCATTAAAGCGGCTGGAGAATTTGATTCTTGAGCTTACCGTGGTGGAGAAAACCCGCCGCGCAACGCGTCCGACGCTGGCATCAAAAAAGCGTCGGCTGGAAGGTAAAGCGCATAAGGCCTCAACCAAATCGCTGCGGGGTAAAGTTCGCGGCGACTGACTTGTTTATTTTTTGCAGGAGCGACTATGAAAGCTGTTGTTCTCACGCTGTTTGCCACACTGGCATTGGGCGCGTTATTTGGCTGTAATAACCGACAAAACGCACAACAACCCTCACCGCTGGAGCCGATGCAGCAGAGTTATAGCGGGTTGCTGCCCTGCGGACCTGCCTGTCAGGACAGTGAATCCTCGTTGTTCCTGGCTGCCGATGGCAGTTATGTGCTGGAGCAGCGTGCGGGCGGAGAGAGTACGCTACGTAGTGCGCAGTATGGTAAATGGGCGCGCACGGCTGATACGCTGACGCTGGTGGCCATGAACGGTGAGAAACAACGTTTTCGCCCCACGGAAAATGGCCTCGACGTGATTTCCTGGCGCTCGGTGGCAATGAACAGTCAGCATCCTTATCATCTCACGGCGAATAACCGTAAGGTGTTATAAAAGTCCCTTAAATCATCCCGTATTTATTAACGTGATGCATTTCCGGGATTAAGTGGAATTAACTCAAATTAATATGGCCATTGTAGAACAGAACGATTCTCTGCAATGGTCATGGCGCACTTCCCCAGGTAAATAATCCTAAAACGTGGCTAACCTCTTGTTGCTTCGGTTCATTTATCGTTTTATATCCTCGTTCTGACCTTTATTATCCAATATAGCTGAAGCACGCCAGAGAAGGATCTCACGCCATTTCCCATTATGTCGGGAGATCACTCTTTCGGTATTGCCTGATATAAGCAGCTTTGTCTTCTTACACACAGTTTGCGAGTTTATAATTTTGAATCAATTAACGGCATTGAAAAAAGGCTATGCAAAAGTCTTCCTGTGGCTTTTAGTCACGCTTTTCCTGATCCCCACTATTACGCTGGTTTTTGCTGAATACGGCACACGCCAGCTCGATCAGGAATACAGCGAAATTTTTATTGATGATGCCCGCGGGCAAGGTCAGGACGTCAATAAACTGACTGCTTTCCTGCAACAGAATCCCCCTTCCAGCGTTTGTGGTGTGGTACCGGACGATCTGCTCGACTATCAGGGGGCGGTTTGTGCAGAGAAGTCAGAGCTGTGGCAGTTCTGGATGATGGATAAAGTTGCCTTCTGGACGTTGGTGGGCGGTGTCGCCATGCTGCTGATGATTGTTCTGTTCAGCGCGCTGGCATTTAAAAATCGTCAGGGACAGTTGCAAAGCCTGACGCTGGCACGTCCCTTCCTGATGCTGGCCAGTGCGCTGGAAGTGCTGGTGCAGGGAGGTATGCTGGTCTGGCTCTCCTTCTGGGGAACGGCATTCTTTACCCAAACCTATTATCCGAAGCTGGTTATGGCGATGGGCCTGCTGGTGCTGGTCGCGATGTTCTATATGATCAGAGGCATCTTCAAAAAGCTGCCACGTGATGAGGATGTTGAAGGTGAAGTGGTCACGCGCGAAGCCGCACCTGAACTCTGGGCACGCATTGATGCACTGGCGTCGCAGGTGGGGACCACGCCGCCGGATCATATTATTGCGGGTATCGATACCAACTTTTATGTTACTGAAGCGCCTCTCAGCGTGAATGAGCAGGCACTGAATGGTCGCAAACTGTACGTCAGTATTCCCTTGCTGCGCCAGCTAACTACGGCACAGGCAGATGGCGTGATGGTGCATGAATTAACGCACCTGCATGAGGGGGATACTGCCTCGGGTGCCCTGCTGGGGCCGAAGCTGCATCGCTTCGATCAGTACATTCATCTGATGAGCAGCGATGTGTCTACGCTGGTGGTGTTCTATCCGCTCTGCCTGTATCGCATGCTGTTTGAACTGGCGTGGCAGCGTAACAGCCGTGAGCGCGAATTTGTGGCTGACCGCAGTGCCGCAAACGTAATTACCCCGGCGGCGATCGTCGAGTCGCTGATTAAAATCTCGGCCTATGCCAGCTATCGTAGTGAAGTTGAGCAAATGCTGTTTGAAAATAAAACCCTGCATGGGAATGAGCTGGGGATCAGTAAAGCGATTGCCATTGGCCTGCCTCAGCACGTTAATTCACCTGACTTTATTAGCGTGATGCGTGAACAGAACGTACCGCATCCGTTCGATTCGCATCCGCCGCTGGCCGATCGCATGCGCAATGTCGGTTATACGATCGACGAAACGTGTTATGCCGCAATCGCGGCGGAACTGCCGACGGAGAGCTGGGTCGACCTGATGCCAGTGGCGTCAGACATTGAACAACACCTTTGGCAGAAATATGAGCAGGATTTCTCATCTGCTCATGAACAGAGCCTTGCATGGCGTTATGAGCCGGAAGGTGAAGAAGAGACGGCGTTGGTACTGAAGCATTTCCCACCGGCGGCCTGGACGCTGAAAGACGGCAACCCGATTGAGATTACGTATCAGGGGATTGTGAAGCCAGGGACCGCTGAACTGTTACCGTGGGATAATATTAAAAATATCAATGTGATTCGCCGTTTCGGCACTGACGTGCTTTATCTACAACATGTTCAGCCTAATGCAGCGGGTAAAAAACGCACTGAGATCCGTTTGCCTGGGGTGAAGAAGGATATTGAGGTATTTAAATACACACTGAGTCACTACTGGCAGCGCCATCAGACAATGCGGGCGTTACAGGAACAAGACCAGGCTCTGGCAGCGCAAAGCTAAAAGCTAAAAGCTAAAACGAAAAAGCCACCGCATGCGGTGGCTTTTTTATGTCTGATCGCTTTGGTCAGTAGTCGTGGATCTTAAACCGCCAGCTCACTCACCAGGAAATCAACGATTTCATTGGTTTTGATCATACGTTTCTCACCGGCACGACGCGCTTTATACTCAACTTCTTCGCTATCGAGGTTACGGTCGCCAATCACGATGGTATGCGGTACGCCAATCAGTTCCATATCGGCAAACATCACACCCGGGCGCTCTTTGCGGTCGTCGAGGATCACATCAATCCCTTTAGCACGCAGAGTGGCATATAGCTCTTCCGCCAGCTCTTTCACGCGGAATGACTTCTGCATGTTCATTGGCAGGATGGCCACCTGGAAAGGTGCCAGCGCAGGAGACCAGATAATGCCGCGCTCATCGTGGTTCTGCTCAATGGCCGCCGCAACGATGCGCGTAATACCAATCCCGTAGCAGCCCATGGTCATAATCTGGTTACGGCCGTCTTCACCCTGTACCGATGCTTTCATCGCTTCAGAGTACTTGGTGCCCAGCTGGAAGATATGGCCAACTTCAATACCGCGTTTGATCAACAGCGTACCTTTCCCATCCGGGCTGGCATCACCTTCGACCACATTGCGGATATCCGCAACGCGTGGCAGCGGCAAATCGCGCTCCCAGTTGATGCCTTTCAGGTGCTGTCCGTCAATATTGGCACCTGCGCTGAAATCGCTCATCGCTGCCACAGTACGGTCTGCAATGATCGGCATGTTCAGGCCTACCGGACCGAGGGAGCCAGGGCCCGCGTTAACCAGCGCACGGATTTCTTCTTCTGTTGCGAAGGTCAGCGGGGCAGCAACGATATCAATATGTTCCGCTTTCACTTCATTCAGCTCATGATCGCCACGAACCAGCAGGGCAACCAGCGTATGGCCGCTCTCTTTGGTTGCCTGCACCATCAGTGTCTTGACGGTTTTCTCGATCGGCAACCCAAACTGTTCTACCAGTTCGGCGATGGTTTTTGCATTTGGCGTGTCGAACTGCACCATCGGTTGCGTGGCGGTTGCACGGCCACCGGCAGGGGCGACTGCTTCTGCTTTTTCAATATTGGCGGCGTAGTCAGATTCGGTAGAGAACACCACATCGTCTTCACCGCTCTGCGCCAGCACCTGGAACTCATGGGAGGCGCTGCCGCCGATAGAGCCGGTATCTGCATCAACGGCGCGGAAGTCCAGCCCCATACGGCTGAAACTCTGGCTGTAGGCACGATACATCGCATCGTAGGTTTCCTGCAGCGACTCCTGCGAAGTATGAAACGAGTAGGCATCTTTCATGATGAATTCACGTGAGCGCATTACACCAAAGCGTGGACGCACTTCATCACGGAATTTAGTCTGGATCTGGAACAGGTTCAGCGGTAATTGCTTATAGGAGCTGAGTTCGTTACGGATCAGATCGGTAATCACTTCTTCATGCGTTGGGCCGAGAACAAACGGGCGTTCGCCACGGTCAACGAAGCGCAGTAACTCCGGGCCATATTGCTCCCAACGACCACTCTCCTGCCACAGATCCGCAGGCTGAACGACGGGCATAGAAATCTCAATGGCACCGGCGTTGTTCATCTCTTCGCGCACGATGTTTTCAACTTTTTTCAGCACGCGTAAACCGGTCGGCAACCAGGTGTACAGACCGGATGCCAGTTTACGGATCATCCCGGCGCGCAGCATCAGCTGGTGGCTGATCACTTCAGCGTCGGCAGGTGTCTCCTTCAGAGTGGAGAGCAGGTATTGAGTAGTACGCATGAATTACGATTCCATATGAACGCATAAAGCCAAAAAACGTGGACGCTAGTGTACCAGCGTGTCAGGTGAGTCAAAAGATGCCGGGAGAAATTAACGCGGGTCGATGGCGATAACTTCCGTACCGGACTGGGTCACGCGCCAGCGTACATTGAATTCCAGCAGCCAGGCGGCATATTCCCGGTCCGGTTCTTCGCCTTTGCGATATGCTGGCCGGGGATCCTGAGCCAGCACCTGAGCGATAAAGCGTTCAAGGTGCGGATAGTGCCGCTGATGCTGTTGTAACTGCTGTTGTGCCGGGAGGCTGAAGCAGACCGGCATATCGGCATCGGGGGCTTGCTGGGCAAACCCGGCGCGCGCTTCGGGGAGCGCCTCGGCAAACGGCAGATAAGGTTTGATATCCACGATGGGCGTGCCGTCAACCAGGTCGAGGCTGCCTAATTCGAGGATCACCTGCTGCAGTTCACAACGAACGCCCTTTAACTCAACCAGCGACATGCCGATAGGATTTGGACGGAAGGTTGAGCGGGTGGCAAACACACCCATGCGCGCATTACCCCCTAACCGCGGTGGCCGTACGGTAGGCCGCCAGCCGCCTTCCATCGTCTGATGAAAAACAAACAACAGCCAGAGATGACTGAATGCTTCAAGCCCACGTACGGCTTCCGGCTGGTTATAAGGCGCTTGCAGATGCAGCTCGCCGCCACCATCCTGTATCAAACCAGGCTGACGGGGAACGGCAAATTTCTCCTTCCACGGTGAATGGATCACGCCAATCTGATCGAAGGAGAAACGACTCATTGATTGCTGACTTTGAGGGCTGAACCCTGGCATACGGCCTGACGCACGCAGCCCTGAGCGCCACTCACGATCTCACATTTATGTACCAGCACCGCATTGGCTTTCATACCGGATGCCCGGATCTGCAGACGTTTACGTGCGGTGGCGAGATTCGGTGGTGAATCCTGTGCGCTGCTCTGGCAATCTTCGCCATAGACTTCGCCCAGGTCAGCAAAAGGTTTGCTAACGAGGTCAGCAGGGTCGGTATACAGTTTTACCGGGGCAGGGCGGGCTGCGGGTTTCGACTGAGATGCGCCAGTTTGCGTAGACTGTGGAAAAGGTTTCACAGGCTCATAGGGCCGTGGTACCAACGAGCACCCTGTCAGCGTTAGCGCTAACAAACAGAGCGGTAAAACACGCATGGGAAAATCCTCACGATCGGTAAAAGTGGCGTTATTGAAGCAAGCCGGGAGGGAAATAACAAGCGGAGAGCGTACAGTCTGGCACGTATGGACGATGAGAATGTGATAGCGGGCGGCAGAAGCCACCCGCATTGGTTAAATTACCAGCCTTTCACTGCGCCGCCGTTGAACACTTTGTTCGCTGCGTCGTTAACTTCATCTGACTGATAAGCCTGTACGAATTTCTTCACGTTTTCCGCGTCTTTATTATCTTCGCGGGCAACGAGCAGGTTTACGTACGGCGAGTTTTTATCTTCAACGAAGATGCCGTCTTTTGCTGGCGTCAGGTTAATCTGGCTGGCGTAAGTGGTGTTGATCACTGCCAGGGCAATTTGCTGATCGTCCAGGGAACGTGGCAACTGCGGTGCTTCCAGTTCAACCAGTTTCAGGTTTTTCGGGTTCTCAACCACATCCAGTGAGGTTGGCAGCAGGCCAACACCCTCTTTCAGTTTGATCAAGCCCACTTTCTGCAGCAGAAGCAGTGAACGACCCAGGTTGGTTGGGTCGTTAGGGATAGCCACCTGTGCACCGTTTTGCAGTTCATCCAGCGTTTTAATCTTTTTCGAGTAACCCGCAATCGGATAAACGAAGGTGCTGCCTACAGAAACCAGCTTGTAACCGCGATCTTTGATCTGCTGGTCCAGGTAAGGTTTATGCTGGAAGGCGTTAAGGTCGATATCGCCTTTGCTCAATGCTTCGTTAGGCAGTACGTAGTCGTTGAAGGTCACCAGCTCAACATCCAGGCCGTATTTATCTTTTGCCACTTTCGCGGCGACTTCAGCTACCTGCTGCTCGCTACCCACGATCACACCCACTTTAATGTGGTTTGGATCTTTCTCTTTCTGATCGCAGCCAGCCAGTGCCAGAGTACCGATAAGTGCGCCAACAGCGGCAAGCGTTTTAACGTTAAAAGACATATCCCTTCCTTAAATAGAGAGAAATTACTGTTGTGTTTACTTGTGGCTAACCGCACGAACAATGCGATCGCCACAGAACTGAATCAAATACACCAAAACAACCAGCAGAACCAATACCGTATTCATCACTGTCGCGTTGTAACCGATATAGCCGTACTGATAGCCAATCTGACCCAGACCGCCTGCGCCG
This sequence comes from Erwinia sp. MYb416, assembly GCF_037479575.1. Classification (NCBI taxonomy): domain Bacteria; kingdom Pseudomonadati; phylum Pseudomonadota; class Gammaproteobacteria; order Enterobacterales; family Erwiniaceae; genus Erwinia; species Erwinia sp. MYb416. The sequence goes on from NZ_JBBGYT010000441.1 coordinate 598,815, forward strand.
ACTGCGCCACCCATTGCTGAGTAGCCGACCAGAGTAATCAGAGTAATAGTAGCGGCATTCACCAGACCTGGCAGTGCTTCAGGCAGCAGAACCTTACGGATAATCTGCAATGGTGTGGCACCCATGGCGCGTGATGCTTCAATCAGGCCGGTAGGTAATTCAAGCAGGGCATTCTCAACCATACGGGCAATAAAGGGTGCTGCGCCTACGGTGAGCGGAACAATCGCGGCCTGCAGACCAATTGAGGTACCGACGATAATCCGGGTGAAGGGGATCATCCACACCAACAAAATAATGAAAGGAATCGAGCGGAAGATATTCACCGCGGCTGACAGCACGCGATAAAGCTTCGCGTTCGCCACGATCTGCCCAGGACGGGTAACATAAAGAAGCACACCAACGGGCAGCCCAAGCACAAAACCGAAAAAGCCGGAGACAAAGGTCATCATCAGGGTTTCCCAGATGCCGCGGCCCATTAACCACATCATCGCCTCAGACATAACCTAATACCTCTATCTTCACATGGTGCTCTTGCAGGAACGCGATGGCCGCTTGAGTATCGGCTGACTCACCGTGGATTTCGGCCAGCATAATGCCGAACTTCACGCCACCGGCGTAATCCATCTGCGCGCTGATAATATTGTTGTTCACATTGAAACGGCGTGCTGACTCAGACAGCAGCGGGGCATCCACTGACTGACCGGTGAATTCCAGGCGTAATAAAGGAACGGTTGTTGCGCTGGGTTCTGGGGAGAGACGTTTCAGGTAGTCTTCCGGGATATCCAGATGCAGCGTTGATTGAATAAACTGTTGGGCCAGCGGCGTCTTTGGATGAGAGAACACTTCACTCACCGTATCCTGCTCAATCAACTCACCGTTGCTGATGACCGCAACGCAATCGCAGATACGTTTCACCACGTCCATCTCATGAGTGATCAGCAGGATAGTGATCCCAAGACGACGGTTGATGTCTTTCAGCAATTCAAGAATGGAACGGGTGGTCGCCGGGTCCAGCGCGCTGGTGGCTTCGTCACACAGCAGCACTTTGGGGTTGCTGGCCAGCGCACGGGCAATGGCCACGCGCTGCTTCTGCCCGCCGGAGAGATTGGCAGGCCAGGCATCGTGTTTATCCGCCAGGCCAACCAGGTCAAGTAATTCACTGACACGGGCTTTAATCTCAGCCTTTGACAGGTTGCCCAGCTCCAGCGGCAGTGCAACGTTACCGGCGACGGTACGTGAGTTCAGCAGGTTGAAGTGCTGGAAGATCATGCCAATCTGGCGACGCGCCAGTGTTAACTGGCTTTCTGATAGTGTGGTGAGATCCTGGTTATCAACCAGCACGCTGCCGGAAGTTGGACGCTCCAGCAAATTGACGCAGCGGATTAAGGTGCTTTTACCTGCACCGGAAGCGCCGATCACGCCATAAATTTGTCCGGCGGGCACATGCAGGCTGACATCAGACAGCGCTGTAATCGTGCGTGAACCCTGCTGGAACACTTTGGTGATATTTGAAAGTTTAATCATTGATTTATTTATTATCGTGATGGGAGTTATCCGTGGCATTCATTATAACGGCATCCCGCATTGAAGGGACTGGATGGATGGTAGGGCATCCAGACGTCTAAATCAATCGAAGTCATTCAATCTGCCATTCTCTCTTTTATGGTAGTGATGCGATACACTACGGCAAATTTTGTAGCAGGAGTTACTACGTGGCTGAGAAAGTCCCCGCAATTTTCCTCGATCGGGATGGCACCATTAATGTCGATCACGGTTATGTGTTTGAAAGCGACAACTTTGAGTTTATTGATGGTGTGATTGATGCCATGCGTGAACTGAAAGAAATGGGCTTTGCGCTGGTGCTGGTGACAAACCAGTCCGGTATCGCGCGCGGCTTGTTTACCGAAGATCAGTTTATGCATCTGACCGAATGGATGGACTGGTCGCTGGCCGACCGCGATGTCGATCTGGATGGCATCTATTTCTGTCCGCATCATCCGGAAGCCATAGTAGAAGAGTTACGTCAGTCATGTGATTGCCGTAAGCCGCAGCCGGGAATGTTCCTGACCGCGCAGCAGGAGCTGAACATCGATATGGCCGCTTCTTATATGGTTGGCGATAAAATTGAGGACATGCAGGCCGCTTTAGCTGCCGGAGTCGGTAAAAAAGTACTGGTTCGTAGCGGGAAGCCTGTCACTGCTGAAGGCGAGAGTGCAGCGGATTGGGTGCTTAATAGCCTGAAAGAGCTGCCTGGACGTATCAAACAGGGCTAAAAAGCAGCGTTTCGCTGGAACTTTCAGCAGGCAGTGAAAAAGTTGAGATTACTGCTTGCGTTCCCGGAGCGCCTGTCTATAATGCGCAACCACTGAGACGGCACAACGGCTTACGGCCAGCGGCTCAGGAGGTTCAGGAAGCATCTGAACCGCCGGAAAAAACTTCTCAAAAAGAAGTTGACTCCGAAGGAGGAAAGCGTAATATACGCCACCTCGCAACAGGAAGCTTCGGCACTGATTGCACCGCTCTTTAACAATTTATCAGACAATCTGTGTGGGTACTCGCAGGATTGATATCAGTCACCTCCGGGTGACAAAAAATATCAAGTCTTAAGAGTGAACACATAATGAAATTCATTATGACGTTTTACACTTGAGCATCGCTGCACTTGTTGCAGCAAATCGAACTTTTAATTGAAGAGTTTGATCATGGCTCAGATTGAACGCTGGCGGCAGGCCTAACACATGCAAGTCGAACGGTAGCACAGAGGAGCTTGCTCCTTGGGTGACGAGTGGCGGACGGGTGAGTAATGCCTGGGAAACTGCCCGATGGAGGGGGATAACTACTGGAAACGGTAGCTAATACCGCATAACGTCTTCGGACCAAAGTGGGGGACCTTCGGGC
>NZ_JBBGYT010000442.1:0-168440 GCF_037479575.1 Erwinia sp. MYb416
GTCCCCGGGCTTGCGGCAGGCGCATCGCCCGCTAAAGCGGGTTCCCTCAGTCGATCGGTTTTCCCGCCGGACCGGGCGTGACGGGACATCCCTGTCCCGGCTCACCCTCTCGCCGACGTCCTGTCGGCTCGTCCTGGAAATCCGCTCTCCTTCGGCGAGGCTTAATTGCCGCTCAAAAGGTCAACGGCCAGGTCAAAAGAACAATCAAAGACGGACTAAAAATAAACCAAACGCCAACGAACCATTCTTGGCTTTTGTTGGTGTTTTAATTTCTTAGATTTTTGTTTTGATGTTGAGGCGGCAATTAAGCCGCGCTGAGGAAGCGATGTGAACCAGGATGAACCGCCAGGACGGCGGTGAAAGCTCGGGCCGGCACAAGGATGTGCCGTCACGAGCGGTCCGTCGGTGAGCAACGCTTGCGAAGGCACCCGCTGAAAGCGGGCGCGGCGCCTGCCGCAAGCCCGGGTCCCCAGGGCGGCGGCGACTGGCCGCCCTGGGTCGCTTCGCCCGCGATAGCGGGAAAGCGAAACGCCCTTGACGTTGACGTTGACGTTGACGTTGACCTTAAGACATTGACCTGGCCCTGGGCTTAGCCCAGAACCGGGGCCCCCTCATGCCAGATAAAACACCGACGTTAACTCTGCACTCACTGGACTATGATCCGCATTCGACGGCATCAACTCACACATCGATTGCCACCAGCGCTGGCACACCTCCGTCTCAGCCACAGCATTCCAACGTTCTTCTGACTCCACCTCCACCACCGCAAACAGCAGATTGCGCGGCGCATCCAGAAAAATACTGTAATGGTGCGCGCCGTGATCCTTCAGCGTCTGCGCCAGCTCCGGCCAGATCGGATTATGTCGCTGCTGATACTCCTGGTGCTTATCAGGATGCACCTGCATCACAAACGCTTTACGCAACATGGTTATGCTTCGCCTCTAGCGCAGCGCGCCAGGGTTGCACACCGAAACGTTCACCCAGCGCCACCAGTTCTTCAGTCGTTATGCTCTGCTTCATACCGCCCATCGACAGCACTTTCACCACCACTTCGGATGACTTCTCAGCGGTATCAATCAGGCCAAAGGTTTCGTCGAGGGTCGGTCCCGCACCAAAAATACCGTGGAACGGCCACATCACCAGCGTATGTGACTGCATTTTCTCGGCGGTTGCTCGGCCAATCCCATCGGTGCCCGGCACCATCCACGGCACAATCCCTACACCATCCGGGAACACCACCAGACACTCGGTGCTGCCTTCCCATAACAGGCGGGTGAAACTGGCTGAATCCAAATCCACCACATAGCTTAACGCCATAAAGTGGGTGGCATGGCAGTGCATAATCACACGATCCGCGCCGTTGGTCAGTTGCTTACGCACACTGTGCGACTGGAAGTGTGATGCCAGCTCAGAGGTAGGAACACCACCGTTGGTCAGGCCCCAGTGGATGGTAAAGGCGCGGCCATCTTCGCTGACGCGCAGCAGTACCAGACAGTCAGCCGGATCGAGCTGCACATTGCGGAAAAACTTGCCCGAACCGGTCACCAGGAACCAGTCATTGGCCAGCTGAGGTGCAGGCTGGCTCAGTTCCAGCGTACGCGGCTGACGGTCAAAGTCTGCCGCAAACGGCTGAACTTCTTCGTCCAGCAGGCGCAGCGAGACGTTACCGCCGTTACGTTCATCCCAGCCCTTCAGCCACATATCCGTAGTCGCTTTGACCATTCCCTGGACAAACCAGGCGTTGATAATTTTTTGCATGTCATACCCTTAACGTTGGCTGAGAATCTGTTGTTCGTAATGACGGACGTCGTTTAACCAGCTGGCACCGGCCGGGACATCGTGGCGCAGACACCAGGTTTCCCACACGGCCTGCCAGGGCAGGGATTTTTGCTCTTCCAGCAGCGCCAGACGCGCCGTGTAATCCCCGTCGTTTTCCAGCGTTTTCAGCATATCGACCGGTTCCAGCAGTGCACGCAGCAGCGCTTTTTTGGCATTGCGCGTGCCGATCACCCAGGCCGCAATACGGTTGATGGAGGCATCAAAGAAGTCGAGGCCGATGTGCACCTTATCAAACAGACGCTGACGCACGATTTCGCTGGCAATCGCCTGGGTTTCATCATCCAGCAGCACCACGTGGTCGCTGTCCCAGCGTACCGGGCGGCTGACATGCAGCAGCAGGCGTGGCACATACAGCATCGCGGTAGAGATCTTATCGGAGATCACTTCGGTCGGATGGAAGTGACCGGCATCCAGCGTCAGCGCGATCTGGCGGCTGGCGGCATAACCGAGGCAAAACTCGTTCGAACCCACGGTGTAGCTCTCGGCGCCAATGCCGAACAGCTTGCTTTCGACGGCATCAATATGGTGAGCCGGGTTGAGTTTTTCGCCGATCACTTCATCCAGGGATTCCATCAGGCGCTGACGTGGCGCAAGGCGATCCACGGTCAGATCTTTCATGCCATCCGGCACCCAAATATTCATCACTGAGGGCGTACCGAGCTGCTCCCCCAGGTAAGCCGACACCTTGCGGCTCGCCTGACAGTGCTCAATCCAGAACTGACGGATTTCGGCATTGTTGTGCGCCAGGGTAAAGCCATCAGCACTCAGCTCATGCGAAAAGCAGCTGGGATTAAAATCCAGCCCCAGCTGGCGATCGCGCGCCCACGCGACCCACCCGGCAAAATGCTGTGGTTTGATTTCATTGCGTTTGACGGCCTGCTCGCTTTCCAGATAGATCGCGTGCAGGTTGAGACGTTTCGGGCCGGGGATCAGCGCCATCGCCTGGTCAAGGTCCGAACGCAACTCTTCCACATTACGTGCGCGGCCAGGATAGTTGCCCGTGGCCTGAATACCGCCCGTCAGTGCGCCCTGCGGGTTTTCAAAACCGCGCACATCGTCGCCCTGCCAGCAGTGCATGGAAACGGGCAGTTGGTCGAGCTGTGACAGTGCGGCTTCTACATCCACACCGATATCGGCGAAACGCTGTTTCGCCAGGACGAAAGCCTGTTCGATGGCCTGGGTCATATACATAGCTCCTTTGCTGAAGAGGTGAGTGACACGAAACGCGCCAGATTGCGGCGAAACACGTCACTCCCGTGAGAGTCAAAACGGATAAGAGGGAAGTGCTGGCCAAGCTGCTGGCGGAAAGCCGTGACATCGGCCACCGCACCGGCGGTAATCAGCTGGCAGCCGATATTGCCCAACGTGGAGGCCTCCACCGGGCCAGCGAACACCGGAATGCCACAGGCATCGGCACATAGCTGATTAAGAAATGGATTCTGGCAGCCGCCGCCGACAATATGCAGCTGGCTGAAGCGCGCACCGCGCAGCTGTTCCAGCTCCTGCAACACCTGGCGGTAGCAGAATGCCAGGCTGTCAAAGATGCAACGCGCCAGCTCAGCCGGGGTGCCCGGCACCGGCATTCGCTGCCCGGCGCAGGCGTCCTGAATTTCACGTACCATGCTGGGTGGGTTAATAAAGCGATCGTCATTCGGGTTAATCAGCCACTGACAGGCTGGCTGCTGCTCCGCATCCGCAATCAACTGACAGAGATCGGTGATGGCCAGCTCGCTACACACACGCTGGAGCAGCCACAGACCCATAATGTTTTTCAACACCCGGAAACGCCCTTCGGCCCCGCCTTCGTTGGTGATATTGGCATCCTGGGCAGCCTGACAGGTAAAGGGCAGACGGCTTTCAAAGCCCATTAATGACCAGGTGCCGGAACTGAGGTAAGCCGCATTGTCACCCGCCAGCGGCGTCGCCAGTACAGCACTGGCGGTGTCGTGGGTGGCGACGGCCACCACGGGGATCACCTTGCCTGACGGGCTGGTCCAGCCCCCGACGCGTTTACCTGGCTGTGACGGTTTGCCGAACCATGACGGGTTCGCCCCGCTCCAGCGCAGCAGCTCCGCGTCCCACTCACCGCTGGTGATGTTCAGCATTTGCGTGGTGGTGGCGTTGGTGTATTCCCAGTTAAGTTCACCCGTCAGGCGGTAATGCAGGTAGTCAGGAATCATCAGTGCATGTGCCACCTGCGCCAGTTCTGGCGCGGCATCACGGCACAATGCACGCAGTTGATACAGGGTGTTAAACGGCAGGAACTGGATGCCGGTGCGCTGATAAATACGGTCATGGCCGAGTTCACGGCAGGCCTGTGCCATCACGCCCTGGGTGCGGCCATCGCGGTAGGCAACAGGAAGACCCACACGGTTTCCCTGCGCATCCAGCAGCACATAGTCGACCGCCCAGGTATCAATCCCGATGCTTTCGGGCACGATGCCCTGACGATCCATTTTTTCCAGTGCGTCAGTAATAAACTGTTCCAGTGCATCAAGATCCCAGCACTGATGGCCATCAACGGTGACCAGCTGGTTTACGCAGCGGCTGACTTCATCCAGCGTAATCGCACCGCTTTCTGTGTCGTGCCGGGCCAGCATAACGCGGCCGCTGGAAGCGCCAAGATCGATGGCGACAAAGTGACGAAGGCTCATGTGTTCGCTTCCTGATGATTCAATGTCACCAGTGTAAAAGAGCCTCATTTCGCGACCTTCTCGCTACTGCCAGCCGGATCTGGCCGCTGGCAGCATGGCAAAGATGAACGTGAAGCAGATCACAAATTCACAATGCGCGTGGGTCAGTTCAACTGTGCTGGCATCGGGCCAGAACATGATTTATTGTGTACGTTTGTGCAGGATACAGGCCAAATGGAGCTGCATTTTGATAGATTATGATGCATTACCCGGAGAGCGGCAGGTGATGCTGACGCGTATTTTGTCTGAAAGTGGCCGGGTGGTGTGTACCGAAGCCGCCCGCCTGTTGGGCGTGTCAGAGCATACTGTGCGGCGTGACCTCAAAGAGTTAGTCCGGCAAGGTATATGTAAGAAGGTGTATGGCGGTGCCGTCAGCCAGTTACAGCAGTCAGCCCCCTTTGAAACGCGTATGTCGCAAAGTGTTCAGGAGAAACTGGAGGTCGCCAGGCGTAGTGCTGCACTGATTAATCCCGGCAGCTGTGTCTTTATTGACGCGGGTTCAACCTATCTGGCGATGGTCGATTTTATCCCACAGGATATTGACCTGACCATCGTCACCAACTCACCGCATATTGCTGCCGCACTTAGCGGCCGCGCACGGTGTGAGCTGATTCTGCTGGGTGGTAAGGTCAACCCGGACACTGGCAGCGTGCTTGGATCTGAACCGGTCAATGGCATCCGCAACATTGTGTTCGACCAGGCATTTATTGGCGTGTGTGGTCTGGATTCGCAGGCTGGATTGACGGCGGTGTACTTTGAGGATGCCTGCCTGAAAAAAGAGGTGATGCAGCAAAGTAGCGAAGTTGTCGCCGCGGTAATTGCCGATAAGCTGCCGCAGGTCGCCCGCTATAAGGTCTCGGCATGGGAAGACATTGATATCCTTGTTGTGAGTAAAGCCACCAACATTGAGACCTTCTCCGGCACCACGCTGCGCATCGAAGTCGCCTGAGATGACGCCCCGCTGCCGGGGCGTAGCGGCCTTACACCTGGAGGGCCAGAATCCGTTTTATGGTTTCCAGCACCGCATTCTCATCGTTCGAGCCGGTCACAAACCGTGCAGCCGCTTTCGTCTCGTCGAAGGCATTACGCATGGCAAAGCTGTAGTCCGCCTCCGCCAGCAGTTCGATGTCGTTATAGCCATCACCAAACGCCATGGTTTCCGCCCTGATCACCTGCAACATCTCCTGCAATTTTTTGACCGTCGTGCCTTTGTGCACGCCCTTTTCAGCGATATCGATCCATGAGGCTTCCGACACCACGATATAAACATCATTCTGATATGGATCAAGCGTGGGCCTTACCTGCGGGCAGCGCTGATGCTCGTCATAGACGGTGATTTTAACGAAATCCTCTTTAATCTCGCTCAGATCGCTGACCTGTATCACGTGGCGGTAAGAGCCTCTGACTTTGTCTTTCAGATGTTGGGCGATATCCTGGCGTATCACCGCGCCCTGCTGCGTACAGGCGATCACCACGCTTTCCGGGCTTGCCTGCTCCAGGGTTTTGATAATGTTGATGCCCAACGCATTGTTGATCAGTGACTGATAGACAAACTCACCGTTGTATTTAATCCGGGTCGCGCTATCGCCCACGATCCAGACATCTCTGCTCAGCGCGCCGAATAACTCTTCAACCCTTTCACACTGCTTTCCGGTGCAGGCGGCAAACTGTACGCCTTTACTGTGCATCAGCGCCCTGACTTCGCTGAAAAGTTGCTGGTCGTACTCGCTTTGACTGTTAAGGAAGGTGCCGTCGAGGTCGGTGATAATCAGTTTGATCATAATTCATTCCTCCAAAGTGATGATAATGACACCCGCCCGTTGGGCGCCTTAAAACATCAACACCGAGCATACACTTAGGCTAATATGATGTAAACGAGCACAACAAATCATTTAAAACAACTCAATCGAGCACTAAATAACATAATAAATCATCAAATCGGGCAGAATCGAGCCTGAGCGTTTTGGTGGATTAACACAGACAGAGACGCTGAGGAGGTCATCTGATTGATGTGACCCTGCCCGCATTTCTCACTTTTCCCTGCCACTTTCTTAAAAATATCACCGGGATAGCCGATTTCCCTGTCAAAAATTCAAGGTGCCCCTGTGTCGTGCTGAGTAGACTCTGTTGCTGATATGTTAAAGAGGAAACGATCATGACCGTGTTACACAGCGCTGATTTCTTCCCGACAGGGCATTTCCCGGTCGCCATTGAACCCCGTGCGCCACAAGGGGTGTTCCCGGAGCATTATCATGATGATTTTCATGAAATTGTCATTGTTGAACAGGGTGCAGGTATTCATGTCTTTAACGGCCAGTCACAGCCTTTATGCAGCGGCTGCGTCTGCTTTGTACGCAGTCATGATCGCCATCTGTATGAGCAAACGGAAAATCTGTGCCTGACCAACGTGCTCTATCGCGGGCCGGAATCCTTTCGTTTTCTCTCCGGCCTGCAGCATCTGCTACCGCAGGAGCAGGACGGAAACTACCCCTCGCACTGGCGTATCGGCAACAAGGTGCTGGCCCAGGCCAGGCAGTTAATCGAGCAGTTAGAGCAGCCACCGCTCAGTGACAGCCTGGCCTGCCAGGCAGAGCAGGAGATGCATTTTATGCGTCTGCTGTTGCTGTTACGCCAGGGGGGCAGCGCCAGCAACGACGATCAGGACAGTCGCCTGCGTGGTCTGCTGGACTGGCTGGCGGATCACTACAGTGAGGATGTGGACTGGGAAAATCTTGCCGACCGTTTTTCGCTGTCGCTGCGCACGCTCCACCGCCAGTTGAAACAGCAGACCGGCAGCACACCTCAACGTTACCTTAATCGGCTGCGATTGCTGGAAGCACGCCACCTGCTGCGTCACAGTGAAATGCGGGTGACAGATATTGCGTTTCACTGCGGTTTTGGTGACAGCAATCACTTTTCTACGCTGTTCAAGCGTGAATTTGGCCTTTCTCCACGTACACTGCGACAAAATGACTGATGAGGTGACCCGTGACCGCTCCCCTGCGACTGGCAAAAGCTGACTACTTCCCTTCTGAACAGATGCCTGTCGCGGTGGCTGAACGCACCTCTCAACCCTCATTCCCGCCTCACGTCCACGAATTCAATGAGATTGTGCTGGTCTGGCGCGGTAATGGCCTGCACGTGATGAATGACCGCCCCTGGCTGATCACCTGCGGTGATATTTTCTATCTGAATGCCAATGACTGCCACAGCTATGAATCGGTCAATGAACTGGCGCTGGATAATATTCTTTACTGCCCGGAGCGTTTTCAACTGAGCCTCGACTGGCAGCAACTTATTCCCCCGCGTGAATCCGCCGCCTGGCGTTTAACCACACGCGGCATGGCGTTGGCGCGTGGCGTGATCCAGCAGCTTGAACAGGAAAGCAGGAAGAGTGATGTGCTGTCACGTCAGCTGACGGAGGCGCTGTTTTTACAGCTGGCCTTAGTGTTGCAACGCCATCGTTATGCGTCCGATCGGGCCTGGCAGATGCCGGAGGGAGAACAGCTCGATCTGCTGATGGCCGCGATTCAGGGGCAGATTGCTGTCCCCTTTGACCTTGCCACCTTTTGTGGCCAGCACCAATTGTCAGAGCGTGCGCTGAAACAACTCTTCCGTCAGCAAACTGGCATGACTATCGGGCACTATTTACGTCAGTTGCAGCTATGCCAGGCGAAGCACCTGTTGCGTACCAGCGAATGTCTGATCGGTGAAGTGGCCGCACGTTGCGGCTTTGATGACAGTAATTACTTTTCCGTGGTGTTCACCCGTGATACCGGGCTGACCCCCAGCGCCTGGCGCCAGCGATTTGTGCGTCCTTCCGCTTTGCACGTTCGGCCGGAAAAGGCCTGATGGCCATAATGCGGGAGGGTTGACCTTTGAGGCATAAAGCCAGGGGCTTGGGCTTGAGCCAAGCCCAGGTCAAGGTCTTAAGGTCAAGGGCGTTTCGCTTTCCCACTTCGTGGGCGAAGCGACCTAAGGGCGGCAGTCGCCCCGCCCTTAGGAATCCGGGCTGCGGCAGGCGCATCGCCCGCTTAACGCGGGTTCCCTCAGTCGGTCGGCTTTCCCGCCGGACCGGGCGTGACGGGACATCCTTGTCCCGGCTCACCCTCTCGCCGACGTCCTGTCGGCTCGTCCTGGAAATCCGCCCTCCTTCGGCGAGGCTTAATTGCCGCTCAAAAGGTCAACGGCCAGGTCAAAAGAACAATTAAAGGCAAGTCAGACAGACCAGACACCAAAAGTCTTTCTGGGCTTTTGTCATTTTGGTTTTTTAAAAAATTTGGGTTTTAGGGTTTGACCTGGGGTTTGATGTTGAGGCGGCAATTAAGCTGCGCTGAGGAAGTGATGTGAACCAGGATGAACCGCCAGGACGGCGGTGAAAGCTCGGGCCGGCACAGGGAAGTGCCGTCACGAGCGGTCCGTCGGTGAACGGAACTGACGAAGGTACCCGTGAAACGGGCGCGGCGCCTGCCGCAAGCCCGGGGTCAAGGGGCGGCGGCGACTGGCCGCCCCTTGTCGCTTCGCCCGCGCAGCGGGAAAGCGAAACGCCCTTGACCTTGACCTTGACCTTGACCTTGACCTTAAACTGACATCAAGCCAGAGAGTCCCGGGGCTCTCTCCCAGATCAGGAAACCATACCCAGACCAACAATGTTGGCGGCAATAATAATCACGAAGCATCCCACGCTAAGGACCCGCACCGGCTTACGCCCCACGTTATTCCACTCTTTCAGAACCAGACCCACCAGACCACCACACAAGACGTAGAAGCTCATGTGCAGCATCCAGCTGACGAAGTCATACTGCGCCGGAATGCGTGCATGGCCCCAGGCATAGAAGAAGAACTGCAGATACCACATGATGCCGCCGAGCAGTGACAGACAAACGTTGGCAATCAGCAATGATTTCGCCACAGAGAAGTCCGCTTTCACTGACAGATTTGATTTGGTCGCCAGACGGATAAAACAGAAACCAAGGTTAACCAGCGCACCACCGCCCATAATCACCACGTAACTCGGTAACGCCACGTATAGCGGATCGATACCCAGCGCCGCTGCCGCTTCATGCATCGGTTTGGCGGCGTCCATGGCAAAGGACATCCCGGCCGAGAAAATCCCACACATCACCGCCAGTACCAGCCCTTTTTTCAGGTTGAACTCTTCCGCAGTGATGCCCATTGCCCGTTCTTTTAACAACCCGGCACGGGAGACGATCGCCACGCCTGCAAGAGCAACCAGCACGCCCAGCAGCGTCAATCGTCCACCGGCAGAACTGAACAGCTCCACAAAGCGCCCCTGAAGCAGCGGCGTCATTAACGTTCCGACCACCAAAGTGATGCCGATGGCAATACCAATGCCCATCGACATACCGAGATAACGCATGGTCAGACCGTAGTTAATGTTACCAATCCCCCACATCGCGCCGAACAGGAAGACAGGCATCAACTGTTCAAGCGAGAACGCGCTGTAGTAGGCCCAGAAGTTGGGCAGCAGGATCGCACTGACGGCCCAGGGGAGCACGATCCACGACATGATCCCCCCCACCGACCACATGGTTTCCCATGACCAGTTGCGCACTTTTTTGAACGGTGCATAAAAGCAGGCAGCACTTGCGGCCCCGACCAGATGCCACAAAATACCGGAGACAATGGCTTCACTCATTTTTTAATCCTTCGTTGTTGTTTGCCCTGATGACGAAGGAGTCTACGGAGAAGGTCAGGTGCTCAACCTTAGGCTGGTTGCCCCTCTGGCACCAAACCTGGCAAAATTGAGCACCTTCTCCCCTCCGCTGTCACAAATCAATCATCTGATTCGCTGCAACGTGCTAAATCGTGATTTTTTCCTAAGCCACTCATATTCATCACTAAATATAAATAATGCCAGCGCAGGCATGGGGTTCTTGCCGTTTTTGCCAGCCAGCTCTCATTGATGGCAGCCACATCAAGGTGATTCACCGTCAGCTGTAGCACCTTCTCAGACCTGCAACAGTTTTTGCGCTGTTAATTAACAACCCTATAAAAAGTGTGTCACGGAGAATCAGCCATGAACCCAGTTCAGCAACACATGTATATCAATGGTGAGTTTGTCGAAAATCGCGCCGATCGCTGGATAGAAGTGATCAATCCGGCAACCGAAGCCGTGCTGTCGCGCATTCCTGAAGGCAGCGCAGAAGATGCGCAGCGCGCTATTGATGCGGCAGAGGCGGCCCAGCCCGCCTGGGAAGCGCTGCCCGCTATTGAGCGCGGTAACTGGTTGCAAAAAATCGCCCAGGGTGTGCGCCAGCGTGCCGCAGAGCTGACCGCCACCATCGTTGCCGAAGGGGGAAAAACCCAGGAGCTCGCCGAAACGGAAGTGTTCTTTACCGCGGACTATCTGGACTATATGGCCGGATGGGCGCGCCGCTATGAAGGTGAGATCGTGCAGAGCGATCGCCCGCAGGAGAACATCCTGGTATTTAAGAAAGCGATTGGCGTCACGACAGGGATTCTGCCGTGGAACTTCCCGTTTTTCCTGATTGCCCGTAAAGCCGCGCCGGCCCTGTTAACGGGCAACACCATCGTGGTCAAACCGAGTGAACTGACCCCGAACAACGCGATTATCTTTGCGCAGATTGTTGATGAGATTGGTCTGCCTGCCGGGGTGTTTAACCTGGTTACCGGCTACGGCCCGGTGGTCGGTCACGAACTGGCCGCAAACCCGAAGGTCGGACTGGTCAGCCTGACCGGCAGCGTGGGTGCCGGGATCGCCACCATGCAGGCGGCGGCAAAGAACATTACCAGGGTCTCGCTGGAGTTGGGTGGCAAAGCCCCGGCCATCATTATGAACGACGCCGATCTCGATCTGGCGGTAAAAGCGATTGTGGCATCACGCATGATCAATACCGGGCAGGTGTGTAACTGCGCAGAACGCCTCTACGTGCAGGATGGGGTATATGACGAGGTGGTTGAACGTCTCAGTGCTGCCTTTAAGCAGGTCACCTGGGGCGACCCGGCCAGCCAAAAAGGTCTGGACATGGGGCCACTGATCACGGCGGCAGCACTGCAACGCGTGGAGCAAAAAGTGGCGGATGCGGTGGCTGCCGGGGCAAAAGTGGTGACAGGCGGCAAACGTTCAGGCAACACCGGTTTCTTCTTCGAACCCACCTTGCTGACCCATGTCGGGCAAAAGATGAATATCATGCAGGAAGAGACCTTTGGCCCGGTGCTGCCGGTGATGAAGTTCAGCACGCTGGATGAAGCCATTGCGCTGGCCAACGACAGTGAATATGGCCTCACCTCCTCCATTTTTACCCAGAATCTGAACACCGCGATGCTCGCCCTGAAGCAGCTTAAGTTTGGTGAAACCTACATTAACCGTGAACACTTCGAAGCCATGCAGGGCTTCCACGCGGGCTGGCGTAAGTCCGGTATCGGTGGGGCCGATGGCCGTCATGGTCTGGAGGAATACCTGCAAACCCACGTCGCGTATCTGCAATACCAGTAACCGATCTTCCTGCCGTATTTGTCGTAGGGGGCGATCATTTTTTCCGATCGCCCCTGCCCTTATCTATCCTGCACATATCGTTAGCACAACTACTCGTTAAGCCCGTTTCATGCATTTTGTTATGTTTTTCCCATAGCGCTTATTACCTGGGGAAATAACATGAATAAAGCATTACTGAGCGGACTGATTGCCGGGATCGTTATTGGCTCGACCTTTTCCGCCACCGCCGCCGAAACCGCACCAAAAACCATCAATATCGGCTATCAAAAAGCCAATATCTTCGCGTTGCTGAAGTATCGCGGCACGCTGGACGAGCAGTTTAAAAAACAGGGTATCGCCGTACGCTGGGTTGAATTCCCAGCCGGGCCCCAGATGCTGGAAGGCCTGAACGTCGGCAGCATCGACCTTGCGGCTACGGGTGATGCCCCGCCGACCTTTGCTCAGGCAGCCCAGGCCGATCTGGTTTATCTCGCCCACTCCCCGGCAAACCCGAAAACAGAAGCGATTGTGGTACCGGAGAACTCGCCGATCAAAACCGTCGCGGACCTGAAAGGCAAGCGCGTGGCGCTGAACAAAGGCTCTGACGTAAACTATCTACTGGTCAGCGCCCTGGAAGATGCCGGTCTGAGCTATAAAGACATCACCCCGGTTTATCTGCCTCCGGCCGATGCCCGCGCCGCATTCCAGCGCGGCGCGGTGGACGCCTGGGTGATTTGGGACCCGTACTACGCCGAAGTGGAAACCAACGCCAAAGCGCGTCTGGTGAAAGATGCCGAAGGTCTGGTACCGCACTACACCTTCTATCTCGCCAGCCGCAAGTTTGCCGATACCTATCCGCAGACGGCGAAACAGGTGGTCGATGAGCTGGGAACCCTGAGTACCTGGGCTAACGCCCACCCGGATGACGCCGCGAAGATCCTTTCAACCTCGACCGGCCTGCCTCAGCCCATCTGGCAGCGTGCACTGGCGAGAATGCCCTACGGTGCAGAGCGCATGACACCGGAAGTGTTTAAGCAGCAGCAGGCACTGGCGGATAAGTTTACCCAGATTGGATTATTGCCAGTGAAGGTGGATGTCAGTTCGGCGACGTGGTCGCTGGATAAGAAATAATTTCGGCCTGAATTCCACCCCATCCAAATCGCGGGTCGACCAGAAAAGGTCGACCCGCTGCTAAGAGTTAAGAGTGGGTAGGTTTGGGTGTTACTCCCCTTCGCCAATCTGCCAGATAAACGTCGGTTCCTTACCGTTCACCTCCCAGTCGCCCACATTACGGATCTTATAAATCACCGGATTATGCGACGACACGGTACGCGCATTACGCCAGTGGCGATCCAGCGCTTTACTGATGCGAGTATCTGATGCCCCCAGTGCATTAAACAGCTCGGTTGCGGCACGCGGGATCAGCTCGGTGGCAATCACCTGCGCCTGTGCGGACTCCAGTTCCGCCAGCACATTGGCCTGCTGGATCAGCGCCTCGTCCCCGCTGTTATGGACCTCATAAGCACCTTGCAGCGCATGCGTTGCCTGCTGAGTTGCCGCTTCAACCGCATAGACCCAGCTGGAGATCTGCCCCACTACCTGCAACACCTGTACATCGTTTTTCACCTGCGTGGCATTGCCGTGGCTGTAGACGCGTTTACGGCTGGCAACGCCTGCCGCCGCATCGCGTTTCACGGCTCGGCCAATTCCCGCCAGCGTCGACAGTAAAACATGCTGATAAAACGCGGTCTGATAGCGAAAACGCTCGGTGAAATCATAGACATGCGCCTGCTCAACCTCTGCCTGATGAAAACGGGTGGTCCCACTGCCGCTCAGACGCTGGCCGAAGCCGTCCCAGTCATCTTCACGCTCTACGCCCTGCTGATGGGTATTCACCAGCGCAATCACATCACGACCGTTATCGTTGCGTTGGGCATAAACATCAATCCAGTCGGCATACAGCGTGCCGGTGCTGTAAAACTTCTCGCCGGAGATCAACCAGCCCTTCTCTGACGGGGTGACGCGGGTGATTACCTCACCCAACTTGAGATTGCCGATTTCCGTCCAGCCACTACCCACCAGCTCGCCATCATGGAAGCGGCGGAACCAGCGCTGACGCTCTTCACTGTCAGGCTGATTCAGGCGATCTTCCACAAAAGCGAAATGGGCGCGCAGCGCCTGCGGCAGGTTAGAGTCGGCTTCCGCCAGCTCCGTCAGCAGCTGGAACAGCTGCGGCAAGGTGGCGCCAAAACCGCCCTCCGCCTGCGGGATACGCAGGGTGCCGAACCCGGCTTCTTTCAACCAGCGAATCGGCTCCAACGGAAGCGTACGCGTCACTTCACGTTCGGCAGCACCTGCAGCAATGCGGGCAAATATCGGGCGAAAACGGGCCGCCAGCGCGGCGTAATCAGCAACAGATTCAGACATAGGATTCTTCCTTTTCGGATGGGTCATCAATGTCCTGCTTCGTCGGTTCAAAACGGATCACCAGCAGGAAAATAATCGGGATAATCGCGGCCAGCGAGACAATCCAGAACATATTAGTGCCAAAAGAGGCCTGCAAAATGGGCAGGATAAACAGCGCCAGCGCACTGCCGACGCCGGACAGGGAGCGGCCAAAGCCGACGCCGGTGGCTCGGATATGCGTTGGATAAGAGAGTGCAGGGTAGATCATCATCTGCGCGCCAGGGCCGAAACCTTCAGCAAACAGCCACAGACCCAACATCAGGATGGCGAACACCACACCCATCGTGGCACTTGGGTGACCAATCAGCGCCAGCGAGATCAACGCGATAAATTGCAGGGCAAAACCGGCAATCGCCACATGACGTGATGGGAATTTCCATGCCAGACGCATGCCCAGCAGACCGCCGGTAAAGGCAAACAGCGCATTCAGCCCCAGTGAAGCAGAGATGGTTTCAAACACGCCTGCCCCCAGGAACTGCGCAAGAATTGACGGCAGGAAGAAGGCAATCGCGGTGTATTCAAACGAGATACAGATATTCATGACCGCCGTCACAATGGTGCGTTCGCGGTACGGTTTCTGGAACAGCACACGGAAACTCACCTTCGGGGGTGCCTTCTTCACGGGCTCTCTTTCATCGGGTTCGGCGGCATGCGCCGTAATGCCATAGGAGTCACGCAGAATACGCGCCGCCCCTTCCAGGTCACCCTGATTAGCGGCCCACAGCGGGGATTCATTCATAAACTTGCTGCGCACGGCGATGATCAAGAGCGCAGGCACCGCACCAAACAGCAGCGAGGCGCGCCACAGCCAGTCGGCGTGTTCGGCAGGCAGCAGGAAGTAGAGCGCAAAGATAATAAAGAAACAGGCGGACGAAGCGGCGTACCACATCGGGCACCAGGCCGCCAGCCGGGCGGCTTTGTTGCCCTTGCCCGCAAACTTCGAGAATTCAGCCAGATAGGCCATCGCCACGGGCAAATCGATGCCAACGCCAATGCCCATCAGGAAACGGGCACCGATCAGCACCCAAACGTTCGGCGCTAATCCGGCAGCAATCGCGGAGACCACAAAGAACAGCATATCGGCCATAAAGACGGAGTAGCGGCCATATTTATCGGTCAGCCAGCCACCCAGCAGGTTGCCCACTATGGTGCCGATCATGATCGATGACGTCACCAGCCCGGTGATCGCCGGCGTTAAGCCAAACTCTTTCACCACATCGTCAATGCCGTAGGAGAGCGTGGTCAGATCGTAGGCATCGAGAAACACGCCGCCGAGGGCCAGAAAGACAATCCAGCGTGCGTAACTATTTTTACTGGTACGGGTGTTAATCAGCTGCGCCACATCACTGACGGATCGAACCGGTGTTGAATGGGATGGCGGTATTGCAATGCCATCGTCAATATTAATTGAACTCATAGTATCCCCATATATCTATTATTTTATTTGCAGGCTCACCCGTTATTTTCGGGTGCCACACTACTTTTATAGAGAGGAAACCCTGCAATAACAAACAAGGAAAAATTATTTGAATGTGCGACAAAGTCATAATGCGCGTAAAATAAATCACTTAAATGTCATAATAAATGCAAATAGCACAATTAGCTTAGCAAAAAGCATGCCAAACTCATTAGAGTACGCGATTGTTTTAAAAGGAGAACGACATGAAATGGAACAGAGATAAAGCATTAAAACACTTGCGAAGTCGTGCAAAACCAGCATCCCAAAATAGTTGTGCCGAATTTACCAAACAGGCAATAGAAGCAGGTGGAATCACTCTGCACCGAACCAATAATGCAAAAAATTTTAGCGCATCATTATCACGTGCAGGGTTTGCAGAGTTGCCTGCTGACTCAATAATAATTGCTGGTGATATTGTTGTTATTCAACCATATAGTGAAGATGACCCGATCGGTCACATGGCCATGTTCGATGGTTCAATCTGGATTTCAGATTTCAGGCAGCGCGCAATGTATCCCGACCTCGCCTATCGACAAGCTCAACCTTTATTTACCCTTTACAGAATGCCTTGATGTTAAAAAAGCCCGGACTATTCCGGGCTGAACATTTTATTTTTCCGAAACAGGCACCAACACACCCTGTACCAGCGGTTCGGTGGTTTCCTTTAACCACTGCTGCACACGGGGATCGGCAAACGCTTTTTTCAGCTTGATAATATTTTCATCGTTTAAATAAGGCGTACCAATCACCAACTGTGAGGCAAAGGTTTGTGGCGCAGGCGGGAATAATATGCCTTTGTCGCGAGAAACTTTTCCTGCATCAAACTGGGAAACATACCCAATCGCCGCATCCACAGAATTTAATGCCCGTGGCATGGTTAACAGATCGAGTTCTTTAAAATTAAAATTATGTGGATTCTCTTTAATATCTTTTAATTTCGCCGTACGCGGTTCTACCGCCGGATCCAAACCAATCAGACCAATACGCTGTAACAGCCACAGCGCCTGCCCCTGATTAGCACCGTCATTCGGTACCACGATTTCCGCGCCTTGCGGCAGATCAGCAATGGTCTTGTAACGGTCAGAGTAGATGCCGAATGCCCACTGGAATACCGGCAGGGTCGAGGTCAGTTCAAACTTGTTGGCATCCACCACCTGCTTCAGCCACCACTGGTGCTGATAGATGGTTGCCGCATACTGGCCTTCCGCCACGGCACGGTCAGCCTGCACCGGATCCTGCAACCCTACCGCTTCCAGCTTGATGCCATAATCTGGCGCAATGTTCTGCGCGACATATTCGATCAGGCGCTGCTCTCCGGCCATCGCCGGTTCAAAATGCACTTTCAGCGTGGTGCCGAAAGTCACGCTGTGACGCTGCTGGGCAGTGAAGTACCAGCCCAGTCCGGCGATCAGCACAATAGCCACGATGGCGACCTGCCACGGCCAGGTTTTCTTCTTTTTCAGTTCAAAATTCTGCTGCGTCATGATGAGTGTGTACCCTGTGAGTGTTGAAGTGCGGCAACCACGCGGTCGCCAATAAACTGAATCAGTTGGATGGTCACAATCAGCACCACAATGGTGGCGATCATGATGTGGTTATCAAAACGCTGGTAGCCATACACCACGGCCAGATAGCCGATGCCCCCGGCACCAATGGTGCCCGCAATGGCGGAGTATTCGATCATCGAGATGACGTTCAGGGTGATCGCAGCGACGATGGCGGGGAGCGCCTCACTGAGCTGCGCCCCGGTGATCACCTGCCAGCGCGAACCGCCGGACACCAGTCCGACCGCTGTCACTTCCGGCGGCAGTTCACGCAGTGCGTTCTCCACCAGGCGGGCGAAAAACGGCGTCCCGGCAACAATCATTGGGATCACAGCCGCCGGAATGCCGATGGTGGTACCGGTCAGCCAGAAGGTGAACGGAATAATCGCCGCCATCAGCACCAGAAACGGCAGTGAACGACCAATATTTACCAACCCGCTCAGGCTACGGTTCAGCCCCGCTTGCGGAAATAGTCCGGAGCGCGAGGTGTTAAACAACACCACGCCCAGCGTTCCGCCGAGAGTGACAACAAACACCATCACAATGCCGACCATCAGCCAGGTTTCACCGTAGGCAGGCAGCATCAGTTCATGGATCTGGTTCCAGGGGGTATCCTGGCTGGTAACGTCAACGGGTTTCATCCGGCCTCCTGCAAGCGCGGGCGCGCCTCGATGATTTGTGCCTTCATGCCCAGCTGTGCCAGAGCAGTAATCAGCGCCTCTGGTGACAGCGGGCGCTGGTTAAAACGCACCGCAATCTGCATCCGTCCGGCGAGTTGCCCCGCCACCTCTTCCACATGCGCCGCCAGCAGATCAACCTGCACGTTGTGCTGCACGCTGAGCCGGCTGATCCAGTCGGTGGCCAGCGGCGGTGCGCAGGTCAGACGCAGCAGCAAGTCGCCGCTGGCGGTAACCGGACGCAGCGGGAACAGCTGTGCGGCCAGCGCCGAATCCGGGGTGCTGAGCAACTGCTGTAATGGCCCCTGCTGCACCAGTTGACCGTCGCGGATTTCTGCCACGGCATCGGCGGTGCTGCGCACCACGTCCATCTCGTGGGTAATCAGGATGATCGACAACCCAAACTGCTGACGAAGTTGTTTCAGCAACAGCAGAATGGCATCGGTGGCCTGTGGGTCCAGCCCGGAGGTCGCTTCATCGGCCAGCAATACGGAGGGTTTCAGCGCCAGGGCGCGGGCAATACCGACGCGTTGACGCTGACCGCCGGAGAGCTGAGCCGGGTAGTACCCCGCTTTGTCCGACAACCCCACGCTGTCCAGCAACTGACCAACGTGGCGTTTGATTTCCCCAGGCACCACACCCAGCCACTCCAGCGGCAGCGCGACGTTTTCCCAGGCGGTTTTGCGTTGCAGCAGCGCGGACGACTGAAAGACGGTGCCAATGGCACGCCGTTCACGCCGCAGCGCGACACCGGACAGGCGAGAGAGATCTTCGCCGTTGACCCGGATACTGCCGGAGCTGGGCCGCTCCAGCAGGCTGATGCACTTTGCCAGCGTCGACTTCCCGGCACCGCTCGGGCCAACCACTGCCGTGATCGACGCGGCGGGCACCGTCAGTGAAATGCCTTTCAGCACTTCAACCGTGCGGCCCCCTGCCGCCGTGTAGTGTTTACGCAGGCCGTCGATTTCAATCATGGAGTGACCTCATCTTCTGCCACGACCGCAGTCTGTGATTCCCGGCGGTAGCCCGCGCCCGGATGTGGTTCGGCCAGACGAGCGCCCTGGTGAAAGAGTTTTTCGCGCAGGGTGCCGGGCTGGTACTCTTTCTTGTACACGCCACGTTTTTGCAGTTCCGGGATCAGGTGTTCCACCACATCGCTGAAGGTTTCATGCGTTACCGCATACGCGAGGTTAAATCCGTCAACATCCGTTTCTTCCACCCAGCTTTGCAGCTCATCCGCCACCGTTTGCGCACTGCCGACCAGCAACGGACCAAAGCCGCCAATGCCCACCCAGTCCGCCAGCGCCTGCACCGTCCACTGGCGATCAGGGTCGGCGGTAGAGAAGGTTTCTACAGCTGACTGAATCGCATTGGTGTGCAGGTGTTTTAGCACCTGATCGGGCTGATACTGGCCGAAATCGATGCCCGTCCAGCCGGAGATCAGCGCCAGCGCGCCCTCGTAACTGACGTAGCTTTTGTACTCCTGCCATTTGGCCTGTGCCGCCTGGTCCGTCTCATCGACGATCACCGTTTGCAGGTTGAAAATCAGGATGCTGCGCGGGTCGCGTCCGGCTTCGGCTGCGCGGCGGCGAATATCCGCCACGGTTTTCTTCAGCAGCACTTTGGACGGTGCGGCGACAAACACGCATTCAGCATGTTCGGCAGCAAACTGTTTGCCACGGCTGGACGCACCGGCCTGATACAGCACGGGGGTGCGCTGCGGCGAAGGCTCACACAGGTGGATGCCCGGCACCTGGAAGAAGGTGCCCTGATGGTTAATTGGATGAATTTTGCTCGGGTCGCTGAAGATGCGGCGCTCACGATCGCGCAGGATTGCTCCCTCTTCCCAGCTCCCTTCCAGCAGTTTGTAGATCACCTGAAGATATTCATCGGCATAGTCATAGCGGGCATCGTGATCGGTCTGCGACTGATGGCCAATGTTGCGTGCCCCGCTCTCCAGATAGGAGGTAACGATGTTCCAGCCAATGCGCCCTTTGGTCAGGTGATCGAGCGTTGAGATACGGCGGGCAAACGGATACGGATGTTCAAACGACAGCGAGGCAGTGAGGCCAAAGCCGAGATGTTCGGTCACCAGCGCCATCGGGGTGATCAGCGCCAGCGGATCGTTGACCGGCACCTGGGTGGCATTACGAATCGCGGCCTGGTTATCGCCGTTCAACACGTCGTAAACCCCCAGCACATCCGCAATAAACAGACCATCGAACTTGCCGCGCTCCAGCAGACGCGCCAGATCGGTCCAGTAGCTTAAATCTTTGTACTGCCAGGAGCGGTCACGCGGGTGCGCCCACAGGCCCGGCGACTGGTGACCGACACAGTTCATATCAAAGGCATTCAGGCGAATTTCACGTTGTTGAGACATAGATAGCACACTCCAGATTCCAGACAGCCGACACCCGTCATACTTCAAGCTGCAGGTGCGTTGGCTGCGCCCGATCACCCCAGTCACATAGTTATCTATGCTCCTGGGGACTCTCGGGCTTGCCGCCTTCCTTCAGCTCGAATTATTTAGGGTCTCGAATTATTTAGGTTATTTTTTTCGGTGAGTTAACGCGTCAGACGGGACATCGCTCCGCATCCAGCCCCAGCAGCTGCCGGGCAACGCTTTCCGCATGTTCTGCCACCTGCGGCAACCCCATTAGTTCACCGAAGCGGGCGCGCGCCGCCGGGCCGGCAACATAAAGATGTGGATTGGCGCTACCGTCAGCACGTTCCGTCTGCGAACGCGCATTAACCTGGATCCCCAGCGCCAGCGGATCGGCCTGTATTACGCCCGTCGCGGCCAGCTGATGCAGCAACACATCGCTTTGCAGTAGCCCGCCGTGCGCAGGTCCGGTGGTGATAATCAGCCGATCCACGTTCAGGCTCTGCGCTTCACCGCTGCGCGGTTGCAGCCGCAGGGTGATGTCGGCACCTGCTGCGGTAACCGCTGCCAGACGCGCAGCCTGAACCGTTAACTGGCCGCGCTGCTGCAGCTGTTCCAGTACCGCGCTGACCTGTGGCGCAATGCGATAGCGATGCACATCCCACCACGGGCGCAAATGCCGCAGGAACCGGCGTTGTTCATTGAGGGACAGCTGCTGCCACAGGCGCTGTCCGTTAACGCGAATATCATCGAGGACCAGCTGCCATGGCAGTTGCTGCAGAGCGGCAGCAGCCACTTCCTGGCGAATACGGTGCAGCCACGCGCGCGCCGAGGCGTGTTGCGGCTGCTGGTAGTCCAGTGGACGCGGTTCAAACGGGCCACTGAGGTTCGGGCGAGGCAGCAGCCCCCGGCGCGAAAACGCCACAATCGGCCCGCGATGTCCGTGACGGTGTAACGTTGCCACCACATCCGACATACTCAGGCCACTGCCCATAATGGCGACCCGTTCATCAGGGGCAATCGTGGTCAGCGCATCATGACGCCAGGGATCGGCAATCAGCCCCGGATGCCCTTCCAGCGCCAGTGCCACCGCACGCGGCAGCGCCGGAGGCGGATGACTGATCGCCAGTACCACATCATCGGCCTGAAGCTTTTTACCCAACGCGGTACGCAGCGTTCCCTGCTCCAGCGCCACCCCCCGGTCACAGAGATGGTGCAGTTTGACCGGAGAGTGCAGCTGTGCGCGGGCAAACTGTTCGGCGATATACGCGCCAAACTGACCGCGCTGTGGATAAACCTTGCCATCGTGCCAGCGTGCGTCCGGGTCCGTCTGGTAAGCCGGTGAGGCGCGGAACCAGCGATCAAAATCCCCCTGTTCCGCCCCCGAAAGCTGCATGCGGTCAGCGGGGACATTAATGCGGTGCGCCGGATCGCGGGTACCATAGGCCACTCCGCGTGCCAGCTGTGAACGCGGCTCCACCACCGTTACCGTCAGCCCGGCGTCACCGAGCCTTGCCAGATGGATGGCCACTGCGGTGCCGGTAAAGCCGCCGCCGACGATAACGATATGACGCTCAGCCATGACTGTGCTCTCGCTGCTGTTGACGTTCCAGCTCACGCACCAGAGGAATCACCTCGCGGCCAAAGAATTCGACCTCTTCCTGAAAATGCAGAAACCCCAGCAACATCAGACTGACCCCGGCCTCTTTCAGCGCGATGATACGTTGAGCAATCTGCAACGGCGTGCCGATCAGGTTGGTTTTGAAGCCATCGTTATACTGCACCAGATCTTCCAGCGTCGATTTCGCCCAGTTACCTTCGCCTTCGGGTGAAGCGCTACCCGCATTTTTGACCTCATGCTGGAAGCCTTTTACCGCATCCGGGTTGGCATGGTCGAGGATCGCCTGTAGCGCCTGCTGGGCTTCCTGCTCTGTATCACGGGCGATGACGAAGCCGTTAACACCGATTTTGACCTGATGCTGGTTCTCTTCCGCTTTCTGGCGGATATCATCTACCTGCTGGCGGATACCTTCGACGGTGTTGCCGTTGGTGAAGTACCAGTCAGATACCCGTGCCGCCATATCCCGGGCGGCGCGTGAACTCCCCCCCTGGAATATTTCCGGCAATGGATCGAGCGGTTTTGGCTTCATCGAATAGTCGCGATAGCGATAGAAATCGCCGGAAAAGTTGAAGACATCCTGTTGCCAGATACCACGCAGGCAGCGAATAAACTCTTCTGAACGCAGATAGCGCTCTTCATGATCCAGCCACGGCTCACCAATCGCCTTGAACTCCCCACGAAACCAGCCGCTGACCACATTCACGGCAATACGCGCATTCGACAGATGACTGATCGTCGCAATTTGTTTCGCAGCCAGCGTGGGATTCCACGGTCCGGGCAGCAAGGCGGCGATGACTTTCAGTTTTTCAGTCGCGCCGAGCAATGCCTGCGAGAAGCTGACCGACTCATGCTGATTATCTGCACCGTATCCGGCCGTAAAACGTATCTGGGTCAGCGCATAGTCAAAACCGGCTTTTTCCGCGATTTGTGCCAGCTTGCGGTTATAGTCAAAATCCCAGCCAGTACGCTGGGGAATGTTACTGATCACCAGCCCGCCAGAAACGTTAGGCACCCAGTAAGCAAACTGTATTGGTTGATGACTCATCGTTCTCTCCTCAGCTGGCGCTGCTGTTTTTCGCCGGACGGCGGTCGCCGCCGATCGTTTCACCAAATGGACCGGTATTGACCGTACGCTGACGTTTTTCCGCATTCGATGCCAGTGGCAGCAGCGGCATCACCAGTTCGGCAAAACGGTGGGCTTCTTCCAGATGCGGATAGCCCGACAGAATAAAGTTCTCAATGCCCAGCGCCTGATATTCGCGGATGCGGTCCGCCACCTGCTGCGGACTGCCCACCAGCGCCGTGCCTGCACCGCCACGGACCAGGCCAACACCGGCCCACAGGTTCGGGCCAATCACTAAGTCATCACGCGAACCGCTGTGCAGCGCACTCATGCGGGCCTGGCCGGTGGAGTCCATACGGGCAAAAATCTTTTGAGCCGCAGCGATGGTGTCTTCATCCAGATGAGAAATCAGACGGTCAGCGGCAGCCCAGGCCTCTTCTTCCGTTTCCCGCACAATGACGTGCAGACGGATGCCGTAGCTCAACTGGCGGCCTCGCTCTTCTGCACGTTTCCGTACTACCGCCAGCTTTTCAGCCACCTGCGCCACGGGCTCACCCCATGTGAGGTAGGTATCGATCTGGCTGGCGGCAACATCAATCGCCTCATCGGAAGATCCCCCAAAGTAGAGCGGCGGACCATCTTCCTGCACGGGCGGGAACAGGATCTCCGCCCCTTCCACGCGAATATGATCACCGTGGAAATCGACCTTTTCACCCTTCAGCAGGCGTGAATAGACTTCAAGGAATTCGCGCGTCACCTGGTAGCGGTCCGCATGGCTGAGGAAGATGCCGTCACCTTTATTCTCAACCGGATCCCCCCCGGTCACCACGTTGATCAGCAAGCGCCCCTCGGACAGTCGGTCCAGCGTGGCGGCCATTCGTGCGGCAAGGCTGGGTGGTTGCAGGCCTGGACGCACTGCAACCAGGTAGCGCAGTCGTTTGGTGATCGGTGCCAGCGCAGCAGCGACCAGCCAGGAGTCTTCACAGCTTTTTCCGGTCGGGATCAGCACGCCGTAATAGCCGAGGTTGTCGGCGGCCAGCGCCACCTGTTGCAGATACGGCAGGTCGACGGGACGCCCGCCTTCGGTGGTGCCGAGATAGCGGCCGTCTCCGTGGGTCGGGAGAAACCAAAATACGTTGATATTGTCCTGCGCTGACTCGCTCATTATCTGTTTCCTATATAACTATATCTGAATTTATTCGATACAAAGTTACGCTTTGGTTATAAAACCATTAGCAGGAAGTGTGCCAACTGTTATCGGTGTAAAAATCGTTATTTATCATCGCATTGCCGTTCATAAAAATCGGCTTTCTCTGCTGCAAATGCAGCAGTCACTGACGGAAGTCTGTTGCATTTGCAGCAATCATGCCGGTTACCCCCTCGCCCCGGATGGCGCGCCAGGATACTCTTTTCCTCTCTTCTCTCGTCAGGAATACAGCATGTCGCATCCCGGCCCGTTACTGATTGATCCCGCCTCCATTGCGTTTCAAAGCGTACTGGATCGGCTGGCACCCACCGACGCCACGGTGCTGATTGTTGGTGAAACTGGCACCGGCAAAGAAGTGGTGGCGCGCTATCTGCACCATCACAGCCTGCGTCAGTCACAGCCCTTTGTGGCGGTGAACTGCGGGGCGTTGACCGAGAGCCTGGCGGAGTCGGAACTGTTCGGCCATGAGAAAGGGGCATTTACCGGGGCGACTGAACGTCATCAGGGCTGGTTTGAAGCGGCTGAGGGCGGCACGCTGTTGCTGGATGAGATCGGTGAGCTGAGCCTGCCGTTGCAGGTCAAACTGCTGCGTGTTTTGCAGGAGCGGGAGGTCACGCGCGTGGGTTCACGCCGCCCGGTGAAGGTCAACGTTCGGGTGATTGCTGCCACGCATGTCGACCTTGCCCATGCCATTCGCGAGCGCCGTTTCCGTGAAGACCTGTTTTATCGTCTTAATGTGGCAGCGGTCACCCTGCCCCCGCTGCGTCAGCGACGCGAAGATATTCCCCTGCTGGCCGACCACTTTCTGACGCTGTATGCCCGCCGTCTGGGGCGTCCGCAACTACGGCTGAGTGAAGAGAGCATCACCACGTTGATGGATTATGCCTGGCCGGGCAATGTGCGCGAGCTGGAAAATACCCTGCATAACGCCGTACTACTGAGTAAAGAGTCGATTATCTCGCCGCATCAGCTCCGGCTGAACACCGAAAGACTCGAACCGCACCCCGTCAGCGAACAGGCGCTGGATACGTTTCTGCGCCAGCAGTTACAGGGCGATGGCGGCCCCTTGTATCAACGGGTACTGGATGCGCTGGTGCGTAATGCGTTTGAACTGAGCGGCGAAAATCAGCTTCAGGCCGCTGCGTTACTGGGGATCAGCCGTAATACCCTGCGCACTCACTTAGGCCATCTTGGCCTGATTAAAGCCCGCCGTAGCCTGGTCAGCACAGCACGGCACGATGCCTCACGCCAGGGCCACCAGGATCGTGAACTGCGTATCGGCTATCAGAAGTTTGGCAATCTCGGCATCCTGAAAGCGCGCCAGAGCCTGGAAGCTGAATTTACCCAGCGGGGGATCAGCGTGCTGTGGAGCGAGTTTCCCGCCGGGCCACAGCTGTTACATGCGCTGGATAATCGCGAAATTGACTTTGGTACCACGGGTGAAGTGCCGCCTGTTTTTGCCCAGGCGGGCAACAGCCCGCTGCTGTACGTTGCCTGGGAACCTGCGGCACCGCAGAGCGTCGCCCTGCTGGTGACACCGGACAGCCCAATCCAGACGATTGCCGATCTGCGCGGTAAGCGCATTGCGGTGAATAAAGGGTCTAATGTGCATTACCTGCTGGTGCAGATGCTGGATGAAGCAGGTATGACGTTGAATGATGTCCGTGTGCTGTACGCACCGCCCAAATATCCTCTGACCCCCAGCGATCATCATGCCGTTGATGCCTGGATGATGTGGGACCCGCTGCTGAGCGATGCGGAACTGAGCGGTCAGCTGCGCGTGATTGCCGATGGACGCGGGCGGGTGAACAACCATCAGTTCTATCTGGCGCATCGTGATTTTGCCGCCCACTCCGCAGATTTGTTGCATCAGCTGCTGGCGGCGCTGGTACAAACTGGCAGCTACATTGATGCCCATCGCCCGGAGGCGGCCGCCCTGCTCTCTGCTGAGCTCGGCCTCTCCCCGCAGGCGGTGTCACATGCTTTACAGCGCCGCAGCCATCAAACCCGCCGCATGGATTTGTCGGTGATCCGCGCCCAGCAGGCGATTGCTGACCGTTTCTTTGCGCTGGGGTTACTGCCGAAAGCGGTGAATGTACGTGATGCCGTGTGGCGTGGATAAGGCCAATGATTAGCAAAGCTTACTTGTCACAAAATTTGTCTGAATAATTTCAACTTTCTGATAATGTTTCCAATGGTAACCGATAGCTTTATGTAAGGTTATCGTTATAAATCAGAAAGATAATAATCGCCATTTCGGCGAGAAAACATCAAATAAACTGATAAATTAGTCACACCAGGCTAATGAGTTTTTTCCGCCACCCTGCGAGTTATTCCTAAATACTTCCTGACAATAGTTTACCTTTGGAATTTATCCCCCTGTTGGAGTAAAGTTTATTCGCCGTAGCCTGTCAGATCGCCATTGTCCGAAATGATATGCGGTTGCGTAATAACACCAGGGAATCGTTCCTCCATAGCAGACTTATAGAATTGGCTGTTATTAGCCCTCTTTTGCCTTAATTTTATTTAAGAATATAAAATTTTACATCCTTGCTATTGAGTGGTTCCTGGAAATTTAAAAATCCGAGGGGGTTGTCGGTGAAAACAAATATCCTGTCGATTACTTATCTACGGGCCATTGCCTGTATGCTGGTAGTCGTTTGTCATGCTGAAAGTTTTTCTGCCAAATTGAGTCCGGCTTATTTTTCCGGTCTGTTTGGTTACGGCGGCGCCGTGGGGAAACTCGGCGTATACCTGTTCTTTATGATCAGCGGTTACCTGATGGCCTGCGTGCACTGGGAGGACTTTGGTAAGGGCAAGATGGGGTTGTTTGTCAAAAAACGTCTCGTGCGTATTTTGCCAATGTACTATCTGTTCACCCTGCTGACGATTGTGGCCTGGGTGATTAATCCGGGTTGGTTCCCGTCGACGGTATTAACGCCGCTGGATGATATTCTCTCCCTGCTGTTTATTCCCTCTGTGTATATTAAAGAACTGGACACACTGACACCGGTATTATCGGTAGGCTGGACATTGTGTTATGAAATGCTGTTCTATCTGGTATTTGCGATTGGTATGTTATTCAATCGCCGCAGTGGAATGTGGTTTATTTTCATCACTATTTTCGCCTTCATTGCGATCGGATCATTCGGCGATTCACAGCGGCCCTATTTCCAGTTCTATACCGATGAGATCATGCTTTATTTCCTCAGCGGCATTGTCTGTTTTATGCTGCAAAAACGATTCAGTCAACGTTATGCCCATAATGTTTTATCTCTTGCCGTGATTACTGGATTACTGGCGGTATCGACGCTGTGGTTGCAAGGCTATCCCCAGTTACTGCTGCTGTCGCTCAGTTTCTTTATGCTCACCGGGATGGAATTCGCCTCGCAACGTCAGACCCACTTTACGCGTGTCGTCACCGGCATTGGCCTGGCTTCTTACTCTATCTATCTCTGCCACCGTCTGTTTATGGGCGCACTGCAGAAAGTGCTGCATGTGCTGTTACCCACCCCCAGTACCGCCACGATGTATCTGGCGATGGTGATCCTCAGCGTGGCGTCTGCCGTTGTCGGTTATCTGATTTACTGGATGATTGAGAAGCGCGCCACAATGACCTTCCGCGTCAAAACCAGCTAAAGCAAAAGGGCCGGATAATCCGGCCCTTTTTCCGCTTAACGCCCTACCCGGTACTGACTTTTAAACAATGCCACCGCACTGAACACCGCCAGCAGCATCAGATAATAGCTCGGTGCCAGACTGGACCCCGTCATGCTAATCAACAGCGTACAAATCAGCGGGGCAAAACCACCAAACACCGTCACCGCAACGTTGTAGCTGATGGCCATGCCGCTTGCGCGGGTCGACATCGGGAACAGGTCAGCCATCATCGACGGCACGGTAGAGAAGTAGACCGATTTCAGTAAGGCCATCCAGCCAACCAGCAGGATCAACGTTGTCGGCGTGGTGTTATCTGCCACCATCTTAAAGGCAGGATAAATGGTCAGCGCCAGCAGAATAAGCGATCCCCACATCAGCGGCACGCGCCCCACTTTCTCGGCCCACAGCCCCATCAGCGGCGTGACCACCGTCAGAATAATCCCGGCGACCAGCGTGGCGGTAAAGGCCACTGAACCTGGCAGATGCAGCGTTTTCGTTGCATACGTTGGCACATAGTTCAGCATGTAGTTAACGCCCGTTGAGATCACCATCAGCCCGATGGCCAGCAGCAGCAATGTTTTCTGGCGCCCCATCAGGTCCTTCAGCGGGGCATGTGATTTAGGCTGGGCAACAAAGCTGGCTGGCTCATGCACATGACGGCGAATATACAGACCCACCGGACCAATCAGCAGACCAAACGCGAACGGAATGCGCCATCCCCAGTCCTGGATCTGCGCCTCTGTCAGCCAGGCGGTCAGCCCCAGGCCAAACGCCGACGCCATCAGGGTACTGGCACCCTGGGTAGCAAACTGCCAGCTGGCAATAAATGCGCGACGTTCCGGGAAATGCTCCACCAGGAAAGCCGTCGAACTGCCGAATTCCCCACCGGCGGAGAAACCCTGAATCAGACGCGCCAGCAGGATCATGATCGGTGCCAGCAGGCCAATGCTTTCATATGACGGCATCACGGTAATCATCAGACCACCCAACATCATCAGGGTGATCGACATCAGCAACGCTTTTTTACGTCCGACTCTGTCCGCATACGCCCCCAGCACAACGGCCCCCAGAGGACGGATCAGGAACGCGACACCAAAGCTGCCGAAGGTCAGCAGCATGGAGACTGAGGCGTCCTCCGTCGGGAAAAAGGCGTGGGAAATATAGTTGGCAAAAAAACCGTATACCGCGATATCAAACCACTCCAGCGCGTTACCGACGCAGGTGGCAAACAGGGTTTTATACAGGTTCGGTGTGACCGGCTGTTGTTGCTGTACGATAGTGCTCACTGGCCTTCCCCCTGTGCGCGATGCGCACGATGACGGGCCAGCAACGTGCCGCCCTGTTCGCCTAAATCCCAGAACAGCCGGGTCATGATTTGTAATCCTTCGCGGGCAATGGATTTCAGCATATGTTCATCCACCGCATGCTGGCCGCAGGCCGGATAGGAGTGCGGGATCCACAACGTCGGTAATCCCAGCGCGTGGGCGAAGACATCATTCGGCAGTGAACCGCCAAGATTCGGCAGCAGCGCCGGTTTTTTGCCACTGGTGTTGGCAATCACCTCCAGCGCCCAGTCAACCAGCGGGTCGCTCGGGTCAAGACGTGTCGCCGGGGAACCGCGCAGCACCTCCACCGTCACCTGCGGAAAACCGTGCGCATCCAGATGGTTGCGCAGATGCGTGGCAATATTTTGCCAGTCGGTGTCCACCACAAAACGCAGCTGGCAGACGGCGGTCGCTTTGCCGGGAATGGCATTCATTGGTCGTGCCGGATTTCCGGCGAGGAATGAGAGTACCTCAAGCGTGTTCCAGCCATAGAGGCGCTCTGTTGGCGTCAGACCGGCTTCGCCCCAGTTCGGATCAATCTGCGGGCCATTTTCATCGCCCACTTCAATGTCGCTGAGGATCGCTTTCACCGCCGCGCTGATCGCGGGCGGCTTCAGCGCTGACACCTGCAACTGGCCGTGCTGATTGACCAGGCAGGCCAGCGCACTGGCCAGTTGGGTGCCGGGGTTGGTCAGCAGGCCGCCCCAGTTGCCTGAGTGGTAGTCACGGTCGCGGGCCTGAATGCTGAGGCGGAAGTTCACCGCTCCCCGTGAGCCAAGGAACAGCGTGGGACGCACGGCGTTCAGGCGCGGGCCATCGGAGGCGATAAAGATATCGGCTTTCAACTGCTCGCCGTGGCGCTGGCAAAGCTCCATCAGGCCTGGGGAGCTGATCTCTTCGCCCATTTCAAACAGGAATTTACAGTTAAAGCCCAGCGTGCCGCCGCGCGCGGCTGCAACCTGCTCCAGCGCGGCGATATTCACCGAGTGCTGGCCTTTATTATCCGCGCTGCCACGTCCGTACCAGCGGTCGCCCTCTTCCACCAGTTCCCAGGGCGTCAGGCCGCTGCGCCAGTTTTCATCATCACCAAACACCACATCACCGTGGCCGTAGCAGAGCACGGTCGGCAGTTCCGGGTCTTCTATGCGGGTTGCCAACAGGAAAGGCCGTAACGGTGCCTGCGGGTTCGCCAGCTGTTCCGTGGTGAAGCCCAGCGCCTGCATCACTGGCGCCATCTCTTCATCAAGATAGCGCTGGATCACCTCATCGCGATCGTCACGCTGGCTTTCGCTGCGCAGGGCGACGCGGCGTGCCAGCACCTGTTTGAATTTGCCACTGTCAAAGTACGCCGTGGCCAGCGCTACCGCCTGTTCACCTGTCATATGTCGGTCCGTTTTTATTGTGTTTACTTTTTGTGTTTGCCCCTCCGTTTTAAGCTAGAATCGCTCTTTGCCACAATCATCAAATAATCAAGTTAGCGTTGCTTTAAAAGCAATGCTGTTCTGCACGATCAGTGAACATGCACCATAACGAGGCAGCCCGATGCACAGCAGTGAAATTCGCTATTTTCTTGCCGTCGCCAACAGTGGATCGCTGAGTGCCGCCAGTCAGCAGCTGTTTGTTGCCGTGTCGGCAATCAGCCGCCAGATCCAGCGTCTGGAGGCGCGGGTCGGCGCTCCGCTGTTTGAACGGCATGCACGGGGCATGGTGCTGAATGATGCCGGGCAGATTTTCGAAAACCACGTGCGCAAGAGCATGATGGATATGGAACATGCCATCGCCGAGATCAAAGGACTGAAAGCCATTCGCCGCACCGCGCTGCGGGTGGCCTGCACCGACGGCATGGCGTTCAGCCTGCTGCCTGTGCTGTGCACCCAGTTTCGTCAGTTGCATCCCGGCGTCAGTTTTCATCTGACGGTCGCCAGTGCCCTGGAGGTGGCCGAAATCATGCGGCGTGGCGAATGTGACGTGGCGTTTCAGTTCAGTCTTCACCCGGAACGCGGCGTGGAGGTGGTGGCCGCCTGGCCCGCCCCGGTGTTGCTGGTGATGCATGAAAGTCACCCGCTGGCGCAACAGCAGATACAGCTCAGTGACCTGATGGCGTACCCGCTGGCATTACCGGATGCGGGAACCACGGTACGCCAGCTGTTTGACCTCTCCTGCCGTATGAGCGGGACGTTTGTTGAACCTGTGCTGACCTGCAATAACTTCAGCACGCTGTATACGTTCCTGTTACAGACCCCCACGGCAATCACCATTTGCAGCCAGTTCACGGTGATGTACCAGGCGGTTGAACACGGGTTGATGCTGAAATCAGTAGGTGCTGAGCAGCTCAGCCAGCGTTCATTGCAGGTTCAGACCGCCATTGGCCGTAAACCGGGGACGGCGCTGACGCTGTTTCTGGAATTTGTGCGGCATGAGTTGAAGCAGAAGGATGAGAGTATCCGGGCGGCGTTTGATTTTTAGGGGGTATGGGGTGACCGGAAACAGGGTCGCACCCTGAGGGCTTCCCAGTCATTTTTGTCGCTGACAGTTTAGCTTCAGGTCCGGGGCCAGTTTGAGCACGCCGGATCGGCAACGGCCGCATCCCTGCGGGCCTCGGCACGCGGCGTCCCTGCCGCGTGACGTCCGGCTTACCTCAAACTGGCCCCATCCCCGCAAAAACTGTGCTCGCTGTGGGTTTTAAAATAGCGACAACATGATAATTTCTGTGGATTAATTTGAGTTTGGTTTTGACCTGGGTTTTGACGTTGAGGCGGCATTCAGCAGCGCTGAGGAAGCGCAGTGAACCAGGACGAACCGCCAGGACGGCGGTGAGAGGGAGAGCAGGCACAGGGAGGTGCCGTCACGACCGTTCCGTCGGTGAGCGGCGCTTGCGAAGGCACCCGCTGAAAGCGGGCGATGCGCCTGCCGCAAAGCCCGGGTCCCCAGGGCGGCGGCGACTGGCCGCCCTGGGTCGCTCAGCCCGCGCAGCGGGTAAGCGAAACGCCCTTGACGTTGACCTTGACGTTGACCTGGACAATCGCGCAGATCAGCATCACTGCGTTTTATTTCACATCCACCTGATAGAAGATGTGTTTGCCAAACGGGTCCACTTCATAACCCGTCACTTCTTTGCGTACCGGTTCAAAGATGGTCGAGTGGGCAATCATCACCGCTGGCGCCTGATCGTGCATGATCTGCTGCGCTTCGCGGTACATCACTACCCGCTTGTCGTGATCCTGTTCGGCACGCGCCTTGGTAATCAGCTGATCAAACGGCGCATAGCACCACTTCGCTGAGTTGGAACCGCCGTTGGCAGAGGTGCAGCTGAACAGCGGGCCGAAGAAGTTATCCGGGTCGCCCGTTGCCGTGGTCCAGCCCATCAGTGCCGCCTGATGTTCGCCGTTTTTCACCCTTGAGAGATATTCGCCCCACTCAAAGCTGACGATATTGGCTTTGATGCCGACCTTCGCCCAGTCCGCCTGGATCATCTCCGCCATACGCCGTGCATTCGGGTTGTAAGGCCGCTGAACCGGCATCGCCCACAGGTCAATGGTGGTACCCGGTGCAATGCCCGCCTCTTTCAGCAAAGCCTTCGCCTGATCTGGCGCATAGTCGTAATCTTTCAGATCTTTATCCGCGCTCCATACGCCCGGCGGCAGCAGGTTTTTTGCTGCGGTGCCCGTCCCCTGGAATACCGCCTCGATAATCGCAGATTTGTTAATCGCCATGCTGAGTGCCTGACGCACTTTGACATTATCCAGCGGGGCTTTTTGCGTATTGAACGCGAGGAATCCGGTGTTCAGCCCTGCTTTTTGCATCATGGTGATATTCGGGTTTTCCTCCAGGCGTTTCAGATCGGCCGGATTCGGGAACGGCATCACCTGACACTCGTTTTTCTCCAGCTTGGCCGCGCGCACTGAGGCATCCGGCGTAATGGTGAAGATCAGACGGTCCAGCTTCGCCTTACCCTGCCAGTATTGCGGGAACGCACGGTACAGGATGCGCGAATCTTTCTGGTATTGCGCCAGTTCAAAGGGCCCGGTGCCGATCGGTTCACGATCCACTTTTTCCGGCGTGCCCGCTTTCAGCATCGCATCGGCATATTCGGCCGAGAGAATCGAGGCAAAGTACCAGCCGAGATCGGCGAGGAATGGCGCCTCCGCATGGGCAAGCGTAAAGCGCACGGTGTGATCGTCAATCTTATCGATGCCTTTCAGCAAGGTGCCGAACTCCAGGCTTTCGAAGTTGGTGTAACTGCCGTTAGACACCTTGTGATAAGGGTTGGCGGGATCTTTCTGGCGCATAAACGAGAAGATGACATCGTCGGCGTTAAAATCACGCGTTGGTTTGTAGTTTTTATTACTATGGAATTTCACGCCCTTACGCAGATGGAAGGTGTAAACCGTGCCGTCCGGGCTGATATCCCAGCTTTCGGCCAGCGAGGGGATCAACTGGGTGGTGCCGGGGGTAAAATCGACAAGCCGGTTATAAATCGGCACCGCGCTGGCATCCACGCTGGTGCCTGAGGTGTACAGCTGCGGGTTAAAGTTTTCTGGCGATCCCTCAGAGCAGAACACCAGCGTTTTTGCCGAAACCGCTGAAGTGACGGTCAGCGCCAGAGCCGCCAGAACCGTGCGTAATACCGCTTTCTTCATCTCCATCCTCGCTTTTTATTTGACATTATCAGGGGGTGGTGCGTAAACCTGTAAATAACCTGTTCATGAATAACATGATTTTGCACATTACCGAAATCATACCGCTCGAGACAAATAAGGAAAGCTTATGACTGATTTACTGGCACGTCAGCTGACTCAACGTTTTTACCGCTATCTGGCGGTCACCAGCCAGAGTGACGCCGCGTCCACCGTGCTGCCCAGCACGCCTGAACAACATGATATGGCACGGCTGCTGGCGGATGAACTGCGTCAGCTGGGGTTACACAACGTGGTGATTGATGAATTCGCCACCGTGACCGCCGTGAAACCCGGTAATCGCCCTGGCGCCCCGCGCATCGGTTTTATTACGCATATTGATACCGTGGATGTCGGCCTCTCGCCGCATATTCACCCGCAGACCCTGCGCTTCGAGGGCCAAGATCTGTGCCTGAATGCAGAACAGGATATCTGGCTGCGCCAGGCGCAACACCCGGAGATCGCCGCTTATCACGGGCAGGACATTATTTTCAGCGATGGTACCAGCGTGCTGGGTGCCGACAATAAAGCCGCCGTGACGGTGGTGATGACGCTGATGGAAAACCTGAACGATGCGCAGCCGCACGGCGATATTGTGGTGGCGTTTGTGCCGGATGAAGAGATCGGCCTGCGCGGCGCGAAAGCACTGGATCTGAAGACGCGCTTTGATGTGGACTTTGCTTATACCATCGACTGCTGCGAACTGGGCGAAGTGGTGTATGAGAACTTCAATGCCGCCGCCGCTGAGATCATCCTGACGGGCGTTACCGCCCACCCGATGTCAGGCAAAGGCGTACTGGTGAACCCGCTGCTGATGGCCTGGGACTTTATCGGCCACTTTGATCGCCAGCAGACGCCGGAACATACTGCCGGACGTGAAGGTTACACCTGGTTTAATGATATGCAGGCCAACGCCAGCGAAACGCGCCTGAAGGCCTCGATTCGTGATTTCGATCTGGCAAGCTTTGAGCAACGTAAACAGCAGATGCATCAGGTGGCGGAAATCATTCGCCAGGCGTATCCAACAGGCAAGGTGGAGGTCAGTATTTCGGATACCTACAGCAATATCAGCAACGCGATTGGCGCCGATAAGCGCCCGATTGACCTGATTTTTGCCGCGATGAAACAGCTGGATATTGAACCGAAGGTGATCCCGATGCGCGGCGGCACGGATGGTGCAGCGCTGTCTGCAAAAGGGTTATTAACGCCGAACTTCTTTACTGGCGCGCATAATTTCCACTCAAAGTTTGAGTTCCTGCCGATCCCGTCCTTTGTGAAGTCTTACCAGCTGGCTGAGAAAATCTGCCTGCTGGCAGCGGAGTAATTTCTAGTGGGCTTACCGGGAAATACGACCTTCCGTGGGGCTGAAGGATCACCTTGTTTTTTGTGGCTGACAGTTTGGCTTCAGGTCTGAGGCCAGTTTGAGCACGCCGGATCGGCAAAGTCCGCATCCCTGCGGGCCTCGGCACGCGACGTCCTGTCGCGTGACGTCCGGCTTACCTCAAACTGGCCCCATCCCCGCAGCACGGTTGCACGCTGTCGGTTTTAAAACCGGCAACCCGATGTGCCGTCAACAACCGGTGCGTCGGTGAACGAAGCTGACGAAGGGATTCGCTGCAAGTGTACGATGTGCCTGACGCAAGCCCTCGACCGCTCCGCCCACTTCGGGTAAAAGCGAAACACCCTTGATGTTGACCTGCACCCGCGAGTACGCCTCATTCCTCATAAACATACACACGTAGACGATGCCCGTCCGGGTCGCAGGCGGTAAAGGTATATCCGAAATCCAGCGTTGCTGGTGGGTCGAGGATCTCAACGCCCCACGCCTGCCATTGGCTGAAGAGACTATCCACCTCTTGACGACTTTCGGCAGTAAACACAATCTCCGACTGGCTGGCTCCGGCACTCACCGGCGGCGTCACCCCGGAGGCTATCCACAGCCCGAGACGACCGCCGGAAGGCAGGATAAACATCGCAAAGGTGGGTGAAAATTCGACGGCATCAACGTTCAGTATCCGCTGGTAAAAAGCGGCGCTGTTAGCCGGGCTGGCAACATACAGAATGGTGAAATCAAGTGCTTTCATTTGGGGTTTCCCGTTTAGTGACTGGACGGGAACAGACTAGGCGATGCGACTGACAGTTTTTGTCAGTAGCCAAATCCCTGAGCAGAAATATTATGGCGTTCCCGCCACGCTTTCATCAGCTGTGTGCGAGCACGTGGATACCGCTGCGCGGTGACCTGCAGGTGGGTGAAACGATCAAGGCGAAAATGGCGGTAATCATCGCGTGTTTCGCACCAGGCCACGAGCACCTGCACAGAGTCAAAAAAACCAATCGCAATGGGCCAGACTCTGCGCCGGGAGCTAACGTCTTTCAGATCAAGGTAGTCAATCTCTATGATGTTCTGCCGGCTGATAGCCTGACGTAATGCGCCAACATCAATACTGATAGCCAACTCCGCCTTCGCCGGGCCGACCATCAGCGGCGATAACTCCAGCTGCGAACGCAGTTCGGGTGGCAAAACATCGGCAATCTTGCTTAATGCAGAGTGCGCCGCTGCGGCGAGTTCGTTATCGGTCCGGCGCGCAACCCAACGGGAACCGAGTACCAGCGCCGCAATTTCCGCAGTGTTAAACATTAACGGCGGCAGGGTAAATCCGGGTCTTAAAACATAGCCCAATCCGGGTTCACCCACGATATCCGCCCCTTGTTGCTGCAAAGTGGCAATATCACGGTAAAGCGTTCGCGTACTGACACGCAATTCGCTGGCAAGTTGTTCAGCCGTAATGGGGAAACGGTGGTTACGCAAAAGTTGCAGCAGATCGAGCAGACGTTGAGCACGTGACATAGTGGCTATCGGCGGTTTGGGGAGGATGTCAGGGACGGCCAGCAGGGCTGGCCGCCGGAGTGGCGTAACGTTATTTCACTGTCACATCAATACCTGGGAAGAACTTCGCGGCCAGTTTGGTGACGGTGCCATCGTTCTGCACTTTCACAATGGCGGCATCCAGCGCTTCTTTCAATTTGGCATCGTCTTTACGCAGACCAAAACCAATTCCGACACCGAGTACCACCGGATCTTCCACGGCCTTACCGGCAAAGCTAAATTCTTTACCCTGCGGTTTTTCCAGGAAGCCAGACTGCCCGGCAGCCGACATCACCAGCGTACCGTCAAGGCGGCCCGCGACCATGTCGTTGTAAACCTGGTTCTGATCCTGGTAAGGCGTCACAGTCACACCCTGTGGCTCCCAGTGTTTTTTGGCGAAGGTTTCCTGAACGGAACCCTGCAACACACCAATGCTTTTGCCTTTCAGGCTGTCAACAGTTGGCAGCAGACCGGAACCGGTTTTCGCAATCAGCATGCTCGGGATACGGTAAATAGGATTGGTGAAACCGATGCTTTTCATACGCGCTTCGGTGATGTTCATCGCCGAGTTGATGGCATCGAATTTCTTCGCGGCCAGCGCCGGGATCAGGGCATCAAAACTGCTTTCCACCCAGCTGCATTTGAAATTTCCCACCTGGCAAATCGCTTTGCCCAGTTCGATATCAAACCCTTCCAGCTCGCCTGAGGCGTTGCGGCTTTCAAACGGTGGGTACTGTGACTCCAGACCGTAACGCAGTGTGTCCTGCGCCAGCGCTGACATGGACGTCAGCAACCCTACTGCCACAAACAACGCATTCAGTTTTTTCATTCATTTACCCTCAGAGTGGTGCTGTTAGCGAGGCTTGACCTGACAGAGTGCGCGCGCGCCCGCCTGCAAGGTGGCTTCGTCTTTTGCGAAAGAAAGACGGATTAATTTATTGTCGGTGCCATCGGTATAAAACGCCGACAGCGGAATGGTGGCCACACCGTGATCAACAATCAAACGTTTTACCATTTCACTGTCAGTCTCGTCACTGAAATCTGCATAACTGGCTAACATAAAGAACGATCCGGCCGAAGGCAGCAGCGTAAACGGTGAATCTTTCAGCAGGCTGGCCAGCGTATCGCGTTTACGCTGGTAAAATTCCCCCAGGCCCAGATAGTTAGCGGGCTGATGCAGATAGTCGGCAAA
Organism: Erwinia sp. MYb416; assembly: GCF_037479575.1. Taxonomy (NCBI): domain Bacteria; kingdom Pseudomonadati; phylum Pseudomonadota; class Gammaproteobacteria; order Enterobacterales; family Erwiniaceae; genus Erwinia; species Erwinia sp. MYb416. The sequence goes on from NZ_JBBGYT010000442.1 coordinate 38,131, forward strand.
CGCCACCTGCATGGGGGTGTCGGCGGAGAACATCATAAACTGATGCACTTTGACCACTTCATCCATCAACTCAGCCGGGGCCAGCAGATAACCGACGCGCCAGCCGGTCACATGGAAGGTTTTTCCAAAGGATGAAACAATCACACTGCGCTGCGCCAGCTCAGAGTGGGTTGCCATTCCGTGGTGTTGACGGCCATCAAACAGAATATGCTCATAGACTTCATCCGACAGCACCACGATATCCGTGTTGCGGGTCAGTAATGCCAGACGGTCAAGATCGTCACGGCTGAGGACCTGTGAACTCGGGTTATGCGGGGTATTGATAATGATCATGCGCGTTTTCGGCGTGATCGCCGCACTGACTTCATCCCAATTGATGGCGAAATCAGGTACCTGTAATTTCAGGCCGATGGGCGTTGCACCTTGCAGACGCACAATAGGCGCATAGCTGTCGAACGCTGGTTCGAAGAAAATCACTTCATCACCCGGATGAACCAACCCGGCAATGGCCGAGTACAACCCTTCGCTGGCGCTGGCGGTGATCAGCACTTCGCTGGCAACGTCATACTTCTGGCCGTACAGCGTTTCAACTTTTTTTGCCAGCACCTCACGCAGCGCCGCCAGGCCGGTCATCGGGGCGTACTGGTTATGACCCTGCTGCATGGCGCGGGTCACACCGTTCACCAACTGAGGATCACACGGGAAGTTAGGGGCGCCCTGCGACAGGTTAATCGCGTTGTACTGTGCAGAGAGCTGGCCGATCACCGAAAAAATCGTGGTACCGACATCGGGTAATTTAGAACGTTGCTGCACCGAAGAGGTGATGGTCATGGAAGCTCCAGGTCAGGACATTAGCCAAACAGGGTAAAATTCGTTAGCCCTATTCAACGCGGCGGCACTTGAGGCGACAAGCGAATTGTTGTCATAATAGCCATGACGTTTAATCATAGCTCAGAGAACCCCATGCCTCAGCGCCCGCTGCCGTTAAATGCCATCCATGCTTTTATTGTGACCGCCCGTCATCTCAATCTGACGCGTGCCGCCAGCGAACTCTGTATTACCCAGGGTGCCGTGAGCCGTAAAATTGCCGCGCTGGAAGCCTGGCTGGGTTTTGCGCTATTTGACCGCCATGCACGCGGTCTGACGCTGACCCCGCAGGGCGCCAGCCTGCTGCCCGCGCTGCAAAGTGGCTATCAGCAGATGCACGAAGCGGCGCAACAGGCCAGCAGGCAGAATGCGATGATCCGTCTGAAAGCCCCGACCTGCGCGATGCGCTGGCTGGTGCCAAAGCTGGTGGCGCTGGAGAAAGCACGCCCGGAACTGCACGTCTCCCTGACCACGACCGTGGATCACAGCAGCCAGCTGGATAACTTTGATGCGGCCATTCTGTATGGCAGCAGCCCGCGCAACAGCGTGTTGTTGTTTGAAGAGGCGCTGACACCGGTCATGGCCGCCTCCCTGCTCCCCGACGGGCCTGCAACGGCGACATCCCTGGCAGACATGACGTTTTTGCATCCCACTGCCGACAACCGCGACTGGCAGCTGTGGTTACAGGCACAGCAACAGCCGCTGGCGATGAAACGGAATCAGCATTTTTCGACGATGGATTTGGCGATTAGCGCAGCCATTCAGGGGTTTGGCGTGACCGTGGCCGATGTCACACTGATAGCGGAAGATCTGACGATGCAGCGTCTGGTCGCGCCCGTTGCGGGCAGTGTAAAAACGGGCGCGGTCTACAGCCTGATCCGTCGCCCGCCTTCAGTATCGCCACCGCTGCTGGATGAGCTGGTGGCGTGGTTATGTGAACAGCCTTAGAAAGACACCCACTCGTCAGCAGAGGTAGCGCGGTTTTTTGGCGCACCCAGGGTTTTCAGCGGGCTTTTCAACGCTGCCGGTGCAGCGGCAGAATGACTGGCAGGTGCACTGTTGGCGGAAAGGCGGAACTTCGACACCGACAGCGTCAGCTCTTCCGTCTGGCGCTCCAGCGCGCTGGCTGCCGCAGAAACCTGTTCAACCAGCGAGGCGTTCTGCTGGGTGACGCTGTCCATTTCTGAAATCGCGGTGCCCACCTGAGAAATGCCTTTGCTCTGCTCTTCGGAAGCTGACGCGATCTGCTTCATGATTTCGGTAACTTCAGCCACCGATGTCAGGATGTCGCCCATCGTGCTTCCGGCTTCACCGACCAGTTTTGAACCGGTATCGACGCGGGAAACAGAGTCCGCAATCAGCGTTTCGATCTCTTTCGCTGCACCGGCACTACGCTGTGCCAGGTTGCGCACTTCGCTGGCCACCACGGCAAAACCACGCCCCTGCTCTCCGGCGCGGGCGGCTTCTACCGCTGCGTTCAGTGCAAGGATATTGGTCTGGAAGGCAATGCTGTTAATGACCGTGGTAATTTCGGCAATTTTCTTCGAGCTGCCGGCAATGCCCTGCATGGTGTTAACCACTTCATTCACCAGCTTGCCCCCTTTGCTGGCCGTTACAGAGGCAGTATCCGCCAGTGAGCTGGCCTGACGCGCATTGTCGGCATTGAATTTCACCGTGGCGGTCAGCTGCTCCATGCTCGCTGCCGTCTGCTCCAGCGCCGAGGCCTGCTCTTCAGTACGCGAGGACAGATCGTTGTTGCCGGAGGAGATTTCTGCCGCTCCGCGATGGATATTTTCCGTACCGCTGCGAATAGCGCTGACGGCGTCACGCAGGCTGTCCTGCATCGCCCGCAGCAGTGGCACCAGTTTGCCGACACAGTTACGGCCAAAGTCGTTAACCGGTTGGGTCAGATCCCCTTCGGCAATCACACGGAAGTGCTCGCGGATGGTGTCCAGCGGACGCACCAGCATCACCACCAGATAGCGGTCGGTAAACACCAGAATCAACAATCCGGCAATCACCGCCAGTACCAGCACGGTTTTGGTGACGTGGGTCAGATGGTCGACCGTAACACGAGTCGCATCGAGTTTAGCCGCCGCCGCCACGTTGAATTTCTCTACGCTGGCACCAAAATCACGGCTCAGGGCTGGCGTAATGCTGGCGGCATGGCGACGGTAGTCATCCGGTGACCCCTGCTGTGCCAGGCGAACCTGCGGTTTAACACCGTCATCCAGCAGCTTCTGCCAGCTGTCAATGGCACCGGAAGCGTACTGCTGATCCAGCGGGCCCGGCGACTGTTGTTTGAAATCAGCCAGCAGCGTGGCCATGTTATCCAGTGCTTTCTGCACCGACGCCATGTCTTCCGGTTTTTTGGAATCTATCGCACGCGTTAAACGGGTGATCACGCGGAAATATTGATCGTTACCTTTGCTTAATGTGCTCATCTGTCCGACCAGATGGCGATCAACAGCATTACCTTCACTTAACTGATTGAGTGAATACACGCTGTACAGACCCACAGCGCCCCAAAGCAGGCAGAAAAAGCCTAAGATCCACAGCAAAACTGCGCGGATGGTATAATTTTTTAATAATTTCATAATGACTCCGTGACCTGGTGATACCGATAAAAGTGTTGTTATCTAGGGCTATCAGGCAAGTTATCGGCACGGAGACTTTAAAAAATTAAGAAATTAACACGATTTATATTGCTGCGTTTTATTCCTCATACTTTCCATGGTAAATCATAAGTTATTGCTATGATGCCGTTTTCTGACGATTTAGGTCATTTAAAATACAGCAGTAAAAATTAACTATCCCCTGAGCAACCCTAATTAATCGTGTCTGAGATGCACAAATGCCCGCATCAGCAGACGAAACACCTGCATTCTGCGTCGCATAAAGCGTTTTTCAGGGGCAATACAGGCCAGGCCGTGACGACCAAAGCGTAGCGTGATGTCACTCCAGGGATGCCAGGCGGGCCAGTCGGTTTCCCCGTTTATCTGATGCGAGAATACCGTCGCATCGCGGGCAAAACGCAGCCAGTATTCGCTGACACGTTGGGAAAAATCATGGTCTCCCTCAGTGAAAGATCGTGCGGTGTCAACGGGATCTAACTGGCCCAGCGTGTTGAGGACGTACGGAATTTCATTGCCATGCCGGGTGCCATGAGGATAGAGATCATGCGCGTTTTCAGAGACATAATCAAAATAGTAGCGCCAGCCCGGCACACCAGCACGGTGCTGCGCCAGGGCGACAATGTACCCCTGCGTGGTGAAGGTCATGTCACGAGCCACCTGCCTGCCGAGTTCGCCATCATCCCAGACGTCCGGGTACAGCAGCTTGATCAGTCGGAGCGCCAGCGGATGCTTGCGGCGGATATCGGCAATCACCTTAGCCGCATCCACACCAAAATAGGCCAGTACGCTGGCTTCATCACTGTTGCTGCCAATCATCAGCGGCAGGCGCTGCTGTCTGGCTGCGGTAAACACGCTGAGCATCGGCTGCGGCAGCACGCGGTCGCCGTGAATCGCCACCGGCCCGATGTTTAGCGCGCGATCCAGCGGCCAGAATGATTCAGCGGGTAAGGCACGTAGCTGTTCCGCGCTGGCATCAGGGAGATTAAAATGACTGGCCAGCGCCTGCCCTTTTTTGAGTGCCTCTGTACGTGACACATCCGGTACACCGTAGGCGCTCTGGACAATGCCTTTATGGAATAACCCCTCGGCCAGCGGTGAGGCAAACAGCGAGAGTACGCTGCGGGCACCGGAGGACTCCCCCATCAGCGTGACGTTTTTCGGGTTTCCACCAAAGGCACGGATATTGCGCTGCACCCACTGCAAGGCGGCAATCTGATCGAGTAAGGCGAAGTTATTGACCACTTCACCGTCGGCATATTCGCGGTCCAGCGCCGGGTGAGCAAAAAAGCCCAGTTGGCCCAGGCGATAGTTTATCGTCACGATCACCGCACCACGCTGCGCCAGCGGTTCCCCCAGATACGGGGTTAATCCACCGGAGCCAACGGCGTAGCCGCCACCGTGAATCCACACCATGACCGGCAGCGGTGTTGCCGGGGCGATATCCGGGGTCCAGACATTGAGGTACAGGCAGTCTTCATGAAAACGGCCGGGGTCGCCGCCGCCTACCGCCAGGCAATACTCCCGACTCTGCCAGCTGGCCGGTCCCCAGTCTGTGGCGTCTTTATCTCCCTGCCAGGCATTCAGTGGTTTCGGCGCCTTCCAGCGAAGTTCGCCCACGGGCGGTGCCGCATAAGGAATCCCTTTGAAGACGAAAATCCCCTCTTCCACACTCCCAAGCAGGCTGCCTTCCGCCGTCATAATCCGTAATGATCGTTCGTTTCTCATAGGTTTTTCCACATCATCTCTGGGTTAATTATTTGCAGACGAAGGGAGAAAGTCCATCACGGCTTTTGATTTGCAGATTATGCTGATATGACGCGTGTTTTACTCAGTGCGATGATCGACACACCGCTTCATGCGCATTCCGCCTTTACCTTCAAGGATTACGTTATGTTTACCGCGATTAATAATGGATTTTCCCGCCTCAGCGATCATCCGGATTTGGGCAAGCTGGTTTTACGCGTTTCGCTCGGTGCACTGCTGCTGTTTCATGGTGTGTTTAAAGTGCAGCATGGCGTTGGCTGGATAGCCAGACTGCTGCATGCGCATGGCATCCCCGGCTTTGTGGCTTATGGTGCTTATCTTGGGGAAGTGGTGGCACCGTTGATGATTATCATTGGCCTGATGACGCGCCCGGCGGCGTTTGTGATCGTCGTGAATCTGGCGGTGGCCACCCTGCTGGTGAAAACAGGCGCAGTGTGGGACCGCACTGGCGTGGGGGCCTGGGCACTGGAAGGGGAAGCGCTCTATTTCTTCGGCGCGCTGGCCGTGATGTTTCTGGGCGCGGGCCGTTTTACTGTGATCAGTAATAGTCAGTTGCAATAGTATGCCTGGCGGGTTGGTGATCAGTTAATTTTCATGTTTTAAGGTCAAGGGCCAGGTCAAGGGCATTTCGCTTTCCCGCTACGCGGGCTGAGCGACCCAGGGTGGACAATCGCCACCCCCCTGGGGACCCAGGCTTGCGGCAGGCGCATCGCCCGCTAAAGCGGGTTCCCTCAGTCGATCGGTTTTCCCGCCGGACCGGGCGTGACGGGACATCCCTGTCCCGGCTCACCCTCTCGCCGACGTCCTGTCAGCTCGTCCTGGAAATCCGCCCTCCTTCGGCGAGGCTTAATTGCCGCTCAAAAGGTCAACGGCCGGGTCAAAATAAAAAGAAAAACCAATCAAACAGACCAGACACAAAAAGCCTTTTTGGTTTTATTTAATCTTTTAGATTTTGGTTTTGATGTTGAGGCGGCAATTAAGCTGCGCTGAGGAAGTGATGTGAACCAGGATGAACCGCCAGGACGGCGGTGAAAGCTCGGGCCGGCACAGGGAAGTGCCGTCACGAGTGGTCCGTCGGTGAACGGAACTGACGAAGGCATCCGTGAAACGGGCGCGGCGCCTGCCGCAAGCCCGGGGTCAAGGGGCGGCGGCGACTGGCCGCCCCTTGTCGCTTCGCCCGCGCAGCGGGAAAGCGAAACGCCCTTGACCTTAAGACGTTGACCTTAAGACGTTGACCTTAAGACCCTGGCCTTTCGGGTCGACCGCATACATCACGCCTCACGCTGATAACCATAACGGTATTTCGCCACCAGCATCAGAGTCGTCAGCACTGCCGGAATCGCCAGGAAAGAGAAAACATCCGTGATATTCCAGCCGAGCGACAGCATTTGCGCACCCGCGAACGCACTCAGGATAGCCCCGATACGCCCCACGCCGTGCATCCAACTGGACCCCGTGGCGCGGGCATGGGTAGGATAGTAACTGGCTGACAGTGCATTCATGCCAGTATTCGCCCCGTTCAGACAAAAACCGCTGCAAAAGGCCACCGAACCCAGTACCCAGACATCCGCTGGCGCATAGCCAATGCACACCGTGGCAATTGAGCCGGTGAAATAGATCGCCGCCAGCGCCAGATTGGCGTTAAAACGATCCATCATCCAGCCCGCAAACAACGACCCCACGGTGCCACCCGCCTGATACATCGCCGTAACCAGCGCCGCCTGCGTCACCGTCATACCGACATCCTTCACCAGCGACGGCAGCCAGGAACCGATCAGATAGACCAGAAACAGCCCCATAAAATAACTGCCCCATAGCATCATGCTGCCGAAGAAGTAACGGCGCGACAGCACCACTTTTACCGCACCTTCACTGGTTGCGGCTTCGCTGCGCGTGAAGATGCACGCTTCTCCTATACTGCCGGGATGCATCTTCTCAACGATTTGCCGGATCTGCGCCGCCGGGGCGTTACGGGTGATCATAAAACGCACGGATTCCGGCAGCCAGCGCAGCAGCAAGGGCACCATCAGCAGCGGCAGAATACCGCCCATCACCAGCACCGCATGCCAGCCTAAGTTCGGGATTAACCATGAGGCGGCGAACCCACCGCTGGCGGCACCAAAGGTAAAGCCGCAGAACACCACGGTGATGAGAAAGGCACGTTTTCGTTCAGGAGAGTATTCCGCTACCAGCGTGCCGACATTGGGCATGGCAGCGCCCAGCCCAAGCCCCGTCAGAAAGCGGAACAACATGATCTGGTCAAGGTTTTGCGAGAAGGCAGTGGCCAGCGTCCATAAGCCAAAGAAGAACACGCTGCAAATGATGATCACCCGGCGGCCAAAGCGATCGGCCAGCGGCCCGGCAAACATCGCGCCTAGCGCCAGCCCGATCAGCGCGGCACTGATGACGGCACCTAACTGATGGTTCGTCACTCCCCATGCGCTTTTCAACGCCGGGGCAATGAAACCCATCAGGGCAATATCCATACCATCCATTGCCACCACGGCAAAACTCAGGGCGATGATGCGTTTTTGATAACGACTCAACGACCCCTGATTAATCAACGTACGGATATCGATCGCTGCGGTACTGTCCACTTCGCGCTCCATAACAGGCCAGTGTTAACCCCGCCCGGATGACAACGTTGCAGAGGTTTACAGAAAAAGTGCCGGCTATCATAACGGATTGTTATGGAATTCTCCTGGGAAAATATGTCCGTTTTATCCTGAAATGTGACAGAAATGATCTCAATACGGTATTCAGGTATTCGCTCACTTTTTCAAAGGATTAATAATCTCTGCAATACCCTTTCGCTCTGTAGTCATACCAGAAGTAATGGATAACGTCGGAAAAGCGGTAAATGTTAATTAAATTTTGCAATAAGGTTAACAAAATACTCAGAGAAAACTTGCCAGTTTATCCGGGCCGTTATTATTCTGCGTAATGGACAAAAAATATCAGTTTAATCAGCGTATTCGTCTGCGCCATTTACATACCTTCGTCGCCGTTGCACAGCAAGGGACGCTGGGACGTGCCGCCGAAACGTTGTCACTCAGCCAGCCCGCTCTGTCGAAGACACTGAACGAGCTGGAGGATTTGGCGGGTGTGCGGCTGTTTGAACGCGGGCGTTTGGGTGCACAGCTAACCACAATGGGAGAACAGTTTCTCACGCACGCGGTACGTGTTCTTGATGCACTTAATCATGCCGGGCAGTCGTTTACATTACCGCACGAAAAATCCCCTGAAGTGATGCGCCTTGGCGTGCTGACCACTGTGGCGCTGGGAATGTTGCCGTCAATTCTCGATCGCTTTCACCAGCAACAGCCACAGGCAATTGTGCAAGTGGCAACGCTGCACAACAATGTACTGATCGCTGCGCTTAAAGCCGGAGAATTTGACGTTGGGATTGGGCGCATGGCCGATCCCGATTTGATGGCCGGGTTGACCTACGAACTGCTTTTTCTGGAGTCCTTGCGCCTGGTGGTACGGCCAGATCATCCACTATTAAGTGACAATGTCACGCTTTCTAAAGCGCTCTCCTGGCCCGTGGTCATTTCACCGGAGGGCACCGCTCCGCGTCGCATTGCCGAAGCCATGCTGAAAGAACAAGGTTGCACGTTGCCAGGCACCCTGGTGGAGACATCCTCAACGTCGCTGGCCCGCCAACTGGCGTTGCGTTACAACTATGTGTGGTTTGTGCCATCGGGCGCGATTAAAGAAGACTTGCTGCATAATGCGCTGGCTGCGCTGCCGATTGCCTCACATGGCCCCGGCGAAGCAGTCGGCATCATGACCCGCTCTGGTGCGCCTCTGACACTGAGTGCCGAGATCCTGCTGGCCACGATCCGAAAATCCCATTCAGGCTGACATATCATCGACTGCGTTTGGCATGACGTTCACGGTTTTCCAGCCGTGCCTGTTCATTCTTACGCAACCCAACGTAGCAGGCCCCCGTGCCGCCATCCTGTGACCGGGCGCAGCAAAATGCCTGTACATCCTCAAACTGCGGCAGCCAACGCATCAGATAGCTGCGCACGATATTGGCATGTGAGGCATCATCACGCCCTTTTCCATGCACGATCAACACATTGCGCAGACCATCCTGTACGCACTGCAACATAAACAGATACAGGGCCTGACGGCACTGTTCGACGGTGTAACGAATGAGATTCAGCGTGGCCTGCGGCGGGTATTTTCCCTGAAAGAGTTTGTCCAGCACGCCCTGTTGAATTCCTTCTGCTTTGTATTCCAGCGGCGTGGTCAACGGGACAATATCCAGCAGGCCAGTGGTCAGCGGATTATCCAGCTGTGGATCGAGCACCTGGCGCACTTTATTTTGCGAAGAAGGTAACCATAAGGTGCTGGAACAGGCTTTCAGTGGCTTAACGTCTCCCATCGCCTGTTTAAACAGCTCAAGCTCATCAGCGTTGTCGCTCATCACGTTATCCCCGATCAATACGCGCCCTGCGCGCGTTTTCTGCATTTTTCTACAGCTGTGAGTTTAGCAAAAAACGGACAGGCTTCATCCGGGTTGTGTTTGTCCGCTTATTGATACGGATCATGGAGGTGGATTCTGTGGTGAGCTTAACTAAAAAATCGGATATCAAGCCTATTTGGCGGAGGTTAGCCTGCGAATCATCTGATTACAGATTGTTTTTCACACAACTTTTACAGAGATGACGATTATTAATAACGTCCACATATTTATTGTGCCTAAAACTGCTCAGATGAGTTCCCTTGTGTGCGGGAAAAATGGTAAATTGATGTCAGTCAATTATCATCGAGCGTACATTATGATTCCGGAAAAGCGAATTATCACTAGACGCATACAATCGGGTGGTTGCGCCATTCACTGCCAGGATTGCAGCATCAGTCAGCTTTGTATTCCCTTCACGCTTAACGAGCATGAGCTGGACCAGCTTGATAACATCATCGAGCGTAAAAAACCGATTCAGAAAGGACAAACGCTGTTTAAAGCGGGTGACGAACTGCGTTCCCTGTACGCGATTCGCTCCGGGACCATTAAAAGCTACACCATCACCGAACAGGGTGATGAGCAGATTACCGGCTTCCATCTGGCGGGTGATCTGGTCGGCTTTGATGCCATCAGCGGTAACCAGCATCCCAGCTTCGCTCAGGCGTTAGAAACCGCCATGGTGTGCGAAATTCCTTTCGAAACCCTCGACGACCTTTCCGGTAAAATGCCCAGCCTGCGTCAGCAGATGATGCGCCTGATGAGCGGCGAAATTAAGGGCGACCAGGAAATGATCCTGCTGTTGTCGAAGAAAAATGCGGAAGAACGTCTGGCCGCCTTTATTTACGGTCTGTCGCGCCGCTTCGGCCAGCGTGGTTTCTCACAGCGTGAATTCCGTCTGACCATGACCCGTGGTGATATTGGTAACTACCTTGGATTGACGGTAGAAACCATCAGCCGTCTGCTTGGTCGCTTCCAGAAAAGCGGCATGCTGGCGGTGAAAGGAAAATACATCACCATCGAAAATCATGAAATTCTGTCAGAACTGGCAGGCCAGAGCCGTGCCATCGCCTGACCCGTGCCGGATCGATATTTCTTATTTTATTGATCCGGCAACAACTTTTCCCCTTCTTCCTTTGCCTCGATTGGGCTATCTTTAAGCTGACACGCTCAGTGTAAGGAGAAACCGTTATGGCTCAATATCAAAACATTCTGGTGGCGATCGATCCGCAACAGGACGACCAGCCCGCACTTCGTCGTGCTGTTTACCTTAATCAGCGGCTTGGCGGTAAGATTACCTGTTTTCTTCCCATTTACGACTTCTCCTATGAGATGACCACGCTGCTTTCACCCGATGAACGCGTCACCATGCGTAAAGGGGTGATCAGCCAACGCACTGAGTGGATCCGTGAACAGGCGCAGGCCTATCTTGCGGCCGGCGTGCAGATTGATATCAAGGTGATTTGGCATAATCGTCCGTTCGAAGCGATTATCCAGGAAGTGCTGAACAGCAAACACGATCTGGTGATTAAGATGGCCCACCAGCATGACCGCTTACAGGCGGTGGTGTTTACCCCAACCGACTGGCACCTGCTGCGCAAATGCCCGTGCCCGGTCTGGATGGTGAAAGATCAGGCCTGGCCAGAAGGCGGCAAGGCGGTAGTCGCAGTAAACCTCGCCAGCGAAGAGCCACATCACGATCCGTTAAACAGCAAGCTGGTCAGAGAAACGCTGGAGCTGGCCGAACGGGTTAACCATACCGAAGTGCATCTGGTCGGCGCTTACCCTGTTACACCAATCAATATCGCCATTGAGCTGCCAGACTTTGATCCGAGCGTTTATAACGATGCCATCCGTGGTCAGCATCTGGTGGCGATGAAGGCGCTGCGTCAGTCATTCTCCATTGATGAGAAGTTCACCCATGTGGAGAAAGGGCTGCCTGAAGAGGTGATACCAGAGCTGGCCGCACACCTTGATGCCGGTGTGGTGGTGCTCGGCACTATCGGCCGTACCGGGCTATCGGCAGCGTTCCTTGGGAATACCGCCGAGCAGGTTATTGACCACCTGCGCTGTGACCTGCTGGCGATCAAGCCTGACGGTTTCGCCTCTCCGGTCGAAATGGATGATGACGAAGACGATTAATGACCACGGGCGAGCCTGATCCCAGGCTCGCCCTCTCCCTTCCCTCCGCTATGATGACGTTGCCGTTTCCACCACGTCCTTTTTCAGGAACCACAGAATTAACGCCGTCAGCAGTGACCCTGCAGCAATAGCCAGCAGATACGCGGCCAGATTAGCGATCACATTCGGAATAAACATCACAAAAATACCGCCATGAGGTGCACGCGATGCACAACCCAGCGCCATCGATAACGCACCGGCCAGCCCAGAGCCCGCCACAATCGCCGGGATCACCCGTAGCGGATCGGACACCGCATAGGGAATAGCCCCTTCAGTAATAAACGACAGCCCCAGCACCCACGTCACTTTGCCCGTCTCACGTTCGCTGCGGCTGAATTTACGCCGGAACAGCACTGTGGCGAGCGCTATCCCCAGCGGCGGCACCATTCCGGCAGCCATACAAGCGGCAATCGGCCCGTAAATGCCGCTGGACATCAGGCCGATGGCAAACATACACACGGTTTTATTCAATGGCCCGCCCATATCAAAGGCTACCATCATGCCAAACAGCAGGCCAAGAATGGCCGAGTTGGTGTGCCCCAATGCATTGAGGAAGTCCGTCAACCAGCCAAGCAGTAATTTAATCGGCTCGCCAATCAGCCACACCATCAGCGCCCCGGTAATCAGCACGCTCAGTAACGGCACAATCAAAATCGGCTTCAGCCCGGCAATCACCTCTGGCAGACGAATGTAGCGGACAATCATCAGCGTGACGTAACCCGCCAAAAAACCCGCCAGCAGTGCGCCCAGAAAGCCCGACCCGGTGTGAATGGCCATCATGCCGCCCACCGCACCGGAGACAATCCCCATTTTCCCGCTGATGGACTGGCTGATTCCCAGTGACAGGATCGGCAGCATCAGGGCAAATGCCGATCCCCCGCCGATATCGGACAGCATTTTCGCCAGCGGGCTGAAGTTGGCATCACCCGGCGTGGCAGCGGTGATCCCAAATGAGAAACTGAGAGCAATCAGTATCCCTCCGGCAACCACGAATGGGATCATCAGATTGACCCCGGTAATAAGGTGGACATAGATGCTGGAATACCAGCTGTTGCCACTGACAACGGGCACCACATCACCCTCTTCGCTGGCAATCTCCAGCCGGTGTGGGGCTAATTCCCCGGCGGTGATGGCATTGAGCAGCCCTTCGGCGTCTCTTGCCGCCCGGGCTACCGGGACTTCGACGATGTTCTTGTTCTGAAAACGCGCCATATCAACTTTTTTATCGGCGGCGATCAGAACAATATCTGCGGCAGAAATATCATCAGGGCTGAGGATGTACTTGCTCTCAATAGCACCCTGAGTCTCCACTCGCAGGGAAAGGCCCAGCTTTCTGGCGGCTTTTTTCAAATTACTTTCGGCCAGATAAGTGTGGGCCACCCCGGTGGGACAGGCGGTGATGGCGATAATATTCATGGGTGTTCTCCGGTAACAATAAAATAACTGTCGGTTCCGGCCGGAGTCTTATCTAAACAGAGCCCGATGGGAAAAACACTACCAAACACTGTCCCACTGGCGGGACAAACCCTGTACTGTCACTCAACAGCACAGGCTATTTATCGCGGGTATTCACCCTGTAATGAGATTCATTAAAAAATAAAACAGCAAGAAGATGATTAATTAAATTTCCCATTAACATCGTGAATAAAAATCGCTACACTTCATCTATCTTTTCACTCTGCTATAGGTTGACTGTTGGTTTCTTTTTATCGCCTGTCGCAGCGTCGAATACCGGCATTTATCGCTATTCTGGCTGTCCTGCTGTTGTTCATTGCACCGGATGTCTCTAAAAGTCTGGAACATCAGCGTGTATCAACACCGGATGCCTCTGCCCGTGAAGATCACTCATCGATGGTGTCGATGCATCATGGAGACATGAGCGGCATGACGATGGATGAGATGGCTACCCTGCACTCAGCGCCACCGTCGATGGCAACAACGCCCCCGTCCGATTACGCTCAGCATCATGCGATGCCTGCCGGTATGGGTATGATGGATGACGTTGCCTGCGGTTATTGCCAGCTGCTGGCACATTTCCCCGTACTGCTCATCGTCTTTATCCCGCTAGTTTGGCTGCTGTACCGTCTGACGTTACGGATGCCACCCTCACGCTATGAATCCTGGCTCCCCTCCGCCTTCTTCCCGGGTATTGTACAACCGCGCGCACCGCCTGTTTTTTCATTCTCTTTCTAAGGTTGTTATTTTTATTTTAGTCACTGCTTACGCCTGAAATGAATATGCGACACTCGCAGGAATGTAATTTCAGTGCTTTCGGCCCGTGTGGAAGAAACGCTACAATGTCCGCATCAGCCGGGCGGGTAACGTTGATGCCACTTGACGTTAAATTTTAGAAAACAGTAAAGGAGTACACATCATGTCATTATTCCCTCCGGGCAAAAAACGCCGGAATTTCTTTATCGCACAGGCCTGCCTGTGGGTGTGCGCCGCTATCGTGATGACCAAAGCGATCATCGGTGGTGCCATCGATGAATATAATATGCCCTTCTCTACCTGGCCGGTGGAGCTGTATGTTTCTGAGTTCTTTATGATCCTGATATACAGCTCGGTGTTTACCGTGCTGCTGTCTATCCCGCTGTGGTACTGGTTTATCGGCGAGCAGAACCCGGATAGCCGGGGCTAGATCACCGGCAAAAAAAAGAGCTGACCCGTATCAAGGGTCAGCTCTTGTTGTAGGGGGCCACGCTGGTTCTGACGCCCCACGGTTTGTTACAGCGCTTTCAGAATCGCTTCTACCGTTGCTTTCGCATCACCGAACAGCATCTGGGTGTTCTCTTTGAAGAACAGCGGGTTCTGCACACCGGCATAGCCGGTATTCATCGAACGCTTAAACACCACCACATTCTGCGCTTTCCACACCTCCAGCACGGGCATACCCGCGATTGGGCTGCGTGGGTCTTCCTGTGCCGCCGGGTTGACGGTGTCATTGGCGCCGATAACCAGTACGGTATCCGTATCGCTGAAATCATCGTTGATCTCATCCATTTCCAGCACGATGTCATACGGCACTTTGGCTTCGGCCAGCAGGACGTTCATGTGACCAGGCAGACGACCCGCTACCGGGTGAATACCGAAACGCACCTTGATGCCGCGCTCACGCAGTTTGGCGGTGATTTCTGCCACCGGATACTGAGCCTGCGCCACCGCCATGCCGTAGCCTGGGGTGATAACCACCGTGGTGGAGTTTTTCAGCAGTTCAGCGGTGCCCGCGGCATCGATTTCGCGATACTCGCCCATCTCTTCGCCTTCACCGGTTGAGCTGCTGTCAGTACCAAACCCGCCTGCAATCACGCTAAAGAATGAACGGTTCATCGCCTTACACATAATGTAAGAGAGGATGGCACCGCTCGAACCGACCAGCGCTCCGGTGACGATCAGCAGGTCGTTGCTGAGCATAAAGCCCGCCGCCGCTGCCGCCCAACCCGAGTAGGAGTTCAGCATGGAGACCACGACAGGCATATCCGCACCGCCGATAGACGCCACCAGATGCCAGCCGAACGCCAGAGCGATCAGCGTCATTACCACCAGCGCAAAGGCCTGGGTTCCGGTGCTGTCACTGCGCACAAACATAATCAACAGCGCCAGTGAAACCACCAGTGCCAGCAGGTTGAGCTTATGACGATGTGGCAACGCCAGCGGGCGGGAAGAAATTTTGCCGCACAGCTTACCAAAGGCCACGATAGAACCGGTAAAGGTCACCGCACCGATAAAGATACCGATGAAGATCTCGGTCAGATGGATGTTTTCCATCACCGGAAGCAGGCCCGGGCCGTGGTCCAGGTAGCTGTTAACACCGACCAACACGGCAGCCAGCCCCACAAAGCTGTGCAGCATGGCCACCAGCTCTGGCATTTCGGTCATTTCGACTTTCTTCGCCAGACGAATACCGATAGCACCACCGATCACCATCGCCAGCAGGATCCAGGCAACGTTGCCCGTATCCGGACCGAAGATGGTTACCACCAGCGCCAGCGCCATTCCGCTTACGCCAAAAATATTCCCCTGCTTCGAGGTCTCATGTTTAGACAACCCGGCAAGGCTGCAAATAAACAGGATCGCAGCGATGATATAAGCTGCTGTCACTAATCCGCCAGACATGGACTTCCCCTCAGTTTTTACGGAACATTTTCAGCATGCGCTGGGTGACGGTAAAGCCACCAAAGATATTGATGCTGGCAATCAGCACCGCAACGAAGGACAGGAAGCTGACCCAGCCGCCATGACCAATCTGCAACACGGCACCGACGACGATAATGCCTGAAATGGCATTGGTCACCGACATCAGCGGCGTATGCAGAGCATGACTGACGTTCCACACCACGTAGTAACCCACCACGCAGGAGAGCGCAAAGACGGTGAAGTGCGAAAGGAACTCAGGTGGAGCCACATTGGCCAGCCAGCCAAACAGCACAATCGCCAGCACCAGCAGCCCGTATTTACGCAGCGGTGAGACAGGTTTTTCCACCGGTTTTTCGATCGGGGTTTCCACTTTGGCCGCTTTCGGCGCAGCAGACACCTGAATTGGCGGTGCAGGCCAGGTGATTTCGCCATCACGGATCACGGTCACACCGCGGATCACCACATCGTCAAAGTCGATGGTGATTTCACCGTTCTTCTCTTTGCACAGCAGCTTCATCAGGTTCACCAGATTGGTGCCATAAAGCTGTGAAGACTGAGTCGGCAGACGACTTGGCAGATCGGTGTAACCGATGATTTTCACCCCGTTCGGGCTGGTGGTGATGGTATCGGCCACGGTCAACTCACAGTTACCGCCGTTTTGCGCAGCCAGATCGACGATCACGCTGCCCGGTTTCATGGAGGCAACCATTTCTGCGGTGATCAGCGTCGGTGCCGGTTTGCCCGGGATCAGCGCGGTGGTGACAATGATGTCCACTTCTTCCGCCTGAGCCGCAAACAGCGCCATTTCGGCCTTAATAAAGGCTTCCGACATGACTTTGGCATAACCATCACCGCTGCCCGCTTCTTCCTCAAAATCAAGTTCGAGGAACTCCGCGCCCATACTCTGGACCTGCTCTTTCACTTCAGGGCGAGTATCAAAGGCACGTACGATAGCGCCCAGGCTGCGGCCTGCGCCGATAGCGGCCAGACCGGCCACTCCGGCACCAATCACCATCACTTTCGCAGGTGGCACTTTACCGGCGGCGGTAATCTGCCCGGTAAAGAATCGGCCAAATTCATGCGCAGCCTCAACAATCGCACGATAACCGGCGATGTTTGCCATCGAACTGAGCGCATCAAGAGACTGCGCACGCGAGATACGCGGCACGGCATCCATAGACATCACGGTGACGTTACGCGCGGCCAGTTTTGCCAGCAGTTCCGGGTTTTGCGCAGGCCAGATAAAGCTCACCAGCGTGCTTCCGGCACGCGTCAGAGCAATCTCTTCGTCGGTCGGCGCATTCACTTTTAATACGATATCGGACTGCCAGACATTCACCGAATCGGTAATGGTTGCGCCAGCCGCTTCAAAGGCCGCGTCTTCAAAACTGGCGAGTTTACCCGCGCCGCTTTCTACAGCGACGCTAAAACCCAGAGCTAATAACTGTTCAACCGTTTTTGGTGTCGCAGCAGCACGGGCTTCGTTGGGCAACCGCTCTTTGGTAATACCAATAAGCATAATCTTCCCTTTTCTTCAGAGAGTACGATGGTTTGTTCTCATCGTCCCGGCCCTTATGACCGAAACGTAACAGGTTCAAACTGGTTATAACCTACTGAAAATAAGTGTTCCGATCCACCCACAGTCAGTGTCTGGTGATGACTAACCGATAAAAAAGCAGTACAGACCCCCTCCAGCGATATATTGAGCCTGAATCAGGATGTAAAGAACGCATTATCTGCTACGATAAAATTTAACATTTACCGACAAACGTTATCAAAAAACATTGATTAACAATGTGTTAACGATATAAGTGTTAACAATTACCAGCTTAAGTGGTTAATGTTTGAAAAATGACACGATTCAGCCAGCTTTCTTCATTATTCTGAAAACGGGAATTGTACTGACATCAAATCCCCACAAAATGGCTGAGACAGCGAACATTATTACATGCAATAATCATCCGCTAATCTGTTACACATCAAGAGTCCAGCACGTTTTTGTACTCATTTTTTGCGTAAGGCGAAGGATTAATTTTTATGAAGCTGAAGAATACCATTCTGGCATCAGCCCTGTTGTCACTCACAGCATTGACCGCCCATGCGGCGCAGGAACTGACGCCGGAGAAAGCCGCTGCGCTGAAACCGTTTGATCGGATCACCATTAGCGGGCGTTTTAATGCCATCTACGAGGCCAGCGACGCCGTATCAAAACGTGCTGATGCGCTTGGTGCAGCCTCTTACTATATTCAGGGTATCAACGATACCAACGGCAACGGCGGCAACTGGAATGTGACGGCCGATCTCTATCATGCCGATGCGCCTGTTGCGCCGAAAAATAAAGATCGCATCATCAATGGCGTACGTGAGCTGACCAAAGCAGAAGCGTTTACTATTGAGCCTTACGACACCGTCAGCGCCAGCGGCTTTTTCCGCAGCCAGCCTGATGTCAATGATGCCATTACCCGTGCAGCAAAAGAGAAAGGCGCAGAGTCTTTCTTTATCGTGCGTCAGATCGACACCAACAGCGGTGGCAATCAGATTATCACGGCTTACATCTATAAAGCCGATGCGCCTAAGCGTCAGGTGCAGTCTCCTAACCTAATCCCGGCGGATTCCGAAGCAGGTAAAGCCGCGCTGGCAGCGGGCGGTGCGGCAGCGAAAACGGTTGAACTACCGGGTGTGGCATCCAATGAAACCCCAAGCAACAAAGTGGGCCGTTTCTATGAAACTCAAAGCTCAACCGGTAAGCGTTACACCGTGACTCGCCCGGATGGCAAAAGTGTGCAGGAAGTGAATGCCATTACTGCGGCGCAGATGCAGCCGTACGATAGCGTGACCTTCACCGGCCACTACAGCACCCCGACTGAAGTGTCTGAAGAAGTGGGTCGCCGTGCGATCGCTAAAGGTGCCAAGTATTATCACGTCACCCGTCAGTGGTCGAATCAGAGCGGCGGTAACCTGACCGTCTCTGCGGATCTCTTTAAGTAACGTCTCTTTGCGGGGCAACTGCCTGGTTGCCCCGTCGTTATGAATAATTCCCGTCTCTTTTTGCATAGTAAGTCATTGCATCCTGCCGCCGCTATCCGTAAAATCCCCCGCCACTTTCAGGCGTTTCGTTGCTTTTTCCGGCCTCACATCCTGAGTTAAAACCAACATGGTCGTTACAACTGGTGTTTTATTCTGTAACCGGAGTTTTTCTTGGACAAAAAGTTAGGTCTCACCGCGCTGACGGCGCTGGTACTCAGTTCTATGTTAGGCGCGGGCGTGTTTAGCCTGCCACAAAATATGGCGGCGGTCGCCAGCCCGGCTGCCCTGCTGATTGGCTGGGCCATCACCGGTGTGGGGATCGTGCTACTGGCGCTGGCCATGCTGCTGCTGAGCCGCTTGAAACCCGAGTTAGATGGCGGCATTTTCACTTATGCAAAGGCGGGATTTGGCGAACTGATTGGCTTCTGTTCTGCCTGGGGTTACTGGCTGTGTGCCGTGATTGCCAATGTGTCCTACCTGGTGATCGTTTTCTCCGCCATGAGCTTCTTTACTGACTCTCCCGGCCATATCATTTTTGGCGATGGCAACACCTGGCAGGCCATGCTTGCAGCCTCAATCCTGCTGTGGCTGGTGCATGCGCTGGTGCTGCGCGGTGTGCAGACGGCGGCCAGCATTAATCTGATCGCAACGTTGGGCAAACTGCTGCCGTTGGGCTTATTTGTCCTGCTGGCCATTGCCGCGTTCCATTACGATCGTTTTCGCTTCGATTTCAGCGGCGTCGCACTGGGGAAACCGGTCTGGCAGCAGGTGAAAGACACTATGCTGATTACGCTGTGGGTATTTATCGGTATTGAAGGTGCGGTGGTCGTTTCATCGCGTGCGCGAAACCGTCGTGACGTGGGACGTGCCACGCTGCTGGCGGTCACGGCGGCGCTGGCGATCTACCTGCTGGTGACGCTGCTGTCACTCGGGATCGTCCCGCGTGCCGAACTGGCTGAAATGCGCAATCCCTCAATGGCCGGATTGATGACCGCCCTGATCGGCCCCTGGGGCAACCTGGTGATTGTCAGCGGCCTGATTGTTTCTGTCTGCGGAGCTTATCTGAGCTGGACCATCATGGCAGCGGAAGTGCCGCTGGTGGCGGCACAGCATGGCGCGTTCCCACGCGGTCTGAGTCGGCAGAATGTACGGGGCGCTCCTTCTGCATCGCTGTGGCTGACCAATGGCTGTGTGCAGGTGTGTCTGATCCTGATCTGGCTGACCGGCTCCGATTACAACACATTGCTGACCATTGCTTCTGAGATGATTCTGGTGCCCTATCTGCTGGTCGGTGCTTATCTGTTTAAGGTCGCGCGTGAATTAAATAAACCCGGGGCGATGATGGTGGCGCTGGGTGCCAGCGTCTATGGTGTGTGGCTGCTGTACGCGTCGGGCCCGATGCATCTGCTGCTGTCGGTAGTGCTTTACGCGCCGGGGATGGTGTTGTTTCTGTTTGCCCGCCGTGGCGGCCGCGCCGGGACGTCATTGCACCGCGTTGAAAAATCGATCATGGTGCTGCTGGTGATCACCGCCCTGCCTGCCGTCTGGATGCTGACCCGTTAAGGGTCAGTGTGTCAGCTGCGGGAGTATCACGCTAAGGCGATCGTCGAGCTGCTCAAGCTTGAGCGGCCTGGCGTACTCCTGGCGAATAGCAACCAGCTGTGATTCGGACAAGGGGTAAGGCATCAGGATATCAAACTGCCCAATGTGCTGCTGTTGCGCCAGGGTGATCAGACGGGCGATATTGATTTCATCGCTGACCTGGGTCGAGATGATTTGCAGCGCGAGGTCTTTCAGCGGTTCGGATGATGAAGGCGGGCTGGTGGCTGACTTGCGGGTAATCATGCCAAAAAACGGGATCACACCATAGATGGCGTCAACAAAGCTCCAGCGTTTTTTACAGGATGCGGAGAGGAAATCGATATAGTTGAGGCAGATACGATCACTGTACTCTGCTGCAGCCAGCTTCTCTTCTGACACTCTTATCTCCTTATCCATTTCGACGCAAGAACAGCCCTGACCGGGCTCGACACCGCACACCCTTTCAGGCGCGGGATATAATGACATATTCGACTGAGTTTGTACTACATTCCCCCTAACATTTAGCGCTGATTAATGGTCGTTGCGACCAGGAAAGGATAAGCTACGGTTTCCAATAGCCTGATACCCGGCCCTATGAACAAAATTGTATTTGTCGAAGATGATAAAGATGTTGGTGAACTGATTGCTGCCTATCTGGGCCGGCATGACATTGACGTTATTGTAGAAAGCCGTGGCGATCGCGCGGAAGAGACTATTGCTGCCGCGAATCCTGACCTGGTGATGCTGGACATTATGCTGCCAGGCAAAGATGGCATGACGCTGTGCCGCGATTTGCGTACGCGTCACAGCTGGTCAGGCCCTATCGTGCTGCTGACGTCGCTGGACAGCGATATGAATCATATTCTGTCGCTGGAGATGGGGGCAAACGACTATATTCTCAAGACCACGCCGCCTGCGGTGCTCCTTGCACGTCTGCGGCTGCATCTGCGCCAGGCAGGGATCAATAGCCAGCATGAAGAGATAGCCCCTGGGATTGCGGGTCAGAAAGCCCTGCGGTTTGGCACCTTAAGCATCGATCCGATTAACCGTCAGGTCACGCTTTCCGATGAGATTGTCGCCCTCTCCACCGCCGATTTCGATCTGCTCTGGGAGCTGGCAACCCATGCAGGCACCATTCTTAATCGTGATGCGCTGCTAAAAACGCTGCGCGGCGTCAGTTATGACGGTATGGACCGCAGCATTGATGTAGCGATTTCTCGCCTGCGTAAGAAGCTGCTGGACAGCGCCACCGAGCCTTACCGGATTAAAACCATCCGTAATAAAGGCTATCTGTTTGCGCCGCACGCCTGGGATGCACAATGAAAAAACTGTTTATTCAGTTTTACCTGCTGCTGTTTGTCTGTTTCCTGGTGATGGCAATGCTGGTTGGGCTGGTGTACAAATTTACCGCCGAGCGCGCCGGGCGTCAGTCGATGGACGATCTGATGAAAAGTTCGCTGTACCTGATGCGCAGTGAGCTGAGGGAGATCCCCCCGCGCGACTGGAATAAAACCATCGACAACCTCGACCTCAATTTGTCATTTAAGCTGCATATTGAGCCAATGAGCAAATACCAGCTCGACCCCGGGACGCTGCGCCGCCTGCGTTCGGGTGAGATCGTGGCGCTGGACGATGAATACACCTTCTTACAGCATATTCCGCGCAGCCACTATGTGCTGGCCGTCGGCCCGATCCCCTATCTGTTTTACCTGCATGAGATGCGCATTCTGGATATCGCGCTGCTGGCATTTATCGGTATTTCACTGGCGTTGCCCGTGTTTATCTGGATGCGACCGCACTGGCAGGACATGTTAAAGCTGGAGAATGCCGCGCAACGCTTTGGTCAGGGGCACCTTGAGGAACGTATTCATTTCGACAGCACCTCCAGCCTGCTGCGACTTGGCGTGGCATTTAACCAGATGGCCGATAATATCAACACGCTGGTCACCAGTAAGAAACAGCTGATTGACGGCATCGCGCATGAATTACGCACCCCGCTGGTTCGCCTGCGTTACCGCCTGGAAATGAGTGATAACCTGACGGAAGCCGAGTCTGCGGCGCTTAATCGCGATATCGGCCAGCTGGAGTCACTGATCGAGGAGCTGTTGACGTATGCCCGTCTGGACCGTCCGCAGGTTAACCTGAATTTGCAAACGCTCGATCTGGCCCAGTGGCTGCATGAACGACTGGACGATATCCGTTCGGTGAAGCCGGCGTTTGATATTGCGCTGGATACGCCGCAGCGCGAGAATATTGGCGTTGCCGATACCCGTCTGATGGAGCGCGTGCTCGATAATCTGGTGAATAATGCCCTGCGTTATGCCGATCAACGTCTGCGGGTCGGCCTGTGGTTTGATGGCGATATGGCGTTCTTGCAGGTTGAGGATGACGGTCCGGGGATCCCACTGGACGAACGTCAGCGGGTCTTTGAACCCTTTGTACGCCTTGATCCCAGCCGCGACCGCGCGACCGGAGGCTGTGGACTTGGTCTGGCCATTGTCCACTCGATCGCCCAGGCTTTTGGCGGCTATGTCATCATCGACAGCAGTCCGCTTGGGGGCGCCAGCGTGCGTTTTTGCTGGCCAGTGACCCCCACTCTGCACTCTTAAACTCTCAATAAGGAAATCTATGTCTTCTTCCTATGCACACCTGACACGTACCTTCCAGCGCCTTTCCCGCTTCGGCCATCTGTCGGCCATTGCAGGCTGGGATATGATGACCATGATGCCCGCGGGCGGCAGCCGCGCGCGCGGTGAAGCGCTGGCGGAGCTGAGCGTCCTGCGCCATGAAATCCTCACCGCGAAAGAGGTGGGTGTCTGGCTGCAACAGGCACAGCAGGAAGATCTGGATGATGTGGCACAGGCCAACCTGGCTGAAATGCAGCGCGCCTGGCAGCAGGCCTCGTTGCTGCCGGCTTCATTGGTAGAAGCCAAGTCTATTGTGGGATCGCGCTGTGAACATGCCTGGCGCCAGCAGCGTCCGGCAAATGACTGGACCGGGTTTTCCGCCAATCTGAAAGAAGTGGTAAAGCTGAGCCGTGAGGAGGCTGAAATCCGCGCTCAGGCCAGTGGAAAATCGCGTTACGATGCCCTGCTGGATGTGTTCGAACCCGGTATGACCAGCGCCAAACTGGATAAAACCTTTGGTGACCTGAAGCAGTGGCTGCCGAATCTGTTACAGCAGATCGTTGAACAGCAGGCTGGCGAAATTGTCGATCGCCCTGAAGGGCCTTTCCCCCAGGCATCACAGCAACAGCTGGGTCTGGCGATTATGCAACAGTTGGGTTTTGATTTTAACGCCGGGCGCCTTGATATCAGTGCGCATCCCTTCTGTGGTGGCGTACCCGAGGATGTCCGTATCACCACGCGCTATAACGAAGCCGAGTTTATCAGCGCCATGATGGGAGTTATCCATGAAACCGGGCACGCGCGCTACGAGCAAAATCTGCCTAAGCAGTGGGCCAATCAACCCGTGGCGCTGGCGCGTTCAACCGCCATTCACGAATCGCAAAGCCTGTTCTTTGAAAAGCAGCTCGGCCGCAGCCCTGAATTCCTCAGCCTGATCCGCCCGCAGGTACAGTTGCTGCTGGGCGACCGCCCGGAACTCAATGAAGCGAACTTTATTGCTCTGAACCAGCGTGTGAAGCCTGGGTTGATCCGCGTGGATGCCGATGAGGTCAGCTATCCGGCACACATTATTCTGCGCTATGAAATTGAACGTGCCCTCATTAGCGGCGAGATTGAAGTCGAGGATATCCCGGCGCTGTGGGACGAGAAAATGCTGGCCTGGCTGGGCCTGGATACGCGTGGCAATTACCGTGACGGTTGTATGCAGGATATTCACTGGACAGACGGTGCATTCGGTTACTTCCCAACGTATACACTGGGCGCGATGTATGCTGCACAGTTGTTCCAGGCCGTGAAGCGGGCGATCCCGCAGGTTGATGAACAGATCCGTCAGGGTGACCTCCAGCCGGTGTTTGACTGGTTACAGCAGAATATCTGGCAGCATGGCAGCCGTTTCAGCACCCGCCAGTTGATTGAAAATGCCACTGGGGAAGATCTGAATCCGCACTATTTCCGCCAGCACCTGGAAAGCCGTTATTTGAAGTAACCTGCCTGTGGGTCAGGCGTGCCTGACCCCTACACGTTCCTGCCCCTGGCCGAGGCATGCCTGACCCCTACACGTTTCTACCCCTGGTCGAGGCGTGCCTGACCCCTACACGTTTCTGCCCCTGGTCGAGGCATGCCTGACCCCTGCGCGTTTCTGCCCCTGGTCGAGGCATGCCTGACCCCTGCGCGTTTCTACCCCTGGTCGAGGCATGCCTCGACCTTTTTATGCGTATCGCCCCTCTTGTACAATCGGTTACACGCCGATACCAATCACTCACGGAAAGCCCTCACTGATTCCCTTATAGTCTTTTCACCGGCCCCAGAGTGGGCTGACACCTGAACTAAAAACACCTTGAGGGTTTTGCAATGAAAAAATTATTTGCTCTGGTTGTCGCTGCTACAATGGGTCTGTCTTCTGTTGCTTTCGCGGCTGAAACAACGGCTGCTCCAGCTACCACCGCTGCACCGACTGTGGCTGCTGCTACCAACACCACCGCTGCTCCAGCACCAGTGAAAGCGTCTGTTAAGCATGTGAAAAAACACAAGAAAGCGGCTGTGCAGAAAGCCCAGGCCGCTAAAAAGCACCACAAAGCGAAAAAAGCAGCTGCACAGAAAGCTCAGGCGGCTAAAAAGCACCACAAAGCGGCTAAAAAACCTGTAGCTCAGAAAGCTCAGGCTGCTAAAAAACACCACAAAGCAGCAACCAAACCTGTAGCTCAGAAAGCCCAGGCTGCTAAAAAACACCACAAAGCAGCAACCAAACCTGTAGCTCAGAAAGCTCAGGCTGCTAAAAAGCACCATAAAGCAGCAACCAAACCTGCTGCTCAGAAAGCCCAGGCTGCTAAAAAACACCACAAAGCAGTGAAGAAAGCCGCTCCTAAAGCGTAATGACTGACGGCCGGGGTGTTATACCTCACGTACATTAGTTCACTCAAACACCCGGTTCTGCCGGGTGTTTCTTTAAGGAGTTTCGGATGATGGTTCGTCGCTATTTATTCGAAATCATTCTGGCTGTGATGATCTTATGTGGCCTGGTAGCCGCCAGCTTTTACCTGTAATCAGGGTTGCTGTAGCGTGCTGATATTCCAAATTAATCTCCCTTTTCCAGCACTATCCGTCTATAGTTACTGCACTAGCATAATCACTGATATCAACGTTTTTCCAGCCTGAGAAAAATATGCGTCTGACCGCTGTGTTATTGATAGGTTTCCTTACCGTGTCCTGTTACACCCATGCCGAAGATCCCGAGCGGAGCGACGCTGACACGCAAACACTGTTTTTTGGTAAAGATGACCGCCAGCCCGTCAGCGAGACAGCTTCTGTACCCTGGGAAGCCATTGGCCAGCTGGAAACTGAAAGCGGCAACCTGTGCAGCGCCACGCTGATTGCTCCTCATCTGGCGTTGACCGCCGGACACTGCCTGCTTGCCCCACCGGGAAAACCCGACAAAGCCGTTGCCCTGCGTTTTATCTCCAGTGATAACGGCAGCTGGCGTTATGAGATCCACGATATTGAAGCGCGTGTTGATCCGGCCCTGGGGAAAAAACTGAAGGCTGATGGTGATGGCTGGATTGTCCCGGCTTCCGCTGCGCCTTATGATTTTGGCTTGATTATTCTGCGTAATCCCCCTTCCGGGATTGTCCCTATTCCATTGTTTTCCGGGTCGCGCAAAGATCTCACTGCCGCGTTAAAAATGACAGGTCGCCGCGTCACACAGGCGGGTTATCCGGAAGACCATCTCGATACGCTCTACTCTCACAACGACTGTCTGATCACCGGTTGGGCGCAAAGAAATGTGCTTTCACATCAGTGTGATACGTTACCGGGTGACAGCGGTTCACCGTTATTGTTAAAGGTTGATGGCAACTGGCAGCTGATCGCGGTGCAGAGTTCGGCCCCGGCGCCCAAAGATCGTTATCTGGCGGATAACCGGGCCATTGCTGTGACCGCATTTCGTGACAGCCTGGAAGCACTGGCACAATAAGGATGACACGGTAAAAAATGCGCTGGCATAGCATCGCCGTTTTTATCGCTATTTAGTGGATATTTATATTTAAGTCCCTCGTCGATAATGTCACTGACTTTTCAGTGTTCAAGGATGAGGTATGAAAAAAATAGCGTTGATGAGCCTGATTTTCTTCATCGCAGGCTGCACCAAAAACCAAAGTCTTCCGCAATCAGGTAATCCGCTCCAACGGACGGGTTATCTGGTTAACATACAACACCCTTCCCAAAGCCAGAATGAGCGTGTGCGATTTCTGATCCTGCATTACACCGCCGCCAATGATACTGACTCAATGCGTCTGCTCACCCGGGGTAATGTCAGTGCACATTATCTCGTGCCCTCTTCCAACAACCCGTTACTGAGCAAAAATACGGTTTATCAATTGGTTGCCGAAGATAAGCGCGCATGGCATGCCGGTGTCAGCGCCTGGAATGGTCGCACGAACCTGAATGACAGCTCTATTGGCGTCGAAAATGTGAATCTGGGCTATGAACAGAATTTAATGGAGCGGGAATGGTATGCGTGGGATGCCAGGCAAATCAAACTGCTTGCCCGCCTCGCCAGCGATATCATCAAACGCTATGATATTACGCCGGATAACGTGCTCGGTCACAGCGATGTGGCCCCCACACGAAAAGTTGATCCTGGCCCACTCTTTCCGTGGAAACAGTTAGCCGATGAAGGTATCGGTGCCTGGCCGGACAGCAGCACCGTACAGCAGTTTCTGGCGGGCCGTGCACCCAGTGATACCGGTTCACCCGTTAAAATTCAGGCTTATCTGGCCCGTTATGGTTATTCAATCCCACAAACGGGCGTCATGGATGCCACTACCCGACAGGTCATTGCGGTGTTTCAGATGCACTTTCGTCCGTCTGATTACAGCGGCATCGCCGATGCAGAAACCGAGGCCATTGCCGCTGCGCTGGTGGAAAAATATCGCGGCGATACGCAACGTATCGCTTCCCAGCAGGAGAGTAATACCGATTTATAACGTTGTCCCTGCCAGCATGAACCGGCTGGCAGGGTAATGATTACTCAACACCTCGTTACAACGTCACTTGCTCCATCGCCTGTAGGATACGTTTTTCCGAGATAGGGAAAGGCGTCCCTAACTGTTGAGCAAAGAAGCTGACACGCAGCTCTTCAATCATCCAGCGGATATCCTGCACATCCTCATCATCTTTACGTTCCGGCGGCAACTTGTTGAACCACTGTGTCCACGCCTGCTGAACGGATTCGACTTTAAGCATACGCGCACGATCGCTGTGCGGATCAACCGCCAGCTTTTCCATACGGCGTTCAATCGCCTGTAAATAACGTAAGGTATCTGCCAGGCGCTTCCAGCCGTTGCCCGTCACGAAGCCGCGATACACCAGGCCACTCATTTGCGCTTTGATATCCGACAGCGCCAGCGCCATCGTGATATCGACGCGCCCTTTCAGACGTTTATTGATATTGAATACCGAGGTCAGGATCTGCTCGACCTTTTTGGCGATGGCTACTACTGTGTCGTTCAGTTCAGCACGCACTTTATCATGCAGCTTCGCGTATCCCTGTTCCTGCCAGCTTGGGCCACCCGACTCAGCGATCAGTTTATCGACCCCACAGGCAATACAGTCATCAATTAAATCCAGCACCTTACCGTAAGGGTTAAAATACAGCCCCAGCTTGGCTTTATTCGGTAATTTTTCGTGCAGATACTTAATCGGTGAGGTAATATTCAGCAGCAGTAAACGCCGCTGCCCGCGCCACATCGCTTTTTGCTGTTCATGCTGAGAGTCAAACAGGCGGATCGCCACGCTGTCTTTCTCATCCACCAGCGCAGGCCAGGCTTTCACACTGTAATTGCCGCGCTTCTGCTCGAAATGGTCCGGCAGATCGCCAAAGCTCCAGATATGCAGCCCACTCTGTTCCAGTCCGTCATCGGCCACTTTAGACAGCGTTTCCTGAACCTTACCTTTGAGCTGGAGTTTCAGCGCAGAGAGATCTTTGCCTTCGGCCAGCTTGTGGTTATTTTCGTCAATAATGCGGAAGGTAATTTTAAGATGATCGGGCACCTGTTCCCATTGCCAGGCTTCGCGATCCAGCGTGACGCCCGACATGCGGCGGAACTCACGTTCCATCGACTCCAGCAGCGGCAGCTCCAGCGGTGTGGCACGTCCGAGAAACGCTTCAGCGTAATTGGGCGCCGGGACAAAGTTACGACGCAGCGGCTTAGGCAGTGATTTGATCAGCGCAATCACCAGTTCCCGACGCACGCCCGGGATCTGCCACTCAAAGCCCTTCTCTTCAACCTGATTGAGCAGCGGCAGCGGAACATAAACCGTGACCCCATCCGCATCCGCACCCGGTTCAAACTGATAGCTCAGACGCAGCTTCAGGTTGCCCTGATGCCAGAAGTTCGGATAGTCGAGCTTACTGACGTTCTCCGCGCCCTGCTTGATCAACATCTCGCGGGCAAAATTAAGGCGGTCCGGCTCTTCGCGACTGACGGTTCGCCACCAGCTGTCAAAATGCCGGGCAGAGACCACCTCGTGGCTGATGCGCTGGTCGTAAAAATCAAACAGCGTTTCGTCGTCAACCAGAATGTCGCGGCGGCGGGATTTGTGCTCCAGCTCTTCCACTTCCGTGCGCAGCTTGAGGTTGGCCTTGAAGAACGCATGGCGCGTTTGCCAGTCGCCTTCGACCAGCGCATGACGGATAAACAGCTCACGCGACAGCACCGGATCAATCTGGCCGTAATTCACCTTGCGCGCCGCGACAATCGGCAGCCCGTAAAGCGTCACTTTTTCATTGGCCATCACCGCGCCCTGGCCTTTTTCCCAGTGCGGTTCACTGTAGCTGCGTTTGAGCAGATGCTGTGCCACCGGCTCTATCCACTCCGGCTCAATACGGGCAGCAATGCGCCCCCACAGGCGGCTGGTTTCTACCAGTTCGGCCACCATCGTCCACTTGGGCGGCTTCTTAAACAGGCCAGAGCCAGGGAAAATGGCGAAACGCGCATTACGCGCACCGGTAAACTCCTGTTTATCAGCGTCTTTCTGGCCAATATGAGACAGTAAGCCGGTGAGTAGCGCAGTATGGATCTCGCGAATTTCAGCGGGAGCACTGTTCACTGGCAGCCCCAGTTCACGCACCACCTGACGCAGTTGCGTGTAGATGTCCTGCCATTCGCGCACCCGCAGGTAGTTCAGGTAGTCCGTTTTACACTGACGACGGAAATGGCTGGAAGACAGCGCTTTCTGCTGCTCCTGCACGTAGTTCCACAGGTTAACAAAGGCGATGAAATCAGAGTCTTTATCGGCAAATCGCTGGTGCTTTTCGTCTGATGCCTGCTTTTTCTCGGCCGGACGTTCACGCGGGTCCTGAATCGACAGCGCGGCGGTAATGATCATCACTTCACGCACGCAGCCATATTTCTGGGCTTCCAGCACCATTTTTGCCAGACGCGGGTCAACCGGGAGTTGGGCCAGCGCACGACCCGACGTCGTCAGCTGATAGTGCTGGCTCTCATTCAGAGTGATCGCACCCAGCTCTTCCAGCAGGCGCACACCGTCCTGAATATTGCGTTGGTCAGGGGCTTCCACAAACGGGAAGGCGGCAATATCACCCAGCCCCAGCGCAGTCATTTGCAGGATGACGGAGGCCAGGTTGGTACGCAGAATTTCCGGATCGGTGAAGGCCGGACGGCTGAGGAAATCATTTTCATCATACAGACGAATACAGATCCCTTCGGATACGCGCCCGCAACGCCCTTTACGCTGATTGGCTGACGCCTGTGATATCGGCTCAATCGGCAAGCGCTGCACTTTAGTACGGAAGCTATAGCGGCTAATACGCGCCGTACCCGGGTCAATCACATATTTAATGCCCGGCACCGTCAGTGACGTTTCGGCTACGTTAGTGGCCAGCACAATGCGCCGTCCAACGTGGGACTGGAACACACGGTTCTGTTCTGCATTCGACAGACGCGCGTAGAGCGGTAATACCTCAGTGTGCGGCAGGTCGCGTTTCATCAGGGCATCAGCGGTGTCGCTAATTTCGCGTTCGCCGCTAATTAAAATCAGTATACCCCCACGACTCTCTCTGCCCAGTTCATCCACCGCATCAAAAATAGCCTGAAGCTGATCGCGGTCAGTATCGTCAGCATCTTCCACCACCGGGCGGTAGCGTACTTCCACCGGGTAAGTGCGGCCAGAAACTTCAATCACGGGTGCGTTGTGGAAATGTCGGGAAAAACGCTGCGGGTCGATGGTCGCTGACGTGATGATCACTTTCAGATCAGGGCGTTTTGGCAGCAGCTCGCGCAGATAGCCCAACAGAAAATCGATATTCAGGCTGCGCTCGTGCGCTTCATCGATGATTATGGTGTCGTACTGCATCAGCAGGCGATCCTGCTGAATTTCAGCCAGCAGTATGCCGTCGGTCATCAGTTTGACCTGCGTGGTGTCGCCAACCTGATCGTTGAATCGCACCTTGTAACCCACACAGCCACCCAGCGAGGTTTCCAGTTCGGCGGCGATACGATCGGCCACGGTACGCGCTGCCAGGCGGCGCGGCTGGGTGTGACCAATCAGCCCGCGAATACCGCGTCCCAGCTCCATGCAAATCTTCGGCAACTGCGTGGTTTTACCTGAACCGGTTTCCCCCGCCACAATCACCACCTGGTGATCGCGGATCGCGTCAGCAATATCCTGTTTCTTCTGGCTAACGGGTAAATTTTCCGGGTAGCGGATAGTTGGCCTGGCGGCAAGACGTGCACTGACCCGCAATTCTGAGGCCGCAATATCACCACTCAGTTCCTCAATCAGCGCATTCAGCGCCGTTGGATTTTTAATTTTTTTTGCCCCCTGAAGGCGGCGCTGCAGACGCTGGCGGTCGCGCAGCATCAGCGAATCCAGCCGCGAATAAAGAGGCGTCAGGGCAGATTGTGGCGTATCAGACATGGTAGTAAAGCTCGCTTTGTCGCCGTGACATTGGGCGACATGGATTAAACAGGGGATAAGAATTTTGCGTAGTGTAACACAGACAAGCACTTAGGGTTTTAATTGCCCGGCGCGTCTTATTCAATATTTTCGAACATTGATATCGAAAACTCGCACTTACACTGTCGGCAATTTATCCGTAAAGTGTTCCTTATTGAGCGGTATGTGATCCGCGTGACAAAACAGGAAAAAAGAACCATGAGCAAAGTATTAGTACTGAAATCAAGTATTCTTGCTGGTTATTCACAGTCTGGCCAGCTGGCAGACCACCTGGTTTCCGAATGGAAAGCGGCCCACCCTGGCGATGAAGTGACCGAGCGCGATCTGGCCGCTAACCCAATCCCGGTACTGGACGGTGAGCTGGTTGGCGCACTGCGTCCATCCGATGCCGCACTGACCCCTCGTCAGCAGGAAGCGCTGGATCTGTCCAACGAACTGATTGCTGAACTGCAGGCCCATGACACCATCGTGATCACGGCGCCAATGTACAACTTCAATATCCCCACTCAGCTGAAGAACTACTTCGACTTGGTGGCCCGTGCTGGCGTGACGTTCCGTTACACCGAACAGGGTCCTGAAGGCCTGATCAAAGGCAAAAAAGTCGTGGTTCTGTCAAGCCGTGGTGGTATCCATAAAGACACCCCAAGCGACCTGCTGACCCCTTACCTGACCCTGTTCCTTGGCTTCCTGGGTCTGACTGACGTGCAGTTCGTGTTTGCGGAAGGTATCGGTTACGGTCCTGAAGTGGCAGCGAAAGCCGCCAGCGATGCGAAAGCGGTGATTTCTCAGATCGTGACTGCCTGATTACCCGAAAAAACAGGTTGAGCTAACCCTCCTCAACCTGCGCGGTGGCACTGTGTCGGTGCCGCCGCTACTTCTTCAACCACTGACCGTTTATTCCTCGTACATATTCCCCTGATTTCGCTCTCTCAACCAGTTTGGAACCCGCAATACTGGCAACGTCGCGCGTGGTCATATTATTTTGCTGCGCCAGCAGCTGATATTGACGTGTACGCCCCTCATTAATCTGTTTAACCAGCGTGAGGGTTTCCGCATCCTGCTGAACCGCCGCAATGTAGCCATTCAGCGTTTCACCCACACGTCCCTGTTGGCGGGCTTCATCCAGCGTCAGCGCCATCACAGCAGGTGACAGCAGCAAACAACCCAGCAATATACCGCAGTTAAGTCGTTTCATATGCCCCGTCCTCAGAACAGACCACTCTGGGTTTTTAATAACGCTTCAACGTCCTTATCCACTTTGATATGAATTTCATGCTCGATTTTTACATTCATATTAATGGTGATCGGCTCTTTTGGGGCGGCCACTTCAATGCGCGGGATACACCCGCAAAGCAGCATCGTTCCACCCGTTATCCAAAGGCTACTGAGGGGTTTCATCACTGTTTTCCTTTTGCGACGGCAAGGTGGCATTCTGTTCCACCCAAGATTGCAGGTTATCGCCAAAGCGCAGACTGCGCCACAGTTGGAACAAATTTTCCTGCTGGCTGTAGTTCAGCGATACGCGTTGATTTCTGTTGCTGAAACGGCTGGTGCCATCGACTTTAGCGGTCATGTTCATCACGCCTAAATTATCGAGATCGATTGTTGCCCAGCTTCGGGAAATTTCCATATAACGCAGCCAGTCGATGGCAGCCCCGGCGGCAAAATTATTACGACTGATGGCATCGGCCATGTCTTTATCCATACGCACGGTGAGTGGCCCGCTGTTAGCAACCCAGCCCTCT
The DNA here is from genome assembly GCF_037479575.1 of Erwinia sp. MYb416. Taxonomy (NCBI): domain Bacteria; kingdom Pseudomonadati; phylum Pseudomonadota; class Gammaproteobacteria; order Enterobacterales; family Erwiniaceae; genus Erwinia; species Erwinia sp. MYb416. The sequence goes on from NZ_JBBGYT010000442.1 coordinate 71,645, forward strand.
TTCACCAGCCAGTGTGAATTATTCAGCCACAGCGGCAACGCACCGTTGATGTAGCCCGACATCGCCAGCTGTTTAAGCTTCATGGTGGTGACCAGTTCGGACAAGCTCAGATGCGTGACATGGATCGTGGCTGCCTCCGTTTGTGGCATCTGCAAGCTGGCCATACTCAACTGCCCGCCGAGCAGCTCAAGGTTCACGTTACTCAGTGTGAGCGGCTGCCTGTCACTCCAGGGATACCAGCCCTGAAGATCGGCCGTGACATTGTGCATCGCAAACTGGTTGTTAATCTTTTTTATCCGTAATGATACGGGCCCGTGAGCGCCGAAATACCAGCGATGAGATTCCAGGCGGAAAGGTAGCGAGAAGTCGATACCCTCAAATTCATTATCCGGCAGTAGCACGCTGCCATTGCTCACCAGCCAGTGACCACCGGCTTTCAGCCCCTGATCGCTGGCCGCAGAGAAAGCCACCTGAGCTTTTAACATGCCCCCCTGAATCGCCAGTTTCAGCTCCGGACTGATCAGCGGCTGAAACACGTTTAATGGCTGTTCCGGCCACCACATTTGACCACGCAGACGTTCTCCATCCCAGCGGCCCCGTACCTGAACCGGGCCAATTTTCTTCGCCTGCAAACTCCCCTTGTACAGAAACGCCTCCGGGTCGCGCCCTTTGACAGTCAGTGTCAGGGTCGATGGGGGCAAATAGCCGCCGCTACTGAAGTGCGTCTCCCTGGCGTTCAGGCTTAATTGCCCGTTGAATGAGGGTGACTCAGGGTCACGTTGCCAGCGAACAGGCTGGTCCAGCGTTAATCGTGGGGCATCCATCGTGACGCTGCCATAGGCAAGATGATCAAACCCGGTCGACAGCGAGGTTAATTCAATCAACCGATCCTGCCAGCGTCCCTGACCTTTGACATCCCATTTTGCGTTCAGCGGGGCCAGATAACCATCCCCCCAGTAACGCCATAACCACGTGCCTTTGTCCGGCCAGAAGTCACTGGCCCGTCCGTCCAGATGCAGGCGAAACCGCCCCATTTCGCGATCATGAGCACTGAGGATCGCCTGTAGGCGCCCATCAATACCGGCAGAAGAAAGCGAGACGCCCGCCAGCGGCCAGCGTGCTTCATCCACTTCCAGGGTGGAGAGCAACCGCCCTTTCATACGCAGTAATGCACCCGGCCGCATCACTATCTGTGGGTCAAGCATCGGCCCACGTAACTCTCCCGGCAAGCCGGCAAAGAATTGCAGGCTGTCGAGTTTGGTCTCTCCTGTCAGCCGGAACGGCAGCTGACTGTTCTGCCAGTCCAGATTTCCCGGTCCCAGCGTTAATACCACATTACCTTTCCCGCCACGTCCCTCGGTCAGCATATTAAAGCGGCCGTTTAGTTCCGTGGCGGGTAACCCCTGCTGCCAGCCTTTTGCCGTCAGCGCGAAACCACCAGAAAGCGGTTGCACCGCCCAGGGCCAGTTCCACTGCCCCTGTTGCACCACGATGTTCTCACGAGTGATGTTCCAGGGCAGCGTTAACAGCGGTTGTTTTTGATCCTTCGCGGTCACGACCAACGTGCCGACCTGCTGCTGCCAGTCAAGGCGCAGATGCAGCGGTTCAGGGACACTATCCAGCGCCAAATCGCCCTGTAATGCACCACCTTCAGGTAAGGAGTCAGGGATGCGCGGTAACGTCAGCGTGCCGCTCAGGCTCACGGGCTTCGGCACGCCAGGTGCCTGAATGTTCAATGATGTGAGCGTCAGCTGCTGTCCGTTGAGTTCGGCATCCAGTGACAGGTTTTTTCCCTGATAGTGCAGGTGCTGACGTTGAGGGTCGAGATTAAGCTGAAGCTGCCCGGCCCAGTTCTGCCAGGGCGTAATCGTGAGTTGCCGGAGAGTGACGTTGGCGGCGGGAAGCATCTGCTGCCATTCTGCCAACGTACGTGGTGCATCGTGATTGTCGGCACTGGTAAGGTTAGCTGCGCATGAAGTATCCACGGTGGCGTCATCGACAATCAGTTGCCAGCGGCTCTGGTGGTAACTGAGCGCCACGCCTTTCACACTCGCCAGCTCGCAGTCTCCCGCCCGATAATGCACACCCGGCAGGCGTAACGCGCCCTGATGCCAGCCGGGGTTACCGTCAAGGACGACGGAAGTTTTTGCGGGCAGCCAGAGGCCGGCCAGTCGCGGCAGCCACTGGGTAACAGTAAGAAGTATGCCGGTCAGCAGCAGGATAACTGCCATCAGCACAGCAAGCGCTATTTTCCAGCCCCGGTTCATGGCGGTGACATCCTGTTCATTCCGTGATTATCCCTGAATGATGGCATGGAATCCCTGAAGGGTGAAGTTTTTCGCCTGTAATCAATCGATTCGCTGCTTTTAACACCAGCTAAACAGCGGTCCTCTCCCGCGTAGGGATAAATTATTGTTACACTGCTTTATCACTGACGCACGGCGAAAGGAAAAGGCGATGAAACTTGCGGTATATAGCACCAAGCAGTATGACCGGAAATACCTCACACAGGTCAATGAGGACTTTGGTTTTGAACTGGAGTTTTTCGACTTTTTGTTGAGTGAACGTACGGCGAAAAACGCCGTGGGCTGCGATGGCGTTTGCATTTTCGTCAACGATGACGGCAGCCGCAAGGTGTTAGAGGAGCTGGCCGAACTGGGCGTGAAGTTTGTTGCGCTGCGCTGCGCGGGTTTCAATAACGTCGATCTCGACGCGGCGCGTGAACTGGGTATTCAGGTGGTACGTGTTCCTGCCTACTCACCGGAAGCGGTGGCTGAACATGCGGTCGGCATGATGATGACCCTGAACCGCCGTATTCATCGCGCCTACCAGCGTACGCGTGATGCGAACTTCTCCCTCGAAGGGCTGATTGGTTTCAACATGCACGGACGTACCGCCGGGGTGATCGGCACCGGGAAAATTGGTATCGCTGCGATGCGTATTCTGAAAGGCTTCGGTATGCGTCTGCTGGCGTTCGACCCTTATCCAAGCCCGCAGGCACTGGAGCTGGGTGCGGAATATGTCGACATTAAAACGCTGTTTAGCCAGTCCGATGTCATCACCCTGCACTGTCCACTGACGGCGGATAATCATCACCTGCTGAACAGCAGTGCGTTTGCACAGATGAAAGATGGCGTCATGGTGATCAACACCAGCCGGGGTGCTCTGATTGATTCCCAGGCAGCCATTGAGGCGCTGAAGCAGCAAAAAATCGGCGCACTGGGCATGGATGTTTACGAAAACGAACGTGATTTGTTCTTTGAGGATAAATCTAACGACGTGATCCAGGATGATGTGTTCCGTCGTTTATCAGCCTGCCATAACGTCCTGTTTACCGGCCACCAGGCTTTCCTGACTGCGGAGGCCCTGACCAGTATTTCTGAGACCACGCTGGAAAATCTGCGCCGCCTTGAGAAAGGTGAACCTTGTGACAATGTGCTGACCGTGTAATCCACACGCGTACCCTGCACAACCCCGGCATAGCCAACCTCCCCGGCTATGCCTTTTCGCCTTTTATCCTGTAGAAAAAAAAGAGCTCGGTGGTGCTGGCATCGTTTTTTTTCGCGCCATTAGTATGTTGTAACTAATGCGGGGTGAAGTAAGCCGTAACGCCCACGTATTACTGGCCGTCAAGACCACGAATAGGTTTAACGGAGGACCAGGCACGGCACGACGGGCAATGCCAGTAAAGCGCATGAGCCGTAAAGCCGCACTTGTGGCACCGATAACGAGGTTTGGTTCGGATCTGCTCGCCGACCATATCGCGCAGCACCATCAGGCTATCTTTCGCACGGCCATCCTCGGCTTCCTGCAAGTTGAAATCCATCAGCCGATGGAAAACACGCATCGTTGGATGGCGCTGAAGCTGGCGGGTAATATAAGTTTGTGCAACCTCGGCGCCCTCTTCACGGTCAAGGATCCCCGCCAGGTAGAGTTCGGCTGCAGCACCGGTATTTTCTTCCACGCAGCGTTTAAGGTATTCGGACCAGGCCTGAGGCTGATTAAGATGTTCATAACAGCCTTCCAGCATCTCAAGCGTTTCACTGACCAACTCTTTATCCTGTTCGATTACCCGCTGCAAATGCACCACGGCTTTGGCAAACTCATTCTTCGCCATATGGATGCGGCCCATCATAATGGAGACGCGGGCACTGTTGCGGTCGGCTGACTCCCCTTTCTTCAGCAGATTCATGGCACGATCGAGATCATCACTGCTGATAGCCTGCAAGGCCAGCTCACAGTAGAAATGCGCGATTTCCATCTTCAGGCGATCTTTGCCCTGTTTCACCAGTCGTTCAGCCACTTCAATGGCATTCGGCCAGTCACTGGTGGCCTGGTGGATAATCAGCAGTTGCTGCAAGGCGCTGATGCGGAAATCCGTTTCGTCCACCAGCTGACCGAACATCTGTTCAGCGCGATCGTAGAACCCCGCAGCCATATAATCGCGGCCCAGCTGTTGGATCGCCAGCAGGCGCTGGTCGTAAGTGAGGGAGGCGCTTTCCATCAGTGCCTGGTGAATGCGTATAGCGCGATCGACTTCACCTCGGGAGCGGAACAGATTGCCCAGTGTCAGGTGCGCTTCCACCGTGCCACTGTCCTCTTTTAACATATCGAGAAACAGGTCGACGGCTTTGTCCTGCTGGTTAGAGAGCAGGAAGTTCACCCCGGTCACATAGTCACGCGACAGGCGGCTGGCTTCCTGTTGCTTATCCTGTTGCGCACTTCTGCGCCCCATATACCAGCCATAGGCGGCAGCAATGGGAAGTAACAGAAACAGCAGTTCTAACATAAATGATTATTCCTTGACGGCAGGTGCCTGTGACGCTGTCACGGATGGCTCTGTCTGCCCCAGTTGCTGCTGAAGACGTTTAAGTTTACGTTGCGTATGTGCCAGTGATACCCGCACACGCAGCCAGAACAATCCACAAATCGCCCAGCCCAGTAAAAATCCAGCGGCAAACAGTGAAGCCAGCAACGTTGAAACACGGAACTCACCCTGCGCCAGCAGATAGTTAAACTTCACTACCTGGTCGTTGTGCGCGCCCAGCGTGACTGAAATGACGAAAATCGCCAGGACCACTAAAAAAATCAGCAAATATTTCACAGTTCATCCCATACCCTGGTGTTAACCAGATGAATTATGCCAAAAAAATCGGTCTGATGCTTGCATTGATGTCACGTGTTATTCCTCGCCCCATCACTTTTCCCTGCACTTCCTGCCATCAGGCAGCCATAAAAGAGCCGAACAAAAGATATGGGGACAGGATACCGTCTTTACAATCAGGAGGCCTCATTTTCCCGCTGCGCTATCTCCTGCTGCTCCTGCGGAGGCACCGTTAGAGGCCCACAGAACCGCTGAGCCAGCCAGGTTGCGAGGGTAATGAATAACCAGCTGATAAGCGTAGCGAAAACCAAATCACGCGGCCAGTGCATCCCCAGCACCAGGCGGCTACCCATTACCGCTATCGCCCAGCTCATCAGCAACACGATAGTGACGTAGCGCCTGCGTGGCCACAGCAGCCCCACGCCGAGCAACGCCCAACTGGCGGCAAACATGGTATGCCCCGAGGGGAAAGCAAAACCGGTTTCAAATGCCCAGTGTTTTTTTAGCCAGTCAGGTAACTGGCTATTCTCCGCAACGGCGGCGCTGACCATCTCACTGCGCTGTTTGCGTTTCTGGTCATAGAATTGCTGCTCATTAATACCGTACGTTTTCTCCAGCCACAGAACATAGGGGCGCGGCTCCTGTACATGTTCTTTAATCAGGCTTTTGGTGTACTGCCCGGAGAGCAGTGTGGCAATAATGATCCCCAGAAGAAATACCGCGGGTTTCCAGCGAAAGCGCAGGCACCAGAGGAACCAGCCGCAAAGAATAGCACTGGTCAGCGTCCCCCAGGGGCTGGTGACTGTTTCGGTAAACCAGAAGAGCAGCTTGTGCCCCCATCCCATTGACACAGGCTGCCAGTGCCAGCCTGACAGCATCACCCCCAGTGGCATCATCAACAATACCAGCATGCCCAGGGTGGTACGTTTGAGGATCTCTGCCATTTATCTTCCTTTCGAACCGTTATGTTCACGAGTTTGTTATAAGATTATCTTAAAAAATAATAACATAAGGATTGTTATAGTGATAATTCTGCGTTATTAAAACAATCGCTCTAACGTGTTAACTGCCACGCGATATGTTGTGGCAAAATAGGCACAATTGTTTGCGTCAGGCAACTGACACAGCGATATCTGATGATAGCGCAACACCTGAAGTTTCTGGAGAGTCACATGCAGCTTAAACGGGTAGCAGAAGCCAATCTGCCCACGCCTTGGGGGGATTTCCTCATGGTTGGTTTTGAAGAACTCGCCACCGGGCACGATCATGTCGCCCTGGTGTTTGGCGATATTTCCGACAGCAAACCTGTGCTGTCACGCGTCCATTCTGAGTGTTTGACGGGCGATGCATTGTTCAGCCTGCGTTGCGATTGCGGGTTCCAACTTGAAGCCGCCCTGGCGCAGATTGCTGAGCAGGGGCGCGGTATTCTGCTGTATCACCGTCAGGAAGGCCGTAATATCGGTCTGCTGAACAAGATCCGCGCTTATGCGCTGCAGGATAAAGGCTTTGATACGGTTGAAGCCAACAACCAGTTAGGTTTTGCGGCTGATGAGCGCGACTTCACCCTCTGCGCCGATATGTTCAAATTGCTGGGCATCCACGAAGTCCGCCTGCTGACCAATAACCCGCGCAAGGTTGAGATCCTCACTGAGGCGGGTATCAATATTGTTGAGCGCGTACCACTGATTGTGGGAAGAAACCCTAGCAATGCGCATTACCTGGATACGAAAGCCGCTAAAATGGGCCATCTGTTATCCAAATAGCCCTTCCGGGTTGACACTCTGGCGACCGGCATCATGCAGGTCGCCAGGGAAACACAGCGTGGGTTATTGCAACATATTGCGGATCACATAATGCAAGATGCCGTCATTCTGGTAGTACGTCAGCTCATTACCGGTATCGATACGGCAACGCGCTTCCAGCACTTCCTGACGCCCATCAATGCGCGTCAACTTCACCTTCACCACGCATCCCGGTGTTAACTGCTTCAGATCCTGCACATCAATCTGCTCATCCCCGGTCAGCCCCAGCGTTTTACGCGTGACGCCTGATGGAAACTCCAGCGGCAAGATCCCCATACCAATAAGATTCGAGCGGTGAATACGTTCAAAGGATTCGGCAATCACCACCCTAACCCCTTGCAGACGTGGACCTTTCGCGGCCCAGTCGCGGCTGGAGCCCGAGCCGTACTCTTTCCCGGCGATCACCGCCAGCGGAATGCCAGCCTGCTGATAACGCATGGCGGCATCATAGATCGCCATCTGCTCATCGCCAGGAATGTAACGCGTCATTCCCCCTTCCACGCCCGGTACCATTTCGTTACGAATACGGATATTGGCAAAGGTGCCGCGCATCATCACTTCATGGTTACCACGGCGTGAGCCATAAGAGTTGAAATCCGTTCGCTCGACGCCGTGCTCCAGCAGGTAACGTCCGGCCGGACTGTCGGCTTTAATGCTCCCTGCCGGTGAGATATGGTCTGTGGTCACCGAATCACCGAGCATCGCCAGAATGCGTGCACCCTGAATGTCCTGAACTGGCTTCGGTTCTCTTTCCATATCATCGAAGAAAGGCGACAGCCGGATGTAGGTCGAACTGCCATCCCAGTCATAGGTCGCGGCTTCACTGACCTTGATCTGCTGCCATTCCGGGGTGCCCTCGAAGACTTCGGCATACTCTTTATGGAACATATCGGTAGAAACCATCTGCACGGCTTCGGCGATCTCTTCCGGCGAAGGCCAGATATCCTTGAGATACACTGGATGACCTGCTGCATCTTCGCCAAGTGGCTCCGTTTGCAGATTCAGGGTCATATTACCTGCCAGCGCATAGGCCACGACCAGCGGCGGTGACGCCAGCCAGTTGGTCTTCACATAGGGATGGATGCGTCCTTCGAAGTTTCGGTTTCCCGACAGCACCGCGCCGACGGTCAGATCGCCCTGTTTGATCGCGGATTCGATCTCATCCGGCAGCGGGCCGGAGTTACCGATACACGTCGTGCAACCATAACCGACCAGGTTAAAACCGAGTTTATCGAGATAAGGCGTCAGGCGCGCAGCGGCAAGATAGTCAGACACCACTTTGGAACCTGGCGCAAGAGACGCCTTTACCCAGGGCTTAGGAGCAAGCCCCAGATCCACCGCTTTTTTCGCCAGCAGACCCGCCGCCATTAATACACTGGGGTTGGAGGTATTGGTACAGGAGGTGATCGCGGCAATCACCACCGCGCCGTCATCCAGCTGATACTGTTTATGGGTTTTACTGTCCAGGTAGCTGACGGTTTTGTGGGCTTTCTGCGCGTGATTCACTTCCAGTTCATTACTGGCGCGGAAGGCCGCCGGGACGTCGCCCAGTGCGACACGGTCCTGCGGGCGCTTCGGCCCGGCCAGGCTGGATTCGACTTCCCCCATATCCAACGCCAGCGTGCTGGTAAAGACCGGTTCATCACCGGTATTGCGCCATAATCCCTGCGCTTTACTGTAAGCCTCAACAAGCGCTACCTGCTGCGTGCTGCGCCCGGTCAGTTTCATATAGCCCAGCGTTACGGCATCCACCGGGAAGAACCCGCAGGTCGCACCGTACTCCGGGGCCATATTGGCAATGGTGGCACGGTCGGCCAGCGGCAGATCATCCAGCCCGTCGCCGTAGAATTCAACAAATTTACCCACTACGCCGTGCTTACGCAGCATCTGCGTTACGGTCAGCACCAGGTCAGTGGCGGTGATACCCGCTTTCAGCTTACCGGTCAGTTTGAACCCGACCACATCCGGGATCAGCATTGACACCGGCTGTCCCAGCATCGCGGCTTCCGCTTCAATCCCGCCAACGCCCCAACCCAGCACGCCCAGCGCATTAATCATTGTGGTGTGTGAATCGGTCCCCACCAGCGTATCGGGGTAAGCCACCTCTTTTCCATCTTGTTCTTCATGCCAGACGGCCTGACCCAGGTACTCCAGATTAACCTGGTGACAAATACCCGTCCCCGGTGGCACCACGCTAAAACGATTAAAGGCCTTCTGCCCCCAGCGCAGGAAGACGTAACGTTCATGGTTACGCTCCATTTCCAGACGCACGTTTTCTTCAAACGCATCGTCATCACCAAAGTGGTCAACCGTTACCGAGTGGTCAATGACCAGATCAACCGGCGACAGCGGGTTCACCCGGGCGACATCGCCACCCAGCCGTTTCACCGCCTCACGCATGGCGGCAAGATCAACCACAGCAGGCACGCCGGTAAAGTCCTGCATCAGGACACGTGCCGGGCGATAGGCAATTTCGCGGTCAGCATGCGCATTTTTCAGCCAGCCGGCCAGTGCATGGATGTCCTCATCGGTTACAGAGTCACCGTCCTGCCAGCGCAGTAGGTTTTCCAGCAACACTTTCATTGATTTCGGCAGGCGTGAAATATCGCCCAGTTCAGCCTCAGCCAGGTGAAGACTGTAATACTGGTAACGTTGCTCGTGGACAGACAGTACATCCTGACTGAGTTGGCGTAGGGTCGTCGACATTGCTCCTCCATTGCGTATTATTTTAACATTTACCTTAAGTCACCGGAGCCGTGCTGCGGGGATAAAAGGTAAAACCTTAGTAAGCACAAGGTTTGTTTAAACATAGCACAAGCGAATCGCAACGATTTGATAACAACACTAATTGACAACAGCTGAAACAAACTGAAATTAAAATACAAAAACGCCCCGCTGTACTGGCCAGCGAGGCGTTATTTGTTATTACGCGGGTGATGATTAAATAGTGCGATTAACGCACCATCATTCCAATCCATACCGCGCTGGTCCAGAACAATGCTGAGAATGTCCAGGTGCTGAACCAGGTAATTTGGGTTAAGTTCATGTTTATACTCCTGCAGGCCATCTCTGACCAAAACGTACCACATTAAACACTCTGCATTTAAAGCGAGGGTTTTACCGTTAAATGATGGGTTTAGCATCAAAAATGGGCGTCAAGATGCCCTGGCCAGTGAGTCGGCCTGAATGATAATTAACGCTGTTTTAATTTTGATTCTCAGCAAAACGCCGAGTGAATTTTAATAACTGCTTTATTTAACTTTCTTCTCTTCGAACATTGACTCAATAAAATTGCGCTGCAGGTCATTCAAATCCCATGATGCCGGAATGGCGTCCTGAGCCTTGTTCTTGCCCTTACAGAAACGATCGTTCGTTTTGCGGACTTGCTGTGCTTTTTGCTCTGGCTGTCTCAGGTACATTGTTATCCCCATATACGCCATACGAATAAGCCAACCACTCCCCAAAACAGGGCTGAAGCAGCGAATACCGTCATCCAGGCTTTGCGTTTCAGATTGCTGTTACGCTCAACCTTGATGGTTTTGTCCCCGAAGCCGGGTTGTACAGATAATCTAGTAGCCATAGTTTTTGATAATCACTCTCATTAAAACGATTGTTTGAACCAATCAGAAATTAGGATGAATCCTAAACATTCTCTGTTGCAAAATCCAGTAATTTTTATTGAACAAAACGATTAACAGGATTAATCATCCATGAAGAAGATTAATTAAAAATGCTCACTCAACTCAGTCTCATTAATTATCACTTAACACAAATTAAGAACACCGAGTTCCATTACAGGTCCATTCTAAATTAGAGTTTTCTTTACTTCTCCTTTCGTTGCAGCTGTTCTCACCTGCTTTTAACTAGAGTATGAGAATCATCCTAACTGAGCGCAAAGGGGGACAATGAAAACTGTGTACTGTTTCTCATTTAAGAAATAACAATAGGAGAACATGTGATACATCTTTCATTTACGAAAAAATAATCAAAGGACATTAACGAATGGGGTGCCAGCTGGCATCAATGGAAAAAAAAAGAGCCGCAAAGCGGCTCCGGACAGGTTTTTTCATCACCTGAGTGATTATTTTGCGGGCAATTTTATATCTTTAAACATCGCTTCAATATCTTCATTTGAACGCAAACCTACAGCAGTATCAACAACATCGCGAGTCAGATGTGGGGCAAAACGTTGAATAAAGTCATACATATAGCTGCGCAGGAATGTGCTGCGACGGAAACCGATTTTGGTCGTACTGAAGCTGAATACATCGGTTGCTTCGATACGCACCAGGTCCGGATCGGACACCGGATCGACCGCCATGCTGGCAATTACCCCAACACCCAGTCCCAGCCGGACGTAGGTTTTAATCACGTCTGCATCGGTCGCAGTAAAGACAATACGCGGGGTCAGCCCGGCACGGTTGAATGCGGTATCCAGTTCTGAGCGGCCCGTAAAGCCGAAGGTGTAGGTCACTAATGGGTATTCTGCAAGTTCCTCAATGGAGACTTTGCTCTTCGCTGCGAGGGGATGATCGGGCGTGACGACGATGGCACGGTTCCAGTGGTAACACGGTAACATGATCAAATCGTCGTAAAGGTGCAGCGCTTCGGTGGCAATCGCGAAGTCGGCATTGCCTTTTGAAACCGCCTCTGCGATCTGCGTAGGCGATCCCTGATGCATATGCAGGGAGACGCGCGGATAGCGCTCAATAAACCCTTTAATCACATTGGGCAAAGCGTAACGTGCCTGCGTATGCGTAGTGGCAACGTACAGAGAACCCTTATCTGGCCAGGTGTGCTCTCCGGCGACAGATTTAATCGCATCCACTTTCGATAACACTTCTCGTGCAATGCGGATGATCTCCTGCCCGGCAGGCGTCACCTGAGTCAGATGTTTGCCACTACGGGCAAAAATCTGAATGCCAAGTTCATCCTCCAGCATACGTACTTGCTTACTGATGCCCGGTTGCGAGGTATACAGCCCTTCGGCCGTTGAAGAGACGTTGAGATTGTGATTCACCACTTCAACGATGTAGCGCAGCTGCTGCAATTTCATTTTTCGTTCCATCCAGGGTTTGAAACAATGCGCCGAAAACCGAGCAACAGTGTTCAACTCTGTGGCTGGCGCTCTAATCAGGCAATCGCTCTAATGCAATTAGATAATAAGAAAGGGGTTATCTATAACAACTATATCAAAAATGTGGGATATGTATAGCACAGCCAGGGGAATTCATCAGCGGGAACAGAAGAAAAGAAGGTGCGAGGGCAGCGATGACAGGCCGCCCCCGACGGGGATAATTCACGCAACGTTACTTCTTGGTGACTTCCCATTTACCATCAACAAAGAAAGCAGACCAGCCAGTGGCTTTTCCGTCTTTTTCTGTGCTGACGTACTGCTGTTTTGTTTTGCGACTGAAACGCACGACGGCTTTGTTACCTTCTTCATCGGTCGCTGGCGCATCGGCCAGGTAACGCAGTTTTTCCGGCAAACGGTCGCGGAAGCGTTGCAGCTCTTCCACCTGCGGCGCGCGGGTCTCACGCGATTTAGGGAACGTATTGGCCGCGAGGAATACACCAGCAGCACCATCACGTAGAACGAAATAAGCGTCTGACTTCTCACACGGCAACTCAGGTAACGGCACCGGATCTTCTTTCGGTGGCGCGACTTCGCCGCTGCGCAGAATTTTACGCGTATTTTTGCAATCGTCATTGGTGCAGGACATGTACTTACCAAAGCGACCCATTTTCAGGTGCATTTCGGAACCACATTTCTCACACTCAACGATCGGACCGTCATAACCCTTGATGCGGAACTCGCCCTGCTCGATCTCATAACCATCACATTCTGGGTTGTTACCACAGACGTGCAGCTTACGCTGAGGGTCGATCAGATAGCTGTCCATCGCAGTGCCACATTTCTGGCAGCGGCGACGGGCGCGCAGTGCGTTCGTTTCCGCGTCATCACCTTCGAGAATATTCAGTACTTCATTCTCAGGGATCAGGTTAATGGTCTGCTTACAACGCTCTTTCGGTGGCAACGCGTAGCCAGAGCACCCGAGGAATACCCCGGTGCTGGCAGTACGGATCCCCATCTGGCGGCTACAGGTTGGGCAGTCAATTGAAGTCAGGACCATCTGATTAGGCTGCATACCGCCTTCTTCAGGATCTTTCTCTGCCTGCGCCAGCTGCTCACTGAACTCACTGAAGAACTTATCCAGCACGGCTTTCCACTGGGCCTCATTCTTCGCGACTTTGTCGAGGTTGTCTTCCATGTGCGCGGTGAAGTCATAGTTCATCAGCTCACGGAAGTTCTCTTCCAGACGGTCGGTAACGATCTCACCCATTTTTTCCGCATAGAATCGACGGCTTTCTACCTTCACATATCCACGATCCTGAATGGTCGAGATAATAGAGGCATAGGTAGAAGGACGGCCGATACCGCGTTTTTCCAGCTCACGAACCAGCGAGGCTTCGCTGAAGCGGGCCGGTGGTTTGGTGAAGTGCTGGCTTGGCACCAGTTGCTGGAGACTGAGCTCACTCCCCACTTCCACAGCAGGCAGCACGCGATCTTCATCACCTTTACGCAGCGCAGCCATCACACGCGTCCAGCCGTCAAAGCGCAACGTGCGCCCTTTCGCCTTCAGTTTGAAATCGCCCGCTTCCACCGTCAGCGTGGTGGAATCGTATTGCGCCGGCATCATCTGGCAGGCAACAAATTGACGCCAGATCAGCTGATACAGCTTCTGCGCGTCGGTTTCCATATCTTTTAGCTGCTCAGACTGCACTTTCACATCCGATGGACGGATGGCTTCATGCGCTTCCTGGGAATTCTCTTTGCTGCTGTAGACGTTGGCGGCTTTCGGCAGGTATTTCGCGCCGAACTCATCTTCGATGTAGCCGCGCACCATGCCGACAGCATCCTGGCTCAGGTTGGTTGAGTCAGTACGCATATAGGTGATATGACCGGCTTCATACAGACGCTGGGCCATCATCATGGTTTTCTTCACGCCAAAGCCAAGACGGGTACTGGCCGCCTGCTGCAGCGTAGAGGTAATAAACGGTGCGCCGGGCTTGCTGCTGGTGGGCTTATCTTCACGATCGGCAACCACATAGCGGGCTTTCTCCAGCAGGCTGACAGCGGCGTAGGTCTGCTCGCGGTTTACCGGACGGAACGGTTTATCGCCCTGATGCGTCACCTGCATCGGCAAATCCACCCCTTTCGGCGTGGTCAGGTCCGCATTCAGATCCCAGTATTCTTCCGGAACAAACGCTTTGATTTCGCGCTCACGCTCAACCACCAGTCGAACGGCGACCGACTGAACACGGCCAGCGGAAAGACCACGTGCCACTTTTTTCCACAGCAGTGGAGACACCATGTAACCCACAACGCGGTCCATAAAGCGGCGCGCCTGCTGGGCATTAACACGGTCAATATTCAGTTCACCCGGCTTTTCAAATGCCTGGCGAATCGCATTCTTGGTGATTTCGTTAAACACCACGCGGCTGTAGCGCGATTCATCGCCACCGATCACTTCCCGCAGGTGCCAGGCAATGGCTTCCCCTTCGCGGTCAAGGTCCGTTGCGAGATAGATATGGTCAGCTTTCTCAGCCAGCGCCTTGAGTTCAGCGACAACTTTTTCCTTGCCCGGCAGGATCTGATAATTCGCATCCCAGCCGTGATAAGGGTCGACGCCCATACGGTTAACTAACGCCGTCTTTTCGTCTTTTTTGACCTTTTTGGTTGTTTTACTGGTTGTAGAGTCAGCGCTCTTTTTAACTGTTGATCCACTGGTCGGCAAATCACGGATATGGCCTACGCTGGATTTCACCACGAAGTCATTACCGAGATATTTATTGATCGTTTTGGCTTTTGCCGGGGACTCAACTATTACGAGAGCTTTTCCCATAGTTACCTTTACCTGATTAAAACATCCGAGAGTAAGTGTGCCGTTTTGCACTCGTCACATCGCGCACTAACGATAGGGTTATCGGGATAACAGATTCAACCCGGTTAACTTTTTATCCATTCCAACATAATAACGCACGTTGCAACCAGTTGATTAACGGTACTTTTTACAACCTGTTAAGCGAATCTCTAACAGAGCGTAAAGTCTGTTTTACGCCCGGAACCCGAAACGCCCACACTCTACCTGATAAAATCTGTTACGCAACTTAATTAGCATCAAGCCCCCATTTACGCCAGGAAAGGCAGCAAAAAGAGATAAATTTGTGCTATTCGCCGCAACGCCCGGGCACCACGAAGCACAGCATTTGTTCACTGAGACGACTGCCTTATAAAGGAAGAAAAAAACGATTTGCCTGCGGATATGATATTTGGATAATCAACCGATTGATAAAAGCGAGATTTTTCCGCTTGAACCCCTTTCTGGCGTTGATTACATTGACCCACCGGTCTACCGCCGCTGCTGCAAAAAAAAGTGACCGGAGGCAGAGAATCGCTTCTCTTTTACGGATATCGCTGCGCTATCGATGTCCTGTTCAACACAAATGGAAACCACATGACCACCTTGATTTATCAGGATGAAAAATCCCACAAATTCTGGACCATTGTACAAAAACAACAGGAACTCCATCTCAGTTGGGGACGTGTGGGAACTCAGGGGCAAAGCCAGATAAAAAGCTTTGATGATGATGAACAGGCCAGAAAAGCGTGCGAGAAGCTCATTAAAGAGAAGAGCCGCAAAGGCTATCTGGCAGCAGGTGAAGATAAACAACAGAGCATCGCTTCTGCTGGCAGTGCAGCCTCAGTCCAGGCCGTGCCACCCGCAGCCGTGGCGCCAGCCAGTCCGAAAAAAACACCGTCCGCCGCGCCAACGGCTGACGAGCCTCTCACCGCTTCCCCCGTAGCCGCTCCCCTCAGCGCCGTCGTCAACCCTGCGGCACCGCTGTGGCTGACAGAAGATGATGCCATTACGCTGCCGCAGAAGCTGTCCGTACTGGCACTCAGCCACCGTGACAGGCCACTCCCGGCCATCGGTAAAGTCGAAGAACCCGCAGAACAGTTACGTCGTCTGAAGGTCTTGAGCCAGGAAACCAAAAAGAACGGCGGCATGGTCCTGGACGGCAGTCGCTGCGATAGCAGCTGGCAGCAGGCGTTCGCCATCGCGCAGGCCTGCCTCGCCGAGGCAAAACCGCTGCCGCAGGACTCCCCGATGGCCGCTGCGGCCCTGATGAAAATCAATCAGACCTATGCGGGGCGCGACACTTCGCTGCTGATCGATGCCATCGTGGCCAGCTATGGCCTGGAGTATGCCGTCGAGATGATCATCGCCAGCCTGCAGATTGGTCTCGACCGGGATTACCGCTCGCGCAACATCTCGTTTTATCCGGCGGATAACCCACCTGCGGGTTACCAGCAGAATATCGTTGATTATGAAATGCGTCTGCGCTGGCACCTCTCTGCGGCACAGCCAGACCTGTGGCAACGCTGCGCAGACCGCCTGGTCGCCGCCCTGCCGCTGATCCCACTCTGGCGTCAGCCGCTGGTGTCATTGCTGCTGCCTGAGCGGCCCGAACTGGCCGATGAAATCACCCTGCGTGCAGGACGCAACCGGGATCTGACGGCGCTGGAGTGGCTGAAAATGACCGCGACGGATGAGGATACCCTGCATGTACTGGAGTATTACCAGGCGTTAGAACTGTTTGATAGCTGGTATTACGGCGAAATACTGACCAGCACTGTGCTGCTGGAGCAGGGTGTGCGCGCGCTACCGCGCCTGGCGCCCTATGCTCACGGCGATCGCTGTGGCGAAGTGCTGATGCACGTCAACCATCCGCAGGCACTCATGATGTTAATTGACGCTGCCGGTAAGGGAAAACGCAGCTATGAGCGCGCAGCAAAAGCCAGTAAACGCTTCCCTCACGCCGCGTTCGCGGCCCTGGTTCGTCTGCTGAACGGTAAAGAGGATGCGCTGTGGCGTAGTCAGCTTCATGCCCTGCTGCACACTCAACCGCAGCTGGCTGCTGAGGTTGCCCCCTGGCTCTCCGCAGAGGAACGCGCTTTGGTGGAGAGCAGTCTTGCGCAGCTGAACGTTAAAACCGACTGCGCCAGCGCGGAGATGTTACCGGCGATCCTCGTGTCACCGCCGTGGACCGTCAAAAAACAGGTCGGCACCATTCCGCAGTTGACGTTATCGGTGCAGCCTGTCGCGCCACAGTTCGACGGCGTGCCAGAAGACCAGCTGTCGATGTGGTCGAATCATCGTAAGCTCAAGGTGGAGGGTCTGAAGACAGAAGAGATCCTCGCGCGTTTTGGCTTCAATTCATGGAACCAGTCATTGCCAGACACAGCGGTGCAGGCCTATGACGAGGATAATTACAGTCAGCTTATTGCCGACTGGGCGACCAACCACTCGCATTACGCCAGTGACTGGAATCTCACTATTTTACCCGGGTTGCCGCGTGAAAAAGGCCTCAACCTGTGGAATGCGCTCAGTACGGAGCATCACACCGGTATTGCGCTGGTCATGGCACATTTCGGCCTGGACGGGCTGCCCGGCTTTATCAACAGTGTTGGCCGCCAGCCGCAGGAAGCGCTACCCGTCGCACTCTGCGTGGGTAGCACCGACCTCGCACCGCTGGTTTCACGGGCGTTTTCCAAACTGAAAACCCTGCGTGCAGAGGCGCGTAACTGGCTGCTGAAGTATCCGGAACATGCGGTAGCTGGCCTGCTGCCGGTGGCTTTCGGCAAAGCCGGAGAAGCGCAGGATCACGCGCGTCTGGCGCTGCGTCTGCTGCTGGATAACGGCTATCAGGAACTGCTGGAAGCGGTGGCTGGACGCTATGCGCAACCCGAGGTGCTGGCAGCGGTCAATGCCCTGGTGCAGCTTGACCCACTGGACGATTTCCCGGCGAAGCGCCCTGCATTGCCGGACTTCTGGCAACCCGTGCTGTGGACACGTCCTCTGCTCCATAACGGTAAAGCCCTGCCGGAGGATGCCCTGATGCACCTCGGCACCATGCTACGATTCCCGACGGAAAATGGCCTGTATCCGGGGCTGGTCCAGGTCAAAGAAGCCTGTACGCCGGACTCACTGGCGGCGTTTGCCTGGGATCTGTACACCGCGTGGATGGCCGCTTCAGCGCCATCAAAAGAGGGCTGGGCGTTCAGCACGCTCGGGCTGTTCGGCAACGATGATATCGCCCGTCAGTTAACCCCGCTGATCCGCAGCTGGCCGGGTGAATCCCAGCATAAACGTGCCGTTGCGGGTCTGGATATTCTGGCGGATATTGGCTCGGATATCGCGCTGATGCAGCTGAACGGTATTGCGCAGAAGCTGAAGTTCAAAGCGCTGCAGGAGCGGGCGCGTGAAAAAATCAGCCAGATTGCCGAAAAACGCGAACTGAGTGTCGCAGAGCTGGAAGACCGCCTGGCACCAGATCTGGGGCTGGATGACAATGGCTCATTGCTGCTTGATTTCGGTCCGCGCCAGTTCAGCGTCAGTTTTGATGAATCACTCAAACCTTTCGTACGCGACAGCAGCGGCAGCCGCCTGAAAGACCTGCCAAAGCCGAACAAGAATGACGATGCTGCGCTGGCGACAGATGCGGTCAATCGCTTCAAATTACTGAAAAAAGATGCGCGCACCATCGCCAGCCAGCAGATCGCCCGTCTGGAAAGCGCAATGTGCCTGCGCCGCCGCTGGACAGAAGCCCAGTTCATCCAGTTCCTGGTGGGTCATCCGCTGGTCGGTCACCTGACCCGCCGCCTGGTGTGGGGTGCCTATGATGCCGATAACCAGTTGCTGAGCTGCTTCCGCGTCGCGGAAGACAACAGTTACAGCACCGCAGACGATGACCTGTTCACACTGCCGCATAACGCTGTTGAAATCGGTATTCCGCATATTCTGGAAATGCCGCCCGAAGATGCCGCCGCCTTTGGTCAGCTGTTTGCCGATTATGAACTGCTACCGCCCTTCCGCCAGTTGGATCGTAACCGCTATCTGCTGACCGCTGAAGAGCGTGAAGCCACCGATTTACAACGCTGGCAGGGCAGGCTCTGCCCAAGTGGACGTCTGGCCGGACTGACCAGCAAAGGCTGGCTGCGTGGCGTGCCACAGGATGCGGGATGGATCTGCTGGATGTTAAAACCCCTGGGGGACCTGACGCTGGTGCTGGAAATGGGTGAAGGCCTGGGCGTTGGCATGGCACCGGATGAATTTAACAAGGAGCAGTCGCTGGCAAGCATCTGGCTGTGGCACGGCGATGCCCACCAATATGGCTGGGGCCAGCAGCACCCGCAAAAGCATCCGTTCTCACAACTGCATCCGATTACCGCCAGCGAAATGCTGAGTGATATTGATGCGCTGTTTGATTAATGCCTGAACCCGTTTGTTAAGGAAAGACCATGTCTGATGTATTGCAGCGGCCCCCGGCCGCGGTACTTTAAGCTGCGGAACTGGCGCGGCTGAAACAGGATGACAGTGGCCCCCTGCCCCCCGGCTGGCAACTCAGTCTGCCGGCAGCACGGGCATTTATCCTGGGCGATGATGCCCGGGATATCAGTGCAAAAGTCGTCACGTCGATCGCCAGCGTTGAGCGCATGCTGGTGACGCTGGCCACCGGGCGCGGTCTGATGCTGGTCGGTGAACCCGGCACCGCAAAATCGCTGCTGTCAGAGCTGCTGGCAACCGCCATCAGCGGTGATGCAGGGCTGACCATTCAGGGCGGCGCATCGGTGACAGAAGATCAGATTAAATACGCCTGGAACTATGCCTTACTGATTAACCAGGGGCCATCAACTGATGCCCTGGTCCCGGCCCCGCTTTATCAGGGCATGCGTGAGGGTAAAATCGTACGTTTCGAAGAGATCACCCGCGCACCGCTCGAAGTGCAGGACTGCCTGCTGGGGATGCTGTCTGACCGCGTGATGACCGTGCCGGAACTGAGCGGTGATGACAGCCAGCTGTATGCCCGTGAAGGCTTCAATATTATCGCCACCGCCAACACCCGCGATCGTGGCGTTAACGAGATGAGTGCCGCGCTGAAACGCCGCTTTGACTTCGAAACCGTGTTCCCGATTATGAATTTCGAGCAGGAGCTGGCGCTGGTCTCTTCTGCGTCTGCACGTCTGCTGACGCACAGCGGCATCCCGCATAAAGTGCCGGATGACGTGCTGGAACTGCTGGTGCAAACCTTCCGCGATCTGCGCAGCGGTGGAGAGAAAAAAAGCGCGATGGACAGCCTGAACGCCATTATGTCGACGGCTGAAGCGGTCAATGTGGCACATGCGGTGGGCGTGCGCGCCTGGTTCCTGCAACAGCGCGCCGGTGAACCGGCTGACCTGGTTGACTGCATTGGTGGCACCATCGTCAAAGATAATGAAGACGATCGCGCACGCCTGCAACGCTACTTTGAGCAGCGCGTCGGTAACCGTAAAGAAGCGCACTGGCAGGCGTATTACCAGGCGCGTCACCGGCTGCCATGACCCTCCCGGCAACAGATCGTCCTCCAGTCACGATGCCCCCGGCCGGTGAACCGCTCATCCTCGGCATCCGCCACCACAGCCCGGCCTGCGCCAGGTGGGTTAAGCACAGCATCGAACAGCTACGCCCGGCCTGGGTATTGATTGAAGGCCCGGCGGATTTTAACCCCCGACTTGATGAACTGCGGCTGGCGCATCAGTTGCCGATCGCCATTTACGGTTACTGCCAGTTTCAGGATCACGATACGCCCGGTATCGGTGCCTGGACACCGTTTGCCGAATGGTCACCTGAATGGCAGGCACTGCTGGCCGCACAACGGCTGAAGGCCGAAACGCGTTTTATCGATGTGCCGATCTGGGCGCAGACAACCGACGATGACGAAGACGACAGCGACAGCCAGCACTATCATCAGCGCCAGCAGGCGATGATGGCGGCCTGCGGGATGGAGAGCAGCGATGCGTTATGGGACCATCTGTTCGAAGATGACGATCAGCATAACGAACTCCCCCGCACGCTGGATCGGTGGTTTCAGCAACTGCGTGACGGTTGCCCTGGCAGCCCGCAGGATCGGCAGCGCGAAGCTTATATGGCTCGCTGGATCGCCTGGGCGATGGCACAGGATAACGGCCCGGTGCTGGTGGTCTGCGGAGGCTGGCATGCTCCAGTCCTTGCCCGTCTGTGGCGCAGCGTTTCAGATACCAGGGAACCCGGGCTGCCTGACCCACCCCTTACCGGTGCCGTCACCGGCAGCTATCTGACCCCCTACAGTGAAACGCGGCTGGATGTGCTGGCAGGCTATCTCTCCGGGATGCCCGCGCCGGTGTGGCAGCACTGGTGTTGGCAATACGGGCTGCAACAGGCCGGGCAGCGTCTGCTGGAAACCGTTCTGACCCATCTGCGCCGCCAGCATCTGCCCGCCTCAACCGCGGATATGACCAATGTCGTCTCCATGGCGCGGGGGCTGGCGGCACTGCGCGGGCACCGGCTACCGCTGCGCAACGACTGGCTGGATGCGCTGGCGGGCAGTCTGATCAAAGAAGCCCTGCATACACCATTACCGTGGAGCTATCGCGGTCAGTTACAGGCGGGCACGGATCCGATTCTGATCACCCTGGTAGACGTGCTGGCAGGACATCGCTTTGGCGAACTGGCCGCCGACACACCACAACCCCCCTTACCCCAGGATGTGATACGCGAGCTTGCGCACGCCAGCATTACGCTCCCGTCCACCCTGACCCTTAACCGCTTTGATGCGGAAGGATTAGGGCAAAGTCAGGTGCTGCATCGCCTTGCGGTGCTGGATATCCCCGGCATTCTCTGCCAGCAGGGCCACACGCTGGCGCTTTCCGGTGACGGTGAAGAGCAGTGGACGCTGACCCGGCCGTTGCAGCAACATGCCGCCCTGATCGAAGCCGCACGCTATGGCGCCACGCTGATCGAGGCCGCGCGCAACCGTCTGGAATCCGCGATGGCCGGGGCCGATGACATTGCGTCACTGGCCGCCTGGCTGCAACGCGCCGCCCTCGCCGGGCTGTCCACATTCAGCCTGCAACTGCTCTCCCGGCTGGAGCAGCAGATCGCGCTGGAGAGTCAGTTTGAGCAGATGGGCCCCGCGATGGAGATCCTCTACGCGCTGTGGCGCCACGACACCTTCAACGGAATGCGCGACGCCGCCATCCTGCACACCACTCTACGGGCAGCGATAGACCGCACATTGTGGCTGGCGGAGTCGACCGGGCTGATTGATGCCACGCAGATCAATGCCCATCTGCACAGCTGGCAGGCACTGTGCCATATTTTGCGCGATGAGCAGAGTCACCCGCAGCCCGATCGCGCTCTGGTGCTGTTGCCGCGTGCGCTTGCCGTGCTGGAACGCCGCTGCCGTGCAGCGGAGGCGAGTGCGCTCAGTCGCGGCGCGGCGCGGGGGGCGTTGATCCGTCTGGAGCACCCCAGCGCCGATGCAGAGGCGGCACTGGCGCTGCTGGCTGCACTGCCTGCGGCACGGCTGGGCGAGGCACTGCACGGACTCATCGCGCTGGCACGCCACCAGTTGGCATCACATCCGGCCTTTGTGGCCGGGTTTAATCAGCAACTGATGCAGCTGGCGGACGATCAGTTTATCGCCGCCCTGCCCGATCTGCGTGCCGCACTGGCGTGGCTACCGCCGCGCGAACGGGCAGCGCTTGCACGTCAGGTGCTGGCGCATTACCAGCTCTCCCACTTGCCAGAACATCTGTTACAAACGCCGCTGCCGGATGCCTGTGCTCCTGCCGATTTTCTTCGTCACCAGCAACAGGAGCAGCGCGCCGTCGATGCGCTCCGCGCCTGGGGCATACTGTGAGGACCCCGGATGCCTGAACTCTCCGATATGTTCACCAGCACTGAGCTACAACGCTGGCGGCTGATGCTCGGTGAGGCTGCGGAAAGCAGTCTTGGCGGGCTTGATGAACATGCCCGCGCGGTGGATAACGCCCTGGAGTGGCTGTACGGTCGCGATCCGCAGCGCCTGCAACGCGGTGAGCGCCACGGCGGCAGCGAGGGATCGCAGCTCACCACCCCGCAATGGATCAACGCCATCCATCAACTGTTCCCTGCAGAGGTGATTGAACGGCTGGAAAGTGACGCCGTATTGCGCTTCGGCATCGATGATGTGGTCACCAACATTGAGGTGCTGGAACGCATCGCCCCCTCTGAAGGCCTGCTGCGCGCGGTGTTGCACACCAAACACCTGATGAATCCACAGGTGTTACAGGCCGCCCGACGTCTGGTGCGTCAGGTGGTGGAACAGATTATGGCGCGGCTGGCGACTGAGGTCCGGCAGGCGTTTTCCGGCACCCGCGACCGCCGACGCCGATCGCCGGTGGCCATTGCCCGTAACTTCGATTTTAAAGGCACACTGCGTGATAACCTGCACCGCTGGGACCCACAGCGCGGACGCCTGTTTATTGAATCCCCGGTCTTTATGAGTCGGGTAAAACGCCACAGCGAGAAATGGCAGCTCATTTTGCTGGTCGATCAGAGCGGATCGATGGTGGATTCGGTGATCCACTCCGCCGTGATGGCCGCCTGTCTCTGGCAGCTACCGGGGATCCGTACCCATCTGGTGGCATTCGACACCAGCGTAGTGGATCTGACGGCTGACGTGCAGGACCCGGTTGACCTGCTGATGAAAGTTCAGTTGGGTGGCGGCACCGATATTGGTAAAGCCGTGCAGTATGCGCGGCAGCTGATCGAACAGCCGCAAAAAAGCGCGATTGTACTGGTCAGCGATTTCTTCGAGGGCGGATCGCCCTCACTGTTGGTCAACCAGGTCAGGCAGTGTGTGCAGAGCGGCAGCAAAGTGCTGGGACTGGCCGCACTCGACAGTAAAGCCGCCCCCAGCTATGACCGTGATATGGCCCAACGGCTGGTCAATGCCGGGGCACAGATTGCAGCCATGACGCCGGGTGAACTGGCGGCCTGGCTGGCGGAGAATCTGCAATCATGAGTGAGATGCTACGCAGCGAGCTGCTCGAACTGACCCCGCAGGCGTTAATCGCCCTCAGCAATGCGGGTTTCGTTAAACGCAGCCAGAAAGAGATCGCCGCCGGAAATCTGCCCTCGTTCAGCGATAAGGACGGCGTGCTGACAGCGCAGTTTAGCGATGGCATCCAGACCCGGTTGAGCCAGGGTCAGGCATTGAAAGAAGCACAGTGTAGCTGTGGGGCCAGCAACATGTGCCGCCATCGGGTTATGCTGGTGCTCGGCTATCAACAACGGTGTGCCACTGAAGCGCCAGTCCCCGCCGCCTCTGTCCGCTGGCAGCCCGGCGAGTGGCTGGCGGAACTACGCTCACTGCCTGCAGCAACGCTAAAACGCGCACAGCAACTGGCTGATAAAGGGCTGGTGATAGAACTCCAGTGCGAACCCGGAAAGGTGCCCGCAGCGAAACTGCCGATGAGCGATGTGCGTTTTTTTTCACGCAGCAGCATGCAGTTTGCCCGTTGCGACTGCGTTGAAGGCACGCTGTGCGAACATATCATTCTCGCGGTGCAGGCCTTTGCCGCGGCCGAAGCACAGCATCCGGGTTTTGAACACCTCGTCTGGCAATTACAGGGCGAACGGCAGGATGATGTGACTGACCTGGCGGAGAGTGAAGGCAATCTGGCAGAGCTTTGTCACCTGAGCCACCAGCTATGGAGCCGTGGGCTCAGCCAGCCTTCTGTCACCTTTGCTCCGCTACTGACTCAGGCACAACGCAGCGCTCAGCAGGCAAACTGGCGCTGGGTGACACTGTCACTCCAGCAGATTGCAGAGGGCATCGACCACTTTCATCAGCGCGCATCCCATTATCGCGCCGGGCTGTTTCTCAGCCAGTTCGCCGGGTTAACAGCTCGTGTGCTGGCTGCCCGCGAGATGGTACGCGTGGCCTCGGAGGGCAAAACGCCCGCACAACCCTGGCGCAACATTGTCGGCCTCGGGATTCAGGATCGGGTCAGACTCGACCATCTGCGGCTGGTATCACTCGGCATGGAATGCTGGCAGGACGACCAGCATTACGCGGTACGCATCTGGTTTACCGATCCGGATACGGGCAGCGTTCTGCATCTGTCCCGCCAGTGGCCGCTGGCTGAACAGCAAAATGCACCCGGCTGGCAGCGCCGTATTGCGGGTTTCCAGGCTTCAATCCTGGCAGGTGGGCAAATCATCTCGCAGGCGGCACAGCGCGATGCGCGCGGGGAATTACACCTGGCGGCGCGCGATCGTCTGACTAGCGTCGCGCCCCTGACGCCCTCGGCATGGGAGATGCCCGAGTTTCCCCTTTGCCAGCCGGGTGTCGAAGCCCTGCGGCACCATCTGCAACAACGCCCGCCCGCTTTCACCCGACCACTTAGCCACAGTGATAGCCTGTTTATCCTGCCGCTGGGTGAATGTCTGGATATCCGCTGGGATGCCGGGCGACAAACGCTGGAAGCTGATGTTATCAGCGGTGCAGGTGAAGAAAATGTTCTGCGGTTATCACTGAGTGCATCGCCTTCGGCCCCACGCGCCATTGACTGTCTGACGGCCCTGCTGCAACAGCAGGATGATCCGCCCTGCAAGGTCTCCGGTCGGGTATCGGTGGTGGACGGTGTTCTGGTGCTGGAACCGCTGGTGATCATGACGCGCCAGCGTGCCTGGGTGCTGAATGCCGGGAACCCGCCATCTCAGGCGCTGCCTGTCAGCGCATCCCCTCCGGCATTACCGCTGCCTCTGGCCCTGCTACAGCAGTGCCAGCAGATGCTGATCCAGTGGCTACACAACGGGTTGTGCCACCAGGAACAGCGTGCCTGTCGTGAAGCGGAAACGCTGGCGCAGGCGCTGGATGGATGCGGCTTTGAACGGCTGGCACGTCTGCTGCGTCATCTGCCTGCATTACTGGCGGGTACGGATCATGAGCGGCTGGTGAATACGCTGAACGCGATTGTGTTGCTGCGGGATGAACTGGAACAACAGTGTCTACTGACGCTGCAGGACGCGAACGCCCGTTAAAAGTATCACGCCCGCAGACGCGGGCGTGATGAGGATTACAGCAGCGGTTTATCACCACGCTGCCAGAGACGCAGCAGCAGACGTTCAACACTACCCGTCGCGCTATCGGTAAAGCGGCTCATCACCCCTTTGCGGCGCGCATAACGCACCCCAATCACCTGGTGTTTCTCCATCTGAGCGATAATCAGATCATCACTGGTGCTGATGGCATCAACCAGGCCTTTATCCAGCGCCTGCGTCCCGTACCAGTGCTCCCCGGTCGCGACACTGTCAATATCCAGCGAAGGACGCATCTGGTGTACAAACTGCTTAAACAGCAGGTGCGTTTCATTCAGGTCCTCACGGAATTTCTCGCGTCCCTGCTCGGTATTCTCACCAAACAGCGTCAGCGTACGTTTGTATTCCCCGGCCGTGTGCAGCTCAACGTCAATCTCATTGCGCTTCAGCAGACGGTTAAAGTTAGGGATTTGCGCCACCACGCCAATGGATCCGATGATCGAGAACGGAGCGGCAACGATACGATCCGCCACACAGGCCATCATATAACCGCCGCTCGCCGCCACTTTATCAACGGCCACCGTCAGCGGGATTTTCTTCTCACGCAGGCGCTGAAGCTGAGAGGCTGCCAGGCCGTAACCATGCACCACGCCGCCAGGACTTTCCAGACGCAGCAGGACTTCATCCCCGGCCGTCGCCACTGCCATGACCGCCGACACCTCCTCACGCAGCGAGGAGACTTCACCGGCATCCATGCTGCCTTTGAAATCGATCACATACAGCGTGGGTTTCGTCGCTGCCGGTGGACGCCCCAGCTTCGCCTGCTGTTTGGCGGTTTTTGCCTCCAGCTTCTCTTTTTTCTTCTGCTCTTTGTGCCACAGTTTTTGCTGTAACGGCTTCATCTTCGCCAGCCGCATCGTATCCTGCATTTCCGTGTAGCGTTCATCCAGGTGGGTCAGTTTTAGCTGGCCGCTCTGGGCGCGTTTCCGCATGGCAAGATTAGCGATCACCACGGCGATGGCCACAATCGCCACCACAACGGTGACGGTTTTTGCCAGAAAAAGTCCATAATAAGAGAGTAAGTCCACTCAAACCGCCTTGATTTACATTATGTTAGAGATTGACTTATTGTAGCGGAGTCGCGCTCAGGAGTCGCCTGCTGACGTGACTTCACCGTAAATCCGGGCAGCGCGATTGAACTCATCACCGTTTTCAGGCATAAATCACTTTATTCAATCCGTGCAAAGGCTTACGTCAGCCAGGACCATCAGCCCGCGGATATCATCCCCATCGCCAGAGGATCTTTACGTGCATTATCAACCGAAAAGCGATCTGCTTAATCACCGAATTATTCTTGTGACCGGCGCCAGCGATGGCATCGGGCGCGAGGCCGCCCTCTCCTATGCCCGCTACGGCGCGCAGTTGGTGCTACTGGGCCGCAATGCCGAAAAACTGCAACGGGTCTGTGATGAAGTGAATCAGCACAGCAAAGCCCCGGCGTTGTGGTTTACTCTCGATCTGGAAACTGCGACGCCGGAAAGCTGCCATCAGCTGGCACAGTCGGTAGCAGCAGAGGTGCCGCGCCTGGACGGCGTGCTGCATAACGCCGGGTTGTTAGGTGACGTCGTACCGATGGATCAGCAGGACCCGGCGACCTGGCAGCAGGTAATGCGCGTCAATATCGACGGCACGTTTTTCCTGACCCAGGCCCTGCTGCCGCTGCTGCTGAAGTCCGATGCTGCTTCGCTGGTGTTCACCTCTTCCAGCGTTGGCCGCCAGGGGCGTGCAGGCTGGGGTGCCTATTCGGTGTCGAAGTTTGCCACCGAAGGCATGATGCAGGTGCTTGCCGAAGAGTACGATGCACGCCAGCTACGGGTGAACTGCATAAATCCCGGAGGCACCCGCACCAAAATGCGCGCCAGTGCCTTCCCACAGGAAGATGCCAATAAGCTGAAAACCCCTGCCGACATTATGCCGCTTTATCTCTGGCTGATGGGTGATGACAGTAAACGTAAAACCGGGATCAGCTTTGATGCGCAGCCTGGACGTAAACCAGGAGCAGCAGAATAATGGCCGCAGAAGATCGTCATCAACAGCGCCAGCAGCGACTGAAAGAGCAGGTGGACGCGCGCATTGCGGCGGCGACCGATGTTCGCGGTATTCTGATGGTATTTACTGGTAACGGTAAAGGAAAAACCACGGCGGCGTTTGGCACCGCCACGCGTGCCGTCGGGCATCAGAAGCGTGTCGGCGTCATCCAGTTTATCAAAGGCGAATGGCCCAACGGTGAGCGTAACCTGCTGGAGCCTCATGGCGTAGAGTTTCAGGTGATGTCCACCGGATTTACCTGGGACACGCAAAACCGTGAAACGGACACCGCCGCCTGCCTGAGCGTGTGGCAGCATGGCAAACGCATGTTGCAGGATCCCACGCTGGACCTGGTGGTGCTGGATGAACTGACCTATATGGTGAGTTTTGACTATCTGCCGCTGGAAGAGGTGCTTGAGGCATTGCAACAACGCCCTGTTCATCAGAGTGTGATTATCACTGGCCGCGGCTGTCATCGGGAGATTCTGGAGCAGGCGGATACCGTCAGTGAAATGCGCCCGGTTAAGCATGCCTTTGATGCCGGGATCCAGGCACAGCAGGGCATAGACTGGTAAGCGCTATAACGCAAAAGGGACCCGAAGGTCCCTTTTGACATCACACACTGCATCACGCAACGTTAGCCTTGCTGACGCTTAGACGAGCGGCGATTGCTGCCCGGCTTGCTGGCTTTCGTGGTCGTGGTGGTATGACGCTTGACCGCACGGCGGATCTGGTTCGCTTTAGTACGGCGGCGATCTTTTTACACGGCGACTTTGGTGACCGTTTCCGGCGCCAGACCCACCAGCTCACGCAGGTAGTTGGTCGGCTGGAGTTCCAGCTCTGTCCAGCCGCCACGCGGCAGACCTTTCGGCAGGTCGATATCGCCATAGCGGATACGGATCAGACGGCTCACCTGCACACCGACGGCTTCCCACAGACGGCGGACTTCACGGTTGCGCCCTTCGGTCAGCGTGACGTTATACCACTGGTTGATCCCTTCCCCCCCCGTAAACTTCAGGGTTTTAAAGGCTGCCGGGCCGTCTTCTAACTGCACGCCACGGCTCAGCTGTTTGATCTTCTCGTCATCGACGGCACCAAATACGCGGACGGCATATTCGCGCTCAACTTCACGGCTCGGGTGCATCAGGCGGTTTGCCAGTTCACCATCGGTAGTGAACAACAGCAGACCACAGGTGTTCACATCCAGACGGCCAACGGCCACCCAGCGTGCACCGCGCAGCTTCGGCAGACGGTCAAATACCGTTGGACGGCCTTCCGGGTCATTACGGGTACAAAGCTCGCCTTCCGGCTTGTAATACGCCAGAACCCGGCAGACTTCGGCAATGGATTCACTGACAGGAACAATATGGCCGTCAACACGGATCTTCATTGAGGCACTTGGCTCAACACGGTCACCCAGTGTGGCCAGCTTGCCATCAACGCTGACGCGTCCGGCAGAGATCAGGGTTTCGATTTCACGACGGGAACCGTGCCCGGCGCGTGCTAAAACTTTTTGTAATTTCTCGCTCATGGAGCTACCTCTGTGTCGCCTTCCCAGGCGTCATGGTGAAAACAGAATTTCTTTTGTTTTCAATAACTTAAAGTGTGTATCGCGTGTCATTATACAGCCTTTTTACTGCGGTGTAACCTTCTTACACCGCGCAGGCCCAAAAAAAGCCCTACACCTCGTCCCCATAACCCGTGCGACCCATTGAAAGAGTGAGCATTGTTGGACTACACCAGCCGCTTTCCTTGTTTGTCGATCAGTTTTTAACCCCCTTCCTTGCTGAATTCGCCCTGCTGCGGGTCTGGCAATATTTCAAGAACGATTTCTGACGGCCTGCATAACCGCGTGCCAATCGGTGTGACAACAATCGGGCGATTAATCAGGATCGGATATGTCAGCATGGATGCAATCAATTCATCATCGCTGAAGCGCTCTTCGGCTAATCCCAGTTGCTCGTAAGGTTCCACGTTCTGACGAAGCAATGCACGGGGGCTAATCTGCATTGCAGTGATCAACTGTACGAGCTTATCGCGATCGGGCGGTGTCTCCAGATAGAGAATAATTGTTGGTTCAACACCGCTATTACGAATCAGCGCCAGCGTGTTACGTGATGTTCCACAGGCCGGATTATGGTAGAGGGTAATATCTGTCATGTTCATTCTCATCTCATTGGGTCAGCGCCAGGCGCAAAGCCAGCGCACTCAGGGTGACAAGCAGCACGGGCAGTGTCATCACCACGCCAACCCGGAAGTAGTAACCCCAGCTAATCTTGATGTTTTTCTGGTCGAGTACATGCAGCCAAAGTAACGTCGCCAGACTTCCAATCGGTGTAATTTTCGGCCCCAGATCGCAGCCAATAATGTTGGCGTAAATCATAGCTTCTTTGATGACACCTTCCGCCGCGCTTGCGTCGATTGAGAGCGCACCGATCAAAACAGTCGGCATATTGTTCATCACTGATGAAAGCATCGCCGTGACCAGCCCAGTACCAAAGGTGGCACTCCACAACCCCCCGTTTGCGAAGGTATTTAACAGTGAGGTGAGATACTGGGTGAGGCCCGCATTTTTCAGACCGTAGACAACCAAGTACATCCCCAGTGAGAAAATAACAATCTGCCACGGTGCACCGCGTAGCACTTTCCCGGTGTTAATGGCATGGCCGCGTTTAGCCACAACAAACAGAATGAGCGCACCAGACGCAGCTATAGCACTCACGGGAATGCCGAGCGGCTCAAGCAGGAAGAAGCCAACCAACAGCAGAACCAACACCAGCCAGCCCATTTTGAATGTCGCTGGGTCTTTGATGGCATTCGCAGGAGATTTCAACAGTGAAAGATCGTAGGTAGCGGGAATGTCTTTACGGAAGAAAAGATGAAGGACAATCAGCGTGGCAATGATAGCGGCGAGATCAACCGGCGCCATGACTGACGCATAGTCACTAAACCCCAGTTGGAAAAAATCTGCAGAAACGATATTAACGAGATTGGAGACTATCAGCGGCACACTGGCTGTGTCAGCGATAAACCCGGCGGCCATAACGAAAGCCAGTGTTGTTCCTTTGCTAAAACCTAATGCCAGCAGCATAGCGATAACAATGGGTGTCAGAATGAGCGCAGCACCATCATTAGCAAATAGCGCGGCCACCGCAGCACCTAACAGCACAATATACGTAAAAAGCAACCGCCCTCGCCCGTTACCCCATTTGGCAACATGCAACGCACACCATTCAAAAAATCCTGATTCGTCCAACAGCAAGCTGATGATGATTACTGCGATAAATGCAGCCGTTGCGTTCCAGACGATATGCCAGACAGCCGGAATGTCATTCAACTGAATGACTCCGGTCACCAACGCAAGCACTGCACCTATTGACGCTGTCCAGCCAATGCTAAGCCCGCGAGGCTGCCAGATAACCAACACGATGGTCAGGATAAATATTGCGCCTGCGAGTAACATTGAAATCTCCCACCTCGAAAAAATACATACGTTTTTGTGAATGCATTTTTGCGATCAGCTGCACACATTAGCGTTTTTGAGTGATTCACGTACTTCCTCACGCTGACTGCTCCATGCGGTATCAATAATCGAGGCAGCCCATGCCGGCATATGAGGTGAAAGACGATAATGAACCCATTTGCCCTCACGGCGATCCAGCACTAATCCTGCATCACGTAACAGGGCAATATGCCTGGAAATTTTCGGCTGCGACTGGTTTGTCACTGCGCAAAGGTCGCACACACACAACTCTCCCGCTTCCCGTAACAGCAAAATAATGGTTGTCCGCGTTTCGTCGGCAAGCAATTTGAAAAGTTGAACAGGATGCATAATCAAACGTTCCAGTGAAAACAAGACAAATATGATAATTCATATATGTTAAAAGTAAAAGTGGATTTCAATCACTGGAAAATTTCCTATGCCAGCATTTCCAGCCCTTGATGCTGAACACGTTGATCTGTTCTTCTCAGGGAAAAATGCTGGCAGTGACGCAGTTTGCGGCGGGTCGCCGTCGTTCAACGCCGTCAATCAGGCAAAGATTTGATTGCTCCCCGTGCCATTGGTCATCAAACCCAAAGGACGCAGTGCGTGACCGCGCCATTTTCATTACATTTAAAAGACTTAACAGTTACCCACCTGAATGAAAGTATAAATACTTATCATTTAGCGTATTTTTCATTCATTCGTTAAAAAATGAATTAACCGAAATAACAGCAGGTTACTGCCTTACACTCCCCTTATTTGTTGAACCTTTCAGCCCGCACCAGGCCTGGCGCCAGCCCGAAAATCCCGTATCTACGCGTGAACACCAGCCCGCCACTCCAGTTTTTTTGATTTTTTTAGTTTCAAATACCAGACTGAAACTATTTTACATTATATTATGCTGCCATAATCACTATAAGCCGAGGATACAGGAGAATAAATACCAAATATTCAGTTAATTTACACAGCAGGTTGGGTTAATTCTGGATTATCCGGCATATTAAAATTAAGGCTCAGATATTAATTTGCTGAACTTATAAGTTTGTGTAGAATTCACTCAGGCAGAAGAGCGCCATATAAATAGATAGTTAAATAGATATTATAAATACACGTTTAACGTGAACATAAAAACTTCGTTTTTCTTTTCGTTGTTAGCAGTAAACGGGAGTGAATGCTCCTGAAAAAATACGCTGAGTCACACTCGGCATCGGCATTACACGTCATTACTCCTCACCAGGGATTTTACTGACGTGTCCGACAAAATGTGATTATTATGAAAATTAAAAACACCCTGCCGGCGTTGGCATTGCTAATGCTGACCGGCTGCTCTGTAGGCAAATATGACTACAGCAGCGAAGCTATGAAACGCGTAGATATGAACTTTACCGGCATTCCGACCATTCTCGGCATCGGCGCGCTGGGCACCAGTATCCCTATCACCCCGGAGTACAGCCTGACTGCAGCGCATGTGGCAAAGCTTTCCGTACAGAAAGTGAAGGCCTATCACCCTTACTGCGACCTGGCGATCATCTACCACAAGAACGACATCAAAACGCTGCCGAAATTTCGCGACGGTGCCATTGGCGAGTCAGTGAAAATGTACGGTTACAGCTTTATTTCCGCCATGCCCGTTGAATCAGCAGGCGTCAATCTGGCTCTGACGGGAATCCGCAATGAATGGAATAAACGACCTTGCGTAGCGATGGCATCCAATGCTGGCGTGGTAAAAGGCATGTCGGGTGGTGCGGTTTATAATAGCGATGACACCATTGGTGGCGTCATTGTTGGCTTTACTAGCGAAATAAAAAGACCGCGTAAATCTCCAGTTCCGCTTAAGGATGTTTCACTGTATATCCCCTATAAGGATTTTAAAGAGTGGCTGAGCAAATCAACATCGTAATAACAATGAATGATAATAAATAACAGGCCCATTCTCAGCGGCCTGTTATTTAACGCTTAGAGAAAGGGTTGAATATCGCCCACACCCTCGCGGATCACTTCCGGGGTATTTTCCGTTAAATCAATGACGGTGGTTGGCTGCTGCCCGAGATACCCGCCATGAATAATCAAGTCCACCAGCTTGCCAATTTCATCCTGGATCGCTTCCGGATCGGACTCGGTAAAGTCATTTCCCGGCAGCATCAGCGACGTCGACATCATCGGCTCATTCAGTGCTTCCAGCAGTTCCAGCGCAATCGGGTTTGAGGGGACACGCAGACCGATCGTCTTACGTTTCTCGCTCATCAGACGGCGTGGCACCTCTTTGGTTGCCTTCAGAATAAACGTGTAGTTCCCCGGCGTGTTGTTCTTGATCAGGCGAAATGCGGTGTTGTCTACGTGCGCATAGGTCGACAGCTCTGAGAGGTCACGACACATCAGGGTAAAGTTATGGTTCCCATCCAGCTGACGAATGCGACAGATACGCTCCATCGCACTTTTATCTTCCAGCTTACAGCCCAGTGCATAGCCAGAATCCGTCGGATAGACAATCACACTGCCCTTGTTGAGCATTTCAACCGCCTGCTTGATCAGACGCGGCTGGGGATTATCCGGATGAATATAGAAAAATTGACTCATTACACACCTCTTGTTTGCGCTTCACTGCCACAAACCTGATTGACAATTTCAGGAAAACGGTGCCATACCGCTTCGACACCGCCCGGCAGCCACAATTTTTTTCCCAGTTCAATCCAGGGACAGGCCTGATGGAAGTCAGAACCCTGCGAGGCCGCTAACTGGTAGTCCTGCGCATAGCGTGCCAGCTGCTGACGCTCATTGGGCGCCTGCTGACACTGAGCCACTTCCATCGCCTCGCCGCCCTGCTCACTGAAGTGAGCCAGCAGACGTTTCAGCCATTTTGCCGACAGACCGTAGCGGCCGGGATGGGCTACCACGGCACGGCCACCTGAATGATGAATGGCATCAATAGCTTGTTTAATTGTACACCACTGTGGCGGGGCATAACCGGTTTTGCCACGTGCCAGATAATTTTTGAATACCTGCTGCATGGTGTCCGCTTTCCCGGCGTTAATCAGAAAGCGGGCAAAATGCCCGCGCGTCACGGCACCGCCTTCTGCCAGCGCCAGCGCACCCGCTAATGCACCGGGGATATGCGCTTTTTCCAGCCGTTCAGCGATCAGTTCTGCACGCGCCAGACGGCGCTGCCCCTGTTCAGCCAGGAAGGCCACCATCTGTGGGTGGTCAATATCAATACCCAGGCCAACGATATGGATTTCATGGTTCTCCCACAGCGTTGAGATCTCCACGCCATTGATCAACTGCAACGGCAACGCATGACGTGCAATCGCTTCACGCGCGGGTTTAATGCCCTCCGTTGTATCGTGGTCGGTGATGGCCAGCACGCCCACGCGCTGTTCCACCGCACGCAGAACCAGTTGCTCCGGGGTCAGTAACCCGTCGGAAGCCCGCGTGTGGCTGTGAAGATCGTAGATAGGGAAAGCGCTGAGTGAGGCGGCAACTGCGGTCAAAACGACTCCGGGAAAGACAGAAAAATATCGCAGCATGATACCGACATTTTGCCCTAAGGGAAAAAGAGTATTGACTTTTCTCCCGCGAACCAGTTAACTAGTACGCAAGTTCACAAGCAAGGTATCTGTATCATGACGTATTCATTCTCTCTGATGACTGGTTGGTGGCGTACTTCTCCCTGAAAGGGCGAGGTTGTCATGCACGGTCAATACGTAGTGCAGATACTCAAGCCCGCCTGATGCGGGCTTTTTTTTGAGCAAAAAACAGAGAACATCACATGCAAAATGCCAAACCTACAGTGAAGTTGATTACCGGCAACGCACCTTACCGCGAAGATCCGGCCGCTGTTTTTCATCAGCTGTGTGCCGCCCGTTCCGAGACTCTGCTGCTGGAATCTGCGGACGTTGACAGCAAGCGCAACCTGAAAAGCCTGCTGATTGTGGATAGCGCCCTGCGCATTAGCGCCCTCGATAACCGGGTACAGGTGCAGGCACTGTCTGAGAATGGTCGCGCACTCCTGCCGCTGCTGGATGCCGCGCTGCCCGAATCGGTTGAGAACAGCGTGCGCCCGGATGGCCGCGAACTGGTGTTCCCGATTAATCACGCTTTCCTCGATGAGGACGCCAATCTTCGTGCGCTGTCGGTCTTTGATGCATTACGCCTGATCCCACAGCTGGTTAATGCCCCGGCAGAAGAGCGTGAAGCCGTGTTGCTCGGCGGCCTTTTTGCTTATGATCTGGTGGCAGGTTTTGAGTCACTGCCGGAATTAAAGAATGAACAGCGCTGCCCGGATTACTGCTTCTATCTGGCAGAAACGCTGCTGGTGATTGACCATCAGACGCAAAGCGCGCGACTGCAGGCCAGCCTTTTCACCCATTCACCTTCAGAATTTATGCGCCTGCAAAGCCGCATTGAGCAGTTGCACGGTCAGATGCTGCAGCCTGCCAGCGCACTGCCGGTGAAGACCGTCGAAAGCATGACGCTCAGCGTCAGCCAGAGCGATGAGGATTACTGCCAGGTGGTGCGCCAGATGCAGGATGCGATCCGCATCGGCGAAATCTTCCAGGTGGTGCCATCCCGTCGCTTCTCACTGCCCTGCCCGTCCCCGCTGGCCGCCTATGACACGCTGAAGAACAGTAACCCAAGCCCGTATATGTTCTTTATGCAGGATCGCGAGTTCAGCCTGTTTGGCGCTTCGCCGGAAAGCTCACTCAAGTATGACGCCACCAGCAACCAGATTGAAATCTACCCGATTGCCGGCACCCGCCCACGCGGCCGCCATGCGGATGGCTCACTGGATCGCGACCTCGACAGCCGCATCGAGCTGGAAATGCGCACTGACCATAAAGAGATGGCCGAGCATCTGATGCTGGTTGACCTCGCCCGTAACGATCTGGCGCGTATCTGTGAGCCGGGAACGCGTTATGTGGCAGACCTGACCAAAGTTGACCGTTACACCTTTGTCATGCATCTGGTCTCCCGCGTGGTCGGCCAGCTGCGTGCGGATATTGACGTGCTGCACGCTTACCGTGCCTGCATGAACATGGGCACGCTGAGCGGCGCACCGAAAGTCCGCGCTATGCAGCTGATTGCCAAAGCCGAAGGCACACGTCGCGGCAGCTACGGTGGCGCCGTTGGTTACTTCACCGCCAGCGGCGATCTGGATACCTGCATTGTGATTCGCTCTGCCTACGTCGAAGACGGCGTGGCAACGGTTCAGGCCGGTGCCGGGGTGGTTCTGGATTCCAATCCGCAGGCGGAAGCGGATGAAAGCCGTAATAAGGCGCGCGCGGTTCTGCGTGCCATCGCGACAGCGCACCACAGCAAGGAGATGTTCTGATGGCCGATATTCTGCTGCTCGATAACTTCGACTCATTTACCTACAACCTCGTCGACCAGTTACGTGCCTTTGGCCATAACGTGGTGATTTACCGTAACAACGTCCCGGCGGACCAGCTGATTGCCCGTTTGCAGCAGATGGAAAACCCGGTCCTGATGCTTTCTCCCGGTCCGGGCGCACCGTCAGAAGCGGGCTGTATGCCAGCGCTGTTACAGGCCTTACGCGGCCAGTTGCCGATTATCGGTATCTGCCTCGGCCATCAGGCGATTGTTGAAGCCTATGGCGGCCACGTGGGCCAGGCGGGCGAAATCCTGCACGGCAAAGCCTCTGCGATTGATCATGACGATCAGGGCATGTTTGCCGGGCTGAACAACCCGTTACCAGTAGCACGCTACCACTCGCTGGTCGGCAGCAATATTCCCGATGGATTAACGGTTAACGCCACCTATAACGGCATGGTGATGGCCGTCCGTGATGACGCCAACCGTGTCTGTGGCTTCCAGTTCCATCCGGAATCTATTCTTACCAGCCAGGGCGCACGCCTGCTGGAACAAACTCTTGCCTGGGCGCTGGCGTGATCAAGGAGACAGCAATGAACACTATTCTGGAAAAATTATACCAGGCCGAGATCCTGACGCAGGCAGAAAGCCACCAGCTGTTTTCGGCGATTATTACCGGGCAGCTGGAGCCAACCCAGCTGGCGGGAGCGCTGATCGCCATGAAAATCCGTGGTGAACGTCCTCAGGAGATTGCCGGGGCAGCCACCGCCTTGTTAGAAGACGCTAAACCTTTCCCGCGCCCGGACTATCCGTTTGCGGATATTGTCGGGACCGGCGGTGACGGCAGTAACAGCATTAATATTTCCACCGCCAGCGCATTTGTTGCCGCCGCGTGCGGATTGAAGGTGGCGAAGCACGGTAACCGCAGTGTTTCCAGTAAATCGGGTTCGTCAGATTTGCTGGCCGCTTTCGGTATCAGCCTGGATTTACCCGCAGTGCAGGCACGCCAGGCACTGGATGATTTAAACGTGTGTTTCCTGTTTGCCCCTCAGTATCACAGCGGTTTTCGCCATGCGATGCCGGTGCGTAAAGAACTGAAGACGCGTACCATCTTTAACGTGCTCGGCCCGTTGATTAACCCGGCACGTCCGCCGCTGGCAGTGATCGGTGTTTACAGCCCGGAGCTGGTGCTGCCGATTGCTCAGACGTTGAAAGTGCTGGGTTACCAGCGTGCGGCAGTCGTGCATGGCGGGGGGATGGATGAAGTGGCTCTGCACAGCGCCACTCATGTGGCCGAACTGCGTGACGGCGAGATCACCAGCTATCAGTTAACGGCTGAAGATTTTGGCCTGAGCTACCATCCGCAAGAGGCGCTGGCCGGGGGTTCACCGGAAGAAAACCGTGACATTTTAACCCGTTTACTCCAGGGTAATGGCGAGCTGGCGCACGAAGAAGCCGTCGCGGCAAACGTCGCCCTGTTGCTGAAAATTTTTGGTCATGAAGACTTACGACACAATGCCCAACAGGCGCTGAAAACCATTCGCAGCGGCAAAGCCTACGAGCACGTGGTCGCACTGGCAGCAAGAGGATAATCATGCAGGAAACCGTACTCACTAAAATCGTTCAGGATAAAGCAATCTGGCTGGCAGAACGTCAGCAGCAGCAGCCGCTGGCCACCTTTCAGAACGACATCACACCCTCCACGCGCAGCTTTTACGATGCGCTGAAAGGTGCGCGCACCGTCTTTATTCTGGAATGTAAGAAGGCTTCGCCCTCAAAGGGCGTGATCCGTGAAGACTTTGACCCGGCGGTGATTGCCGGCGTGTATAAGCATTATGCCTCTGCCATTTCGGTGCTGACGGATGAGAAATACTTCCAGGGAAGCTTCGATTTTCTGCCGATCGTCAGCAGTATTGTCACCCAGCCGGTACTGTGCAAAGACTTTATTATTGACCCGTATCAGATCTACCTGGCGCGCCATTACCAGGCCGATGCCATCCTGCTGATGCTCTCCGTGCTGAACGACGATCAGTATCGCCAGCTGGCTGCCGTGGCGCACAGCCTGAACATGGGCGTCCTGACGGAAGTGATCAGCGATGAAGAGCTGGAACGCGCCACCGCGCTGGGTGCCAAAGTGGTCGGCATTAATAACCGTGACCTGCGCGATCTCTCCATCGATCTGGACCGCACCCGCCGCCTGGCACCGAAAGTGGCGCATGGCGTCACGGTGATCAGCGAGTCCGGCATCAACAATTATGCGCAAGTGCGCGAACTGAGCCACTTTGCTAACGGCTTCCTGATTGGCTCGGCGCTGATGTCAGAAGATGACCTGGCTGCCGCCGTGCGTCGGGTGATTATCGGCGATAACAAAGTCTGCGGCCTGACGCGTGCCGAAGATGCCCGCAACGCGCTGGAGGCAGGTGCACTGTATGGCGGCCTGATCTTCGCCGAGGGTTCCCCTCGCCAGCTCAGTATCGAACAGGCTCAGCAGATTATCCCTGCCGCTGCACTGAAGTATGTCGGCGTGTTCCGTAATAATGTCATCAGTGACGTTGTCACCTGTGCGCAGCAGCTGAATCTCTCCGCCGTACAGTTGCACGGCGACGAAGACCGCGACTACGTCAGCCAGTTACGCAGCCAGCTACCGGAAACGGTAAAAATCTGGAAAGCGTTCAGCATCAGCGACAGCCTGCCTGACCGTGACTGGGCTGGCGTTGACCGCTACGTCTTCGACCACGGAAACGGGGGCAGCGGTCAGGCGTTTGACTGGTCACTGCTTGCCAACCAGTCGCTGGACAATGTGCTGCTGGCCGGTGGTCTGGGTGCAGAAAATTGCGTACAGGCGGCACAGCTTGGCTGTGCGGGCCTCGACTTTAACTCCGGCGTGGAAAGTGCCCCTGGAGTGAAAGATGCCGGTAAAATTGCTTCCGTGTTTCAGACACTGAAAGCCTACTGATAAAGAGAAACGACATGACCCGATTAAATCCGTATTTTGGTGAGTTTGGCGGCATGTATGTGCCGCAGATCCTGATGCCTGCACTGCTCCAACTGGAAGATGCCTTTATCAGCGCTCAGAGCGACCCGGCGTTCCAGGCGGAATTTACTGACCTGCTGAAAAACTATGCTGGCCGCCCTACCGCACTTACGCTGTGCAAAAACCTGACGGCAGGCACCAAAACCCGCCTGTATCTGAAGCGTGAAGACCTGCTGCACGGCGGCGCGCACAAAACTAACCAGGTGTTGGGCCAGGCACTGCTGGCGAAACGCATGGGGAAAAAGGAGATTATCGCTGAGACGGGTGCCGGTCAGCATGGCGTGGCGTCTGCACTTGCCAGCGCACTGCTTGGCCTGAAATGCCGCATCTATATGGGCGCGAAAGATATCGAACGCCAGTCTCCTAACGTATTCCGTATGAAGCTGATGGGTGCGGAAGTGATCCCGGTTCACAGCGGTTCCTCAACGCTGAAAGATGCCTGTAACGAAGCGCTGCGCGACTGGTCGGGCAGCTATGAAACCGCTCACTATATGCTGGGTACCGCAGCGGGCCCGCATCCGTTCCCGACCATCGTGCGTGAGTTCCAGCGCATGATTGGTGAAGAGACCAAAGCGCAGATTCTGGAAAAAGAGGGTCGCCTGCCGGATGCGTTGATTGCCTGTGTGGGTGGCGGCTCTAACGCCATCGGTATGTTTGCTGATTTTATTGATGACACCAGCGTTGGCCTGATTGGCGTTGAACCGGCGGGGCACGGGATTGAAAGCGGCGAGCACGGCGCGCCACTGAAGCATGGCCGCGTGGGCATCTATTTCGGGATGAAAGCCCCCATGATGCAAACCCACGATGGCCAGATTGAAGAGTCTTACTCTATTTCTGCCGGTCTCGACTTCCCGTCCGTCGGCCCTCAGCACGCCTATCTCAACAGCATTGGCCGCGCTGATTACGTTTCTATTACGGATGACGAAGCGCTGGATGCCTTTAAAACACTGTGCCGCAGCGAAGGGATTATCCCTGCGCTGGAATCGTCACACGCGCTGGCCCATGCCCTGAAAATGATGCGTGAAAACCCTGAGAAAGAGCAACTGCTGGTGGTGAATCTTTCCGGCCGTGGTGACAAAGACATCTTCACCGTGCATGACATCTTTACCGCTAAGGGAGAAATCTGATGGAACGTTACGACCTCTGTTTTAAACGCCTGGCAGAACGTAAAGAAGGCGCTTTCGTGCCTTTCGTTACCCTCGGTGACCCGAATCCTGAGCTGTCATTGCAGATTATTGATGCGCTGGTGGCCGGAGGCGCGGATGCCCTTGAACTTGGCATCCCCTTCTCCGATCCGCTGGCGGATGGCCCGACCATTCAGAATGCCAATCTGCGCGCCTTCGCCGCCGGCGTGACGCCATCACAATGCTTCGAGATGCTGGCCGCCATTCGCCAGAAATACCCGGAACTGCCGATTGGCCTGCTGATGTACGCGAACCTGGTGTTCTCAAACGGCATCGATAATTTCTATGCACGCTGCCAGCAGGCGGGTGTTGATTCGGTGCTGATTGCGGATGTGCCGGTGGAGGAGTCCGCCCCCTTCCGTCAGGCGGCCATGCGTCATAACGTCGCCCCGATCTTTATCTGTCCGCCGAACGCCAGCGA
This sequence comes from Erwinia sp. MYb416, assembly GCF_037479575.1. NCBI lineage: Bacteria > Pseudomonadati > Pseudomonadota > Gammaproteobacteria > Enterobacterales > Erwiniaceae > Erwinia > Erwinia sp. MYb416. The sequence continues at coordinate 113,043 of NZ_JBBGYT010000442.1, forward strand.
CGACCTGTTGCGTGAAATCGCCTCACACGGGCGCGGTTATACCTACCTGCTGTCACGTGCTGGCGTCACCGGCTCCGAAACCCGTGCCAATCTGCCGTTGAAACATCTGGTCGATAAGCTGCGCGAATACCACGCCGCGCCTGCCTTACAGGGCTTTGGCATTTCTGAACCTTCACAGGTTAAAGAAGCGATCGCGTCCGGTGCCGCCGGGGCGATTTCAGGCTCGGCAATTGTCAAAATCATTGAGCGGAACGCCTCCCACCCCGACGTGATGCTGAAAGAGCTGACTGCCTTCGCCAGCTCACTGAAGGCCGCCACCCGCAGCTAATCTCTGTTAATGCCTTATTCCTGTGATAAGGCATTATTTTCTTTCTGTTTGTCACAATCCTGATTTGCTTTCTTTCCTTCTGTGAACAACTATTATTGTGAACCGCAATCACGCGGATGACTGCCTTTTGATGATGACAGGGAGAGATGCAATGAAATTGTTTAAAGTCTTATCGGGTATGGTTATTGCCGCTGTTGTGGCACTGTCCGTCAGCGCCTGCGCGCCTACGGCAACCAAAGAAGGTACTGGCGGGTATATTGACGATACGGTAGTAACGACTAAGGTGAAAGCCAGGTTGCTGAATGATAAATCACTGAAGTCCACGGAAATCAACGTTGAGACCTTTAAAGGCCGCGTGCAGTTAAGTGGTTTTGTCAGTTCACCGCAGGCGGCAAACCGCGCCGTACAGGTCACACGTGGTGTGGCGGGTGTGAAATCGGTGGTAAACAATATGCAGATTAAGTAACGAACTGTATAAAAGAAAAAGGCGCGAACTTCGCGCCTTTCTTGTTTCTGGCCCAGACAGGCTTAGAAACGGTAACCCGCCCCGAAGAAGAACACGAACGGATTAATGTGTGTATCAATACTCTGATGACCTGCCGTCTGAGAGTCGAAACTGACTTTAGTATTAATATCCATGTACCACAGTGACGCATTCAGCATCCAGTCAGGCGTTAATTGATAATCCAGGCCTAACTGCCCCGCCACGCCCCAGGAGTTTTTCACTTTCAGGTTACTCAGCCCTGCCGCTCGCCCGGTGTCGTTAAAGTCCGTGTCATAGAACATGGTGTAGTTAACACCGATACCGGCATAAGGCTGCCATTTGCTGGTATTGCCCATGAAGTACCACTGTGCCATTAACGTTGGCGGCAGTTGATGAACCGTTGCCAGTGTTCCGGTGGCCTGGAGTCCAACGTGATGTTTGAACGGTGTGGCACCCAGCAACTCAATACCAATGTTGTCCGTCGCCATATAGGTAAAAGTCAGACCAAGCTGGGTATTGTTATCAATATCGAACTCCCCCAGCCCCATCACATTATCTGAGCCACCGGTCGGGCGCACAGTCGCTGAACCGGCGCGCATAAAGAAGTCCCCGGCTTCGTGGGCGGAGGCAACAGCAGGCAGTAGGGTAACAAGAGCCAGTGCCAGTGCTTTCAGTTTCATAACCATTCCTTTTGTCGAATTGTTGTCAGCATGTGGCCTGCTACGAGGCCTTAGTGCGAAATCACGAACATATTTACGCTTATTTACGCAAAAGGTCATGTGAATCAATCCGTATAAACTTGATAAAAAACATAGGGTTGATTTAGATCAATTTTGCCCAATTAACCCCGGGATTAATCTTAGTGATCCAGAGAGGGAAAATGAGAAATGACACAACGTCAGCTCAGACGCAGGGAAATGTCACGCAGCAGCGCGTGAAAGCTGCGGTAATACCTTCTTAAATCGAAAGTTATGTCAATCTGAGTGCCAGCACCCCATGAGAGCATGTACAATCGCCGGGTCTATAACACCGGCCTTTCAAGGAGAGTACATGTCTATCACGGCGGGTTCGCTATACCGTGACACGGGGAATTTTTTCCGTCATCAGTTGGTTACCATTACACTGATGGCGCTACTGACCTCATTTATCACCATGATGCTCGGCAAGGCTTTTACGCCTGATGCCGATCAAATGCAGATCCTGGGTGACGGTGCTGCAGGTTCGGCCGGCAGCCTGATGGAAATGATTCAAAACATGTCGCCGGAACAACAAAAGGTGCTGCTAAAAGCCTCCGCTGCGGGGACTTTTGCTTCACTGGTAGGGAATGTGCTGCTGCTGGGCGGCATGCTGTGCCTGATCCCGATGGTATCATCCGGTCAGCGTGTCAGTGCACTGCGGGCCATTGGTGCTTCAGCTCCGCTATTACCGCGCCTGCTGCTGCTGACGTTCCTGATGACGTTAGTGATCCAGCTTGGCTTTATGGTGCTGGTGGTGCCGGGTGTATTGCTGGCCGTGACGCTGGCGTTGTCACCAATCATCATGAACACAGAGAAAATCGGCGTTTTTGCGGCCATGCGCACCAGCGTTCGCCTCGGATGGAGCCAGATGAAACTGGTGGCACCGGCTGTTGTTCTGTGGATTGTGGCGAAACTGGTTGTGCTGCTGCTGGCATCTTCATTGCTGTGGTTGCCACCTGACGTCGCCTCCGTCCTGTTGAACGCCATTAGCAATCTGATTTCAGCCATACTGATTATCTATTTGTCACGCCTGTATATGCTGTTACGTTAATTCATCGGGAATGCCTCGACAGAGTCATTCCCGATTCATAATATTCCGGTTTAGTCTGTTATTTGGAAGCCGCTATGAAGCAGTTACTCGACTTTCTTCCGCTTGTAGTGTTTTTTGTTTTCTACAAGTTGTACGACATTTTTGTTGCCTCTGGTGCACTGATCGTTGCCTCAGGTCTGGCGCTGGTCGCCAGCTGGCTGCTGTATCGCAAGCTGGAAAAAATGTCGCTGATCACCTTCGCACTGGTGGCTATTTTTGGCACCCTGACGATTGCGTTGCATAACCCGGACTTTATCAAATGGAAAGTCACCATTATTTACGGTCTGTTTGCTGTCGCACTGCTGTTCAGCCAGTGGTTTATGAAACAACCTCTTATCCAGAAAATGCTGGGCAAGGAGATTCAACTGCCAGAATTTGCCTGGCGACGTCTGAATATCGCCTGGGCGCTCTTTTTCCTTGCCTGCGGACTGGCCAATATCTACGTGGCGTTCTGGCTTTCCCAGGACATCTGGATGAACTTTAAAGTCTTCGGTCTGAGTGCGTTAACGCTGCTGTTCACATTATTAAGCGGTGTCTATATTTACCGTCTGATGCCACAACAAGAAGAAAAATAAGCGTTAAATGCCCGACGGAACCCCCGATCGGGCAAGTGGGTTATTTGAAATCAGCAATGTCAGGAACATAACAATGAGCGAAGAACTAAGAACACCGCAGGGTGAGATGGTGCTGCGCACCCTCGCCATGCCAGCAGACACCAATGCCAACGGTGATATATTCGGTGGCTGGCTGATGTCGCAGATGGATATGGGCGGCGCTATTCTGGCCAAAGAGATTGCCGGGGGACGTGTGGTCACCGTGCGCGCTGACGGGATGACCTTTCTGAAGCCGGTCGCGGTGGGTGATGTCGTCACCTGCCATGCACGCTGCATTCGCACCGGCACCAGCTCCATCACCATTAATATTGAAGTGTGGATAAAGAAAGTGTCGTCAGAACCCATCGGGCAACGCTACTGCACCACCGAAGCCGTGTTTATTTACGTCGCCGTCGACCCGGACGGAAAACCGCGCTCCCTGCCGGATGATAAAATCAATTTCACGCTAGATATCCAGCAGTAACTCACTTTAAAAATTGATTTTTGGCAGAACACTTTAATTAGCGAGTAGATTTTGCATTAAAGCAAGGCGGCAATTGAGCTAATCCCCGGGAGCTTGCATCAGTAAGTGACCGGGGTTAGCGAGAGCAGCCATACCCTTCATACTTCAAGCGGCAGGTGCGTTGGCGGCAAACGAGCTAATCCCCGGGAGCTTACATCAGTAAGTGACCGGGGTTAGCGAGAGCAGCCAACGCCGCTATGGTACAAAAGATGCTGGCTAATTTTATTCGATGCTGGTGCCGCCGTTAATCTTGAAGACAATATTCATCGTAATGTCCTTGCCGGGCTTGCCTGCTTCATAGCGCCATTTGCGCATCGCCAGCTTCACCTCCCGCTCAAACATGTTACGAGGTTCGGCAGACAGGATACGAATGTTATCGACCTGTCCTGAGCTATCGACGTCAAACTGCACGCGTACACGCCCTTCCACACGCAGCGCAAAGGCGCGTGACGGATAGGACGGCTTACCGACGGTCAGCGCCCGTGGGCCTGTTGAAACGGCCGTAGACGGCGCCTGAGAGGTCTTCGGTGCCGTGGATGGCTTTGTCTGCTCGGTCGGCCGGGTTTCCACCGGGGCAGCAGGACGCGGTTTCACTTCCTGCTTCGGCTTCACCACTTCTTTCTTCACCGGCTTCGGTTTAGGTTTCGGTTTCGGTTCCGGTTTCGGGATCGGCACGGGTTCAGGCTTGGGTGGCTCCGGGGCAGGTTCAGGTTCCACTACCGGCTCTGGTTCAGGTTCAACAACAGGGGGGGCGGGTTGCGGTTCCGGCTGCACCTCAGGTGCCACCATCGACACGCTAATCGGCTGAGACGCTTTGGGCATTTCGACCACCTGATGAAATGAGGCGTACAGCAGTGCCCCGATCACCGAACCATGCAGTACGATCGAGATCAGCAATGGCAAAGGTGAGCGGCGAGGTAGATCAGTTGTTAGCGTCGTCATAATCTTTCTGGTCAAAATGTGAAGGGGTGATTTTAAATGCAAATAGCAATCAATTTCAATAACCTCTCACGATCAATCGCGGATTTACGCTTTTAAGGGCAACAACCTGACCTTTATCAAGGGCAAATTATCTTTCATTTGCACAAATGTTAACGATCACTTAACGTGATGCCGAATCTCATCCCCGACAGGAGTTCTGAAGGTGCTCTACGTAATTTACGCTAAAGATAATGCTGACTCACTGGATAAACGCACCGCTGTGCGCCCTGCTCACCTTGCACGCCTGCAGTTACTGCGTGATGAAGGTCGTCTGATTATTGCTGGCCCAATGCCTGCGGTGGACAGTAATGAACCTGGCGTGGCGGGTTTTACCGGGTCGACGATTATCGCCGAGTTTCCTTCATTGGAAGCAGCACAATCCTGGGCTCAGGATGACCCTTATATCGCTGCTGGCGTGTACAAAAAGGTGGATGTTAAGCCTTTCAAACGCGCGTTTTAATCTCGGCCGGCGGTTCGGTGAACCGCCGGAAGCACGGCGAGCATCAGTGATGCTGAGTAATAAACAGAATTGAACGACGCTGCAGTTGGCTGACCAGATGTCGGAAAGAGTGCATGCGGCCATAACGACGTGACTGCCCTTCTAACCAACGTGCCCGGCGACGCTGAACCTGGCGACTCATGCGCCAGCGCGCAACTTCATTTCTGCTTCGTCTCATTACACCCTCAGTCTGTTGCTCTGTGTACGGTAAAAACTCGCGACGCATTATAGACCTTTCTTTTCCCTCACAAGGTCCGATGTCTTTAGGCTGATGATGGTTTAAAGGTTCCCAGCGTTGTCATCTGCACGTAAACTCCAAAGACTTTCGCGTGAACAGGACTTTCACTTAATGACCACTTTTTACACCGTGATGAGCTGGCTGCTGGTATTTGGTTACTGGTTACTGATTGCCAGTGTGACCTTGCGCATTCTGATGAAGCGCCGCGCGGTGCCCTCTGCCATGGCATGGCTGCTGATTATCTATATCCTGCCGCTGGTGGGTATTATCGCTTATCTCTCATTCGGTGAACTTCATCTGGGGAAACGCCGTGCAGAGCGCGCGCGCACCATGTGGCCTTCCACGGCCCGTTGGCTCGCCGAATTGAAATCCAGTCATCATATTTTTGCTGAAACCAACAGTGACGTTGCCCGTTCACTGTTTCAGCTGTGTGAGAACCGTCAGGGGATCGCCGGGGTAAAAGGCAATCAGCTGCAACTGCTGACCAGCACTGACGATACCCTGCGCACGCTGGTGCGTGATATCCAGCTGGCACGCCATAACATTGAAATGGTGTTCTATATCTGGCAGCCCGGCGGACAGGCCGATGAAGTGGCGGAAGCACTGATGGCAGCGGCACGCCGGGGTGTTCACTGTCGTTTAATGCTCGATTCCGCAGGCAGCGTCGACTTTTTACGCAGTCCGTGGGCGGCCATGATGCGCAACGCCGGGGTCGATGTGGTGGAAGCGCTGAAAGTCAGCCTGCTGCGTGTTTTCCTGCGCCGTATGGACCTGCGCCAGCACCGGAAAGTCGTGTTAATCGATAACTATATTGCCTACACCGGCAGCATGAACCTGGTCGATCCGCGTTACTTTAAACAGGATGCGGGCGTCGGCCAGTGGGTGGATTTGATGGCGCGGATGGAAGGCCCGGTCGCCACCACAATGGGAATTATCTACTCCTGCGACTGGGAAATTGAAACCGGTAAGCGTATTTTACCGCCACCGCCCGATGATAATGTGATGCCGTTTGAAGCCGAGAGCGGCCACACCATTCAGGTGATCGCCTCAGGCCCCGGCTTCCCGGAAGATATGATCCATCAGGCGCTGCTCACTGCGGTCTACTCTGCGCGCGAACAGCTGATCATGACCACGCCCTATTTCGTACCCAGTGACGATTTGCTGCATGCGATCTGTACGGCCGCGTACCGGGGCGTTGAAGTCAGCATTATTGTGCCACGGCACAATGACTCCGTACTGGTCGGCTGGGCCAGCCGAGCCTTCTTTGGCGAACTGCTGGACGCCGGTGTGAAAATCTATCAGTTCGAAGGCGGTCTGCTGCATACCAAAAGTATTCTGGTGGATGGGCAACTTAGCCTGGTGGGGACGGTAAACCTGGATATGCGCAGTCTGTGGCTGAATTTCGAGATTACTCTGGTGATCGATGATGACGGCTTTGGCAGCGATCTGGCACGCGTGCAGGATGATTATATCGCCCGTTCACGTCTGGTTGACGGAAAACGCTGGTCACGCCGTGCTTACTGGCAGCGCATCGTTGAACGACTGTTTTACTTCTTCAGTCCATTGCTGTAAAACGAGCGAAAATGCACAACCCCCCCAGGGCACGACAGGACATATTATGGATTTGAACAACCGCCTTACCGAAGACGAGACGCTGGAACAGGCTTACGATATTTTCCTTGAGCTGGCGGTCGATAATCTCGATCCTGCCGACGTCATTCTGTTCAACCTCCAGTTTGAAGAACGCGGCGGCGCAGAGCTGTATGATCCTGCTGAAGACTGGGCAGAACATGTCGATTTCGACCTGAACCCTGACTTTTTCGCTGAAGTCGTGATTGGACTGGGCGAAGAAGACGGCGAACCGATTACCGACGTGTTTGCCCGCGTGCTTCTCTGCCGCGAGAAAGACCATAAACTCTGCCATATTTTGTGGAAAGAGTAAGCCCTCTTACGGCTATCAGGCCCGGTTAATCCGGGCCTTCTTTATTTTTATAGCCCAGTCTCCCCCCGCACCCTTTGCAGAAATGCGCATCATCCTCATGGCCCGTCTGCTTACACACGGTGCAGTGACGCCGGTGACGATTACGCTGCATTACCTCCGTCATATACGAGCTCATCACCCCAGTCGGTATAGCGATCAGTGAATAACCGAGCAAGATCAGTATTGATGAGATCATCCGGCCCAACGGTGTATGTGGCGTAATGTCTCCATAACCGACCGTGGTCATGGTCACCACCGCCCAGTAGACGGCAACCGGCAGGCTGGTAAAGCCGTTCTCCGGCCCTTCAATGACATACATCAATCCGCCAAAAACGCAGAGCAATATCATTACCCCGCCGAAGAACAGCGAGAGCTTTTTCCGCGCACTGACCAGACTGTCCCACAGCACATTGGCAGAGCCCATATAGCGCAGTAGCTTTATCAGCCGAAGCAGGCGCAACACACGCAGCAGCCTTATCGCCATCATGTAACGTAGGGCGATATCCGGCCAGAGCCAGAAGATATACAACGGCAGCGTGGTGATCAGATCGACAATGCCAAAAAAACTGAAAACATACCGCATGGGGCGTTCCGTGGTCAGTAACCGCAGCACATATTCCAGACTGAAAAGCAGGGTAAAAGCATACTCAAGCAGGAGAAACACCGAGGCTTCTTTCAACTGCAGGGTTATTTTGTGTGGTTCCGCCGACTCAATAAACAGCGTCATCACACTGACCAGTGTCGTAATAACCCAGAAAATTTCAAACCGGCGACCCGCCGGGCTGCTCACATCAAACAAAAAAATATAGAGGCGCTGACGCCAGCTCCGATCCTGTTTAGCCATCTGCATGCCCTCCGGCCATCCTTTGCGAATCTGTATTACTAGAAGGGGCCAGACGGAAGATCAAGCAATATGCGGATAAACAAAAAAAACCCGCATTGAAAGCTCAATGCGGGAAGATAACGAGAGGGTTGTGACGAACGGTCAGAGCGGATCTACTTTCAGGCAGGAGACAGCGTGACGGAAACTGCCCTCCAGCAATGGCCGTGTTTTCGCGCACTCCGGCCCGGCAATCGGGCAACGTGTGCGGAACACGCACCCGGATGGCGGGTTGATCGGTGATGGCAGTTCCCCTTCCAGCAGTTGAATCACCTTCTGCTTTTCCAGATCGGGGTCGGGAATGGGTACCGCTGACATCAGCGCCCGCGTATAAGGATGCTGCGGATTCTGATACACCTCATCATAGGTGCCCAGCTCCACGGCATGCCCGAGATACATCACCAGCACGCGGTCAGAAATATGTTTTACGACAGCCAGATCGTGCGCGATAAAGATCAGCGACAGCCCCATCTCACGCTGCAACTTTTGCAGCAAATTCACCACCTGCGCCTGAATAGAAACATCCAGTGCCGATACCGGTTCATCACAGATAATCAGTTTGGGTTCGAGGATCAACGCGCGTGCAATACCGATACGCTGACACTGTCCACCCGAAAACTCATGAGGATAACGGTTGATCAGGTTAGGCAGCAGCCCCACCTTCAGCATCATCTCCTTCACGCGGTCTTTCACTTCCTGGCGCGGCATACGCGGGTGATAGGTGCGCAGCGGCTCCGCAATAATCTCTCCGATATTCATACGCGGATTCAGCGATGCCAGCGGGTCCTGGAAGATCATCTGGATATCGCTGCGCGCGGCACGCCATTCGTCTGCACTCTGCCCTAACAGATCGCGCCCCAGCCAGGCCACCCTGCCGTCTGTCGCTTTCACCAACCCGATAATCGCGCGCGCCAGCGTGGATTTACCGCAACCGGACTCTCCCACCACGCCCAGGGTTTCTCCCTCGTACAAACGCAGGCTGACGCCATCAACGGCTTTCAGCGTTTTTGGCGGTTGCCAGAACCACTGACGTCCGTCTTTGATATCAAAATGCACCTTCAAATCGGCGATTTCGAGCAACACTTTTTTCTCAGCAACCGTTGTCATACCAACGCCTCCACGGGCTTAAAGCAGGCACGCAGCCGTCCGTCACCGAACGCCTCAAGAGGCGGCGCGCTGGCACAGATATCCATCGCATGCGGGCAGCGTGGCTGGAACGGGCAGCCTTTCGGTAGGCGTGACAGATTTGGCGGATTACCAGGAATGGTCATCAGTGTGTCGCCCTCATCAGCATCCAGACGCGGGACTGCATTCAACAGGCCAATGGAGTAAGGGTGTGACGGATGATAGAAGACGTCACGCGCTTTTCCATACTCCATCGTACGCCCTGCGTACATCACCATCACCTGGTCACAGATCCCTGCAACCACACCCAGATCGTGGGTGATCATAATAATCGCGGTGTTAAATTCGCGCTTCAGTTCGTTCAGCAGGGTCATAATCTGCGCCTGCACCGTCACATCAAGCGCGGTCGTCGGCTCATCCGCAATCAGCAGCTTTGGCCGACACAGCAGCGCCATGGCGATCATCACACGCTGACGCATTCCCCCTGAGAATTCGTGGGGAAACATTTTCATGCGTTTGCGGGCTTCCGGCATTTTTACCGCATCGAGCATACGGACTGACTCTTCAAACGCCTGTGCCCCGCTCATGCCTTTATGCAGTTGCAGCACTTCCATCAGTTGCTCACCGACACGCATATACGGGTTCAGCGAGGTCATCGGGTCCTGGAAGATCATCGCAATTTGTTCGGCACGCAGCTTGTTGAGCTGTTTTTCCGGCAGATTAAGGATCTCACTACCGTTGAAACGTGCTGAACCACCGATGCGGCCGTTGCTGGCCAGCAGCCCCATCAGGGCAAATGCGGTCTGCGATTTTCCCGATCCGGACTCGCCGACAATGCCAAGGGTTTCACCCGCACTCAGGCTGAAATTCAAATCGTTCACTGCCGTGACATCGCCATCGGGAGTGCTGAACGTCACACGCAGATCTTTCACATCCAGCAGCCGTTCGCTTCCCTGGGTCTTTGCCATTGCTGGCTGAAGTTCAATTACGCTCATAGGGAAACTCCTTAACGGTCTTTCGGGTCGAGGGCATCACGCAGGCCATCGCCAATAAAGTTGAAACAAAACAGGGTAATCACCAGGAAACCGGCCGGATAAAGCAGCAGCCAGGGTGAAACCTCCATCGAGTTAGCACCGTCGCTGAGCAACGCACCCCAGCTGCTCAGCGGTTCCTGCGTGCCGAGGCCGAGGAAGCTCAGGAAGGATTCAAACAGGATCATGCTCGGCACCAGCAGTGAGGCATACACCACGACCACGCCCAGTACATTGGGAACGATATGGCGCAGCACGATATTCAGCGTCGACACGCCGCCCACTTCCGCCGCTTCAATAAACTCTTTACGTTTCAGGCTCAGGGTCTGTCCACGCACAATACGTGCCATATCCAACCACGACACCATACCGATGGCGACGAAAATCAGCAGAATATTTTGACCAAAGAAGGTGACCAGCAGGATAACGAAGAACATAAACGGGAAGGAGTTGAGGATCTCCAGAACACGCATCATCACGGAGTCGATTTTACCGCCCAGGTAGCCCGCCAGTGTGCCGTAAAGTGTTCCCAGCACCACCGCCACCAGCGCCGCAGCAATCCCCACCATTAAGGAGATACGCCCGCCAATGGCGACACGCACCAGCAGATCACGCCCTGACGAGTCGGTGCCCATATAGTGGCCCGAACTCATGTCTGGTGCCGCTGACATCATTGCCCAGTCGGTGTCGTCATAAGTAAACGCAGACAACATCGGAGCGAAAATGACAAACAGGGCGACCAGCAGCAGCACAAACAGGCTGGCGACCGCCGCACGGTTATGGATAAAACGGCGGCGCGCGTCCTGCCACAGGCTGCGTCCTTCGATCTCTAGCTTTTCACTGAAGTTATCCAGAGCTTCGCTGTTTTTCTTAACAAAAATCATCTCCAGCTCCTGGATCAGTAACGAATTTTTGGATCGATGACCGCATACAGCACGTCAACAATCGCATTGAACAGAATGGTCAGCGCCCCGACCAGGATCGTCAGGCTTAATACCAGCGAATAATCTCGGTTCAGCGCGCCATTAACAAACAGCTGACCAATACCTGGCAGACCATAAATGGTTTCAATCACCATTGAACCGGTAATGATGCCGACAAAGGCCGGACCAAGGTAAGACAAGACAGGCAACAGCGCGGGCTTCAGCGCGTGGCGCAAAACGATGCGGTGCATCGGCAGCCCTTTGGCGCGTGCGGTGCGAATAAAGTTGGAGTGCAGCACTTCGATCATCGAACCACGAGTAATACGCGCGATGCTGGCAATATAGGCCAGCGACAGCGCCACCATCGGCAGGATCATAAATTTCAGCGCCCCGCCATTCCAGCCTCCTCCGGGCAACCACTTCAAGGTAATGGAGAACAGCAACACCAGGAGCGGCGCGACCACGAAACTGGGGATGACGATCCCGGTCATTGCCACGCCCATAACGGCATAATCCCATTTGGTGTTTTGTTTCAGCGCGGCAATCACGCCAGCACTGACGCCCAGTACCAGGGCAAACAGAAACGCAGCCGCCCCCAGTTTGGCCGACACAGGGAATGACCCGGCCACCAGATCGTTGACCGTATAATCTTTGTATTTAAACGATGGACCAAAATCCCCGTGTGCAAGCTGCTTCAGATAACTGAAGTACTGCGTCAGGATCGGATCGTTTAAATGATATTTGGCTTCAATATTTGCCATGACTTCAGGTGACAGCGTGCGCTCGCCGGTAAACGGACTTCCGGGAGCCAGACGCATCATAAAAAAGGAGATGGTGATCAGAATAAATAACGTCGGGATCGCTTCAAGAAAACGACGAAAAATAAATTTTAACATTGCCCTACCTGCCCGGCTTACTGCCTCAGCACTGCTCTATAAAAGATCTGCCGGGGAGAGTTCCCCCTCCCCGGGAACGACCATTAATGTTTAATGATGTACAAGTTTTTATCGTAGACGTTATCCAGCGGATCTTTACCGGTATAGCCGCCGACGTAAGGTTTCACCAGACGGGCATTGACGTAGTAATAGACCGGCACGATGACGGAATCCTTATCGAGGATTTTCTCAGCATCGGCATAACGGGTCGCGCGGGTCGCTTCGTCCGGTGATGCCAGCGCGTCATCCATCGCCTTATCGAAGGCCTCACTCTTATAGTGGGAGGTGTTGTTGCTGCTGTTTGACTGCATGGTGCCTAAGAAGGTGGTCGGTTCGTTGTAGTCAGCGCACCAGCCTGCACGAGCTACATCAAAGTTGCCCTGGTGACGGGTGTCGAGGAAGGTTTTCCACTCCTGATTCTCCAGTTTAACGTTCACACCCAGGTTTTTCTTCCAGATCGACGCAGCAGCAATAGCCAGCTTCTTATGCAGATCGGAGGTGTTATACAGCAGGTTGAAGGTCAGTGGTTTATCCGCTGTGTAACCGGCTTCAGCCAGTAATTTTTTCGCTTCTTCGTTACGTTTTTCCTGCGACCAGCCAAACCACTCTGGTGGCGTCAGCTTAATACCTTCGGTGTAAGGCGGAGTGTAGCTGTAGGCAGGCAGATCGCCCTGTCCTTTCACTTTGTTAACGATAATGTCGCGATCAATACCCAGTTTCAGAGCAGCACGAACGCGAGGATCGTTGAACGGAGCTTTCTGGTTATTGATTTCGTAGTAGTAAGTACAGAGATAAGGGTCAACATGCACTTCGGTCGGGATATCTTTTTTCAGCTTCTGGAATAACTCAATCGGCATGTTGTTGTAGGTCATATCGCTGCCGCCGCTGCGGTAGCGGTTAACATCGGTCACTTCAGAAGAGATCGGCAAGAAGGTGACTTTATCCAGTTTGGTTTCTGCGTTGTCCCAGTAATCGGTATTACGTACCAGAACAATACGTTCGTTCACTACCCACTCGGAGAGTTTGAAGGCGCCGTTGCCCACCCAGTTAGCGGGCTGAGTCCACTTATCACCAAATTTGTCTACTGCCGCTTTATTCACCGGAGACATGGAAGGATGGATCAGCAGCTTATAGAAATAAGGTACGGGTTCGCTCAATGTAACTTCCAGCGTATGCGCATCGATCGCCTTCACGCCCAGCGTGTCCGGGCTTTTTTTACCCGTAATGATATCGTCGATGTTCTCAAGATGGCCGTACTGCAGGTAACTGGCGTAAGGAGAAGCTGTTTTCGGATCGGAGAGGCGCTGCCAGCTGTAAACGAAGTCCTGTGCCGTTACCGGCTCACCATTGGACCATTTAGCATTATTGCGCAGGTGGAATGTCCACACCTTGCCATCTTTATTGTCCCAGCTCTCGGCCACGCCTGGAATCGGGTGCCCCTGCGGGTCACTGATAACCAGACCTTCAAGCAGGTCGCGGTTGACGTTAGATTCAGGCACGCCTTCTATTTTATGCGGGTCCAGCGACTGTAATTCAGCACCGTTACCTTTAACCAACTCCTGCTTAGCAGCCAGTTCGACTCCTGCTGGCACGGAGGCTGCAAACGCCTGCTGTGCTGTCATTGATCCCAGAGCCGCCATCACGCCAGCGGCGATCAGACTCTTCTTCGTGATGTTGATCATTTTTTACCTACTCCAGTTTTTATTAATACCAACGAGTGACAGGCACCGCGGTTACCCTATTTTCGGGAAAACTTAACCGGGCAGCGGAACGAGGCCGCCCGGCTTGTTTTTTTATACTTTGTACTGCTGAGAACTGCTGCTATCACCTTTCAACGCCCGGCGTTGCCGCACGTTGTTGTGTTCGTTCAATCATGGGATCTTAAACGCTTCAGAACGCTCCCCTTCGGATTGCATTTCCAGTGCCACTTTTTATCAAAGCCACTAAAAAATTATCAGAAGGACTCCATTTCCGCTAAAGCTAAATAGCAAAAATGTTAACCATTTCTCTTTTATCATGATCAAAAGCAGGGGCAAAGCGTTATTTATTATTGAAAAATAACAGATAACTTGATGATAAATAGGAATAAAGACGAGTTACACCGTGAGAGTTTTCAAAAAAAGAACTTTTTTTGAGTGATTTTTAAACAAATATCGTAAAAATATGAGCAATAATTACATTAAAACTACCAACCAACGAAAAACCAGCATTAACAACCATAAAGATACAAAATCGCACTATGTTGTAATGTTAAAAAAATCACATCCCCTACAATTGCATGGATAATCATATTGTTTTCAGTAATTACATTAATAATCGACGCACCAATGTAAGAGAAATGAATAAATGCACCAAAATAATACACCAGAATGGTGTATTGCACTTTTATAGTGCATTGCAATGTAGGGATGTTTAAAAAAAGCGCATTAAATGCGCTTTATATTCACCAATTCAGAATTTTAACCGGGTTAATTTGTGAGCCCCGGAAACAGTGCGCGAATGCCTGTGACGACGAATTCAATCCCCAGCGCCATCAATAGTAAGCCCATAATACGTGTGACGACATTTATACCCGTTTGCCCCAGCACTCTGACCATCAAAGGGGCTGCGCGGAATAACAGCCAACAGCAAAAAGCAAACAACGCAATCGCCAGAGTAAAGCCCAGTAAGTTTTGCCAGCTATGGTAGCGGGTGCTCCAGACAATGGTTGAACTGATAGCGCCTGGCCCGGCCATCAGCGGCAGCGCCAGCGGCACGACGCCAATACTTTCACGGTTAGCGCTTTCTGACTTCTCCTGCTTGTTCTGTTTGTCCTCGCCCAGCTTCCCACTGATCATCGACATCGCGATAGTGACCACCAGAATGCCGCCCGCGATACGAAAAGAATCAATAGAAATGCCAAAAATATGCAGGATGCCGTCTCCGAGAAACAGCGCCGTCCACAGAATGATCGCCACTGACAGATTGGCCGTCAGATTGGTTTTATTCCTCGCTGCCGGAATCTGGTAGCTGGTCATACTGATAAACACCGGAATGATCCCAATGGGGTTGACCAGTGCAAACAGACCAACGAAAAATTTGATATAGCCAGAGAGATCTAAAAGTGCAGGATTCACATGCGCTCCTGTAGGGGGACGGTTGATGGCGGCTAATGTAATGGAAATTTCCGATAATGACTATCCCCTGAAGGCTGGAATATCACACCAAATTATCGGCATAAACCCAGCGATTCTGACTGCCTGAGAATCACATTCCAGCACAATAAAAAACAAAAATGCGCAGCTTTTTTGCGTAACAAAGCACTTTGCTTCAGAACAGATTATTCCTACAGCTGAATGGTATCAGCTTACATAATTAATGATCTAAATCATGTTTTCGCCCCTGCACAACCGCTATGCTCAAGGACATCAAAAGGAAGTGATAACGTACCGAAAGGGGTCTGTAATGACCTGTACCACAGACTCTTTTAGTAAACCTATTAGAACGTTTTTAGCCATTCGGCAAGCCCAGACGGGCAGTGTTCTCCGACATGACTATAATTGCTAATTCTGACTTGTTTACTAATAGAGTTTAACTTTCAGGAGAGCCACATGGCCGTTACTAATATCGCTGAACTTAATGCACTGGTTGAACGTGTTAAACAAGCACAGCGTGAATATGCCAACTTCACCCAAGAACAAGTAGACAAAATCTTCCGCGCCGCCGCGCTTGCCGCAGCAGATGCCCGTATCCCACTGGCTAAAATGGCCGTTGCCGAATCTGGCATGGGTATCGTTGAAGATAAAGTGATCAAAAACCACTTCGCTTCCGAATACATCTATAACGCCTACAAAGACGAAAAAACCTGCGGTATTCTCGCCACCGATGACACCTTCGGTACGATCACTATCGCAGAGCCCACCGGCATAATCTGCGGTATCGTCCCAACGACTAACCCAACCTCGACCGCTATCTTTAAAGCACTGATCAGCCTGAAGACCCGTAATGGGATCATTTTCTCGCCGCACCCACGTGCTAAAAACGCCACGAATAAAGCCGCAGATATTGTTCTGCAGGCCGCCATTGCTGCGGGTGCTCCAAAAGATATTATCGGCTGGATTGATGTCCCTTCTGTTGAGCTGTCCAATCAGTTGATGCATCACCCGGATATCAACCTGATTCTGGCAACCGGCGGTCCGGGTATGGTGAAAGCGGCCTACAGCTCGGGTAAACCTGCCATCGGCGTTGGTGCAGGTAACACCCCTGTCGTGATCGATGAAACTGCGGATATCAAACGTGCCGTAGCCTCTATTCTGATGTCAAAAACCTTCGATAACGGCGTTATCTGCGCCTCTGAGCAATCTGTTATTGTTGTCGACAGTGCTTATGAAGCCGTTCGTGAACGCTTCGCCAGCCACGGCGGTTATATGTTGCAGGGCAAAGAGCTGAAAGCCGTTCAGGACATCATTCTGAAAAATGGCGCACTGAATGCTGCCATCGTTGGACAGCCTGCGGTGAAAATTGCGGAAATGGCCGGCATCACCGTTCCGGGCACCACCAAGATTCTGATTGGTGAAGTGAAACTGGTCGATGAGTCAGAGCCTTTTGCCCACGAAAAACTGTCTCCGACACTGGCCATGTACCGTGCCAAAGATTTCAATGACGCGGTAAGCAAAGCAGAAAAACTGGTGGCAATGGGCGGTATCGGTCATACCTCTTGCCTGTACACCGACCAGGATAATGAACGTGAACGCGTGAACTACTTCGGCGATAAAATGAAGACCGCGCGTATTCTGATTAACACCCCTGCTTCTCAGGGGGGCATCGGTGACCTGTACAACTTCAAACTCGCCCCATCACTGACACTGGGCTGCGGCTCATGGGGTGGTAACTCGATTTCTGAAAACGTCGGACCAAAACATCTGATCAACAAGAAAACCGTGGCCAAGCGAGCAGAGAATATGTTGTGGCACAAGCTTCCTAAGTCTATTTACTTCCGCCGCGGTTCACTGCCTATTGCTCTGGACGAAGTGGCCACCGATGGGGCGAAACGCGCCTTTATCGTGACCGACCGCTTCCTGTTTAACAACGGCTATGCAGACCAGGTCGTTAACGTGTTGAAAGCACGTGGCGTTGAAACCGAAGTGTTCTTCGAAGTGGAAGCCGACCCGACGCTGAGTATCGTACGCAAAGGTGCTGAGCAGATGCTTTCGTTCAAACCTGACGTCATTATCGCCCTGGGCGGTGGTTCACCGATGGATGCAGCGAAAATCATGTGGGTCATGTACGAACACCCTGAAACCTCTTTCGAAGAACTGGCACTGCGCTTTATGGATATCCGTAAACGTATCTACAAGTTCCCGAAAATGGGCGTGAAAGCGAAAATGATCGCGGTGACCACCACCTCAGGGACCGGCTCAGAAGTGACACCGTTTGCGGTTGTTACCGACGATGCTACAGGCCAGAAATACCCACTGGCAGACTATGCGCTGACCCCGGACATGGCGATTGTCGATGCCAATCTGGTGATGGATATGCCGAAATCCCTGTGCGCCTTCGGTGGACTGGATGCCGTGACCCACGCACTGGAAGCCTACGTTTCTGTGCTGGCTAACGAATACTCTGACGGCCAGGCGCTTCAGGCGTTAAAACTGCTGCAGGAAAACCTGCCAGCCAGTTACAACGAAGGGGCGAAAAATCCGGTAGCACGTGAGCGCGTTCACAACGCCGCGACCATTGCAGGTATCGCCTTTGCCAACGCCTTCCTTGGGGTTTGTCACTCAATGGCTCATAAACTGGGTTCTGAATTCCACATCCCACACGGTCTGGCGAACTCGCTGTTGATTTGCAACGTCATCCGCTATAACGCTAACGACAACCCGACTAAACAGACCGCGTTCAGTCAGTATGACCGTCCTCAGGCGCGTCGTCGTTACGCCGAAATCGCCGATCACCTGCGTCTCAGCGCACCGGGCGACCGTACTGCGCAGAAAATCGAAAAACTGCTGGTCTGGCTGGATGGCATGAAAGCGGAACTGGGCATTCATAAATCCATCCGCGACGCGGGCGTCCAGGAAGCAGACTTCCTGGCAAAAGTCGACAAACTGGCCGATGATGCTTTCGATGACCAGTGTACCGGCGCTAACCCACGTTATCCGCTCATTGCTGAGTTGAAACAGATTATGCTGGATAGCTTCTACGGCCGTGACTTTGTTGAGCCCATCGCCAATTTGGCCGAAGCGGTAACAGCGACTGATTCTGCCGCCGACGTTAAGAAAACAGAACGTAAAGTGAAACGTTAAATCCATCGTGACACAAAAAAACCCGCCATCTGGCGGGTTTTTTTATACATAAAGGGGCATAAAATAGTAAGCAATACTTATAAACGGAATAACGCGTACTACCTAAACCTTTAACGTAAAAGAATACTGTCAGACACTGTCTTCAGAATGACGATGTCCATAGATAGCCACCAAAGAGCCACTGTCCAGCGCTTCATAGTAGTGTTTACGACAAACTGAAACGTAACGCTCATTGCCGCCAATCTCTACCTGAGCCCCTTCTTTAAAGGGTTTTCCTGTTTCATTAAGACGCAATACCATGCTGGCTTTCCTGCCACAGTGGCAGATGGTTTTTAATTCAACCAGTTTATCTGACCAGGCCAGCAGATACTGACTGCCGATAAATAACTCGCCGCGAAAATCTGTACGCAAACCATAACAAAGTACAGGTATATCTAAATTATCAACAACATCAGATAATGCTTTCACCTGATCGCGTGTCAAAAACTGACTTTCATCCACAAGCACACAGTGAATCGGTTCGATCTGATGCTCTGCGTTTATCTCACTAAACAGCGACGTGCTGTTATTATACAATTTAGCCGGAGAAGAAAGCCCAATACGTGAACTCACCCGGGCTGCACCAAAGCGATTATCAATCTCTGCGGTATACACCAGCGTGCGCATGCCGCGCTCATGATAGTTATATGAGGACTGCAGCAATGCCGTTGACTTACCGGCGTTCATGGCCGAGTAATAGAAATAAAGTTGAGCCATGAGCTCCGCTCCGAATGTCACTTAAGATGGCCGGAGTGTAACATAAACACGGTTGTTCACGCCCTGCCACATGTAATAACCAGGGGGTAAATAGTAGCAAAGTGGTATGTATCGCACAGTCCGTGCAGGGTTTAACAATTAACAAATGTTAACGAGAGAGTGTTCCATCTGTGCAATCATCGACTAAAAAGCGCATTATTTAGCTAGCACATCATATTTTGGCTCTCATTTTTTAACTCAACATTATGCTTTATTAGCTCATTCAGCTTTCTTACAAAATTAACTATTGCAGTTCCGAATGGCGAACACTATTATTATCAGGCAGAAACATCCCTATCAATATAATTTAGAGAATTGGACAATGAGCGAAGCACTTAAAATTCTGAACAACATCCGTACACTGCGTGCTCAGGCAAGAGAATGTAGCCTGGAAACTCTGGAAGAAATGCTCGAAAAACTGGAAGTTGTCGTGAATGAACGTCGCGATGAAGATAACCAGGCGCAGGCAGAAGTTGAAGAACGTACACGTAAACTTCAGCAATACCGCGATATGCTGATCGCTGACGGTATTGATCCAAATGAATTACTGTCTACTCTGGCCGCGGCTAAAGCACCAGGTAAAGCTAAACGCGCTGCACGTCCTGCTAAATATTCTTACATCGATGAGAATGGCGAAAGCAAAACCTGGACAGGTCAGGGTCGTACTCCAGCAGTTATCAAAAAAGCCATTGAAGAGCAAGGCAAAAAGCTGGAAGACTTTCTTCTGTAATTCTGCTCAGGGTCCTTTTCTACTACCCCATAATTAAATGGGGTTTTTTTGGTCCTATTTTTAGTCGTTATCACCGGGCACGGATAAAAAAAGGAAGCCGATGGCTTCCTTTTTCTTTAGTTACGCAAACCCAAATTAAACCGGGTAAAAGCCTTTGTACCAGTCGACAAAGCTCGCCACACCCTCTTCTACCGACGTTTTCGGCTTAAAGCCGATAACCTGATATAAAGCCGTGGTATCGGCACTGGTTTCCATCACATCACCGGGCTGCATCGGTAACATATTTTTCTCAGCCACCTGCCCCAGTGCTTTTTCCAGCGCTTCAATATACGCCATCAGCGTCACAGGCTGGCTGTTGCCGATATTATATACCCGGTAAGGTGCAGAGCTGGTTGCCGGGCTGCCGGTTTCCACCGTCCAGTCTTTATCTGCGTGCGGAATGACGTCCTGCAGGCGTACAACCGCCTCGGCAATATCATCAATATAGGTAAAGTCGCGGCGCATCTGTCCGTGGTTATAAACGTCGATTTTTTCACCCGCAAGAATAGCGCGGGTAAACTTAAACAGCGCCATATCCGGACGTCCCCAGGGACCATATACTGTAAAGAAGCGCAGGCCCGTGGTGGGAATACCGTAGAGATGAGAATAGGTATGCGACATCAGCTCATTCGCCTTCTTGGTCGCCGCATACAGCGATACAGGATGGTCAACGGAGTCATCCGTCGAGAATGGCATTTTACGATTGAGGCCATAGACTGAACTGGAAGAAGCATACAGCAGATGTTCCACTTTATTGTGACGGCACCCTTCCAGAATATTAAGATGGCCAATCAGGTTAGCGTCTGCGTAGGCCAGTGGGTTTTCCAGTGAGTAACGGACACCTGCCTGTGCGGCAAGGTGGATAACGCGTTGGAAGCGCTGGTTGCGGAACAGTTCGGCTATCCCTTCACGGTCGGCAAGATCGCCTTTCACAAAGGTGAATTCGGGGTGAGTATTAATCAAATCAAGACGTGCCATCTTGAGATTAACATCATAATAATCATTCAGGTTGTCGAGGCCGACAACCTGGTGACCGGCGGCAAGCAGACGTTGCGTGACATGAAAGCCAATGAAGCCTGCTGCGCCGGTGACCAGATATTTCATACTACCCTCGTTTAATTATGCAATTTGTAGAGATGCTCCGCGGCCGATTGCATAATAAACAAAACCGCGTTTGCTGATTCTTTCTGGATCATACAGGTTACGACCATCAAAAATCACGGGTTCTTTCAGAGCATTTTTAATCACATCAAAATCAGGCGCACGGAAGTTTTGCCATTCAGTACAGATAACCAGGCCATCTGCTCCCTGAAGTGCCGCTTCTTTGGTTCCCATCAGCTTCAGATCGCTGCGGTGACCATAGATGCGCTGTGCTTCGTCCATGGCTTCTGGATCAAAGGCCTGAACCGTTGCCCCTGCCTGCCATAATGCTTCCATCAGAACACGACTGGAGGCTTCACGCATGTCATCGGTGTTTGGCTTAAATGACAGCCCCCACACGGCAAAGGTTTTGCCCTGCAAATTTTCACCAAAATGACGCTTGATAAAGGTTGGCAGCTTATTTTTCTGCGAATCGTTAACGTCTTCCACGGCTTTCAACAGACGTGGCGTGTAGCCAATCTGCTCAGCGGTGCGAATCAGTGCCTGCACATCTTTCGGGAAGCAGGAACCACCGTAACCGCAGCCCGGATAGATGAACGAGTAGCCAATGCGCGAATCAGAACCAATTCCCTGACGGACTTTTTCAACATCTGCACCCAGGCGCTCGGCGAGGTTGGAGATTTCGTTCATAAAGCTGATTTTAGTCGCCAGCATGCAGTTTGCTGCATACTTGGTCAGTTCAGCACTACGAATATCCATCAAGATCATACGATCGTGATTACGATTGAACGGCTCGTACAGCTCACGCAGCAGCTCGACAACGTCATCATTGTCCGTACCGATAACGATACGTTCCGGGCGCATACAGTCGCTGACTGCCGCACCTTCTTTCAGGAATTCAGGGTTAGAGACCACATCAAAGGTCAGCGAAACGCCGCGCCCTTTCAGGGTTTCTTCCATGACCTGACGCACACGGTCAGCCGTACCGACTGGAACGGTTGACTTGTCCAGCACCACTTTGTGGTCTTTCATGTGCTGCGCGATAGTACGCGCAACCGCTGTAACATATTTCAGGTCAGCCGAACCATCTTCATCCGGAGGCGTACCAACAGCGATAAACTGCATAACACCATGGTTGACGCCATCTTCGGCGTTCGTGGAGAACTTCAGGCGACCCGCCTCATAGTTCTGCATAACCAGCGGCGTCAGGCCCGGTTCAAATATAGGAATGATCCCTTTCTTCAGATTCTCGACTTTGTTCTCGTCGACATCGATGCAAAGAACGTCATGTCCGACTTCGGCCAGAACTGCAGCCTGAACCAGACCAACATAGCCGATACCAAATACGGTGACTTTCATTGAATTGTCCCGGTTAGAAATTAAACTTACTTTTTATTACCGACGGTGGTTTCCAGCCAGGCTTTAAAATCGCTGCCCAGTGTGTTGTGACGCACACCGTACTCAACGAAAGCCTGCATGTAGCCCAGTTTGTTACCACAGTCGTGGCTCACACCTTTCAGGTGGTAAGCTTCTACGGTCTCTTTCTCCATCAGCATAGCGATAGAATCCGTCAACTGGATTTCATCACCCGCACCTGGAGGGGTTTTCGCCAGCAGTGGCCAGATATCCGCAGACAGAATGTAGCGACCTACAACCGCGAGGTTGGAAGGTGCTTTGTCCGCTTTTGGCTTCTCGACCACACCGACCATCGGGGCGCTGTCGCCTGGCTTCAGCTCTGCGCCCTGGCAATCAACAACGCCATAGGCCGTTACGTCCGCTACCGGCTCAACCATAATCTGGCTATGACCGGTTTCGTCGAAGCGCTTCATCATCTCTGCCAGGTTTTCTTTAGACAGGTCAGATTCGTATTCGTCGATAATCACATCGGGCAGGATCACCGCAACAGGCTCATTACCAATCACCGGCCAGGCACACATGACAGCGTGGCCCAGGCCTTTTGCCAGACCCTGACGGACCTGCATGATGGTGACGTGCGGAGGGCAGATGGACTGGATCTCTTCCAACAGCTGACGCTTAACACGTTTTTCCAGCATCGCTTCCAGCTCAAAACTGGTGTCGAAGTGGTTTTCGATGGAGTTTTTGGAAGAGTGCGTAACCAGCACAATTTCATTAATTCCTGCGGCGATACATTCGTTTACGACATACTGAATCAGCGGCTTATCAACCAGCGGCAGCATCTCTTTTGGAATCGCTTTTGTGGCAGGTAACATACGCGTTCCCAAACCAGCAACCGGGATAACCGCTTTTTTTACTTTGGACTTATAGGCAGACATCAAAGTACCTCTCTTTAGGCCGTTCAAGTTATTACTTGATATGTCGAGTTAAAAAACGAAGTGAGTATACCAGTTGAACCCACGCGGATTTATCCTGGTTAGACCATTTCAGCGCAAATTAAGACTATTACCCAAGTGTAAAGCTTATCTCTGGCCCTGTCTGCCAGGGCCAGATGAAAATAGTCACGGGGTGGTCATTCTGTAGACAACATCAGGCGCAGCCGCCCTCCGGCGCCCCATACCTGACATTGCCAGACATCACAACGCTGGCTAATTTGATTAAGATGTGTACCGCCGAGCGTGCCAAGAGGGACACCGTTGCTCAACTGAATTTGATGAGGATGAACATTGAGAGTGGCGTTTAAACCAGCAGAAACCAGAATCAGGTTCTTTAAACCCTGGTGGTAATAGCCAACCAGCAACGGAAATTGCCCTTTCAGGTTGGCCTGACGCAATAAAAGATTGACCTGATTAAGTAATGCACCCAGTTCGGGTAAACGCGGTCCCTGCCCTGACAACTGTTCCTGCAACAGGCCATTAAACAGTGCCCGCAATAACAAGGCAGCCAGCACCCCGTTGTCGCCTGCCCGGGTGACATCCAGACAGTAGAAAGCCAGATCTTTCTCTGACAACGCTGCGACATCCAGCACCAGTCCTGGCTGTTCGGCCATGGTGAGCTGACGATAGTTCACCCGGCAGTGGGCAATCGTCTGTTGCACGGGGGGTTGCAGTTCTTTCAACAGTTTTGCGGCAGCCTTAGGATCGCTGACCAGCGCGTCCCAGTCCTGAAACAATTGCTCATCCTCTTCCACTTTAGAGGTAAACATTGAGGGATAGAGGCATTCAAAAACAGCTTCGCGCAGGCGCCCAAGGTCTTTTACAGGCTTAAGCAGGACATCCTGCACGCCCAGACGCAGAACATGCGCAATGTCCGACATGTTCTCCGTGGCTGAGATAACGAGGATAGGCAGTGTTCCGCCCTTGCTACGCACATGCTCAACCAGTTGAATGCCGCCCATGCGCGGCATGGCGAGGTCACAAATCATCAGGTCGGGAAGCGAATGCGTCATGGTTTCAAGAGCATGGACGCCGTCATCCGCCAGAGTGACAATAGCGCCCAATGCAGTGAGGAAATTATCCAGCAGGGACCGGAAAACGACTTCGTCCTCGACGATGAGAATATGTTTTCCGCTTAATGGCTTTTCCATTGTGTCCCCCTGCATGACAGATACCTCAATAGTGGTCTATAAACGCCTTTTGCGCCTCTCAGAATTGCCTGAAGTAGCATGCTTAATCGACCACGCTATTGTCTGTCACGCACCAGCGGTAACAGTTCGTCCATTTTTTTCTCAACGGATAATCTCCCCGCTTCAATCGCTTCCTCTGCCCGGTGAAAATCCAGAGTGGAGATTTGCGGACAGAGTGGTTGTATCAGTACATCAGGAGGATCCCCAGCCATGCGATTACGCTTAAGCCGGTTTTCCAGAACCTGAATAGAGGTGGACATGATCTCCATCGCGCCGGGCGTATACTGCATTTTACGCGACGTGATGCGCCCGATACGCTGGCGCAGTCTACCGCTCCAACTGTTTGGTGCAGGTAAGTGAGTATCGCCATCCGACTCTGGCGTTACGGAGAAAAGTTCCTGCTGCATAAGATGTGCATCATGCTGAAGGTCGACCGCAATAACGATATCTGCTCCCAACGCGCGCGTCAGAGAGATAGGAACAGGATTGACGACCGCACCATCCACCAGCCAGTAGCCATTCCAGCTCACCGGCGCCAGTAAGCCTGGCATACTACAGGAAGCACGTACGGCCTGATGCAGATCGCCTTCCGTCAGCCACAGCTCGCGCCCGGTGCTGAGGTTCGTCGCTACGGCACCAAAAGGCAGGTCGCACTGCTGGATAGTGTCGCAGTTGATCAAACTACGGACATGACTGAAGACGCGTTCGCCACGGATTAACCCGCCACGCTGCCAGGAGAAATCCATCAGGCGAATGACCTGCCAGTAGCTGAAAGAACGCACCCAGCGTTCCATCAGCGGCAGGCGCTGAGTGGCATAGGCAGCGCCCACCAGCGCGCCAACGGAGCATCCTGCTACCACGTCAATTCGAATTCCGGCACGTTCAAGGGCATTAATTACACCAATGTGCGCCCATCCTTTGGCTGCTCCCGATCCCAGCGCAAGCCCGATTTTTACCTGTCTCATTCCACCTCTGGCCAGTGCTCAACGAACAAAATGGCATCACCGCGTCTGCCCGGTTATCATGACGCCTGAAAATCTTCTTACCTGTTATAAAACTTCCGGAGTCAACGTGTCTGAACATTGTCCGTGCGGTAGCGGATTGCAGTATAGCCTATGTTGCGAATCGTATCTAAACGGGAACGCTCTCCCTGACACACCAGAAAGCCTGATGCGCTCGCGCTATAGTGCTTATGTGAAGCATGATACGGCTTATCTGGTGGCAACCTGGCATCCGTCGTGCCACGCAGAACGATTCTCAGCCAGTATTGAAGAGAGCTATGCTCACACTCACTGGCGGGGATTAACCATTCTTAGCAGTGAAATATTGCCGGATAAACCCCAGGGTTATGTGACATTTTTTGCCCGATTTACGGAAAATGGGCGTGAAAGTTTTATTCATGAACGTTCGCGCTTTCTTCGTGAGGAACAACGCTGGTACTATATTGACGGAACTTTCCCGCCAATCGGGCGTAATGACCAGTGCCCTTGTGGTTCTGGCAAAAAATACAAGAAATGCTGCGGTCAGTCGTGACCCGGATTTCCCTTTTGTATCGACAGGATTACCATCGCAATGCAAGCGCAAACACTGCAACGTAAAGTTCTACGCACTATCTGCCCTGATGCTAAAGGGTTGATCGCGAAAATCACCAATATTTGCTACAAACACGAACTGAACATTGTGCAAAACAATGAGTTTGTTGATCATCGCACCGGGCGCTTCTTTATGCGCACTGAGCTGGAAGGCATCTTTAACGACAGTACGCTGCTGGCCGATCTCGACAGCGCCCTGCCCGTTGGATCCGTGCGTGAGCTGCAACCCGCCGGCCGTCGCCGAATTGTCATTCTGGTGACGAAAGAAGCGCACTGCCTGGGCGACCTGCTGATGAAAAGCGCCTACGGTGGTCTGGATGTCGAAATTGCCGCCGTGATTGGTAACCATGACACGCTGCGCACGCTGGTTGAGCGTTTTGACATTCCCTTCGTTCTGGTCAGCCATGAAGGCTTAACCCGCGAAGAGCATGATAATAATATGGCTGCGGAAATTGACCGCTATCAGCCTGATTATGTTGTGCTGGCAAAATATATGCGCGTGCTGACGCCGGGCTTTGTGCAGCGTTATCCAAATCAGATTATCAATATCCACCACTCATTCTTGCCCGCCTTTATCGGTGCGCGTCCTTATCATCAGGCCTATGAGCGCGGTGTGAAGATCATTGGTGCAACGGCGCACTACGTGAATGACAATCTGGATGAAGGCCCGATCATTATGCAGGACGTGATCCATGTTGATCACACCTACACTGCTGAAGATATGATGCGTGCGGGTCGTGACGTTGAGAAAAATGCCCTGAGCCGTGCCCTCTATCAGGTACTGGCTCAGCGCGTGTTTGTTTACGGCAATCGCACCATCATTTTGTGAGCCGGATGATGCTGTTTTGTCTGACAAAACAGCATCCCGGGCAAAAAAACGGCAAACACGCTGTTTTATGCAAAACGGGGCTTTACAGCATCACTTCATTTGATATGATGCGCCCCGCTTAACAAGCACAGTAATCAGGCCAGTGGTGGGGTTCCCGAGCGGCCAAAGGGAGCAGACTGTAAATCTGCCGTCATCGACTTCGAAGGTTCGAATCCTTCCCCCACCACCATTTCTGGAGCGCGCAGCGACGCTGTTACGCTTCCCCAGCAAAGATACTGAACTTGTTAACACGCTTCCCCTGGTGGGGTTCCCGAGCGGCCAAAGGGAGCAGACTGTAAATCTGCCGTCATCGACTTCGAAGGTTCGAATCCTTCCCCCACCACCATCTTCAGATACCTAAACACCTCCAAACTTGTTCCACACTTTCATATCCCCTTTATCAATCGCAGCAATATTTCTTTCTGCTGGCAAAACCTGCTACCATTCCGCCCACTTTTTCCACGCAAAATGGCCTGTGCTATGAAATTTCTTTCTTTTAATATCAATGGGCTGCGTGCACGCCCTCATCAGTTACAAGCAATCGTTGAGCAGCATCAGCCGGATGTCATCGGCCTGCAAGAAACTAAAGTCCACGACGATATGTTCCCCCTCGAAGAGGTCGCTAAACTCGGCTACCACGTGTTTTACCACGGGCAGAAAGGCCACTACGGCGTAGCGCTGATGACCAAAGCAGAGCCACTGGCCGTGCGCCGTGGCTTTGACGGTGATGATGAAGATGCTCAGCGTCGTATGATCATGGCCGATATCCCGACCGCATCCGGCATTGTGACCGTGCTGAATGGTTATTTCCCTCAGGGCGAAAGCCGTGACCATGCGACCAAATTCCCGGCAAAAGAGAAATTCTATCGCGACCTGCAAAGCTATCTGGAGCAGCAAAGCACCGACAATCAGATTCTGATCATGGGCGATATGAATATCAGCAGCACCGATCTCGATATCGGTATCGGTGAGGAGAATCGTAAGCGCTGGTTACGCACCGGCAAGTGCTCTTTCCTTCCGGAAGAACGTGAATGGATGGATCGTCTGATGAACTGGGGGCTGGTTGATACATGGCGTGCGCAGAATCCGGACGCTAACGACCGTTTCTCATGGTTCGACTACCGTTCTAAGGGTTTTGATGACAACCGCGGATTGCGTATTGATCTGGTGCTGGCCAGCAAACCACTGGCGGTGCGCTGCATCGCAACCGGGATTGATTATGATATTCGTGGGATGGAAAAACCGTCAGACCATGCGCCGATTTGGGCAGAGTTTTCACTGTAATTCATCGTACTGATGTCATGTTGCAGGGCGGCGGTCCATCGCCCTGCAACATCAACAATGATGCCTGTTACTTCACAATACGCCAGATAAGATTGTTTGTTCCCAGCGATTGCTCATCACGCACACACTGCAACAGCACCCCTTCACTTTTCAGTACTGCCCCCTCGGTATAGCTCTGGTTCTCATAGATACAGCAGCGTTGACACGGAGGTTGACTGTTGCGGCTACCCTGAGTCCAGACTTCCGGTGGCATATCGACCACGACGTCAGCATTTCCGCCACCGTTATTGCCATTATTATTACCATGACCGTTACTGATGTAACGTTCAGCCATCGTTGGGGCGCTGATAGCAAGCAGCAGTAACATAGCCAGACGCAATTTCATCACTCGCTCTCCTTCTCTTTTGCCGCCTTACGGCGCGGTTTTTTCGCTTTGTTCGTCGACGGTGCTGGTAAGCCCCGGAAGGCATGCGCAGCGGGTTGCTGCCGCGCCTGATGGATAAGACTGTGCAATGTCTCTACCAGCGGGAACATAAAGTCCTGATAGCGGCACTGCTTCTCACTGATTTTAGTCAGCGTTGACTCCCACTGCGCGGTCATATCCGGCCGCGCGGCCATCTCCGGCAGCGAATGGATTAACGCGCGTCCCGCCGGGCTGGAGTGGATATAACGCCCTTTCTTAAATAAGAACGTGCGTTTAAACAACAGCTCGATAATGCCGGCGCGCGTAGCTTCCGTTCCTAAACCATCGGTCGCACGTAGCACTTTCTTGAGATCTTTATCCTGAACAAAGCGTGCAATGCCCGTCATCGCCGACAGTAACGTGGCATCGGTAAAGGGGCGCGGCGGCTGGGTTTGCTTATCGATCACTTCCCCGCGCTCGCACAGCAGCTCATCGCCCTTCGCCACCACGGGCAGCGGCGTGCCATCGTTCTCTTCATCACGCTCTTTGCTGCCCAGCAGCGCACGCCAGCCCGCTTCAGCAAGGAAACGCGCCTTCGCCACAAACTTGCCGCCTGCGATATCCAGCTCGATCACGCACTTACGATAGACCGCATCCGGGCAGAACTGCATCAGATACTGGGTGGCGATCAGCCGATAGATCTGCTGTTCGTTCTCCGTCAAAGAGACCCGGCTGCTGCGTGCTGTGGGGACAATGGCGTGGTGAGCATCTACCTTTTTATCATCCCAGCAGCGATTTTTTTGATCGCTGTTGAAATCAGCGGGTGGTGTCAGATCGGGCTGATGGGCATTGATGGCATTCAGTACCGCCTGACGCCCGGCAAAGTGCTCGTCGGGCAGATAGCGGCTGTCAGAACGCGGGTAAGTGATCAGCTTATGGGTTTCATACAGACGCTGACAGGTATCGAGAACAACCTGCGCACTCAGCCCAAAACGTTTACCCGCTTCAATCTGTAATGCCGACAATGAGAACGGCAACGGTGCAGTATCGTTCTCACGCTTGTCGTTATAGCTGGTGACCAGCGCGGGCTGGCCATCAATACGCGCCACTACATGGTCCGCCAACGGGCGATGCAGCAAACGCCCCTCTTCATCCTGATAAGGTTCACAGGAGTCACTGGGCTGCCACAACGCGACAAATCGTTCATCCTTTGGCGTGACGATATGCGCTTTCACTTCAAAAAAATCTTTCGCCACGAAGTTTTCAATTTCTTCATCACGGCGGACCACCAGCCCGAGCACGGGTGTCTGAACACGCCCCACGGACAGTACGCCATCGTAGCCTGCATTACGCCCCAGCAGGGTATAGGCGCGCGTCATATTGATGCCGTACAGCCAGTCGGCGCGTGAACGCGCCAGCGCAGAAACGCACAGAGGAATAAATTCGCGGTTTTCGCGTAGTCGCGGAATGGCTCTTTCCACCGCCTGCGGGTTGAGATCGTTAATCAGGCAGCGTTGTACCTTTGCCCGCTTTTCTACCGGCATGGTGAGGTAGTCCAGCACTTCATCGACCAGGAGCTGACCTTCACGGTCCGGGTCCCCCGCATGAACCACTTCACTGGCCTGCTCCAGCAAGCCTTTAATCACATTGAGCTGTTTGGCGACGGATGGTCGCGGCTTCAACTGCCACTTCTCCGGCACAATAGGCAGATCCGCCAGCGACCAGCGGGCGAACCGGCTGTTATAACTGTCAGGTTGCGCCTGTTCTAACAGATGCCCCACGCACCAGGTCACCACCTGGTCGGGGCCACAGGCAATATAACCATCACCACGGCGATGTGGTTTCGGCAGGACATCCGCAATAGCACGGGCAAGGCTGGGTTTTTCGGCAATAAACAAACGCATCCGGGGGTGAATTCCTGCTCAGGGTTTGACTTCAATAACGGCCCTTCCGGCCTGCGCCGTCAGGAGTTCGCCAATCGGTGTTAGCGAAATAGCATGTGCGGTCGCCATCGCCTCAACGGCGGCTTCCGCGCCCGGTAAAACGGCGAGTAACAGGCCACCCGAGGTTTGCGGGTCGCACAACAGATGACGCTGCATGTCGGTCATGGGCCCCACCAGCTGACCGTAGCTGGCAAAGTTACGCCCGGTGCCGCCAGGCACACATCCCAGGGAAATATACTCTTCAACGCCCGGCAAACGCGGGATCGCGTGGAACCACAGATCGGCATGCAATCCGGCACCCTGACACATCTCGCTCAGATGTCCCAGTAAACCAAAGCCGGTCACATCCGTCATGGCACTGACCCCCGCTTCAGACGCGAAGGCCGCACCGATCTGATTAAGCTGGCACATGGTGGCCGTCGCAAGGCCCTGGTGCTCCTGACGCAGCAACGATTTCTTCTCTGCGGTGGTCAGGATACCAATCCCTAAGGGTTTGGTGAGATAAAGGCGGCAGCCCGGCAAGGCTTCGCTGTTACGTTTTACCTGGTCGGTATTGACGATGCCCGTGACAGCCAGGCCGAAGATTGGCTCCGGCGCATCAATAGAGTGCCCCCCCGCCAGGCTGATCCCCGCCTGTTCACAGACGCTGCGCCCACCTTCTATCACTCTACGCGCAATTTCCGGTGCCAGTACGTTAACCGGCCAACCCAGAATGGCAATCGCCATAATCGGTTTGCCGCCCATCGCCCAGATATCACTGATGGCGTTAGTCGCAGCAATACGTCCGAAATCGTAGGGATCGTCGACGATTGGCATGAAAAAATCGGTGGTGCTGACCACTGAGGTGCCGTTACCCAGGTCGAACACGGCCGCATCATCGCGGGTTTCATTTCCCACCAGCAAATTGGGATCTTTGCGCAGCGGGTGATCGCTGTGCAGAATACGATCCAGCACCGCCGGGGAAATTTTACATCCGCAGCCTGCTCCATGGCTGTACTGCGTCAGACGAATCGTGTTCTCGTTCATCTGCATCACTCAGAAATAGCTGACGAATGGCGCGCTGTCTGGCGACTGAATAGTGGTAGAGGATTTCAACTGCGGCGTACCCAGATAGAGGAAACCGACTATCGCATCCTGTGCACGGCAACCAAATGCCTGGCGTACCGCTTCGTCTTCTGTCCAGGCACCACTGCGCCAGATGCCGTTAAAACCCTGTGCCGCTGCGGCCATCTGCATTGCCATCACGGCGCAGCCAGCAGAAACCACCTGCTCCCAGTGCGGGACTTTGGGGTGCTCTTCACAGTGAGCCACCACGGTAATAATCATCGGAGCACGGAACGGCGCCTGCTGCGCTTTTTCAATGGCTTTATCATCCAGCTGTGCATCACGCGAGACGTTTTCCAGCAGCGCACTGAAGCGATCGCGCCCTTCATTTTCAATGATGATAAAACGCCACGGCTGTAAGGTGCCGTGATCGGGAGCACGCATACCTGCCTGCAGAATGTTTTCCAGCGCTTCACCTGTCGGAGCTGGCGCAGCCAGACGGGATGCAGAGCGGCGGTTAACCAGTAATTCCAGAGCGTCCATAACTTCCTCCTGATAATAATTTGTATCCCGCAGAAACTAGCACAGGATGATGTTTTGTTACAGCATTGCGCTTTTTCCTGCTGACAATTACGCCACTGCTAATTAGGATGTGAGCTATTACGGCCCGGTTTAGCGGTTACGCTGTCATCGACATCACGCGTATCGGGTATTTCATTGCGATTATGGAGAGTTTATGCGCGTCTTGTGGCGAATTATCGCTAATTTTTTTAAGTGGACTTGGCGGGTGCTGAATTTCGTACGCGAATTTATTCTCAACCTTTTCCTTATTCTACTGATCCTGGTGGGCGCGGGTCTCTGGTTCCAGTTTAACAGCGCCAGTACGCCTGCCGATGTTCAGAAAGGCGCACTGACCGTCGACCTCAGCGGTGTGGTGGTCGACAAACCGTCTGTCAGCAACACCATGAGTAAACTGGGCCGCCAGCTGCTGGGTGCCAGCAGCGATCGCCTGAAAGAAAACTCACTGTTTGACGTGGTGGATGCGATTCGCCAGGCCAAAGGCGATGCCAAAATTACCGGCATGGTACTGGATCTGCGCAATTTTGCGGGCGCTGACCAGCCGTCACTGCAATATATTGGTAAGGCACTGCGCGAGTTCCGCGACAGCGGCAAACCGATCTACGCTACCGGCGACAGCTACAGCCAGGCACAATATTATCTCGCCAGTTTTGCGAATAAGATTTACCTCTCCCCACAGGGTACGGTCGATCTGCATGGCTTTGCCACCAATGGTCTCTACTACAAAACGCTGCTGGATAAACTGAAAGTCAGTTCCCATGTCTTCCGCGTCGGGACCTATAAATCAGCGGTTGAGCCTTTCCTGCGTGATGATATGTCACCTGCGGCACGCGATGCCGACAGCCGCTGGGTCGGTGAGCTGTGGCAAAACTATGTGAATACGCTGGCGGCCAACCGTCAGATCACCGCAGATCAGGTCTTCCCGGGTGCACAGGGCGTGCTGGATGGCCTGCAGAAAGTCGGTGGCGATACCGCTCAGTATGCCAAAGACGCCAAACTGGTGGATGAACTGGCCTCTCCGTCCACCGTGGATCAGCAACTGGTGAAAACATTCGGCTGGGATAAACAGGCGAAAGACTATAACGGCACCAGTATTTATGACTATCCGCTGAAAAATGCCCCGACCACCGATGGCAACATCGCGGTGATCATGGCTAATGGCGCGATTATGGATGGCGAAGAGACACCAGGCAGCGTGGGCGGTGACACCACTGCAATGGAAATCCGTGATGCCCGCCTTGATCCGAAAATCAAAGCTATCGTCTTCCGCGTGAACAGCCCGGGCGGCAGCGTGACGGCCTCTGAAACTATCCGTGAGGAGCTGGCAGCTGCGAAGGCAGCCGGTAAGCAGGTAGTCGTTTCGATGGGCGGTATGGCAGCCTCAGGCGGTTACTGGGTCTCTACACCGGCTAACTACATCATTGCCAGTCCGAATACGCTGACCGGCTCCATCGGCATTTTCGGCGTGATCAACACCGTTGAGAACTCGCTGGATGCTATTGGCGTGCACACGGACGGCGTAGCGACCTCACCGCTGGCTGATATTGCCAGCACCAAGGCGCTGCCGACGGAAGTGCAGCAGTTGATGCAGTTAAGCATCGAGAACGGCTATAAAAACTTCCTTAACCTGGTGGCAACGTCACGCAACAAAACACCGGAACAGATTGACCAGATTGCACAGGGCCATGTCTGGACCGGCAGTGACGCGAAAGCGAACGGACTGGTCGATGCCCTGGGTGACTTTGACGATGCCGTCGCCAAAGCTGCAGAGCTGGCTAAACTCACGCAGCCGCAGCTCAGCTGGTATCAGAATGACCCCAGCCTGATTGAGGTGCTGTTCAGCCAGGTCGATGCCTCTGCACATGCGGCGTTACCTGAAACGCTGAAAGCCTGGCTGCCCGCTCCAATGATGGATGTGATGAATGCCATGAAGGATCAGCCAGGACTGATGAACGATCTGAATGATCCTCAGAACCGTTACGCATTCTGTCTGAGCTGCGGTAACGTCAAATAGCGGTGACCGCGATCACTATTCAGCCCGACGCCATCTGGTCGGGCTGCTTTTCCTCTCCTTTCCCCTTATACTGCGCTTTTTTGGCAAGTCTTGAGTTTACTAATGCAAAAGAAATCCATTTACGTCGCCTATACGGGCGGTACGATCGGTATGCAGCGCTCTGAACACGGCTTTATTCCGGTCTCCGGCCATCTGCAACGTCAGCTGGCCAATATGCCGGAGTTTCACCGCCCGGAGATGCCTGATTTCACCATCCATGAATACCAGCCGCTGATTGACTCCTCTGATATGACACCGCAGGACTGGCAATCGATTGCGGATGACATTCGTCAGAATTATGACAATTACGATGGCTTTGTCATTTTGCACGGCACCGACACCATGGCCTTTACGGCCTCTGCGCTGTCGTTCATGCTGGAAAACCTGGCCAAGCCGGTGATTGTGACAGGCTCACAGATCCCACTGGAGCAACTGCGCTCCGACGGCCAGCAAAATCTGCTGAACTCACTGTTTGTCGCCGCAAATTATCCGATTAACGAAGTGACGTTATTCTTCAATAACACGCTTTATCGCGGTAACCGCACCACCAAAGCGCACGCTGACGGTTTCAATGCGTTTGATTCGCCAAACCTCGCCCCGCTGCTGGAAGCCGGTATCCATATTCGTCGTCTGAATACCCCTGCCGCACCTGCAGGCCAGGGAGCGCTGATCGTGCATCCGATTACACCGCAGCCGATTGGCGTGGTGACAATCTATCCGGGCATTTCTGCTGCCGTGGTGCGTAACTTCCTGCAACAGCCGGTAAAAGCACTGATCCTGCGTTCTTATGGCGTCGGGAATGCTCCGCAGAACAAAGAGTTCCTGCAGGAGCTGAAAGAGGCTTCCGATCGCGGCATTGTGGTCGTTAACCTCACGCAGTGCATGTCCGGTAAGGTCAATATGGGGGGTTACGCCACCGGAAACGCTCTGGCCCTGGCTGGCGTGGTGAGTGGTGCCGACCTGACCGTTGAGGCTACACTGACCAAACTGCACTTCCTTCTGAGCCAGGACCTGACCAGCGACGAAATTCGTCAGCTGATGAAACAAAACCTGCGTGGTGAACTCACCCCGGACTAATCCAACGGAGTAACTGATGCGTGACCGCCAGGCGTTGTTGTTGATTGATCTGCAAAATGACTTTTGTTCTGGTGGCGCGCTGGCTGTCAGTGACGGCGATCAGACGATTGCGGTGGGAAACCGCCTCGCTGCCGAGTTCCACCAGCGCGGTGAGCCGGTGATTGCCACGCTGGACTGGCATCCGGCTGGGCACGGTAGTTTTGCCAGCAGCGCTGGCACGCAGCCTGGGACCCTCGGTGAGCTTCACGGCCTGCCGCAAGTGTGGTGGCCGGATCATTGCGTGCAGCACAGCCACGGCGCGCAGTTGCACCCTCAGCTTAACCAAGCGCTGCTGACACTGCAGGTATGCAAAGGCGAGAATCCGGATATCGACAGCTACAGTGCGTTTTATGATAACGGCCAGCGTCACCAGACGCCGTTACATGCCTGGCTCCAGGCGAACGGCATCACGGCGCTGACGGTCATGGGGCTGGCAACAGATTACTGTGTTAAATACAGCGTGCTGGATGCACTGGCGCTGGGCTATCAGGTCACTCTGGTGAGCGCCGGATGCCGTGGGGTCAATTTGCAGGCTGATGACAGCCAGAAAGCCCTGGCCGAAATGGCCCTGGCGGGCGCGAAAATTATCTAAAGGCTACAAAATGACCGGGCGGGACTGAGGCCCACCCGGTCATACCACCAGGACGAATTATTCCGGAAGGAATAATTTACTGGAGTTTTATTCGCGTGATCGCATCGTCGCTGATCCCGAACTCTTCTTTGAGCTGTTTCTTACTTTTCATCACGATTTCCCCGCCTTTCGCGACACTCATATGTTGCGGGTTTTCATTGTGACGCGCCTGCCACAGCAAGACTAATTGTAAGCTGTTCTCTTTCTGCTCCGGCGTCAGTGCCACGCCATCAGCCCACTTGCCAGTCTCTACCGCCGTCACCAGTCGCTGATACACGTCTGGTGTCATACTGGCAATCATTTCATCCAGTTCCATCGCGACTCCTAGCCCTGAGTACTGTTGCCGTCTTCGTCAGTAAAACTCAACGAAGCGGAGTTGACGCAGAAGCGCTCACCCGTCGGCTGTGGGCCATCCGGGAACACATGACCAAGGTGAGAATCACAGCTTCCGCACCGGATTTCAATGCGTTGCATGCCATGAGTGTCATCTTCCAGATAGCGAATCGCATCATCACTGTAGGGCTCATAGAAGCTGGGCCAGCCGCAGCCTGAATCATATTTTGATCCGGACAGAAACAACGGTGCCTGGCAAACCAGGCAGTGATAAATGCCTTCGTGCTTGTTATGCAGCAATTTGCCGGAATACGGCGGTTCTGTGCCGCGCTGCTGTGTCACGTAGCGCTGCATCTCGGTTAACACATTTTCGGGTGAGAAAGGTGTATCATCTTTAGCCATGTTAGACTCTCTGGCAGTGTTATTCTGAAATTATCGGCTAGTATTCTAACAAATACTTAACAAGAGCAGGTGAATTTTTCGTATCGGGTGCACAAGGTGATCCAGTCAGCGTTGAATTTGTGACGCAGATCACCCTTTGGATCCATCACCCCTTTATATCCGGGCAACTTGCCCCAAGATCAATGGTGTTCATGCGTCAAGAAATAGGTTTTGTGTTGAATAATTCCTGGTCGACAGTTTGATTTGTCGCAACAATTGACACGATTCCGCTTGACGCCTGGTATGGTTTTTGTAATTTTACAGCCAACCTTTTATTCACTATCAACAAGCTGGTGGAATATATGACTATCAAAGTAGGTATCAACGGTTTTGGCCGTATCGGTCGCATCGTTTTCCGTGCTGCTCAGGAACGTTCTGATGTAGAAATCGTTGCAATCAACGATCTGCTGGACGCAGAGTACATGGCTTACATGCTGAAATACGACTCAACTCACGGCCGTTTCAAAGGCACCGTGGAAGTCAAAGACGGCCATCTGGTTGTTAACGGCAAAACCATCCGTGTTACCGCTGAGCGTGACCCGGCTAACCTGAAGTGGGATGCAGTAGGCGTCGATGTGGTTGCAGAAGCGACCGGTATCTTCCTGACTGACGAAACTGCACGTAAACACATCGAAGCTGGCGCGAAGAAAGTTGTACTGACTGGCCCATCTAAAGATGACACCCCAATGTTCGTTATGGGTGTAAACCACAAGTCATATGCTGGCCAGGATATCGTTTCTAACGCGTCCTGTACCACCAACTGCCTGGCACCACTGGCTAAAGTGATCAACGACAACTTCGGTATCGTTGAAGCACTGATGACCACTGTTCACGCAACTACCGCGACTCAGAAAACCGTTGATGGCCCGTCTCACAAAGACTGGCGCGGCGGCCGCGGCGCATCTCAGAACATCATCCCTTCTTCTACCGGTGCTGCTAAAGCGGTAGGTAAAGTGATTCCTGAGCTGAACGGCAAACTGACCGGCATGGCGTTCCGCGTTCCTACTCCTAACGTTTCTGTTGTTGACCTGACTGCACGTCTGGCTAAACCAGCATCTTACAAAGAAATTTGTGCTGTGATTAAAGCGGCTGCCGAAGGCGAGATGAAAGGCGTTCTGGGTTACACCGAAGACGAAGTGGTTTCTACCGATTTCAACGGTGAAACACTGACTTCTATCTTCGATGCGAAAGCGGGTATCGCACTGAGCGACACTTTCGTTAAACTGGTTTCCTGGTACGATAACGAAACTGGTTACTCCAACAAGGTCCTGGACCTGGTTGCTCACATCGCTAAATAAGCGACGTGAATGAGACTGAGGGCGACGGAAGTCGCCCTTTTTTTATGGTTAAATTTCAGAAGGCTGACTCATGAACGAGAAACTCTTTTCACTGCCCGTGATTAACCAGATTACCCCTTACCTCTCTCAGCGTCAGGTTGGCGAATTACCCGTTGTCGTCGTGGCGCATCCTAAAGTGCGTGCTGCCGTGACGTTACAGGGTGCCCAGCTGATTGCCTGGCAACCTGCCGGTGAAAAACCGGTGATCTGGTTAAGCGATAAAACCGCCTGGAATGTGGGTAAAGCTATCCGCGGTGGTGTGCCGATCTGCTGGCCGTGGTTTGGCCCGGCTGGCGAACCTGCGCATGGCTTTGCCCGTATCCTGCCGTGGACGCTGACCGCTCACGATGAAAATGAAAACAGCGTGATGCTGACCTTCGAATTAAAAAGCAGTGAACAAACGAAGAAATTCTGGCCGCACGATTTTACGCTGTTTGCCCGTTTCCGCTTCAGCGATCGCTGTGAGATTGAACTGGAAGCCCACGGTGACTTCGATGCCACCGCCGCACTGCACAGCTACTTTGAAGTGGCTGACATCGCCGGTGTTGAAGTCAGCGGCCTAGGTCCGAGTTATATCGACAAGGTCAACAACGGAGTCACCGGCACCTCAGCGGAAGGTAAGCAAACCTACCCGCAACGCATTGACCGCATCTATACCCAACCGGCAGATTGCAGCGTGATTGACGATAAGACGGGTCAGCGTGTAATTGAGGTTTACCACCATCATCAAAGTGACGTTGTCACATGGAATCCCGGCGCGGAGCTGTCATGCAGTATGAGTGATATGGCTAACGAAGGTTTTAAGACCATGGTGTGCGTGGAAACGGCCCATGTCAGTCAGCCGATGAAAAGCGCGGGTGAACAACCTGCCCGCCTGGCGACCACCTTCCGGGTGCGCAGTAAGCGTTAAGAATAGACCGGAGTGACCCTTTTCGGGCCGCCCCTGCTCTGCCTGCCCCGGACTCAGACCACATCCAGCGGTTGCTTTGTTTCTGGCGGTGGGAATGCCTGATTGATCAGTGCCAGTTCCTCGCTGGTCAGTACCACCCCGAGCGCCGCAGCATTGTCATCAACATGCGCAATGCTGCTCGCTTTCGGGATCGCCATCACTCCTTCTTTACGGATCACCCACGCCAGCAGCAGCTGCGCCATGCTGATGCCCTTTTGTTGTGCAATTCGGGTCAGCGTCGGGTGACTCATCAGCTCTGTGCGTAATCGACCCGCCTGCGCCAGGGGGCAATAAGCCATCAGCGGCATCGCCAGCTGCTGACAGTCAGGCAGCAAATCATACTCAATTCCACGGGATGCCAGATGGTAAAGCACCTGGTTAGTAGCGCACTGCGCGCCGCCTTCTTCAGCAAGTAACTCGTGGAGATCATCGCTGTCAAAATTAGACACCCCCCAGCGGCGAATTTTTCCCTGTTGTTGCAGTGTTTGCATCGCACGTAGCGTCTCTTCCAGCGGAATATTTCCCCGCCAGTGCAGAAGATAGAGATCGAGATAATCGGTGTTCAAGCGTGTCAGGCTGCGCTCACAGGCATCAACAGCATCCACCTCACTGGCATTCCACGGATAAACTTTGGAGACCAGATACGCCTGGTCACGACGCCCGCGCAAGGCCTCACCCACCACCCTTTCAGCGCCGCCATCGGCATACATCTCGGCGGTATCGATCAGCTTCAGACCCCGCTCCAGCCCGGCTTGCAAAGCAGCGACCTCCTGATGATGTTGAGCAGCGTCTTCCCCCATAAACCATGTACCCTGACCTATCGCAGGCAGCTCGGTGCCATCGGCAAACGTGACGACTCGGTTCATCTTTCTCTCCATGCACTTTTTTAGGGCGCCACCATGATAAAAAAGGGCGCAGAGCGCCCTTTTTTAGTGCAGAGTGATGGCATCAGAAGGTATAGCTTACCCCGGTCCACAACAACATCTGTGAATCTCTATCCACCATCGGGCTGTCTTTAATTTCATCAGCAAGACGGCTGTAACGACCTGAAAGGGTGGCATTCCAGTTCTGACTGATGGCCCAGCCTGCGGTCAACTCAACGTACGGGCTCCAGCTGCTGTCCGGATCGTAACGATCCAGCCCGCTGCGGCGGGATTCCGCTGACGAGATACCATAATAATACCCGTTCTGGTTTGAGCTGTTCCATAACGCGCCGATACCCGGTGTCAGGTTAAACTGGCCGAATTCAAAGCGATACAGGTAGGTCAGGTCCCAGATAATGCCGTTACTGTTGTCCAGCATGTCACCCACCAGCGTGGTGCGCACGATGCCCCAGTCGGCTGAGTGACGATACGCCAGGCCACCCATCAGGGTCATATGGCGCTTATTCAGCGATTTCATATCCCCGTCATCGACATCATCCGGATCATAGTTCTGCGGCGAACCCAGGACGGTCAGAGACAGCTGGTCCTGCTGGTCTTTCCACAGGAAATACCCGGCCTGAAGGCTACGGATATAGAAGCTGTCGCCCTCATAATTGATGATGGGAACCGGATAGTAACGGTCCTGACCGCTTTTATAAGGGCTCTGGCTATAGAGCAGCGACGCGCCCAACGTTAACGGATTGGCTTGTGCGAGAGGCGCAGCAAAACAGACAGGTAAAAGTGCAGTAAGCGCTGTAAGTTTGAATTGGTTCACAATTTATTCAGTCCATTAATATAACAATCGGTCATCAGTCTAAACATTATGGTCGTTTTGAGTCATACATTTACATTATTAGTAGCACATATAATCAATAACCCGAAAGAATGCGGTTGCAGATGCCAGTTGTTGAGGTTTACAAAAACCCGTCAGCCCGCATCCACTAAGGGGATGGTATAGCTGGTTTATAACTTTGTTATTGAAATTTCATTGAAAATGCCAAGCGAATCAGGAAATTTCCTAAATGCGATCTACGCTTATTTATAAGACGCTAAATTCCAACGAGCAGAGTGACCAGCATTTTTGTGTTTCCCGATAAAAAAAGTCAGGTTGGCATAAGGGTTGCTGTACTCACTGTAAGTTCCTTCAGGGGCTGACCAAACTTAGGCTCCTGGTACCTGTGCTAAAAACGAAAGGACGGGCATCGCCATGAATATATTCGATCACTACCGTCAGCGCTATGAAGCTGCCAAGGACGAAGAGTTCACACTGCAGGAATTTCTTACGGTTTGCCGGCAAGATCGCAGTGCATACGCCAATGCGGCGGAACGACTGTTAATGGCTATTGGTGAGCCAGTAATGGTGGATACCGCGCTGGAGCCACGCCTTTCCCGCCTGTTCTCTAATCGTGTTGTTGCGCGCTATCCTGCATTCGAAGAGTTTTATGGTATGGAGGATGCGATTGAGCAAATCGTTTCCTACCTGAAACATGCGGCACAGGGCCTGGAAGAGAAAAAACAGATCCTGTATCTGCTGGGCCCGGTCGGTGGCGGGAAATCCTCTCTGGCCGAACGTCTGAAATCACTGATGCAGCGTGTGCCCATCTATGTGCTCACGGCAGATGGCGAACGCAGCCCGGTGAATGACCATCCGCTGTGCCTGTTTAATCCGCAGGAAGATGCCAACATTCTTGAAAAAGAATACGGCGTTCCACGTCGTTACCTTGGCACCATCATGTCGCCGTGGGCCGCCAAACGCCTGCACGATTTCGGTGGTGATATCACCCGCTTCAAGGTCGTGAAGGTCTGGCCGTCGATTCTTGAACAGGTCGCGATTGCCAAAACCGAACCTGGCGATGAAAACAACCAGGATATTTCGGCGCTGGTGGGTAAAGTGGATA
This sequence comes from Erwinia sp. MYb416, assembly GCF_037479575.1. Lineage (NCBI taxonomy): Bacteria > Pseudomonadati > Pseudomonadota > Gammaproteobacteria > Enterobacterales > Erwiniaceae > Erwinia > Erwinia sp. MYb416. The sequence continues at coordinate 155,272 of NZ_JBBGYT010000442.1, forward strand.
TCCGTAAACTGGAAAACCACGCGCAAAACGATCCTGATGCTTATGGTTATTCCGGAGCGTTATGCCGGGCGAACCAGGGGATTATGGAGTTCGTTGAAATGTTTAAAGCGCCTATCAAGGTGCTGCATCCGCTGCTGACGGCCACCCAGGAAGGGAACTATAACGGGACTGAAGGGATCTCTGCCCTGCCGTTTAACGGGATAATCCTCGCGCACTCCAACGAATCTGAGTGGGTGACATTCCGTAACAACAAGAATAACGAGGCGTTCCTTGACCGTGTTTACATTGTCAAAGTGCCTTACTGCCTGCGCGTGTCGGAAGAGATCAAAATCTACGACAAGCTGCTGGTTAACAGTGAACTGACCCACGCACCTTGCGCGCCGGGTACGCTGGAAACACTGGCTCGCTTCTCGATTCTGTCGCGCCTGAAAGAGCCGGAAAACTCCAGTACCTATTCGAAAATGCGCGTCTACGACGGTGAAAGCCTGAAGGATACCGATCCTAAGTCGAAATCCTACCAGGAATACCGCGATTACGCAGGTGTGGACGAAGGGATGAACGGGTTATCTACCCGCTTCGCCTTCAAAATTCTCTCCCGTGTGTTCAACTTCGACCATGCTGAGGTCGCAGCTAACCCGGTGCACCTGTTCTATGTACTGGAACAGCAGATCGATCGTGAGCAGTTCCCGCAGGAACAGGCTGAGAAATACCTTGAACACCTGAAAGGCTACCTGATCCCGAAATATGCCGAGTTTATTGGTAAAGAAATTCAGACGGCGTACCTGGAATCTTACTCTGAATATGGTCAGAACATCTTCGACCGCTATGTGACCTACGCTGACTTCTGGATTCAGGATCAGGAGTATCGTGATCCGGATACCGGGCAGTTGTTTGACCGTGAGTCCCTGAACGCAGAGCTGGAAAAAATTGAGAAGCCGGCCGGGATCAGTAACCCGAAAGACTTCCGTAATGAGATCGTCAACTTTGTTCTGCGCGCCCGTGCTCATAATAATGGCCGTAATCCGAACTGGACCAGCTATGAGAAGCTGCGCACCGTGATCGAGAAGAAAATGTTCTCGAACACCGAAGAGCTGCTCCCGGTCATTTCGTTTAACGCTAAAACATCCACCGACGAACAGAAAAAACACGACGATTTTGTCGACCGTATGATGGAAAAAGGCTATACCCGCAAACAGGTTCGCCTGCTGTGCGAATGGTATTTGCGCGTAAGAAAATCGTCCTGATTCGGAAGTCGCATCCATTCGGGTCAGGGCTGATGCCCTGACCCGAATGGCAACACTGTTTGGGGGAGCTATGGCCTATTTTATCGATCGGCGTCTTAACGGTAAAAACAAAAGCGCGGTCAATCGTCAGCGCTTTTTGCGCCGCTATAAATCGCAAATCAAACAGTCGATCTCCGAGGCCATTAATAAGCGTTCGGTTACCGACGTTGAGAGCGGTGAATCCGTCTCTATTCCAATTGAAGATATTAACGAACCGAGTTTTCATCAGGGACGCGGCGGCCAGCGCCATCGCGTTCATCCAGGTAATGACCACTTCGTCCAGAATGACCGCGTGGAGCGCCCACAGGGCGGTGGCGGAGGGAGCGGCAGTGGTCAGGGTAATGCCGGAAAGGATGGTGAAGGCCAGGATGAGTTTGTCTTCAATATCTCGAAAGATGAATATCTCGATTTGCTGTTTGAAGATCTCGCATTGCCGAATCTGAAAAAGAATCAGCATCGTCAGCTCAATGAGTATAAAACCCACCGTGCGGGCTATACCGCTAACGGTGTACCGGCCAATATCAGCGTGGTGCGCTCATTACAAAATTCGCTGGCGCGGCGTACCGCCATGACGGCGGGGAAACGGCGTCTGCTGGCCGAACTGGAAGAATCGCTGTTGCTGGTTGAAAACAGTGAGCCGGCTCAGTTGCTGGAAGAAGACCGGCTGCGGAAAGAAATTGAAGAGCTGCGTGCCCGCATCAAACGCGTGCCCTTTATTGATACCTTTGACCTGCGCTATAAAAACTTCGAAAAACGCCCGGAGCCATCCAGCCAGGCCGTGATGTTCTGTCTGATGGACGTGTCGGGTTCAATGGACCAGGCCACTAAAGATATGGCTAAACGTTTTTATATTCTGCTGTATCTGTTCCTCAGCAGGACCTATAAAAACGTCGATGTGGTGTATATACGTCATCACACTCAGGCAAAAGAAGTCGATGAGCAGGAATTTTTCTACTCACAGGAAACAGGTGGGACGATCGTGTCCAGCGCACTAAAACTGATGGATGAAGTCGTGAAAGAACGTTACGACCCGACCCAGTGGAATATCTATGCCGCACAGGCTTCCGATGGCGATAACTGGGCCGACGACTCACCGCTGTGTCACGAAATCCTGGCAAAAAATATTCTGCCCGTGGTGCGTTACTACAGCTATATCGAAATCACCCGGCGCGCTCACCAGACCTTGTGGCGTGAATATGAACATCTGCAATCGACCTTCGATAACTTTGCCATACAGCACATCCGTGAACCGGAAGATATCTATCCGGTGTTCCGTGCTCTGTTCCACAAACAGGCAGAAGAGAATTACTGATGTCTGTCCTCAGCCGACGTCTGCCGTCGGCTGAGAAATTTTGTATATAGTCCATTCCCCGCTTTTAACCCGTGTCATACTGCCCTCCTGCCAGGCTTTTATCTGGCTTTCACGCCTTTTTTTCGAGTCTGCATCGCTAATGCGTCAAATAAAGCCCATTTTGGTCGCACTCAGCGGCATTTACTTCTGGCTGTTTTGCGATATTTTATTCTGACTGACCTTTTCTTCTGTCCGTAAATGAATTGCGTACAGATTTTGTACCCTTCACACCGTGAAGTGGTTTTTTACTCATCACAGGAGAGATGCCCATTGGAAGCCAGCGCGATTTATAGTTTGTTCATTATTGGTTCTGTGCTGGTTGCGTCGAGCATTTTACTCAGCTCTTTTTCATCGAAACTGGGTATCCCGATTCTGGTTATCTTCCTGGCGCTCGGTATGCTGGCGGGTGTGGACGGTATTGGGGGGATCGCCTTTGACAACTACCCCGCGGCCTATCTGATCAGTAACCTGGCACTGGCAGTGATCCTGCTGGATGGCGGTATGCGCACCCAGGCCAGTTCGTTTAAAGTGGCGCTCGGTCCGGCGCTGTCGCTGGCAACGGTGGGCGTACTGATCACCGCGGGACTGACAGGTCTTGCCGCAGCCTGGCTGTTTGATCTCAACCTGATGAACGGTTTTCTGGTGGGGGCCATTATCGGTTCCACCGATGCCGCTGCGGTGTTTTCACTGCTGGGCGGTAAAGGCCTGAATGAGCGCGTCAGCGCCACGCTGGAAATTGAGTCCGGCAGTAACGACCCCATGGCCGTATTCCTGACCATCACCCTGATTGAGATGATTCAGCAGGGCCAGAGCGGATTAAGCTGGATGTTTGTGGTGCACCTGGTGCAGCAGTTTGGACTGGGCATTGTGCTTGGGCTCGGCGGCGGCTGGGCCTTACTGCAATTGATTAACCGTGTCTCTCTGGCCAGCGGTCTCTATCCACTGCTTGCCGTCAGCGGAGGCATTCTGGTCTTCGCCCTCACCACCGTTCTGGAAGGCAGTGGCATCCTCGCCGTCTACCTGTGCGGCTTTGTGCTCGGTAACCGCCCTATTCGCAACCGTCATGGCATTTTGCAAACCTTTGACGGCATGGCGTGGCTAAGTCAGATCGGCATGTTCCTTGTGCTCGGCCTGCTGGTCAATCCCACCGATCTCTGGCACATCGCTATTCCGGCCACGTTGTTATCACTCTGCCTGATTCTGGTCGCACGCCCGCTGTCGATAATGATTGGGCTGTTGCCGTTTCGCGGTTTCAATATTCGCGAAAGGATTTTTATTAGCTGGGTCGGGCTCAGAGGTGCCGTGCCGATTATTCTTGCCGTCTTCCCGATGATGGCCGGGCTGCCACATGCCTCCCTGTTCTTCAACATTGCCTTCTTTGTGGTGTTGGTGTCACTGATGGTTCAGGGCACATCACTGGGTTGGGCAGCGCGCAAAGCCAGGGTTGTCGTTCCGCCGATGGCTTCGCCTATTTCCCGCATCGGTCTGGATATTCACCCGGAGAATCCCTGGGAGCAGTTTGTTTATCAGCTCAGTGCCGACAAATGGTGTGTAGGTGCCGCGCTGCGTGACCTCAGAATGCCGCGAGAAACACGTATTGCCGCGTTGTTCCGCGATAACCTGCTGTTACACCCGTCCGGCAGCACCCGCCTGAGAGAGAATGATGTGCTGTGCGTCATTGGCCGTGAGCGTGACCTGCCCGCACTCGGCAAGCTGTTCAGCCAGTCCCCGCCGGTGTCGCTGGATCAACGCTTCTTTGGTGACTTCATTTTGCAAGCCGATGCGCGCTTGCACGATGTCTCCGAGATTTACGGTATTGAACTGGATGAGGACTCTGATACTCAGCAAACGCTGGGACAGCTGGTGCTGGGGATGATTGGCGGCGCACCCGTGGTCGGTGACCAGGTGGAATGGAAAAACATGGTCTGGACCGTGGCTGAGAAAGAGGCTAACGAGATCGTCAAAATCGGCGTCAGGGTTCAGGAAGAAAGGGAATAATCTTTCCTGATTTCATTCAGAACTGGAATCCCACTCCACAAGATTTGTCTGAAACCGTCATATTTAACCCTGGCGGTTTCAGATTCATCAAATAGTGATTTTTTGTTTATCGTATTGTCATATTTTTTATTTATATCTTTCATTTAGCACCAGAGCTTAAGATTAATCCCCTGTTTGATTTTTCATCTTCTTTTAGGATTATCCCGTATTAACTAACTCAAATAACTCCTGCATACTTATCACTTCATTATGTGACGGATATAGCGTGGTTATCTCATCTCCCACCGCTCCGCTGCCCTGAACACAGTTACGATAATGGCAACACCGACGTCAGTCTGATAAACCCAGAAGGTTTACTAAAGAGACTCCTGGACGCGTGCTTTATCCTCGTCAGGTCATTGATTTCTCATGATAAGAGAGCAGGCATTATGGCAAGTACTCTGGTACTGAATGAAAGTCGCCGGACATTCAGCGGCACACGAAAAAACATTATTGCGAAAGTTGCGTTAAGTTTCTCAGATTTACTCTCCATCAATCTGGCACTGTTTTTATCCGCAGCGACGCTGCAGGGTATTTGGGGTAATCTGGATATTTTTATCCCGCCGCAAGAAGTTGAAGTCCGCTTTATCGCGCAATTCATTATGTCAGTATTATGTACCGCATGGTTCTGGATGCGCCTGCGCCACTATACCTACCGCAAACCCTTCTGGTTTGAATTAAAAGACATTATTAAAACGCTGGTGATCTTTTCACTGTTAGACCTGGCACTGATTGCGTTTTCCAAATGGGATTTCTCCCGCATGCTCTGGAGTTTCACCTGGCTGTATGCCTTGATTCTGGTGCCTCTCCTGCGCTCATGCGTTAAGAATGCCATCCTGAAAGCGGGACAGTGGCAGAAACACACCATCATCATTGGTTCCGGTAAAAATGCCCGTGAAGCCTATGCCGCGCTGCAAAGCGAAGAGCTGCTGGGCTACGACGTGAAAGCCTTCGTTGCCCCGAGCGGTGAAAAGAACGGCGCTGATAGTTTCAATGGCATCCCGGTGATCACACACAAAGATATTGTCTGGGAGACTGTCGACCTCGATAACACCCAGTTTATTGTAGCGATGGAGAACGACCAGCGCGCCATTCGCGATAAATGGCTGAAACTGCTGTCGAAGAAAAAGTGCCGCTCAGTCTCCGTGGTGCCAACGCTACGTGGCGTGCCGCTGTACGGTACGGATATGTCCTTTATCTTTAGCCATGAAGTGATGCTGCTGCGCGTCAGCAATAATCTGGCGAAGCGCTCTTCACGCTTCCTCAAGCGCACCTTTGACGTTGTGGTGGCCTCACTGCTGTTGCTGTTCCTTGCTCCGGCATTTGGTTTGATCTGCTGGATGGTCAGCCGTGATGGCGGCAGCCCGATCTACGGTCACGAGCGTGTTGGTCAGGATGGGAAGAAGTTTAAATGCCTGAAATTCCGTTCGATGGTGATGAACTCGAAGGAAGTGTTGGAAACCCTGTTGGCCACCAGTGAAGAAGCACGCGCCGAGTGGGACAAAGACTTTAAACTGAAGAACGATCCCCGTGTCACCAAAATTGGCTCATTTCTGCGTAAGACCAGCCTGGATGAACTGCCGCAGCTGTGGAACGTCATTCGTGGTGAGATGAGTCTGGTGGGCCCACGTCCGGTGATTGAAGCAGAACTGGAGCGTTATGCCGGTGACGTGGATTACTACCTGATGGCTAAACCGGGTATGACAGGACTGTGGCAGGTGAGCGGTCGTAACGATATCGACTATGACACCCGTGTTTACTTCGACTCCTGGTATGTCAAAAACTGGGCGTTGTGGACCGATATCGCCATTCTGTTCAAAACAGCCGGTGTGGTACTGCGCCGCGACGGCGCGTACTAACCTGAGCTGAACAGTGCCAGCCATCGTCATTGCCTGCATCCGGCCATGACGATGGCCACATCCCCGAGCGCTTTTATCACTTTCTCCTTTTCTTTTCCCTCTGTTATCTCTACCCTGTCCGGCTTGCTTTAATCTGGACGCCACACCTGCTATGCAAAAATTTACGCTACTGTTACTCAGCCTGGTGCTGCTTGCACCGTTAGGCATTGACCTCTATTTGCCCACGCTGCCCGATATTGCTCTCGGTCTGAATACGCCCGTTTCTGCCATCCAGACAACGATCCCTTTGTTTTTACTGGTGATGGGCCTGGGGCAAATTATCGCCGGACCGCTGGTGGATAATCTGGGCCGTAAACCCATCGCGCTGATTGGTCTTCTGCTGTATGTCACCGGAAGCATCCTGGCCGCCACCGCCACCGGCTGGCCGCAGTTCCTCAGCGCCCGTGTCATTCAGGGCTGTGCCGTGTGCTGTACCGCCGTCGTGGCGTTCAGCGGCGTACGCGACCGTCTTAATGGTGAAGAAGCGGCGCGTGCTTATGGATTCTTAAACGGCGCGTTAAATATCGTCCCGGCCCTGGCACCGATGCTGGGTGGCTTCCTGGCCGATGCATTTGGCTGGCGGGCGAACTTTTGGTTCCTGACCGGTTATGCGCTGTTTATTGCCGTACTGGTGATGCTGTTCCTGCCGGAAACCCGCCCTGCTGATACGCAAAAGGTGAAAGGTTTACCCGTGCGTCAGTACTGGCAAATTCTGCGTCAGCCGCGTTTCCTCGCCTTTGCTTTTGCCAACGCGGGCGCACTGGGTATGGTGCTGACCTATGTTTCTCTGGCTCCGCAGGTTTTGATGACCGAAGGCAAACTCAGCGCACTGCAATTCTCCATCGCGTTTGGTGCTAACGGCTTCTGGATTATGCTGGTCAGCGTGCTGGTGAATAAGATGATCCGAAAACTGGGTCGCCCGATTTGTCTGGCAATTGGCGCACTGGCGATGACAATTGGTGCGATAACGTTAATGGGCGGTGTGATGCTGTTCCCGGCGGCCATGCAGACACACTGGGCGCTGTATATGCTGCCCGTTGCTATCTCCGTTGCCGGACTGGCCTTCACCGTGGGACCTGCAACCAGCTACGCCCTGGAGCCTTATCAGCAGCAGGCCGGTGTCGCCTCTGCACTGGCAGGTTTTATTCAGATGGCGGGAGGATCGTCGGCGGGTCTGTTAGTGATGGCGCTACCGATTGCGGAGAAATCCGCGCTGGCACTGATGATGGCGGCCGGTGCGCTGCTGGCACTGACCGCCTGGCGTATCAGTAAAAATGTGCGCGGTACGCTGACCTCGCTCTAAGATTATTCAACGATCACCGGCACCCGGGGGGCGAGCGCGCACATCAGCTCATAGCCAACGGTGCCGGCGGCGGCGGCCACATCATCAATTTTGACGTTGTTGCCCCACAGCTCAACCTGGCTGCCTATGCCCGCCTGAGGGCACGGGGTTAAATCGACAGTGATCATATCCATTGAAACCCGCCCGACCGTCTGCGTCATCACACCATCAACCAAAATCGGCGTTCCGGTCGGCGCATGACGGGGATAACCATCAGCATAGCCGCAAGCGACCACTCCGATACGCTGTTCACCTGATGCACGGTACTGGCCGCCGTATCCCACAGCAGAACCCGCCGTCAGCTGCTGAATGCCGATCACTTCGCTGGTCAATGTCATCACGGGTTGCAAACCACTGCTGGCAATGTCCTGCCACTGGCCGCTGGGGGATGCGCCATACAGGATAATACCGGGGCGTACCCAGTCATGATGCGTTTGCGGATGCCACAACGTAGCCGCGGAGTTCGCCAGCGAACGCGCACAATTCAGCCCTTCAGCCGCCTGCTCAATGCGCTGCAAGGGTCCGGCAATACCTTCACTGGTTTCAGCGTCAGCAAAGTGGGCCATCAGCGTCATTTCACCAACGTTATCCAGGGAACGTAATTTTTGCCACGCGTTATGCACCTGATCGGGCTGGAAGCCCAGTCGGTTCATACCGCTGTTCATTTTGAGATAAATATCCAGTGGCGCCGAAAGCCTGGCTTTTGCCAGCGCCTGAATTTGCCAGTTACTGTGAACGCTGGTGGTCAGGCGATACTGGTCAATAATCGCCAGTTCATCCTGATGGAAGAAGCCCTCCAGCAGCAGGATCGGTTTTTTCCAGCCCTGTTCGCGTAACAGAATAGCCTCTTCCAGGTTGAGCAAGGCGAAACCATCCGTTTCCACCAGACTCTGCCAGACTCGCGCAATACCGTGTCCGTAGGCATTCGCCTTCACGACTGACCACAGGCGCGAACCACCCGCCGCCTGGCGCGCTACTGCCAGATTTTGCCTCAGCGCAGCGAGATTAATCGTTGCGAGAATAGGACGAGACATACTCTCTCCTTGTAAAAAAATACGATGAGTTAGCGAACATTGGCACTGTGCAGTGAGCGAGCCGGCGCCGGAATAAAACCTGGCAGATAGCGCATGACAGACAGATCGTCAGCGGAAATCGCGGGTGTCACACCGCTAATAATATCCGCAAGAAGCTGCCCTGAACCACAGGCCATTGTCCAGCCAAGAGTACCATGTCCGGTATTAAGGAACAGGTTTTTCAACGGGGTACGACCTACAATTGGCGTGCCGTCGGGTGTCATTGGGCGTAAACCACTCCAGAAAACCGACTGCTCAATATACCCACCTTGCGGGAAGAGATCGCCGACAACCATTTCCAGCGTGCGACGGCGTGCCGGTAACAGTTTGGTGTTAAATCCGACAATTTCTGCCATTCCCCCCACACGAATACGATCGTCAAAACGGGTGATCGCCACTTTATAGGTTTCATCCAGCACCGTTGAAATCGGTGCCGCAGCCGCATCTTTGATCGGTATCGTCAGTGAATACCCTTTTAGGGGGTAAACAGGCACCTTAACAATATCCTCTAACAGCGCCGTCGAGAATGACCCGAATGCCACCACATAAGCATCCGCAGTCACCATCTCGCCGCCACATTTGACGCCGCTGATGCGATTACCATCCTGTACCAGAGCATCGACAGAGGTATTGAAACGGAAGGTGACTCCCGGGTCTGCCGCCATCGCCGCCAGACGCTGGGTAAACAACTGGCAATCACCGGTTTCATCATTGGGCAAGCGTAAACCGCCCGTCAACTTGTGCTGGGTTGCCGCCAGTGCCGGTTCTGCTTGCAACAGCTGCGTGGCCTCCAGCAGCTCGTAGGGGACTCCGGCTTCTTTCAGGACCGCGATATCCTTCGCTGCACTGTCAAACTGCTGCGCGGTGCGGAATAACTGCAATGTTCCTCCCTGACGCCCTTCATAGGCAATGCCCGTTTCCTGGCGCAATGCTTTGAGGCAGTCACGGCTGTATTCCGCAATTCGCACCATGCGGCTTTTATTCTGCTGGTAATGGCGCATATCGCAGTTACGCAACATCTGCCACATCCATTCCAACTGGAAGCGGCTGCCATCAAGGCGGATCGCGAGTGGAGCATGGCGCTGGAACATCCATTTTACGGCTTTAAACGGCACACCCGGTGCCGCCCAGGGGGCGGCATATCCGGGTGATATCTGCCCTGCATTCGCCGCACTGGTTTCCAGTGCTACTGCGGGCTGACGATCGATTACCGTCACCTCATGTCCGGCCTGCGCCAGATACCACGCACTTGCCACACCCACCACGCCACTACCCAGAATGACAACTCGCATACCCACCTCATAGAGACACATTATAGAATTATGCACTGGACATTCGACATCAACATGGATGAAAACACCAGTGATAACACTCACATTACGCTGACATATTTCACATCTTTTTTACCCTCCAGGTAAATAAAAACAAGATGCCCAGCTTAATTCAGTCAAAACCTCTGGTTTAATAAATTAAGTAGCAGATAATAATTTAATCACAGCATATATGCGCAAACACCAGAACAATCCCACCCTGTCATAACTTAATACTATAAACAGGATATTATCCTGCAAAATGCATGTTTTTATGAATTTATTGTTACGTAAAAATCTTTTTTTAAACAGCACTGGATTTTGTATCGAAGATTTCAATTGTTTTAACGAGAGGGATACGAGACAGTGAACTATCATTGAGATATTGGCTTTAATTCCAGGCTTATCAGCGCCTCATTTGTGCGGGTGAGCCGAGATGAAAACGGACATTCTGCCGTAAGGTAATCCGGTTTTATAAAAAGGGGTGCGCTATGACCACGATCTTTGACGATCCGATTAAGGACAGCAAACGACTCGATGATGGACCAGACTGGACCTTCGACCTGCTTGATGTGTATCTCAAGGAGATCGACCGCGTCGCTAAATCCTACCGACTGGATACCTACCCGCATCAGATTGAGGTCATCACCTCCGAACAGATGATGGATGCTTATTCCAGTGTCGGGATGCCAATCAACTATGCACACTGGTCATTCGGTAAGAAATTTATCGAGACAGAACAGCGCTATAAGCACGGCCAGCAAGGTCTGGCCTATGAAATCGTCATCAACTCCAATCCGTGTATTGCCTATCTGATGGAAGAAAATACCATGACGATGCAGGCGCTGGTGATGGCGCATGCCTGTTATGGTCACAACTCCTTCTTCAAGAATAACTATCTGTTCCGCAGTTGGACGGATGCCAGCTCCATCGTCGACTACCTGATCTTCGCCCGTAACTACATTACGCAGTGTGAGGAGCGCTACGGAGTGGAAAACGTGGAACGGCTGCTCGACTCCTGCCATGCGCTGATGAATTATGGCGTTGACCGCTACAAACGTCCGCAAAAAATCTCCTTGCAGGAAGAGAAAGCGCGGCAACAGAGCCGTGAAGAGTACCTGCAAAGCCAGGTGAACATGCTGTGGCGCACCTTGCCACGGCGTGAGCGCGAGGAAGCGCAATTCGCCAACACGCGCTACCCATCCGAACCACAGGAAAACCTGCTGTACTTTATGGAGAAGAATGCGCCGCTGCTGGAACCCTGGCAGCGTGAATGTCTGCGCATTGTCAGAAAGGTCAGCCAGTATTTCTACCCGCAAAAACAGACTCAGGTGATGAATGAGGGATGGGCTACGTTCTGGCACTACACCATTCTTAATCACCTGTATGACGAAGGGAAAGTTTCTGAGCGCTTTATGCTGGAGTTCCTGCATAGCCACACCAATGTGGTCTTCCAACCCCCTTACAACAGCCAGTGGTATAACGGTATCAACCCGTATGCGCTTGGCTTTGCGATGTTCCAGGATATTAAGCGCATCTGCGAGGAGCCAACGGAAGAAGATCGTCACTGGTTCCCGGATATTGCCGGTTCTAACTGGCTGGATACTCTACACTTTGCGATGAAGGAGTTTAAGGACGAGAGTTTTATCAGCCAGTTCCTTTCACCGAAGATCATGCGCGATTTCCGCCTGTTCACGGTGATGGATGACGATCGCAATAATTTCCTCGAAATTGCGGCCATTCATGATGAAGCGGGCTACCGGGCGATCCGTCAGCAGCTCTCCGCTCAATATAATTTGAGCAATCTCGAACCGAATATACAGGTTTATGACGTGGATCTGCGTGGGGACCGATCGCTGACCTTACGCTATGTTCCGCATAACCGCGCACCGCTGGATAAGAGTCGTCGGGAAGTGTTGAAGCATGTACATCGTCTGTGGGGCTTTGACATCAATCTGGAACAACAGAACGATGATGGCACAGTGGAGATCCTCGAACGCTGCCCGCCCCGCCCGGGCACCACTATCTGATCTGAGGTCAGCCTCAATGTGAAGAGGGCGCCCCCCCAATGGGTCGCCCTCTTTTTCTGTTTCTTAGGGCTGACCGCATAAAGAGGTCAGCCCTTTTTATCGACTTAACGGCGAGCAGGCGGCAGATCGGTTGGCATACTGGTCTGCATGGCATGCCAGATTTCCCCGCTGCGACGACCATAGTCGCGCACGCTGTCTACAATCAGGTCATATTGCTGGGTATGAAGGATATTCAGCAGTTGCTGATAGAAAGCCTGTGCCAGACGTCGCGCTTCCGGGTTGGAGAAATAGTGACGCCCAACGCGCGTATACAGCCCTTTCAATCCATTGATGATCAAACCGTAAATAGGGTTACCCGAGGCGAACGCCAGCCCACGGAAGATGCTGTAATCGAGATTGGTATAGGCTTCTGCCTGGTCGTCCACGTGACTTGCGGTTTCCAGCACTTCACGCGCTTTATCCGGGTAAGTACGGATAGCACGACGAATAAAGATAGACGAAATATTGGTGCGAACTGACAGCAGGTTATCCACTAACTGCGGTACGCTGTCATGATCGAGACGGGCCAGTGTTTCCAGAATACTTAATCCGGAGGTTTCCCAGAAATTATTCACTTTGGTCGGTTTGCCGTGCTGAATGGTCAGCCAGCCATCGCGCGCCAGGCGCTGTAAGACTTCTCGTAGTGTGGTTCGGGTGACACCTATCAGTTCGGAGAGTTCGCGTTCAGCAGGCAGAATTGAACCTGGTGGGAAACGGTTATTCCAGATACTTTCAATGATGTACTCTTCCGCGAAACCCGCAGGGCTCTGCGCCTTAATAACCATAGCGTTCTTCTTCCGTTGCGT
>NZ_JBBGYT010000442.1:168460-237784 GCF_037479575.1 Erwinia sp. MYb416
GCGCACGCTGTCTACAATCAGGTCATATTGCTGGGTATGAAGGATATTCAGCAGTTGCTGATAGAAAGCCTGTGCCAGACGTCGCGCTTCCGGGTTGGAGAAATAGTGACGCCCAACGCGCGTATACAGCCCTTTCAATCCATTGATGATCAAACCGTAAATAGGGTTACCCGAGGCGAACGCCAGCCCACGGAAGATGCTGTAATCGAGATTGGTATAGGCTTCTGCCTGGTCGTCCACGTGGCTTGCGGTTTCCAGCACTTCACGCGCTTTATCCGGGTAAGTACGGATAGCACGACGAATAAAGATAGACGAAATATTGGTGCGAACTGACAGCAGGTTATCCACTAACTGCGGTACGCTGTCATGATCGAGACGGGCCAGTGTTTCCAGAATACTCAACCCGGAGGTTTCCCAGAAATTATTCACTTTGGTCGGTTTGCCGTGCTGAATGGTCAGCCAGCCATCGCGCGCCAGGCGCTGTAATACTTCTCGTAATGTGGTTCGGGTGACACCTATCAGTTCGGAGAGTTCGCGTTCAGCGGGCAGAATTGAACCTGGTGGGAAACGGTTATTCCAGATACTTTCAATGATGTACTCTTCCGCGAAACCCGCAGGGCTCTGCGCCTTAATAACCATAGCGTTCTTCTTCCGTTGCGTTCATTACGTCAAAAATTCGGCTCATCATACCAGAGGCACCAGGCATCACCTAGCCTGGCTGCCAGGGAAAAGACGATCGTCTGCAAAAAATATGACATTGCCGTCCTGGCAGCGAAACCACAATACAGCCTGTCCACAGACCTTCGTTTATCATCGGAAACATTATTTTAAGTCACTTTCCTGCTTAAATTTTTCCCTCCTGGCTGGATTGCAGACGCTTTTCGTTTACACTGCCGTCTAAATGTATTCCAGACGGATAAACTAATGTTGAGATACCTGAATAGCTGCTCCCGTGGCCGGGGCGCCTGGTTACTGATGGCACTGACCGCTTTCGCTCTTGAGATGACCGCGCTCTATTTTCAGCATGTGATGCTGCTGAAGCCGTGTGTGATGTGTATTTATGAACGCTGTGCCCTGTTCGGCATTATGGGGGCGGGTATCGTCGGCGCTATCGCACCGAAATCACCTTTGCGCTGGGCCGCTATTCTGATCTGGTTATACAGCGCATGGGAAGGCCTGCGACTGGCGTGGGAACATACTATGATTCAGTTGCATCCCTCTCCGTTTGCGACCTGTGATTTTGCCGCCCGCTTTCCGTCCTGGCTGCCGCTGGATAAATGGTTACCTTCCGTGTTTGTCGCCAGCGGCGACTGTGCAGAGAAGTCCTGGTCATTTCTGACCCTGGGTATGCCGCAGTGGCTGGTCGGCATCTTTGCCGCATACCTGGTCGTTGGTGTGCTGGTACTGATAGGTCAGCCCTGCAAACCTAAAAGACGCGACCTGTTCTCACGTTAAAAAAAAAGCTCCGCCTTCGCGGAGCTTTTCTGCTTATCATACCCACTCTGAACGTCTATTTACCGTACCAGTGCGGGCGGTTGATAATATGCTCTTCCCAGTCAACCACTTCACTTTCATGCACGGCAATATGCCGTACCGAAATACGCGCAGCATGCATAGCTGCACGTGAACCACTTCGCAGCGGATGCCAGGGTGGCAGGGTCTTCCCTTCGGCCAGCACACGGTACGCGCAACTTGGCGGTAACCATTGAAAGGTGGGCAGATTTTCGCGCGTCAGCTTAATACAGTCCTCTTCCAGTTCGAAGCGGCGCTCATAGTTACGGCATTGGCAGCTTTTGATATTCAGCTGATTACAGGCAACGTTGGTGAAATAGATTTCATCGGTGTCGGCGTCCTGTAACTTATTCAGGCAACACTGGCCACAGCCATCACATAAGGACTCCCATTCCTCGTCGCTCATTTGTTCCAGCGTTTTACGCTGCCAGAAAGGGGTATCAGTCATGTTGGGTGTCCGGTAAAAGTAAAAGCCCGCACCTTATAGAGGGTTTAGGCTTCAGTTGCAAGTTTTACAGCACGCGCGTGGCAACACCGTGGCCGCCGAGCGACACTTCAAGACGATCGCCTGAGACCATCGGCCCCACACCTTCCGGTGTCCCGGTCAGGATCACATCGCCCGCGCGCAGGGTAAAGAACTGGCTCATATACGCAATCAACGGCAAGATTTTATGGATCATGTCAGCAGTCGTTCCCTGCTGGCGGACCTCTCCGTTGACGATCAATTTTAGCTCGACATCCTGAGGGTCGTGTTTGAATTCACTCACCGGAATAAAACCGGACAGCGGGCAGGAATTATCGAATCCCTTGGCTTTTTCCCAAGGCTGTCCGGCTTTCTTACAGCCTGCCTGAACATCGCGTAAGGTTAAATCCAACGCAACACCATACCCGGCAATCGCCTGCGCGACGTGTTCTTCGGTCGCATGCTTGAGTGTCGCGCCAATCAGTATCGCCAGCTCGACCTCGTGATGCACGGCACCGAGGTTTTTGGGAATAGAGAGCGGCTGGCGGATATCACACAGCGCAGTTTCCGGTTTAATAAACAGTACGGGTTCCGTTGGTGTCGCGCTGCCCATCTCTTTGATGTGATTTGCGTAGTTACTCCCGACGCAAACCACTTTGCTGACCGGAAAATCTAACAATGCGCCCTGCCAGTTATGGTGCTGATACATGCTTTTCCCCTGCTTCGTTAGAGTGGCTGCGCCGACATCATGCCGCCGCATATCTGCTGACTGTTCTTTTTACTGCGCTGCGATGGCATCGGCCATCATGCCAATACTGATAGCGAAATAATAAGACCGATTCCAGTGCATCAACGTTCGGAAATTGTCATAAACCATGAATGAACGACCGTCACCGTCCTGTGGCGTGATGATCCAGGCGCGCTGGCTGCTGCTGTTCTGTTCGGGATGCAGTACCTGTACGCCTGACTGCTGCCACTGCGACGAGGTTTTGGCCTGTGCCGTTTTTAATCCCGCCAGTTGCGCATTAAAATCAGCCGGCAACGTCACTTCCACGCCCCACCCCTGCCCGGCTCGCCAGCCTTCACGTTGTAAATAGTTCGCTGTGGAGGCAAAGACATCATCCAGATTGTTCCAGATATCAATTTTGCCGTCACCATCACCATCCTTTCCGTAATTCAGGAAGGAGCTGGGCATAAACTGGCTCTGACCCATCGCCCCTGCCCACGATCCTTTCAGCTCAGCGGCTGTCATCTGTTGGCGTTGGATGATTCGTAGCGCTGCCATCAGTTCTTTCGTGAAGAAGGCTTCTCTCCGGCCTTCAAAGGCCAGCGTGGCCAGAGCAGAGACCACCTCCTCCTTGCCCTGAATCCTGCCGAAGTGACTCTCAAGCGCCCACAGCGCGACAATATATTGTGTCTGAACGCCGGAGGCATCGGCTATCGGTTGCAGCTGGTTGTGGTATTGCTGCCAATATTCCCGGGCCTGAGCGATCTTTTCTGGCGTGATCACGCGGGTCAGATAATCGTTGAGGGTGACTTTGTTTTCCAGCTGTCCGCGATCGTATTTAATGACCCGGTCAACAAAATGCACGCCGGTAAACGCCGTCTCGATAGTCGCATCATCATAACCCTGCTGAAGGGCCTGTGCTTTGAGCTGCTCAACGAAAGCAGGAAATTGTGCCGGGTCGCGGCCCTGCTGTGCCAGCGTGGTGTCTGACGTGTTTGTGCTGTTACCGGAGTTTAGGAAGGCGGCGTGGCTGGCAGAGCTCCCCACCAGAAAGAGAGAAAATACGAAGAAATTTCGGGCTGAGAGCTTCATGCGGGCATCCTTTTATCGCTATCTACACCGGTAATTTAAAATAAAAAGCGATCCCTGACCGGCGAAGATATATTTGCAGATGATTCCGAATTAATCTTTTTTAACATCGTTAAGATGCATCTTAAGCAGACTTTCCAGCGGCGGCGGCAATTGTAAATAAAACCCCTCATCGCGCAACGCGGTTTTCACTTTTTCAATATCCGCCCCCACCAACTTCTTGCTGCCGTCCAACGGAAGCAACATCGCCAGTTTCGGCTTGCCAAAGCCCTTCAGCAACGCTTCAGGGACGCGTGAGAAATCGTCTTTTTTTTCAACATAAAGATAAGTCTGGTCACGCTGGGGACTTCTG
Organism: Erwinia sp. MYb416; assembly: GCF_037479575.1. Classification (NCBI taxonomy): domain Bacteria; kingdom Pseudomonadati; phylum Pseudomonadota; class Gammaproteobacteria; order Enterobacterales; family Erwiniaceae; genus Erwinia; species Erwinia sp. MYb416. Next base: position 172,604 of record NZ_JBBGYT010000442.1, read on the forward strand.
TAGATCACACAAAACATATTTTTTACTCGAATTAACCTGGATGGTGACTTGCCTGAATATTACAGTAACTATAACATGCTTGCAGAACTTCGGAATATTGCCTGTCTTGATTTAACGCCTGAAAGTGGCGTTGATTTAGCCAGGATAGGAAATAACAGGACTGAGCGGGACAGATGTCACAATCGCCAATCGAGTTAAAGGGCAGCAGTTTTACGCTGTCAGTCGTTCATTTGCATCACACCGACCCTGAAACGGTGCGTAAAGCCATTCAGGAAAAAGTCAGTCAGGCTCCAGCTTTTCTGAAAAATGCCCCGGTGGTGATCAACGTATCCTCGTTAACCCGAGAGGTGAACTGGCGACAAATGCAGCAGGCAATCGCCGAAACGGGTCTGCACATTGTGGGTATCAGCGGCTGCAAAGATGAGCAGTTGAAACGCATGATTGCCCGGTCCGGCCTGCCGGTGTTGAGCGAAGGCAAAGAACAGAAGTTCAGCGCTGAGAGTGCACCGCCTGTGGCCATTCCTGTCGAACAACCCGCCATAAAAACCCGGCTTATCAGTACCCCGGTGCGTTCCGGTCAGCAGATTTATGCCAAAAACTGCGACCTGATCGTCACCAGCAGCGTCAGCGCGGGTGCCGAGCTGATTGCCGATGGCAATATCCACATTTATGGCATGATGCGCGGCCGCGCGCTGGCTGGCGCGTCTGGCGACAAGCAGTCTCAGATTTTTTGCACCAGTTTATCTGCAGAGTTGGTATCCATTGCTGGAAATTACTGGCTTATGGATCAAATCCCTGCTGAATTTTTCGGAAAAGCGTCTCGTCTTTGTCTCAAGGACGGCGCATTGACTATACAGACACTGAACTGAGCCAGGCTCTCGAGCCCTTTCTTTTCTTAAGGAAATTATTTTATGGCACGCATTATTGTTGTTACATCGGGTAAGGGAGGCGTGGGTAAAACCACGTCCAGCGCGGCCATCGCTACCGGTTTGGCGCAGAAAGGGAAAAAAACTGTCGTTATCGACTTTGATATCGGCCTGCGTAATCTGGATTTAATCATGGGCTGTGAGCGCCGCGTGGTGTATGACTTCGTTAACGTCATCCAGGGTGATGCCACGCTGAACCAGGCGTTAATCAAAGACAAACGCACTGAAAATCTGTTTATCCTGCCAGCCTCTCAGACGCGTGATAAAGATGCGCTGACCCGCGAAGGCGTGGAAAAAGTGCTGGATGACCTGGCGACCATGGATTTTGAGTTCATTGTCTGTGATTCACCGGCGGGCATCGAAACCGGTGCGCTGATGGCGCTCTATTTCGCCGATGAAGCGATTATTACCACCAACCCGGAAGTCTCTTCTGTACGTGACTCCGACCGTATTCTCGGCATTCTGTCCTCTAAATCACGCCGCGCTGAAAGAGGCCAGGATGCAATTAAAGAACACCTGCTGCTGACCCGCTACAATCCGGGACGCGTGAATCGTGGTGATATGCTGAGCATGGAAGACGTGCTTGAGATTCTGCGTATTCCTCTGGCCGGCGTTATCCCGGAAGATCAGTCAGTACTGCGTGCCTCGAACCAGGGTGAGCCCGTGATCCTGGATGCCGAATCCGACGCAGGTAAAGCCTATGCTGATACTGTTGACCGCCTGCTCGGAGAAGAACGCCCCTTCCGCTTCATTGAAGAAGAGAAGAAGGGTTTCCTGAAACGCCTGTTTGGGGGATAAACCATGGCCTTACTCGATTTCTTTTTATCCCGTAAAAAGAGCACAGCCAATATTGCCAAGGAACGGCTACAGATTATTGTGGCGGAGCGCAGAAGGGGCGATAGCGAGCCCCACTATCTGCCACAGTTGAAAAGGGATATTCTGGAAGTGATCTGTAAATACGTGAAAATTGATCCGGAGATGCTGACTGTGAAGCTGGATCAAAAAGATGATGATATTTCTATTCTCGAACTGAACGTAACGTTACCGGAAACGGAAACGGAAGAAGCACCGAAATGATCTTCTCCTGCTCATGATTTTCCCCTGCTATGGTGCAGGGGAAAATTGCAGGATTTAGTGTGCCGCTAAAATGTCAGCAATCCCGTCTTCAAGTAATGTCCCCCGCCAGCCATCTACCAACTCCGGTTTACCGGCCTGTGGCTTCAATTTCCAGTGCCAGTTCAGCAACTGATTAATCTGACGACGCGATGCCAGCAACTCCTGGCTGACGCCATGCTGCTCCGCCGTTTCTGCCACCAGGGCTTTCAGACTTTTGAACACCTGCTTGTAGTTCGGGTAATCGATGAGATTCGGCACCGCTTCCGGCAGCTCATCTTCCCCGAGCGCATTCGCTTCAGCGACCATCGCCACCAGCGCCTTACCGTGGAAACGGATCTCCTGCCCCGGCAACCCCAGATGATCAAGCTCGCCAAGGGAACCCGGCATATAGCGTGCGACCTTCCACAGGTTCTCTTCACGCACCACAAAATTCACTGCCATATCTTTTTCGCGGGCCAGCGTCAGACGCCACGCCGCCAGCAGGCGTAATGCAGCAAGCTGACGCGGACGCAGTTGCCACGCATTGGCGATCTCGCGATACGCTTCCTGCGGGTCAACCACGGTGGTCCGGCGCTGGCACAGCAGACGACACTCATCCAGTGCAGCGGCCATTTGCCCGGCGTCTTCCGTTTCTGCCACCAGCTTGACGGCAATCGGTAGCAGATAGAAAACATCGGCTGCAGCATAAACGCACTGCTTTTCCGTCAATGGACGCGCGAGCCAGTCAGTGCGTGATTCGCTTTTATCCAGCGCGATCCCGGTGAAGGACTCTACGATGGTTGCAAAACCGCAGGAGAGCGGGCGGCCGCTGAACGCGGCGAGGATCTGTGTATCAATCATCGGCTGCGGCAACACCCCAAACTCATGCTGGAAGACTTCAAGGTCTTCACTGCCGGCATGCAGATATTTGACGACCTGCTGGTCCATCAGGAGGTCACGGAACGGCGTCCAGTCGGTAATCGGCAAAGGGTCAATCAGCGAGATGGTTTCACCGTCAAACAGTTGTATCAGACCCAGTCGCGGGTAATAGGTGCGGGTGCGAACAAATTCAGTATCCAGCGCCAGAGCAGGAACCTGGCGGGCACGCAGACAAACCTCAGCCAGCGCGTCATTAGTGGTGATCATGATGTAATTCAAAATAGCGTTCTCTCGCCACTGGCGGATGATGCCGGTGGTCAACTGTAATGGCGCAATAAAAATGCCGGGTAACCCGGCATGATAGATATCGGCAAAAAGCAACGCCCCTCAGTCTAAGGGGGGTTGGGCTTTTATCGCTTCCTCGCGCAGTTCACGGCGCAGGATTTTGCCGACGTTGGTTTTCGGAAGCTCATCCCGAAACTCAACAATTCTGGGTATTTTATAGCCTGTCAGATGCCGCTTGCAGTGGGTGATAAGCTCTTCTTTGGTCAGTGAATCATCTTTTTTCACCACACAAACTTTCACCGTTTCGCCCGCCACATCATTTGGAACACCGATGGCGGCGGCTTCACGTACTTTCGGGTGCAGCATCAGGACATCTTCAATCTCATTAGGATAAACATTGAAACCGGAAACCAGAATCATATCCTTTTTACGATCGATAATACGCAGGAAACCTTCGTGATCAACGGTAACAATATCACCGCTGCGAAGCCATCCATTTTTTAAAACTTCATCGGTCGCATCCGGGTGCTGCCAGTAGCCCAGCATGACCTGCGGCCCTTTTATGCACAACTCACCCGGCTCCCCTTCTGGCACTTCATTACCGTTATCATCCACCAGCATAATATCAGTAGAGGGAACCGGCAGGCCAATGCTGCCGTTGTGGCACTGAATATCATACGGGTTCACTGAAACCAGCGGGGAACATTCGGTCAGACCGTATCCTTCCAGCAGATAGTGACCTGTCAGCTTTTCCCAGCGTTCGGCAACCGCTTTTTGTACCGCCATCCCGCCGCCTGCGGATAACGTCAGCGTGGAGAAATCCAGCTTATTAAAGGCATCATCATTGAGCAGCGCATTAAACAAAGTATTCACCCCCGTAATAGCGGTGAAAGGATGTTTACTCAGTTCTTTGACCAGCCCCGGAATATCACGCGGATTGGTAATAAGCAGGTTAGCCCCCCCCAGTTCGATAAACAGCAGGCAGTTCACTGTGAGGGCGAAGATATGATACAGCGGCAATGCCGTTACCACGGTTTCTTCACCCGCTTTCAACAGCGAGCCGTAGGTGGCTTTTGTTTGTTCGAGGTTTGCCTGCATATTCCGGTGGGTCAGCATTGCCCCTTTCGCCACCCCGGTGGTCCCACCGGTATATTGCAGGAAAGCGAGATCGTCATTAATGATCGTCGGTTTGACATACTCCATCTGCGCACCGTTTTGCAGCGCCTGACGGAAAGATATCGCACCGGGAAGATAGTATTTCGGCACCATCTTTTTAATGTACTTCACCACGAAGTTAACCAATGTCCCCTTCGCAGGGGAAAGCTGGTCACCCAGGCGGGTGAGGATCACATGCTTCACTGTTGTCTTCGCCACCACTTTTTCCAGCGTATGGGCGAAGTTAGAGACAATCACAATAGCGCTGGCACCGCTGTCATTGAGCTGATGTTCCAGTTCTCGCGGGGTATAAAGCGGATTGACGTTAACAACGATCATTCCGGCACGAAGAATGCCAAACAGCGCGATCGGATATTGCAGCAGATTGGGCATCATCAGTGCGATACGGTCGCGTTTCTTTAGCCCTAATCCCTGTTGTAAATAGGCCGCAAAGGCCCGACTGCGGTCATCGAGCTGCTGGAAAGTAAGACTCTTCCCCATATTGATAAACGCCGTTTGCGTAGCGTAACGCAATACCGCGTGTTCAAACAGATCGATTAAAGAGCCATAACGATCAGGATTAATCTCCGCCGGAACATCCGCCGGATAACGGTTTAACCAAACCTTATGCAAGGAATCACCTCGAAAATGATAATTTGTCGTCATCGCAGCCTCAACCTTTCAGCGCCTGTTAACATTATTTTAACTCAGCGTACCAGTTTGCTCAGGTCTCTATTGAGAGGTTGCGAAGCCCATCACTAAATTTCTCTCATCCTGAGAGAATCAATTAAAAAAGGCCTATCCGCTGATATTCAGCGGATCTGCCGTGTCTCTTTTATACGATACGAATTATGGGGTAAGAATGGTCTGCACCTGAGCGGGACCGGGATTGTAGTAACCCCAGGGAGCGGGGCCCCAGTAGCCTCCGCGATGGCGGCCATAGCCTGGACCGTACCAGATCCACGGATCAATTGGCTGCGGCGGGGTAACGATCTGCTGGGACATATGCCAGCGCTGATAGCCTGTGACCTTGATGACCACAAAGTTATACTGCGCATCACCAATTTTGCCTTTCTCAGTCCCGCTAATAGTGCCGACAACGGTGACCATCTGCTGATTAAAATCGACCGGATCGACAAAGCCGTTCACATCGGCAAAAATGCGGCCAATAGACGGTGAACCCAGCGTCGGCCTGGCGCCTTCATCGAGGGGCATTGCGGCAATCTCCAGGCGTGTCATCCCGTTACGATTGTCCACCTTGAGGACCTTACCGCCAAAACGTGACTCCTGGCCAATAAACAGCTCAGGAGCATTCAGCACTCGCGCCAGATCCTGTTGCGGGGTCTCTGAATGCCCTTTTATCGAATCAGGCACGGTAACACAGCCGCTTAATACCAGCGACGCTAAGAACAGAACACTGCACTGCCAGACACTGGATTTACGCATAGAAACTCCCCCATTGTTATGCTACTTCGACTGCTACCGATTCAAATAGTTGCTGCCACTACTCGCGGCCCGGTAATTTTTTCCATGTCACTTCATTACGCAGATAGGTCGGTTCAGCATGTTCGGGGGCGACGGTCATACCGGCTGCCAGCGCCTGTTGTGCCAGCGGCAGCATATCTTCGGCGCAGGGCAGCGTCACGTCTGATAACGTCAATGCCAGCGCGCTGTTTTCTGCCAGCTGCGGCCAGGCTTGCCAGCCGGTGCCCACACAGGCCCACTGCCCGCTCAGCGCTGCCATCCGCGCCGCTGCGGCATCGGGTTTCAGCACGGCTTCTGTTTCTTCACCCTGCCAGTTGCCCTGCTCATCACGCTGATATTCGGCCCAATACACTTCGCCCATCCGCGCATCAATCGCCGCCAGAACACGGCTGGCACCGTGCAGACGCCAGGCGCTCTGCGCCATGGTTTTCAGTGTCGACACGCCGATTAACGGCAAGTTTGCCCCCAGCGATAACCCCTGAGCAATGCCGATGCCAATACGCACACCGGTAAAACTGCCGGGCCCGCGGCCAAAGGCCAGCGCATCCAGGTCCTTCAGCGCAACGCCGCCTTCCTGCAAAATTTGCTGCACCAGCGGCAGGATGCGTTGCGTATGTTCCCGGGCACAAAGTTCAAAATGTGCCAGCAACCGATCTTCATTCAGTAGTGCGACCGAACAGGCTTCCGTTGCCGTATCAATGGCTAAAATTCGCGTGGACATACTAACCTCAGGGGAGAAAATTTTCGGCGCGCATCATAGCACATCGCCGTTAGATTAATGACTGCTGCGTCGTTGACTGGAGAAAGTCCACGGCTTTTTGCAGATCGCGCGTGCGCGGCGTTGGCGGCAGGCTGTTAAGAAATACCGCCCCGTAAGGACGCATCACCAGACGATTATCACAGATCACCAGCACGCCACGGTCGTCAACGTCACGAATCAAACGTCCAACACCCTGTTTAAGCGCGATCACCGCATCGGGCAGTTGCACATCGTCGAATGGCTCACCGCCACGCACTTTGCAGTCTTCCATGCGGGCTTTCAGTAGCGGATCCTCTGGCGAGGTAAACGGCAGCTTATCGATAATCACCAGTGATAATGCATCGCCACGCACGTCCACCCCTTCCCAGAAACTGTTCGTCGCCACCAGCAGTGCATTGCCTGCCGCAACAAACTGCTTGAGGATCTGTCCTTTGCTGGTTTCCCCCTGGAGCAAAACAGGAAGCGTCATGGAGGCGCGGAACTCGGCAGCCAGCTCACGCATCACCTGGTGTGACGTACAGAGGAAGAAGCAACGGCCATTATTGGCTTCAATCAGCGGTTTCATCATTCTGGCCAACTGGCGGGCACCGCCAGGCTGATTGGGTGAAGGCAGGTTACGCGGCACACAGAGGAGCGCCTGGCGGGCGAAATCAAACGGGCTGTTGAGGATCAACGTCTCCGCCTTCCCCACGCCAAGCCGCTCAACAAAGTGTGTCATCTGTTCATTCACCGCCAGCGTCGCTGAGGTAAATATCCAGCTCGCCGGGCGCTCATCCATCACTTCACGAAAACGGTCAGAAACGGAGAGCGGCGTCAGCGCCAGCACAAAATTACGCGCGTTACATTCATACCAGTAGCTGAAACCTGGCTGTGTGGTGTCTTTCAGGCGCTTCAGGCGCCCGCGATAGAGTGACGCACGTTCGAATGCCGCATCCAATAGCGCAGAGCGCCCCAGTGAGAGTTTCGCCACGTCGTAACAAAGTTCAAGTGCATCATCCAACAGCAGCAGGGCACGCTGGATCTGCGGGTTGCTCAGCAGCTCTCGCAGGTTACCGCGAAAACCGGGATCGCCTAATGACAGACGAAAATCCTGAGTGCTTTGCGCCAGGCGATCGGCCGACTTCTGGAGCTGCTGCATATCACGGACTTCGGTGCGGTAGGCAATGGTGATGTCTTTCGCCAGATCGAGCAGCTGGCGGCTGGAAAGTTGTTGCCCGAAATACTGGCTGGCGATATCCGGAACCTGATGTGCTTCATCGAAAATCATCACGTCGGCATCGGGGATCAGCTCGGCAAAGCCACTCTCCTTCACCACCATATCGGCCAGGAACAGATGATGATTGACCACCACCACATCAGCATCCATCGCTTTACGTCGCGCTTTCACCACAAAACAGTCTTTATACTGCGGGCAGTCACTGCCCAGACAGTTATCGTTGGTGCTGGTGACCAGCGGCCAGATGGTGCTGTCTTCCGCTACGCCACCGCAGGTGCTGATATCACCATCCACCGTTTCGTTTGACCAGCCGCGGAGATGAACGAGATCGCTCATTGCCTGCACCGCCAGCTCGCCCCCGGCCATCGACTGCTGCTCCAGTCGCTCCAGGCAGAGATAGTTGGACCGCCCTTTCAGCAGCGCCATGATGCCTTTGAATTTGAGCGCCTTCGCCACCGTTGGCAGATCGCGGCTGTAGAGCTGATCCTGCAACGCTTTTGATCCGGTCGAGACGATCACTTTTTTTCCCGAACGCAGCGCCGGGGCCAGATAGGCATAGGTTTTCCCCGTACCGGTTCCGGCTTCCACGACCAGCTCACTTTTGCTGTCAATGGCACGCGCTACCGCAGCCGCCATCTCACGCTGAGGTTCACGTGGCCTGAAGCCGGGAATCGCCTGCGCCAGAGCGCCATCTGCTGCAAAATCGTCTACCACATACCCTCACCACCTGGTTAAAACGACAGTGATTATGGCAGTATCCGCCAGCGCACTCCACCCTTTAGATGACAGGCACCGCTAATCTGTGCCAGTCTGTCGCGGTTTTGAGTGCATTTAAAAGGAGCCAGCATGACCATTGAACGTATTGATCCTGAACATCGTATGTCCGAAGCCGTTATACATAACGATACGGTGTATTACACCAGCGTGCCGGAAAATCTGGATGACGATGCTGAAGCGCAGACGGCGAATGCTCTGGCGGTGATCGATAAGCTACTGACCCGCGTCGGTTCAGACAAAAGTAAGATTCTGGATGCCACCATTTTTCTGGTGAATAAATCGGATTTTGCGGCGATGAATCGCGCGTGGGATGCGTGGGTGTCTCCAGGTAACGCACCGGTGCGCTGCACCGTGCAGGCCAACCTGATGAACCCGAAATATCTGGTCGAAATTAAAGTGATTGCTGCCAGGTAATGCTTTCCCCCTGCCGGGCTGGCAGGGGTTAACCACTTATTCGTCGTATTCGTCGTACTCTTCTTCTTCGTCGTCGTGGTTGTTGTCACCCATGTAATCTTCTTCATCTTCATCGAACATCACCGGAACATTGCCGCCAGTGTGGTTCTCACGGATTTCAGCTGCCACCAGGCCAATCGCCTCGCCGCTGCTCATTCCCTCTGACATCAGCTTATGAATGCGTTCAACCGCGTCCTGCTGCTGTTCGTGTGATAACGCGGGTAATCCTGTAGACATAGTGACTCCTGGGGTGATTTGCGGTGCGGATTATTCCACGGGCGACAAAGAGATGCCAGCAGCATAAAAATATGTCACGCTTGGCGTCTCATTGAAATTTTCTCTGCTGAAAAACCATGTCGCCTGTTTATCATCTTCTCAAGTATACGCCAGATGCCGTTGAGCATCATTTTGCCCGCCTGTCCCATCGGCCCTGGGCGATGCTGCTGCATTCCGGTTTCGCCGATCACAGTGATAACCGATTCGATATTATGGTCGCTGACCCCCGGGTGACGCTGACCACGCGCGGTATCCAGACCGTGATTGAACAGGATAGCACCTGCTGCGTCAGCGAAGACGATCCGCTGGCGCTGCTCCAGCAGCAGTTAACAGCCTGCGGATTACAGGCGCAGCAGCAGGATGACCTGCCTTTTCAGGGTGGCGCACTTGGCCTGTTTGGTTATGATCTGGGCCGCCGTTTTGAGCGAATACCCACGACGGCCGATCAACAGCTGACCACACCGGATATGGCGGTGGGCATCTATGACTGGGCGTTAATCGCCGATCATCACAAGAAGACGCTAACGCTGGTGGTTCAGGGCGACCTCGCAGCGCGTCTGGCGTGGCTGGATGCTCAGCAGGCAACACCCGCCGTCCCCTTCCAGCTCACCAGCGCGTGGCAGGCGAATATGACGCGTGAGCAATACGGCGAAAAATTTCGTCAGGTGCAACAGTGGTTACTGTCCGGTGACTGCTATCAGGTCAATCTGGCGCAGCGCTTCGCCGCCCGTTATTGCGGTGATGAATGGCAGGCCTTTTTACTGCTGTGCCGTGCTAACCGCGCGCCGTTTAGCGCCTTTATCCGTCTGCCAGGCAGCGTGCTCCTCAGCCTTTCTCCGGAACGGTTTATTAAACTGCGCCACCGGCAGATTGAAACCCGCCCGATTAAAGGCACGCTGCCCCGCCTCGCGGACCCGGTGGCAGATCGCCTGCAAGGCGAGAAGCTGGCGCAGTCTCCGAAGGATCGCAGCGAGAATCTGATGATTGTGGATCTGCTGCGCAATGATATCGGTCGGGTAGCAACGCCGGGCAGTGTCAACGTCCCTGAGTTATTTGTCGTCGAGCCTTTCCCGGCAGTCCATCATCTTGTCAGCACCATTACCGCCGTGCTGAAGCCTGAACTGACCGCCTGTGATTTGCTGCGCGCCTGTTTCCCCGGTGGGTCGATTACCGGCGCACCAAAAGTACGGGCGATGGAAATTATTGAAACACTGGAACCTCAACGGCGTAATGCCTGGTGTGGCAGTATCGGCTATATCAGCGTCTGCGGGCGGATGGATACCAGCATCACCATTCGCACCCTGATTGCTGAAGACAGTACGCTATATTGTGCTGCCGGCGGCGGTATTGTCGCCGACAGCGATGAAGCCTCTGAGTATCAGGAGACGTTTGATAAAGTGAATCGCATTTTGCCCTGCCTGGAGTCACCGCCTGATGAACGCTGAGCATCCATCACTCACGCGCTTTCTGACGCGTTTCATGCTGCAACCGCCAGAGGCAGGCCAGCAAAATTTGCCTCGTCGACAGGCTGCAGTCCTGGTGCCGATTATTGCGCATCCTGAACCGACGTTACTGCTGACACGTCGCGCCGCGTCACTGCGCAAGCATGCGGGCCAGGTGGCTTTCCCCGGAGGCATGATGGACAGCAGCGATGCTTCTCTGGTGGCTACCGCCCTGCGTGAAGCGCAGGAAGAAGTCGCCATACCGCCCGATGCTGTGCGGGTTATTGGCGTGCTGCCCCCGGTGACCAGCAGCACCGGTTTTCAGGTCACGCCAGTGGTTGGCGTGCTGCCGCCGGGTCTTAACTGGCATGCAAATGAAGATGAAGTGGAATCGGTATTTGAGATGCCGTTGCGTGAAGCGCTGCGTCTCGGGCGTTATGCGCCGTTGGATATCCAACGCTCAGGACAGATGCACCGCGTCTGGCTTTCATGGTTCGATGACTACTTTATCTGGGGTATGACCGCCGGAATTATTCGCCAGTTAAGCCTGCAAGTGGCTAAATAACGATAAACAGGCTAAAATACAGCCATTAGTTGCTTCAAAAAGCGCCTTTACATTATTTTTCACCAGATTATTGCCACATGGCGATCCAAATCACTGCAATACGGCGTTTTTTCATTTATATTTCACGCAAATTGTGGGTACCCGAAATCTTCTCCCACTGCGTGATTAAAAATCCTCCAAGGAGCGTACAACGTGATTAGCGTTTTCGACATGTTTAAGATCGGCATTGGCCCGTCAAGTTCTCATACGGTTGGCCCAATGAAAGCCGGCAAACAGTTCGTCGACGATCTGGTGAACAATCGCCAGCTCTCTTCGGTGACGCGTATTGCTGTCGATGTCTATGGTTCTCTGTCCCTGACGGGCAAAGGCCACCATACAGATATCGCCATTATTATGGGGCTGTCTGGCGCCTCGCCGGAAAGCGTTGATATCGATGCTATCCCTGCCTTTATCCGTGATGTCGAAGAGCGCCAGCGCCTGCTGCTGGCCAGCGGTGCCCACGAAGTTGATTTCCCACGTGAAGGCGGCATGGTGTTCCGCAGCGATAACCTGTCGCTGCATGAGAATGGCATGACCATTCACGCTTTTGCTGGCGACCTGCGTATCTACAGCAAAACCTACTATTCTGTTGGCGGCGGCTTTATTGTTGACGAAGAGAACTTCGGTAAATCGGTGGTGAATGAAGTCGCCGTTCCATATCCGTTCAACTCGGCAAAAGAGATGCTGGCCCACTGCCAGATGACCGGACTGTCGCTCTCCGGCATGATCATGAAGAACGAACAGGCCGTGCACAGCCGTGCCGATATCGAGCGCTATTTCACCGATATCTGGCAGACGATGCGTGAATGTATCGATCGCGGGTTGAACACTGAAGGCGTGCTGCCAGGCCCACTGCGTGTACCGCGCCGTGCTTCGGCGCTGCGCCGCCTGCTGGTGTCCTCTGATAAAATGTCCAGCGACCCGATGATTGTCATCGACTGGGTCAATATGTTTGCTCTCGCCGTGAATGAAGAGAATGCGGCCGGTGGCCGTGTTGTGACGGCACCGACTAACGGCGCATGCGGCATCGTCCCTGCGGTACTGGCTTACTATGACCACTTTATTGAGCCTGTCACCCCTGAAATCTTTACCCGTTACTTTATGGCCTCTGGCGCCATTGGCATTCTGTATAAAATGAACGCCTCTATCTCCGGCGCGGAAGTCGGTTGCCAGGGTGAAGTGGGCGTTGCCTGCTCCATGGCGGCGGCGGGTCTGGCAGAACTGCTGGGGGCTAGCCCGGAGCAGGTCTGTGTGGCGGCGGAAATCGGCATGGAGCACAATCTGGGGCTGACCTGTGACCCGGTTGCCGGACAGGTGCAGGTGCCGTGCATTGAACGTAATGCGATTGCCTCGGTAAAAGCGATTAACTCCGCCCGTATGGCGATGCGCCGTACCAGCGAAGCGCGCGTCTCACTCGATAAAGTGATCGAGACCATGTACGAGACGGGCAAGGATATGAATGCTAAATACCGCGAGACATCGCGCGGTGGACTGGCGATAAAAGTCCAGTGTGATTGATTCATCAACGCCACCTCCCCGGTGGCGTTTCTTTTTGCGCCATTCAGCAAAAATAGTTTAGCTCCCGGCTATCGCCAACAGTAGGAAATAGCTAAAGTGTTTTGGCGTGTCTTGTGAGAGTAAGTTCCTGTTTTTGAGCCATTCAGCTTTTCTCTTCAACACTACTAAACTTAATGCCTCAGTTGCCGATAATTGGTATTCGGTCTCTATATACGCGTCTTGATCTAAGGGTGGTTACTGATGCAAATGTCCCAGGAAGTATTCGGACAGTTTCGCCGTAAGCGGTTACTCATCGCTGCGGTTGTTGCCGCGTTGGTGCTCATTCTCACATTAACCTTCCGTTTTATGGAAGAGAAAGGCCGAATAGAGCAGCAGTCGCGCACATTTGCCGATAATGCCATCCAGCGTTTTGATCGCATGTTTTCGCCACTGGATGTGGCGGCGAATAACACCATTGGTCTGGTAGGGCTCACCTGTGGTGAAATCCGTTTCCCACTGATTGAGAAACTGGCGTCATTACAGACGGTCAGATCCATTTTACTGGTCGATGAAGACCGGATTTATTGTTCGAGCATTTATGGCAGTTCGGATATTCCATTTACTGATAACTACCCTGAACTGGCGGTGAATAACCAGCGAATGCTGCTGGCGGTGGATGAGCATCTGATTAAGGGGTCTCCGGTATTATTGTTCTGGACACCGCGTTCGCTGGATAACCGTTCAGGTATTATTCAGATCATCAACATTGAGCTGATGACCAACTATCTGTTGGAGCCAACGCTCCCCTGGGTAGAACGCGCCATTTTCAATGTCGGAGGGAAGAGTCTCGAATACGGCAACCCAATGATCGAAACGGCGGTGCCATCGGAAGATGAAGTCAGCTACGAAGAATCGTCGTTACGTTACCCGTTCTCTATTACACTTTTTGGGCCATCCCCTTCCCGTCTGGCATTGATGACGGTACCTTCGCAACTGCCACTGGCGCTGCTGTTAAGTTTACTGATGGGATACATTGTCTGGCTGGCAACCGCCAACCGCATGAGTTTGTCCTGGCAAATCAGCTATGGCATTACCGCACGTGAGTTTATGGTTTACTGTCAGCCGCTGATCAACGCTCGCAGCGGCGCCTGCGACGGTATTGAACTGCTGTTACGCTGGCATAATCCCCGTCAGGGATGGATACCGCCGGATGTGTTTATCCCGCTGGCTGAACGGCAGAATCTGATTGCTCCGCTGACACGTTTTGTTATCAGCGAGGTGGTTCGCCATCTGCCCGATTTGCCTGGCTGTAAGTCGTTCCATATTGCTATCAACGTTGCAGCTAGTCACTTCCACGATCGGGCGATTATTGATGATTTACAGCGTCTGTGGTGGCCGGCAAACCCGAAACCTCAGCTTATTGTTGAGCTGACAGAGCGTGATTCACTGCCGGTTGTCGATCAGCGCGTCGTCTCCCATCTGCATAAGATTGGGGTCAAACTGGCTATTGATGACTTTGGTACGGGGCACAGTTCGCTCTCCTACCTGAAGACACTCAGCCCGGACGTGCTCAAAATCGATAAGGTGTTCACAGCGGCGATTGGAACAGATGCGATTAATGCGACGGTGACCGACATGGTGATCTCGCTGGCGCAACGGCTGAATATCAGCCTGGTAGCCGAAGGGGTGGAAACCGCAGAGCAGGCGGCTTATCTGCGTGAGAAAGGCGTGGATGTGTTGCAGGGTTACTTCTATGCCCGCCCGATGCCATTAGGGGATTTCCCTGACTGGTTGGTGAATCATGAAGAAACACTGGATGCCTGATCGAAAACGGGCAGACCTTTGCAGGTTCTGCCCGTAACAATATTGTTAAGGGGCGCCCGGTGAAGACCTGGCGCCCTTTTTTTATTGTTCGTCTTCGTCGTGCTCATAGCGCTGTTTCGTCACACGAACCAGGTCAATGCGATAATCAGTGGCTTCGATAATCTGAAAGCGCAGTGGCAGTAGCTCAATGACTTCACCAGGCTTAGGTAACTGCCCTTTCTGCTCAATCAACAGACCCGCCAGCGATGCATGATCGTCTTCCGGCCTTACCAGTTCCTGCGTATCCAGCAACTGCTGCAGCGAGTGCAGATCCGTACCGCCTTTCACCAGCCATCCATCACCATCTGCGATAATATCCGGGGTTTCATCTTCGTCCGGGAATTCACCCGCAATCGCTTCCAGCACATCCAGCGGCGTAATCAGCCCCTGCACCACACCGAACTCATTGGTCACGACCACAAAGCTGCCTTTGGCGCGGCGCAGCACGCCCAGCAGATTCAGCGGGTCAAGCGTCTCCGGCACGATAATCGGCGGTGTGCCCGAGGCAAAGCTGGCAACATCAATACCATGATCGAGGGCAACCAGCAGCTCTTTGGCACGCACCACGCCGATGATTTCATCCAGCTCTCCACGACAGACCGGGAATAAGCTGTGCGGCGTGTCCAGAAGCTGGAGGCGAATTTCGTCCATCGGGCGCGTTGCATCCACCCAGGAAATCTCACCGCGTGGCGTCATAATGCTGCGTACAGAGCGTGAAGCCAGCGTCAGTACGCCATTGATCATGTAACGCTCTTCGTCTTTAAACGCTTCCTGCGGCATGATGGCGGCAACTTCGCTGCTCTCACTGCTGTGATTTTCGCTCTGGCGGCGGCCACCCATCAGGCGCTGAATCGCCTCAGCGGTACGCTCACGCATTGGTCGTCTTTCCTGATGGCGCATAAAGTTATGGCGCGCAATCTGGTTGAACAACTCGATCAGGATTGAGAAGCCGATCGCAGCATACAGGTAACCTTTCGGTATATGGAAACCAAAGCCTTCTGCCACCAGGCTGAGACCAATCATCAGCAGGAAGCTCAGACACAGCACCACTACCGTCGGGTGCGCGTTGACGAAGTTTGTCAGCGGCTTAGAGGCCAGCAACATCACCCCCATCGCGATCACCACGGCCGTCATCATAATCGCCAGATTGTTTACCATCCCGACCGCTGTGATCACGGCATCAAGCGAGAACACGGCATCAAGAATAACGATCTGCACTACCACCGCCCAGAAACTGGCATAACCTTTATTCCCGCCGGCGTTCATGTCGCGGTTTTCCAGCCGTTCATGGAGTTCCATCGTGGCTTTGAACAACAGGAAAAGTCCCCCGAGCAGCAGAATAAGGTCGCGTCCGGAGAAGCTGAACTCGCCAATGCTAAACAGCGGGGTGGTTAACGTCACAATCCATGAAATCAGCGACAGCAGTCCCAGACGCATAATCAGCGCCAGCGACAGGCCAATAAGACGCGCTTTATCGCGCTGCTTCGGTGGCAGTTTGTCGGCAAGGATGGCAATAAAGACCAGGTTATCAATACCCAGTACGATCTCAAGAACGATGAGCGTGAAGAGACCTGCCCAGATTGAGGGGTCTAAGAGAAATTCCATGACAGACTCCGGAAAAAGGAACGGCAATACGCAGCAGACGTTCGAATGAGCGTGCAGCAGGGATGACAACAAGAGGAATGTACGGTTACGTCAGGAGACGTTAAAAGCGGTACCGGAAAGCCCGGCGGCATCATTGAGCGACTTCGGTGACAGTCCATAGGGAGGGCTGAGGCCCGTTACTCCTGTATTGAAAAAGGATCCCTACTCTATCAGGTGAAACATGCGCGTCAAAATAATTTCTTACACTACCGCGGCATGCTGCGCATTTCTGGATAATGTTTCATCAACGTTCCAGAAATCGCGATTAACGTCTAAATAGCTGAGCACCGTCACATAATTTATTTTTTCGCGTACTAAAATAATTCCCGTTACTACGCTGTGTGTTTAAAGGCGCTGATACATTCTCACCGCGCTGCACTAAAAGTTGGACCTCAATCATACTGGATGCAACAGGATTCAGGTGAACCTCGCGCGGCTTGCAGACAAAGCCGTTGCCAACTGATACAGGAGGTAGCAAGTGACTATTGCTATTATGATTGGCACGCACGGCTGGGCAGCAGAGCAACTGCTGAAAACCGCCGAAATGCTGTTAGGGGAACAGGAAAATGTCGGCTGGATCGACTTTGTCCCCGGGGAAAATGCCGAAACGCTGATGGAGAAATACCAGGCGCGGCTGGCTGAGATGGACAGTACGCAGGGTGTGCTGTTTCTGGTTGATACATGGGGAGGCAGCCCGTTTAACGCCGCCAGCCGCCTTGTTGTCGATAAACCAGGTTATGACGTTGTCGCCGGGGTCAATATTCCGATGCTGGTCGAAGTGCTGATGGCACGTGACGATAACCCCACGTTCGATGAACTGGTCGCACTGGCCGTTGAAACCGGGCGCGAGGGCGTCAAAGCACTGAAAGCCAAAATTCCTGAAGCGACACCTGCCGCTATAACGAAAGCCCCTGCCGCTCCGCAGGCTCCTCTTCAGCCCGGTGAGCATATGAAAATCGGGCTGGCGCGCATCGATGACCGCCTGATCCACGGGCAAGTTGCTACACGCTGGACCAAAGAAACCAACGTCACACGTATTATTGTCGTCAGTGATGAAGTGGCCGCTGACAACGTCCGTAAAACGCTCCTCACCCAGGTTGCCCCACCCGGTGTCACCGCGCATGTGGTTGATGTCGCTAAGATGATCCGTGTGTGGAATAACCCGAAATACGGCAAAGACAAAGTCATGCTGTTATTCACCAATCCCACCGACGTTGTCCGCCTGGTCGAAGAAGGTGTCACCATCCCCTCAGTGAACATCGGAGGTATGGCATTCCGTCAGGGTAAAACCCAGGTGAACAATGCCGTTTCGGTTGATGCGAAAGATATTGAGGCGTTTAAAAAGCTGAACGATCGCGGTATCGAACTGGAAGTGCGCAAAGTGTCCAGCGATCAGAAACTGAAAATGATGGACCTGATCGGCAAAATAGCTCAGTAGCCCGTGGCCTGATGTTTCAGGTTGAACTCCGTTCTGGCATTAAAGAGGAAAAGTGTAATGGAGATTACCACGCTGCAAATTGTTCTGATTTTTATCGTCGCCTGTATTGCAGGTATGGGATCAATCCTCGATGAATTTCAGTTCCACCGGCCATTAGTGGCCTGTACGTTAATTGGCGCCGTTCTCGGCGATATGAAAACAGGCATTATCATCGGTGGTACGCTGGAGATGATCGCGCTGGGCTGGATGAATATCGGTGCCGCCGTGGCCCCGGATGCCGCACTGGCGTCTATCATCTCGACCATTCTGGTTATTGCGGGTGGGCAGAGCGTGGGTGCTGGTATTGCCCTTGCTATCCCGCTGGCAGCAGCTGGTCAGGTGCTGACCATCATCGTGCGTACCATCACCGTTGCCTTCCAGCATGCGGCCGATAAGGCAGCCGAAAAAGGTAATTTAACCGCTATCTCATGGATCCACGTCTCTGCGCTGGTATTGCAGGCGATGCGTATCGCCATCCCGGCACTGATTGTTGGCGTCTCTGTTGGCACCCACATCGTGCAGGAACTGCTGAACTCGATCCCAGACGTGGTCACTAACGGCCTGAATATTGCCGGTGGCATGATCGTGGTGGTGGGTTATGCGATGGTGATTAACATGATGCGTGCCGGTTATCTGATGCCGTTCTTCTACCTCGGTTTCGTGACCGCGGCATTCACCAGCTTCAACCTGGTTGCGCTGGGCGTGATTGGTGTGGTGATGGCCATCCTGTACATCCAGCTGGCACCGAAATATAACCGTGTTGCTGGTGCGCAGGCCTCAGGCCCGGCGAATAATGACCTTGATAACGAACTCGATTAAGGAAAGGTGAGAGAAATGGTTGATACAACTACCACTACGCAGAAGAAATTAACACCAGGCGACATCCGCGGTGTGTTCTTACGCTCAAACCTGTTCCAGGGTTCGTGGAACTTCGAACGTATGCAGGCGCTGGGATTCTGTTATTCCATGGTGCCGGTGATCCGCCGTCTGTATCCGGAGAACAACGACGACCGTAAACAGGCGATCAAACGCCATCTGGAATTCTTTAATACCCATCCCTACGTTGCCGCACCCGTGCTCGGCGTAACGATGGCGATGGAAGAGCAGCGTGCGAACGGTGCCGCCATCGATGATGCCGCGATTAACGGTATCAAGGTGGGCCTGATGGGGCCGCTGGCCGGCGTGGGTGACCCGATCTTCTGGGGAACCGTGCGCCCGGTATTTGCGGCACTGGGTGCGGGTATCGCCATGAGTGGCAGCCTGCTGGGCCCACTGCTGTTCTTCGTACTGTTTAACCTGGTGCGTTTACTGGTACGTTATTACGGCGTGGCTTATGGCTACCGCAAAGGGGTGGATATCGTCAGTGATATGGGCGGCGGCTTCCTGCAAAAACTGACTGAGGGGGCGTCCATTCTCGGCCTCTTTGTGATGGGGGCGCTGGTCAACAAATGGACCCACGTTAACGTGCCGCTGGTGGTATCGAGGATCACTGACCAGACCGGAAAAACTACGGTCACCACTGTGCAATCCATTCTTGATCAGTTGATGCCGGGCTTAATTCCGCTGCTGTTGACCTTCGGGTGTATGTGGCTGCTGCGTCGCAAAGTCAACGCATTGTGGATTATCATGGGCTTCTTCGTGATTGGTATTTTCGGTTACTGGGTCGGCCTGCTGGGCGTATAACAACGTATCACTCAACTCTACATCATTCGAGTCCCCTCCTGGGGACCTGAAGTATGACGAGTTCATCACATATTCTCTCAGGGGCCAGCACAGTCTGGCCCTTTTTTTGGACGCTGATATGTTTTTGACTGATTACCTGATTATTCTGTTTATTGTTTTGATTTTTCTTTATGGGCTTTACGACGAACTGATCATGGACCGTTTGCAGGGTCCAACGCGGCTGAAAGTCCTGTTGCAACGGCGTAATAAGCTCGACAGCCTGATTTTCATCGTCCTGCTGGGTATTCTCTTATACAAGAATGTGAGTGACCAGGGTCCGCAGATCACCACTCTGTTGCTCATGGCGCTGGGTGCGTTGACGGCGTGGTTATTCTGGATACGCGCACCGAAGCTGCTGCTAAAGCAGCATGGTTTTTTCTACGCTAACGTTTTTATCCCCTGGGGGCGTATCAGCGCCATCAACCTGTCTGAAGATGGCGTGCTGGTGATTGCACTGGAAAACCGTCGTTTACTGATCCATGTGCGTCAGCTCGACGATCTGGAGAAGATTTATCAGGTTATGCTGGAGAGTCGCTAACATCCATCGCGATGACAGAAGCGCTGTCGCGCTGCCACAGACGCAGGGTGAAGTCGGTCTCGCAGGAGAACTGTTCGGTGGTGGCAAGAATTCCCCACACTTCAGGGCGCGCACGCCAGGCGAAAGGCGTCATCTGCAACAAGGCGCCAGACTCTTCGCTGTTCAATGTCATGGGATAGCTTAGCTGCTGCTCTTCGACCAGCGTAAAGCCAGGCATCTCTTCAGGCGTGGTATCGTGCAACTGCACATCCTGGTAAATCAGCGCTTTAAACTGCATCAGATGGCGTGGACCGGGCGTCACTGTCAACACGTAGCCCTGAGGTCTGACTACGCGTGCCAACTCCTCAGCCTTGCAGGGCGCGTAGATGCGCAGCACGGCATCAAACTGATTATCACTGAACGGCAGACGATGGCTGGAAGCCACGCAGAACTCAACGTTGCCATAACGCTTTGCCCCGGCACGAACGGCAATCTTCGCCACATCAAGACCGTAGACTTTCGCCTCCCCCTGCGCTTCCAGGCGGTTGGCCACTTCATGGGTGTAATACCCCTCCCCACAGCCAATATCCAGCACGCTGACAGGCGGCTGTGGCAAAACACGCACCAGTAAATCACAGACCTGTTGTTGCAGCGGCTGGTAGTGCCCGGCATCCAGGAAGTTGCGTCTTGCCTGCATCATGTCAGCGCTGTCACCCGGCTGTTTAGAGCGTTTATGCTGTACCGGCAACAAATTGACGTAGCCCTCTTTCGCCTGATCAAACTGATGATGATTTGAGCAGCTGTAAATACGCTGATTAAACAGCAGCGGTTGCTGGCAGAGAGGACACTGGTACGACATAACAACACTCCATAAACACATGACGCGGCAGTTTACTGCAAACCCCGATGAAAATCCCGCATACAATGACGCAAAAAAGCCCCGTCATTTCTGACGAGGCTTTAGTATTCAGATTTCAGCCTGGATTACACGCAGGGCGGCAATGACAGGCTCAGATCGAAAATTAGATAGCGGTGACGTTCACAGCAGCAGGGCCTTTCTGGCCGTCCTGAATTTCGAACTCAACGTTCTGGCCTTCAGCCAGAGTTTTGAAGCCATTACCCTGGATTGCAGAGAAATGTACGAATACATCTTTGCTGCCGTCAGCAGGAGTGATGAAACCAAAACCTTTAGACTCGTTGAACCACTTAACCTGACCTTTAATCTTTGCCATTTTGCAAATTCCTTAGAGTGTTTATTCGCCCGTGGGCTTTACTTACAGAAAAACCAGAGACATAACTGCATGAGGCACTAAATTAAAGATCGGCAAGGAAGTGGAATTCAACGTCAACGTCTTTACTCAGAACTTCTTTACTGAAGATGCCATACATAAACAGAACTGTACCTCGTTTTACCCGAATGTTTTATCACATATCCGTTAATTAATGGCAAGTCATTTTTAAACAGAGATAGTGATGTCGCACACATTTGAAACGATAGCCGATACAGATTGCACGTACATGCATGACGCTTCATCAACGATGAACACCTCATTCCCCTGCTGACCCCTTTCACTGCCTGCTCAGGCTGAGCGATATTTTAAACCGCAGATGCCATGAAGTCTATGCTGATACTGCGTAAACCTGATATTTTGCGCGAAAATTATTGCATAAATATGGCAAAGCATTGACGAAAGTTATCGTTGATAAACACACAATAACGGGAGTAAGGCCACCTCCACTTGTACAAAAATCCGGCATTAGCGCCAGTGTATATTTGTATTGCACCAAAATCATGAAAGTCGCTAACTCATTGCCCCATTTAAAAGCATTGATCTGACCCCGCGTATTATCACAATCAAATCACTCTATTTGCATTATTAGATCCGGGTTCTTAATTTTCACTGCGATATAAGAAAACAGGGTTAAGGTCAATCCGAATCGATATTATCCAGCAGCATTTTACCTCCGATTATCCACGGCTTAAAACGGGTCAAATCCAGCCCTGCGGACAGCATTGCCTGCTCCAGTACCTGAGGGGGTTCATCCAGTGATTCATCGGCAAGCTCAAATACCCCCCAGTGGATCGGGATCGTCACAGGCTCACCTATTGCCTGATGGAGCGAGACGGCCTGGTCAGGGTCCATATGCTGAGACTGCATGAACCATTTTGGTGCATAAGCACCGACCGGCAAGGCAGCAAGTGTAAACGGCCCTAACCGTCTTGGGATCTCCAGTAACCCCTCCCAATAACCGCTGTCGCCGCTAAACCAGAAATTAAGCGTCTGACTTTTTATGACCCAGCCGCACCACAATGAACGATTTCGGTCCCACAGCGTACGCATACTCCAGTGGCGTGCAGGCACTGCGTGAAAGGTTAACCCGTACGCCTGAGTCTGCTGCCACCAGTCGAGCGGCACGACCTGACGTGCACCGCGATGCTTAAACCACGTTTCCAATCCTAGCGGCACCACAAAGGTGACCTGCGGAAAACGACGTAGAATTTTTTTTATCGTTGGACGATCAAGGTGGTCGTAATGATTGTGGGAGATCAGCACCACATCCAGCCGGGGTAAATCCTCAATCGCCAGCGCAGACGGCGTTTGACGCTGTGGACCATAAAAACTAAGGGGGGAAGCGCGTAATGAGAGCGCAGGATCGATCAGGGTATAATGTCCGGCGGTACGTAGCAGCATGCAGGCATGACCCAGCCACCAGACGGCATCCTGCTCACCGCTAAGATCGGCGGGCTGCCACCATTGCCTGATGAACTGTTCATAGCCTTGCGCCGGGGGCCGGGGTAATCCCTGCTGCTTACGTTCTTGCCGCCAGCGTTTGAGATCGCCGTTCTGGCGCAAATCTGGCTCCAGGTTACGAAACCCCTCCGGGGTATGGTGAGGTTTTTCAGGGTCGTACCAGGGATTCTGCCAGGCCATTGACGGCTCCTTGATGAAATTAACGCTCCGGAATCAGACGGGTAAAATCTTTGTTCTCAGCGGTATCCGTGGTTTTTTCTGCCTGCTCTTTACCCGCAACCGAATCGGTCAGACGGCGCAGCAACACATTTTGTTTTTTCTGCTCTTCCAGCAGCGCTTCCAGCAACTGAATTTGCTGATTTGCCCTGACGCTGGCCCGATTAACAAAAAACCAGACTACCAGCCCAATAATGACCAGGACAGTCACCACACCCATTGATGCGATATCCATCGCACCTGTCGTCATTTCGTTCATACATGCCTCAAAACTGAAAATGGGCTACCGAAGTACGTTAGCGCCGCCGAGATGATTTTACCTGCTCGGGCGTTAATTGATAGCTGCATCACAAAATACTCAACGTACTGCGACAGAAATGTTCCGCGCTTTCAGTATCCTCTTATCGTTTTTAGTACCAGTAACCTGCATGGTGCTATGCTTAGCGCGGGCAGTGAGGACACCGCCTGAACAATAATAAGGGGATACACATGAAATTTTTGCTACGGATCGTTGCACTGCTGGTCATCATCTGGCTGGCAATGCTATTGACAGGCTATGGCGTTCTGACAGGCAGCAACAAAAATGTCGCGGGAATGGGGCTTCAGTGCCAGTATCTGACAGCACGCGGCATGGTGATTGCGCAGTATCTGCATACTGATAGCGGGATCATCGGCGTGACAGACTGTCCTCTGCTGAGGAAGAGCTCGGAAGTGGTCGACAACTGACAGACAATCGGGCCAGCGCACTGCTGGCCCGTTGAGGATTAGAAAGGATAGTCGTGGTAACCCATCTGCTCGGAGATGTTTTTCGCCGCCTGATGCAGCATCGCGACGTATCCTTTTTTATGTTCTTCTGAGAAACGAATAGTCGGGAATGAGATACTCAGACCAGCAATCACCACGCCAAAGCGATCAAAGACTGGTACTGCAATACAACGCAACCCTTCTTCCTGCTCTTCATTATCCTCACCAAAGCCCTGAGAACGCACCTGGTCCAGCGCAGGTAACAGTGCTGCAGCGCTGTCGAGCGTCCTTGACGTGCTGCGAGTAAACTCGACACCCGTCAGAATCTCCTCGACTTCTGCGCGGTCTCGCCAGGCCAGCAGCACTTTACCAATTGCCGTGCTGTGGAGTGGATTACGACGACCAATACGGGAATACATACGCAGGTTGTATAATGAATCCACCTTATGGATGTAAACAATACTGTCTTCTTCCAGGGCCCCAAGGTGGATCGTTTCTTTCGTCTGACGCGAAATATCACGCATCTGTACATCGGCACTGCGGATCAGATCGACATTCTGTAATGCTTTTGCGCCCAGCTCGAACAGTTTAAGGGTCAGCGCATACTTCTCAGACTCCCCTTCCTGTGAGACGTAGCCCAGGGTTTTCATGGTCTGCAGAAAACGGTAAACGGTACTTTTCGACATCATCACCCGCTGCGAAAGCTCGGTGATACCATTTTCACGTTCCTCGCCCAGCGCCTGCAAAATGCCAAACACTTTCATGACCGAAGAGACGGAGTCTGGTTGTTTATCTGAATCGGCACTGATCATGTTTTACCTTTAAGTGTTTTATAAAAAATGGAACGCTATTTCCATTATACGGCCCGCACCCTGAGTGTGCAACGACCTGCGCGTGATGACGGACACATCCGGTGATAGTTTTCAGCCAGTTACAGACTGGAAAAAATCGTAAAAACCATTAGCATGGTGATATTCGCCCCTCTGACTATTTCATCACCATGCCGCCTGAATCACCGACTGACGGTTTACCGTTACCCCAACGCTACGGGGCCATTGTGGCCATTGCGCTCGGCATTACTGTCGCTGTGCTTGATGGTGCCATTGCCAACGTTGCACTGCCGACCATCGCTCGCGAGCTTCATGCCAGCCCGGCACAGTCCATCTGGATTGTGAATGCCTACCAGCTGGCGATTATTGTCTCGTTGCTGTCGCTCTCTTTTCTGGGTGATATGCTGGGTTATCGCCGCGTTTACCAGTGCGGCCTGGTGCTGTTTACCTGCACGTCATTATTCTGCGCCCTCTCAGACTCGCTGAGCATGTTAACCTTCGCCCGCGTGTTGCAAGGGTTCGGCGGCGCAGCGCTGATGAGCGTCAACACCGCACTGATACGTATTATCTATCCCCAGCGCCACCTCGGGCGCGGTATGGGAATTAATTCGCTGATTGTCGCCGTCTCCAGCGCCGCGGGGCCAACGGTGGCCGCTGCGATACTGTCTTTCGCCTCCTGGCAGTGGCTGTTTCTGATCAATATCCCGGTCGGCATTGCCGCACTGTATCTCGCCCTGCGTTTCCTGCCAGACAATCAGCAGAAGTCTCAGGGGCAGCGTTTTGACGTCGCCAGCGGTGTGATGAACGCTCTCACCTTCGGCCTGCTTATCTCGCTGCTGAGTGGGTTCGCCCAGGGGGTGGATGGCAGGCTACTGTTGGCAGAGCTGTTGTTGCTCCTGGTTGTTGGCACCCTGTTTATTCGCCGTCAGCTTAGAATGACATTTCCGCTGCTGCCGGTGGATCTTTTCCGCATCCCGGTCTTTGCATTGTCAATTGGCACATCGGTCTGTTCTTTCTGTGCGCAAATGCTGGCGATGGTTTCACTGCCGTTCTTTTTGCAAAGCGTACTGGGGCGGAGCGAGGTCGCCACGGGGCTGCTGCTGACGCCGTGGCCGCTGGCCACCATGGTGATAGCACCGATTGCTGGCAGGCTGATTGAACGCGTTCACGCCGGGCTATTGGGCGCTATTGGGCTGGCAATGTTTGCCAGCGGGTTATTTGCTCTGGCTTTGTTGCCTGCCAGCCCGACTGACGGCGATATTATCTGGCGCATGATATTGTGCGGTGCCGGATTTGGTCTGTTCCAGTCGCCCAACAACCACACCATTATCTCCTCTGCCCCGCGCCATCGTAGCGGGGGTGCCAGCGGAATGCTGGGTACGGCTAGACTGCTGGGTCAGGCCAGCGGTGCTGCGCTGGTGGCACTGATGTTTAACCTCTTTGCCACCCAGGGAACTCACCTTTCGCTGCTGCTGGCGGGCAGCTTCGCTACCGTCGCCGCGCTGGTCAGCGCTCTGCGCATCACTCAACCACGTAACGTTTGAGCATAAAAAAACCCGCCAGAAGGCGGGTTTTTAATTGAGCAGTGTGGGTGGTTACTTCAGGTACTCACCACTGCGCAGCGCTTCAATACGTTTGTCCAGCGGCGGGTGAGACATAAACAGCTCACTCAGCGACTTAGACTTCCCGTTGATGCAGAACGCCATCATGCTGCTGGCTTCCTGTGGCTCATAACTGGTTTTAAGACGTTGCAGCGCGGCAATCATCTTCTCACGGCCGGCCAGACGTGCAGCCCCCGCGTCCGCATGGAACTCACGGTGACGTGAGAACCACATGGTGATGATGCTGGCAACAATACCAAAGACCAGCTCCAGTACCATTGAAACCACAAAATACACCATCGGGTTACCGTTGCTGCCCCCTTCTTCATCGCGGTTGCCAGACATAAAGCCTGCCGCCAGCTGCGCTAAAATACGCGAGATGAAGATCACAAAGGTGTTCACAATACCCTGAATCAGCGTCATGGTGACCATGTCACCGTTAGCGATATGGCTAATTTCATGTGCCAGCACCGCTTCTGCTTCATCACGGCTCATGTTCTGCAACAGGCCGGTTGATACCGCGACCAGTGAAGCATCACGACGCGCACCCGTTGCAAAAGCATTGATATCGGGCGCATGGTACACAGCCACCTGCGGCATCGCGATGCCTGCCTGCTGTGCCTGGCGGCCTACGGTTTCCATCAGCCAGCGTTCGGTTTCATTACGCGGCTGTTCAATCACTTCACCGCCGACGGAACGTAACGCCATCCATTTCGACATCAGCAGTGAAACAAACGCACCGCCGAAGCCAAACAGACCCGCCATGATCATCAGGCCCATAACACTGCTTGACTGGATCCCTGTCAGGCTGAGGATCAGCCCGAACACCACCATAACCCCAAGGTTGGTTAACAGGAAAAGAGCAATACGCATCATAAAATTTATTCTTCCTCAGTTATTCCGCTATTCGCGTAACACCATCGTAAGGTCAATACTGTGCATTTCAAGCACTCTTAATCTTTAAGTGCTTAAAAAGACATAACTTTACACTTTGTCTTACTTTTTACGCACCACGCCAGGAGGGAATAAAAAAGGCACAGCGAATGCTGTGCCTGTTGGGCTTATTTCGCCGCGGCTGGGGTCGCTGGCGGCTGCTGTTTTTCCAACTGCGCCAGGTCTTCAGCAATCTTCACCGTTTCATCGAGATACGGGTCAGGCTCTTTATAATCTTTCGGCAAATCGTCCAGTTTCACCAGGGCCTTTTTGCCTTCTGCTTTCAGACGTGCATTGATGCGTTCCAGACGCAGCGCATCATCTTCCCGGTTCTCTTTTTCACGCTCGGCCAGATTGAGCGAGATGATATTGCGCTTCTCTTTATTCGCATTGAAACGAGCAATATCTTTGATGATGTACTGGAACTCTGCATCTTTCGCGATGCGATCCTGATGTTGCTGGATCAGTTTCGGTTCCAGCGGCTTGAGGTCACCCATTTTCACGTAGGTCGCGGCTTTAACGCTGTCCCACGGCAAGGCATTGTCCTCAAACTTCTCGCCGGTTTCCACCGCTTCCACGCCGGTCGGCATCAGCAGATCAGGGGTCACCCCTTTCCGTTGTGTGCTGCCGCCGTTGATACGATAGAACTTCTGAATGGTGTACTGTACAGATCCCAACGCTGGCCACTCAGGGCGCAACATCTGATCGTAGATACGGTTCAGTGAGCGATACTGCTGCACGGTGCCTTTACCGAACGTCGGTTCACCGACAATCAGCGCACGGCCATAATCCTGCATTGCAGCGGCAAAGATTTCAGACGCTGAAGCACTGAAGCGGTCAACCAGCACCACCAGCGCACCTTTGTAATAGGTCACACCGTCGTTGTCGCTATCCTGACGAATTTTGCCGTTATTATCACGCACCTGCACAACAGGGCCGCCCGGGATAAACAGACCAGAAAGCGATACCGCTTCCGTCAGAGCCCCACCGCCGTTAGTACGCAGGTCGATAACAATACTGTCAACATTCTGCTTTTGCAGTTTCTGCAACTGCACTTTCACGTCATCGGTCAGACCAACATAGAAGCCGGGGATATCCAGCACGCCGACTTTCTGTTTGCCAACGTTATGCACGGTCATTTTCACCGCGCGATCTTCCAGACGGATTTTTTCACGCGTCAGCGTGACGGTACGGGTTTTGGTTCCTTTACCGGCAGGCAGGATCTCCAGGCGAACTTTGCTGCCTTTTGGCCCTTTAATCTGCGCAACCACATCGTCCAGACGCCAGCCGATCACATCGACCACCGGCTTACCTGGCTGGCCAACACCGACAATGCGATCGCCAACGGTGATCGTTTTGCTCTTGGCTGCAGGGCCACCCGCCACCATGGAATTGATCACGGTGTAGTCATCATCCATTTGCAGCACCGCACCAATACCTTCCAGAGACAGGCTCATTTCGGTATTGAACTGCTCGGTGTTACGTGGAGAGAGGTAGTTGGTATGCGGATCAATTTCGTGCGCAAATGCCGTCATTGCCAGCTGGAAGACGTCCTCGCTATTGCTTTGCGCCAGACGGCGTACCGCGAACTGATAACGTTTAGTCAGAACTTCACGGATCTCTTTCTCATCTTTACCGGCCAGCTTGAGGCTCAGCTCATCATATTTGACCTTCGCGTCCCACAGGGCGTTGAGCTCTGCGGTGCTTTTAGGCCATGGCGCTTTGCTGCGGTCGATATCAATGGTGTCATTGCCGGTGAAAACCATCGGCTTATTCAGCACGGAGAGTGCGTACTGATAACGTTCAAAACGGCGTTTCTGTGTCAGATTGTAGAGATCATAAAACGCCGAAAGCTGGCCGGTTTTTAACTCGTCGCCCAGCGTCGTTTTCTTGTCCGCATATTGCGTAATATCCGACTCCAGCAACACATTGTGGCTGTAGTCGAGCAAGTTCAGATAGCGCTCAAAGATTTTAACGGAAAAATCTTTGTCGAGATCGAACTGGCGATAATGGGAACGGGTGAAACGGGAGGTCACACGCTCACTGACAGTGGCATGCTGTGCTTCCTGATGTAACTGCGGGATTTGATCGGCGCGCGAGATATTGTCAGCCGCAAAAACATTGCCTGCGATAAACAGGCCCGCAATGATGGTGCTTTTAAAAAGAGTGTTCATGCCCTGATTAGCCTCCGTATCAGAACTGCAAGTGTTCTGCGCGTACTATCATTGCCAGGCCGGAAGCTAACTGCACCCGAACGCCATCTTTTGAAATTTCCAAAATAGTGGCATCCATTGCACTTTTACCTGCGGTAACTTTAATGCTCTGGCCAACTTGCAACGCTGATGTGTCGGTAACCGGTTTGCGTGGCTCCGGCTGAGTTTCTACACGAGGTGCGGAAGAGCCTGATTCGACCTGAGGACGAGCGGGTTTGCTGCGCACTTTACGTGGCTGCTCACCTTCTGCCGCAGGTTTACGAACAGGTTTGCGCGGACGACGCGGTGTGGTTTCTTCACCCGCTTCACGCTTTTTCGCCTGCTGCTGTTCGCGTTGTGCCTGCACACGCGCTTTGGCTTCTTCAAGCTGTTTACGCGCATGTTCAACATGCTGTTCGTCCAGTTGGCCACAGGCATTACCATCAAGGTCAACACGCGCTGCGCCAGCTTTGATGCCATAAAGATAGCGCCAGCTGGAAGTGTAAAGACGCAGTGCTGAACGAAGCTGAGTTTTGCTCAAGTTCATTTCGCCCTGCACGCGGTCGACTAAATCCTGAAAGATGCCGATTTTAAGTGGTCGAGCTTCCCCTTCTGCGCTAAAGCATTGTGGAAAACGCTCTGCCAGAAAGGCGATGACTTCTTTGGTGCTATTCAACTTAGGTTGATTTTCCATGAAATTTCCTGATTACAACGGGTTTGCCAATCAGCGCGGGCATGAACAGGCGTCATTATAATGACACCATCAGCAATTGCTACGTGATCCAGCGCTTTAGGTGCGTTTCATGTGAATAAATTTTTCCACATCCGATCCGGCAAGCACCTCACAAAGCCCGTCCGTCAACGCTTTTAGCCCCGCTTCATCCTCACTGTCAAAGCGGTTATATTCCACACTATCAATGTCCAAAACACCAATAACACTGCCATTAACCACCAGCGGCAACACAATTTCTGCATTACTGGCGGCATCACAAGCGATATGTCCGGGGAATGCGTGCACGTCATCAACGCGCTGAACGGTATTCTCTGCCACGGCCGTTCCACAGACACCACGCCCCACAGGAATACGCACACAGGCGATTTTCCCCTGGAATGGCCCCAGAACCAGCGTTTTTTCTTCCGTTAACAAATAAAAACCTGCCCAGTTAACCCCATCAAGACGTTCGTATAAAAGCGCGCTACAATTGCCCATCACCGCCAGAAAGCTGGTTTCGCCACTGAGTAAGGCACGCATATCACGATTGAGGTCGGTATAAAATTCTGCTTTTGTCATTGTTTAACCATTGTAGAAACGAAGACGACACCGTCAGGCTGCATCGCCCGAAAAATTAAGCATTAAAAAACCAGCGGATCAGATGAATCATTCTGTTAGTTACTATAACCTTAGAATTATCCGAATACTGAAGCATGGCTATACTGAGTCTTGCTCTCATGGCGTTAATCAGCCTAACCCTGCCCTGCACCTGCGCTGTTTGGGCTAAAGCACGATCGGGAATATGAAAATACACGCCATCAGTCATGCTCTGCCACAGGCACGTTATCAGCGATGTCCCCAATGTGATACCCTTTTTTCCTTACCAGATGTGAAATCACGCCAGTCAGCACACTGCCCGCGTTGCAATGCGCTTATCCTTAATGGACGTGACTGGTCAATGACGCGTCTGGCGGCCATGGCCGTCACCATGATGTTGCTGATGCCGTTCGCATTTAATGAATCGTTAATGTCGGTGCGTCTGCTGGGAACCAATATTTATGCCAGCCTGCTGGGCGGCATCATGCAGATGGCGCAACAGGGCGATGTGATCACCGCTGCGATGGTGGCGTTTTGTACCATTGGTGCACCGGTGACGCTGGTCGCCTCCATTGCTTATCTCTATTTTGGTGAAAAACTGGGCATGAACCTGCGCCCGGTGCTCCTGATGCTCGACCGCTTAAAAGAGTGGGTGATGCTGGATATTTATCTGGTGGGTGTCGCCATTGCCTCCATCAAGGTTCAGGACTATGCGGCGATTACGCCCGGCATTGGGCTGATTGCTTTCATTATATTGACGCTACTGAGCCTGCTGACGTTAATTCACCTGAATGTTGAACAGCTGTGGCATCGTTTTTATCCGCAGCCAAACCCCAATGTCCCCCTCGTACAATTGCAGGTTTGTCTGAGCTGCCACCACACCGGGGTCGCCGATGATCGTGGACGTTGCACACGCTGCCACACTCCACTGCGTTTTCGCCGCCACTTCAGCCTGCAAAAATCCTGGGCATCACTGATTGCCTCCATCGTGTTGCTGATCCCGGCAAACCTGCTGCCGATCTCAATCATCTATTTGAACGGCGCGCGTCAGGAAGACACGATTCTTTCCGGGATACTTTCGCTGGCCTCCGGTAATATTCCGGTGGCCGCCGTGGTGTTTATTGCCAGTATCCTGGTGCCCTTCACTAAGGTCATCGTGTTACTGACGCTGTTAATCAGCATTCACTTTAATTGCGAACAGGGGCTGAAAACCCGCATACGCCTGTTGCGCGTGGTGAAATGGGTTGGCCGCTGGTCAATGCTCGATCTCTTCGTTATTTCGTTAACCATGTCGCTGGTCAATCGCGACCAGCTTCTGGCTTTTACAATGGGACCCGCTGCGTTCTACTTTGGATCGGCGGTCATACTTACTATCCTTGCCGTTGAGTGGCTGGATAGCCGTTTACTTTGGGATGCTCATGCAACAGGAAACGCCGACTACACCGACTAGCGCACGCATCAAAAATCGGCGCAAAATATCGCCGTTCTGGTTGCTGCCCTTTATTGCGCTGCTGATTGCCGGCTGGCTGATCTGGACCAATTACCAGGAGCGCGGCACCACGGTCACCATCGATTTCGCTACCGCCGACGGTATTGTGCCCGGCCGCACGCCAGTGCGTTACCAGGGGGTGGAAGTCGGTCTGGTGCAGGGCATCAGCATGACTGACGATCTGCGCACCATTAAGATCAAGGCCAGTATTAAAAGCGATATGAAGGATGCGCTGCGTGAAGATACGCAGTTCTGGCTGGTCACGCCCAAAGCCTCACTGGCCGGTGTTTCCGGCCTGGATGCGCTGGTTGGCGGGAACTACATCGGGATGATGCCCGGTAAAGGCGAACCGCGCGAGAACTTTGTTGCGCTGGATACTCAGCCGAAATACCGCGTCAATACGGGTGAAATGATGATCCACTTGCATGCCCCGGATCTCGGTGCATTGAACAGCGGATCGCTGGTCTATTTCCGCAAAATCCCGGTCGGACGCGTCTACGACTATAGCCTGAATTCGGGCAACAAGGGCGTGACCATCGACGTACTGATTGAACGGCGTTTCACTAATCTGGTGAAAAAAGAGAGCCGCTTCTGGAATGTTTCAGGCGTGAAAGCTGATGTCGGCCTCAGCGGTGCAAAAGTGCAGCTGGAAAGCCTGGCCGCGCTGGTCAATGGCGCTATTGCTTTCGATTCACCAGAAACATCGGAGGCCGCGAAATCCGACGACACCTATGCCCTCTACCCTGACCTGGCGCAAAGCCAGCGCGGCGTGATGATTTCGCTCGATCTGCCAGATGGTAAGAATTTGAAAGAAGGCAGTACTCCGCTGATGTATCAGGGACTGGAGGTCGGCACGCTGACAAAAATGACGCTGCTGGACAGCGGCAAAGTCAGCGGTGAACTGACCCTCGACCCGTCCGTGACCAGCCTGATGCGCACGGGAACCCGCATTGAAATGCGTAGCCCGAAAATTAGCCTGAGCGATACCAGCCTCAGCAGCCTGCTGACAGGCAATACGCTTGAGCTGATCCCGGGTGACGGTGAGCCACAAAATCATTATACGGTCTTGCCAAGCAATGAATCGCTGTTACAGCAACCCAACGCGCTTGAGCTGACGCTCAATGCCCCGGAAAGCTACGGCATTGATGCCGGGCAGCCGCTGATGCTGCACGGAATGCGCATTGGACAGGTGATCAAGCGTACCCTGAATGAAAAAGGCGTAACCTTTAATGTTGCCGTGGCGGCCGAGTACCGCCATCTGGTGCATGGTGACAGCAAATTTATCATTAACAGCCGCCTGGATGTGAAGCTCGGCATAGACGGAATGGAAGTGCTGGGCGCCAGCGCCCGCGAGTGGGTCGACGGGGGCATTCGCCTCGATCCGGGTAACAAAGGCGCGGTGAAAACCCGTTATCCGCTGTATGCCAACAGCGAGAAAGCGGAGGAAGGCATTCTCGGTGACACTCTGCCCACCACCCTCACCCTGACCGCCAGCAGTCTGCCCGACATCCAGGCAGGTTCTGTGGTGCTTTACCGTAAGTTCCAGGTCGGTGAGATTGTCAGCGTGAACCCGCGCTCCGATGCTTTCGACGTCAACGTACATATCAAGCCGGAGTACCGACGCCTGCTGACGCAAAGCAGTGTCTTCTGGGCCGAAGGCGGTGCACGCGTGCAGTTGAACGGTAGCGGCCTGACCGTGCAGGCCTCGCCGCTGAATCGTGCACTGAAGGGCGCCATCAGCTTTGATAATTTATCCGGTGCGGGCGTCGGTTTAACCCGTCAGGATAAACGCGTTCTGTATGATTCAGAAACCACAGCCCGCGCCGTGGGCAGCCAGATCACCCTGCGGACTTATGATGCCAGTAAGCTGTCAGCGGGTATGCCGATTCGTTATCTCGGCATCACCATTGGGCAGTTAGAATCACTGGCACTGGGGGCCGATAATAATCAGGTGATCGCCAAAGCGGTGCTCTACCCTGAATACGTGCAGGATTTCGCCCGTCTTGGCACCCGCTTCTCCGTGGTATCGCCGCAGATTTCGGCTGCCGGCGTTAACCACCTGGAAACCCTGCTTCAGCCTTATATCAACGTAGACCCGGGCAAAGGCCGTGCTCAGCGCACCTTTGAGCTCCAGGAGTCCACCATCACCGATGCGCGTTATCTTGACGGACTGAATGTGGTGATGGACGCACCGGAAGGCGG
Organism: Erwinia sp. MYb416; assembly: GCF_037479575.1. Taxonomy (NCBI): domain Bacteria; kingdom Pseudomonadati; phylum Pseudomonadota; class Gammaproteobacteria; order Enterobacterales; family Erwiniaceae; genus Erwinia; species Erwinia sp. MYb416. Next base: position 206,946 of record NZ_JBBGYT010000442.1, read on the forward strand.
TTCACTGTCGGTCGGTACGCCAGTGCTGTTCCGCGGCGTGGAAGTCGGTACGGTGACAGGGACATCACTGGGAGCAATGGCCGACCGCGTACAGATTACGCTGCGCATCAGTAAGAAATATCAACACCTCGTGCGTAATAACTCGGTGTTCTGGCTGGCATCGGGCTACAACCTGAAATTTGGGCTGATCGGTGGGGTGGTGAAAACCGGAACCTTCCAGCAGTTCATTCAGGGTGGTATCGCCTTCGCCACACCACCAACCGTGCCGCTGGCTCCGCAAGCCTCTTCCGGTAAACACTTCCTGCTGGAGGAAGAGGAACCGAAAGAGTGGCGCAAATGGGGTACCGCACTGCCACAGTAGTGGTGTAAACAGGGCAAAACACCGCGGGGCCTTATGTCGCAACATACGGCCCCGCTCTTTATCCGCGACATTTTATAGGAAAAAAACAGATTTTTTTGGCTTCTTATTTTTTACCACTGTCATGACCATGCTAAACTGCAAGCACTTATTTCCCCTGGATTCAGCCTGTGTCTCACTCTTCCCGCGTCTATTTTCCGCAAGCCTTTCTCGATCAAATGCAGCAGTTACTGCCAGATAACACCGAATACGAACGTTTTCTCGCCATCAGTGAGCAACCTCTTCGCCGCAGCCTTCGCGTCAATACGTTAAAAATCAGCGTGGCGGACTTTCTCGTACAGGTGGCGCCGTATCAGTGGGCATTAACGCCGATTCCCTGGTGTGCAGAAGGATTCTGGATCAGCCGTGACGATGCCGACACGCTGCCGCTGGGCAGCACCGCTGAACACCTCGCCGGGCTATTCTACATCCAGGAAGCCAGCTCGATGCTACCGGTCAGTGCACTGTTTTCCGGTGATACCTCTCCTGAGCGGATTATGGATATGGCGGCAGCGCCAGGTTCAAAAACCACGCAGATTGCTGCCAGGATGAAGAATCATGGCGCCATCCTTGCCAATGAATTCTCCGCCAGCCGCGTGAAAGTGCTGCACGCTAACCTTAGCCGCTGCGGCGTGAGCAATACCGCAATGACCCATTTCGATGGACGCGTCTTCGGCCCGGCGCTACCCGAGTGCTTTGACGCTATTCTGCTGGATGCCCCCTGCTCGGGTGAAGGTGTCATCCGCAAAGATGCGGACGCCCTGCGTAACTGGTCTGAAGCCAGCACCGCCGAGATTGCCGCCACGCAGCAAGATTTGATCAACAGTGCGTTTCATGCCCTGCGCCCGGGTGGCACGCTGGTTTACTCCACCTGCACCCTGAACCGCAGTGAAAATCAGCAGGTCATTACCTGGTTGCAGGAACAGTACCCGAATGCCGTAGAGATTGAACCCCTGAACTCGCTGTTCGAGGGAGCGGAAAAGGCGGCCACGCCGGAGGGTTTCCTCCATGTGTTCCCGCACATTTTCGACAGCGAAGGCTTCTTTGTTGCACGTCTGCGCAAAACGGCAAGCGTGCCTCCTCTGCCGGTGCCCGGCTATAAAGTGGGGAAACCGCCCTTCAGCCCGCTCAATCGTAAACAGCAGGAAGAGGTGATCGCCGCGGCGGCAAAATCGGGACTGCGCTGGGAAGATGACATGGCGCTGTGGCAGCGTGACAAAGAGCTGTGGCTGTTCCCGCGCGCGATAGAAGCATTGCTGGGCCGCGTACGTTTCTCTCGAATCGGCCTGAAGCTGGCAGAAACATTCCCGAAAGGTTACCGCTGGCAGCATGAAGCCGCTATCGCGTTGGCTGATCCGGCGGCACCTCATGCTGTTGAATTGTGCAGCAGTGAAGCGGAAGAGTGGTATCGTGGGCGGGATATCTATCCTGAGCGTGAACTGCCGGGTGATGAGCTGATCATTTGTTATCAGCAGCAGCCGATTGGTATAGCCAAAAAGGTCGGTAGCCGCATTAAAAATAGCTACCCCCGAGAACTGGTACGCGACGGCAAGCTGTTCAGCGTGTAACTCACTGGCGGTTTTTCGGAGCCGCCATTGACGTTATGGCACGGCCAATTGGCACGATATTGAGGCATGGTTTATCGCAATTGCTTTAAAATGATGTCTTTCTGACCTTCACGGATTTCACAGAGATGAGCAAACGCAGGCAGTTTTATCTGACGCTGGCCCTGATTACCACAGGCAGTTTATTAATTATTGAGGTGCTGGCGCGACTGGTACATTTGATTATCGTGGGATAGGCGAGATAAGCAGACAGGAATACAAGGGCCATCACAGCCCCGATAACAGAATTATTTCAGTGCGCGCGGATTTTTACGCAGTGAACCGCTCCAGCTAAAATCTTTCACTTCGCTCTCTTTTGCCGCAGACGGTTTACGTGGTTTCTTAGCCAGTACCACTTTGCTGCTTTCGCGCACAACGCGCTCTTTCATCACTAACCGCTTGGCCTCTTTGAGGATTTCTTTCTCTTCTTTCTTACTGGCGACGTGACTGAGTTTATCGGTCAACGTTTTAACCCGCTGCTCCACCAATACTTTTTCATCATCCGTAAACTGGTCGATGGAAATTTCTTTCTCGCTTTTCATGCAACAGGCTCCTGGCCAGTCATCAGTGTTACGGTTATCCGCAGCACCGGGCCACGTGACATCGTAGAGTGCCGGGCGATGATGCACAAGCCATGATGGCAGAAAGTGGGGTTGAATCGTCCTTATTTCATCATGAAACCCTCATGCTACGATATTTTGCGTGATTTCTTGCGGGTAAAAACCATCGGGGGCTGCCTTTATGCGAACAACACGCATTGCTCTGCCCTGCGGTTAAATGTAAACATAGTATAAAAATGATCATCAAGGACTCGGCTCCGGCTGAGCGCCACGGAATCACCATCATGTCTGACAACGATGTTTACACTTCTTCCATGCTGTTTCGCATTCGGGGCGACATTGTGGCCACCGCTGAGGATGCACACGGTGAGGTCACCGTGATCGATAACAAGGTCTACCGCCTTCTGAGCTTTGACCGGGTTTTCGAGCAAAGCAAAATGCAGAAAAGCAACCCGAAGATCCCCGTACATAAATACATTTGTGCCATGTTGATGGTTACGGCGCTGACTCCCGCGAACCGCATTCTGGTGCTGGGTCTGGGTGGCGGATGCCTGATACGACCGCTGTTTGCAGGTAACCCACAGATCGTCATTGATGCCGTGGAGCTGCGTCAGGTGGTGCTGGATGTTGCCCTGGCGCATTTTCACCTGCCGGTAACCCCAGATATTCACTATCGGGTGGAAGATGCCGCCGATTTCATGGCGCAGGCAGACCCTGCCCGCTACTCACTGATTTTTTCTGACCTGTATTCCGCCAGTGCCATTGTGCCCTTGCAGTCTTCACGTGAGTTTTTGCGTCAGTGCGCGCAAACGTTACAGCCCAACGGTTGGCTGGTACTGAACCATCCTCAGGCCCCGGATGAAGACTCCGCGTTTTCCGATGCACTCACAACCCTGTTTCGCACTGTGCTCTATTGCACCACGCCCAGTGGCAATGTGGTGATCTATGCCAGCGTCGGGCATTGCAGCACGCCGCTGACGCAACTGCGCGCCATGATGAAAGCCAGCGGCGAAGGGTATCAATCTGATTTCTCCCTGCTGGCGCATAAAATTTATCGCTGGCCTGGTCAACAGACCTGATACCGTTGCTTAGACTTCATTTCCTTTAAATTTTCCGGCGAACATTGCTGGTAACCGGAGCGTGGTCTATTTTTAGCGATCAAAGGGAATACGTTCATTACCGAGACCATAAACAGAGACAATAAAATGATCATTCAGGGCATTAGTAAGGGATTCTTTATCTTTATACTGGCGGCAACCACGCTGGCTTTTTTTCACATCCTGGGGCCTTATTTTTCGGCGATCCTCTGGGCCGCCATTCTGGCGATTATTTTACATCCACTTAAAACCAAAATCAGAAAACATCTTGGCGATAAAAACGGCCTGGCATCGCTGCTGACGTTGTTGGTGATCTGCCTGATTGTATTTATCCCACTGGCCGTGGTCGCCTCCTCACTGGCGGTAGAGTTCAACGCCCTCTACAACCGTTTGCAGGGTAACCAGACCGAGCTCACCACGGTGGCAGCAAGCGTTATCAATCATTTGCCCGACTGGTTGCGTCACTTCCTGCAAGAAAACAACATGAACGATGCCAGTGCCATTCAGGAAAAGCTGTCTGGTGTGGCGATGAAAGGCGGCCAGTTCTTTGCGGGTAGCCTGATGATGATTGGTAAAAGCACCTTCAGCTTTGCCATCGGCTTTGGTGTGATGCTGTATCTGCTGTTCTTCCTTCTGAAAGATGGAGCCTATCTTGTCGGCCTGGCGCTGGATGCCATTCCGCTGTCGCAGTTTGTTAAACAACATCTGTTTGTGAAGTTTGCGGCAGTATCACGCGCAACGGTTAAAGGCACCATCGTCGTAGCTGCAGTACAGGGTGCGCTGGGTGGCATTGCATTCTGGTTTGCGGATATTCAGGGCAGTATTTTATGGGGGTCGCTGATGGCCTTCCTGTCACTGATCCCGGCGGTTGGTTCAGCGATTATCTGGCTGCCTGTGGTGCTGTATTTCTTCTTCACCGGTGCGATGGTGAAAGGTCTGGCACTGACGTTCTTCTTTGTGGTGGTCATCGGTCTTATCGATAACATCCTGCGCCCACTGCTGGTGGGGAAAGACACCAAGATGCCGGACTACCTGATTCTCATTTCGACCCTAGGTGGTATGGAAATCTATGGTCTCAATGGCTTCGTGATTGGTCCCTTGATTGCCGCGCTGTTTATCTCCTGCTGGAACCTGTTGTCCGGTAAGGACCATAAAGGCAATACCGATGGGATTGATCCTGACTTTATCGAGGAAGGACAAACACATCAGGAAGGTCTGGAAAAAGAGAACGAATCATAATATTACGGGGCTGATACAGGCCCCGTTTTTTATAGAGAAAAGCCCCACTTTGACGTTAAATCAAAATGAGTCCGATCCTAATGCAAGACAAGATCTGGTTAGCCTCTTACCTGCCGGAAGGCAATAAGGAGACGGAACCAGCACCCTCCTGACTCAATTGCTAATCAGTCGGATCAACGTTCCATCATGGTCCACCAGCGCCCCCATTCTCAATCCCCAGGGCTGTTCGCGGGGCGGATGAATACGCGGGAAATCTTCGCACTTCTCCTCAATACCGGCGTCCTGCAACACCGCATAAAACCCATCGAGATCATCCAGCCGCAGACAGCAGCTAAACCAGCTACTGTAAGGATCAAGATCCCTGTGCGGGAAGAACTCCAGCGTCAGATCCCCACGCAACATAATCAACCAGTGCTCATCTTTATATTGCGTGGTAAAACCCATCTGACGATAAAAATGTTCTGTCTCAGTGAAATTCCGCGAGGGCAGATTAGGCGTGGCGCGATCGGTCATCCGGGGCTCCTTAAGAGGCAGTGAGCAGCATTCCGCTGCAACGTCATTGCAGGGGCCAAATGTTGGCTTTACTCTTCGTTGGCGGCATCTTCTTTATAGACACGATTTCCGTACCACACCACCGCAGCCCCAATCAGCATCGCAACGATGACGTAGGGGATCTTGTCCTCTTCCGTGCCCCCTATCCCGCCTGCCGAGAGAAAATACAGCCCGGCAATCAGCGCAAGGATCACCTTCTTCACATTGTTAATGGGTTTCATACAGATACTGCGTACCGCCCATGCACCCAACATCAATCCCAGCAGCCCCAACATGGTTCCCATTGCAATACCCTTTTGTACATGTGATTTATTGATATCGGGCATCGGAACCCGTGGCAGCGTAACGCCGCAGTGCAAGTTGCCCATGTAGGGGCAAGCCGTTGAAGATACTGCGTTATGTTAGGGGGAAAAGCAAACGGAGGTGGGGATGTTGGGATTGGGGGCACGGTTATAGCGTCGATACAAAATCGCTTCCAAAAAAAGACCAAATACTAATCAACCCCTTAATAATCAGAAGTTTACATGACACGATGGCGATGTAATGACTACATCACCACTGCTATCACTAAGAAATCTTATCAGGAAGGATTACAACAAAATCAGAATTATCGATATTTGCACGCCTGTATAATTTCTCGGGAGTGTTAAGATAAGCAATACCTCTCATGCAGCTGAGGTATCCTAAAAGCCCACTGATTGAGTTAAATAATTTTAACAATAACTCCTTATCATCCAAATCTAATATTTCATTGCAAGAACCACTAACAGAAGAAAATGACAAATCTCTAATTGAATTTAAGAAAACAATAATTTTTTTATTGGTTTCTGGATTATCTAAACTATGAGCCAATGTATTCCTAAGTTTGTTCAGATGCTCCAATGCCGACCAAAGCTTATTATTTGAAAGATCTACAGGAAGGTGAAAACTATACATAGCACTAGCAAGTTTCAACTTCTGACTAAAACTTAACTGAATGCGTTGCAAAGGCATAGTGTTTCTGCAATGCAAAGTTATTATTTCGAACAGCTGCTCCTCTGCAAATAAATGCCCTTTAAGCACTAATGAAGTAATATCCAACTTGGGGTCAAGATGCTTCCTGAATCGTTTAGCTTGACTTTCCAAGTAAAATGAAATGTCTTGTTGAGTATCCATAAAATCTCACCTGAAATTTTCTAAGAAAAAGTATCATTCTTTAAAAGTCACAAAGAAACATGGTGTTGAACTATTTTTCTATTAAGCCCTTCCAGTAGCTAGGCTCAACTACCTCACCTATATCTCGAATGGTAATGTCACCATTAATACAACCAGCCTGAACGTTTTAAATGCCTGTGACAAGTACCATAGGGAAAAAATTGACTTGCCGATTTTTTTACCACCGCTCTGTTTTTTAATACAAATGCTGCGAATAGCCCACGCTGAAAGTGTCAGTGACAGCAGTGAAAAAACAATACCCATTTGTTATTCCTTTAGAAATTAAAATCCATTGTCATCACTACTTTTCCAGCAGTGTTTACCTCACTTGCACCGCAGGTAAAGTTTGTCCCCTTCCCTGTCACGCTAATTTTCCTGCCTGGCAAAAGAGTAATATCATACACATCGAATTTTTCATCTATACCAAGTAACCATCGACCATTGCTAATTTCGACAACTGCCATATCTACGATCCACGCACCACTATTGCTGAACACGAATACTGGCTCAGTTATAGAGTGAGAGATAAAGGTTAAATCCACAGTCCATTGCCCTGCATCCTGCAATACACCGGCTGTCAGATTTTTACGTGGAATCGAAGAGCTACTAATGCTGACCAAACCTTCACTTCCCGGCATCCCTTTCCCGGTAGCCAACCATTGCAGCGACACTCCCGTATCAAGTGCACAAGCCACTACGACATCACCAGGGAAATAATCGCGGCGCACCCAAGTGCTTACCGTGCCAGACGATATTTGCAGAAGGTCGCAAAGCTGCTTTTGGAGAGTGAACCCATAGGCATCCATGATGCGGCGTAAGACAGGCTTACCTCCATTCGACATGATTTCATCATAGAGAGCTTTGCCGCTACCAAGAGACTGGGGAATATCAAAACTTGTTTTTGCGAGTTCACCAGTAACCAACCAGTTAACGTCAGTGCCGGTATCTAAAGCACACTGCACAATCACATTGCCTGGCACATGCCCGCGCTGCAACCAGCTTGCAACATTACTCTTCGCAATACCAAGCCTGTCGCTGAGGTCTTTTTGCATAGTGAAGCCATATGCAGAGAGGATTCTTTCAAGAACGTCAGTAGCTACGGCGTTTTCAAGACGCATAAATTTACCATGAATCGCAAAAATGCATTTACAGTTAAAATAAAGCGATCTAAAGTAGCTACACACCACATGCAATACGATAGAACACAATACACCGAATGGAGATACTGCTTTATGCATACTGAAAATGCAAACAGTCAGCACGCATTTGACTTAGTTAAGTCGCAAGATTTGATCGCGACAATTACTTCTTCACTGATGCCCGCCCTAAGCGAAGCCCTTAACAACGCTGTAAACCGTGCAATCAGCCTCAATAGCTCCCCGACAATGTCCAAGGATGATTTTGCTGCTGCCAACGGCATCAGTAAGTCAGTGCTGGAAAAATGGATCCGTGACGGCGTTGTTTTGCTTGCCCCTACCCCGACCACCACCGTAGTTCGTAACTCAACCTGTCGGAAGACAGGAAAAGCGCGTACTGACGTGATGGAAAAGCATGGTAATGCCCTGGTCAACGTAGCCGCATGGCGCGAAAAGAACCGTCAGCACGCCCTCAAATGTCGTTACATCAAGCCATAACTTGATTATGCAAGTTTCTCAGGAACGAGCCATGTTTGATTACCAGGTATCTAAACAGCAGCTTCTCGATTCGGCCTGTCGCCAGTTTGCTCAAAATCACAACCTGTCAGAGCTGGCTGAAAAGGTCGGTATGCGGTCACAGGTGCTTCGCAACAAATTAAATCCGGAACAGCCTCACCAGTTGACACTGGCTGATGTGCTGGCACTTACGGATCTCACAGAAGACGCTTCATTGGTTGATGGATTGCTGGCGCAATTGAACTGCCTGCCCTCTGTCCCGGTAAATGAACTGTCAGCAGATAATCTACCGAACTACGTTTTGCACGCCACGGCTGCTGTCGGGCAAATGGCCGCCGGCGCTGTGTCTGGTGAGCATATGACGCAATCACGCAAAAATGCTTTTGTGAATAGCGTCAATTCGGGTATTCGCTGCCTGACACTGGCGGCAATGGCTGTACATACACGCATTCACAGCAATCCTGCGATGGCTTCTACTGCTGATGTTATTGGTGGTATCAGCGCATCAATCGGCCTGAGCTGAGGTACTTATGCCTTTATCTATCGCGCCATTGCTAAAGCGACAGTCTCCTTCCCTTTCATTTGGCCACGGCTGGATTATGGGATGTGAAGGTAAGCGCTGGCATCCAAGCAACAATCAGAAAGTACTTTTGCGTGAGCTGTCATCTGTGAAGCCCAGTTTTATTCAACGTCTCTCAACATTATGGGGTAAGTAATGACTTTTAATGTTCACTCTCACCTTGAGGCGGTTAAAGAGCCGATGCCGTTTGAGCAGTTCCAGGCGCGTCGTCGTCAGCTTCGCCAGAAAAATGACAATCCAGCACTACGGTATTTTAATCGACTGGATCATGACTTTAAGTTTGTGGTTTTAACTCTGGCCAATCGTGATCACACAGCCGCATTCAAGGCTGATGAAGTCGGTAAGAATTTTGAAGAGTTTGACGAGGCTCGCCGCCTCTACATTATCGAGGCAATGAACAAGATTTCCCGCTGGGGAAAAATGCTACCGCGCTATCTGTCATTCGCTGACTGCGCACTTTCCGAATAACCCCAAAACTAAGTTAAAGGCGTAAACACGCCGGGCATTCTTTTGCCTGAATATGGAGATTAACTATGCAGAATATTGATAATAAAAAAATGGTTGCTGCAGCAGATGCCGTATTGGTACTGCTGAATAAAGCGCGCACTGAACAGAAGAAAGACCAGGCGCTGGCCGTTTCAATCCGTCTTGAAGCAATTGCTATCTATGCACAGCGCAGCGAATTGTCTGCCGTCGAGATAATCGAACTATTGCGACAGGAAGCTGGCCGCTTTGAGGCGTGCTCACAGGAGCTGCACTAATGGCCGACTCAATGGATCTGGTACAACAGCGCGTTGAGGAGAATCTCGCTCACGCTCTGGCTAATACCCTCAAACGTCCAGCAGCACCGAGCGCTTTCTTCTGTGAATGCTGTGAGTCACCTATCCCTGCAGAGCGCCGTAAAGCGCTGGATGGGGTAACCCTGTGTGTGAATTGCAAAGAGATAGAAGAGCACAAGAACTCTCACTACAAGAGGATGGCGGTTTAACGCCATATTCAGATGATTAAACTTCACGCTGGGTATATATCGGGTACTGACCATCACGGCACCCTGGAGTGTCTTTGCTATCAACCTGCGCAAGCCACAGCGGATATACATTGCCAGCGGCCAGCGAAGCAAGAAATTCACCAAAATGAGAGGGAACCAGAAAAAGTTCTGTCTGCGTTGGCACAAATCGTCGATCGCCAAGTGCAAAAAGCTCAACTGTTTGGCGAGTCGCATGAACAGAAATGTGAATATCTGACTCTAGAGATCCCTCATTCACCCACTCAGGAAATCCTTGTGTATGGGTGTGCGGGGTCGGTTGGAGCACGATATTCAATGCGCGCTGCACTGCTCCTGTCCATTCTTCGCGAGGTCTCCACTTTGCTTCAACGGCCCATTGGAGCCGACGAGCAATCTCATTTCGACAGGGTTTTGAGGGAAGCCAACGTTCTAATTCGTAATTTTTCGTCTGACTCAAAAACGCGTCACATGCAGCATACATTTCGCTCGATGATAAAATCCTTACAGCGCCTTGAGGTGCAGATGCGGCCGCATGCATATTCATCATCTCGTCATAATAAGGACGATTGAGCGGTGGATAAGACAACATCGGAGACTCCTTCCTTTGGAAATAGTGGCAACTGTAATGCTGTTACTGGAATTCAACAAGCCTATGCATACCCGTGGAACGCACCACGGGATGCAATAAGTAAGCCTTACCTCGCAACAACCAATATCCAACGCCGCGCACAGATGTTCGCGGCGCTTTTGCGTGCGCGTGACCTTCTCCAGGAACAACCGATCATTATTCAGATGGATGTTAAGCGCCGTTTGAATGATTTGGAAAAAACAGAAGGTTTAGCACGTGCCAATGCGTACTTAACGAAAACATTTGTCGAGCGCACATTGCCACGCGTTGAGCGCGTCAATGCCCAATACAAAACTGCTGATATGCACCCTGATATGTTTGCAATGCTTGCAGCTCACGCGCCCGCTGGTGATCGCGGCGTGTCTGCTGTTTCAACTCTGTGGGCGCTGAACGGTCGGTTTAACCGCCTGGCAGATATGTCCCGTGCCGACGTAGATATGCTGGCCGGTGATGTCGCAAGTTTCATCTCTGCTGAAATGGCTCAAGCGAGCACGGTAGTCAGCGATGCATCCGATTATAAATATGCGCACCTACTCTATACCGTTGCGGCCGCTATTACCCACCAGTTAAAGCAGGCGCCTCCACTGTGGGACAAGGTAACAACTAAACTCTTTGAGCCGGAAAAAGTTGCCTCCGCGATTTCTCGCATGAGCACTGAAAGATGGTGGAAAAACCGCCTACGCCGCGTTGCTGCTTCGTGGCGTGAACACCTGCAGATAGCTCTGGCAAACGTCAGCAAAAAACACACACCTTACGCCAGCACGATGAATGTGATTGAGTGGCGTGAGCAAAAGCGCCGCACTCGTGAATTCCTGAAAGGGATGGATCTGCAAGACGATGACGGGAATCGTATAAGCCTGATAGACAAATATGATGGCAGCGTGGCTAATCCTGCAATTCGTCGCTGTGAGCTGATGACCCGCATCCGTGGCTTTGAAGATATCTGTAATGAGATGGGATTTGTAGGTGAGTTCTACACCATCACTGCCCCGTCCCGCTATCACGCAACGATTAAGACCGGACATCGTAACCGCAAGTGGAACGGTGCCAATCCTTCTGAGACGCAGCGCTATATTTGCAGTGTATGGCAAAAGGTACGTGCAAAACTTCACCGTGAAGATATCCGCATTTTTGGTATCCGCGTTGCTGAACCGCACCACGACGCCACGCCTCACTGGCATATGCTCATGTTCATGCTGCCCGGCGATGTCGATCGAGTGCGTGAGATTCTGCGCGATTACGCATTTCAGGAAGACAGCAGCGAGCTGACAACAGATAAGGCCAGGAAAGCCCGCTTTCATGCCGAAGCGATCGACTCTGAAAAAGGTAGCGCCACCGGATACGTTGCGAAATACATCTCTAAAAATATCGATGGTTACGCTCTTGATGGTGAGCTGGACGACGAGAGCGGGAAAGAGCTTAAGGAAACAGCCCCGGCTGTATCTGCCTGGGCGGCGCGCTGGCACATCCGACAGTTTCAGTTTGTCGGTGGCGCACCTGTTACGGTTTATCGCGAGCTGCGCCGCATGGCCGACAGTGAGACAGCACACGGCCTGAGTATAGAGTTTGCTGCTGTTCACGATGCTGCCGATCAGGGTGAATGGGCAGAGTACGTTAACGCCCAGGGCGGGCCGTTTGTTCGGCGTGATGAATTAGCCGTGCGCACATGGTACCAATCAGGTGACGAGCTGAATGAGTACGGCGAAGAAACGGTACGCATCAAGGGGGTGTATTCCACCGCCGTTGGAGAAGATACACCTATCCTGACTCGCCTTGTGCAGTGGAAGATCGTGCCTAAAAAAGCCACTCAGCAGGCTGACGCATCAGATGCCCCGCTTTCGGTTTTGTCAGTTGAATCTGCCTTTGATTTTGTTTTTGACCTTGAGGGCGCGCCCGCGTCCTCTCGGAGTTCTGTCAATAACTGTACGGGGAAGCCGGGATCTGAGGATGCGTCGAACCCGGAAATAATGCCTGCTAAGGACTTTGAGAAGATGAACCGGACGGAGCGCCGGCGATTGTTGCAAAGGATACGGGCCGATCAGCCGAAAAAGGCAGCTAAAGAGTTCAGGCGCAGTGGGAAAGTTGAAGCGGCCTGTGCCCGGGCGATTGGCGAAATCAAGGATCTGACCGGAGAGACGATTAGCCGTGGCCTGGCTGTGCGCCTTATCCGTGGTTTTGATACCAAAATATTCGGTGAATGGTACAGAGGCGCGGGCAGTGGTGAGATTTTTAGAGGAAAAGAGCCGGTTAACACTGTGAAACTGTTAGCCCGGTTTAATCTTTTGCGTACAGCATCAAAAGGGGTTTAAGGCCCGGACTGCCCTGCCTTTGTAACCTATCGGGTGCCTAGCCATGCACAGATAAAGGAATACTGAAAATGGAATTTTACCTTTCTTATCATACTGATAAAACTTAAGTCTTATCTTAACAAAATGCTTTCAATCCACTTAAGCACCATGATACTGTATATATACACAGTACTTATACAGGGGGGAGTATGCAGATGGACGAACTAAACGCCATGCATAAAAAAATGGCGTGTGTACGGTTTATAGCTGAGGTGTCACTCATAGCTAACTGCAAACCAACTGATTTCGAACTGGCGCTGAGTATCATTGCTGACCTGGCGAATGCGCCGCCTCGCAATGAAATCAGCGACAGTCTTTTTTACGCTGTTGATTGAGCTGTCACTGAGGCCGCTATGCAAATTGATATCACTCTGGATCGTCAACAGAAAGTCAGCCCGGAAGCGCTGAATGCTTTTCATGCTGAACTGCACCGCCGTGTGTTAAGTGTTTTCCCGGCGACAAAAATCACCATACGCACAGGCATCACTGCTGGTATTGAGATAGCAGGGTTTACTCTGGAGTCTGACCGCGAAATCTTAAGCCAGTTGATACAGGAAGTATGGGAACAGGATGGGTGGGTTTAGACATGGCCAGAAAAGACGGTGCAATGTTTTCAGCTTACAGGGAAGCCATAAAGCATCAGGGTAATTTTCTCGAAATTTCCACGGCTGACTTTGTTCAACTGGTTATTGGTGCCGGCTATGCGATTACTGCTGCTGAGGCCAATATCTACATCAAGGCGCAACGCCAGAACGTTAAGATCGTTACTGAGGGTGTGCACGGTTTCCACCTCTTCCGCTTCACTCATTAACCCGCATTTAGGCCACCAAATCGGTGGCCTGTAGCCATGCATGCATAGAGTGCATGGATCCGCATGTAGGATCCCCTGCCCCACACTCCTCACCACACCAGTTGCGGCGCAGCTTCGTGAGGATCGTGCAGTTGCATGAAATGAGGTCACTAAAGCGGGCAGGCGTGGCGGGGATAGCATTGCGCGCGAATGTTCAGTTGTAGTAAAGTAAATTCTCGAATAATCTAATTCTAGATTTTCTACGTTATGAACAAGGAGATGTTATGTCTGAAGAAACTTTCGATGAAGTGCTGCCCTCAACGGAAAACAGTTGGTTTGAGGATTATGCTGATAACACTGACCCTTTTCAGATAGCCGAATATGACATCACGTCAACTCCCAATGATTTCAATGTGATGACTTTATTTAGTTTTATTGAATCTGGCGCTGTAAAAATACCTGGCTTTCAACGTAATTTTGTTTGGGATATTGCACGATCTTCAAAGCTGATCGAATCGTTAATATTAGGATTGCCCGTACCTCAAATTTTTCTTTATGAGCAAGGGAGGAATAACTTCCTTGTAATCGATGGGCAACAAAGGTTAATGTCTATTTATTACTTCGTGAAAAAAAGATTCCCACGAAAAGAAATGAGAGTGGAGCTTAGAGAGATTTTTGATAAGGCTGGCAGAATACCAGAGGAAGTTCTCCATGATGACACTTACTTTCAATCCTTTAACCTAAAACTCCCGGAGAAAATACCTGGAGTTAAAAGCATATTTAAAAACCTTAATTACTCCACGCTTGGCTAATATAAAACACAATTTGACTTGAGACCTTTGAGAAATATTATTGTAAAACAGAACACGCCAGATGGTGATGATTCTTCAATGTATGAGATATTTAATAGATTAAATACTGGTGGTATAAATCTTCGCCCACAAGAAATAAGAACCAGCATGTATCACTCTGCTTTTTACGAGATGTTATACCGATTGAATAGCTTCCCCGAAACAAGAACATTATTAGGTTCATCGCAACCTGATCTGCATGTAAAAGATATTGAAATTATTTTACGCGGATTTGCTATGCTGATGGATATTGAGAATTACGTACCATCTATGGTCAAATTCTTAAACCAATTTTCCAAAAAATGTAAAAACAACACCATAGAGCAAAACACTTACCTCCAAAATTTATATGTTAGTTTCTTAGATTCTTGTAGTGAGCTTCCTGAAGATGCATTCACTAACAAAAGCAATAATCGTTTCAATATTGCAGTCTATGAAGCAGTCTTCCGAGCAGCATGCTTCGATGCATTTAATGAAGAAAGATTAGTTACTGGAAAAATTTCTTTAGAAAGCTTGAACGACATAAAAATGAATACTACCTTCACTCAGGCTGCTAGTGAAGGAACAACTAAAGTTTCCAATGTCTCTGCGAGATTGGATATTGCTAAAGATACGTTGATACTAGTCTAGCGGGGGGTGACCATGGCAGGTACAATCGTAGATAGGCTTCATGTTGAATTTTATGAGTTGATTGCCTTACTGCAAAAAACACAAGAAATCTCATTAATTAGTTCAGCAGAAGAAAATTTTAAAAAATCACTACTTCTGGCTGCTGCAAGTTTTTTCGAAAAAAACATGTCTGACTGTGTAATGGACTTTGTATGTGAATCTGCCGGTGGAGGGCATATTATAGCTTCGTTAGTTCAGAACAAAGCTATTAAACGGCAGTATCATACATGGTTTAGTTGGGATGAGAAAAATGCCAATGCTTTTTTCTCACTGTTCGGTCAGGATTTCTTACAAGTTGCCAAAATAGCCGTAAGAGAAAATCCTGCACTTGACTCATCTATAAAAGCATTTTTGGAAGTGGGCAGAGAAAGAAACCGCCTAGTGCATCAGGATTTTGGGAATTTCACTTTAGAAAAAACTACGCGCGAAATTTATGATCTTTATCAAGAAGCAACATATTTTGTAGAGTGGGTCCCTGGTTACTTAAGGGAGCATAGTAATTCTACCACAGCAGCATAACTGAATTGGGTAACCTAGTTACCCAATTTGAAAACTAAAGCGAGTAATCTTTAAATCCAATAATTTCAGCGCCAACCCATTGATTAATTTCTTTCATCCGCTCCTGAAGCGGAGTCAGCTCATTCCTTACAAAGACCTGTGCCGCTTTCACCACATCACCAAAACCGCCCGCATTGTCCGGGATGATACCCATCATCTGAGGCGGTACCCGGTGCGCGGCCAGCAGGTCGTCACGGCTGGCCTTTTTGATATTGAAAAAATCATCTTTGGTGGCGACCTCACTCAGCGGCAGGATCTTAATCCCGTCCGGCTTTCCGTTGGGCGCATACATAAACAGGTTGCGAAAGTTGCCGACGCCTTTTGTGTCGCGCATTGCCTTTCGCATTTGCTCAATGTCGCTGCTGCTCTGCGCTGCGTCCGTCATATACAGGATATAACCCGCGTGCGCGCCGTTCTGGTAATACTTGCGGCGGTAGAGGGTGGCCGCTTCATTCAGCCAGGCCGAGTTAAGCGCGCTCAGGTATTCCGGCAGGCCGTAAATTTCCTGATTTACATCCGGTTCCAGTAGCTGGAACACGCTGCCCGTTTCGAAACGATGCGCATCTTTCCAGTCATTGATAAACCAGAACGTGTCATCCTCAACGCCGCGCCGGGTATATTTCGCCGGTGAACACTCCACGCGGAACCCCTTCCCTAATGCATTTTTGCGCAGTTCTGCAAAACCGTTACCGAAGGTCAGATAGTCCAGCACGATGCGGCTGAAATCCTGCTGACTGAGCATCGGGTGCGGGATGTAAGTAGACAGCAAAATATTGCGCTTAACGTAAATCGGTGAGCTGTGGTGTACGGCAGCGCGCAGGCTTTTAGCCAGACCGTGGAAGCTCACCGGCGGTTCGAACCAGCGTCCGTTGCTGATGCACTCGGCATAATCCAGAATATCCCGCTTATCAAGTACCGGGATCGGCTCACCGAAGCTGAACGCCTCGGCCTGCTGGTTGGATGTAGCCGTCATTGCTGGCGTGGATTTTTGCTGAAAAGACTTGCGGCCTTTACGCTTGCTCATTAATAAAACTCCACAAAGTTTTGACTCTGACCACCGGCGGCGGCGGTAAGCGGTTCGTTTAAAAGTGCGTGCATGATTGCCCAAGCGACATCGGCGTGGCTGGCCTCTTCGCTGCGGCTGGCTTCATAGGTTGATCGGTTCCCGCTGGCGGTCATCGTTTTGCGGATAGCCATAAAGGACTGCGTGATATCCGTATGCCCTGCGTCGTACTCAAGGCGCCCGCTGGTGATCGTGTCCTTCGCTTTCAGGACCATCGCGGTTTTCACCTCTGGCGTGTAACGGATTTCACGGGCTGCGGGGAAGAACTGGCGCACAAGCTGGAAAACACCCTGGCCGATACCGGTGGCATCAATCCCGATGTACTCGACGTTATATTTCTCCGTCAGCTCCTTGATGGATGCGGCCTGCGCGGCAAAATCCATGCCGCGCCACTGATGGCGCTCCAGCACGCGGAACTTACCACCGGGAACCAGAGGCGGCGCGATGACGGCACAGCCTGCGCTGTCGCCCGTGTGTGACGGGTCGTAACCAATCCAAACGGGGCGATAGTCGAAGGGACGCAGCAGGAACACGTTAAAGTCATTCCACTCTTCCATGCTGTCGATCATGCAGGTCTGCAGCTCGGCAAACGGGAATACGCTTGCCTCGTCGTCGACAAACTCGCACATCAGCAGGTTCTGATATTCAGACGGGCTGTATTCGAGCGACAGCTGCTCCAGGTCGAACAGGTTGCAGCCCCCGGTCAGCGCATCCTCAACGGTGACAATCTGCCGCCACTGGCCGTCATCGCATAACGCGCCGTTGGCCAGGTGAGAATGACTGAGATCCAGCTCGATGCGGTCGGCGCGGTTACGTCGGCCCTTGTTGAACAACTCGCCAGACCAGAATGGATAGGCGCTGTGCGACAGGCTCGACGGCGTGGAAAAATAGGTGGTACGCCATTTTTTATGCAGCGACATGCCGCTGGCGACTTTGCGCAGCTCCTGGAATTTTGGTATCCAGAAATATTCATCGAGATAGAGATTGCCCGTGTAACTCTGCGCGGTCCTGACGTTGGTCCCCAGGAAAATCAGGCGTGCGCCGTTTGGCAGCACAATGGGATCGCCCTTGAGGTCCACATCAACCTCGCGGGCAAAGTCGATGATGTAGTTTTTAAAAACGTGGGCCTGCGCCTTGCTGGCCGACAGGAAAATCTGATTGCGCCCGGTCACGAGGGCATCGATCAGGGCTTCGCGGGCAAAATAGAACGTCGCGCCGATCTGGCGTGATTTAAGGATGTTGCGGATTCGGTGTGTCAGCCCGGCTTTGTGCCAGCCTAGCTGATACTCAAAGCAGCCATCAGTAAACAGCGACGTCAGTTTCTCCGTGGCCTCTTCGCTGAATACGTTCTTTGATGCTGGCTGGCGTTCGCCTCTGTTGCGGTTGCGCACGTTAGGATTGAGATCGGCCTCGTTACCCGTGCTGCGGTAGCGTTCGACGCGTGCCAGGCGTTCAATCTGACGTCCTAACGCCTCTATCTCCTTGTAATCAGCATTCCCCTTTACCTCCTTCATGATGATCTGAATTAACCGCGCTTCCATGCTGGCCTCAACGCGGCTGATGGGCGCAATGCTTTCCCATTCGTCGCGGAGTTTCCAGCTCTGCACGGTCGGCGTTTTAATGCTGAGCGTCTCCGCAATCTGGCGTACGGAGAAGCCCTGCCAGTAAAGCAGAGCGGCCTGACGGCGGGGATCGCTGATGATGGTGCCGGGTGTCATATTCATGGCAACAAGGCTACCGGGGCAGCAGCGATGCGCGCCCGTTGTCCCTGCTTGCTCATAAGCCAGCAAGCCGGGTTTCGTTGAGCGGGGTGGTGATCGTGGTGAAACTGGCCGTGACCTGAACCAACCACTGACCGGAGCCTGATTAATGGCAACTAAAGCAAAGCGTTTTCGTATCGCAGTTGAGGGCGCTACCACAGACGGCCGCGTGATTTCCCGCGACTGGATTTCGCAGATGGCGAAAAACTATGACCCGACCGTGTTCGGTGCGCGCATCAACATGGAACACATCAAGGGTTATGCCGCTGACAGTACGTTCCGTCGCTTTGGGGACGTAACGAAGGCTGAGGCCGAGGAAATCACTGACGGCAAGCTTAAAGGCAAGCTCGCCCTGTTTGGCTACATCGATCCCACCCCTGAGCTGGTCGAGCTGACCAAGGCGCGCCAGAAAATTTACACATCTGTTGAAGTGAACCCGAAATTTGCTGACACCGGCGAGGCGTATCTCATTGGTCTGGCTGTTACCGATGACCCGGCCAGCCTCGGCACGGAATACCTGAGCTTTAGCGCCACTGCAAAAGCGAATCCGCTGGCGTCCCGCAAGCTGGACAAAGACAACCTGTTTACCGCTGCAGAAGAAACCCTGATCGAATTTTATGAAGAAGCCGTCCCCGGACCGTCATTACGTGACCGTATCGCTGCGCTGTTCTCCGCGAAAAAGAAAGCGGATGACGTGCAGAGCGCTGACGTGCACGCCGCCGTAACCCTGGTTGCCGAGCAACTGACTGCCACTGGTCAGGAAGCCGCAGACGCATTGTCCGCGCTGGATAGAAAATTCTCTGAGCGCATTGATGCACTGCAGTTGGAAACCACCACAGGGCGCAGTGAGCTGGAAAGCCTTACCAGCAAGCTGGAAAAAACTGACGGCAATTTCAACCAGCGTCCACGTGCAAACGGCGGCGATAAAACCTCCGTGCAAACCGACTGTTAAAGACAGTCCTGAACGGCACAGCGCCACTGAAAACCAAACACTGATTACAGGAAGACTAATGCGCCAGACTACCCGCTTTAAATTTAACGCCTACCTCACCCGCCTGGCTGAGCTTAACGGCGTAGAAACCGGTGATATGGATAAGAAATTCTCCGTAGAGCCATCGGTCAGCCAGAGCCTGATGACCCGCGTACAGGAGTCGTCCGACTTTCTGACCCGCATCAATATCACCCCTGTCGTGGATATGAAGGGCGAGAAAATAGGGATCGGCGTGACTGGTTCGATTGCCAGCACCACCGATACCGCTGGCGGTGACGAGCGCGAAACCGCTGATTTTTCTGACCTGAGCGCTGACGGCTATGAGTGCGCTCAGACCAACTACGATTTCCATATCCGCTATAACCAGCTTGACCTGTGGGCGCGTTATGAAGATTTCCAGACCCGCCTGCGCGACGCGATTATTAAGCGCCAGGGGTTGGATCGCATTATGGCTGGTTTCAACGGTATCGCCCGTGCGAAAACCTCAAACCGCCAGAACAACCCGCTGCTGCAGGATGTTGCCGTGGGCTGGCTGCAGAAGTACCGCAACCATGCGCCGAAGCGCGTCATGAGCAAAATCATCGGTGAAGATGGTGCGGTTATTTCAGCAAAAATCCGCGTCGGTAAAGACGGCGATTATGCCAACCTGGACGCCGTGGTGATGGATGCCACCAACACCATGATCGAGCCGTGGTATCAGGAAGACCCGGAGCTGGTTGTTATCTGCGGTCGCCAACTTCTGGCAGACAAATATTTCCCGCTGGTCAATCAGTCGCAGTCTGCCACCGATCAGCTTGCCGCTGACGTCATCGTTAGCCAGAAGCGCATCGGTAACCTGCCGGCGATCCGCGTGCCTTACTTCCCGGCCAACGCCCTGTTTATCACCCGCCTCGATAACCTGTCGATTTACTGGCAGGAAGGCACTCACCGCCGTCTAATTGTGGAAGTAGCGAAGCGTGACCGCATCGAGAACTACGAATCTATCAATGAAGATTTCGTGATCGAAGATTACGCGGCCGGTTGCCTGGTGGAGAACATCGAGCTGGGTGATTTCACCGTTAATGCCTCTGCTGCCGCTGTATCAGAGCCTGCGCCCGAAGCGGGAGAATAACGGATGACAAGCCCTGCCCAGCGTCACGTTATGCGTCAGCAGGCCGTCGAAGCATCGCAGCAGGCTGACGGCCCGCTGCGACATGCCAACGGCTATGAGCGAATGCTCATGAAGCTGAATGAAGATAAGCGCCGCCTGAAAAAGGTGCGGTCAGTGGAAAGTAAGGCTCAGATGAAGCGCGACATGCTGCCCGGCTATTTACCGTGGGTGGCTGGCGTACTGAGCCAGGGCAAGGGCGCACAGGATGCCATCCTGATGACCGTCATGATCTGGCGACTGGATGCCGGGGATATTCCCGGCGCGCTGGAGATTGCCCGCTATGCCCTGCAGTACGGGCTGGTGCCGCCTGATACGTATAAGCGCAACAGCACGGCTTATCTTCTCACCGAAGAGGTTGCCGATGCGGCGACCCGGACGTGGACGGCTAAAGAGCCGGTCGATATTGACCCGCTGCTGGCAACGCTGGAACTGACGAAATCCGAAGACATGCCCGATCAGGTGCGCGCCAAGCTGCACAAAATCACCGGCTATGTTCTTCGTGATGTGGGCAGGGGTTTGGAAGCGATGGAACACCTCAAACGCGCGCTGCAGCTTCATCAGGGCAGCGGCGTTAAAAAGGACATTGAAAGGCTGGCAACTGAGCTGAAAAAGCAGACTCTGGCCAGCCGTTAACGAAAGCGCCCCGCGCACGGGCGGCAGGATGGCAATGAGCCTTTCAGGTTTCTGAGCCAGCCTCCACCGCCCACCTATTCAGAGGCCACTATGAGCACGCTGGTAATCCCCGCACCGCGACCCGCAGACGCTGCCGAGCCGCCGATTGTTAACACTTTTTTCTGGCCTGATGTTGACCTGCAGCGCCTGCGCGATGCGCTGCGCTATGAAGGTACGATCACCCCGGCCCGGCTGCGGCAGGCGGTGAAAACGGCGATTTCAGAAGTGAACGCCGAGCTGTATGACTACCGGGCTGAAAAGATGGCTGCAGGGTTTAAAGTCCTGGCCGATGTTCCCGCCGATCAGCTCGACGGCGAGAGTGAAAAGCTGTCGAACTATTTTGATGCAGTCAGCCACCTGACGGCGGCAACCATCGTTGAGCGTTATCGCGGTTATGACGCCAGCGGTAAAAAGGGCGATGAAGTCAAAGCCAGCGCAGACGAATACTGGCGTGATGCCCGTTTCAGTATCAGCAAAATCGCGGGTAAAAGTGCCTGCATCATCGGATTGCTGTGATGAACGTCCGGGCGCAGCAGGGTGACACCGTTGACGATATCTGTCATCGCCATTACGGCCGCACTGAACAGGTCGTTGAACTGGTTTATGCGGCCAATCCCGGCCTTGCCGAAAGCGGGCCGGTACTGCCGCACGGTTGCGAGGTCACATTGCCCGATCTGCCCGATTCGTCGGCAGTGGGTGAAACCGTGAACCTCTGGAGTTAGCAAATGGAGAAGAACAGCTCAATTATCAGCTACCTTGTCGGCCTTTTTATGATGTGGTTCAGCCGCCATACGGTGCAGGACATCGCCTTTATGGTCGGGGCTTTTGTGGCGGTGGTCACGCTGATTATCAACGTGGCGAATTTTTTCATTAACTGGCACTACCGCCGCAAAACGTATGAGCTGGCGCGCCAGTCTTTGCAGGGGGTGACCTTTGAGCCAGATCGCTAAACGCTGCGCCGTGGTTGCCGTGCTGGCTATCGCCGCGCTGCTGCCGCAGTTCAGCACGCTGAAAACATCAGAGGAAGGGCTGCGGCTGATTGCCGATGCGGAAGGTTGTCGCACCACGCCGTATCAGTGCAGCGCGAACGTCTGGACTAACGGCATCGGGCATACAGAGGGGGTAACACCGCAAAGCGTTGTCAGCGATCGGCAGGTCGCGGTTAACCTGGTGTATGACGTGATGCGCGTTGAACGCGGCATTGCAGCCTGTATGCCGGTTGCCATGCCGCCGCAGGTTTATGACGCCGTAGTGTCGTTCACCTTCAATGTCGGCGTGCGCGCCGCCTGCACCTCCACCCTTGCCGGGTTTATCAATCGCGGTGAGTGGCGCAGCGCCTGCCAGCAGTTGCAGCGATGGGTATACGTGAAGGGCGTCAAAAATAAGGGCATTGAGAACCGCCGGGTGCGTGAAATCGCCTGGTGCATGAAGGGGGCCGCATGACGCGCCTGCTGTCTGTGCTGTTAGTCGCACTGCTGGCGGCGCTGGCTTTCACCTGCTGGCAGCTTTCAGGGGCTAAGGCTGATTTGGGCGATGCGCAGCGCATCATCGGCACCCTGTCGGCGGGCATTGAGAGCCGGGATAAAGCTATCACGCGGCTGAATGCCGAAGCGCGTGACGGACAAAAACGCGAGGCGGCGCTGCGCCTGCTTCAGGGGCGGGCCAGTTCCGGCGCGCTTAATCGTGAACTAACCATCCAGAGGGAAAACGATGCTAACCCGACATTACGCGGCTGGTCTGCTGCTGCTTTGCCTGATGACGTTATCCGGCTGCACAGCCGCCCCGCCTTTGCCAGCGCCCGAGATTATCTGGATTGGCTGTCCACGCGTGACAAGCTGCCCGTTCCCGTCAAATAGCCTGCTGACCCAGGGCGATCTGGCGGCTGACAACCGGCAGTTAGAGGCTGCGCTCGCATCATGCGGGCTGCAGGTGGAAATCATCAAAGAATGCCAGGAGCAGCACGATGCTGAAACCGAAGCAACTGCGGGAAGCGCTGACAACCTGCGTACCACTCCTGCAGCGAAACCCTGACAGCCTGAATATGTTTATTGATAACGGGCGCATGGTTTCCACGCTCGCCAGCTCGCTGTCGTTTGAATATCAGTATCAGCTTAACCTGGTGATCACTGACTATGACGGCAATCTGGATTTGCTGGTTGTACCGGTGCTGGCCTGGCTGCGTGAGAACCAGCCCGACATCATGGCAACCGAAGAAAAGCGCCGCACCGGCTTCACCTTTAATGCCGATGTCATCAGCAATAATACGATGGATATCAGCATGAACATTCAGCTTACTGAGCGCGTGATCGTAAAAAGCGAGGGTGGCGCATTGCACGTTAATCATGTTGGTGAGCCTCCCCTGCCCCAGGACGTGGACCGCCCTGACCGGATGTATACGGGCGGCGAACTGGTCAGCGAGTGGCACTAATGAACCCGCTTGAGCCTGTTGAAACACGACTCGCCGCGCTGATTGCTAATCTGTCACCAACGGCACGAAAGCAAATGGCGTCAGGTATTGCCAGAAAGCTGCGCGCAAGTCAGCAGCGGAATATCAAGAGCCAGAAAGCCCCGGACGGCACGCCGTTTAAACCCCGCAAGGCGCAACCGCTGCGGGGCAAAAAGGGCCGCATCAAACGGGAGATGTTCGCCAAACTCCGCACGGCAAAATACATGAAAGCGAAAAGTACCGCTGATGACGCGGCAGTGGAATTTACCGGGCGCGTGCAGCGCATGGTCAGGGTGCATCATTACGGCCTGCGTGATCGAGCAGCCAGAGGCGGCAAAGAGGTGAAGTATGACGCTCGCCCACTATTAGGAATCTATGATTTTGATATAGAATGGATAGAAAGTGAAATCAGTTATTTTTTATCGAGGCGAATAATTTAAATGAAGTATATATCAGACAAAATAAAATCTCATAGAAGTTATGTTTACGTTAAGAGACTTCATAATTACTTAATGCCGTTGAATCTCATAAATTCAATCTTTATTTTGATTGTGGTTTCATTGTTTTTGAATTTCATTGCCATTATGTTTTTTATGGTAAACTTCAGTTCTTTCGATGAAGTTGATAAATTCATGAAGACTTTTTGGCCTGTAGTCGTATTCCAGTTGGCAGCACTAGGCTTTGTATATAACATTAGACGCCATCTTTCAGAAGACTATTACAAAGAAGCCAAGGAACAACTTAGCAAGGCTTATGAAAACCTTAATCATTTTACAGGAAAAATGCTGGATAATGACAGGTTGCGTTGGTTGACTACAGCAAGAATGCTGTCTGTATCAAATATGTTATCCAATAAAATCATGATGTCTTCACACAAAGTAATGTACAAAGAGGAAAAACAATTCTGGCGAATGAAATTTAATGATTTAGTTATTGATTTCCCATCAGAGTTCTATGCGGAAAAGCCAATGCATTGGATAATGCATGAAAGTCACGAAAGAGCTCCCATAGCTGAGGCCTCTTTGGTTGAAATATATGATTTTATGAA
Source organism: Erwinia sp. MYb416 (assembly GCF_037479575.1). NCBI lineage: Bacteria > Pseudomonadati > Pseudomonadota > Gammaproteobacteria > Enterobacterales > Erwiniaceae > Erwinia > Erwinia sp. MYb416. The sequence goes on from NZ_JBBGYT010000442.1 coordinate 231,801, forward strand.
ATGGTCTGATGATTATACCGATCCCTTAGACAAGAAAACTTTTTCCGAAAAGGAAATAGAACGAATGATCACCCGTGGCCCCAAAGGATTAGGTAATTTGTTGAAAGCGCACCGTGAGTTAAGAAAAAAAAACTAGATCTGTTTGTTGGTTAATGACCAAATTACTTTCCTTTGAGAATGCAGATTAATGTCTGCATTCTCACTCTATGAATGAACAAATCAGCGATACCTTGCGCCTGCTGCGCAACCTGATCCGCATCGGCACCGTTGCCGCCGTCAATCTTGCAGACGGCACCTGCCGCGTGGATACCGGAAACAACACTACCGCCTGGCTGCAGTGGCTGACCGCCCGTGCAGGGAATACCCGTTCATGGAACGCCCCCTCCGTGGGTGAGCAGGTGCTCGTTCTGTGCCTGGGCGGCGAGCTGGATACCGCCTTTGTCCTGACGGGCATCTATTCTGACGACAATCCCGCCCCGTCTGCCTCCGCTGACGCGCTGCACTGGTCATTCCCTGACGGTGCTGTGATTGAATATGAACCCGCCACCGGCGCACTCAATGCGACAGGCATCAAAACCGCCACGATTGAGGCGGCTGATTCCATCAGTGCGACAACGAAAGTCGTGGTGGTCACCGCCAGTGAAAAAATTATCCTGGATGCCCCCATGGTGGAATGCACGAAACATCTCAAAGCAGCCAGTTTAGAACTCACCGGTGGCGGCACCATGAAGGGGGATATTACGCATTCTGGCGGCAACCTCACATCAAACGGTGTTGTGCTGCATGCTCACACACATGGCGGCATTGAGCGCGGTGGCAGCAAAACGGATGGCCCTCAATGACAACACCTAAATACAGCGGGATGAACCGCGACACCGGCACGGCGGCTGATGATATTGAGCACATCCGGCAGTCAGTGCGCGACATCCTGATAACGCCGGTTGGCACCAGGGTAATGCGGCGCGAATACGGCTCGCTGCTGTCGGCGCTGATTGATATGCCGAATAACGGCGCGCTGCACCTGCAAATCATGTCGGCGTGCTATATGGCGATCCTGCAGTGGGAACCGCGTGTGAAGCTTACCGCCATCAGCTTTGACCCGGACTTTAACGGCGGGATGGTGGTGGAAATTACCGGTTCGCGCACTGATTCCCGCCAGGATTTTTCACTTACCGTTCCCGTGAGTTGACACTATGGCAACTATTGACCTGAGCCAGCTCCCCGCACCCGATGTGGTCGAGGCGCTGGATTATGAAACCCTGCTGGCCGAACGCAAAGCCACGCTGATTTCTCTTTACCCTGCAGATCAGCAGGCCGCCATTGCACGGACGTTGACGCTGGAATCGGAACCCATCGTGAAGCTGCTGCAGGAAAACGCCTACCGCGAAATCATCCTGCGCCAGCGCGTTAACGAAGCCGCCAGGGCAAACACAGTCGCTTTTGCCCTTGGCGGTGACCTCGATCAGCTGGGAGCAAATAACGGCGTGTCACGCCTGACCATCACCCCGGCTGACGATACTGCGATCCCACCGGTTGCCGCCGTGATGGAAAGCGATGATGACTTCCGTCTGCGCGTGGCCGGAGCCTTTGAAGGGCTGAGCGTGGCCGGGCCGACGGGCGCGTATGAGTATCACGCGAAAAGTGCCGACGGGCGCGTGGCTGACGCCTCCGCTATCAGCCCATCCCCCGCCATGGTTACCGTTACCGTGTTGTCGCGTGAGGGTGACGGCACCGCGCCAGATGACCTGCTTTCCATTGTGGACGCGGCGCTGAATGATGAGAACGTGCGCCCGGTTGCTGACCGCGTAACGGTTCAGTCTGCCGCCATCGTTGAGTACAGCATTAACGCCACGCTGTTTATTTATCCGGGGCCGGAGGCTGAACCCATTCGCGCAGCGGCAGAGGCCCGGCTTGCGGCGTTTGTATCGGCGCAGCGGCGGCTCGGTCGCGATATTCGCCAGTCGGCGCTGTTTGCCGCGCTGCACGTTGAGGGCGTCCAGCGCGTGATGCTGTCATCACCGCCCGCCGACGTGGTGCTGGATAAAACCCAGGCAGCGTACTGCACGCAATACAGTATCACCGTAGGTGGCTCCGATGAGTGATCGCCTCCTGCCGACAGGTTCGACAACGCTGGAGGTGGCCGCCGCAGAGGCGTGCGCCGCCATAGAAAAAACCCCGGTCCCGCTGCGCCAGTTGTGGAACCCGCAGACATGCCCGGTCGAGCTGCTGCCGTATCTGGCGTGGGCCTGGTCGGTTGACCGCTGGGATGCGAACTGGCCGGAAGCCACAAAACGAAAGGTCGTCGCGGCATCGGCCTACGTTCACCGGCACAAAGGCACCATCGGCGCGATTCGGCGCGTGGTTGAGCCGCTGGGGTATCTCATCAGGATTACGGAATGGTGGAAAACCGGCGATGTGCCTGGCACGTTCCGGCTGGACGTCGGCGTACTGGATACGGGCATTTCGGATGAAATGTACAGCGAGCTTGAGCGGCTGATAGACGACGCAAAACCGCGCAGCCGTCATCTGATCGGGCTTTCCATCAATCTTGACGTTACGGGCGGTCTGCCTGTTGCTGCAGCGAGCTATGACGGCGACGAGCTGACGGTTTACCCCTACACCCCTGAAATTATCACCGTGTCCGGGTCGGGTTATTCCGGCACGGCAATACACATCATCGACAGAATGGAAGTGAGCGCATGACCAGATATTACGCCCTGTTAACCAACCTCGGCGCCGCAAAGCTGGCTAACGCCGCCGCGCTCGGGACCAAGCTGCAGATCACCCATATGTCTGTCGGCGATGGCGGCGGCACCCTGCCCACGCCGAACGCCAGCCAGACGGCGCTGGTTGCAGAGAAACGCCGCGCTGCGCTTAATGCGCTCAGCGTGGATGCCGCAAACAGCAGCCAGATTATTGCCGAACAGATTATCCCTGAGACTGACGGCGGTTTCTGGATTCGGGAAATTGGCCTGTTCGACGCCGACGGCGTGATGATTGCCGTGGCCAACTGCCCGGAAACGTACAAGCCCCAGCTGCAGGAGGGAAGCGGCCGCACGCAGACGGTGCGCATGATCCTGATCGTCAACAGTACCGATGCAGTGACGCTGAAGATTGACCCGTCGGTGGTGCTGGCAACCCGGAAATACGTTGATGAAGGGGTGATTGTCGTTAAAGCATACGCCGATTCACTGATGGCGCAGCATCTTGCCGCCGCAGACCCGCACCCGCAATATGCACCAAAAGCCAGCCCGGCACTGACCGGAAAACCAACGGGGCCGACGGCGGCAAAGACGGACAATAGCACGCAGCTTGCGACAACGGCACACGTTAAAAGCGTGGTGGGTGATTATGCGCCGCTGGCCAGCCCGGCATTTTCCGGCACCCCGACCGCGCCGACGGCTGCAGCAGGCAACAGCTCTCAACAGATGGCAAATACCGCCTTTGTGCAGGCGGCAATTGCAGCACTCGTATCAGGTTCGCCTGCTGCGCTGGATACGCTGAAAGAACTTGCTGACGCCCTTGGGGGTGATCCAAATTTTGCAACTACAGTTCTGAATAAGCTGGCGGAGAAGCTTGCGAAAAACCAGAACGGCGCTGATATTCCTGACAAAGCAGAATTTCTCGCAAACCTTGGTTTAGGAGAAGCAGCAAAATGCAATGTAGGTACGACGCCGGGCACAGTGGCAGCAGGCGATGACCCCAGGCTCGTCGGTGCTATTCAAAAAAAATCCCCGACCCTGGTTACTGCGTGGGTGAATTTCTCTGTGGCTGGCGGGGTGATAACTATTAATGATAGCTATAACGTGTCCAGCGTAGTGAGAACCGCTACGGGACGATTTAACGTAATTTTCACTAATGCGATGAAAAACGCGTTTTATTGCCCAAGCGTCATATCGAGACGACCTACCGCAGGAACCTCAGAAGATGGGATTTGTTATGGTCTGGGTAGCCTTAATCGCGTAATGAGTGTTAATCAGTTCCCTATCAGCATTAATAATGCTGCATCAACAGCAGAAGACCCGCCGTTTTGCTGCGTATCTGTTTCGGGAGGCCTGTGATATGAAAGTGATTGTGTATGTTGAAAATGGTAATGCATGCGTCATGTCGATAGCGCCGGGACTTGATATTTCAATAGAAGAAATTGCAGCGCGAGATGTTCCCGTGGGATGTGAATGGGTTGTGGTTGATACAAATTCTTTGCCATCTAACGAACTCCAGGAAACATGGTCGATAGTTAGTGGAGCTGTTGTCGTTGATGGTGTAAAGGTACGTTCTTACATGATCAGGCAGGCAGAAGCCGACAAAAAGCAGCGTAAACTAGCTGCTGACAATGAAATCGAGTGGAGACAGGATGCTGCTGACGCAGAGATTGCTACAGAGGATGAGGCTGTCGCGCTGGCTGCATGGAAAAAGTACAGGGTGCTGCTGATGCGCGTTGATACAGCAGCACCGGCGTTTCCTACGGTTCCTGCTGCATAATCTCAGCTAAATGAGCTGCGATCTCGCCGTCCGTCGCAGCTCTTGCCCCTTCAATTTGATCACCGATATAGATAAATCCGTATGGGTGAATCCAGTAATCTAGAGTCTGAGTGTCGTTATTTTCCATTTTTAATCTCACTGATAAATGATGTGAAACTCGAAGGCCCATTGTGCGAATGTCGCCGTGGTATTAATTCCGACAGCCACACCAGAGCCTTTTGGCATCAGCGCAATCCCCGCGTTACCCACGTTAAACTGACACGTTGTCGCTGTTAAAAGCGCTCCCATTGCACCCGCTGCCGCCGATGTATCTCCGCCCGTAATCCTTGGGTAAAACCCGACACAATAATCACCAGTCGAATAGCCATTATTTGCAGCTACGCATCGTAGCTTGATGTTTAGAGAGCATAAATCCGGGTTGATTGTTAGTCCGTGATTGATAATCAACGGTGTATTTGTGGTCAGTGTACTTCCCGCCGACGACCAGTGTTTCAATTTAAACTGTGCAGTCGCATCATCTTCTCTAATCACATCTCCTAAACCAAGGTTTAAAAGAACGATATCTGCACTCGTTAGCCTCCTGACGATTGATGTGATTAATGGTCAGGAGTAAGTTGGTGGGTTCAAAAGTAAGGCTTTTCATTCATCATTTATCTAAGGACCTGAGAATGTTAAACGAACAACGATACTGGCTCGTTGGTGCATCATGGGATGGAGTGGACCACCAAGATGAAAAATTTGTTCAAAACCACATCTGGATGTTGGGATGGAGCCATGAAGAAGACAAAATGCAATTTGATTCAGCTAAAGAGATTCGAGTTGGTGATCGTATTGCTATAAAACGAATGAAGGGACAGGGCAGCCCACTTATAGCAATCAAGCATATAGGTATTGTTAAAGGTGTTGTTGAAGATGATGAGCGAGTTATTTGCTCTGTAGAATGGGTTAACACTCATGTAAACCGTGATGTAGCTTCTAAAGGATGCTATGCAAGCGTTCACGGGCCCTTCACAAGAGAGCGGGATTCATCTGAATGGCTTAATGAAATTTTTAGTCTTTGATGAATTTTGTGAAATTAAATCGCAATATGCTGCCTTTATTTATAGTGAGGCAGCATGTTTATTGGCTATATTCGCGTATCAACAAATGACCAGAACACCGCATTGCAACGTAATGCGCTGGATAGCGCAGGATGTGAGCTGATTTTCGAAGATAAAATCAGTGGGAAAACAGCAGACAGACCGGGGTTAAAAAAGCTTCTTAAAGCGCTGTCGGCTGGCGATACGCTTGTCGTTTGGAAACTGGACCGCCTCGGGCGCAGCATGCGGAATCTTGTCATTTTGGTCGAAGAGCTGCGTGAGCGTGATATTAACTTTCGCAGCCTGACAGACAGCATCGATACCAGCACGCCGATGGGTAGATTCTTTTTCCATGTGATGGGCGCGCTGGCAGAGATGGAACGAGAGCTGATAGTCGAACGTACTCATGCCGGGCTTGCGGCT
>NZ_JBBGYT010000442.1:237804-238514 GCF_037479575.1 Erwinia sp. MYb416
TCCCGCCGACGACCAGTGTTTCAATTTAAACTGTGCAGTCGCATCATCTTCTCTAATCACATCTCCTAAACCAAGGTTTGCGAGAAATTCTGCTTTGTCAGGAATATCAGCGCCGTTCTGGTTTTTCGCAAGCTTCTCCGCCAGCTTATTCAGAACTGTAGTTGCAAAATTTGGATCACCCCCAAGGGCGTCAGCAAGTTCTTTCAGCGTATCCAGCGCAGCAGGCGAACCTGATACGAGTGCTGCAATTGCCGCCTGCACAAAGGCGGTATTTGCCATCTGTTGAGAGCTGTTGCCTGCTGCAGCCGTCGGCGCGGTCGGGGTGCCGGAAAATGCCGGGCTGGCCAGCGGCGCATAATCACCCACCACGCTTTTAACGTGTGCCGTTGTCGCAAGCTGCGTGCTATTGTCCGTCTTTGCCGCCGTCGGCCCCGTTGGTTTTCCGGTCAGTGCCGGGCTGGCTTTTGGTGCATATTGCGGGTGCGGGTCTGCGGCGGCAAGATGCTGCGCCATCAGTGAATCGGCGTATGCTTTAACGACAATCACCCCTTCATCAACGTATTTCCGGGTTGCCAGCACCACCGACGGGTCAATCTTCAGCGTCACTGCATCGGTACTGTTGACGATCAGGATCATGCGCACCGTCTGCGTGCGGCCGCTTCCCTCCTGCAGCTGGGGCTTGTACGTTTCCGGGCAGTTGGCCACGGCAA
>NZ_JBBGYT010000443.1:0-271048 GCF_037479575.1 Erwinia sp. MYb416
GCGCCAGGGATGGCGCGTGCCGAGGCCCGCAGCGATCAGTCGGCCAGAGGTTCTGCCATCGGTGGCGTATGATGCACCGCAATATAACGCTGGAAGCGACTCTCTTTCAACTTCGTCAGATCCACCAGCACCAGCCCGTCTATACAGTGGTTGAAGTCCGGGTCACTGCCGAAGTCGATAAACTGTACCCCGCCGGTTTCGCACAGCTCGGAATACTGCTTGTACAGCGGTGGGATCCCCGTACCCAGGTTGCTTAATAGCCGCTTCAGACGTTTGAGATCGTCACTGTAGTTATCACCGCTGAACTGGGCCAGCACATCAGGCAGCGAGGCCGGATACGGACGGCGTGAGGTGGCCAGCGGCAGGTCCGGGGCAAAGTACAGACGATAGAATGCCACCAGCAGATCGCGCGCCGCCAGCGGCAGACCTCCCGAGATGGAAACCGGGCCAAACAGATAGCGGTACTGCGGATATTTCGCCAGATACGCGCCAATGCCCATCCACAGATAATCGAGGCCACGTTTGCCCCAATAGGCAGGCTGAATAAAACTGCGCCCCAGTTCAATGCCCTGCATCAGCACCGGGCTCATCTGGTGGTCGTAATGGAACAGGCTGTGGCTGTAGATCCCTTCAAAACCTTTTCGTTCGAACTGTTCAGCGGTGGGAATAAAGCGGTAAGCGCCAACGATATCCAGCGCCTCTTCATCCCATAAAATCAGGTGATAATAGTCGTCGTCGTAATCATCAAGATCGCGTCGCGTCCCGCTGCCCTCACCCACCGCGCGGAAGGCGATTTCACGCAGCCTTCCCAGCTCACGCAGGATCGGGACATAGTCTTCGCCCTGACGGCGATAGAGGTAAATCATCTTACCGTCGGGCAGTTGCCCCAGCACTTCGCATCCGGCCAGTGCCCGCTTCAGCACCGCGCGATCTTCTGCGCGCGCAATGGCAGCTTCCGTCTGGAACAACTCGGATTTACCCAGCCCGATACGGTAGAGATGACGGCGAAAACGCGCCGCCAGCTCTTTCGCCGGGGTGTGTCCATCATGCCAGCTGGCGTAAGGGATGCGCTTACCGATTTTCAATTTCAGCCGCACGCCACGATTGCCGAACATTTCACGCACCAGTAACAGCATCGACAACGGCTGATAGATTTTTGAGGTGAGATAGAACAGCGCGCTGTTGCGGCCGCTGACGTGGATCGGCACCACCGGCGCACGGAAACGGGCGGCCAGGCGCAGGAAACCGTGGCTCCATTTGCCATCTTTCACACCCTTGCTGCCAAAGCGGGAGACTTCCCCCGCCGGGAAGAAGATCAGCACGCCCTGGTTTTCCAGCTGCTCCTGCATCTGCCCCACCTGCTGGCGGCTGGTGCGGTTGCCCATGTTGTCCACCAGCACCATCAGGCTGCTCAGCGAAGACAGGCAGTTCAGCAGACGGTTGGTGACAATTTTCACATCGCGCCGCACCTGAGAGACGGCATGCAGCAGCGCCAAACCATCCAGCGTTCCCAGCGGATGGTTGGCAACAATCACCACCGGTCCTGTGCTGGGGATCTGCTCCAGGTCGCGTTCGCTGAGTTCACAGCTGACATCCAGGTACTCCAGCACCTGCTCCACCATATCCAGCCCTTTCAGGTGGCGGTTGCGCTGGTTGAACTGCTGGAACTCTTTTTCATGGAGCAGGCGGCGCAGCACGCTTTTCTGCCAGGAGGGGGTGTCATGTCCGGGACTGAGATCGTCTAATACGCTTTCAACTGTAAACACGGGTTAGCCTCCAGGTGTTTTATCGGCACACTAACCAGCCCGGATGACATTTTCATGTCAGGTAAATGACAGGTGAAATACCCGATGAATTTGTGTCGCCGCCCTGAAGAGGAGAAGAATTCAGATTGCACTGAATATTGCGGGAATTAACGGCTTTTCTTGCTGTTCTTCAGGCGTTCAGGTTAAAATGCGTCCAACTATAACTTATTAAATTTATTGATATTTTTTTATTTACCGCATCGTTACAGCGCGTGCTTTCGGAAATTATTCGCACCTTATTGCGTGCCTTTCCCTCCTGGCAGCATAATCCACGTGTGGCAGTAAAAATTATCAGCATGACTGACTCCTCATGATGAACCTGAAAACGCTGCTTCCTCTGCTCTGCCTGCTGTTAGCGGGCTGTGGCTCGCTGTCCAGTAACAGTATTGATACGTCCGCGACAGCCAGCTTGCAGGCCAGCTGTCATCTGCCGCTCAACGCGCAGATTGATCACCTGGCGCAGCCGCAGATTGACCAGCAGCGCACACCAGGCATGGTGGTGGCCGTGCTGGGTGCAGACCGTCAGCGCCATATATTCAGCTACGGCTATACCGATACCGATAAACGTATTCCCATCAACGGCGATACACTGTTTGCCGTCGGCTCTGTCACCAAAGGGTTCACCGCCGAAAGTGCGGCGCTGCTGGTCGCTGACGGGAAGCTGCGCTGGGATGAGACGCTCGGCCAGCTCATCGGCAAAGATGTTCCCCTGAGTGAAGATGCACGCGCTATCCCGCTGCAACAGCTTGCAACGCATACTGCCGGGCTACCACGCCAGATGCCCAGTCTGCATATGCTTCGCAAGCTGACGGCGTATCTGTTTTACGGTGAGCCTTTCTACGATGATCTTGATGACGGCGAGTTCCTGAACTATTTGCAGGATTTCAGCCGCCCGCGTCATCAGCAGGTGATGTATTCCAATCTGGGGTACGCCATTCTTGATTACGCCATCACACAGCGATCGGGCCAGACGCCACAGCAGATCGCCGGGCAGCGGATTATTGCGCCACTCGGCCTGCGTCATACCGGTTTTCAGCCGCAGCGATTGCCGGGCTATTTGCTGCGTGCACGCGGCCATGCCGGGGATCAGCCGAAGTTTGTGAAGCGCGGAGAGGCGGTGCCGGACTGGAATTTTAACGGTTATATGGTGGGTGCCGCATCGTTGTGGTCAAGCGGCAACGATTTGCTGACCTATCTGAGTGCCCATCTGTACGGCAGCGGCGATCCGACCCTGGATAAAGCCTTTATTGATGCCACCACCATCCGCTTTAAAGAGGCGCAAAACGACTCCTCCGCACTGGCGTGGCTGAGCAACAATCTCAATGGGCAGAGCATTCTCTACCAGTCCGGTTTTATTGGCGGCTATGCCAGTTATATCGGAATGGATCTGAAGCATAAAACGGCGATTGTGGTGCTGCAAAACAGCTTTAACTGGGACAACACCATCGGCCACCGCATGCTGTTGCGCATGGCAGAAAACCAGGATACGCCGGGTGGATGCCGGTAATGCGGGGCGGGCATGCCCACCCCCTACGATGACCGGCGTACAGGCCGACCGTTTTTTCCGTCCTGCGCGGGTGGCGCTGCGTAGGGGCGAGGCATGCCTCGCCCGGGGTTATTCGTCGAGCTCCAGCGGTGGCAACTGCGAGAACACACTCAATAAACCACTGCTCCATAACTGGCGGATCTGCGAGAAATAGGGATGTTTTTCAGTAATATGATACTGCTGCATACTGCTGTAACTGTCCGTTGGATAGACCATCACATCCAGCGGTAACCCCACCGAAATATTACTCGCCAGCGTGGAGTCCATCGAAATCAGTGCGCACTGCATCGCCTGATCCAGCGGTGTATCAAAACGCAGCACGCGGTCAATAATCGGCTTACCGTATTTGCTTTCCCCAATCTGGAAATACGGCGTATCGGTACTGGCTTCGATAAAGTTGCCCTGCGGGTAGATCTGGAACAGCCGTGGCTCTTCGCCTTTGATCTGCCCGCCCAGCATCAACGTGCCGCCAAACTCCTCGCCGTCGCGCTTGATCACCGAACGTAACGTTTCCCCTACCAGCAGCGCCACATCGTACATGTTCGTGGCGTTCATCAGGCTAGGATTTTTGCCATCTTCGCAGCCACGCCGCAGCAGGCTCAGCGCACTCTGGGTGGTGGCCAGATTACCGGCGCTTTGCAGCACCAGGGTCCGTTCGCCATCTTGCTGAAAAACATGAAGCTTACGGAACGAGTAAATATGATCCACGCCCGCATTGGTTCGGGAATCGGAAACGAAAATCATCCCTGACGATAAACGCATAGCTACACAATAGGTCATAGTGAGTCCGATAAAAGATTACTGCTGCGAAAACACCAGTTGTACCGCAGCCACTGCCTGCATATCTTCACTGCCACCGCCAAGGCGCATTCCACGCACCGGGCAGGCATCCAGATAATCCACCCCCACCGCCAGTTTCAGATGCTGGCGGGTGCTGCGGGTATTATTGGTAATATCGAAACTGTGCCAACTGCCGCCCACCCAGGCTTCCACCCAGGCATGCGTGGCTACATGTTCCACGTTGTCAGTATACAGATAGCCGCTCACATAACGGGCGGGAATATGCAGGCTGCGACAACAGGCGAGAAAGACGTGGCTGTGATCCTGACAAACCCCGCTGCCGGCGGCAAACACTTTCGCGGCGGTATCCGTCACCAGCGTACTGCCGGGCTGGTAAGGCATTTTCAACAGCAACTCGCCCATCAGGCGCTCCAGACTGTCCAGCGGAGCCTCTTCACGGTAATAGCGGCGGGCAAAATCGTTGATCGCCGCGTCAGGCTGCGTCAGCGGAGTGATGCGTAAAAACACCAGCGGCGAGAGCATGCAGTCCGGGTCCGGGGCGCTATCTTCGTCGTCGAGGATCTCCACCACGCCACGAGCTTCAATCTCGATTTCCTGATGCGGACGGTCGAGCGTCAGCACATGCAGCACATTACCCCAGGTGTCGGTGGTGCAGATCGCCTCTTCCGGCAGCAGCAGATCCCACGAAATAATATGCTGATGCACCGAGTCCTGTGGCGTCAGACGCAGGTACTGCGTGCTTTGACGCACCAGGCTTTGATAGCTGAAACAGGTTTTATGCGCGATGGTCAGCTTCATTATTTCGCCTCCAGATAAGTGTGATGGATGCTGTCAGCAATCAATGCCAGTTCACCCAGAAAACGTTGCAACCAGGCATGCAGCCCGTCATCCATCAGGGATTCCCAACTGCTGAAACGCAGCTGCGCATGCAGTATCGTCAATAAGTAACGCGGCCTGTCTTCACCGCTGCTGCCGATTTGATCGAGTTGCCTTGCGATTTCATCAAGACAGGATCGTAACGATCGCGGGCTCTCTTCACGCAGGATCAACATCTCGTTGACGCCGTCCGCCGCCAGTTGCTGCTTGTAGATGGTGTGATAGGCTTCGCGCGCGGACACTGAACGTAGCAGCGTATCCAGCCGGTAGTATTCGCGCACGGTGTCATCATCGTCATCGGTCAGATACTGATAAACATCGAGCAGGCGTGCCGTGCAGTCGGCACGTTCCAGCAACGTTCCCAGACGAATAAAGCTCATGGCATCGCCACGCATCAGGGTGCCGAACATCGCACCACGAAACAGATGTGAGCGCTCTTTAACCCAGTCGAAGAAGGCATCCGCACCGTCGCTGCTGACGCCGTGACGCCGCATTTTTCTCAGTTCAATCCAGCTGGAGTTAATACTCTCCCAGACTTCAGAAGAGAGGCTGCCGCGAACCGCATGGGCGTTGTTCCAGGCCGCCTGCCAGCAATTGAAAATGCTGCCGGGGTTACGCTCATCAAAGGCAAAAAAGCTGAACAGCTGTGACATACTCAGCCGATCGCTGACCGACCAGTAAAGTTCATCCGTGTTGGTCAGATTGAGCGGCACGCGCAGCTCATTATTGTGGCTGCCGCGCACCGGCATCAGAGAAAGACGGTTTGTGACGTCGAGCACGCGTGCAATATTTTCTGCGCGCTCTAAATAGCGCGCCATCCAGTACAGGCCACTGGCCGTGCGACTCAGCATGCGTCATCCTCCAGAACCCAGGTATCTTTCGTCCCACCGCCCTGCGATGAGTTCACCACCAGCGAACCTTCGGTCAGCGCTACGCGCGTCAGGCCACCGGGCACCAGCCGGATATCCGCCCCACTCAGGGCAAAGGGACGCAGGTCGATATGACGCGGGGCCAGCCCCTGATCGACAAAAGTCGGACAGGTGGAGAGTGCCAGCGTGTTCTGTGCAATGTAGTTCTGTGGTTTGGCGAGTAACAGCGCGCGGAAATCGGCCAACTGCTGTTTACTGGCCACCGGGCCAATCAACATGCCGTATCCCCCCGCACCGTGAACCTCCTTCACGACCAGCTTTTCGAGGTTAGCCAGTACCCAGGAGAGCTCATCAGGGCGGCGACACTGCCAGGTCGGTACGTTGTTGAGGAGCGGCTCTTCCCCCAGATAGAAGCGAATCATTTCCGGTACATACGGGTAGATCGACTTATCATCGGCCACGCCGGTGCCGATGGCGTTAGCCAGCACCACGTTGCCCGCACGATACACCGACAGCAGGCCCGGCACACCGAGCATCGAATCCGGCCGGAACGCCAGAGGATCAAGGAAGGCATCGTCCACCCGGCGGTAGATCACATCGATCTTGCACGGCCCGGCCGTGGTGCGCATCAGCACCGCGCCATCTTTGACAAACAGGTCAGCACTTTCCACCAGCTCCACGCCCATTTGCTGGGCAAGGAAGCTGTGTTCAAAGTAGGCACTGTTAAAGCGGCCCGGTGTCAGTACCACTACCACCGGATCGTTGATCGGCGAGCTTTCGCGCAGGGTTTGTAGCAGCAGAGACGGATAACGTTCGACAGGGGCAATGCGCTGATCGGCAAACAGCTCCGGGTAAAGGCGCATCATCATTCTGCGGTTTTCCAGCATGTAGGAGACGCCGGACGGGGTACGCAGATTGTCCTCCAGCACGTAGTATTCGCCATCGCTGTTGCGCACCATATCCACGCCAATAATGTGCGCGTAGAGGTTACGGTGCAGATTCAGGCCCTGCATGCAGGGTTGATATTGATCGTTAACCAGTACCTGTTCAGCGGGAATGATCCCGGCTTTAAGGATGCGCTGGTCATGGTAGATGTCATGCAGAAAAGCATTCAGCGCCTGAACGCGCTGGCGGATGCCTTTATCCAGCATTGCCCACTCGCTGGCAGGAATAATCCGCGGTACGCTGTCGAACGGGATCAGACGCTCGGCACCGCCGTCATCACCATACACATTAAAAGTAATCCCCAGGCGGTGAAACAACAGTTCCGCCTCTTCACGTTTGCGCGCAATCGCCTGCTGGTCAGCCTGCTGTAGCCACTGCCAGTATTCCCGATAGTGCCCGCGATAGCGTCCATCGTTCAGCAACATCTCATCATAAAAGTGTGACGCTATTTCATAGCTTTGATTCATGATTTCCCTACCGCTGTCTGTGAACCTGAATAAGAGTTGCACAAAGTGTGCCAGAGTCGGAATGAGCGGCCTGCCCCGCACAGAACGAGGAACGAACAACAGCCTGGTGACAAATCGGGTCAGGGAAAGCGAAGCGTAGAATGAGAATGCACCAATATGGTGCATTCCGGTCAAACGATGAGAGAGATTCTTAACGAGTCAGCGGGTGCCAGACCTCAGTCAGTGCGCCTTCCCCACCGGTAACGGGGTCGGTTTCGGGCATCGCGACGCGTTTTATTTCAAGCATAGACTGTTCCATCAATGCCTGCTCGTCGCGCAGGGTTTTGGGCGTCACGCCCGGAGGGTAGGCACCAACGGCCATGAAATCATCACTGGCGGCAATTTGCTGATGTCCGACACCCGCCGGTATCAGTATTACGTCACCCGCATAAACGGTGACCATGCGCCCACTTTCGCCACCAAACAGGATCTCGGCCCAGCCGCAGGTGATCCCCAGCAATTCATGGGTATTCGGGTGATAATGGGTGTAGGGATAAATCGGCGCGTGCCAGCTGACCGGCCAACCGTGGCGGGCAAATTCAGCGCGGAACCACAGCGCCAAATCGTCTGGCGATATCTCTTCTGCCCCTTCTTCCGGCTCGTCCGGCACCACCTGTGGATAGATGATCAGCGGCAGCGGGTTGTTGGGGATGCCCTGTGAGGGCTGCGCCAGCATCAGATGGCGCGGGTTTGAGGAGGCACCTGCAGCAAAGGTCCCGGCAGCAAACGACATCATTAACATTACACTGCGAGAATGGGTCACCATATCAGGCTCCTGGTCAAATTGCCTTGTTGAGTGATTGTTAAATTAATTGTGGCACTATTCTGCCAGCTTGCAATCTTTTCCCCACGCCGCAGATCACATAACTTATTAATTTAACTGAACTTAAGCCAAATTCATTGGTTGTTACCCACCTCTCATCCCCTTCACCCTGAGATTTGACTTTACGATCACTCGATAACACATTGTTACTATTACTGTATGTAACATTTATTTCCCATTACCGGGTGGCCTCAATTTAAATAACAGGACGCCTTTTCATTGAATTTTTTAATGCGTTACGACTACAGCAATTGTTATGGAAATTAGATTATAATTACCGATTATCGCCAGAAGTATTCACCAGCATATTCACTGATTTTTCTGAACAATGGCAAGCTATGACAGCGGATTATATTATTCACCACTGGTACGTCGATTTTTCGTCCGGTACGTTACTCCATCAACTCAGTGGTGAAGAACGGCGCCTGGGCGAATATCAATTCAAACTGTTGCTAGTACTGGCTGAAAATGCTGGAAAAACATTAAGTCGTGATGAGCTCACTACGCTGGTTTGGGAACGGCGGGTTATTGGTATTAACAGTTTACCGAATGCGATTCATGCGCTGCGCGTGGCGCTGGAGGATGACGGCAAGCAGCAGCGTATTATTAAAACGATCCCTAAAAAGGGCTATATCCTTGAGGCAGAATTTTGCCAACGTATTTGCTATGACAAAGAAGAAGCGGATAGCCTGACCGATGCCTCGCAGCAGACATCGGTACAAGAGGAGAGGATACCCCCGCAGGATATGCACCAGGTAGAACCTGCGATATTACCCGGGCTGGCCGAAACGGAAACAACGATTAACGCGGAGCCGAAACCACGCTTACGTCGCGTATTCTGGCTTTGGCTTATTTTCTTTCAGGCGTTACTGTTACTGTGCGTGCTGGCGTGGGCCGGGCGAGCGCTTTTTCCGGTAAACAGTAGCGAGTTGGTGAAAAAAAACTCCGTCCCGTACAGCCATATTCAGCTAATGGAATTGCGCCGGGGATGGGACAACACGTCCGCGTCCTATGATTTAAATAAGCTTTTGGGACCGGTGCTATTTACGCTGAATCAAAATTTGAAAAATCAGAAAGTGAATATGGAAATTTTCTATTACACCTCCGGCACGACGCTGAACTACACCATGACGTTATCGAATCAGTGCGATCGTAAACAGCTGGCGATGAACATTATCAACTGGCGTACGGATGGTGCTCAACTGAGCGCTCTAATCTACCGTGAAGGCGAACGAAAAATTAATGAAATGGCCAACTGCGTCAATTAGCTTACTGATCGTGACTTTGCTGGTCCCCCTTGGGGTGGCAGTGATCAAAAATTTGCCAGGGGATAAGGGCCTGTTCACGGAGGATTTCGTTAAAGTAAATTTACAGCTGGGGTATTACGACCTGCTGGCGCGCCAGCGTGAAATTTATGATACCCGCTTCGACGGCAAAGGGAACACCGTGATGATGACCCTGACCAGCCCAAACGATAATCGTTTTATGGCCAAAATCAGCCTGGAAGAAAAAACTCAAAATGCCAAAGGTGTGATGTTTACTTTCCATAAAATTTATTATGCAGATGATGGTCAGACGCGGATGATTAAAAATATTTTTGGCTATGCGGAAAACAACAGCGTGCATTTTGACACCTTGCGGCTGGGTAAAGAACGCCTGATGATCACCCCTTCTGGCCAAATGGTACGTTACCGATAGTACCAATGGGCCGGTTTCCTTAGCGGTCGGTAAACAGGGTGCGCCATGACTGAAGCGTTTTGGGCATGGTCTCTTTATCCTTCTCGGTGGTCACATAATCCACTTCCACGCCGTTATCGGTGTCAGGGCTGACCCGTAGCGCCCAGATTTTCCCTTCCGGCGTGTACATGATGATGGCTGACTGTCGGTTCGCCATGCCTTTTACCCACAGGGTGAGTACCGTCGCACCAAACTGGTCAAGGTCCTGGCTGTAGACAAAACTGGTTGCCGTCGCAACATATTGCGCATAGTCACTGCCTGTCAGCTGACGAAAGCGATCGTCCAGGGCTTTATTCGGTAAAATACCGAGGGTTAACAGCGTGGCCGGCAGACGCGGATCGTTATCCGCTTTAACGTACACCCCGTCAATTGACGTCTTGCCGGGTAACAGCATATCGCAGCGTCCATGCGAATCGCTGCTGACTTCAAGGCGGTTATCCGGGCGCGGGATCAGAACAATTGAACACCCGCCACCCCAGACAATTTTATCGGTAAACCCTACCCCGTCGGACAGCGTCACTTTACCGCTGAAACTCGACCGGTACACCCCTCCCCAGACAGATGCATCCATATTGAACTCATCGCCTGCCAGCTGGCTGATACGAATTTTTCCACCATTGCCGTGAGGTGCACTGACATTCCACCAGACGCCCTGCCAGTCCACCTGGCGATCCGCATCATACAGCTGGCTCAGGCCACCGAGATAGGCACTGCGCAGGCAGCTGTCGCTAACGCAGGTATTACGCTCCCGGGCCATCTCCTTCGCTATCTGATTCACATGCTGTGGCTCGCGCATTTGCAGTTCACTGAATGCATTAACAAACACCCTATCCAGCCACATCAATTCCGGCTTATCACAGACGGTATTTTCTACCACGCTGGAGGCGCGCCCACAGTCGATGGCCTTCGCCGTGGAGGTAAGGAGCAGGAGAGTAAAGCCAATGACAGCAGGGGCTTTGATTAAATCCATCTGTTTTTTATTCCCTTATCAGCAGGCCATCGGGAATGGCCTGAACTTTATACATTGCCACGGCAGGTGACAGCTGGCCCATCCCTGTGAGCAACTGTTATAGTTGAATAGCGATAAACTGTGTCTGCTATTATAGGTGCAAACATGGTTTACTTTCACTCTGCCCGAACTGTTTTGCAGAGGTCACTAATGGAAGAAGTTAAAAAAATATTGCTGCGCGAGATCGATACATTGAATCGCGAAGAGCAACGCGATAATAAACCGCGCTTCAGTTTTCAGTTTTTGAAGACCCATCCGGGGCTTTGGGCATCCATGTACGGGTGCTACATTCTGACTGTTGCCCTAATCTTTACCACGGACTTTCTGGGCTGGCCCGCGTTCTGGGGGGCGACTATTTTTATCATGCTGATGAGCGGCCTGATGCTCATGGACGTGAACCCGAAATACCGCTTTGAGGATATCGATACCCTTGATCTGCGCGTTTGCTACAACGGCGAATGGTATTATGTGCGCACCCTGTCTGAACGGGCGATTAGCGACATCCTCAGTAGTGACAATGTGCCGGACAAGGTTAAGCAGGGCATTACTAAGCTGCTGTCGTTAAAAGGTGAAGTCGATTTTTATGATGTCTTCCACCTGACCTGGGGACAGAAAAGCGCTTCAGCGGTATAAAATAACCCGATGCGGGTCAGGCATGCCTGACCCTTACGGCAGTAATTCTGCGATTAATCGTCCTAATGTGGCGACCGCCACTTCCTGCGACTCATCCCACCACGCGGTGTTAAAACGAAAATAGTTGGCGTACTGCTCGCTGGAGGAGAACATTTTTCCGGGGGCAATGCTGATATTGTTGTGCAGTGCACGGTAATAAAGCTCAGTCGTATTGACCTGTTTGGGCAGTTCCACCCACAGGAAGTAGCCACCGCGTGAATCATTGATTTGCGCCCCGGCAGGCAGAGAACGTTTGAGAGCCTGACGCGCCAGATTTTTACGCTGTTCGAGTGTCTGCCGTAAACGCCGCAGATGGCGATCATAGCTGCGCGTGCCGAGGTAAGTGGCCAGTGCCTGCTGCATCGGTGCGCTGGTCGACAAGGTACTCATCAACTGCAAACGCTGAATGCGCTGCGCATGTTTTCCCGCAGCCACCCAGCCGACTCGAAATCCTGCTACCAGATTTTTAGAAAATGAGGAGCAGTGCAGCACGTTATGCTCGCGGTCGAATGCTTTGGCCGGCAGGGGTTTTTCGTGGCCGAAATAGAGTTCGCTGTAAACATCATCCTCAATCAGCGCCACGCCGTGCCGGGCCAGTAACGCGACCAGTTGCTGCTTTTTCTCTTTGCTGAGCGTGCAGCCGACCGGGTTCTGCTGGTTAGTCATCATCCACAGCGCTTTGATCGGCCAGCGGGCCAGCGAACGGCTCAGCTCATCGAGATCGATACCGGTTTGTGGATCGCTGGCGATGGCCACGCTTTTCAGCTTCAGACGTTCAATCGCCTGCAACGCACCGTAAAACGAGGGGTTTTCTATCGCCACCCAGTCACCCGGTTCTGTCAGCACCTGCAAACTGAGGTTAAGGGCCTCCATTGCGCCATTGGTGATCACAATCTCATCCGGGGAGACCTGAATGCCCTGTAAGGCGTAACGCTGCGCCAGTGTTTTGCGCAGCGCTTCATTACCCGGTGGCAGATTATGCAGGGCATCGATGGCTTTCATACTGTGAGAAACGGTGGTCAACGCACGCATCAGCTGACGCTGAGGGAAGAGTTCCGGGTCAGGAAACGCGGAACCAAATGGAACCATCTGCGGGTCACGGCAGGCCTGTAATACATCGAAAATAAAGGCATTGATATCGACAGATTCAGCCAGCTGCACTTTCTGATGGCTAAGAGGCTGACTGAGAAATTCGGCGCGCGGCGCAACATAATAACCTGACTGCGGCCGCGACTGGATCCAGCCCTGGCTTTCCAGCACCTGATAAGCGTGCATTACGGTCATCAGGCTCATGCCGCTCAGCTCAACCTGTTGACGCAACGAGGGAAGTTTTTCCCCCGGCAGCCATATCTCCGTCTCGATCTGCTGCTGGATTTGTGCCACCAGCTGTTCATATTTTGCCACGACTGTTACAGGCCATTTTAACAAAAGAGAAAACTATTATACCACGTCAGAGAGCGGTATGACCGCCGCCAACTTTGGGACATCTTCCTCGCGCGTCTCAACGCCATCATCGCCGTCAACATACTGCTTCAGGCCCGGGACGTTCTCCGGTGGCACAGGACGACCCAGCAGATAACCCTGTAAGGTATTGCAGCCCAGCCCTGTCAGAAATGCCTGTTGTTCGGCCGTTTCCACCCCTTCCGCGACCACTTTCAGATTGAGCGTTTGCGCCAGCGCCACAATCGCGGTGACGATGGTGGCATCTTCCGTTTGTGCCTGAAGCTCATTCACAAATGCACGGTCGATTTTCAACTCGCTGGCCGGCAGACGCTTCAGATACAGCAGGCTGGAATATCCGGTGCCAAAATCATCGATAGAGGCTTTCACCCCCAGTTCCGTTAGTTCGGTCAGAATGCGAATGCTTTCATCCGGGTCGCGCATCGCAGTGGTTTCCGTCACTTCCAGCGTCAGCAGTTCCGGCGGGATGTGGTGCGTTTCCAGCGCCTTCACTACGGTTTCCACCAGCCCGGCCTGCTCAAACTGCAATGCAGACAGGTTGACGGCGACCGACCACTGGCTGTTGCCCTGCAAATGCCAGCAGCGCAACTGGCGGCAGGCTTCCCCGATCACCCAGTTACCGATGCTGACGATCAGCCCGGTTTTTTCTGCCAGCGGCAGGAAGACATCCGGCGTCAGCAGACCACGTTGCGGATGCTGCCAGCGCAGCAGTGCTTCAAAACCGATAATCGGCCCACGTGGCGCACAGAATTTAGGCTGATAAAACAGCCGCAGTTCTTTATTTTCCTGCGCCAGCCACAGGTCATTAATCAGCTGTAACTGGTTCTGTGCGATGGTGTTCATCGACGGCTGGAAGAAGCTGTAACCGTTACGACCGTTATTTTTAGTGTGGTACATGGCGGCATCGGCGTTAAACATCAGTTCACGTTCATCGAGTCCATCGCCCGGGAAGACAGCAATACCAATACTCAGCGACACCACCAGCTCGTAGCGGGAGATATCAAATGGCCGCTCGACGGCCTTCACCAGCGCATCCGCCACGGCGGCAGCATCGTTAGGATCGTCAATCTCAATCAGCAGTACAAACTCATCACCGCCGAGGCGGGCCAGCGTGTGATGCCCCTGCACTTTCTCTTTCATGCGTTCGGTCACCGCGATCAGCAGGCTGTCGCCAATGTGGTGGCCGAAGGCGTCGTTGACGGCTTTGAAACCATCAAGATCCATAAACAACAGGGCAAATTTTGAGTCTTCGCGCGAGGCTTTATTGATGGCCTGGTCGAGACGATCTTCTAACAGGATGCGGTTTGGCAGGCGGGTCAGGTTGTCATGCAGCGCCAGCTGTGCCAGCTCGCGGTTTGCCTCTGCCAGAGAGGATGCCAGCACCGACGTCCGTGCCTGAAGGCGAGCATCCAGCATTGAAACCAGCAGCGTAATACCGAGGATGGCCAGCGTCACGACGACAACCAGAATCGCCAGCCAGTTGCTGTTAACCCCAAGATGCGTGGCGTGACTGTCCATCGGGAAACTGGCTGCCGCCATGCCGGTATAGTGCATCCCGGCAATAGCGACACCCATGATCAGTGCAGCGCCGCTGCGCATCAGTGCCAGGCGGCCGGTGCCCTGACGCAGACGGAAAGCCAGCCATAGCGCAGCACCGGAGGCAACCAGTGCAATCAACACGGATACCCAGATCCAGCGCCAGTCCCAGATAATACCGGGATTGACCGCCAGAGCAGCCATGCCGGTGTAGTGCATCGCCACGACTCCGCTGCCCATGATCACCGCCCCGCCGCAAAGCCGATACCACGGCAGTTCACCGTAACACACGATCCACAGCGCAAAGACGGATGCCGCCACAGCGATCACCATGGAGACCACCGTCAGGCTGGCGTCGTAGCTCATGACCATCGGCAGACTCATCGCCAGCATGCCGATAAAGTGCATAGACCAGATCCCAACGCCCATGGCAAAACCGCCACCGAATAGCCAGACGCGGGCAACGTTGCCACTGGAGGTGGCAACTCGTCCCGCCATGTCCAGCGCAGTATAGGAGGCCAGAAACGCGACGATAAAAGAGACGATAACCAGAAGTTGATCGTACGAACTCATGAGCATATGACAATCTCGAATGCAGTAGCCATTTCGGCTTAGTGTGTAGTGACCCGGTGTCATTATTAATCACCCCAGGCTTGTGCTTATTTATCGGCGAAAAATCAGCCAGCTTTAGCAGCCACAGGGGAAAGTGAAGGAACCTGAAGAGGATTTTTACAGGCATAAGATATATCCCTATAATTTATATAGTGTATTAATATTCCTCTTCTTCGGCAGTGAACATAGCATTGGCCCGATACTTCGCCTAGATCAGGATAGGAATATTCTTGAAAATTTTCCAATCCCTGTCGCCACGCGGTGGTAAAGCCTGCTTATCTATGACAGGCGTAACACATAAATAATATTTTTACGATTCTGTTATCAGCCTGGCCAGGCTGAACTATAGTTAAGTCAATCAATGTTAACGCGTTAATTCAAATAACAGATTATTCCTTACGTTATATTTTACCCGCTAAAGGGTTTTTATTATTTTTTATGTTTGTTCAGTCACACTGACGACAATATTTCATCAGGCGGAAAAGCAAGTTCATCACTTTAATTAGTAAGGAATAGTTATGAAAACTAAGCTTTTTCTGCTGGGCTGCGGCCTGAGCCTTGGCGTAGCCAGTTCAGGCTTTGCCGCCACCACCACCGGAACCATCACCGCCAGACTGGTACTGACAGCGGGCTGCCTGGTCAATGGGCAAGTCGCCACTCCGGGTGCCATTGGTAACCTGGGTACGTTGGAATTCCCTGGTGGTGCCGCGACCTTTGATATCAAAACCGCCGCCGTTGTCGGTACGGTGGGTAATGGTATTTTTGTTCGCTGCTCCACGGGATCGACCTACTCTGTGCAAATCACCAGCAGCAGTGCTAAGCCAACCACCGTGTATGGCACAGAAACGACGCAGCCACGCTATCTGATCAGCGGCACCACGGCCACCGTGGGTATCGCCTACTCCCTGTACCCCAATACTGACTACACCACGCCAATTGCCAATAACACCAATATCGCCCCGGTCGGCACCCCCGATGCGACTTACGGAGATAACTATCCGATTTATGGTCGTATTGCTGGTGGGGGGAATACCTCCGCCATTCCTGCCGCCACCTACACGGATACGATTAACGTTGCAGTGAATTACTGATTGCCGCGACAGGGGAGTCCATCGTGCGGGAGCTGCTCAGGCGACATGCGGGCGTTATTCGTCCGTTCACGTTACTGCTGCTGGCCTACAGCAGCAGCAGTAACGCATTGCCTACCGCCGATTTTGGGGTCAGTGCTTCTATCGTCAATGGCTGTGTGATCACCAGCACGGCTCCCACGGTTTTCGGTACGCTCGACTTTGGCACTCAACCCGGGGTAGGCAGCGTCACCGCCAATGCCGCCTATGTGCAGAATTCCAGTATTACGCTGGCCTGCACGCCGGGCACAACACTGAATATGAGTATCAACGGCGGGAGTAACTACACCACCACGCGCAACTTGAGAGTGGCCGGCAACACCAACCTGGTGGCGTATAGCCTGTACACCAGTGCCGCTCACACCACCGCCATTCCGGTGAATCAGAATGTGTTACTGACGCTAAGCAATGCCAACAATATCACGCTGCCGATCTACGGCCAGTTACAACTGAACGGTGTTAACCGTGCCGGGACCTACAGCGATACTTTGACGGTGACTTTGAGCTGGTAATTTCGGGGAATTGAAGGAGCAATAATGAAAAAACATCATCTCACAGGCGTGCTATTCACTCTGCTGTTGAGCGTTCTGGCATTCAATTCCCATGCAGGGAACTCAGTGCTCATCTGGCCGATCGACCCCAAAATCAGTCAGAACGATAAAGCCACCGAACTGTGGCTGGAAAACCGCGGTGCCAGCACCACGCTAATGCAGGTGCGCGTATTTGGCTGGCAGCAGGTTAATGGTCAGGAGCAATATCAGACCCAGCAACAGGTGGCTGCCAGCCCGCCGATGGTGCGCATTGAACCGGGTAAACGCCAGCTGGTGCGTCTGATTAAGCAAACGCCGCCCGCCGCCGGTCAGGAAGCCGCTTATCGGGTCATTCTGGATGAAATCCCTACGCCAAAAGCACCGGGTGAAGACCAGACCGGAGTGACGCTCCAGATGCGCTATTCCGTACCATTATTTGTCTACGGCAGCGGCCTTGATCCATCGACCGCCCGCCCTGACCTCAGCTGGCGGCTGGTCAATCGCGAAGGAAAACAGGCGCTTGAAATCACTAATCGTGGTAACGCTCATGCGCGCTTAAGTAATGTCGAACTAGGGGGGAAAAAACTCGCCGGAAGCCTGCTGGGCTATGTACTGGCCAATGCCAGTAACACTTTCCCGCTGAGCAGCCCCGCCTCAGAACGTGCCGAAATCAGTGCACAACTGGAGCAAAATCAGACCTGGCGTAGCACCAGTTCCGCCGCCAGGCGATGAACAGACGCTGCCTGGGGCCGGGACGGCACCGCACTCTGATCGTGACCGGCCTGCTGACCTGCCTGTCTTCTGTGACATGCAGTGCTGAAACCTATACCTCACTGCCACCCCCGCCCGCTGCCAGCGCCGGAGGCCAGGCAGATCAGCCACAAAGCTATATGCTGGGGTTGGTGGTCAATGATGAGGATCGCGGCATGGTGGTGCCAGTGCAGTTTCGTGATGGGCATTATCTTTTGCGTGCCGCCGATCTTCAGCAGGCTGGCATCCCGAGCGCGCAAATCAACTCATCAATTATGGATGTCTCCGCTATGGATCGGGTCAAAGCGGAGTATGACCGCCAGCGCCAGCGTATCCTGATCAATGTACCGCCCGAATGGCTTCCCGAGCAGACCTTTACGGGCACCACGCATAACGGCCCCCGTTATGAAGGACGTAGCAGCAGCGGTGCGCTGTTAAATTATGACCTGTATGTCAGTCAGTCGACTGGCGGGGGTTCACGTCTGTCAGCGACAAATGAGCTGCGCCTGTTTGGCGGTTACGGCCAGTTTGTCAGCAATGGCGTTTACCAGCAGCAGCTCTCCGGCCAGACCAGCTATCTGGAAAATGGCTATATCCGTTATGACACCCACTGGTCGAATCAAAATGAAGAAAATGCCCTGGACTGGCAGGTCGGTGATCTGATCAGCGACTCGCTGGCGTGGAGTAGCAGCGTCCGCCTCGGCGGTATTCAGCTGTCGCGCGATTTATCATTGCGTCCGGATTTGGTCACGTATCCTCTGCCCTCATTTTCCGGCCAGGCCGCCGTCCCCTCTACTGTTGATCTCTTCGTCAATGGCTATAAAACCAGCAGTAATGACGTGCAGCCCGGCCCTTACTCATTGACGAATATGCCGTTTGTTAACGGCGCAGGGAATGCAGTGGTGGTCACGACCGATGCTCAGGGGCGGCGGGTCAGTACCACGCTACCGTTTTATGTCGCCAGTAACCTGTTGAAAAGTGGGCTGTCTGATTACTCTTTCTCCGCCGGGGCCCTGCGCCAGAACTACGGGGTGAAAAATTTTGATTACGGTTCAGCGGCGACCAGCGGTTCTTATCGCTACGGGCTGATCGACTGGCTGACGTTGGAAAGCCATGCCGAAGCTGCGCCGTCACTGGCACTGGGCGGCGCGGGTGTACAACTCAAACTGGGGGCATACGGCGTGGTTAACGGGGCGGTCAGCCAGAGCCAGATGCAGGGAGAGAGCGGCAGGCAGTACAGCTGGGGCTATCAGTACAGCACCAATCGTTTTAGCGTGGGTATGCAACAGACCAAACGCACCACCGGTTTTGGTAACCTCGCCCTGTATGCCGACCGTGAGAACTACAGCGACAACATCGAATACAACACGCTCAGCCGCCGTAGCGCACAGTACAATGCCAGCGTGTCGCTGGATCAGTTCGGTAGCCTGGGTGCAGCACTGATTGATATCACCAGCGGCAGCGGCGAACGAACCCGATTGCTGAATCTGTCGTGGAGCCGGACTCTGTGGGGAAACTCCAGCCTGTATGTCTCCGCCAGTCGCGACCAGCAGCAAGGCGACTGGTCCGGTGCGATTGGCCTGATGATCCCCTTCAGCGATATGACCAGCGCCAGCATCAGCGTAGAGCGTAATCAGCAGGGCGGCGCTTCAGAGCGTCTCAGCCTGTCACACTCCATGCCGACTGATGGCGGTTTTGCGTGGGATGCCTCGGTCGCCAATCAGAGCGATGGGGGCAACTACCGCCAGGGCACCCTGCGCTGGCGTAACCAGAAAGTGGAAACCTCAGCAGGCTTCTACGGCGATGACAATTACAGCACTCAATATGGTGATTTATCCGGTTCCCTGGTGCTGATGGACGGCGGCGTGTTTGCCGCTAACCAGGTGACGGATGCCTTTGTGCTGGTGAAAACGGATTACCCGGATATCAATGTGCGTTTTGAAAACCAGCTGATGGGCAAGACTGACAAAAAAGGCTACCTGCTGGTGCCCAGAGTCAGCTCCTATTATCCGGCAAAATACGATATCGACACCCTCGATCTTCCGGCCGATATGACCAGCAGCAGCGTCGAGCAGCGGCTCGTAGTGAAGCGCCAGAGCGGCTATCTGCTGCATTTCCCCATTGAGCCGTTGCGTGCGGCCAGCGTGATCCTGCATGACCAGAACGGTGAGGCGCTGCCGCTCTCCAGCGAGATCACTCGTCAGGGTCAGCAGACGGAGTATGTTGGCTGGGACGGTATTCTCTGGATGGAAAACCTGGCAGTACGCAACGCCATCCATGTACGAACCCCGGATGGACGCACCTGTGACACGGAGCTGACCGTCTCCGGTGGACGGCCTAAATCACTGACCACCTACGGCCCGCTGGTTTGTGCGCTGCCGCCGTTACCTTCAGGAAATACACCATGAGAAAACTGTTATTGCTGTGCAGCGCTATCCTGCTGATAGTGAGCACATTGCCTGCGCTGGCAGCCTGTACCACGCCGACGGTGACGGCCAGCTTTGGCCCCGTCAGCTCGTTTACCGTTAATACGGGCATTAGCACCGTCACACAAAATATTACCGTTAACTGCGGTGCCGGGGTGCTGGCGCTGTTGAGCAGCGACACCGTTAAGCTCCAGTTGACCGGTGCTACTACTGGCTCAATCATTGGTAATCGTGGCGCAATGAAACAGGGCTCGGACCTGATCCCGATACAGCTCTGTTACGACGCCGCCTGCACCACCAGCGAACTGACGATCAATGGTGCAACCTACACTATGTCGCGCTCTCAGTTGCTTGGCCTGAATATTGGCGGCACCGGTCAGGTGATTTTTAACATCCCCCTTTACCTGCGTACCGTTCCCGGCGCGGTGGTCGCGGAGGGTAACTACACCGTCACGCTGGCGGTCACGGTCAATTACGACGTCTGTACGGGCATTGGTGCGCTGGGTCTTTGCTTGCTGGGTTCACAGCAAACCGGCAGCAGCACGCAGTCTATTGTCGTGAATATTGCGATTTCCAAAGACTGCACGACGATCACCGCGCCCAACGTCAACTTTAGCAGCGCCCCTCTGGTCAGCCAGTTCAACCCCATCAGTCAGACTCTCAACGTGATCTGCACCAAAGGCAGCACCTACAGCGTTGGTATGAGCAATGGCCTGCATGCCGTTGGTACGCAGCGCTATATGACCAGCGCCGCGGGCGGTCAGCTGGCGTATGAGATTTATAAAGGATCGGGTACCACCCGCTGGGGAAGCAGTGTGGCGGCTGACCGGGTACCGAGCACTGCCGGCATCGCCAGTACGGATGGTCTCACCCGTACGTTTAGCTACAATGCGCAGGTGCTGTCCAGTCAGGCGACGCCTGTCGCTGGGACGTATAATGATACGGTGACGGTGGATTTATCGTTTTGAAGTCAAGGCCCTTAAACCGGTGAGTCACACTAACCTAAGTGATTCCCACCCGTCACACCATGCACCTCTGCCGTGACATAACTTGATTCCTGCGAAGCCAGATAAACATAAATCGGTGCCAGCTCCGCAGGCTGCCCTGCCCGCTTCATCGGCGTCTGCTGACCAAATTCCGGGATCTTATCCTGCGTCTGCCCGCCCGCTATCTGCAACGCCGTCCAGATGGGGCCCGGTGCCACACAGTTCACCCGAATACCTTTATCGATAATCTGCTTCGCCAGCGCCCGGGTATACGCGAGGATCGCCGCCTTGGTGGACGCATAATCCAGCAGATGCGCACTCGGCTGATAGGCCTGAATGGATGACGTAGTAATGATGCTGCCGCCCGCCGGCATATGGGGGATGGCCGCCTGTGTGATCCAGTAAAGCGCGAAAACGTTGGTCTCATACGTCTTGCGGAACTGCTCGGTGGTGAGGTCGGCAATGTGCTCTACCGCCACCTGTTTACCGGCGACCAGCGCCAGGATGTCCAGGCCACCCAGCAGCTCCCGGGCGTCTTCCACCAGTTTTTTGCTGAAGGCCTCATCACTGATGTCCCCCGGCAGCAGTACGGCTTTACGTCCCGCCTGCTCAACCAGCCTGGCAACCTCTTCGGCATCGCGCTGCTCATCCGGCAAATAAGAGAGCGCCACGTCCGCCCCTTCACGAGCATAGGCTATCGCCGCCGCACGGCCAATACCGGAGTCGGCACCGGTCACCAGCGCCTTACGCCCTTTCAGTCGTTCACTGCCACGATAGCTGTTTTCACCACAATCCGGCCGTGGGCGCATATCGGCCTGCACGCCCGGTGCAGGTTGACGCTGCTTCGGGTACTCAGTGGCGGGATACTGGGTGAGAGGATTCTGCATTTCATATTGGTCTGCCATGGTTCCTCCGGCTGTTGATAACAGTTTTATTCACCAATAAGGCTAGTCAGCACTCAGAGCATGTCGAGGGCGGAAACAGGGAAAACGAACCATCCTGTTGATATGCGGTACGAAAAAGAAAAATAAGAAATGCAATAAAATATAAACAAATGTGAACTGTCATTGAAGATTGCCCGAAGACGGTGCAGAAAGGTGTACAGATTTTAAACTCAACATCTCCTGTTAATTTTTGATTACCAATGTAAATAAATTGTAAATTAACAGAGTGATCGCCATCACATACATGACTGCCCTGGCAGGATAAAAACGAGAGAAACACAAAAAGGATGCGGTCATGGCGATAACCCCCCAGCTCAATACATCGCGGCAAGGCGGTGCGAAAACAATCTTCAACGTTACCAGCGGTAACTTCCTCGAAATGTACGATTTCATGGTGTTTGGCTATTACGCCACCGCCATTGCCAAAACCTTCTTCCCCGGGGATGACCCCTTCGCCTCACTGATGCTGACGCTGATGACCTTCGGCGCAGGATTTCTGATGCGTCCGCTGGGGGCAATTATCCTCGGCGCATATATTGACCAGCATGGACGTCGTAAGGGGTTACTGCTCACACTCGGGCTAATGGCGATGGGTACACTGACCATTGCGGTTGTACCGGGCTACAGCACCCTTGGCATGGCCGCCCCGATCCTGATCCTGCTGGGGCGTTTGCTCCAGGGATTCTCAGCCGGGGTCGAACTGGGCGGTGTGTCGGTGTATCTGTCAGAGATCGCGCCAAAGGGCAAAAAAGGCTTCTACGTCAGCTGGCAATCTGGCAGTCAGCAGATTGCGGTGATCTTCGCGGCACTACTGGGCCTGCTGCTTAACCATCTGCTGGATAAAGGCCAGGTGACCGAATGGGGCTGGCGCATTCCCTTCGTCATCGGCTGTATGATTGTGCCGTTCCTGTTCTGGATCCGCCGGATGCTGGAGGAGACAGAAGCCTTTAGCCAGCGTAAACATCACCCGACGATGCGTCAGATCATGCACTCGGTTGGCAGTAACTGGGCGCTGATCCTCGCCGGCATGCTGATGGTGGTCACCACCACGGTGATGTTCTATATGATCACCGCGTTTACCCCTACGTTCGGCAAAACAGTGCTGATGATGAGCGACAGAGAGAGCTTCTTTGTCACGCTGTGCGTTGGGGTCTCCAATCTGATCTGGCTGCCGCTAATGGGTTCTCTCTCTGACCGCTACGGTCGCCGCCCGCTGTTACTGCTGTTTACCGTGCTGATGATTCTTACTGCCTGGCCGGTGCTGCACTGGCTGGTCGGCTCGCCCAGCCTAACCCATCTGCTGGAAGCGGAACTGTGGCTCTCCTTCCTGTATGGCAGCTATAACGGGGCCATGGTGGTGTATCTGACGGAGGTGATGCCGGCTGAAGTGCGGGCGACGGGGTTCTCCCTGGCGTATAGCCTGGCGACTGCGCTGTTTGGCGGTTTTACACCCGCGATATGCAGCTATCTGATTCATGTTACCGGAGATAAAGCGATGCCGGGCGTATGGCTGACGATTGCCGCGCTATGCGGGCTGGCAGGCTCGTTGATGATTAAGCGGTTGGTGAAGCAGTATCAGGTACGGCGTCTGAAAGAGCCGGCGATTCAGGTATAAACGAAAGGGGCGACCAGAAATGGTCGCCCCTGCGAGATTATTTACTGACGGTTTCCATGCCCATCAGGCCAATCTTCAGATACCCGGCCTGGCGCAGTTTATCCATCACGCCCATCAGGGTTTCATAATCGACCGACTTATCCGCCTGGAAGAAAATGGTCGTGTCTTTCTTGCCTTCAGTCTGCTTAATCAGCGTATCGACCAGCGTTTCCTGCGTCACGGCATCGTTACCGATAAACAGCTGACGGTCGGCTTTGATCGACAGATACACCGGTTTTTCAGGGCGCGGCTGCGGCGAACTGGTGGACGCAGGCAGATTGACGCGCACGTCAACGGTGGCCAGTGGCGCGGCGACCATAAAGATAATCAGCAGCACCAGCATGACGTCGATAAACGGCGTCACGTTAATTTCGTGCATTTCACCGTTGCTATCGAGATCTTCGTTTAATCGCATTGCCATAATGCTTAACCTACCCGCAGTTTCTGCGCAGACTGAACGCGATGGGCACCTTCGCTGGCAGCGAGGTCAAGGTCGCGGCTCTGTAACAGCAGAACCTGTGCCGCCACATCGCCAAGTGAGGCTTTGTAGCTGCCGATCGTACGGGCAAAGACGTTATAGATCACTACCGCAGGGATCGCCGCAACCAGACCGATAGCGGTGGCCAGCAGTGCTTCAGCAATACCGGGAGCAACAACGGCCAGGTTAGTGGTCTGCGTTTTTGCAATGCCGATGAAGCTGTTCATAATGCCCCAGACCGTACCGAACAGACCGACAAACGGTGCAATCGCACCAATGGTTGCGAGGAAGCCGTTACCACGACCGGCATGACGGCTGAAAGCCGCAACGCGACGCTCAAGGCGGAAACCGGTACGCTCTTTGATGCCGGTGTTGTCGTCAGAACCGGCTGACAGTTCCAGCTCGTTTTCCGCTTCTTTCACCAACAGCGTGCTGAGACTGTGGCCTTTAAAGCTCTCACACACCTGAGAGGCTTCTTCCAGTGAACGTACATTCGCCAGCAACTGCTGCTCACGTTTCAGACGCTTACGCGCAGCGCTCAGCTCAATGCTTTTGCTGAAGAAAATAGCCCAGGTGACAACGGACGCCAACAGAAGGCCAATCATCACCGCTTTAACCACGATGTCTGCATGCTGATACATGCCCCAGACGGACAGGTCCATCTGCATCAAATCATTTGTCACGCTGTGTCTCCAACGTCAATTGCTGATAGCGAAAAATTCTATCGCGGATCATACCAAAACAGCGGGGAATTGATAGTAGTTCTCATTACTATTTACAACTTTCTGGACGTTTTATGCTCGTTTCGTTGATTACCGGAACCGACTTTCGCACTGATGGTGAATTTTCATCACTTATGCGCCTGTCGAATTTCCCC
Source organism: Erwinia sp. MYb416 (assembly GCF_037479575.1). Classification (NCBI taxonomy): domain Bacteria; kingdom Pseudomonadati; phylum Pseudomonadota; class Gammaproteobacteria; order Enterobacterales; family Erwiniaceae; genus Erwinia; species Erwinia sp. MYb416. The sequence continues at coordinate 24,971 of NZ_JBBGYT010000443.1, forward strand.
TGAACGGCTACCGTGTTAACGTTAAAAAAGGGTAAAAATGACACAGGATTTTTATGAGCAGCGAAAAAATTGAAACGGCACTGATTCGTGCCGGACGTAGCAAACGTTATACCCAGGGATCCGTAAACACAGTGATTCAGCGTGCTTCTTCACTGGTATTCGATACGGTTGCCGACAAAAAACGGGCCACTGCCGGACGGGCAGACGGCGAGCTGTTTTACGGGCGCCGTGGCACCCTGACCCACTTTTCATTGCAGGAAGCGATGACCGAGCTGGAAGGCGGTGCCGGCTGTGCACTCTACCCTTGCGGTGCGGCAGCGGTGGCCAATGCTATCCTCGCCTTTGTTTCCGCCGGGGATAATGTGCTGATGAGCGGCAGCGTCTATGAGCCAACGCAGGATTTCTGCACCAAAATCCTGAGTAAAATGAATGTGAGCACCACCTGGTTTGATCACACCATCGGCAGCGAGATCGCCGAAAAGGTGCAACCCAATACGCGTGTGGTGTTTCTGGAGTCTCCGGCGTCGATCACCATGGAAGTGCAGGACGTTCCGGCGATCGTTGCGGCAATCCGCAGCAAAGCTCCCGACGCGATCATTATGATCGACAACACCTGGGGCGCAGGCATTTTGTTCCGCGCACTGGATTTTGGCGTGGATATCTCCATTCAGGCGGGCACCAAATATCTGATTGGTCATTCCGATGCGATGATTGGCACCGCCGTCGCGAATGCACGCTGCTGGGAACAGCTGCGGGAAAACTCCTATCTGATGGGGCAAATGGTCGATGCCGATACGGCTTATATGGCCAGCCGTGGCCTGCGCACCCTGGCGGTGCGTCTGCGCCAGCATGAAGAGAGCAGCCTGCGCGTGGCGCACTGGCTGGCAGAGCGTCCTGAAGTGGCGGTGGTCAATCACCCGGCGCTGCCGCAGTGCAAAGGTCATGCTTTCTGGAAGCGTGATTTCACCGGCAGCAGCGGCCTGTTCTCCTTTGTGCTAAAGGAAAAACTGAGCCATACGCAACTGGCACATTACCTCGACCACTTCACTCACTTCAGTATGGCGTACTCCTGGGGCGGCTATGAATCATTGATTCTGGCTAACCAGCCGGAAGAACTCGCGGCGATCCGTCCGGCGGGCGGTGTGGATTTCACCGGTACGCTGGTGCGCCTGCATATCGGGCTGGAAAACGTGGACGATTTGATTGATGACCTGGCCGCCGGTTTTGCCCGCCTGAGCCGCTGAATCCCCGAAACCTCAACAATTGATCAATGGCGTCTCGGGTTCGCGCCTTTGATCAAGGTGTTGGCACTCATTTACAGTTACACTAAGCAACGAAGTTTCGATAGCCAGAATAATGGGTGTTTTCTATAGCCAACGAGCTGGCGCTACAGCAAGGCGCCAGGTATGAAGGCGAAGCGGTCACGGGATAAAGAATGAGTGTACTACACGAGATTGTTCAGGCGCTCTGGCATCAGGATTTTGCCGCGCTGGCCAATCCGGATGTAATTTGGATCGTTTACGGGATTATGTTCCTGACGTTGTTCTTAGAAAATGGCCTGTTGCCCGCCGCATTTTTGCCGGGTGACAGCCTGCTGCTGCTGGCAGGTGCCATGATCGCCAAAGGCGTGATGACATTTATTCCGACGCTGCTGATTCTGACCACGGCCGCCAGTCTGGGCTGCTGGCTGGGCTATATTCAGGGACGCTGGCTGGGGAATACCCGGCTGGTCAAAGGCTGGTTACTGCATCTGCCCGCACAGTATCATCAACGCGCATGGCATCTGTTTAATCGTCACGGTCTGATGGCGTTACTGGTAGGGCGTTTTCTGGCCTTCGTGCGCACAATTCTGCCAACGCTGGCGGGGATTTCGGGCCTGAAAAACGGCCGTTTTCAGCTATTCAACTGGCTGAGTGGCCTGCTATGGGTCACGATTCTGGTGGGCTTTGGCTACAGTATCAGTCAGGTGCCGTTTATTAAACGCCATGAAGATCAGGTGATGGCCTGCCTGATGGTTCTGCCGCTGGTGATGCTCTCGATTGGTTTAGTCGGCAGTATTGCGCTGGTCGTGAAAGGCAAAAAAGCCCGGTAAGACCGGGCTTTTTGATCAACGGGGCAACAGCGGTTGCTCTTCCCCGTCATAGTGCGTTTTACAGCTGTTCTGCCGTCTTTTCAACCAGCGCCAGCAGGGTTTTAATATCCTGCAAGGTGACCGTTGGGTTCAGTAACGTCATCTTCAGGCAGGTTACCCCGTCCGATTCCGTCACACCCACGTTGGCACGGCCCGAATCCAGCAAGGCATCACCAATTTTCTGGTTGATCAGTGCAATCGCCGCGTCATCGGCAGTCGCCAGCGACGCCGGACGATAGCGGAACAATACGCTCGCCAGCTGTGGCTGCATCACCAGCTCCAGTGATGGCTGCTCAGTGACATACTGCGCCACGTCTTGTGCCAGCGTCACACCGTGATCGATGATTTCAGCGTACTGCTGCTGACCTAATGCTTCCAGCCCCATCCACAGTTTTAACGCATCAAAACGGCGCGTGGTCTGCAAGGATTTGGACACCAGATTCGGCACGCCCTGCGCTTCGTCGAACTCTGAGTTCAGGTAAGCCGCCTGGTAACGCATCAGCTCATAGTGACGGGCTTCTTTCAACAGGAACGCCCCGCAGCTGATGGTCTGGAAGAACTGCTTGTGGAAGTCCAGGGTAATGGAATCCACCAGCTCAATGCCGTCCAGGTAGTCGCGGTATTTCTCAGACAGCAACAGCGCGCCGCCCCATGCCGCATCCACGTGCACCCAGATTTTATGCTGTGCCGCCAGTTCAGCAATCGCCCGCAGCGGGTCGATAGCGCCCGCATCGGTGGTGCCTGCTGTCGCCACAATCGCCAGAATCTGTTCGCCATTAGCCTGCGCCTGCGCGACTTTCTCAGCTAAGTCGTTGATGTCCATCCGCGCAAAGCGGTCGGTTTTCACCAGCGTCACGGAGCGGTAACCCAGCCCCATCAGCGCCATATTTTTCTGCACGGAGAAGTGGGCGTTCTCAGAACACAGCACTTTGATCTTGCTCAGGTCGCCTGGCAGGCCATCCTGCTGAACAGAGTGGCCCCTGGCGGCAAAGAAAGCATCACGTGCCAGCATCAGGCCCATCAGATTGCTCTGGGTGCCGCCACTGGTGAAGACGCCCGCATCACCCGCCTGATAGCCTACCTGAGTACGCAGCCATTCAATCAGCTTCATCTCAATGATGGTGGCTGACGGGCTTTGATCCCAGGAGTCCATGCTCTGGTTGGTGGCGTTGATCAGGACTTCAGCCGCCTGGCTCACCACCAGGCTTGGGCAATGAAGGTGAGCGACGCACTGTGGGTGATGCACCGACAGGCTGTCTTTTAAGAAGAACTCAACCGCACGCTCAATGGCGGCCTGGTTGCCCAGACCCTGAGAAGTAAAGTCCAGTTGGATACGTTCACGCAGCTCAGCAACACTTTTACCCTGATACATCTCAGGCTGCTGCAGCCACTGCACGACGGCTTCACTGGTCTGTTTGATCGCTTGCTGGTACGCATCGGTGCTTTGCACCGAGGCGGCCAGAATCGGGTTTAACCGGGACATCAACTTACTCCAGTTAAGACTGTTTAACGCCAGCAGACAGCAGGGCGTGTTCAAATTTATCCAGGAAAATACCCAGCTCTTCCTGGGTGATCAACAGAGATGGCAACAGACGCAGCACACAACCGTTACGCCCACCACGCTCCAGGATCAGACCGTTTTCGAAGCATTTTTTCTGGATCAGCGCAGACAGATCGCCATCAGCCGGGTAGCAACCCATATGATCTGGCGCTTCCTGTGGCTTCACGAATTCGATACCGATCATCAGGCCCAGGCCACGAATATGGCCGATGGCCGGATAACGTGTTTGCAGCTCAGCCAGTTTGCCTTTCAGCCACTCGCCCTGCTGCGCCACTTTATCGGCAACGTTGTTGTTTTTCAGGATCTTCAGCGTGGTCAGGCCGGTTGCCATCGCCAGCTGGTTGCCACGGAAGGTGCCGGTGTGGTGGCCAGGAGACCAGGCATCGAATTTCTTCTTAATGCCCAACACCGCCAGTGGCAGACCGCCGCCGACCGCTTTAGACATCACGATGATGTCCGGCTGAATGCCCGCGTGTTCAAAGGCGAAGAATTTACCAGTACGGGCAAAGCCAGCCTGAACTTCATCAATGATCAGCAGAATGCCGTGCTCTTCGGTCACTTTACGGATGCGTTGCAGCCACTCAACCGGCGCCGGGTTCACCCCGCCTTCGCCCTGCACCGCTTCCAGGATCACGGCTGCAGGTTTGCGCACACCGCTCTCAACGTCGTTGATCAGGTTTTCGAAGTAGTAAGTTAATGCTTTTACGCCAGCATCACCGCCAATGCCCAGCGGGCAACGGTACAGATGTGGGTAAGGCATAAACTGCACTTCTGGCATCATACCATCGACGGCTTCTTTCGGTGACAGGTTACCCGTCACAGACAATGCGCCGTGGGTCATACCGTGATAGCCACCGGAGAAGCTGATCACACCGGCACGACCGGTAACTTTTTTCGCCAGCTTCAGCGCAGCTTCTACCGCATCCGCACCGGAAGGACCGGTGAACTGCAGGCAGTACTCTTTACCTTGCTCTGGCAGTAATGACAGCAGGTATTCTGAGAACTGATCTTTCAACGGCGTGGTCAGGTCTAGAGTATGTAACGGCAAGCCGCTGGTAATGACATTCTGGATGCTCTGTAAAACGTCCGGATGGTTATGTCCAAGGGCCAGCGTTCCCGCGCCAGCAAGGCAGTCAAGATATTGATTATTCTCAACATCTGTAATCCAAACACCCTGAGCTTTCGCAATTGCAAACGGCAATTTGCGCGGATAGCTCCTTACATTAGATTCAAACTCGGCCTGTCTGGCCAAATAGGTCTCATTGTTTCCATCAAAAGATTTGGCATCTAAAGCATCAATACGGACTTTATCCGTCATCATATCTCTCCTACAACCGGGGGTGTCAGTCACGCCGCAGTTGAATTAATTGAATTAAAGTAAATGGGTACCCTGCATAAAACGCGGCCAATATATGGCTTTTTAACCATCTTCTCAATAATTTATTTTATTTAGATTTTCTTACTATTTATCAATACGTTGTTGTTTTTTTGGCCCGTAAACCTTTGATATAATGCCCCCTGCCGGATCTGACGGCTATCCCACCTGGCGCATCCGCATCATTTCTTCCCCTGGCGTGACGCCAAAATAGCGCTTAAATTCGCGTGAAAACTGCGACGGACTCTCATATCCCACCTTAATGGCGGCCACGCTGGCCTTCATGCCTTCCTGCAACATCATCATGCGCGCCTGGTGCAGGCGATAGCTTTTCAGATACTGCAACGGTGAGGTGCTGGTGACCGCTTTGAAGTTATGATGAAACGCAGACACACTCATATTGGCTTCGGCGGCCAACAGGTCCACGCTCAGGCTGTCGGTAAAATGGTGCTCAATACGCCGTAAGGCACGGGCAATCTGGCTGAACTGCGTCTGCCGACTGACCAGCGCCAGCAGCGCGCCGCCGCACGGTCCTTGCAGGACGTGATAGAGAATTTCCCGCACTATCTGCGGCCCCAACACGCGGGCATCGCGCGGGTGGCTCATCACATCCAGCAGGCGCTCGGTGGCGCACAGCATCTCTTCCGTCAGCAGCGCGGAGTGGATTCCGCGCGTTTGCGGTTCCGGATGGAAGCCATCGTCTTCACCGATATCAATCAGCAGATCCTGTAGCTTCAGCGCATCTACGCGCAGTGACAATCCCGCCAGCGGCAGCTCCGGTGTCGCAAAGGTTTCGCATTCAAACGGCAGCGGGACGGTCAGCATCAGATATTTGGTGGCGTCATACTGGAACTCGCTGTTACCGAGGTAACCCGTTTTCTGCCCCTGAAACAGGATCACAATGGCGGGCTGGTACATCACCGGCTGACGTGCCCAGTAGCGATCGGCGTACATTAGCGTGATGCCCGGCACCGGAGCCAGTCGTTCTTTATCGCCCGTCACCAGGCCGATGACCTGTTGCGCCAGTCGGGCGCAGATTGCCTGTCGATCCATTATTGCTCCCCATTTACCGAAAGAAACCCGGCGCTATCATCGCCCGCACATTGCCATTTCTCCAGCCTTTTGGAGAATCAGGCAAGAAACAGGCAGGAATGTGCATTGAGCCAACAGCACCTTGTGGTGACAATTGAAGCGACTCTTCAGACAATGCCCCACTCACCAGGACTGTCATCGATGAATAATTTTTTACTGCATACTCCCACCCGTATTCTGTTTGGTCAGGGGCAGATCGCCCATTTAGCCGCTGAAATTCCTGCTGACAGCAAAGTGCTGATCACCTTCGGCGGCGGCAGCGTGAAGAAAAATGGCGTGATGGATCAGGTGTACAGTGCGCTTGAAGGCTTTGACGTACGGGAATTTGGCGGTATTGAACCGAACCCCAGCTTCGAAACACTGATGCAGGCCGTTGACGTGGTTAAACGTGAAAACATCACCTTCCTGCTGGCGGTGGGCGGCGGTTCGGTGCTGGACGGCACTAAATTTATCGCCGCTGCTGCTTTCTACCCGCAAGATCCGTGGCACATCCTGCAAACCGGCGGCGCGGAGATCCATAAAGCGCTGCCGATTGGTTCGGTGCTCACACTGCCTGCAACCGGATCGGAATCGAACCGCAGCGCGGTGATCACCCGCCGTTCCACCCACGACAAACAGGCATTTCGCAATAATCATGTGTTCCCGCGCTTCGCCGTACTCGACCCGGTGTATACCTACAGCCTGCCACCGCGCCAGATTGCCAACGGCGTGGTCGATGCCTTTGTGCATACCATCGAGCAGTACCTGACTTATCCGGTCGATGCCCGGGTGCAGGATCGTTTTGCCGAAGGCCTGCTGCTGACGCTGATGGAAGAAGGCCCGAAAGCCCTGGCCGAGCCGGAAAATTACGCGGTGCGCGCCAATGTGATGTGGAGCGCCACCATGGCCCTGAATGGCCTGATTGGTGCCGGGGTGCCGCAGGACTGGGCGACCCATATGCTCGGCCACGAACTGACCGCGCTGCACGGGCTGGATCATGCACAGACACTGGCAATTGTGCTGCCTTCGTTGATGAACATTAAGCGTGATACCAAGCGTGAGAAACTGTTGCAGTTCGCCGCCCGCATCTGGGGCCTGCACGATGGCAGTGATGATCAACGTATCGATGGCGCGATTGCCGCCACCCGCAGCTTCTTCGAGCAGATGGGTGTACCGACGCGCTTTAGCGACTACCAGCTCGACGGTTCTTCCATTCCGCAACTGCTCAAGAAACTGGAAGAAAAAGGCCTGACCGCGCTGGGTGAACGCCAGGACATCACGCTGGACGTCAGCCGTCAGATTTATCTGGATGCCCGTTAATCCCCTCCCGTTGTCTGTGTATCAACTAGACTTAGAGCCATCAACCGGTGCCCGCGCACCGGTTCACTCGCTGATAAGGAGATAACATGGCAGATCAACCAATCATTAAACTGCACGATGGCAATATGATGCCGCAGCTCGGACTGGGTGTCTGGCAGGCCAGCATTGATGAGGCTCGGGCCGCCGCCGTTAAGGCGTTATCCGTGGGTTATCGTTCCATTGATACCGCTGCAATTTATAAAAATGAGGAAGGCATTGGCCAGGCATTACAGGAAACCGATGTCGCCCGCGATGATATCTTCGTGACCACCAAACTGTGGAATGACGATCAGCTCAACGCCCCACAGGCGCTGGAAACCAGCCTGAAAAAATTGCAGCTGGAGAGCGTCGATCTCTATCTGATGCACTGGCCTTGCCCGGGGAAGAACAACTTTGTTGCGGCCTGGCAGGCGATGATTGAGCTGCAAAAGCAGGGGCTGACCAAAAGTATTGGCGTATGTAATTTCAACGAGCCACACCTGAAGCGCCTGCTGGATGAGACAGGGGTCAGCCCGGTGATTAACCAGGTTGAACTGCACCCGATGCTGCAACAGCGCACCCTGCATGCGTGGAATGCGCTGCATCAGATTCAGACCGAATCCTGGAGCCCGCTGGCACAGGGCGGTAAAGGCGTATTCGATCAGGATGTGATTAAACAGCTGGCGAAAAAGTACGACAAAACCCCGGCGCAGATTGTCATCCGCTGGCATCTGGACAGTGGGCTGGTGGTGATCCCGAAATCGGTCACGCCGTCGCGTATTGAGGAGAATTTCAAGGTGTTCGATTTCCGCCTGCAAAAAACGGAGATCAGTGAGATTGCCGCGCTGGATCAGGGTAATCGACTGGGGCCGGACCCGGATGAATTGAATTAGTATTCCGTCATTTCGTATTATCTGTCACGGGCGAGGCATGCCTCGCCCCTACAAAAGCGCGAAACGTTAAAAACTACCTTGCCCGACCTGAACGGCGGGATTCACCGCCAGCTGCCCCGCCGTGCCACGATCCGCCATCTCCAGCGTCTGGCTGTAATAGGTAAACGGGAAATGCTCTGATGATGCCTGAGTAAAGGAGACAAACAGCTCGACGTCGCCATCCACCCACAGTGTATCTTTCCAGCCGCGATCTTCTGCCATCGGCTGTGCGCCATTCACGCTCTTGATCAGGAACATCACGCCCTGAATATGGAACGACTGCGGCATATCAGCATGAATAACCCAGCGCTCAAAACTGCCCTGCTGTGCCTGCACGTCAATGCGCGTCATATCCCACAGCGCGCCGTTAATGCCGGGCATTGAATCCCCCAAACGGAACTCGCGCGTGCGGCTGACAGCACCCTCGATCATCTGATCGGCCAGCAGACGCATCGGTAAGTTATCCGTCACTAACGGCAGCAGCCCGGTCGGGCGCAGGGTCAGGATCAGCGTTGAGGTCAGAATGGAAGAAGGTTCAAAGAAACCGCGCAGACGGTCGACAATCCCGGCGGCTTCCCCGGCGGTAATCGAGACTTCATCGCCCTGGGACATATCAACAAGGATTTCACGTCGTTCGCCAGGCGCCAGCGACAGCTGTTCAACCGCTACGGGTGCGGGCAGGAAGCCCTGATCGCTGGCAATCACATTAAACGGGCGGCTGTCACTCATGCGCAGCTGATAGCGGCGAGCGTTAGAAGCATTCAGCAGACGCAAACGCACCCAGCCTCGTGAGACTTCGAGAAATGGATTCTGTACGCCATTCACCAACAGCGTATCGCCAATAAACCCGCCATTACCCGGTGGGTCATACTCCGGTGCACCAAAATTATCCAGCCGCTTGTCCTGAATAATCAGTGGAAAATCGTCCACGCCGTAGTGATTGGGGATAGGTAAGGACTTACTCACTTCATCCTCGACCAGCCACATCCCGGCCAGGCCGTTGTAGACGTGCGGAGCCATGCGATTAGGCGTGTTGGCATGATACCAGCAGGTGGAGGCCGCCTGACGGATCGGCACCACCGGCGCCCAGTCAACACCCGGCGACATCATACGCGCCGCGCCGCCCATCAGCACACCCGGCACCTGCAGGCCGCTCACCGTCATCGACACCGGTTCATTCAGACGGTTGCTGTAGATCAGCTTAACGTCATCCCCGTTCCAGACGCGTACCGTTGGGCCAAGATAGAGACCATTCATTCCCCATACCGGCACTTTATTGCTGCCGTTAAAGGCCCAATGGCTGCGTTGCAACGTCAGGAACAGCGGCTGCCCGCGACGTGACTCGATCAGTGGCGGGACCGGTAACGGATTGCCCTGCCCGGCACCCGCAGCACGGGCACGTAAGGGAAGAGTAGAAGCACAGAGGGCAATGCCTGAGGCTTGAATAAACTGACGACGACTGAAGGACATACCCACTCCGTAAGTCAAAACGGCCGCCGCAGCGACGCTATTCCATTTTTTATCATTATGCGCGGGCTGTGTTTCCGCGTGATGTGCTGTCGTAAAGAGAGGACAGCGTGGCCGGATCACCGGCCACTCCGTTAATTTATAGCTTACCTGACGCTTCGCGTGCAGCGACTTCGGCATTTAACTCATCCAGCTTCGCCGACATCAGTTCACGACAGTGTGTCGCCAGCTTGCGCACGGACTGCTCGGCAAAGGCCTGGGTATCAACCGGCGGCAGCATTTCAACAATCGCCAGCCCGTTCTTCAACCGGTTCAGTTCGATTTTGCCGTGAATATTCGACACCACGATCGGAATAATGGGCACACCAGCCGCAACCGCCGCATGGAAGGCACCCGTCTTGAATGGCAGCAGGCCACGACCGCGGCTGCGTGTCCCTTCCGGGAACATCAGGAAGGAGATCCTTTTACGTTTAAACTGATCCACCAGTTCACCAATAGTACCGTGTGCTTTGGCGCGGTTATCACGGTCAATCAGCAGGTTACCTGTCAGCCAGTAGAGCAGACCAAAGAAAGGCACCCACAGCAGGCTGCGCTTACCGACAGTGACCGTTGTTGGCTGCACCATGCTGGCCGCCGTGATCATGTCGTAATTGTTCTGATGGTTACAGATATAAATCGCGTTCGGGTAGTTTTCAGCGCCCTCTGGCTTGCGCAGCTCCACCTTCAGACCGAATATCGGTGCCAGACGACCAAACAGATGACCAAAGGTAGCAACATGGCGCGGATCGCGCGGCCTGAACAGACAACAGTAGATACAGCCAAACACACACAACAGGATCGAATACATCACCACGATGATGATACGTAGAAGAGAAAGCATCACTACCTCGTTTTTACTTACAGGTCACACACCGGACAGGTCCATGCGCACTCATGCTTATTATATTTTTTGGGAAATAATCGCCGAGCTGGCCCGTCAATGACGATCGGGCCAGACGAGCGAATTACTCCTCGCTGTCATCCGTTGGGGCTGCACGCACCGGGCCGTCAACGTCGACCCGATCAATGCGCTGCAAGCCACGCGGCAACAGCGTGCCACGACGGCCACGCTCGGCACGGAACTTTTGCAGATCGGCCGCTTTCAGCGTCAGCTTACGTTTACCCACATGCAGCGTAATATCACTTTGTGGTGTCAGCAACAGCAACCAGGCCAGTTTATCCTCACCGGAGGCTGCCTGAGCCGACGGGATGGAGACAATTTTATTCCCCTTCCCTTTCGACAGCTGCGGCAGGTCACCCACCGGGAACATCAACATACGTCCGGCAGCAGTAATGGCCAGCAGTAGATACAGCCAAACACACACAACAGGATCGAATACATCACCACGATGATGATACGTAGAAGAGAAAGCATCACTACCTCGTTTTTACTTACAGGTCACACACCGGACAGGTCCATGCGCACTCATGCTTATTATATTTTTTGGGAAATAATCGCCGAGCTGGCCCGTCAATGACGATCGGGCCAGACGAGCGAATTACTCCTCGCTGTCATCCGTTGGGGCTGCACGCACCGGGCCGTCAACGTCGACCCGATCAATGCGCTGCAAGCCACGCGGCAACAGCGTGCCACGACGGCCACGCTCGGCACGGAACTTTTGCAGATCGGCCGCTTTCAGCGTCAGCTTACGTTTACCCACATGCAGCGTAATATCACTTTGTGGTGTCAGCAACAGCAACCAGGCCAGTTTATCCTCACCGGAGGCTGCCTGAGCCGACGGGATGGAGACAATTTTATTCCCCTTCCCTTTCGACAGCTGCGGCAGGTCACCCACCGGGAACATCAACATACGTCCGGCAGCAGTAATGGCCAGCAGCAGATCGTCATTGCTGTGGATCGCCATTGGCGTCATCACTTTGGCATTTGACGGCAGGGTCAGCAGCGCTTTACCGGCACGGTTACGTGACACCAGGTCGCTAAAGGTACAGACGAAACCATAGCCCGCATCGGACGCCATCAGCAGTTTCTGATCGTCCTCCTCCATCAGCACCTGTTCAATAACGGCGCCCGGTGGCGGTGTCAGTTTACCCGTCAGCGGCTCACCCTGACCACGCGCCGATGGCAGTGTGATCGGATCGAGCGCATAGCTGCGCCCGGTGGAGTCGATAAAGGCCACCGGCTGGTTACTCTTGCCACGAGCGGCAGCACGGAAGCTGTCACCCGCTTTGTAGCTGAGGCCCGTTGGGTCAATATCATGGCCTTTGGCGCTGCGCACCCAGCCGCTTTGTGACAGGACGATCGTCACGGGTTCGGACGGCACCAGCTCACTTTCGCTGATGGCTTTTGCTTCTTCGCGCTCACGCAGCGGTGAACGACGATCATCGCCATACGCATCGCTGTCTGCCTGCAACTCTTTCTTCAGCAGGGTATTCATTTTGCGTTCAGAGGCCAGAAGCCCTTGCAGATAGTCCTGCTCTTTTTCCAGCTCATCCTGCTCCCCGCGAATTTTCATCTCTTCCAGTTTGGCGAGATGGCGGAGTTTCAGCTCGAGGATGGATTCAGCCTGGATTTCAGTGATGTCGAAACGCGACATTAATACCGGCTTCGGTTCATCTTCCGTACGAATGATATGGATGACGTCGTCGATATTGAGGAACGCCACCAGCAAACCAGCAAGGATATGCAGACGTTTCTGCACTTTTTCCAGACGGAAGTTCAGACGGCGGCGCACCGTATCACGACGGAACACCAGCCATTCATTGAGAATTTCCAGCAGGTTTTTCACCGCCGGACGGTTATCCAGGCCGATCATGTTCAGGTTAATGCGGTAGCTGCGTTCAAGATCGGTGGTCGCAAACAGGTGGTTCATCACCTGTTCCATATCCACACGGTTGGAACGCGGCACAATCACCAGACGCGTCGGGTTTTCGTGGTTCGATTCATCGCGCAGATCTTCGACCATCGGCAGCTTTTTGTTACGCATCTGCGCAGCAATCTGCTCAAGCACGCGCGCGCCGGATACCTGATGCGGCAGCGCCGTAATCACCACGTCACCGTCTTCTTTCTTCCATACCGCACGCATACGCACCGAGCCACGACCGCTCTGGTAGATTTTACGTATTTCGTTGCGCGGGGTAATGATCTCCGCTTCCGTCGGATAATCCGGCCCCTGAACGATATCGAGCAGGTCATCCAGCGTGGTTTTCGGGCTGTCGATCAGTGTAATGGCAGCTTTGGCGACTTCACGCAGGTTATGCGGCGGAATGTCGGTTGCCATGCCCACGGCAATCCCGGTGGTGCCATTGAGCAAAATGTTCGGCAGGCGCGCCGGCAGCATCGACGGTTCCTGCATGGTGCCGTCAAAGTTGGGTACGTAGTCAACGGTGCCCTGCCCGAGCTCGCCCAGCAGCACTTCGGCATACTTTGACAAACGTGACTCGGTGTAACGCATCGCGGCGAAAGATTTGGGATCGTCCGGTGCCCCCCAGTTCCCCTGGCCATCAACCAGCGGGTAACGGTAGGAGAACGGCTGCGCCATCAACACCATCGCTTCATAGCAGGCGCTGTCACCGTGCGGATGGTATTTACCCAGCACATCACCGACGGTACGAGCAGATTTTTTGAACTTAGCGTTGTTGCTCAATCCCAGTTCTGACATCGCATACACAATGCGGCGCTGAACGGGCTTGAGGCCATCGCCAATATAAGGAAGCGCACGATCCATGATGACGTACATGGAGTAGTTAAGGTACGCATTCTCAGTAAAGGTATGCAGGGCAAGGCGCTCTGCACCATCCTGCGTCAGATCAGTCATTATTCTCTTTTCCTCACATCGCGGCGCGTTAAGGGCCTGCCAACTCCGCACCACACAGCGGTAAGTTTGGCGAGGATAGTACCTTATCTGATAAGGGTCTGTCACAGGGATCAATGGTTCAGCACGAGTGACAGCAACAAATTGTCCTGCACTAAGGGAGAAATGAATATTCCCCAGCCCGGAGGAATAAAACTAATAATATGAGAACAAGATCACACTTATTCACCCATTCATTAATGTGATCCCTCTCCCAAATAATAATCCCGCATTCTGCTGTTTTAATTTTGTCCCGCACAGGGACACGCTTTAGTATTGCCCACATCCCCGACAGCAACTAGATTTAATCTCACTCAGTCAGCACAAGATAAATCCGACCCGAAAGGGTGAATAATTAAAACATAATACCCAAAGTCATTGACGTAACAGCACGACAGCAAACACCGCTGGCATGTCAAATATCAAGGGGATTCAAGGGTGATCTGATGCAACTACTAACCTCTCGACAACACAAATTGCTGAAGTATCTTCTGCAACATCAGGAGTATGTTCCGGTTAAAAATATGGCCAGCCTGCTGGCCGTGTCAGAAAAAACGGTACATCGCGATATCCAGTTTATCGAAACACTGTTAACCGAGTGGAATATCACTACAGATAAAAAGGTTGGCATTGGTATTATGCTGATTGCCGATGACAGCCAGCGTTTAATGCTGCTGGAGCAACTGATAACACCAGAAGAAGGCGGCGCTGAGGCGCTGGCCAATAATTCACGCCGGGTAAAAATTGCGTCTCAACTTCTGAGCGATACCCCGCGGGAAACCTCCATCAGCAAGCTGTCTGAACGCTACTTCATCAGTAGCGCCTCTATCGTCAATGACCTGAAGATCATTGAAAGCTGGATTGCCCCACTCGGCCTGGCACTGGTCCGCAGTCAGAGCGGTACGCATATTGAAGGCAGCGAAAATCATATTCGCCAGGCGATGGCCTCACTGATTAATGATGTGATGAATTTCCAGGACCCGGGGACCGTCAATCATTCACGTCTGGACCCCGGCAGTTATAAAGCCCTGACGCACTATTTTGGTGAAGAGGATGTGCTGTTTGTTCAGCAAATCCTGGAGCAGATGGAACGCCAGTTAACCTATCCCCTGGGTGAACCTTATTATATTAATCTTTTCACCCATATTTTAATTATGATGCACCGCATGGCGCTGGGTAACCCGCTTATTCTGAGCGAAGAAAACATCAGCCAAAAACCGGACGAAATTATTTTCGCTATCGCACAGGAAATGATTAATCAGGTTGAAATAAGAATTAATAATCAACTACCTTGTGATGAAGTTTGGTTTGTTTATCAATATATCATTTCCTCTGGCATTGTGGTCGAGGAAAATGAGGATAACCCTCCGTTGTATTGTCAGTTATCCAATAGTGAGTCGCGCCATTTAACGCTGGATTTAATCGCCACCTTTTCTGCCGTGATTAATATTGACCTGAGCAGCGACCGTCTGCTGCATGAAGGGTTGCTGGTGCATATTAAGCCGTTACTTAACCGACTTAAATATCAAATACGCATCCGCAATCCGTTACTGGAAGATATAAAAAAAGAGCTGGCCGATATTTATCAGTTGACCGGACATGCAGTGTCGCAACTGTGCCAGCGCTTTAAATTACCGGAGATTGCCGATGATGAAGTGGGTTATCTGACCGTGCATTTTCAGGCGGCACTGGAGCGCCAGATTGCTCACAAACGCATCCTGATTGTCTGTTCAAGCGGTGTGGGCACGTCGCACCTGCTGAAGAGCCGCATTCTGCGCGCCTTCCCTGACTGGGTCATCGCTGGCGTCGTCTCGGCCAGCACCATGAACCAGTGTTGCCAGCAGCAGGATATTGAACTGGTGATCTCCACGATTCATCTGGCCGACCAGCCGCTTCCGGTGGTCTACGTGTCGGCCTTTTTTAACGACGACGATATTAAACGCGTCACCGAGAAGGTCATCGCCAGCAAATTGATGCAGGCATCCGATCGTATCAAGGCACCCGAACACGCCTTTTCAACTTGCTCTTAAGAGGTCTGCAAATGGATATCAATAAAATTCTCAGCGCCCGGCGCGTCAAATTAAACATGAACGCCAGCACGAAAGATGAAGCGATACGCGAACTGACCGATTTGCTGTATGAGGACGGTGCCCTGACCTCGAAAGAGGACTTTATTCACGACGTCTGGTTACGTGAAGCCGAAGGCTCGACCGGATTCGAGAATCATATTGCTATTCCACACGGCAAGTCGCTGGCAGTAAAACAGACCACGCTGGCGATTGGCCGGACCCGCGCCGATATTCCGTGGGAAACGCTCGATGGCAGTGAAGTGCGCTGCATTATTTTATTTGCGGTCCGTATGGAAGATCAAAACACCACACATATTCGTCTGTTGTCTCAGGTGGCCTGTGCCCTGGCGGATGATGATGTGATTGCCCAACTGTTACAAGAGCAGGATGCCGACAGCATTATCCAACTGTTCAGCCAGTACGCGGAAACAGACCTCTGTTAACACTGAAGACGAGGCTTACCATGAAAATTGTTTGTGTGGCCGCCTGCACGGCAGGCATCGCGCATACCTACATCGCGCGCGAAAAACTGATTAAGGGCGCGAAAGCGCTCAACTTCGACATCCTGGTGGAAACCCAGGGCACCATCGGCACCGAGAATGCCCTGAATGCGGCAGACATTGCCGCGGCTGACGTAGTGATCCTGGCCGTCGATATCAAAATCAACGGCGAGGAGCGTTTTAAAGGTAAACCGGTGGTGCGGGTGAAAACCGATGTCGTGATCAAATCCCCGGTGAAGTTCCTGGAAAAAGTGGCCGATTCGTTAGCACGTGCCTGAGCACTCTCACGGGGAAATCACGATGAACACTCAATCAAACAAACTGGGGCAAGAGATTAAGGGGCATCTGCTGACCGGTATCTCATGGATGATCCCGTTGATCGTCGCCGCCGGGATCTGCATTGCGCTAGGCCAGGTGATCGGCGGCCCGGACGTCGGTAAACAGACCGGCAGCGTGGCCTGGATGCTGAATCAGATCGGCGGCTGGGGAATGGGGCTGATCGTGCCGCTGATTTCTGCGGCGATCGCCTGGTCAATTGCCGATCGCCCCGGCTTTGCACCCGGTCTGATCGTGGGTTTTATCTGCGGCCAGATCGGCACCGGGTTTATCGGCGGCATTCTCGGCGGCTTCCTGGTGGGCTACACCGTGCTGCTGCTGAAACGCAGCATCAGGCTGCCCACGTCTATGCAGGGGCTGATGCCGGTGATGATCCTGCCGGTGCTCAGTACCGTGATCGCCGGGTTGCTGATGATGACGTTCATCGGCCAGCCGATCATCTGGTTGCAGAAAGCGCTGATCCATCTGCTGGAGTCGATGCAGGGCGGATCGAAGTTCCTGATGGGAGCGATCCTCGGTGCCATGGCCACCTTTGACTTCGGCGGGCCGGTGAATAAAACCATGTCCCTGTTTGCTGACGGCATGCTGGTTGATGGCATCTATGGCCCGGAAGCGGTGAAGTTTGTCGGCTCAATGATCCCGCCGTTTGGTATCACCCTCTCCTTCCTGCTGACGCGCAATAAATACACCCGCGCAGAAAAAGAGGCCCTGAAAGCCGCCTTCCCGATGGGCATCTGCATGATCACCGAAGGGGTGATCCCCATTGCCGCCCGTGACCTGTTCCGTGTGGTTGGCAGCTGTGTGGTGGCCTCCGCCATCGCAGGCGGGCTGATTATGGTCTGGGGCGTAGAGGCGCCTGTGCCGCACGGCGGGATGTTTGTGGTGCCGCTGTTTACCAAACCCGTGATGTTCTGCCTGGCCCTGGGGATCGGCACGGTGATCTGCGGCGTGATGCTGTCAGTCATTAAGAAACGCGTGACCGAAGCGGATGAAGAGTTTAACGATGTCGACGATGGCAGCATGCGCGACGAAGACATTAAATTCACCCTGGAATAAGGAGTTGTTATGTACGCCTCAATGAAAGCCGTGATTGCCGATGCCTTTCAGCGACAGTACGCGGTCTTAGCCATTAACTGCTTCAATCTGGAGAGCGCCCGTGCGGCCATCAGCGCCGCCAGCGCACAGCGCGCCCCGATTATCCTGAATATCTATCAGGGGCACTGCGAACACTTCCCACCAGCAGTCGCGCTGCCGCTGGTCAGGGCGCTGGCAGAGCAGGCCAGCGTGCCGGTGGCCCTCAGTCTTGACCACGGCCGTGACTTTACGCTGATTGGTCAGTGCTTCCGCGCCGGGTTTACCGGGCTGATGATTGACGCCTCCGCTTTTCCGCTGGAGGAGAACATCCGCCAGACTCAGCAGGTGGTACAGATGGCCCACACTGCAGGGGTTTGCGTGGAGGGCGAGCTGGGCCATATTGCTGATGCGCCGGTCTATGACCTGCAGGATGCCAGCGTGAAGATGACCCAGGTGGCCGATGTGATGCCGTTTATCGCACAGACCGATATTGACCTGCTGGCGGTATCCGTCGGTACGGCACACGGCATCTATCCGCCAGGCGTGACGCCCGCGATTGATTTCACCCGGCTGGAGGAGCTGCATCGCGCTTCACCGTTACCGCTGGCCCTGCATGGCGGCAGCGGCACCAAAGCGGAAGATATTCGCCGCGTCAGCCAGCATGGTGTGGCAAAGATTAACGTTGGTGCGGCGGTGTTTGAAGCCGGAAAAAGCGCACTGCAACAAGCCTTAAAACAGCACCCTAAGGCGGAGCTGCCCGATCTGATGGCGGTGATGGAATCCGCCTGTCGCGAAGTCGTTACTGAGTATCTCAACTGGTCTGGCGCCGTGGGTAAAGCGTAACGCCCGATCCGATTCCGTTCACCCTGCGTTCCGTCAGTGACCCGTCACTGATGCAGGAAAGTTTTGCCTAAAATCTGACTCTGAGGGAGTACAACCATGTTGATGTCAATGCACGAACTGTTAAAACCAACCCGTGAAAATCGCTTCGCCATTGGTGCCTTTAACGTTGCCGACAGCTGCTTTATCCGCGCCGTCGTCGAGCAGGCAGAGGCCAGCAACAGCCCGGCGATTATCTCCATCCACCCCAGCGAACTGGAGTTCGTGACCGATGAGTTCTTCGGCTATGTGCGTGAACGCACCCTGCGCAGCCGCATTCCTTTTGTTATCCACCTTGATCACGGCGCATCGGTTGAGCACGTCCAGCGCGCCATTCAGTGCGGGTTTACCTCAGTGATGATTGATGGATCGCTGCTGCCGTATGAAGAGAACGTGGCGCTGACGCAGGAAGTGGTGAAGCTGGCCCATGCGGTGGGGATCTCTGTGGAAGGTGAGCTGGGCACCATTGGGGATACCGGCACGTCAGTGGAGGGCGGGGTCAGTAAGGTGATTTATACCGATCCTGATCAGGCAGAGGACTTTGTTGCCCGCACCGGCGTGGATACGCTGGCGGTCGCCATCGGCACCGCGCACGGTATTTATCCAAAAGATATGAAGCCGGAGCTGCAAATGCATATCCTGCGCGAGATCTCACAGCGCGTGTCGATTCCACTGGTGCTGCACGGCGGATCGGCCAACCCGGATGCGGAGATCGCGGAGTCGGTGACACTGGGTGTCGGTAAGATCAATATCTCCAGTGATATGAAGTATGCCTACTTTGCCAAAGCCCGTGAGATTCTGAGCCGCGAAACCTGGTGGGATCCGAATGTGATCTACCCTGAGCCGATCAAGGCGGCAAAAGAGGTGATTGCTTATAAGATGTCGCTGTTTGGTTCGACGGGCAAAGCGGATTTATATCGTTAGGGTGGGTCTTTGGTCTGGGCCGCTGTTTTAAGGGCCAGGCATGCCTGGCCCCTACGGACGGTGTAGGGGTCGGGCATGCCCGCCCCTGATGCGTTATTTCCCCGCCAACCACTGCTTCACAACCTGCTGGTATTCCCCAGTGGCTTTACTCAAGTGCAGCCACTGGTCAACGTACATCTTCCAGCTGATATCATCACGTGGCAGCATCCACGCCTTCTCACCGTACTGTAACGGCTTGTCCGGGTTAATCGCACACAGCGACGGATAGCGCTTCTGCTGATACTGGGCTTCCGACGCATCGGTGATCATCACGTCCGCTTTCTTATCCACCAGCTGCTGGAAAATCGTCACGTTATCGTGAAACAACGTCAGGTTGGCCTCGGGCAGATAAGCATGCACAAAGGCTTCATTGGTGCCGCCCGCCGGTTCAATCAGACGCACCGACGGTTTATTCATCTGTTCAACGGTGTGGTATTTCTTCTTATCCGCGCAGCGCACCAGCGGGATTTTCCCGTCGGTATCCAGCGGTTCCGCAAACCACGCCGTCTGCTGACGCTTCAGTGTCACTGAAACACCGCCCAGAGCGATGTCACACTGCTTGCCGATAAAGTCAGGTGTCAGGGTTTTCCAGGTGGTGGGGACCCACTTCACCTCGGCGCCCAGGCTTTTTGCCAACGACTGCACCAGCGAAATATCAATGCCTTCATAGCCGCCATCCGCACGCAGATAGGTATAAGGCTTGTAGTCTCCCGTGGTACACACCACCAGCGTTTTACTCTGCATGGCACGGTCAAGATGCGATTGCGCGCTGGCGCTTCCCGCTACCAACAGAAGGGCCACAGCCCCGATTTTCATCATCATAGTTCTCTCATTGTTATTATCAGTGCCGCGTATTGTTGCTTAAAACGCAATAGTATTGTGATCCATACCCCATTTTTCTCACCCCTGTCGTCAGATACACTCTCCGAAATTGCACACAGCTGAGAAAAATTTATGAGCCAGATTCTGATTATTGATGCCGGGAAAGCCTTCGCTCATTCAAAAGGCGAACTGAACCACACGCTGACTAACGTGGCCGCCAGCTTCCTGCGTGACGCGGGTCATCAGGTCGATGTTACCGTACTCGACGACGGTTACGTAGTCGCTGAAGAAATCGAAAAATACCTCGCTGCCGATACCATTATTTACCAGATGCCAGGCTGGTGGATGGGCGAGCCGTGGACGCTAAAAAAATATATCGATGAAGTATTTACCGAAGGCCACGGCAAACTGTACGCCAGCGATGGCCGTACCCGCTCTGATGCAGCCAAAAAATATGGCTCTGGCGGCCTGTTACAGGGTAAAACCTATATGCTGTCGCTGACCTGGAACGCCCCGTTACAGGCGTTCACCGATCCGGAACAGTTCTTTGAAGGCGTGGGCGTTGATGGCGTGTATCTGCACTTCCACAAAGCAAACCAGTTCCTGGGTATGGACGGTTTACCGACCTTTATCTGCAACGATGTGATCAAACAGCCGGATATTGACGGCGATATTGCACGCTATCGGACTCATCTGAACGCGATCTTTGCTTAACTAAAGGTACACACCTCGAGTAAAAGGAAACAGTATGCTGACCGTGATCGCTGAAATTTGTATCAAGCCAGGCCGACGTACTGCCGTTTTACAAGCGATAGAAACGCTGACGCCTGTCGTTCTGGATGAGGAAGGCTGCGGCAGTTATCAGGCGCTGATTGACCATAAAGCCCAGGTACCGTGGAAGCAGTACTCACCGGACTCGATCTTTATGGTGGAGCACTGGGACTCACTGCGCCATCTTGAGCAGCATCAGCAGGCTGCCCATATGGAAGCACACCGTACCGCGATTAAAAACGATGTGGTGGATGTGAAGATCTTTGTGCTGGAACCGGCACTGTAAAGACACGCGGGCTGATCGGAACAGAAGGTCAGCCCCTGCTTTTTGCCTTATAACAACGTCTTGCTGGCAAACTGCTCACTGAGAAAATCCAGGAAACAGCTGATCCGCGCCGACAGCGTGCTGTTACGGTAGTACACAGCATGAATCGGGTGGTGCATCTCACGCGTTTCAGCCTCCAGAACCGGCACCAGCCGACCGGAAGCCAGATCCTCACGGCTGAGAAAATCCGACACGCGGGTAATACCCATGCCGTTCACCGCCAGCTGGCGCAGCGTTTCCCCACTTGATGCCATCACCGTTGGTTTAATCTGTAAAAGCTCCCCCTCCACCCGCCATACCGGCCAGATATTGTGCTGGTCAAGATTGCAGAAGCCCAGTAACCGATGGTTCTCGACCATATCGGCCACGCTTTGCGGTACACCATGCTCCTCCAGATAGCCCGGGCTGGCCATCAGCCGCAGCCTGCTGCACCCCAGCGCGCGAGCATGCATCGTGGAATCGCGCAGCTCGCCAATACGGATCGCGATATCCGTCTGCTGTTCCAGCAGATCGATCACCACTTCATCAGTATTCAGCTCCAGCTGGATCAGCGGATAACGGCGTGAAAACTCCGGCATCAGCGGCACAATCACATGCAGCATAAACGGCGTGGCGGCATTGACGCGCAGCCGGCCAGACGGGATCTCACGCCGCTGAGCGATCTGCTCTTCGGCGGTTTCGACTGAACGAATGATCTGCCGCGCGTGCTCAAGAAAGATCTGCCCTTCTTCAGTCAGTGCGATACGGCGAGTGGTGCGGTGCAGCAACGTGGTTTGCAGCTTGCTTTCCAGCCGACTGAGGGCGCGGCTGATACCGGACGTGGTCTGGTTAAGCTGCTCTGCGGCGGCAGTGATCGAACCGGTATCGACCACAACAACCCACGCACGAAGCTCTTCAAGGGTGATTTTCAATAGTTCAACCTGCTGGAAAGATGACACTCACAATACTAACAGAATCATCACGAGTCCTGGCGCAGGTTGACATTTTTATGCGTTTACGGCATTACCGGGCGTGAATACGGAAACAATCCGATCAAGCGTCAGCAAAGCAGATGATTAGATTTTACTTTCAGAAGGGGTAAAAAGAACACTGCAGAATGGGCAAAGAAGATTTTTGTTCTTATGAACTCTTGGAGCACTGTGGTCGGAATTTTTACTGCATTTAGGACATGCGATGGAGATGAGGAAGCCGTTGGATTTAGGTTGTTTTTGATTATAAGCCATAAATATTTCCTGTGTTGTTTGGACGCGTATAGTACACCCTCAATCAACATTCCCCTTACTCTTTCTTTCTTAAAAGCAGTTTTAGCTATCAAAATGGTGCGCCAACAGGCTGTGAATGCTCAACATAACCCTCTGTCACAAGGCCGCATCCGTTAATCCTCGTTAAGGAGCGATGCGAATAATTTTCTGCGTCAGGCGCATGGCTGAATCAAACGGGCCTGTATTGCGCACAATTTTGACCATCACGCTGGCACCCAACCAAAGCTGATAAAGGTTTTCCGCCACGTTGGTGGGATGATCATCGATAGTCAGAGAACCCTCGGCGACACCGGCCTCTAACGCTTCCGCCAGGCGCGATATGATTCCTGAAGTTCCTGACTCAAGTGTCACGCGCATAGTGTCAGAAAGATCGGCCACTTCAGCCCCGAGTTTCACGGCAAGGCACTTACCCTGACAATGCGAAAACGATTGTGATTCACGCCATTGCCGCCAGTAGTTCATCAGCCGCTGCGCCATATTGAGACCAGGCTGGCTCAGGGTGCTATCAATTTCTGCCAGATAATCATCAAAATAACGAGCCAGCATCGCTACCCCAAATGCTTCTTTCGAGCTGAAGTAGTGATAAAACGAACCTTTGGGCACACCCGCATCAGTGAGTATTTCGTTTAATCCGACAGCCGAAAAACCCTTGCCTGCCATGATACGTTGGCCTGTGGCGAGGATATGGTCGCGGATGTCGTTGCTATGATGTTGAGTTGAAGTCGTCATAGGTTAACGTTACCAAAAAACTAGACCAGTCGTCTATATGGGGCAGCTAAATATAGCTGCCCCAGGTAAGCACCGTTTATTCGGTCAGCTGTCGGATCAGTTGTTCCGCCGTTGCCGCTGATGAAGTTGGATTTTGTCCGGTGATCAGCAGACCATCGCTGACGACATACGAACTCCAGTCCACCCCTTTGGAATAAATTCCACCTTTGGCAATCAATTCATCTTCCACCAGGAAAGGCACCACGTCAGTCAGGCCCACTGCGTCCTCTTCACTATTGGTAAAGCCGGTGACTTTGCGGCCTGCCACCAGCGGTTGCCCTTCGGGTGTTTTAACGTGGCGAAGGACGCCCGGTGCATGGCAGACCAGTGCCACAGGCTTGTTTGCCGCGAGGAAGGCTTCAATCAGCGCGATAGAGTTTTTATCTTCGGCCAGATCCCACAGCGGGCCATGGCCGCCCGGATAAAAGACCGCGTCGTACCCGTCTTGCGAAATGCTGTCCAGACGCACCGTGGCGGCAAGCTGGGCAGTTGCTTCTGCATCGGCCTCAAAGCGGTGGGTCTGTTCAGTCTGAAAATCCGGCTCATTACTTTTTGCATCTAACGGCGGGTTGCCGCCCTTTGGCGAGGCCAGCGTAATTTCTGCGCCCGCATCTTTAAATGCGTAGTAGGGAGCTGCCAGCTCTTCAAGCCAGAAACCAGTTTTACGTCCGGTATTGCCCAGCTGGTCGTGTGAGGTTAACACCATAAGAATCTTCATCTTAATCTCCTGCCTGTCAGTTTGAAATGCTTGAATTAGACCAGTCGTCTAGATGGTAGTTGTAACAAGGCTTCATCTGCTCAAGTCATGTCGTTAAGCTAACAGCAATTAGACCAGTCGTCTACAAATAATATTAAACATCTTCAGATTGTCTTTCATCCTGGGGACAGATCATTCAGCGTGAGGCAAAAGCATCCTTGCTTAAAAGGCAGTTTAAAAAAACTGCCCCCCGGCGATCACCTTTCAATAAACTGGGAAATTAATTCTCTTTTTCAACAGCTTAACTTCAACTCCAGGGTCAACTGACATCAGACTTCGATTTCAGCCATATCGCCTTTTTCCTGCAACCAGTTACGGCGGTCTTCGGAGCGTTTCTTCGCCAACAGCATGTCCATGATAGCCATGGTGTGCTGAATATCCTCATCGCTGATGGTGAGCTGCACCAGACGACGCGTGTTGGGATCCAGCGTGGTTTCGCGCAGCTGTAACGGGTTCATCTCACCCAGACCTTTGAATCGCTGCACATTCGGTTTGCCTTTCTTGCGCTTCAACTGCTCAAGAATACCGGCCTTCTCGTCTTCATCCAGCGCGTAATAGACCTCTTTACCGAGATCGATACGGTACAGCGGCGGCATCGCAACGTAGACGTGACCGTTTTTCACCAGCGTGCTGAAGTGGCGCACAAACAGCGCGCACAACAGCGTGGCAATGTGCAGACCATCGGAGTCCGCATCCGCAAGGATGCAGATCTTGCCGTAGCGAAGCTGGCTCAGATCGTCACTGTCAGGATCGATACCGATCGCCACTGAAATATCATGCACTTCCTGTGATGCCAGAACCTCATCAGAGGAGACTTCCCACGTATTGAGGATCTTACCTTTCAGCGGCATGATCGCCTGATATTCACGGTCGCGAGCCTGCTTGGCAGAACCGCCCGCCGAATCCCCTTCCACCAGGAACAGCTCGGTACGGTTAAGATCCTGAGCAGAACAGTCCGCCAGTTTACCCGGCAGCGCCGGTCCGCTGGTCAGCTTTTTACGCACCACTTTTTTCGCCGCACGCAGGCGACGCTGCGCGCTGGAAATCGCCATTTCTGCCAGCATTTCTGCTGTCTGGATATTCTGGTTCAGCCACAGGCTGAAGGCATCTTTAACCACGCCTGAAACGAAGGCCGCGCACTGACGGGATGACAAACGCTCTTTAGTCTGCCCGGCAAACTGCGGGTCCTGCATTTTGACCGACAGCACGTAGGCGCAGCGGTCCCAGATGTCTTCCGCCGACAGCTTCACGCCGCGCGGCAGAATATTGCGGTATTCGCAGAACTCGCGCATCGCGTCGAGCAGGCCCTGACGCAGGCCGTTAACATGCGTACCGCCCTGCATGGTCGGGATCAGGTTAACGTAACTTTCCGTCAACAGCTCGCCGCCTTCTGGCAACCACAGCAGCGCCCAGTCCACCGCTTCCACATCACCGGAGAAGGCCCCCACAAAGGCTTTTTCTGGCAGGGTTGGCAGGCCGTTAACCGCTTCCATCAAATAGTCCGTCAGACCATCGGCGTAGCACCAGGTCTGCTCGGTGTTGTTCACTTTGTCTTTAAAGACAATCTCAACACCCGGGCACAGCACCGCTTTCGCTTTCAGCAGATGGCTCAAACGTGAGACCGAGAAACGCGGACTGTCGAAGAAAGAGACATCCGGCCAGAACTGTACGCGGGTGCCGGTGTTACGTTTGCCGACGGTGCCAGTGACTGTCAGGTCCTGCACTTTATCGCCGTTTTCAAACGCCATCTCGTAGACTTCACCGTTACGACGAACGGTAACTTCCACACGTGTTGACAGGGCGTTGACCACCGAGATCCCGACGCCATGCAGGCCACCTGAGAACTGATAGTTTTTATTGGAGAATTTGCCCCCGGCATGCAGGCGGCAGAAAATCAGCTCAACGGCCGGCACGCCCTCTTCGGGGTGAATATCCACCGGCATGCCGCGCCCGTCGTCGATCACTTCCAACGACTGGTCAGCGTGCAGAATCACTTCCACGCGTTTAGCGTGACCGGCCAGCGCTTCATCCACGCTGTTATCGATCACTTCCTGGCCTAAGTGGTTAGGACGCACGGTATCGGTGTACATGCCCGGGCGGCGACGCACGGGTTCAAGGCCGCTGAGAACCTCAATGGAGTCAGCGTTGTAGCTGGATTGAGTCATCGTAACAATCTGATTGGTGGTGGCTAAAAATGAGTGACCAGACTCCGGCTATCTCATTCCTGGAAACCCAGGAAGTCGAGCATCGCGGAGAAATGGCGTTCGAATCCGATAAAAGCATGATTTCCGCCCTCTTCTACCGTTTGGCGGCAGGCGCTGTAGTAGTCCAGGGCCTGGCGGTAGTCGAGCACTTCATCACCCGTTTGTTGCAGTAACCAGAGCAAGTCTGGTGACTCTAACGGGTCAATTTGCATCACTTTTAGATCGTAAATATGGCGAGACTCTAACACATATTGCTGACCGGTGTATGGGTTCTCGTTGTGGCCGAGGTAATCAGCCAGCAGCTCAAACGGGCGTACCGCTGGGTTCACCACCACGGCGGGCAGCGTGAAACATTGGGACAGCCAGGTGGCATAATAACCGCCCAACGACGAGCCTATAATGCCCAGCGGCTCGCCCGCTGACTGCATAACAAACGTCTCCAGCAGCGCGGCAGCTTCGGAGGGGAATGCCGGAAGCTGGGGCACATGCAGAGTGATGTCAGGACGTTGCTCTGCCAGCCACTGTTTAAACTGCGTTGCCTTGGCAGACTGCGGCGAACTGTTAAAACCATGCAGATAAAGCAGCGTGGCCATCGGTCAGTATCCTTCTGAGTCGAGATCCGGGTTAAATATGCGCGTGGTCAGACGTTGCACCTGAGTGTCGAGCCGACCATCGTCATACAGGTCCAGCCAGCGCCAGCCTGGAGACTCAGCGTCAATCGTGAAGTTGGTACAGTGTGGTTTGAACTGGACGCAGGTGGAAGGTGAAGCCAGCACACGCCGCCCCTGCCATTCAAGGTCGAGTTCTTGATGGATATGCCCGCATAACAAATTTCTCGCCTGCGGATAGCGTCGCAGGACCGTATCCAGCATATGCGGATTACGCAGACTGTGTTGGTCAAGCCACGAACAGCCAGACGGTACCGGATGGTGATGCAATAATACCAACGTGTGCCGCTGCGGCTCTGCTGCCAGTACACTTTCAAGCCATTCCAACTGGTACTCGCTCAGTTCACCGTGCGGGACACCGAAGACCTGACTGTCCAGCAACACAATTTGCCAGTGATCCCCGACCAGCACCTGTTTTTGGTCGGCAATCGTCGAGGCCGCCAGCGTGGTAAACATGGTTGGCTGGAAGTCATGGTTGCCAGGCAACCAGACGCAGGGGGCAGGCAGGCGAGCAATGCCCTCAGCGAAATGCTGATAGGCAAGAGCGGAGTGGTCCTGTGCCAGATCGCCAGTGGCGACAATCAAATCGTAGTGACGCTTATCCGCTGCGATAACATCCAGCACGGCATCAAAACTGGCCCAGGTATTTACCCCTAGCAGCGTTTCATGTTTACCTGCAAAAAGGTGAGTGTCCGTTATCTGTAAAATCCTGACTTTGGACCCACTCGCCACAGGAAGTTTTAACAGGCTATCCAATCAAAGTCCTTAAGGTAATACCCATCTGTTTCAGGCCGCAGGCGCATCGGCTTCCTGCTTTATACATTCATTTGGGTACACATCTGAAAATTGTTGCAGCGTTTTCAACATACCGGAACGGCTATCGCACCGTGGGACAAACAGTAGCGCAACCAGTCCGCTAAAAATTGGTTAATTTGGTGCTTTTCATCACGCTGATGCAGCTTTTTATTAGGATAATCATAGCGTGCTTTAAAGCGATAGATCTGCTGAGTGGAACACACTTCCGCCACCATCGCGTCATGATACAACCGCACGGACATCGAAGGCAGGCTCCAGTAACTGACCGCAGGGGCCGTTTGCCTGATTTCCACCAGCGTGGTGTAACGGGTCGACTCCTGAATGGTGATGAGATAGCTGGCACCGTTCACCTGATACGCCATCGATTCACCCACCCGATCCTCCTTTGGCAATAAACGCCGCAGCTGCGCAAAGTTCGTTTCGCAGACACGCATCATTTCAGGAAAGTCGGGGACATAACGTTTCATTATTCAGGATTCCACTCTTGGCGTAGCTGTTTATGGTGCAACTCCAGCCATTGCAAAGCAATGACAGCAGCAGCGTTATCGATTTTCCCCTGTTCCACCCATTGATAAGCCTGACTCCGGCTGACCACATGCACAAGAATATCCTCATTCTCTTCCTCCAGGCCGTGGTTTCCCTGCGCCACGCTGGCATCCACTTCACCGACAAACACCGCCAGACGCTCGGAGGTGCCTCCCGCACTAGAGAGGTAATTGCTAATCGGCTTGATACGACCCGGCGTTAGCCCGGCTTCTTCCAGAGCTTCTCTGCGCGCCACACCCTCCGGGGTTTCTCCCGGTTCGATCATCCCGGCCACCAGTTCAAGCACCCAGGGCGTCGCGCTGGTATCGTAAGCGGCAATACGGATCTGCTCAATCAGCACCACTTCATCACGTTTCGGGTCATAGGGTAGCAGCACGGCAGCGTGACCGCGCTCAAAAATTTCCCGCGTCACTTCACCACTCATACCGCCATTAAACAAGCGATGACGAAAGCGATAGCGTTCGAGCGAAAAAAAACCGCGATAAAGCGTCTCTCGTGCAATAATTTCTACATCGTTTTTTGTGAAAGTCACTGGGTATTTACGACCAGTATCCATAACTCTGTCTCCTGCTAAGTGATGGCAAAAACGTAAAGTGCAATAGTATTCCGACAGTTGTCTGGTTCTTAACGACTTATTTGAGTAAATTAAGGCAGGATGGCACTTTCAGCCAACTTACCTTATCGGAACTCTCTGCTATTATCGGCGATAATTTTTGGCCTACGTCAGCGCTACCATAGCAATTTTGCTGCACTACAAGGAATGCAAATGAACAAACTGCTCCCTTTACTCATCGGTCTGAGCCTGGGCGGCTTCAGTGTTGCCAGCCAGGCTGAAAACCTGCTGCAGGTATATCAGCAGGCACGTTTATCAAATCCTGACCTTCGTAGCTCTGCCGCCGATCGTGATGCTGCCTTTGAGAAAATTAACGAATCCCGCAGCCCACTGCTACCACAGTTAGGCCTGGGCGCTGACTATACCTATAACAGCGGCTACCGTGATGCCAGAGATACCAATAGCACCACCAAAAGCGCGTCGTTACAGCTGACTCAGACCATTTTTGACATGTCAAAATGGCGTGCACTGACGCTGCAGGAAAAAACGGCAGGCATCCAGGATGTCACTTATCAGACGGCACAACAGACCCTGATTCTGAACACCGCAACCGCCTATTTCAATGTGTTGAACGCGATCGACACATTGTCGTATACCGAAGCCCAGAAGCAATCTATTTACCGTGAACTGGATCAGACCACTCAGCGTTTTAACGTGGGTCTGGTCGCCATCACTGATGTGCAGAACGCACGCTCCCAGTACGACAGCGTACTGGCCAGCGAAGTTTCCGCGCGTAACGACCTCGATAACGCGGTAGAAACACTGCGTCAGGTGACCGGCAATTACTATCCAAGCCTGGCATCGCTGAACGTCGATGCGTTTAAAACGGAAAAACCTCAGCCAGTGAATGCCCTGCTGAAGGAAGCGGAAAGCCGCAACCTGTCGCTGCTTTCTGCACGCCTGTCTCAGGACCTGGCGCGTGAGCAGATTCGTTCATCAGAAACCGGCCATATGCCTACGTTGGATCTGACGGCCTCAACCGGTTTATCCAACAACCGTTATGGCGGCGACCGTTCCAGTCCCAATAACACTGACAACATCACAGGCAGTAACCAGGTAGGTCTGAGCTTCAACCTGCCACTGTACAGCGGCGGTGCCGTTAGTTCCCAGGTGAAACAGGCGCAATATGCGTTTGTTGCCGCCAGTGAGCAGTTGGAAAGCGCACACCGTTCCGCCATCCAGACCGTGCGTTCCTCGTTTAACAACGTGAACGCCTCGATCAGCAGCATTAACGCTTACAAGCAGGCGGTTGTCTCTGCACAGAGCTCGCTGGATGCGATGGAAGCCGGTTACTCCGTGGGTACCCGTACTATCGTTGACGTGCTGGATGCCACCACCACGCTGTATAACGCTAAGCAGCAGCTGGCGAATGCCCGTTACAGCTACATGATTAACCAGCTCAATATTAAATCTGCGCTGGGTACGCTGAACGAGCAGGATCTGCAAACGCTGAACAATCATCTGGGCAAAGATGTCGGCACCTCGCCAGAAATCGTCGCCCCGGAAAATGCACAGCAGGCTGCCAACGCGGATAGTGCTGAACCCCGTTCAGCCAGCAAAGCGACGCCGGTTAGCAACAAATCGGCCACCCGTGGCAACAGTAATCCATTCAGTCAGTAATTCCCCAAGGGGCAGCAAACGCTGCCCCTTCACAATCAAACGTATAGCTACGTAAAGATCCCCTCCAGGTCAGGCTTCATCGCTTCATTTTTCACCGCTGTTCCCCTATCCTATGCACTACCTTTGGGCACAGGACGAAAAGTGATGAAACGGACTAAACAGATTAATCATGCCTCCTTTCGCAAAAGCTGGAGTGCACGCCATTTAACGCCGGTCGCACTGGCGGTGAGTGCAGTATTTATGCTGGCCGCATGTGAACAGGCCGACGAAACTGTATCGATGTATCAGAACGCTGATGACTGCTCGGCCGCTAACCCAGGCAAGAGCGCACAGTGCACTACGGCGTTTAATAGCGCCAAAGAAGAAGCGGTCAAAACCGCACCGAAATATGCGACCCGTGAAGACTGCGTGGCAGAGTTTGGTGAAGGTCAGTGCCAGCAGGCTCCTGCTCAGGCGGGCGTAGGTACTACCAATGCGGAATCTCAGTCCAGCGGAAGCTTCTGGATGCCACTGATGGCCGGTTACATGATGGGCCGTATGATGGGTGGCGGTATGGGGCAGCAGCAGCCGCTGTTCTCCTCGAAGAACCCAGCCAGCCCGGCCAACGGCAAGTTCGTTGATGCCAGCGGCAAGAGCTTCGGCGCAGCAACCTCGGGCCGTACCATGACAGTGCCTAAAACAGCGCTGGCGCCAAAACCGGCCACCACCAGCACCGTCACCCGCGGTGGCTTCGGTGAGTCCGTTGCCAAGCAAGCCACCATGCAGCGCAGCAGTGCTACCAGCACCAACCGCAGCATGGGGGGCTAATCGCCAATGAAACGTATTGCCATTGCTGAACGCCCTGACTGGCGGGAAAAAGCGACGGAATATGGTTTTCGTTTTCACACCATGCACGGGGAACCGTACTGGTGTGAAGATGCCTATTACCAGTTCACGTTGCAGCAGATTGAGTCACTGGAAGATGTGACCAGCGAACTTCATCAGATGTGTTTGCAGGCGGTGGAACTGGTGGTCAACAGTGAAGAACTGCTGACCAAGTTCCGTATTCCGAAGCACACCTGGGATTTTGTGCGTGAATCCTGGAAAAGCGGCCAGCCGTCACTCTATTCAAGAATGGATCTCGCCTGGGACGGTGTAACGCCGGCCAAGCTGCTGGAAAATAACGCCGATACCCCGACTTCGCTGTATGAAGCGGCTTTCTTCCAGTGGCTGTGGCTGGAAGACCAGCTGAATGCTGGCGTGCTCCCTGCGGGTAGCGATCAGTTCAACAGCCTGCAGGAAAAACTGATCGAGCGCTTTGGCGAACTGCATCAGCAGCACGGTTTTAGCTGGCTACACTTTGCCTGCTGCCGTGATACCGATGAAGATCGTGGCACCGTTCAGTATCTGCAGGATTGCGCCACGGAAGCCGGGCTACCGAGTGAATTCCTGTATATGGATGAAATCGGCCTGGGTGAGAAAGGGCAGTTTACCGATGTTCACGATCAGGTGATCGGCAATCTGTTTAAGCTCTATCCATGGGAATTTATGCTGCGTGAGATGTTCTCCACCAAACTGGCTGACGCCGGTGTGCGCTGGCTGGAGCCTGGTTGGAAAAGCATTATTTCCAATAAAGCGCTGCTGCCGCTGCTGTGGAAAATGTTCCCGAACCATCCGAACTTGCTGCCCGCTTACTTTGCTGAAGATAACGTACCGCATATGGATAAATATGTGGTTAAACCGTTGTTTTCCCGCGAGGGTGCCAATATCCGCATCGTAGAAAACGGTAAAGAGATTGCACGTGTTGATGGGCCGTACGGTGAGGAAGGTATGATCGTGCAGCAGTTCCATCCGCTGCCAAAGTTCGGCGACAGCTATACGCTGATCGGATCCTGGCTGATCAACGATCAGCCAGCGGGTATTGGTTTGCGTGAAGACCGCGATCTGATCACTCAGGATCTCTCGCGCTTCTATCCACACGCGTTTATCGAATAATGTGTGATCGTCGGGCGAGGCAGGCCCCGCCCCTACCCATGATTGTGCAAAATTGCACGTCGTGGTCTGGTATGCCCCGCCCCTACATATGCTTGTGCAAAATTGCACGCCGTGGTCTGGTATGCCTCGCCCCTACATATGCTTGTGCAAAATTGCACGCCGTGGTCTGGTATGCCTCGCCCCTACATATGCTTGTGCAAAATTGCACGCCGTGGTCTGGTATGCCTCGCCCCTACATATGCTTGTGCAAAATTGCACGCCGTGGTCTGGTATGCCTCGCCCCTACATATGCTTGTGCAAAATGGTCACGTAGTGGCCGGGCATGCCCGGCCTCTGCTACCCCACCTGCACCGACAGCATGCTTAATGACCCCATCACAATCCCATCCACCGGGACAGATATCGCTTCGCCCTCAGCACGTGCGCCGAGCACATACAACAACGGCAGGTAATGTTCTGGTGTCGGGTTCGACAGCGCCGCCCCCTCGTGCTGCATAAAGTTCACCAGTGGATGCTGCTCATCTTCGCCTTCCCAGCTCAGATTATCGCGCACGTACTGGTTAAAAGATTCTGCCCACGGATAGGCTTCTGCTTCGCCCTGCCAGCGCACCATACGCAGGTTGTGTACCACGTTTCCACTGGCAACAATCATGATGCCCTGATCGCGCAGCGCTGCCAGTTTACGGCCTAATTCAAAATGGTATGCGGCAGGTTTCGTCCCATCCACGCTGAGTTGCACCACGGGAATGTCCGCATCCGGGTACATTTTGATTAATACGCCCCAGGAACCGTGATCGAATCCCCACTCCTGATCCAGATCGACTGCCACCGGGGCCAGTGTTTCCGCTATCTGGCGGGCCAGCTCCGGCGATCCAGGAGCCGGATACCGTGTATCAAACAACGCCTGCGGGAAGCCGCCAAAATCATGAATTGTGCGTGGTTTTTCCATCGCCGTCACCGCCGTGCCGCGCGTGTACCAGTGGGCAGAAACGGCAATGATTGCTTTTGGACGTGGCAGGTTTTTCCCCAGCTCACGCCAGGTCTCGGTCCAGATATTTTCTTCCAGTACGTTCATCGGACTGCCGTGACCGAGGAAAAGTGCAGGCATACGTGTGTGGCTCATGGTGTGATTCCCAGAAAGTGGTATTCAATGGAAGTCACATTACGCCCTTTTTTCCACGGATGAACCTGGATAACCCTGACGAAGATATTCAGAAAATTTGAAGGGGAAATAGCGGAAGGAAAGAATGCAGATTGAAGTATGGCGAGGGAATTCCTTTGCATAATTCAAGCTACAGGAGAGCCAATGCGCCCACCACTTGAAGTATGACGAGGAATTCCCCTAAATAATTCAAGCTATGGGTAGGCGGCAACGCAGCAAGTCCCCGGGAGCATACATCAGTATGTGACCGGGGCGCGCGAGGAGAGCCAACGCACCCATCGCTTGAAGTATGACGGGGAACTCCCCTAAATAATTCAAGCTATGGGCAGGCGGCAACGCAGCAAGTCCCCGGGAGCATACATCAGTATGTGACCGGGGCGCGCGAGGAGAGCCAACGCACCCATCGCTTGAAGTATGACGGGGAACTCCCCTAAATAATTCAAGCTATGGGCAGGCGGCAACGCAGCAAGTCCCCGGGAGCATACATCAGTATGTGACCGGGGCGCGCGAGGAGAGCCAACGCACCCATCGCTTGAAGTATGACGGGGAATTTAGCTGGCCTGACGCGTCTCGTGACTACGACGATACGCCACCAGATCTTCGATCGTCACAACTGGCATGTTGTGTTGTTTAGCAAACACTACCGCTTCCGGCGCGTGCGCCATAGAGCCATCATCGTTGGTCAGTTCACACAGAACACCGGCTGGCTTGAAACCTGCCAGCGTGACCAGGTCGATAGTAGCTTCAGTATGGCCACCGCGGGTCAGAACACCACCTGAACGTCCACGCAGCGGGAACACGTGGCCAGGACGATTAAGGTCTTCTGGCTTTGCATTGTCAGCAATGGCGGTGCGGATGGTGGTCAGGCGGTCAGAGGCGGAAACACCGGTGGTCACACCCTGTGCCGCTTCAATCGTCACGGTAAAACCGGTGCCGTAAGAGCTGGTGTTGTTCTGCACCATCATTGGCAGGTCCAGCTGTTCCAGACGTTCTTCCGTCAGACAAAGGCAGACAATGCCGCTGCCGTGGCGAATGGTCAGTGCCATCTGCTCAACGGTCATGGTTTCAGCGGCGAAGATCATATCACCTTCATTTTCACGATCTTCATCGTCTAAAACCATCACACCGCGGCCTTCGCGCAGTGCTTCGATGGCACGGGTTACACGCTGTTCAGGCGTGCCAAATTCAGAAAGTAGCGACTGATTCATGGTAAATAAACCTTAAATAAATGTATGGGTTACCAGAACCAGGGCGTGCTTAGGAGTGTCATGCGGTGACAAAAAAATAACGCGAGGCGAGCAAAAGCCCGTCAAGAATCGTTACTCTCTCCCATCCGGACTCTAACCGTCGGCCCCGGAATTACACCGGATCTGCTGTCCTTCAGGAATGACCCTGAAGCGCTCGCGGGCTTTCAGCAAAAGCTGATTTACCGCCGGTGGGGAATTTCGCCCCGCCCTGAGAATAAGCAAAATCATCATAGCGCTGAAAAAGTGACAGATCAACGAACAAAATGGGCAAATTGATATCCATTTTTTCGCTATGGTGTTTTCAGGTTTATACCGAACGCATCTGGGATTACACTAGGATAAAATTCGCTGTTATCAGGAAACCGCTATGCTTGACCCAAAAAAAATTGAACAACTGGCCCGTCAGGTCCATGAGTCTATGCCGAAAGGCATCCGTGAGTTTGGTGATGATGTGGAGAAGAAAATCCGTCAGACATTACAGGCACAGCTGACCCGTCTGGATGTGGTTAACCGCGAAGAGTTTGATGTACAGACTCAGGTACTGCTGCGTACCCGCGAGAAGCTGGCTGCGCTGGAACAGCGCCTGACAGAGCTGGAAAGCCGCGTTTCCCCTGCCCCCGTACCGGTCGTTAGCGAGCCAAAAGCGGCAGAATAGGCCACGCTTTAGTGATACGGCTGCCCTCCCCGGGCAGCCGTTGAAGGCTAGCTTCTTCCGGTACCAGAAATAATCGTTTTAATGATATTACTGGTGGAAATACCGTCTTCGAAGTTGAGCACTCGCACGTCACCGCCGTTGGCCCATACCTCTTTACTGCCAGCAATGTCTTCTGGCTTATAGTCGCCGCCTTTCACCAACAGATCGGGAAGGATCTCAGCGATCACACGCTGCGGCGTATCTTCTTCAAACCCAATCACCCAATCTACAGCTTCCAGCGCACCCAGCACGATCATACGGTTAATCAGCGGGTTCACCGGGCGGGTTTCCCCTTTCAGACGTCGGGTCGAGGCATCGCTGTTTACCGCCACAATCAGGCGGTCACCCAGCTTACGGGCATTGGCCAGGTAGGAAACATGCCCGGCGTGCAGAATGTCGAATACGCCGTTGGTCATCACCACTTTTTCACCGCGCTGACGGGCTTTCGTCACTTCGGCAATCAACTGAGCTTCATCCATCACACCAAAACCCGATTCCGGGCGCGCGCGGATCGCATTTTCCAGCTCTACCGGAGAAACCGTTGAGGTACCGAGTTTACCCACCACCACGCCCGCGGCCGCATTGGCCAGGAAGCAGCTCTCTTCCAACGAGTTACCCGCCGCCAGCGCCGCCGCCAGCACGCCAATCACCGTATCACCCGCACCGGTGACATCGAACACTTCCTGCGCCAGGGTCGGCATATGGAATGGCGCTTTGCCCGGCTGAAGCAGGGTCATACCGTGCTCTGAACGGGTCACCAGCAACGCAGACAGCGCGTGCTGCTGCATCAGAGCAGTACCGCGTTCCACAATTTCTTCTTCCGATTTACACTTGCCCACCACCGCTTCAAATTCGGAGAGGTTTGGCGTCAGCAGCGTTGCACCGTGGTAGCGGCCGAAATCGGTACCTTTCGGATCCACCAATACCGGAACCCCCGCTTTACGCGCCAGGGCAATCATCGTTTCCACGGTGGCCAGTGCGCCTTTCGCATAATCAGACAGCACTAACGCGCCAATTGTTGGCAGCGCCTGCTCAATACGCTGATGCATCGGCTCAGGATCAATGCCTTCAAATCCCTCTTCGAAATCCAGACGGATGAGCTGCTGATTGCGAGACAACACGCGCAGTTTAGTAATAGTCGGATGAGTAGGCACAGAGACAAAATCACACTGGACATTCACGCCAGCCAGGGACGCGCTGAGGGCACGCGCGGCATCATCAACACCGGTCAATCCAACCAGTCGTGAAGCAGCACCCAGCGCGGCAATATTCATCGCTACGTTGGCCGCACCACCAGGGCGCTCCTCCACATGATCCACTTTCACCACTGGCACCGGAGCCTCAGGTGAAATGCGGCTGGTTGGGCCGTGCCAGTAGCGATCCAGCATCACATCGCCAACCACCAGCACACCCGCACGCGTAAAATCGGGTAGTGTAATTTTCATTCCAGAGACTCCAGACTGCAGTAAAAATGAGTGCGCGCGATGATATCACAATTGTCTTAATGGCAAATCATCGCATCTGCACGTGAAATCAGGCGCCCAACCATGCCCGCCAACTGGCATTGACCACCGATCTTTCACCTGACCAGGCCGTATCCTCTACCAGGCCAGGCAGCTCCTGCAACGCCAGATGGTGCAAGGCATCGCGCAGCGTGACATAAGCATGCGTCAGTGCTTCCGCCTCTTCCTGCTCCATTTTGCCGCTGTTCGCCAGCAACGCCAGAATGCGCACGTTATCGGACCAGCGGGTCAGCATGGGCTCCTGGGCGGCATAACGCAGCACCAGGTATTGCGTAATAAATTCAATATCGGTAATCCCGCCTTCATCGGCTTTGATATCCCAACGCCCTTTGTGCTTGTGACCCAGATGGGCGCGCATTTTCTCACGCATTTCGCGCACTTCTGTTTTCAGCGCGTCGGCCTCTCGGGGTATCGAGAGAATGCCACGGCGGATCTGGTCGAAACGCTGGCTCAGGGCGGCGTCACCAAACACGATGCGCGCGCGCACCAACGCCTGATGCTCCCAGGTCCAGGCTTCATTGCGCTGATAGTCATCAAAGGCATCGAAGGTGCTGACCAGCATCCCCGCCGCCCCTGACGGGCGCAGGCGGGCATCCACTTCGTAGAGAATACCGGAGGAAGTACGGGTGCTAAACAGATGCATCACACGTTGTGCCAGGCGCAGATAAAACTGCCTTCCGTCAATACTACGCTCACCCAGTGTCACCGCTTCTGACGGACAGTCATGCAGGAACACCAGATCGAGGTCAGAACTGTAACCCAACTCCCAGCCCCCCAGTTTGCCGTAGCCCACAACCGCAAAGCCGCGCTCGCTGTCGGTGGTCAGATGGGAAGGCCGGCCGTAACGCTGTACCATCATGTTCCACGCCTGCTGAACCACGGTCTCAATCATCGCTTCCGCCAGCCAGGTCAGATGATCGCTCACTTTCATCACCGGCAAGGTTTTGGCAATATCTGCGGCAGCAATACGCAGATGCTGTGCTTGTTTAAACTGACGCAGCGCTTCCAGCTGCTGCTCTTCATCTTCTTCCGGGATACGCAGCAGATATTGTCGCAGTTCATCACGATAGGCATCTGTTGCCGTGGGCTGATACAACGTGGCAGGGTCGAGCAGTTCATCCAGCAATAGCGGATGCCGGGCCAGCTGGCTGGCAACCATCGGGGAAGCAGCACACAAGCGAATTAAGTGCTTCAGCGCACCATGGAATTCAGTGAGCAGCTCCAGATAGGTGCTACGCGTCACCACGCCCAGCAGCAATGGCGTAAGGCGGCTCAGCGTGACCGGGGCATCATCACGTGGCACAACCTCACTCAACAGTCGCGGCATCAGCTGATCCAGCGCCTGACGGCCACGCGGGCCAATCGTACGTTTATCGACGTCCTGGCGGAAATCGGTAATCGTGCGTAGCAATTGCTGGCGTGCATCGCTGTCGAGATGGGGGACCAGCGGTTCCAGCTCCGCCTCTTCCAGCTGGTCCTGCCACAATACGCCATATTCACCCGCTTCACGGTTCTCACCGTTTTCAGGCGCATCGTCACCAATCAGATCGTTAAAAATGGTCCGTACCGCCAGCATATGGCGATCCAGCTCAAGGTGTAATGCAGCCCAGTCGGCAAACCCCATCGCCCAGGCGAGACGCGCGCGATCCAGCTCGCTGCCCGGTAGCGTCTGTGTCTGTTCATCGTTGATACTTTGCAGCAGGTTTTCCAGCCGCCGCAGGAACAGATAGGCCTCCTGTAACTGCTCCACCTGCTCTGCCGGTAACAGATTCAACTGACCAATCGCGTCCAGCGTTGGCAACAGGGAACGTAGCTGAAGTGAACGCTCACGCCCGCCACGGATCAGCTGGAACACCTGTACGATAAATTCCGTTTCGCGAATACCGCCCGCACCGAGCTTAATGTTATCCGTCAGCCCGCGTCGCCGGACTTCGCGGGCGATCATGCTTTTCATATTACGCAGTGACTGGATCACACTGAAGTCGATGTAGCGGCGAAACACAAACGGCCGCAGCATCTGGCGCAGTTCCTCACTCCAGCGGTCATTCCCACCGCCCATCAGGCGCGCTTTAACCATTGCATAGCGTTCCCAGTCGCGTCCCTGCTCCTGGTAATAATCTTCCAGCGCCGCAAAACTCAGCACTAATGGCCCGCTGTCGCCAAACGGGCGCAGACGCATATCAACGCGATAAACAAAACCATCGGCCGTGGGCTGATCCAGCACCTTGATCAGCCGCTGACCCAGCCGGGTAAAGAACTGAGCATTGTCCAGTTCACGGCGGCCCCCCTGCGTGGTGCCGTTTTCCGGCCAGGTGAAAATCAGATCGATATCAGAGGAGAAATTCAGTTCGCCGCCGCCCAGTTTCCCCATGCCGAGGATCAACAGCGGCTGGGGTTCTCCGGCAGCGTTCATTGGGGTGCCAAAATCACGGCAGCAGGCGTGCCATAACCAGTCGCGGGCAGCCACAATCAGGGCTTCCGCCAGTTCGCTCAGTTGACGTAAAGATTGTTGTGTATCACTGGTGGCCAGCGTCTGCATCCAGGCAATGCGCGTCAGCATATGACGACGGAACAGGCGGAGTTCGCGCATCAGCGCATTCTCATCATGCACCGTCTCCAGCTTTGCTTGCAGCCAGTCAGCATAATGATGCCATTCATCCGGGTGCGGCGGGGAGTGCTGAAGCTGCTGCCACCCTTCAGGGTATTTTGCCAGGTTATCGCTGATAAAATCGCTAAATACCAATACTGCCTGCTGCTGCGCAGAAGCCTCGCTAAACAGCGGGCTTAGCAATGCACACTGTTGCTGCATGAGCAGCGGCAGAGGTTGACCTGGTGATGGCACCATACAATAAACACTCCCTATATCCCCCTCATACTTCGAGCTGCAGCTCGCATTATGAGGGGGATTGCATTGAAAGACCCCGAAACGGGTTACAGACTGCCGTTTTTCCAGAACGCCGACTGTTTCAGCGCCTGCTGACGATGGGCATCCAGCCAGACATCCTGCTGCCCCACAATCGCTTCACGCAGCTGCTTCCAGCTTTGTAACCAGGCATTGACGATGGTGGCATCATAGGCGCCCGCCAGCAGATGAACCGCCAGAATCTGGCGATGCAAACGCGTCAGTTTGTCCTGATATTCACCCGAATGATTCAGGTGGTCGAATGTCTCTTTCAGATCGGCTGCAATGCGGCCCAGCATGATGTCGCTGAAGCGTTTGAACGAACCTTGTAGTTTGGCATCCGACTTTTGA
Source organism: Erwinia sp. MYb416 (assembly GCF_037479575.1). NCBI lineage: Bacteria > Pseudomonadati > Pseudomonadota > Gammaproteobacteria > Enterobacterales > Erwiniaceae > Erwinia > Erwinia sp. MYb416. The sequence goes on from NZ_JBBGYT010000443.1 coordinate 65,542, forward strand.
TCGACGAACTGGCGCCAGCGCTCAGTGGCAATCCAGTGAGTAAGCGCTAACTGAGTTTCCAGCCAGAGGGGACTGAAGCAACATTTTTGCGCGTCAGGCTGATCATCCTGCAACGCCTCTTCCAGCAACGTCAGCTTCTGACGCAGTTCGCTGCTGGCTTTGCGTGGCACCAGCGCACCGTAAAGAGAAAACGTCTGACGCAGCACTTCAAGCGCATCTTTCACTTCATGCAACGCACCCGAACTGCCGCGCAGCCACAGCTCCTCGTGATATTGCCACTGGCTTAATGCCAGCAGAAATGATGCACGCATTCCCTCTTCCACGGTCGCTTTTGGCTTCACTTTTAGCAGGGGAACCGGACGCAGCGCACGCGGCAGGTCGCCCTGAGCCAACGAATAACCTCGCGCCGCTTTACTCAGGCTCCCCAGACGCAGACCGTCAATCGTTGCCAGTTCAGCGGCAAAGGCCAGCAGGTCATCGCGCTGACCGCTTTTCAGCTCCAGCTCGACTTCCATCAAGGGTTCACAGCGGTCATCTGCCGTGATCTCACCGCAGTCATAGGCCACCTCTATCTCGCTTTGTAGGTAAGTAACCACCCACTTTTCACGCACAAAATGCGTGCTAAACAGCGCCTTGAGCTGCGGTTGTAAGGCTGTGATATCGGTTCCTGCAGGCCAGACATCGGCAGGCAGTTGCTGAATATCCAGCTCGGGCTTAGCCAGTGCCACATTATATTCCGGGCGCTGGTGCAGCCCACCAATCGTCTGACCGGCGGTTTTCAGCGTCATTTCATAGCGGTCACCGAAGCCGCGAATACGCAGCCCCATATCCCAACGGCGCAGCTGGTTGTCAGGGGTTTCGAAGTAGATATTCGTCAACGTCTGACCGGCAGTGTACTGATGAGGCCAGGCGGTGAGTTTGCTGGCGATTTTTGCAGCCGCTTCTGGTGCGGCAATGAACTTTAATTCGATTTCGATGGTCATAATGTCTTATTTACGTCGTTAACGGCAGAGTAAACGGTTAAGGTGTCTGATTATGCTCGCATTGCCAGGCGGGCGATCGTTCCTTTTGCCTATGAAGAGTAATGCACAAGAGACAGCACTGTCTCTGGTTTATTACGTTTTCGCGCACAACCTCTCAGGCTGCTTGAGACCAGGATAGTTCTCATTCAGCTTTCTGTGAGGCCGCTCCAGACTGTGCGATTACCTTTTTACAGCCCTTATTTAGAAAGAGTTCGAATGAAAATAACTCACCTCATCGGCCTGACATTGCTCACGTTGAGTGCTGCGGCAACCGTTCATGCCGAAGAAAAACGCTACATCTCCGACGAGCTGTCCACCTGGGTTCGCAGTGGCCCCGGTAATGATTACCGTCTGATCGGCACGTTAAACGCAGGCGAAGAAGTTGCCCTGCTGCAGTCGAATGATAGCAGCAACTATGGCCAAATCCGTGACAGCCAGGGCCGTACCACCTGGATCCCGCTGGCCCAGCTTAGCCAACAGCCCAGCCTGCGTACCCGCGTCCCGCAGTTGGAAGAACAGGTGAAAATGCTCACCGCTAAACTGGCGAACATCGACAGTAGCTGGAATAACCGCACCGCCGATATGCAAAAAAAGGTCGCTGGCAGCGATGACGCGATCAACAGCCTGAAAGAAGAGAATCAGCAGTTAAAAAACCAGTTGGTCGTCGCGAAGAAAAAAGTCGATGCGGCCAATGTGCAACTGGATGACAAGCAGCGCACCATCATTATGCAGTGGTTTATGTATGGTGGCGGTGTCGCTGGCGTTGGCCTGGTGCTGGGCCTGCTACTTCCTCATATGATCCCACGCCGGAAAAAAAGCGATCGCTGGATGAACTAATCCTGCATTTGTTTGCGTTAAGGGTATCTGCGGATGCCCTTTTTGCCATGTCTGCGATTTATCATTTACGCAACATGGATGTTATAGTCTGACGATTAATACTCAGTTAATTCTGATTATCAGCCTTGTGGAGACCCGCAGTGAAAACATACCTTGTCGGCGGCGCCGTGCGCGATGGACTGTTGAATTTGCCGGTGAAAGACAAAGACTGGGTGGTGGTAGGTGCCTCTCCTCAGCAGATGCTGGAGCTGGGCTTTGAGCAGGTAGGCCGAGACTTCCCGGTGTTTTTGCACCCTTCAAGCCATGAAGAGTATGCGCTGGCCCGCACCGAACGTAAATCCGGCAGCGGTTATACCGGATTTGTCTGCTATTCCGCGCCGGATGTCACACTTGAGCAGGATCTGGCACGGCGCGATCTGACCATCAATGCCATCGCACAGGACGCCGACGGCCACTACTATGATCCCTACGGCGGGCGTGACGATCTTGAAAACCGTCTGCTTCGCCACGTCTCTGAAGCCTTCAATGAAGATCCACTGCGTGTGCTACGCGTAGCGCGTTTTGCCGCCCGTTACGCCCATCTTAACTTCCACATTGCCAGTGAAACCCTCGCCCTGATGCAATCGATGGCAGAGAGCGGCGAACTCTCTCACCTCACGCCAGAGCGCGTCTGGAAAGAGACTGAAGCGGCCTTACAAACACGCAACCCGCAGGTCTTTTTCCAGGTACTGCGTGACTGCGGGGCACTGGCGGTGCTGTTTCCGGAGCTGGACAACCTGTACGGCGTTCCCGCCCCGGCAAAATGGCACCCCGAGATCGACACCGGCGTGCATACGCTGATGACGCTGGCGATGGCAGCCCAGCTCAGCCCGGAGGTTGATATCCGTTTCGCCACGTTATTCCACGATGTGGGCAAAGCCCTGACGCCGCCAGAAAAGTGGCCAAGCCATCACGGACATGGTCCGGCAGGCGTACCGCTGGTCGCGGCCCTGTGTGAACGCTTACGTATTCCGAATGCCCTGCGCGATCTGGCACTGCTGGTGACCGAATTTCACGACCTGGTGCATACCGTCCAGAACCAGTCAGCAACCACGCTGGTGGCGTTGTTTGACCGACTGGATGCCTGGCGCAAACCCCATCGCGTGGAGCAAATCGCACTGACCAGCGAAGCCGATGCCCGTGGGCGCACCGGATTCGAAAATAATCCGTACTCGCAGGGAGATTATCTGCGTGAGGCGTGGAAGGTCGCGTTGAGCGTGTCGACAAAAGACGTTGTCGCGGCCGGTTTCAAAGGCGCGGAGGTGCGGGAAGAACTGACGCGCCGCCGGATAGCGGCACTGGAAAACTGGAAAACCGCTTAATATTGCCAAACGTAAGGGTCAGGCAAGCCTGACCCAATGCACGTTACAGGACAAATACCGCGTAAACCGCGGCTGCCACGATAAAGCGATAGATAGCGAACGGGATAAACGAAATACGTTTAATGATGTGCAGGAAGCTCTTAATCGCGATCAACGCCACGATAAAGGCGGTGACAAAACCGACGGCAAACATCGGGAAGTCAGCCATCGTCAGGAAGCCCATGCTCTTGTAGAGATCCAGACCGGTCGCGCCAATCATCATCGGCACTGCGAGGAGAAACGAGAACTCAGACGCAGCATAACGGCTTACGCCCATCAGCATCCCGCCCGAAATGGTGGCTCCGGAACGTGAAAAGCCCGGCCACAGCGCCAGACACTGGAAGCAGCCAATAATAAACGCCTGACGATAAGTAATGTCATCCACACCCACCGCTTTCGGCTGTTTTGGCTTCAGCAATTCAGCCGCAATCAACAGCACGCCACCCACCACCAACGCATACATCACGTTGACCGGGTTAAACAACGTTTTGATTTTATCATGCAGTAACAGCCCAATCACCACGGCGGGCACCATACCCAGCAGGATATGAATCAGAGTCAGCTTACCCTGGCCTGTGCCCTCATGTTTGACTTCACCAAAGTGAATGCCAATCAGGCCGAACAAACGACGCCAGAACATCACTACGACGGCCAGAATCGAGCCGAGCTGAATCACAACTTCAAAGGTCTCCGCTTTTTCGCCTTCAAACCCCAGTAAATGACCGACAATGATCATATGCCCGGTAGAAGATACGGGGAGAAACTCCGTCAGCCCCTCTACAATCCCAAGTATTGCTGCCACCCATAGCTGATGAATATCTGCCATCAAATCTACCCCTAACCCTGGTTAAACCATGAAAAATGGCGGTCGCTTTACGCTTCCGCCCAATGTGCCCCAACTGCATTAGGGCAACCTTAAGACAGAGCATAATGTGGTTTGGTTTCATCGTGATGGCAATGAAAACGGATTTATTTAGGATTAGTCCCGCGTTCGATGACCACGCCCACCTGGCGCGCCTGAGCGACAGCACCCGGTTTACTGACTTTGATTTTGACCCACGGCGAGGCGAATCGAGCCAGCAGCAGTGATGCAATCTCTTCTGCTACACGCTCTACCAACGCAAATTTACCCTGGCTGACGTGGTTAATAATCGCTTCAGATACATCGGCATAGCTCAGACAATCGTTAACATCATCACTGGCAGCCGCTTTACGGTTGTCCCATGCCATTTCGACATCGAACACCAGCTTCTGCTGAATCGTTTGTTCCCAGTCGTAAACGCCAATGGTGGTGATAACGGACAGTTGATCAATAAATACGATATCCATGATACGGCTCTCTGTTTTTGTGGTTGCCGGATACCATCCCCGGCGGTTTATGCGTATTATCCACGGATGCTGACTTTAAAACGACCCCCACAAGACGGAACGGTGTTATGAGTGTATTCGCGCTTGGCATGATCATTTTCGCGTATCTGTGTGGCTCCATCTCCAGCGCGATTTTGGTCTGTCGACTGTTCAGATTGCCGGACCCGCGCCACAATGGCTCGGGCAACCCAGGTGCCACTAACGTGCTGCGCCTCGGTGGTAAAGGTGCCGCCGCTACGGTGCTGGTGTTTGATGTATGCAAAGGGATGCTGCCGGTATGGCTGGCTTATCACCTGGGCGTGACGCCGCTTTATCTTGGTCTGACCGCGATTGCTGCCTGCCTCGGCCATATTTACCCGGTCTTCTTTCATTTCAAAGGCGGCAAAGGCGTGGCCACCGCATTTGGTGCTATCGCCCCAATCGGCTGGGATCTCACGGGTTTAATGACGGGAACCTGGCTGCTGACCGTGCTGTTAAGCGGATACTCTTCGCTGGGTGCGATTATCAGCGCACTGATTGCCCCGTTCTACGTCTGGTGGTTTAAACCGCAGTTTACTTTTCCCGTCGCCATGCTTTCCTGCCTGATCCTGTTACGTCATCACGACAATATTCAGCGCCTGTGGCGCGGGCAGGAAAATAAGATTTGGAAAAAGAAAAAGAAGAAACCGTAGGGCATCGTGCATTGATGTCGGGTTCAGGCATACCTGAACCTGATGAGAACATTTATCCTGGGGTCAGGCGCGCCTGACCCCAATCATAATGCAGGCAGTTCCGCCAGCGGCCAGCGCGGACGCACGGTGACACTGAGATCGGCGTGTTTGTCACCTTTCATCCGCACCATCCCAGCATAAGCGATCATCGCGCCGTTGTCGGTACAGAATTCCGGACGAGCGTAGAACACCTCACCGCCCCGCTTCTCCATCATCTCCGCCAGCTTACTGCGCAGCGTGCGGTTCGCGCTGACGCCCCCGGCAATCACCAGCCGCTTGAATCCACTTTGATCGAGCGCCCGGCGGCATTTTATCGCCAGCGTATCGACCACGGCATCCTCAAAAGCACGTGCTATGTCAGCGCGGGTCTGCTCACTGTCGTCATTGTCGTCATTGTCGCGAATGGTATTAGCCGCGAAGGTTTTCAGGCCGGAAAAACTAAAATCCAGCCCTGGGCGATCGGTCATTGGACGCGGGAAGACAAAACGCTTTTCCACACCCTGTTGCGCCATTTTTGACAGCATCGGCCCGCCAGGATAGTCCAGCCCCAGCAGTTTAGCGGTTTTATCGAAGGCTTCACCGGCAGCATCATCCACTGATTCACCCAGCAGGGTATATTCACCAATGCCGGTGACGCTAATCAACTGCGTATGGCCGCCAGAAACCAGCAGCGCCACAAACGGGAAGTCCGGTGGATTATCTTCCAGCATCGGTGCCAGCAGATGCCCTTCCATGTGGTGCACGGCAATCGCCGGGACATCCCATGCAAACGCCAGCGAGCGGCCAATGGTCGCGCCGACCAGCAGTGCCCCTACCAGCCCAGGACCTGCGGTATACGCCACCGCATCGATATCCTGCGCCTGAAGCCCGGCTTCCTTCAGCGCCGCCTGTATCAGCGGCACGGTTTTACGCACGTGATCGCGCGAAGCCAGTTCCGGTACCACGCCACCGTAGTCGGCGTGGAGTTTGACCTGGCTGTAAAGTTGATTGGCGAGCAAACCGGCCGCATCGTCATAAATGGCAATGCCGGTTTCATCGCAGGATGTTTCAATTCCGAGAACACGCATGGATTTTTCACCTCATTCTTGCGGCGCGCAGTGTAGCATGAAGGCGCTTTTGCGGGCGGCAAATTTCCCGGTTAGTCGGTTACACCTTGTACAATAAGGTGTTTTTTTTCCCACCAGGGAGGTGGGTTTCGTGTATAATCAGTCCCCTGAAAAAAACCGGCAGCCGCACAGGCCTATCTGTTGGTTACTTAATGCTATGGTGCTTTACAACTAAGCCTGTGTTGGAGTAAAATTCCGCACCATTTTGAAATGAGCTGGCACCGATGTCAGCAGCAAAACCGAATTTATCGAGGTGAGAGTTACATGCCGGTAATTAAAGTACGTGAAAACGAGCCATTCGACGTTGCACTGCGTCGCTTCAAGCGTTCTTGTGAGAAAGCAGGCGTTCTGGCTGAAGTTCGTCGTCGTGAGTTTTATGAAAAACCTACTACCGAACGTAAGCGCGCTAAAGCGTCTGCAGTAAAACGCCACGCGAAGAAACTGGCTCGCGAAAACGCACGCCGCACTCGTCTGTACTAATATCCTGAGGGTTCGCCCTCATGCTTCACAGACTAGTTAGTAGTTATCAGGCCGTGCTTCCGGAAGGAATGCGCGGCTTGTTGTCGTTTATGAACCATAAATAGAAAGCGCCAGAGTTACCCCGGTAACGCTCTGTTTTGATTCCTAAACGCCAATACAGCCAGACACCTAAAGACGCGGAAGTATTTATTTCCGATGATTTTCTGTTTCTGGCAAGGCGGCAACGGAGTGAATCTCCGGGAGCTTACATCAGTAAGTGACCGGGGTGAACGATGGCAGCCAACACCGCCAGAAGCGGAAAGATGAAGGGTAATCCCCAATAGCTTTCTGTTTCCTGGCAAGGCGGCAACGGAGTGAATCTCCGGGAGCTTACATCAGTAAGTGACCAGGGTGAACGATGGCAGCCAACACCGCCAGAAGCGGAAAGATGAAGGGGATTTATGGCTGGACGCATACCGCGTGTATTTATCAATGACTTGCTCGCTCGCACGGATATCGTGGATCTCATCGATGCCCGGGTGAAGCTGAAAAAGCAGGGCAAGAATTACCACGCATGCTGTCCTTTTCATAATGAGAAAACGCCCTCTTTCACCGTTAACGGCGAAAAGCAGTTTTATCACTGTTTCGGCTGTGGTGCGCATGGCAACGCTGTCGACTTCCTGATGAACTATGATCGTCTGGAATTCGTTGAAAGCATTGAAGAACTGGCGACCTTATATGGACTGGAAGTACCGTATGAAAGCGGCAGTGGTCCAACCCAGCTTGAGCGTCATCAGCGTCAAAGTCTTTATCAGTTAATGACCGGTCTGAGCGACTTCTATCGACAGTCACTGACACAAAATGCATCGGCAGGCGCACGTGACTATCTGGCACAGCGCGGCCTGAGCGATGATGTCATTAAGCACTTTTCCATCGGTTTCGCCCCGGCAGGCTGGGATAACGCGTTAAAACGTTTTGGCCGTAATCCTGACGATAAACAGTCGTTGATCGATGCGGGCATGCTGGTCACCAATGACCAGGGCCGCAGCTACGATCGCTTCCGTGAGCGGGTGATGTTTCCAATCCACGATAAACGTGGGCGAGTCATTGGTTTCGGCGGTCGCGTATTAGGCGACGGCATGCCGAAATACCTCAACTCACCGGAAACCGATATTTTCCACAAAGGTCGCCAACTTTACGGCCTGTTTGAAGCGCTAAAAAACCATCCGGAGCCGTCCAAATTACTGGTCGTTGAAGGCTATATGGATGTGGTGGCGCTGGCACAGTTTGGCGTTGATTATGCCGTGGCCTCACTCGGCACATCGACCACCGCAGAGCATATTCAGCTACTATTCCGGTCAACCGACACGGTAATTTGCTGCTATGACGGCGACAGAGCAGGCCGTGAAGCAGCATGGCGTGCGCTGGAAACGGCTTTACCTTACATGAATGACGGTCGTCAGCTACGCTTTATGTTCCTGCCTGACGGCGAAGACCCGGATACGCTGGTGCGTAAAGAGGGCAAAGAAGCATTTGAAACGCGGATGGAGCAGGCTATGCCACTCTCGTCGTTTCTGTTTGATACGTTGATGCCGCAGGTGGATTTGCGTTCCCCTGATGGGCGCGCTCAGCTGAGTACGCTGGCGCTGCCGCTGATTAGCCAGGTGCCCGGTGAAACATTGCGTATCTACCTGCGTCAGGAACTGGGTAATAAACTGGGTATCCTTGACGACAGCCAGTTGGAGAAGCTGCTGCCGAAGCAGGCGGAAAATGCGAAGCCTGTACCCCAGCCCCAGCTAAAACGCACAACCATGCGTATACTTATTGGGCTGTTGATACAGAATCCACAGCTGGCCATCATGGTGCCCTCGCTGGATGGGCTTGAGCAGTCAGAAATACCAGGTTTCCCGCTATTCGTGGAGTTAGTGAGCACTTGCGTAGCGCAACCTGGCTTGACGACCGGACAGCTACTAGAGTTATATCGCGGAACAAAATTTAGCCAGAGCCTTGAAACCCTGGCAACCTGGAACCACATGATCGTAGATGATGAAGTGGACACCATGTTTAAGGACGCGCTGGCGAGTATGTACGACGATGCGCTGGAACGCAGGCTGGAAGAACTTATTGCCCGCGACCGCACGCACGTACTCAACGCAGAAGAGCGCCGCGAGTTCTGGACATTGAGCCAGGCACTGAAGAAACAGTAAATGAATAAGGTTTTGACCTTATTACACAGAATTTAGAGGCGTTATCGGCGCAGTCAGTTTGGACACCGTCTGCACGCAGCACCCGGAGCGTACTGAAGTACGTGAGGACTGCGAGCACAGCCGGGGTTCAAAATGGCAAGTGAGATAGCCTCGACAAAGATCAAAGCGGCTTAAGTGCCGAATATCCGTCAGGTAGATCCTGACAGCCGCCATGACGGGCAGCGGCAATAATCTCAACGCCCTCACTGTTATTGTTGGCACGTTAGCCGACCCGACACCAATCTAATTTAACAGAAGTGTGGATACCGTCTTATGGAGCAAAACCCGCAGTCACAGCTAAAGCTACTTGTCACCCGTGGTAAGGAGCAAGGCTATCTGACCTATGCCGAGGTCAATGACCATCTGCCGGAAGATATCGTCGACTCCGATCAGATCGAAGACATCATCCAGATGATCAACGACATGGGCATCCAGGTTGTGGAAGAAGCGCCTGATGCCGATGATCTGATGCTGAATGAGAACAACAACGATACGGACGAAGATGCTGCTGAAGCCGCTGCTCAAGTGCTCTCCAGCGTTGAATCTGAAATCGGACGAACCACTGACCCGGTGCGCATGTACATGCGTGAAATGGGTACGGTTGAACTGCTGACGCGTGAAGGCGAGATCGACATAGCAAAACGCATCGAAGACGGTATCAACCAGGTTCAGTGTTCCGTTGCTGAATACCCTGAAGCCATCACTTATTTGCTTGAACAGTATGACCGCGTTGAAGCGGGCGAAGCACGCTTGTCCGATCTGATCACCGGCTTTGTCGACCCGAATGCCGAAGCAGAAATCGCGCCAACCGCTACCCACGTGGGTTCTGAACTCTCCGCTGAAGAGCGTGAGGAAGAAGAAGAAGATGAAGAGTCTGACGATGACAGCGCCGACGATGACAACAGCATCGACCCGGAACTGGCGCGTGAGAAATTCAACGATCTGCGCGTACAGTACGAAACCACCCGTACCGTAATTAAGGCCAAAAGCCGCAGCCACGCTGATGCTATCGCTGAAATTCAGAATCTGTCTGACGTATTTAAACAGTTCCGCCTGGTGCCGAAGCAATTCGACTTCCTGGTGAACAGCATGCGTACTATGATGGACCGCGTTCGTACCCAGGAACGCCTCATCCTGAAGCTGTGTGTTGAAATCTGTAAAATGCCGAAGAAGAACTTCATCACCCTGTTCACCGGCAATGAAACCAGCGAAACCTGGTTCAAAGCCGCACTGGCGATGAACAAACCGTGGTCAGAGAAACTGAATGATGTATCCGATGATGTGCATCGCAGCCTGACGAAACTGCAACAGATTGAAGCAGAAACGGGCCTGACGATTGAACAGGTTAAAGACATCAACCGTCGTATGTCCATCGGTGAAGCGAAAGCGCGCCGTGCGAAGAAAGAGATGGTTGAAGCGAACTTGCGTCTGGTTATCTCTATCGCCAAGAAGTACACCAACCGTGGTCTGCAGTTCCTGGATCTGATTCAGGAAGGCAACATCGGTCTGATGAAAGCGGTAGATAAGTTTGAATACCGTCGTGGTTATAAGTTCTCGACTTATGCCACCTGGTGGATCCGTCAGGCGATCACCCGTTCTATCGCGGACCAGGCACGTACCATCCGTATTCCGGTGCATATGATTGAGACCATTAACAAACTCAACCGTATTTCGCGCCAGATGCTGCAAGAGATGGGCCGTGAACCTACGCCGGAAGAACTGGCCGAGCGTATGCTGATGCCAGAAGATAAAATCCGTAAGGTGCTGAAAATTGCTAAAGAGCCGATCTCCATGGAGACGCCGATTGGTGATGATGAAGATTCCCATCTGGGTGATTTTATCGAAGATACCACGCTGGAGCTGCCGCTGGACTCTGCCACCTCAGAGAGCCTGCGTTCTGCCACCCATGACGTGTTGGCCGGTCTGACCGCGCGTGAAGCGAAAGTACTGCGTATGCGTTTTGGTATCGATATGAATACCGACCACACGCTGGAAGAAGTGGGCAAACAGTTTGACGTGACACGTGAACGTATCCGTCAGATTGAAGCGAAAGCGCTGCGTAAGCTGCGTCATCCAAGCCGTTCTGAAGTACTGCGCAGCTTCCTCGACGATTAATCGACGCGGTGCTCAAAGATGGCTCCTCTCTGAGGGGCCATTTTTTTTACCTGTTATCCAGACCGCTCTACAAGCCGCGTAATTTCAATGCCCTGTCCAGCTCCGCATAAGCCGCGGTCATCTCTTCCTGTGAAGCGCGATTCAGCCCACTGGGGTTGGGTAACACCCAGACCTCCGTCTCACCCAGCATCAGCGGCTGGCGGCCCCACTCCACCTTACTGTGACGAAACGCCTGCTGATAAGCCTGCTTGCCCAGTACCGCCAGCGCCGCGGGCTGAAAGCGTTCAACCTTGTCCACCAGCGCCTGCCCGCCACTCCGTAACTCACTGCCTGCCAGCTCACTGGCCAGCACGGTGGGCCGTTCAACCAGCATGGTGATGCCACAGCGCGTTTCCAGCAGTTGCTGTTCCTGCTCAGGACGAAGCTGCGTCCAGGTGAATCGGGCCTGAAAAAGGGTTTTCCAGAAGCGGTTACCCGGATGAGCAAAATGATAGCCAGTATGCGCGGATGACTTGCCCGGATTGATGCCACAAAACAGCACCCGCAGGCCGGGCTGAATAATATCGCTAATGCCGTGTGCTTCCATGGTGAGATTCCTCCTTATAAAACAGGCCTCCGCAAACGCGGAAGCCCACACAGACCTTAAATCGCCACGATCACAGCCGCAGTGATCGCTTCGGTTTTCATCACACCATTTACATGCTGCTGCGCGGTAACCTGCTCAACGGCACGGAGAATAGCATCGGCAGCAGCCGTCTCCCCCAGATGTTCCAGCATCATCGCCGCCGACCAGATCGCCGCGATCGGATTCGCAATTCCCTGCCCGGCAATATCGGGCGCAGAACCGTGCACCGGTTCAAACATCGATGGCACCGTGGGATCGGGATTCAGGTTCGCAGAAGCCGCATACCCCAGCCCGCCCTGAATGGCTGCACCCAGGTCAGTCAAAATATCGCCAAACAGATTAGAGGCCACAATCACATCAAGCGTTTCCGGGTTCATCACCATACGCGCCGCAATCGCATCAATATGATAACGATTCACCGTCACATCCGGGTAATCACGGGCAATCTCTTCGGTGACTTCATCCCACATCACCATGGTGTATTTCTGTGCGTTCGATTTGGTCACGGATGCGAGGCGCTTGCTGCGTTTTTGCGCCATCTCAAAACCAAAGCGCAGAATTCGCTCCACACCCCGTCGGGTAAAGATAGAAGTTTCCACCGCCACTTCGGCAGGTGTCCCCTGATGAATGCGCCCGCCAGCCCCGCTGTACTCACCTTCCGTGTTTTCACGGATGCAGAGAATATCAAACTCACTCTTACGCAGTGGGCCTTCCACCCCCGCCAGCAGGCGGTGCGGGCGGACGTTAGCATAGAGATCAAACTGTTTGCGGATGGGCAGCAGCAGGCCATGCAGTGACACATTGTCTGCCACTTTCTCTGGCCAGCCTACCGCGCCCAGCAAGACAGCATCAAACTGGCTCAGCGTTTCAATGCCATTCTTCGGCATCATTTCACCGTGCTCAAGGTAGTACTCACAGGACCACGGAAACCACTCGCCGCTCAGGGCAAAATCAAATCGGCCTGCGCTATGTTCCAGCACCTGCCAGGCAGCTTTCGTTACATCCACGCCAATACCGTCACCGGGGATCACGGCCACTTGATAGCTTTTCATGACTCTCCTTGGATTAATAAGATAACCATCAGAATGACATCTTCGCCCAGGTGGCTAAATTGTGCTGCTTTTTTCGGGTCGCCCGGCGGCAGATGCTGCCGAATACGCAGGCTGAGCCTGTGCGGCATTTTACAGGGCAGAGAAATTACATCACCTGCTGAATCGCCCAGATGGCCAGCGCATGATCTTCATGAGAAGGCAGCCCGCTGACGGTCACCGCGCCAATCACTCCCCCGTTCCCCAGCAACAGTGGGAAGCTGCCACCGCTGTCGGTATAACGCTGTTGATCGAGGAATTTCATCTCAGACATCGGCGTCCCCTGGGCTTTATTCAGCTCCTGAGCGTAGAGTGAAGAGTGTGCATTGCGCAGTACGGTGTGGCGCTTACGGGCGATCCATTCCAGGTTCTCCGAGCTTGAACCACTGAGTGCGGTACTGAACAGCACCTGACCAAAGGCATACACTTCAATCGCAACCGGCATCTTTTCCGCTACGGCACGTTCACGCAGCAGGCTGCCAATTTTCCATGCGCTATCGAAATCAAACTGATTGACGCGTACGGTCGCTTCCTGCTCTAGCAGGGTTTCAAGGCTGGGAATCGCTGACATGGGTCTCTCCGGCAAAGGGTAATCAATCTGCCTTGCAGGGTAAATGACATTAACTTTTCATTAAATAAAAAAAGGAAATAAAAATTTTATTTGGAAGGGAGATCAAAAATTGAGATGCAACTGAGAGTAACAACGGGTCGCAGGCGACCCGTTGTCGGTATCAGCGAAAGACGCTGACGGCTTCAACCAGACGCTCGGCCTGATGCTTCATGCGTTGTGCGGCAAGCGCACCTTCACTGACCAGCGCGCTGTTATCATGCGTCAGGCGATCGAGTGCTTCTACCGCCTGGCCCACTTCACCCAGCCCGGTCCCTTGCTCGGCGGTGGCAACGCTAATCTGCTGCAACAGTTCAGTGACGTTCTGCACTTTTTCGACGATATCCCCAATGGCTTTCCCGGCTTCATGCACCTGTCCGGCACCGGATTGTACTTTCAGGTTACTGGCGGCAATCAGGTGGCGTATCTCGCTGGCAGCACCGGCGCTACGCTGAGCAAGATTTCGCACTTCGCCTGCCACCACGGCAAAGCCTTTGCCCTGCTCACCGGCGCGCGCTGCTTCCACTGCCGCATTCAACGCCAGAATGTTGGTCTGGAAAGCAATGCTGTCGATCAGGCCGGTAATGGTGGCAATCTGCCGTGAACTCTCGGCGATTTCGTCCATCGTCACCACCACATTTTGCATCACTTCACCGCCTTTGACGGCGGCACTGCTGGCGGTACGTGAGAACTGATTCGCCTGCTCGGTGCTCTCGCCGTTGCGCTGCACCGTGCTGGTCATCTGATTCATGGTGCTGGCCGTCTGCTGGACGCTGGCCGCCGTCTGCTCGGTGTGGCTGCTGATTTTGTCATTACCGCGTGCCAGTTCATCGCTGGCCCGGTGAACATCCAGCACCTGATCGCTGACGTCGTTTAATAACCAGCGGAACATCAGCCCCAACTGGCCGACCGCGCGTAGCGTGGTGCCAATCTCATCCACCCGATCGAGGTGGTTAACATGCGGGTTGGCCCCGGTCGCCACATTCAGCGCCTGACGACATACGGCGGCCAGTGGCCGGGCAATCTGACGTTGCAGCCAGGTATCCACCAGCAGCGCCATTAACGCTGAGAACAGGGTAAATCCGCCCAGCGCGGCCCCGCTTAATCCCGACACAAACGCTGCGGCCACCAGCGGCAGCCACAATGCCAGCACCGCACCGCGGATGCGCCAGCGCAGTGACATCGTTTTCAGTAGCGTCAGCCCGCTCAGCCAGCCCGTACGCACCAACAGCCCACGATGCAAACGCCAGCCCTTCATCCGCCCCTGATTCATTTTCTGATACAGCGCCTCAGCCGCGCGCACCTCTTCCGCTGAAGGCTTAATGCGCACAGACATATGCCCCTGAATTTCACCGTTGCGGATCACCGGCACCACATTGGCACGCACCCAGTAATGGTCACCGTTTTTACGTCGGTTTTTCACCAGTCCGGTCCAGGGCAGTCCCTGTTTCAGGGTGGCCCACATATCGGCAAATGCGGCTTGTGGCATATCAGGGTGACGAACGAGGTTATGGGGCTGGCCGTCGATTTCACTGCGGTCATAGCCACTCACCTCAATAAACGCGCTGTTGGCGTAGGTGATATAGCTAGCGGCATCGGTGGTGGTCATCAGGGTGGTATCGTCGTCGAGCAGGTATTCCTGCTGAGTCACGGGCTGGTGGGTGTGCATTATAACGACCTTGTTATGGTTGTATGAATTTTGCAGGTATTTAAGGAGGGGTTGTCGGCAGGATGTAACTAAAGCTTTAACAATTTTCATCTGATTTGTGCGACAGCACACAACTGTCGCATCATTTCACGGACGGGCAAACGCTTCACGCAACCAGTGGATAAATCCGCTAACCGCGCGCGGGACCTGTGCTGACCATGGGCGTACCACATACAGCATATCGGCAAAGGCACCCACGGCCTGCCACTGGGGCAGTAATTGCACCAAAGAGCCATCCTTTAGCGCCGCTTGAGCACTGAAGTCCGGCAGCAGCGCAATCCCCAGGCCTTCAAGGGCAGCATCGCGGATCGATTCACTGTTATTGGTGGCAAATGGCCCGCTGACATTCACCGCGATACGCTCACCGCCCGTCAGCGGCTGGAAACTCCAGCGCGGCGGTTCCACCCCGCGTGGATAGTAGAGGCACAGATGGTCACTCAGCGCCTGCGGACTGGCAGGATGACCGTAACGGGCAAGGTACGCCGGTGATGCCACCACGACGGCGTGAGTGTGGCACAGCGGCAGCGCCACATGGGTTTCCGGCAGGCTGTTACTGTGGCGGATGGCGAGATCAAACCCCTCACTTGCCAGCGACACCAGGCGGTCGGACACCTCCAGCTGCACACGCACCTGGGGATGCTCGCGCAGAAACGCGGTGATATGCGGCACCAGCTGCTGGCGCGCAAACGCCACGGGCGCCGTCACCCGCACCAGCCCGCGCAGGGGGCCGGCAGAATCGCGCACGCTGAAAAAGCTCTGTTCAATCTGGGCAAACGGCGCACGCAGATCGTCCACCAGTTTCTCTCCGGCACTGGTCAGTCTTACGCTGCGCGTGGTGCGCGTCACCAGCGGCACCCCGGCCAGCTGCTCCAGCTCTTTGATCTTCTGCGACATCGCCGCCTTGCTCACTTCCAGCCGTTCAGCCGCCGCGGTAAAACTGCCCTGCTCGGCCAGCACCGTCAGCCAGTGCAGGTGATTCCATAACGCATCGGTCTTCAGCTCTTTCATGGTTATTGTTCACTATAGTAAATAATCAATTCAAGTATAGCGGTTTTTCCCAACGGAGATTGCGGGTAAATTGGTTTCCAGAGACAGACGCGGAGTCACCGCCGTCAGCCCATTTTCAGCAATGAATTCACTAACAATGTCGAGGTTTCCATGCCGTTACTGCAATTTGATGTCATTCAGGGTCGTTCAGAATCAGAGCTGAAAACACTGCTGGATGCTGCGCACCGTGCAGTCCTGGCGGCCTTTAACGTCCCCGAGCGCGATCGCTACCAGATTGTTCACGAAAACAAAGGTTATCAGATGGTATTTGAGGATACCGGCCTCGGGCTTCAGCGTACCGATAATCTGGTAATGGTGCGGGTTTTTACCAGCCCACGCAGCAGCGAGCAAAAACAGTTCTTTATGGCTGAGCTGTGCCGGGAGTTAAAAGAGAGCTGCGGCATTCTGCCTTCGGACGTGATGATCACCTTTATGACCAATGACAAAGGTGACTGGAGCTTCGGAAACGGCGAGGCACAATATTTGACGGGTGCGCTGTAAGGCACGTCAGACTGGCAGCAGCTCGTAGCGTTTTTTATACTCTCGCGGGCTGACACCAACATGCTGACGAAAGATGCGGGAAAAATAGAGCGCATCGTCATATCCCACCGTCAGGGCCACCTGGGCAATACTGAGATGGGTCGACTGCAAAAGATTACTGGCGCGGATGACCCTTTGTTGTTCACGCCAGGCAAAGATCGTCATCTTCATTTCACGTTTAAACAGATGGGCGACGCGCGACGGTGAAAGAAAGACCTGACGGGCCAGTTGCTCAATGGTCAGATCCTCAGCCAGGTGGTCGTTAAGATACTGGCACAGCGTACTAATACGCGGCTCAATGGTCTGATGGCTGCACAGCGGTTGCCGCTGAAAACAGTCAATAATCAAGCGTTCCAGGGCATTCATCGCCAGTGCTTCCGCCAGCAAACCACTACGGCCATTCTGCTGAATCACTTCAAGGAACAGTCGCTGCGCCTGTTCACTCGGCTGGCCGAGTGGCAGGGAGGTGATGCCGATGCCATTGATCACCTGATCCCAGCGCAACCAGTCAAGCCAGTATGGCCGTGGCAGAAAGTAGATCCACAGATGATCCCAATGTTCATGATGTTCGGCGCGGCCATAATGATGCGCCACGCCGGGAGGAAACAGGAAAAGATCGTTCTCCCGGCTGGCAATATCGCGGCATCCGGCCCGAATGCGTCCCTCACCGCGCAGGGTCAGATGCAGGATATAGCCCTTCATGCCCTCCGGACGATTAATGTAGTAATCCAGTTTGCTGCCACGTGAAATGGGGGTAAAACCGGCCACCAGCCAGGCGCTGAAGGTAAAACTTTTCATCAAGGGTGAGTCATTCACCATATCCTGCTGATTGAGTTCCATAATTCTGCTCTGTTCACCGGTTACCCCACTGCCTCAGTCTCCCGGCGTAAATTGATAAATATGCACGCCCCAGGGATCGAGGCAAACCTCGTTTCCCGCGTTCACACGACCTCCGTGAAGCACGTCCTCTGCCGCCTGAGGCAGACTAAAGCGTATCGCCGTCGCTGAATAATTAAAACAGAACATCAGCGGGTTACCCGCTTTATTGATCGTTTTACGGGTAATCAGTGGGAACGTATACCCGACTGTTTCACCACTCAACCGCTGGACCAGGCGGGCAATCAGGGATTGCCCCGCAAGGAAGCCCAGATAGATCGCCCTGCCCGCACCATAGTCAGCTTCGGTGATCGCCGCATAGTCACCCCACGCCGGATGCTGATAGCGCGCCAGTACCTGCACACGCGGATCGTTATCCGGTGTCAACAGCTCCATCCACAGCTCTACCGGCTCATCCTGATCCAGTTGCAGATCGGAACAGCTGTTCAGTGTCACCTGCTGTGGCAGGGCGAACTGGCTGTAGCTGACGCGGCAGCTCTGGTTAAGAATCCCGGGCTGACGCTCTGTCCGCACTTTAACATGCTGGTCGCTGAAGCCACTTTTGAAACCAATTAAGGCCTGACCGCCCGCCTCAATATAGCGGTTAATTCGCATCAACAGCGCATCATCGGCAGCATACAACGCAGGCACCACAATCACCCGGTAGCGTGCGCTCTCCACATCAACATCGTTGATAATGTCCACGCCAATATTCGCGTCGTAGAGTGCATCATAGAAACGGCGGAAAATATCGTTATAGACATTGGTCTGCGCATCTCCCGGCTTAAACCAGTTAAAGGCTTCCATCGCGGTATTGCTGACTAAAATCGCCACATCGTTTTCACAGCGCAGGGAATCCAGCGTGGCGGACAGACGGGCAAAATCAGCGCCAATCGTTTTAGCTTCAAGATAGGTGGGATTTGCTGAAAAATCATGACTTAACAGCCCTTTCCAGTATGTCTCAAACGAATTATGGATCGAATGCCAGTGCCAGTACGACACCATTTTGGCCCCGGAGGCAATATGGCTGAAGGCCTGCAAACGCAGCTGGCCGGGATACGGCGTCCACTGGGCGAAGCCCTGCGCCTGGGTTTCCAGCACCAGATAATTTGCCCCCTGCTTTAGCCCGCGCGTCACATCCCCACCAAAGGCAATCTCCCGCCCGGTCAGCTGTTGCTGGGAGGGATGGTAGATATCCACCCCGGCAATCGTGAGTGCTTCGGCCGCAGCAAAATGATCCACACGTGGCTGGATACCGTACGAGTAACCGCGCCACTCAAAATCAAAGTTATGAGTGATAAACTGCTCTGGCTGCTTATATTCGGCGACAATCCGGCTTTGCCAGGCGAGATAATCGGTCACTTTCTGACGCTGGAACGCAGCAAAGGCACTACCCAGGCTGGCATTGATCGTACTCTCTGGTGGCGGGAAATCCTGCCAGTTATCAATGCGATTACTCCAGTAGTCCAGCCCGAAGTCGACATTCATCTGACGGATATCGGGGTAACGCCGTTGCAGGCTGTGAATAAACTGCTGCCGCATCTCCGGCCCGACGTTATCGTAGTGTTTGGTTTCGTTATCCAGCTGGTAGCCAATAATCGCCGGATGGTGCTGCACATGGTCCAGCAGCACACGGATGATGTTTTCGGCGTAACTCAGAAAAACCGGGCTGACAATATCCATAATCTGGCGACGACCATACTTCTGCTGCCCGGAAACCGTGGTAACCATCACCTCCGGGTGTTTTTTCGCCAGCCAGGCAGGAATGGCGTAAGTCGGGGTGCCGATAATCACATGGATGCCTGCGTGCTGCATGGCATCCAGCACGCGATCAATATGCCTGAAGTTGTACTCCCCTTCCTGCGGCTCCAGCGTACTCCATGTCGATTCCGCGATACGCACCACATTGATTCCGGCATCAAGCATCATGGCGATATCTTTTTCCAGCCGCTCCTCCGGCATATATTCGTCGTAGTAAGCCACTCCGTAATAGAGTTGAGACATTTTCTCCCCCTTATTCAGTAATAATATGATTGCGGCGGGCAAACAAACGCGTGCCTTCCAGCGTGAAGAATGAAATAGCGGTAAACACCAGTGCAACGCTGCCAAGAATGATATAGCTATCAGCAAAGCCCATATTTTTGTACATATGACCAATACCGCTGGAGAGGAAAATTTCACTGAAGCGTTTAGAGAACTGGAACCCAATCAGATAAACCGTGGCAGATAACCAGGGATTAAAGTTGGCGATGATATATTTTAATCCCGCGACCAAAAATACCGAACTTTCGAAACCATGCAGCATTTTCACTGCGCTAATGGATACCGGTCCGACAGCATAAGCGGAACCAATAATACGCAGACTCATAATCAGACCACAGTAAATCAGTGCATTTTTAGGGCCTATTTTATTGACGAACCAGGGCGCAAAGAACATCACCACGGCATCGAGAAATATCTGCGCGGTGTACAGATAGCCAAATACTTCAGCGCCGCGCGCTTTAGACGAGAAAAAATGGCTGTAGTAGATGGCAAACTGCTGGTCGTAGGTCTCATACACGGCGCCCACGCCCACCATATAGAGGCAGAAAAACCAGAACTTACGCAGTTTTAGCAGGTTACGAACATCCTGCAACGTCACCGGTGTGCGGGGGGCGACAGCAGCGCTGGCAACGGCAGCCACCTTCGGATCGGTTTTCCAGACAATCAGCATCAGGGCAATCCCCCCTGCGCTGGCCATCCAGAAAATATAATCCTGGTTAATCCCGTACAGCTCGCCCGCCAGGAACGTCCCAATCGCAGCACCAATTCCGCCAAACATCCGGGCGCGGCCAAACTCAAAGCCGGTCATACGGCTGACTTTATCAATATAGGCTTCGCATACCCCACACCCCGCACCAAATGCCAGGCCGATATACACACCCCCGGCAAATGCACCGAGGATCACATTATATTTTAACAGTGGAGCAAAGACCCAAATCCAGTAAGGAGCAAAAATCGTAATAATGATCGCCAGCATCCACATCAGATGCTTACGAAATACCAGACGATCGGCAACAAAACCAAACAGGGGTTGTACGCAGACAGAAACAATAGCGGTAAAAGAATAAACCAGCCCCACATCTGCATAATCAATGCCGATGGTATCGGTCAGCCACAATGAAAGATACGGATAACAACTGCCCCAGCCAATAAAGAAAAACAAAAAAAACAGGCAACACATCAAATAATTTTTTTCAATCTTAAACATGATGCACCTCTTCCATATGACGGCCTGATTACCGTTATGAGATGCGCTAACTTAACGCCAATTAATTCGACAAAGCAGGAGTGACACGCTGGCAACATAGAAAAATCTGCTGCTACCGAAAGGTTTGTGAGGTAACTCACGCCGGGGAGAGGAAAAACGCGTGGGAAAGCACACTGACGCCCCGGCTAATGCCAGAGCGCCAGTAAAGACTTAGAAGTCGTAACGCAGACGGACCAGGTTCATATCACCCAGATCGTCGGTGCTGGAGGTAAACACGTGTTCATAATCAACACGGAAACCGTAATCCAGTTTAAAGGTCACCCCCACGCCGTTATCAATGCGCTGGTAATCACGCCCGGTGACATACTGCAGACGGTCGCCCATCACGTACGGCATCACAGACTTCAGGCCATAAGCGCCGACCGGCACGGTATAACCGGCGAGGTATTCCACCCCCCACGCGTTACCCGAAAAGTAGTTATTCACATCGGCTTTTTTGGTGGTGAGGAAGTTATCGTACCAGCCGCCACCGACGGTGAAGGTCCAGTTATCCGGCTGCCAGCTCAGCGCAGTACCTACGATGTTCTGATCGTACGTCTTCTCATCACTGTTGCCCGGATTGCGCATTTCGGCACGGGTGTAGTTCCACGCGGTGCCCCACGTCAGGTCTTTGGTGATGTGGTAATCCACACCCAGTGAGCCACCGCCTTCACGCTTGTAACGCAGGCCGTTGCCTGGCAGATAGTCGCTGTCAGAGAACAGGTAAGAGGCATAGACATCGGCATCGCCAAAGGTGT
Source organism: Erwinia sp. MYb416 (assembly GCF_037479575.1). Classification (NCBI taxonomy): domain Bacteria; kingdom Pseudomonadati; phylum Pseudomonadota; class Gammaproteobacteria; order Enterobacterales; family Erwiniaceae; genus Erwinia; species Erwinia sp. MYb416. The sequence continues at coordinate 87,343 of NZ_JBBGYT010000443.1, forward strand.
TTTTATATTTCAGCATTTTGCGTGAGCGGTAAGAACCGTCGTAATCGCCGTTAATGCCGTTACCCGGTGCCTGGCCTACCATGTCGTAATCCCAGATATCAGTTTTGGCCCCCACCACATCGTAATAAACGCTATTCTGCTGGCCGAAGGTCAACTGGCCCCAGGTATTACTTTTCAGGCCGGTATATAACATACGGCGCGAGGTATTATTTGCCCCCTCGGCATGATGATTATCCCAACCAACCAGCGCCGGAATATTGACACCCAGTTCGTAATAACTGATCCAGCTAATGTCATCAAACAGATAATAATCAGCGGCGAAGCGGAAACGGGTACCGCCATCAAAACCATTTCTTTTATAGGAACCTTTATCACCATCGCCGGTCATATTATTGAACTGAGGACGAATGCTGCCGCCCACGGTAAAATTCAGACGGCTTAAGGGGTCACCGGCCTGAGGGTCCTGCTTCAGTACGGTAATCTCAGCCTGGGCAGCAAATGAAGCACTGCCGACAATCAGCCCCAGACCAATGGCCTGAGTTAAAATGCGCATCTTTGTTAACATTTTTTATTCCTGCGTAATATAGTCAAATAAATAGCACAAAAATAGTAGCCTGAACCGAATTGAAAAAGACTCATCTGCTGTACTGTTTTGTGCTGTTTACGCCGAAAATAAATTAAGCAAACATTTCAAAGGGTAACTTTAGTCATATAATTAATCATATTGTGCTTTATTTTTGTTATTTTTATAAAATAGGTAGATATATCTGATTGATGCAGGGAATACAGAAAACATCTTTTCTCGTCATTCTTTCTCTGCACAGGCCGTTTTACGCTGCGGCGGCACCCGTTTTCTGAGCGGGAATCCGGCCAGACAATCGAAGAAGCTTCCAGGCAGTGGCCGGAATGTGTGAGCCAAATCTGATTTTTCTAATTATTTCCCCGACGGGGAAAAGGTTAACACTATTAATTTTCACGCCCCCTCGTTTCACCGTAACAGGCAACCCTGAGCCCGCCTGACCCGCAGCCACCTTGTCTCGCCGCGTATGTCGCCCTCACACATCAGTCGATCCGTCTGCACGCCCTGCTTATCAATTATTCGGATTTCGCCACATTAACTTAAACAAAGGCTAAACCACAGTGATCCAACCCCCTGTAACCTCACATTTTCCTGTCCACCTTGAATGTTGCCAGGGATAATTTGTTGCGTTAAATTAATTCGTTACATTTTTGATTCATCACTTCGCAGGCACCTGACAAGGATTGCGTCACAGACAGGGTAAAAATCGATCTCATGGTTTCAGAATGGTTATCGCTACTCTTTTTTACTGCATCAGCTTCTCTCTACGCATGGAAGGCGGGACGTCATAAGCTGTGGTTTTCTGCGGTGCTGGCTCTGCTCGGCATCTATATCATTCTTAATGCGTCCCTGTTTGCCAGTAACTATTTTACCGGTGAAGGCATTAATGACGCGGTGATTTATACGATTACCAGCAGCCTGAGCGGTGCCGGATTACAGAAGTATATTCTGCCGGCAGTCGGGCTATTAATAAGTTTATTCCTGGTGTTTTTATTATTATCCTGGGTATTACGACTGCGAAAAAGCCACAATTACAGTCAACTTTATAGTGCGCTGGCACTGTTGCTGGCGCTGGCATCGATAAAAACCACACCGGCGTATCAACAAGTGACTGCATTAATAAAGTCACAGGTCAGCAAAGGGGAGTCGGATTTTGACGCCCACTACAAAGTGCCGGGAAAAACCCTGCGCGGCGAGCGTCCGAACCTGGTCTATATCTACGCGGAGAGCCTGGAGCGCACCTACTTTGATGAAAACGCGTTCCCGAAACTGGCCCCGGAGCTGTCTGATATCAAAAACAGCGCGGTGGACTTCAGCAACACCGAACAGCTTCCCGGCACCGAATACACCATTGCCGGTATGGTGGCTTCGCAGTGCGGCATCCCGCTGTTTGCGCCGTTTGACGGCAACGCCTCCAGTTCACTGTCCAGCTTTTACCCGCAAAACATCTGCCTGGGTGACATTCTGAAGTCCTCTGGCTATCAGAACTATTTTTACCAGGGTGCCAGCCTGAGTTTTGCCGGAAAAGATCTGTTCCTGTCGTCCCACGGCTTCGACCATATGTATGGCTTTAAAGAGCTTTCAGGCGTGGTCAAAGACCCGAAATACCGTAATGACTGGGGCTGGTACGACGATACCGTGCTCGACATCGTGTTTGAGAAATACCTCGAACTGGCGCAAAAAAACCAGCCGTTCTCGCTGTTTGCCCTGACCGTGGATACTCATCATCCCGATGGATTTATCTCACGCAGCTGCCAGCGCAAGTCGTATCCGTTTGAAGGCAAAGAGAACAAATCCTTCGCCGCCGTGGCCTGCGGTCAGGAGCATATCGCAAAACTTATCGCGAAAATCCGTGCCACACCGTACTTTAAAAACACCATTATTGTCGTCAGCTCCGATCATCTGGCAATGAACAACACGGCGTTTAAATACCTGAATCAGCACGACCGCCGCGATCTGTTCTTTATGCTGCGCGGTGATGATGTCAGCAGCCGGATCATCAACGTTAAGCGCAACACGCTGGATAACGGTGCCACGGTGCTGGATGCCATGGGCGGCGATAACTTTATCGGCCTGGGCCGCAGCAGCCTGTCGTCAACCTCACTTTCCACCACTTATCTCAATATCAAAGAGAAAATTAATCAGTGGAAGCCGGACGTGATCCAGCTGTGGAACTTCCCGAAAACGATCTCTGATTACAAAGTCGATACGGAGAAAAATACCTTTAGTTTCTCCGGCTCACATTTCAAGCTACCGCTGTTGCTCTCCGTGATGCCCGGCAAAATTGAACCGAAGTTCGATACCTGGCTTGCCACGCCACTGAAGCAGCAACTGGCAAAATTCGCGCCTGATGAAAAGTTTGTCTGGATTGATCGCTGCTACAAAATCGGCAGCGTGTGGGATGAGAAGCTGGCGATGCACAGCGGCCTGTGTGTGGCGAACGGTACGCTGAATACGTCCCCGACGATCTCAGAGGTTCAGGCGGGCGGTACGCTCGGCAAGATTACCTTCCCGGCGAAAACCGTATCGAGTGATGAACAATATCAGCGCAGCGTCACGCAATTACAGATTGCTGATGTCGACCTCAAGTATCGTTCTGACAGCATCCTGTTTAACCTGCCTGGCCTGCCACAGCAGGTACAGAAAGTGTCGGGTCTCTCCTACGTTGAGCCCTGGGGCCGCTGGTCCGATGCCAATCTGCTGCCACAGATTACCGTGCAGTATCTGGAGCCGTTACCTGCCGACTTTACGCTGACGCTGACCGCGCGTGCCTTTGGCGAGAATGCCCTGCGGCCGATCACCGTCAAGGTAGGCGAGTGGCAACAACAGGTCACTTTTGGCGAGCAGGATAGCACGCTGACGCTTCAGGTCAGCAATCCCGGGAAGGTACGCGACATTGTGATCACACCTCCCGCGCCGGTGGAGTCCAGCGTGGGTGTTATTGATGGCTTTGCGGCCCGAAAACTGGGCGTTGGCCTTGTCAGTCTGCGGGTTACCCCGCAGCCCTGACAGGGCACGTTTTCTCCACAGGAAAAACTTGCAGATAAAATCAGAAAATCTACTATAAAGCGTTATCCATTTACTGACAGGGATGCACGCCCTTTGAAATCATCGCTTTATGCTTTTCTGCTGCTCCCTGCGCTGGCGCTGCCACTGCAAAGCCAGGCACAACCCAAGCCCGATCCGCTGCTGGCGTCGCAGACGGTCGAACGCTACGCCGACAATATTTTCTACAACACCAAAGCCAGCGGTATGGCAATGGTGGCGATTGATGCCAACCAGCGAATTTTTGTCAGCCGCGGAGTCACACGCCCCGGCAGTGCGCAACGACCGCAAAAAGATTCACTGGTGCGCATTGCCTCGCTCAGCAAGCTGATGACCAGCGAAGTGATGGTCAAACTGGCCGAAGAAGGCCGGCTTCAGCTTAACGATCCTCTGAGTAAATTCGCCCCGCCTGGCAGCAAGGTGCCCAGCTTTAACGGCCAGCCGATTCGCCTGATCAACCTGGCGACCCACACCAGCGCCTTACCGCGTGAGCAACCCGGCGGCAAAGCGAATCGCGCTGTGTTTACCTGGCCGACCAACAGTCAGCGCTGGAACTGGCTGCGCACCGCACAGCTTAAGTGGGCGCCGGGTGAACGGGCAGGTTACTCTAACCTCGGCTTTGACCTGCTGGGTGATGCGCTGGCCCGCGCCGGGGGCAAACCCTATCCTGCGCTGTTGCAGGAAAAAGTCACCCGTCCCCTGGGGATGAAAGACACCACCTTTACGCCTTCTCCTGAGCAATGTGGCCGTCTGATGATCCCGGCCAAAAGCCCAAGCCCGTGCAATAACTCGCTGGCAGCCATCGGCAGCGGCGGCGTTTACTCCACACCGGATGATATGGGCCGTTGGATGCAGCAGTTCCTCGCCTCTGATGTTCACAGCCGCAGCCCACAGGCAGACCGTCTGCAAACTATGATTTATCAGCGCAGTCAGTTAACCAAAGTCGATGGGATGGATGTACCGGGCCGCGCCGATGCACTGGGAATGGGTTGGGTGTATATGGCACCGCGTGACGGCCGCCCTGGCATTATTGAAAAAACCGGCGGCGGCGGCGGTTTCATCACCTATATGGCGATGGTGCCGCAGTACAGTGTCGGGGTATTTATCGTGGTCGCCCGCTCACCGGAGACCCGTTTTACACCGATGAGTGACGGCGTAAACAACCTGCTGACCGAACTGATTGGCAACACCTCTGGCAGTGCCCAGCTGGCCGCCAGCATTATGGCTAACTGATCCATTCCCTGCGACAGACGCTGTTACGCCAGCGCCTGTCGCGGGACATCTGCAATTTGCGAGACGTTTAATCCTGTCTGAGCTCATCCCCAGGTACTGACTGAGGCTGACTGTGTTCCTCGACCTGCAACGGCGTCACATGATGCCGTCTGGGGGTTCTCAACAACTGTTCACGCGCCAGCAGTTGCCCACGTTTATCGTAATACCGACTGGGCCAGATCTCCGACGGATGGATTCCCAGTGCAGCGGCAATAATGAACTCCCCTTTTGGCCAGGGCCTTTTCAGGGCATTAGCCAGTGTTCCCGAACATAATCCTACCTTGCGGGATAACTCCGCCAGCGATGTCTGCCGTTTCTTGATCGCCGCGATGATATCGGCGGGGTGCATATCAGTTTTTTTCTTCATGCCTTCCTCTGCTTGTAAGCCAACTCCTGTTATCTTCCAAATTCAACACTAAGCAATACTTAGTACATTTTACACGAGCAGCTAAGAGAATCCTGTTAATTATTCAGAAGTCAGGATCGACATGCTGCCACATCGTTTGAAAGAAGCCCGGGTAAGGAAAGGGATATCACAACAGAAGCTTGGTGTTTTAGCAGGGATTGACGAAGCTACCGCCAGCGCACGGATGAACCAATATGAGCGCGGTATACACGTCCCTGACTTTGAACTGATGTGCCGCCTGGCTGAAGTTCTGAGTGTTCCTTCCTGCTATTTTTACACGGTTGAAGATGAACTGGCCGAGCTGGTGCGTTTGTGGCATCCTGAGACCAAAAAACCTTAATCCCGTGCCCGCCCTGCCTTACAATCTCTGGTTATAACGCCACCCTTTTTATCATAAGCCCCGACATTGACTCCGTGCCTCGTTTGCGGTTGTTTGTTACGCCTTCAGCTTATTGAAATTAAGGAAAATAACGTGGATCTTACCCTGAGCCGTACTGTCAAAACTGCCGCGCTGATGCTGGCTATTCTGCTCGCAGGCTGTGACCAGAAAAATAACGATGCCCACACGATTAAAGTCGGTGTGATCAACGGCGCTGAACAGGATGTGGCCGAAGTAGCCAAAGCCGTGGCGAAAGAGAAGTACGGGCTGGAGGTGGAACTGGTGGGATTCAGCGGTTCACTGCTGCCGAATGACCCCACGGCGCACGGCGATCTCGATGCCAACGTGTTCCAGCATCGTCCGTTCCTCGAACAGGACAACAAGGCCAAAGGCACCACCCTGGTCGCGGTAGGGAATACCTTTGTTTTCCCGATGGCGGGCTATTCGAAAAAAATCAAACAGATTAGCGAGCTGAAAGACGGTGACACCATCGCCATTCCGAACGACCCGACCAACCTCGGGCGTGCGCTGCTGCTGCTGCAGAAAGAGAAGCTGGTCACGCTGAAAGCGGATACCGGACTGTTGCCAACGGCGGTGGATATTACGGCCAACCCGCTGCATCTGAAGATTATGGAAATGGAAGGCGCGCAGCTGCCGCGCGTGCTGGATGACGCTCAGGTGACCGTGGCGATTATCAGCACCACCTACCTGCAACAAACTGGCCTGAACCCGGTACGCGACAGCGTATTTATCGAGGATAAACAGTCGCCGTACGTCAATATCATCGTGACCCGTGAAGACAATAAAGACGCGCCAAACGTGCGTGACTTTATCAAATCCTACCAGTCACCTGAAGTGGCGGCCGCGGCGGATAAGATCTTCAACGGTGGTGCGGTAGCGGGCTGGTAAGCGGAAAGCGTCAACCACGCGGTAAGCCGCATGGTTGACGTATTACTCAGTGCAATAACCACTTCGCATGGAGAGCGATCGCCGCCGGGCGGATCGCCTCAATGCTCTGCTCGTACGCTTCCGGCGTCAGCGTTTCCAGCTGGGAGAGGTTTTCTTCCTCGCCGTGCAGGGCAATCGCCGCCAGCGCAGGCTGCAAGGTGGCCGGCAGTGACGACCAGTCGCCCAGCGCCACGCCTTTCAGATAACCGCAACACCAGTCTTCCACCACGACAAACTCCTGATCGTCCACCGTGTTCAGGCCAAACAACGGCTCAAACTGGTCAGGATATTCATTCAGGCGGTCCGCGATATCGTTCATATGCTGGGCGATGAGATCCATAAACTGCTCAAACTCTTCATCCGACTCCCATTCCGGGTCATTCTCTTCGCCACCCCAAATCAGCGGCAGCCAGACCTGCGGCTCAACCAGCACCGGACCGGAGAGAATAGCGGTGAACAGGCCATCCAGTTCAGAGGCATCCACCACCGACTCTTCGCTGCCATATTTGATTAAGACATCGTCCAGCCATTCCAGCTCTTCTTCCGTCAATGGTCCTTGTTGCATGCTGTTACCTCGCTACGCATATCGGTTTTCACCCGGCGTTTACCGGTTTATGGGGGGTATTTTGGTTGCCAGGCAGGGAAAAAGCCACCGCCATCACGTTATATTTGCGGTTAACGCGGTGGCGTGCTCACCCTGCCCGATGGCATCCAGGCTGAGGCCGTGCGTTTTTAGTGGATCTGTGCGGCGGTTCAGGCTATTAACATCCGGTAAAAATATTCCAATGGATACACCATGAGACGGATAGCGTTACTCTGCTTTACCCTTTCCCTGGGCGCCCATGCGGCGAGTTTTGACTGCACCAAAGCCAGCAGCGTCAGCGAGAAACTGATCTGCACCACACCTGCCCTGTCCCAGGCTGACGACCAGCTGGCAAAGGTTTACCACGAGGCCAAAACCGCCAGCGGCAACAGCAGTGAATTCCGGCAGATGACCAAAGAGAACTGGGCGCTGCGCGAGCAGTGCAAGACCGCCGCCTGCCTGAGTGAGTGGTACAGCCGTTCACAGCAAAAATATGTGGCGCTGACCACTCCGCCGCCCACCGCCTGCCCGGAAGAAGGTACTGAAGTGACGCTGACAGGTAAGCTGCTGCGCATCACCTTCCCCGGCCCGCCGAACTACGAGAGCGTTGAACAAGGCGATGAAGCCGAGGTTTACTGGGTATTGCAGGCGGATAAGCCGGTGTGTGCGGATGATGCCGCCAACTGGGGAGACCAGGCGCAGATGCAACTGCTGGTGCAGGCGGGCATGTATAAAACCCATCGCCACCTGATCGGCCAGCGCGTGCGCGTTAACGGTTCACTGCTGTTTGCCGAGACGGGTCATCACCATACGCCGATGATGATTGGGGTAGGGAAACTGGAGGCGGAATAGTCTCCCGGCGCGCATAAAACGCGGTTATCGCCTATCGTTGAGCAACCCTCCCCAAAACGGAGTTTGACTATGTCACCGCTATTCGTCCCTGCGAGTCATTTCAGTATTGTGCAACTCAGTGACATTATGACCACCTGCTTTCAGCAGTATGTCGTACCGCTGTCGGTCACCCCGGACTATTTCGCCGCGCGCTTCTGTTCCGAAGGGCTGAATTTCACTGAGTCATTGGTGTGGATGCAGGGAGAGCAGCCGATCGCCATTGCGCTGGTCACGACCCGAGGCCTACGGGCACGCATCGCCGCCTTTGCGCTGCACCCGGACGCTCGCGGCAACGGGCTGGCGAAGCCAATGATGCTGGCGCTGTTATCCCGGCTGGCTGAAAAAAACTATGTTCAGGTTGCGCTGGAAGTGATTGCTGAAAACCGTGCGGCGGTGGCGCTTTACCAGGCGCTGGGCTTTGAAACCCGGCAGACACTGCTGGGCTTTACTGGTCAGGAGTCACCCAACGGCCCGACAAGCCCGCTGCCCATCGCCACTACCGACGCGTTGTTACGTGCTATCTGGCGCGCCCCGCAGAATGAGATCCCGTGGCTGCTGGACCCTCTCTCCTTTCCCGCGTTGCCCTGCCAGGTGGTTCGCGATGGCGAGCAGGCATGGGCCGTGATTGACTGGCTGACGGGTGCCCCGCAGTTGCGCTATTTGTTTGTCGAGCCCGATTTCCGCCATCAGGGGCGGGCCCGTACGATACTGGGTAAGATAAATGCGCACTATCCGGGGATCCGCACGCCAGTGTCTGTGCCGGAAAGGTTTGCCCCGTTGTTTATTCAGGCGGGGTATCAGCAGGTGGCATTACAGCAGTATGAGATGGTGAACAGTCTGGATAAATAACCTCCCCTGCGCGGGGAGGCTCGGCATCAGTCAGGATTGAGAAATCAGCGCTTAACACTGTCGATAAAGGTTTTGCGTGCCGTTTTCGAGCCCAGACGCTCCGCTTCATCCAGCAGTTTCAATGCCTTATCAACATCACCCGCTTTGACTGCTTTCGAAATCGCGTCATTAAAGTAGCGTTCAGAATCGTCGAGCATCGGTGCGTCCGGCTTCGTCACGGCTGGCGCCGCTGCCGGAGCTGTCCTGCCGACCATGACAGGTGCCGCCGCCGGGGCCGATGACGGGAAGACCTGACCAATCATCACGTTGCCACTCTTCTGCTCGGCAGACACTTTGAGGCTCAGCAACCCCGTTGTCGTATGGCGGGCAATCGGGTCCGGGATATCCGGCACAGCGTTACCCACGCCCGCCGCATAGGCTTTCGCCGGGTTCACCATCTGCGTTGTCTCTGCCAGATCTTGACGCGTGGTATACACCAGCAGGTAAATGTGTTTTTGACCCAGCGCAGGCGTCAGTTTCAGTGTGCCTTCCAGACGATCGCTGGAAACAATGCCAGGCTGCTGATACGGGAAGTAGCTGGAGGGGTAGAAAGCCGCCGGACGCATCTGTTCATCCAGCACTAATACATTCGGTGCATACACCGTTTTCCCCGTCGCAATACTGCTCAGGGTGATTTCAAGCGATCCCCGGTCGGCAGGCAGGGCAAAGGCCGCAACGGCCCCCTGAATATCCCCCTGATTAATCGTGGCGCTGGCAGTGCCGAGCGTCACATCCTGCGTCACTGGCGGCACCAGCGGCGTCCATGAAAGCGTGTGTAAGGTCTGGCTCGCGATCGCCGGTGCGGTACTGGCATCCTGCTGCGCGGCGTAAACCCCGGCAGGCAACGCCGCCAGCAGGCTCAGCGACAAACACAGTGACAGCAGATTTTTTCTCATGGTTGTTTCCTTTTGATCACCTGAAGGCTGGCGGCTATCCACTGATATACCGCCAGCCAGCACTTCTTAGCTCATGTTGAACGCGGCTTTTTCCAAACTGTTTCGTGTTGCTGGAAGGCGGCAAGCGGCCAAGTCCCCGGGAGCGTAGATCACTACGTGGCCGGGGCGAGGCCGCGCAGCCAACGCATCAGCAGCGCGAAACAGGAAGGAAAAAGTTACCACCAGATTTCCATTTGCGCGCCGAAGGTCACCTCATCGTCATTGCCGCGGCTGAAAGTACGCGCACTGGTGTCATTCATCGCTAACCCATTGCTGGTGCCGGTATCCGTGTCATAACCCCACTTCTCATCCCAGTTCGCATAGGTGGCGAACACGCGGATGGCCGGGCGTGACCAGATGCTGTTACCCGCCTGCCATTGCTGGGCCAGGGTCACTTTGTACTGGCCGTTACGATCGCCGGTGCGCTGGGACTTCACGTTGTCGTAACCGACTTCCAGCAGGGTGCTCATGATCGGCGTCCATTTGTACATTGGACGCATGCCCACGGTGTACCAGGTGGTGCCGTTGTTGTTATCACGGTCAACGTCCTGATACATGCCCACATACATCAGGCTCCAGGTATCGTTGAAATCAATCGCACCGTGGTCGAGCACGCGCACCATGCTGCCGTTGTTGTTGATCGCCGAGCCGTTAGAGTGGCCGTTTGCCGCGCCCTGGCCCGGATCGGTCATCGAGTCTGCCGCATACTGCAACACAAACTTGTTGAAGCCGTTATAGATACTCTGCGTGTGTTCTGCCGTCAGCAACCAGCCGTCTTTGGTGGCATCGTTCGCCAGGGAGTAGCCATCACGCGCATTAGCACGTCCGTAATCCACGCCCAACTCCAGCACGCCGCCAGGGTTAGTATTCAGCCCGGCAAGACGCACGTCGAACACGTCATTCGAGGTAGCCACTTCATTACGCTGGTCGGCGATATAGCCGAACGACCCGCCGCTTTCGGTGTTACGCGTTGCCGCCAGAGACAACTTACCAAAGCCCAGATCGATATCTTCCAGACCGGCACCCGGGCCGGAAATATCCCAGTAGTAGAAGTCGATCATGTGGACGTCATGACGCTGATAGAAGCGCTTACCGGCCCACATGGTAGAACCTGGCAGCCATTCGATCAGGTTTTTCCCTTTCACATTCGCTTCGCGGAAAGCCGGATCGGTTGACTCCCAGTCATTCTGCTGTGAAACGGAATAGGCCACGTTGGTATCGAAGTAGAAGCTCTTGTCCCCTTCTTTCCACACTTCCTGGCCCAGTTTTAATTCTGCATAGGTTTCGCACTCGTTACCCAGACGGTATTTGCTGTCTGCCCCGGTCGCTTTGAAGCACTGCTGCTCGCCGCCGCTGCCGGACCAGCCAATGCCCGAACGCGCATAACCGGTAAAATCAACCGCCATCGCTTGTGTAGAAAGGATACCGGCAGCCACTGCCAGCGACAGGGAAGCAATACGCATTGTTCTCATCATTTTCTCCTGTAGGGGATCGCGTGCTTTCAAACGCCGGGTTCCGGGTGTAACCGGCGACATGCCGTTCCGTCTTCGCGGAACAGATGACAGCGGTGTGGCGGCAAACCAATGGCGAATGTTGCACCTTCTTCTACCAGCACCACGTCATTCTGGCGGTACACCAGGTTCTGACGAATGGCCGGAATTTGGATATGAATCTGTGTTTCGTTACCCAACTGCTCAACCACCTGTACCTCACCGGACAACGTGACCTCAGCCACGTCACTGGGCAGCAGATGTTCAGGACGAATGCCCAGCGACAGATTGCTGCCGACGATCACCTCCGTGCCCTCCACCGGCAGCCAGACCTGCTGACGATTAGGCAGCTCAACCTGCACACGCGTGGGTTCCGCTCCGGTGACTTTGACCGGCAGGAAATTCATTTTGGGGGAGCCGATAAATCCGGCGACAAAGCGGTTAGCAGGGTAGTGATACAGCTCAAGGGGCTTACCGACCTGGGCGATATGTCCGGCGTCGAGCACCACGATCTTGTCGGCCAGCGTCATCGCTTCCACCTGATCGTGCGTCACGTAAATCATGGTGCGCTTGAGGCGCTTATGCAGACGGGAAATCTCGATACGCATCTGAACGCGCAGCGCGGCATCCAGATTAGACAGCGGTTCATCCAGCAGGAACACCGTCGGTTCCGCCACCAGCGTACGACCGATCGCCACGCGCTGCCGCTGCCCACCCGACAGGGCTTTTGGCCGGCGATCCAGCAAATGGGCCAGCTGGAGCACCTCAGAAACCTGGTTGACCCGTTGATTGATTTCGGCTTTTTTTGCCCCGGCCAGCTTCAGGCCGAAAGACATGTTCTCGGCCACCGACAGATGCGGGTAGAGCGCATAAGACTGAAAGACCATGCCGATGCCACGCTCTGAGGGCGGCACGTCGTTCATGCGTTTATCGCCGATCTTCAGCTCACCGGAGGTGATGTCCTCAAGGCCGGCAATCATGCGCAGAAGCGTTGACTTGCCGCAGCCGGAAGGCCCGACAAACACCACAAACTCGCCTTCTTTTATCTCCAGGTTGATATCACTGGAAATCACCGTCTTGCCAAACGCTTTGTACACGCTGTTAAGGGAAACGCTCGCCATCCTGAACTCCTGTACTTGACGCCTGCGAGAAAACTCGATGCAACGAAGAGTGAAGGAGTGGTGGGTAAACGTAATCACCCGTAACAAAGTTTTTCATGGCGGAGGCGCAGGGAGGACGGTCACTTCATGGCAACGGCTGAAAGTTCACTGCCCCGCTCAAATTCGTGATCGGGGTAGCAAAAAATGAAGCCACAAACTGAGCCTTCCACCACATAACGTCTGAGAGTGTCGGTGGGATCACACTCTGAGGGCCGGGGGCGTAGAGGGGGGGATGATGAAGGCAGAGCAGGTTGAATCCACACTGGCGCCGTACCCTGTCATTCCTTCTGTGACACGAGCAATACCGACTCCTAACAGGATAAAAAAGGATTGGATTATGACTCTCAGCATCAAGGTTCCTTTCGTTAAAAAAGTCGTTAAACAGACCCTGGCCCTCACCGCGCTCGCGACGCTGGTGCTCTCTTCCTCTGCGTTTGCCAAAATCGAAGAAGGCAGGCTGGTCATCTGGATCAACGGTGACAAGGGCTATAACGGCCTGGCGGAAGTCGGTAAGAAATTTGAAAAAGACACCGGCATTAAAGTCACCGTCGAGCACCCGGATAAGCTGGAAGAAAAATACCCACAGGTGGCCGCGACCGGTGGCGGCCCCGACATCATTTTCTGGGCGCACGATCGCTTCGGCGGTTACGCGCAGTCCGGCCTGCTGGCTGAGATCAGCCCGGACGCGGCCTTTAAAGATAAGATTTTCCCCTTCACCTGGGATGCCGTCACCTTCAACGGCAAGCTGATCGGCTACCCGGTCGCGGTGGAGGCGTTGTCGCTGATTTATAACAAAGACCTGATCAAAGAGGCACCGAAAACCTGGGAAGAGATCCCGGCACTGGACACCTCGCTGCGGGCGAAAGGCAAAAGCGCCATCATGTGGAACCTGCAGGAACCCTACTTCACCTGGCCTGTCATCGCGGCTGACGGCGGGTATGCCTATAAATATGAGAACGGCAAATACAACATCAAAGACACGGGCGTGAACAATGACGGCGCCAAAGCCGGTTTACAGTTCATTATCGACTTAGTGAAAAACAAACACATCAACGCCGACACCGACTACTCCATCGCCGAAGCCGCCTTTAATAAAGGCCAGACCGCCATGACCATCGACGGTCCGTGGGCGTGGTCGAATCTCGACAAGAGTAAAATCAACTATGGCGTTGCCCTCCTGCCCACCTTCCATGGCAAACCGTCTAAGCCGTTCGTCGGCGTGCTGACTGCCGGTATCAATGCCGCCAGCCCGAATAAAGAACTGGCGAAAGAGTTCCTGGAAAACTACCTGATCACCAACGAGGGCCTGAGCGCCGTCAATAAAGACAAACCGCTGGGCGCGGTCGCGCTGAAATCCTATCAGGAACAGTTAGAGAAAGATCCGCGCATCGCCGCCACCATGGCGAACTCGAAAAACGGCGAAATCATGCCAAATATCCCGCAGATGAGTGCGTTCTGGTATGCCGAGCGCAGCGCCATCATTAATGCGGTGAATGGCCGTCAGACCGTTGAGCAGGCGCTGAAGGACGTTGAAACACGCATTACCAAGTAATTAACGTTAACTGACTGATGCCGTTGAGGTCATGAAATAAACGGCAGAGAGCCAACCCGCTCCCTGCCGTTACTACAAGGATAGCCCCTATGCCAGTAGCCCAAACCGGTCTGACCGCTGACAAAAAATGGCCGTTGCGTCAGGTGATAAAATGGCTGGCCATTGGCCTGCTCACCTGCTTAACCGGTTATCTGATCGTGCTGATGTATGCGCAGGGTGAATATCTCTTTGCCGTTCTGGCGCTGATCCTCTCCAGTGCCGGCCTGTACATTTACGGTAACCGCCGCGCGTATTCGTGGCGCTATGTCTATCCTGGCCTGGCCGGGATGGCGTTATTTGTGCTGTTCCCGCTGGTCTGTACTATTGCGATTGCGTTTACTAACTACAGCAGCACTAACCAGCTGACCTTTGAACGTGCGCAGTCGGTGCTGATGGGCCGTGAATTCCAGGGCGGTAAAGCCCTGAACTTTGCGCTTTATCCGGCAGGCGAACAGTGGCAGCTGGCCCTCACTTCCCCTGACAACGCTGAGGTCCTGGTTTCCCCGCCTTTCACCTTTAACGCGTCGGCCCCCCAAACGCTGACCATGACGCCGCAGGCTGCCCCCACCGGGGAGAAAGCCGGGCTGCGCGTGGTCACCCAGAACCGTCAGGCGCTCGGCCAGTTAAGCGCCAGATTGCCCGAGGGTGCCACGCTGCGCATGAGTTCACTGCGCCAGTTCTCCGGCACGCAGCCGCTGTATCAGTTGAACAAAGAGAACCAGCAGCTGACCGATGCCCAGTCCGGCGTGGTTTATCAGCCGAACCGCGAGACAGGGTTTTATCAGGCGGTGAACGCCCAGGGAGAATGGCAGGCAGAGAAACTCAGCCCCGGTTTTACCGTTGGCATCGGCTGGGGCAACTTCCTGCGCGTGCTGCACGATGACGGCATCCAGAAGCCGTTCCTTTCTATCTTCGTCTGGACGGTTATTTTTGCGCTGCTCACCGTGGTGCTGACCGTTGCCGTCGGCATGGTGCTGGCCTGTGTGGTGCAGTGGGAGGAGCTGAAAGGCAAAGCGGTGTACCGCATCCTGCTGATCCTGCCCTATGCCGTTCCGGCGTTTATCTCCATTCTGATTTTCAAAGGGCTGTTCAATCAGAGCTTCGGGGAAATCAACCTGATGCTGAATGCGCTGTTTGGCATTAAACCGGCGTGGTTCAGCGATCCCTGGACGGCGAAAAGCATGATCATCATCGTCAACACCTGGCTGGGGTATCCCTACATGATGATCCTGTGTATGGGCCTGCTGAAGGCGATCCCGGACGATCTCTACGAGGCCTCGGCGATGGACGGCGCAACGCCGATGCAGAACTTCTTCCGCATCACGCTGCCGCTGCTGATCAAACCCCTGACGCCACTGATGATCGCCAGTTTTGCGTTTAACTTTAATAACTTCGTGCTGATCCAGCTGCTGACCAACGGCGGGCCGGATATGCTCGGCACCACCACCCCGGCCGGGCACACCGACCTGCTGGTGAGCTACACCTATCGCATCGCCTTTGAGGGCGGCGGCGGGCAGGACTTCGGGCTGGCGGCGGCGATTGCCACGCTGATCTTCCTGCTGGTGGGCGCGCTGGCTATCGTCAACCTGAAAGCATCACGCATGAAATTCGACTAAGGAGTGATAACAATGCCAATGGTAAAACCGAGGTCGCAAAAAGTCAGGCTGCTGGTGACGCATCTGTTACTGCTGAGCTTTCTGGCGCTGATCCTGTTCCCGCTGCTGATGGTATTTACCATCTCGCTGCGCCCGGGCAACTTCGCCACGGGCAGCCTGATCCCGGATCAGGTCTCCTGGGATCACTGGAAGCTGGCGCTGGGGATCACCGTAACGAACAGTGACGGCAGCCTGACGCCGCCGCCGTTCCCGGTGCTGCTGTGGTTATGGAACTCGATCAAGATCGCCGGGATCACCGCCGTAGGAATAGTGGCGCTTTCCACCACCTGCGCCTATGCTTTTGCCCGCATGAAGTTTCGTGGCAAAAGTTCGCTGCTGAAAGGCATGCTGATCTTCCAGATGTTCCCGGCGGTGCTGTCACTGGTGGCGCTCTACGCCCTGTTTGACCGCCTGGGCATTTACATCCCGTTCCTTGGGCTGAACACGCATGGCGGGGTGATCTTCGCCTATATGGGCGGCATCGCCCTGCACGTGTGGACGATCAAAGGCTATTTCGAAACCATCGACAGTTCGCTGGAGGAAGCCGCCGCGCTGGACGGTGCCTCACCGTGGCAGGCGTTTCGCCTGGTGCTGCTGCCGCTGTCGGTGCCGATTCTGGCGGTGGTGTTTATTCTGTCGTTTATTGCCGCCATTACCGAAGTGCCGGTGGCCTCGCTGCTGTTGCGCGATGTGAACAGCTACACGCTGGCGGTGGGAATGCAGCAGTACCTTAACCCGCAGAACTATCTGTGGGGCGACTTCGCCGCTGCCGCTATTCTCTCAGCCATCCCGATTACGGCGGTGTTCCTGATTGCCCAGCGCTGGCTGGTAGGTGGGCTGACGGCGGGCGGGGTGAAGGGTTAGTTTATAACGATGTTTTTGCGCGTTATCCCGGTAACGGGTGTAGTACTTTTTCCTGTGTCCTGGGCGGCTGAATAAGCCGCCCTTTTTTATGTCAGGTCAGCGAGGGGTTGCTGCTGTGAGTTCTGAACAGCCACGCTACAAGGGCCTCTCGCAAAGGCCGCCCACTGGGGGCTCCCCACCAATATTAATGGCTGACAGACTGGCTTCAGGTCTGAGGCCAGTCTGAGCACGCCGGATCGGCAACAACCGCCTCCCTGCGGGCCTCGGCACGCACCATCCCTGGTGCGTGACGTCCGGCTTACCTCAGACTGGCCCCATCCCCGCAGAACGATTGTTCGCTGTAAGTTTTAAAACAGCAATAACATGACGCTCTCTGCGAATTGGTTTGGATGTTGACCTGGGTTTTGACGTTGAGGCGGCATTCAGCAGCGCTGAGGAAGCGCAGCGGGAAAGCGAAACGCCCTTGACGTTGACCTGGACCATCGTGCAGACCTGCGTCACTGGTCGATCGGAACAGAAGACCGGCCACGGATAATGCCCGTATAGTTTTATAGGAATACCTCAGTGGCCGCCCCCTGATTATGATGGTTTTTACCCGACAAAAAAGGGTTCCCCCACCAGAAGGAACCCTCTTTTTACTGCATTAACTTCAGCTTACCGACACCTTACGCCGCCGTTTATCCAGGTCTTTAATCAGCTTATTCACCTGGTCATCCGCGAACATCTCCTCCAGCGTATGGGAGAGCTTACGCCGCCAGTTCGGATACTCATCGCTGGTGCCCGGCACGTTCACCGGGGTGGACATATCCAGCCAGTCCTCTGGCTGCAAGCCCAGCAGCGCACTGGCGCTGTCGGCCACATAGCGTTGCAGGCCACGGTTAATCACCGGGGTCATCGCCATCAGCTCCGCATGGCTGCCGGTTTTCTTCGGAATGCAGTCGTAATGATGCAGCCCGTCGAGCAGCCCCTGACGCGCCCGTGCCCGGTCGAGATACAGCTCCTGCAACACGCTCTCGTCGCGATACAGCCCGAGCGTTTTCCCCAGCGTCAGATCGTCTGCCTGCCAGTAGCCGCGCAGCGTTGGCAGATCGTGCGTGGTGATGGTGGCCATCGCCTGCACCGGATACGACTGCGGCGCACGGAAGTTGTTCTCCTCATCGCGCTCAAAATAGAGCACCTTGTAGGAGTAAACCCCGCCCTCGCGCAGCTTGCTGACGATCTCCACCGGCACCGTGCCCAGATCTTCGCCGATCACCATACAGCGATGCCGCTGACTCTCCAGCGCGAGGATCGCCAGCAGATCGTCCACCGGATAGTGCACATACGCGCCTTTATCCGCCGTCTCGCCCGCCGGGATCCACCACAGACGCAGCAGCGCCATTACATGATCAATGCGCAGCGCGCCGCAGTGGGTCATATTGGCCCGCAGCAGATCGATAAACGGCTGATAGCCCCGGTTGACCATCACATGCGGGTCCATCGGGCGCAGATCCCAGTTCTGGCCCAGCGGGCCAAGGATATCCGGCGGCGCACCCACCGACGCTTTCAGGCAGTACAGTTCGCCGTCGCTCCAGGTTTCAGCGCCTCCGCCCACCACACCCACCGCCAGATCGCGATACAGCCCCATCGACATCTGCTGCTGCTGGCTGGTGTGATAGCACTGCGCGAACTGGGTTTCCGCCAGCCACTGTAGCCACAGATAAAACTCCACCTCCTGCGCATGCTGCTCGCAGAACGCCCGCACCGCCGGGCCGCGGGCATCATGATACTGCTCCGGCCAGTGGTTCCAGCCCGTGGCGATGCCGTTTTCCTGCACCAGGTGTGCGTACAGCGCATCAAAAGCAGCCTGTAACCACAGGCTTTCGCCCCCCTGGCGGGTAAAGTTTGCCAGCGCTTTAACCTGCGCATCCTGCGGCTTACGCCCGAGGAAATGTGCGTACGCCAGGCGCAGGCCTTCCAGCTTCAGCGGCATCACGCAGGCGTAGTCCACCTCGTCGCTGGCACGTGCCGCCGTTAAGCGTTGCTGCGTGTCGGGCAACCGCCACCAGCGCTGTGCCGCCTCACTTTGCCTGAAATCGTCCACCGCGCTGACGTCGATATAGACAACGTTCAGCCAGCGGCGCGACGACGGGCTGTAAGGGCTGGCCGCCGCCGGGTTGGCCGGATAGAGCGCATGGATCGGGTTCAGCCCGACAAAAGCCCCGCCGCGTTCGGCAATCTTTTTCAACAGCAGACTGAGGTCGCCAAAATCACCGATGCCCCAGTTACTGTCCGAACGCAGCGTATAAAGCTGCACGCAGGCGCCCCACAGCTTTTTTCCGGCCAGCAAGGCGTCCGGTTCATAGCAGCGCTTCGGGGCAACAATCACCCGACATTCCCAGGTCTGCGCCTCCTGCGTCAGGGTCAGCTGGTGGTAACCCGGCGGGATTTTCCCCGCCAGCGCCAGCGTCATTTTGCCGCTAATCCGGCCGCGCTGGGTGGCCCCACTCTCCAGTTGCAACGTCCAGAGGTATTCACCGTCGCCCTCGACCGGCAGCGCCAGACGCTGGCCCGCGACGAAAACTTTTACCCCCGGTACGGGCGTGGAGGCCTGACGGCGCTCCCCCGTCCAGCCCATCGCGGTTAACAGCTCGCGTTTGGTTTCCGCGGCAATCGCCTGCTGCTGCCCGTGCGCATTAATAAAGCCGGAGGAGATCCCCGCCTCCCTGGCCGCCTGCTCCAGTGTGTTGTGCTCCATGGGGGCTCCTTAGCGTTTCGCCTGCCAGATACGCTGCTGATAATCGCGGATCGAGCGGTCTGAACTGAACATCCCGACGCGGGCGGTATTGAGGATGGTTTTACGCGTCCACTCGTCGCTGTTGCGATACAGGACATCCACCTTCTGCTGCGCGGCGCAGTAATCCGCGAAATCAGCCAGCACCAGATACGGATCCCCGCCTCCCAGCAGGCTGTCGAGCATCAGGCTGAACGCCTGCTTATCGCCATTGCTGAAGAAGCCGTTTTCCAGCTCTTTCAGGATGCTGTCCAGGTGCTTGTCTTTCTTGCGGATGCTCAGCGGATCGTAGCCACTGGCCTGCAACGCTTTCACCTGATCGACGGTGTTGCCGAAGATAAAGATATTGTCTTCGCCCACCTGTTCGGCGATCTCGACGTTGGCCCCGTCGAGCGTGCCGACGGTCAGCGCGCCATTCAGTGCCAGCTTCATGTTGCCGGTGCCGGAGGCCTCTTTACCTGCGGTTGAGATCTGCTCGGAGACGTCCGCCGCCGGGATCATCAGCTCCGCCACCGAAACACGGTAATCCGGGATGAACACCACTTTCAGACGATCGCCCACCAGCGGATCGTGATTGATCTTCTCTGCCACCTGGTTGATGGCGTAAATAATGTTTTTCGCCAGGTAATAGCCCGGCGCGGCTTTGGCACCAAACAGGAACACGCGCGGTGCCATATCCCTTTGCGGGTTATCGCGCAGCTGGCGGTAGAGCGACAAAATGTGCAGCAGGTTGAGATGCTGACGTTTGTACTCGTGCAGACGTTTGATCTGCACGTCGAAAATCGCTTCCGGGTTAAGCACAATTCCGGTGACCTGCTTCACGTACGCGGCCAGTGTGATTTTGTTATCACGCTTAATCTGCTGATAGCGCTGGCAGAACGCCGCATCATCGGCGAAAGGCTCCAGCCCTTGCAGCGCATCGAGATTATTCACCCATTCGGTTTTCAGCGTGTCATCGATCAGCGCAGAGAGCGCCGGGTTGCACTGCTTTAACCAGCGGCGCGGGGTGATGCCGTTGGTGACGTTGTGGAATTTGTTTGGCCACAGCTGGTGGTATTCCGGGAACAGATCTTTTACCACCAGCTCAGAGTGCAGCGCCGCCACGCCGTTCACCGCAAAGCCGCTGACCACGCACAGGTTGGCCATGCGCACCTCACGGTTCTGGTGCACCGAGAGTTTTTCCCACACCGCTTTGTCGCCCGGCCACTGTTTTTCCACCACTTTCTTAAAGCGGGCATTAATGGCTTTGATCAGCGAGAAGTGGCGCGGCAGCAGGCTGCGTACCAGCTTCTCATCCCAGCACTCCAGCGCTTCCGGCATCAGGGTATGGTTGGTGTAGGCGAAGGTCTTCTGGACGATCGCCCAGGCCGCGTCCCACTCCAGCTGGTGCTCGTCGAGCAGGATACGCAGCAGCTCCGGGATGGCGATAGTCGGGTGGGTGTCGTTCAGCTGGATCACCTCATAGTCGGGCAGATCCTGAATGGCGCGCCCGAGGAAGTGATGACGGCGCAGAATGTCGGCGACCGAACAGGCACACTGGAAATACTGCTGCATCAGGCGCAGGCGTTTTCCGGCATCGTGGTTGTCATTCGGATACAGCACTTTCGTCAGCTTCGCGGCATCGATACCTTTCTGCTCCGCCTTCAGGAACGCGCCGTCGTTAAACAGCGTCAGATCGAACGGATGCACGTCGGTGGCCTGCCACAGACGCAGCGGCTGGGTCACCCCATTTTGGTACCCCACCACCGGCAGATCCCAGGCTTCACCGCGCAGCGTAAACGCGGGCTGCCACTGCTCTGCGCCCTGCGCGTTCTTCACCAGTTTGCCGCCGAAGGCGACATCGACTGACAGCGCGCTGTTGTGGCTGAACCACGGATAGCTTTCGCGGTGCCAGTTGTCCGGTGCTTCCTGCTGCTGGCCCTCTTTAAAGGACTGGCGGAACAGGCCGTACTGATAATTCAGGCCATAGCCCGTAGCGGGCTGCCCGACGGTGGCCATCGAATCAAGGAAACATGCCGCCAGACGCCCCAGCCCGCCGTTGCCCAGCGCCGGATCGGTTTCCTGCTCCAGCACATCGGCCAGCTCAACGCCCTGCTCTTTCAGCGCCTGGCTGACCGTGTCATACCAGCCCAGGTTGATCAGGTTGTTGGCGGTCAGACGGCCAATCAGAAATTCCATCGAAATGTAGTTTACATGGCGCTGCGGCTGCCGGGTCGCTGCGGGTGCAGGCTGTGCGTTCAGTTGTTCTGATAGCGCCGCACTGGTCGCCTGCCACCACTGGTGGGGCGTCATATCCTGCGCCTGCTGCAAACCGAACCCCTGCCACTGGCGTTTTAGCGCAGCGATAAACTGTGTTTTATCTAACGTCACCTGCATCACATGCCTCTTTATTCGGGAATCTGTAGGAAAGTAGAGTGTTAGAGCCTATCCCAGTAGGCGTCATTGTCGCGGCCAGTTTGGACACGGACAGCGCGGAAAAACCGGAGCGTACACGCAGTACGTGAGGATTTTGAGCACTGCCCAGGGCCAAAATGGCAAGTAAAATAGCCTAATGGGATAAGCTCTTATATCCCTATGCTGAAGCCTTGTCGGGGGCGCAACATCCTCCCGCCAGCGATTAGACGGGGAGGAGCACCGGGGCGTAGCCGGAGGGGATGCAGGGTCAGGGGGAGTGGTGCAAAATTTGTCTTTAGAAGTGTGATGTAGAGCAAGTTAACAGCATGTAAATACGTAACATTGTTGCATTCGATGTTTCAAAGGAGGACTTTAGAAAAAGTGATTAATTACACGCTGCGAAATAATTATTACGCCCTCTGACTACCGTCAAAAGAATCGAAAAAAAATGCTGATCCCATCAAAATTGAGCCGCCCGGTGCGGCAGCAAAATACCGTGGTGCGCGACCGACTGCTGAACCGGCTGTCGGCAGCGCCGCATTATCGTCTGACTCTGGTCGGCAGCCCGGCGGGGTATGGCAAAACCACGCTGGTCGCGCACTGGGCGGCGGGTAAGAGCGATCTGGGCTGGTATTCTCTTGATGAAAGCGACAACCTGCCGGAGCGTTTTGCCAGCTATCTGATTGCCGCCATCCAGCAGGCCTGCGGCGGCCATTGCGGCAAAAGTGAGGCGCTGAGCCTGAAGCATCAGTACGCCAGTCTGCCGGCGCTGTTCGCCCAGCTGTTCGTCGAGCTCTCCGACTGGCATCGCCCGCTGTTGCTGGTGATCGATGATTATCATCTGATCACCAACGATGCGATCCATGAAGGGATGCGTTTCTTTTTACGTCATCAGCCGGAGAACCTCTCGCTGGTGGTGCTTTCGCGCACCCTGCCGCCGCTGGGGATCGCCAACCTGCGCGTGCGTGAGCAACTGCTTGAACTGAATGCCACCCATCTGGCCTTTACGCACCCCGAGACGCAGCAATTTTTCGATAACCGCCTTAACGATCCCATCGACCAGGCCGACAGCAGCCGTCTGTGTGATGACGTCGCGGGCTGGGCCACCGCCTTACAGCTGATTGCCCTCTCGGCGCGCCAGTCCAGCACGCCTTCGCGGCAATCAACGCAGCAGTCTGCGCGTAAGCTGGCAGGGCTGAACGCCAGCCACCTTTCCGACTATCTGGTGGATGAAGTGCTGGACCGCGTCGATGCCCCGACCCGTGATTTCCTGCTGCGCTGCTCGTTGCTGCGCTCGATGAACGATGCCCTGATTGTGCGCCTGACCGGGGGGGATAATGGCCAGCAGCGTCTGGAAGAGTTAGAGCGTCAGGGCCTGTTTATACACCGCATGGATGACAGCGGCGAGTGGTTCAGCTTCCATCCCCTGTTCGCCACCTTCCTGCGTCAGCGCTGCCAGTGGGAACTGGCAAGTGAGCTGCCCGCCATTCACCGTGCGGCCGCCGAAGGCTGGCTGGCGCAGGGGTTCCCGGCGGAGGCAATCCACCACGCGCTGGGTGCCGATGACATCGATATGCTGCGCGATATTATGCTGCAACACGCCTGGTCGCTGTTTAATCAGAGCGAGCTGGCGCTGCTGGAAGAGTGCCTGGCCGCCCTGCCTTATGACCGCCTGATCCAGAGCCCCAGGCTGGTGCTGTTGCAGGCCTGGCTGGCGCAGAGCCAGCACCGCTATGCCGAGGTCGATACCCTGCTGGCGCAGGCGGAAAGCGAGATGCAGAAGCGCGATATCGTGATGGATCAGGACCTGAACGCGGAGTTCAATGCGCTGCGTGCGCAGGTCGCCATCAATGACGGACGCCAGGATGAAGCGGAACAGCTGGCCGCCGAGGCGCTGCGTTTTCTGCCGTATGAGAGCTTTTACAGCCGGATTGTCGCCACCTCCGTCACCGGGGAGATCCAGCACTGCAAAGGCGACCTGGCCCGCGCCCTGCCGCTGATGCAGCAGACGGAACAGATTGCCCGCCGTCACGAAGCCTATCACTACGCGCTGTGGGCACTGATACAGCAGAGCGAGATCCTTATCGCTCAGGGCTTTTTGCAGGCCGCGTTTGAGATGCAGGATCGCGCGTTCGAACTGGTGCGCGAACAGCATCTTGAACAGCTGCCGATGCACGAGTTTTTACTGCGTCTGCGATCGCAGCTGTTATGGTCGTGGTCCCGCCTGGACGATGCCGAAGACGCCGCACGTCAGGGGCTGGAGATACTGACTAACTTCCATCCCCAGCAGCAGTTGCAGTGCCTGGCCATGCTGGCGAAGTGCTCGCTGGCACGCGGTCAGCTGGATAATGCCCATCATCATTTACAACGCTGCGAGGCGCTGCTGAAAACCGGCCAGTACCATATCGACTGGCTGACCAACACTGACAAGCCGCGTGTCACCTACTGGCAGATGGTGGGCGATAAAGCCGCCGCACGCCAGTGGCTGCAACAGGCGCGTAAACCCGATATGGCCGATAACCATTTCCAGCAGGGCCAGTGGCGTAATATCGCCCGCGTGCAGATCCTGCTGGAGAAGTTTGATGAAGCCGAAGTGGTGCTGGATGAACTGAATCAGAATGCGCGCCAGCTGCGCCTGACCAGCGACCTGAACCGCAATCTGCTGCTGAGCAACCTGCTTTACTGGCACACCGGCCGTAAAGGGGAAGCGCAGCATGCCCTGATTGAAGCGCTGGGGCTGGCAAACCGCACCGGGTTTATCAGCCACTTTGTGATTGAAGGGGAGATGATGGCGCAGCAGCTGCGTCAGCTGATCCAGCTTAACCTGCTGCCCGACCTGGAGCAGCGCCGTGCACAGCTGATTTTACGCGAGATTAACCAACATCATCGCCATAAGTTTGCGCATTTCGACGAAGGTTTTGTCAATAAACTGCTGACGCATCCGCAGGTGCCGGAGCTGATCCGCACCAGCCCGCTCACCCAGCGTGAATGGCAGGTGCTGGGGCTGATTTACTCCGGCTACAGCAACGACCAGATTGCCGGGGAGCTGGACGTGGCCTCCACCACCATCAAAACCCATATCCGTAATCTGTATCAGAAGCTGGGCGTGGCGCACCGCCAGGAAGCCGTGCAGCAGGCACAGCATCTGTTGCAGGTGATGGGGTACGGGGCGTAAGGGCCCCGGAAATGCTTTTACTGGCTGCCTGTTCAGCAACCGGTCTGGTACTGGCTGCCTGTCAGCGACCGGTCTGGGGCCGGTTTGAGCACCGCCGGATCGGCAAAAGACGCATCCCTGCGGGCCTCGGCACGCGACGTCCTGTCGCGGGACGTCCGGCTTACCTCAAACTGGCCCCCTCCCCGCAAGATAGCGCTCGCTGTGAGTTTTAAAACCCCGACTGCATTGCGATCTTTCGTAGGTGGCGATCATCTTTTCCGATCGCCCCGTAACTCCGGATTGGCGTCCTACTCAACATCACGGGCAGACCGGAAAAAAGGGTCTACCCCTTCGTATCCTGAGTTGTTTTCGGTTTGGGTTTTGACCTGGATTTTGACGTTGAGGCGGCATTCAGCAGCGCTGAGGAAGCACAGTGAACCAGGACGAACCGCCAGGACGGCGGTGAGAGGGAGAGCCGGCACAGGGATGTGCCGTCACGACCGATCCGTCGGTGAACGACGCTTGCGAAGGCACCCGCTGAAAGCGGGCGATGCGCCTGCCGCAAGCCCGGATTCCAAAAGGCGGGGCGACTGCCGCCCTTTGGTCGCTCAGCCCGCGCAGCGGGAAAGCGAAACGCCCTTGACGTTGACCCTGGCCTTGACCTGGGCCATCGTGCAAACCATCACCAGGGTGAAGCCTGGCATGGCGGGACCCGATATCACCTTGAGTTAATGGCATATAACTCGATGGTCGGTATCACATCCACCCCATCAGAGGTATAAAATACGGAATTAGTGAAATCATAAATTCTTCCTGTAATCCTTACCGTCACCCGATTGCCCACTTTTGTGACGCTGGCCCCATCACTGTCCGAAGTGAGAAAAGGTGCCGTATTTCCTAATACCTTTAATACGTCCTTTTGTATTTCACCCGCCAGATAGTAGCGGTAAACCTCAGATACCGTTGCCCCGCCGCCCTGATATTTCGTCACATATAACCAGGTATCGTCATTAAGCTGCCGGGATTGATACAGCGCATCATCATAAGGTGGCCCTACGTAATAGTGGTAAGCGACATTGCCGATAACCAGCACCAGTAACACGATTGTGAGCAGGCGGTGTATCCATTTCATCATCATTCCGCGCTCATTTGTCATTCCCTTCCCTGCGAGTAGCGCCATGTCGAGCATCCTTGTTTAAAAAACATGAATTATCAAAAAGATAACAAAACCTACCATGATTCACTGTAGAAACAATGATATAAACGTCCAATTATTTACCGCTGAAGAAAAACATTCTGTGCGCCAGAATGAGAAATAATGTAATTTTTTAATAAATAATTAAAAATACAGGAGGGAATAAAAATAAGCCGCTCAATGAGTGATGTTACATCTCTTTCATTATTTTTCTGCGCCGCGTTGCATTTTTTAACTTTAGCTATTTTTCCAGAGTGATTAGTTTTTACTGCTGGTTATAATAACAGGGTATTTAATCGCGGCATGAAGGTGCTAGGAACACCGTCATACCGCTAACCGCAACAACTATACAAGGTAGTTATTATGGCTGAGCAGGATTGTAATACAGACGTTGTTAAATCAGAAGTCACCGCGCCCACGCTGCGCCATTTAACCGTGACTTATGCGAGCACCTATCCAGATTACCAGCAGATCCCGGCGCTGAGCATCAAAGGGAAATGGCTGGAAGCCGCAGGTTTTGCCACCGGCACCAAAGTTGATATCCGCGTGATGAAGGGTTGCCTGGTGATCACCGCCCTCACCCCACCGGATGAACCGGCGATCATGTCCTCGCTGCGTAAAGTCTGCACGCTGTCGGTACGTAAGCAGCGCCAGGTGGAGGAGTTTATCGGGGTGATTGCGGGGAAACGGGTGAGAGGGTAAGGCTTGAGACGGAATCCCGCCTGTGAAGGCGGGATTAAAAGAATGATGTCGTTCGAGTTATTACCTGCCCTTTCAGCGCCTTACCTTTCCGAGGCCTTTAAAAAATCGGGTATTGTTGCCCTTTTTTTAAAACCGGGCAGGCTTAACCAAAGTGCAGCCATACTGTGGTTTCGATATCATCGACGCTTAGCTAATATGTAGAGTCAGTAAAATAACCCATTCACCGTTAGCAAGCACTAAAGTGATAATATTTTAGCTCTTCACTCTTAATAAAATAATAATATTAGCATTTTCTCATACTAATAAGGATTTTGATTAAACCTTCTACTATTGCGCCCCGCCCGGGCTGCCCACATACTACAATCATCGTGTTTAAAATCCGGCAACAGGGGCTCCATAGTGACAAAGGCAAACATCAATCCGGCAATGCTAAGCTGGGCGCGCGAGCGCTCTGGCATCGCGATGGATTTGTTTGCCCGTAAATGCGGAACCAGCGAAGAGCGCCTCCAGCAGTGGGAAGACGGGGCGCACGATATCACCTTTAATCAGGCGATGACTTTCGCTGATAAAGCCCATGTTCCCTTTGGCTATCTGTACCTGGCGACTCCACCGGTTGAAACGCTGCCGATCCCCGACCTTCGTACCCTTCAGGGTAAGGGCGTGCAGCGCCCCAGTGCAGAGTTGCTGGACTTACTGAAAATAATGCTCCAGCGTCAGGAGTGGTACAGGGAATATCTGCAGCAGCAGTTTATGGGTCCCGCTAAATTATCAGGCCGCTTCTCCAGCCAGGATTCTGCCATGACTATTGTTCTGGATATGCGGCTTAAGCTGGGCGTCAATGCCCATCCAACGCGCGGTAGCTGGGAAGATTATTATCGCGAGCTGGTACAGCGTATTGAATCTGCTGGCGTGTTGGTGATGCGATCCTCAAGTCTTGGCCACCATTCCCGTCCCTTCAATGTGGAAGAGTTTCGGGGTTTTGCCATTACTGATGACTACGCCCCCATTATTTTTGTTAATCACGCTGACGCGCCCGGTGCAAGGCTGTTTACGCTTATCCATGAGCTATGCCACATCTGGATAGGTCAGTCTGGTGTCTCTGATGGCGGAACAGCCACACATCTTAAAGAAGAAATTTTATGTAATGCCGTCGCCGCTGAGTTCTTAGTGCCGGCAGAGGAGTTTCTCACACACTGGCAAGCTGGCTATGAAAGCTGGCAGGATAATCTGCCTCATCTGGAACAGCATTTTCACGTAAGTCGCTGGGCACTTGCTCGCCGTGCTTTAACACTCAGGCTGATCGACCAACAGGAATATGAACTGTTTGTTCATCTGCAACAAAAAGCCTTTGCGCAACGTGATAAAGGTACCGGGTCACCGGGTTATTACCGGACTAAAAACGCACAAATCAGTACCTCTTTTTCTCGCGCAGTGGTGAGCCAGGCGCTGAGTGGGCAACTATTACTTCGTGATGCAGGCGATCTTCTTGATGGAATGAAACCCGCCAGTATCGCTCGTTTTGCAAAGGAGTTGGGGCTTTGAAATATCTGCTGGATGCGAATACCTACATTGAAGCCAAGAATTTTTACTACGGTATGGATATATGCCCTGCTTACTGGCAATGGCTTGACTGGCAATTTGAGCAAGGCATTGTTGCCAGTGTCGATATGATCGGCAGAGAGTTACGGGAGGGTAACGATGAACTGGCGGATTGGGCAAGGTCAAGACCTGAGCACTTTATTCATAACGATGACCCAGCGACCCAGTCCATTTTCCAGCAGATACTGATCGATGTGATGGCTGGTGACTACAACCCACGGGACCGTGATAACTTTTTGGCTAAAGCAGACCCATGGATTATTGCAAAAGGTAAGTCTATGGGAGCGACAGTGATCACCCATGAGACACTGTTCCCGGCAAATACACGAAAAGTTAAAGTTCCAAATATCTGCCAAAAACTACAGGTTCCCTGCTTAACAACCTTCCAGTTTTTACGAAAATTGAATGCACGCTTTGTGCTTGAGAAAAATAATAACTAACTTATCGCGTAAAAATAAAGAAAATCAGGGGGAGGCAATCATGGTCTCCCCCTGCTGAATTTAACGATTTAACAACCAAATTTGCTTAAGATTTGAAGCTGAAAGCGCAATCTCACAACTCCCGCTGTTCCAGACTGGAAACAATCGTTTTGATTTCACCTTTTAGGTTTTCACCACGGTTGGCCTGCTCCCCGTTGATTAGTACACTCCGATGTTAGGAATGGCTTCATTACCTATATGAGAACTTCCGCTCCTCGCTCAGAGCTGACGGTCAGTTTCGATTACACTCTGCGTGCGGAAGCTGTCAGTACGAGTCCGAGTTATTTCAGATTAGAGGCGCAGTTTTCAATTTGTTTAGAACCCGCCTCCTTAAGAGGCGGCATTCCTAGCGAGTAGTTCTATTTACTGTTTATCAATTGTAATAATGGGATGTCAGCTACATCATTAGGAATATATGGGTCATCTTCTTTTAAATTAACCCCAATACAATCAACATCATTTAACCCAATTTCCCAAGCCCACCTAACATCTAACGTACTCATTTCTATCCCTAGACAATCTCTTTGTGGATGCTCAGGAGTAATATTTTTTAACATCGCATCACATCCAAGATAGAATTTTCCACATGCCTGATACGCAGCAAGAAATCTGTCTAAATTGACATTGCTATCAGGAGTCATCGTATTAATCCTACTGATCATTGTCATTCTTTTAGTTAATGGGGTTGTCATCATATTTTCAGATATCAGTACTCTATAATGAGTTGGGTTTTTAACTGAAATACCTTTGACAATACAAACCCGTAATCTGGCTTTACTATCTACCAAGCCTACTGATGATATAAGATCTTGAAAAATAACCTCACCTGCACCTGGGTCTTTAAATAATAGATATAACCCTGGGTAACACGACTTTAATTGAGTGAAGCCTACTCCTTGCCAGCGTGTTCTATCCCATAGACGAGATTTGATTAGACTTTGTATGGAATAATCTTTATGTGTTATATTTTCGGAATTAAGTTCTTCTTCAAGCATTCTTCCTTTTCCAAGTGTTGGAGCATTTATATCCTCGTTCTCCAACACTTTCGGAAATTTACTATCCCAAGATTTATCTCTTAGAAGAGGGTAAGTTTTCTTTTCAGCACTAGTGGAATAAATCTTCTTAATTTGTTGATCAATATCATTTCCAAGAACATTTTCAATAGCTTTGATACAGGCACCGAAACTAATTGCTCTGTCGAATGCAGCATCTTCGAAGATCATTTTTTCAATGTATTCTGTGTTTTTTATAAAAAATAATTCAGGAAGAAGATCAAATGCTACCCTCCTGAATTCATTGGTGATTTTTTGTTGAGCATCGATTCTAAAATCACTTGTATCAAAACCAGCGCAGTTTATTGTAAGATTTAGTTTTCCACTATTGCTATTTATTTCATGTGATAAGGATAAGTCATCTTCGTCATCTGCTATTAATTCAATAATTAAAAACGCTTCTTTCAGATAAATGTTATCAATCGTACAAGTTGCAAAAGCACTCTCTAAAAGTGATAAGACATTAGTTGAAAACTCTATAAATGGTGACCGATTCGGAAAGTTAATCTCTATGGTGCATCCAAAAATAAAAGATGTATGTACTCCTCGTTTGTCATGGTTATCTTTTATACCTTGAATATTAAATCCAGCATCAAAGTCACGTATTTTTTGCAAAAAATCATTATTATCATTATCTGCAATAACTTCGTACTCACGCTCAAAATCTTCAATATAACCTAAAGCATATTTAAGACATCCCGATGATACAAAAAGTCCTAATCTATCGAGTTCATCAGGAATATTACTCTGTCGATTTATTTCCTTTAGATCAGTGTTCAAAATTAGTTGACTTATGTAAAAATCGACCTGCTGATTTTCTTTATCACGAAACGAGCTATCACTGATATTCTGGTTAATTATTAAAAACAGTTCATACCATAAAAGGGCATGTGCTAATTTCCCTAGTTTTATTTCCGTTAGGCATAAACTATAATAAATATCAGCCTGCTTTAATGATATCTCATCATACTTCCAGTAGTTATCTGTAATCAAAGAAGCGGATAGAAGCAAGCATGAACGTGAACTCCATAGCAACCCAATGGATTCGTAAGCATAAGAAATAGCTTTTAATGCTAATATAAATTTATCTCGTGATTCCTCTTTATAGAGTGGAATAAAAGATTTTCCTAAATACTTGATTGCCTGATAATGGTGACCATTTTGAATCCTCTTTATACCTCTTCGTAGATTTAATAATGCCCCTTTAACTTCACCACCTCTAACAGCAGATTGCTCAGTCATATAGTCTAATAAATTTTCATATGCATCTACCTCGAAAAAAATGTCATCTAGTTCGTTCAAAAGTTGGAAGTTTTTCTCAAAGGGATAGCCTATTAAATTCCCACTATTTTTAAAAATTTCATGTAACTCTTCAAATACAACCGAAGCATCTTCTACATCTGAAAACGTTGTCAATTTATAAATAGATTTGTGAGTTCTCGCTGTGAGTGCATTACTGGGACGTGATTCATCGTCAGCTATCTCATCTAGTTTGGCGAGCATGTTACGTTCAATATTCTCAATGTCGATTGTAGATGTTGCGTTGTTAAGTCTAATATAACTTTTATGAACTGTTACTAAGT
This sequence comes from Erwinia sp. MYb416, assembly GCF_037479575.1. Lineage (NCBI taxonomy): Bacteria > Pseudomonadati > Pseudomonadota > Gammaproteobacteria > Enterobacterales > Erwiniaceae > Erwinia > Erwinia sp. MYb416. The sequence goes on from NZ_JBBGYT010000443.1 coordinate 118,961, forward strand.
TTAAAACTTTCTCCCATTTTGAGGAATTAGTTGAGGATGCTATACTTTCATAGGCTAATTGAAGATTTTCTTCGAAGAGATTAAAATTTTCCATCCAAAAATTGGACTTCCAAGCGTATTGATAATACGCATCTAACAATTGTTGATTAGTCCCGAATTTTTTTGAGATTCTTATAGCTCTTTCAAATAGACCTTGTGTTTCAATTAGTGGTTTCTCAAGTTCAGCGCTTAACTCTGCAATTTCTAAAAATACATCCACTTGTTCATATGAAATTTCAGCAGGGTTTATTTTCTCTCTAATATACTCGGTTAATTCTTCATATTTTTTATTCTTCTTATAATCATTTTCTCCAAAAACAACTTCTCTTTTATATTGCGTTGGAACTGACAATGTATCAATGACCAATTGCTCAAAATGGTTTTTGTAAATTTGATCTAATAGCCAATTAATATCTAATATACGGACATCTATTCCAGTTTTTGTTTTTAGTGTATCCTCAACCTCTGAACGAATATTGGACTTTGCAGATTTATTCGTTACGCAAAATACTTTAGTATACCCACGCTCTGTTTCTTTTATCTTAAGTACATCTTCATGGCATTTTTTCTTCCAGTCTTTACGGGTACTTACCGCAAAGGCCCAACGTTCTTTATTTGATGTATCATTAACTCCTTCGAACCAAAGAATCTTACTTTGTTCCGAAACTGGAAAAGTTTGTGTGTCAGTTTTACCATCGCCACCAGCTACAGGACCAGTCTGCTCAAGGAGATTAGGGCAAATTATTTTCTCACATATTCTTTTTGCAAAATCTTCGAATTGCAATTCTTGATTTCTTGTATTTAGAGTAGAAAGAAAATGTTCAAGTACAACTCTATCTAAAGACCCTGTTTCTCGGATCGTTGAATCAGAAAATTTTTCTGGACGACGACGCTTTAAAAATTCTTTAGATGAAAATTTGGCTTCCTGTACTTTCATGATTTTTATGCTCCATTTTTCACCGACATCAAACCTTTGTGTTTATCCGCTGGAGTTTTTATTCATACTACTTTTTTTGAATAAAACACCGTGGTGTATGATCTTCAGCCAAGCTAACTATGTAATCACTATACCACTGCATCATCTCCCTACGCTGCTCCAAATACTGAGCACGGTTGTAAGTCCCACGTATCGCGTTCTTATCCACATGTGCAAGCTGCGTTTCAATCCACGCTGAGTTAAATCCTTCTCATGCAGAATTGTACTAATCGTTTGGCGAAAACCATGTCACGTCAGCATTCCTTTGTATCTCAACAATTCAATTACCTGATTCACACTTACCTTGGGACCAGTTTAGTACGACCATTTAATCAAATGAATTTCGATTGGTACAGTCCTGTAATGGGCTTGAGTGGCTCAATTGACCCGCCAATGGAATTGTATATGGTCGTTTCATCGTCATTATTTATGCAGGTATCTCCCTGAGTCGTTTTTCGAAATAGATATTATCCCAGCAAGCAAAACTTAGTTCCTGAGCTAAAACTCCAGTGAACATGATGACTTGTGTTGATTTAATCAAGAGGGAGATATTAGTCTTACAGGCTCCCATGTTTCTGATGTAGGATCCATCGATTTATATAAGCGGGCGATAGCCAATGCCCCCTCACGAAACAAGACAGAGCTGTTAATAATCATTTTATCTTTTAATTTAGGCTCTTGAGGTATTTCCCTTGCTATAATCGCGGCCAGGCGAATCGAAGCATGGTGAGCAGCAACAGAAGCAATAAAGGGATACGGAGTTCTCTGATACCGAATAGCTGGAGTGCACATCACCTTCTGAAGTAATTCAATCGGGAGAGCAGGAAATCCAGCCTTAATCCACTCACGGTGAAGCGCACCACTAATGTCATGACCGTCACTACCCGACAATCTTACACCTTTCGGTTCCAAAACCTCTTTCATTGCACGTTCGATGAAGTGAAGGCTTTCCCATCGGGAAAGCGCATAATGAGCAGCTCCTGCGAGCAGCCGATCTGCAGCTGATTCTAAATGAATTATTGTAGTGATATCAAAACGGCTGATGTCATAGAACATCGTATAAAATTCGTTATAGTCAGCCTGAAGTTTTTCTAGTTTACTACTGGTAATTCTCATTACAGCTTCCTCAGTCAGACCGATCACCGCCTCCAGTAAAGGAATTTCTTTTATTCGTTCAATAGGCATCCTGACACAATATAAAACCCCATTAATTTGATAGGCAATAGGAGGAAAACAATACGAAATATGCTGCCTGTCTCCGTAAAAATTTGCCAACCAATTTGTCACTGACAGCCCAGCATCATCCGGATTAGACCCTAAAACTATTTTGTATCCATCTTCAGTAATAAGGTCCGCTGCAGCAAAAAGTGAATAACTTGGTTCAACTAACTTGGCGGACAAACGATCTCTCACGTAGCTCATGTAATCGTGAAAATTACCTTCGCCTTGATTAATTTCTTCCTGAGTAATCGAAACCTTTTTCATCTAACCCCTTAGTTTCCATATGTCATTAAATTACTTGTTTCAATATAATCTACTTAAAGCCACTAACCATCTGCATCATGTTGATTAAAACACGACAAATCAGTAATTCTTCCATACACTTACAGAACATTATGAACTCCCGCAGTTCTCTCATTGCGGCCCTTAGGGACCGTAAGCCTGGCTAGTTCGTGCCAACAAAGGACATTGCAAACTTTTCACCGTAGCAACTGTTGGAAGCAGGTCTGATACTGTCAACATTACTATATGTTAATCATAGGATCAGATCATGCTATCCAAGAAATGAACTGAAACCACGGAGTTTTTCCTGCCGAATAATAATTTTGCCAATTGCTGTCCAAAACATCGTTTCAAGCCATTACGTTATGCACTAATCTGTGTAAAATCAGAGCTAACCCAATATCGTGGAGTGTTCTGCTATGGCTGGCATCAACAAAACTCATCTGACTGAAACGGACATCATCACCAAATTCATCATGCCAGCGGTTAAAGACGCGGGCTGGGATGTGATGTCGCAGATCCGCCAGGAAGTGAAACTCCGCGATGGTAAAGTGGTGGTGCGCGGGAAGCTGGCAGCACGTCTGACAGTGAAATCAGCGGACATTGTGCTTTACCACAAACCGGGATTACCGCTTGCAGTCATAGAGGCGAAAGCCAATAAGCATGAGATCGGCAAGGGTATGCAGCAGGGTCTGGACTACGCTCGCCTACTCGACGTGCCTTTTGTCTTTGCTTCAAATGGTGATGGTTTTGTCTTCCACGACAAAACGAATCCCGCACAGCTTGAATCTGAAATCACACTCAACGATTTCCCAACGCCGGAACAGCTGTGGAATAAATATTGCGTCTGGAAAGGTTTCACCGCCGAGCAATTGCCTGTCATCAGTCAGGATTACCACGACGACAGCACCGGTAAATCCCCCCGTTACTACCAGCTTCAGGCGATTAATAAAACGGTCGAAGCTGTCTCTGCGGGACAAAAGCGTCTGTTATTAGTCATGGCGACAGGAACCGGGAAAACCTACACCGCGTTCCAGATAATCTGGCGTCTATGGAAAGCAAAAAATAAGCAACGTATCTTGTTTCTTGCTGACCGTAATATCCTTGTTGATCAAACTAAAACGAACGACTTTGTGCCTTTTGGCAGCGCGATGGCAAAAGTGACGGGCAGGATAATTGACCCAGCCTATGAAATTCAACTGGCACTCTACCAGGCGATTACCGGCCCGGAAGAACATCAAAAAGCGTTTAAACAAGTTGCCCCTGATTTCTTCGATCTGATTGTTATCGACGAATGCCATCGCGGTAGCGCGTCAGAAGACAGCGCATGGCGTGAAATCCTCGAATACTTCAGCAGTGCCACGCAAATTGGCCTTACCGCCACGCCGAAAGAAACCGAAGAAGTCTCCAGTACCGACTACTTCGGCGAACCGGTATACACCTATTCGCTCAAAGAAGGCATCGAAGATGGCTTCCTCGCACCGTACAAAGTAGTGCGGGTGGATATCGATGTTGACTTACAGGGTTGGCGGCCTACCAAAGGACAGGTTGATAAACACGGTGAACAGATTGATGACCGTATTTATAACCAGAAAGATTTTGATCGCTCGATGGTCATTGATGAGCGCACCTGGCTGGTGGCACAAACCATCACTGATTATCTCAAACGCACCAACCCGATGGATAAAACAATCGTCTTCTGTAACGACATCGATCATGCCGATCGCATGCGCCGGGCACTGGTCAACCTCAACCCCGAGCAGGTGAAAAAGAACGAAAAGTACGTGATGAAAATCACCGGTGACGACGATATCGGCAAAGGACAGCTGGATAACTTCATCAATCCTAAGAAAGCCTATCCGGTGATAGCGACCACCTCAGAATTGATGAGTACCGGTGTGGATGCTCAGACCTGCAAGCTCGTAGTGCTGGACCAGAACATTCAGTCGATGACCAAATTTAAGCAAATCATCGGGCGCGGCACGCGTATCAACGAAAAATACGGCAAGCTGTGGTTCACCATACTCGACTTTAAAAAAGCCACCGAACTGTTTGCCGATCCGCGTTTCGACGGTTTGCCAGAAAAAGTGATCCGCACCACGCCGCAAGAGATTACCGATCCTGATTCTGATTTCGACGAACAACTTGAAGACGAAACCTCCGAGCAAGAGCCATCTGATTTGGTTAATGGGGTCGCAGAGACACCTGCAACCTACGACCCAACATCAGGCAAAGGGAATGGGGCTTTTGAAGAAGACGATGAAAACAAAGTCCGTAAGTTTCACGTCAATGGTGTCAGCGTAAAAGTCCTGGCAAAACGTGTGCAGTATTACGATGCCGACGGCAAGCTGGTCACTGAATCTTTCCAGGATTACACCCGCAAAACGCTGCTTAAAGATAAAGATTACGCATCGCTTGATGACTTCATCCGTAAGTGGCACTCTGCGGACCGCAAACAGATCATCATTGATGAGCTTGAGCAGCTCGGTGTGCTTTGGGATGTGCTGGCAGAAGAAGTGGGCAAAGATCTCGACCCGTTCGATCTATTGTGCCATGTGGTTTACGGCCAGCCGCCACTGACGCGCAAAGAACGTGTAGACAACGTTCGCAAGCGTAACTACTTCACTAAATATTCCGAGCCTGCGCAGAACGTGTTAAACACGCTTCTGGATAAATACGCCGACGAAGGCGTGCAGGAAATCGAGGACATCCAGGTGTTGAAGCTAAAACCGTTCGATTCGCTCGGTCGCCCGCTCGAAATTATTAAAAGCAGTTTTGGTAGCAAACAGGCCTACGAAGATGCCGTGAACGAACTGGAAAGCGAAATTTACCAGTCACCACTACGTTCAGCCTGATAACCCACCCCCTATTCTGCCACCAGGCGCTTACGGCCCCGGTGGCATCCTTTTTTAAGAGTGGTAAGAAAACATGTCGATTAGTTCAGTCATTAAATCTCTGCAGGACATCATGCGCAAAGACGCAGGCGTGGACGGCGATGCACAGCGTCTCGGGCAGCTTTCGTGGCTGCTGTTTTTGAAGATTTTTGATACCCAGGAAGAAGAGCTGGAACTGGAGCAGGACGACTACCAGCTGCCGATCCCGCAGCGCTATTCATGGCGTACCTGGGCGACGAACAGTGAAGGCATCACTGGTGATGCCCTGCTGGAATTCGTCAACGATGATTTGTTTCCTACACTGAAAAATCTCACTGCTCCGATCGATAAGAATCCGCGCGGCTTTGTGGTGAAACAGGCGTTTAGCGATGCCTATAACTACATGAAAAACGGTACGTTACTGCGCCAAGTAATCAACAAGCTTAACGAAATCGACTTCAGCAGCAGCTCTGAACGCCACCTGTTCGGCGATATCTACGAACAAATCCTGCGCGACCTGCAAAGCGCCGGTAATGCGGGTGAGTTCTATACTCCGCGTGCCGTCACGCGCTTTATGGTCAACCGCATCGATCCTAAATTAGGTGAATCGATCATGGACCCGGCCTGTGGCACTGGCGGCTTCCTCGCCTGTGCGTTCGACCATGTGAAAGAGCATTACGTCAACACCACCGAAGACCACAAAACGCTGCAACAGCAGATCCACGGCGTCGAGAAAAAACAGCTTCCACACCTGTTGTGTACCACCAATATGCTGCTGCACGGCATTGAAGTGCCAGTGCAAATCCGCCACGACAACACACTCAACAAGCCGCTCTCCTCATGGGACGAGCAACTGGATGTGATTATCACCAACCCGCCGTTTGGCGGCACCGAAGAAGACGGTATTGAGAAAAACTTCCCGGCAGAGATGCAAACCCGTGAAACCGCCGATCTGTTCCTGCAATTGATTATCGAAGTGCTGGCAGATAAAGGCCGCGCAGCAGTGGTATTGCCTGACGGCACACTGTTTGGTGAAGGTGTTAAAACTAAAATCAAAAAGCTGCTCACCGAAGAGTGCAACCTGCACACCATCGTGCGGTTACCGAACGGCGTGTTTAACCCGTACACCGGCATCAAAACCAATATTCTGTTCTTCACCAAAGGTGAGCCAACGAAAGAAATCTGGTTCTATGAGCATCCGTACCCGGCGGGCGTGAAGAATTACAGCAAAACCAAGCCGATGAAGTTTGAGGAGTTCCAGGCCGAGATCGACTGGTGGGGTAATGAAGCCGATGGCTTTGCCAGCCGTGAAGAAAACAACCAGGCGTGGAAAGTGGGCATCGACGAAATCATTGCCCGCAACTTTAACCTCGACATCAAAAACCCGTACCAGGGCGAAACCATCAGCCACGACCCCGACGAATTGCTGGCGAAATTCCAGCAGCAGCAGGGCGAAATCAGCGAACTACGCAACCAGTTGCGCGACATCCTCGGTGCCGCGCTGGCAGACAACAAGGGGGCAAACTGATGGCTGTTGAAAAGTTGATAACCGACCATTTCGATACCTGGACTTCCGCCCTGCAAACCCGCTCCACCGCCGGGCGCGGCAGCAATGGCAAAATTGACCTCTATGGCATTAAGAAGCTGCGTGAGCTGATTCTTGAACTGGCGGTGCGCGGTAAGCTGGTGCCGCAAGACCCGAATGATGAACCCGCGTCGGAGTTGTTAAAGCGTATTGCCGCTGAAAAAGCGGAACTGATAAAGCAGGGGAAGATTAAAAAGCAGAAGCCTTTGCCGGAAATTAGCGAGGATGAGAAGCCTTTTGAATTGCCGAGCGGGTGGGAGTGGGCAACTCTTTCACATCTCGGATCTTTTTCTGGAGGCAAAACACCAAGTAAAATGAGAAGTGAATATTGGGGTGGGAATATCCCTTGGGTAACTCCAAAGGATATGAAAACTCATTTAATTAATACATCAGAAGATTGTGTTACTGATTTTGCTATTAGTGATGGTTTGGCTAAGGTTAGTCTTGGAAGTTTATTGTTTGTGGCAAGGAGCGGAATTCTAAGAAGAAAATTCCCTGTTGCGATAACAAGTGTTGAATGTACAGTTAATCAGGATTTAAAGGTCTTGACTCCATTCATTGCTAATATCGAAAACTATATTCTTCTTATGATGAATGGTTTTGAACGATATATAATTAAAAACCTTACTAAGGTTGGTACAACAGTTGAAAGTTTATTATTTGACGAGTTTTCTTCTCATCCATTCATGATTCCGCCATTAGAAGAGCAATTTAGGATTACTAATAAAGTAAATGAATTGATGTCACTCTGCGATCAACTGGAACAGCAATCCCTGACCAGTCTGGATGCGCATTCTCAGCTTGTAGAAACGCTACTGGCAACGCTCACCGATAGCCAAAACGCAGAAGAATCAGCCGAGAACTGGGCGCGAATTAGCCAGTATTTCGACACACTGTTTACCACTGAAGCTAGTATCGACACGTTTAAGCAAACCATTCTGCAACTGGCGGTAATGGGTAAACTGGTGCCGCAAGACCCTAACGACGAACCTGCGTCTGAACTGCTTAAACGTATTGAGCAGGAAAAAGCGCAATTGGTGAAAGAAGGTAAAATTAAAAAACAAAAACCGTTGCCGCCTGTGAGTGATGAGGAAAAACCATTTGTCCTACCAATGGGATGGGAATGGTGTCGTTTAGGTGATTTGGCACTTGGTTCAGAGGCCGGGTGGAGCCCGCAATGCGAGTCACATCCAAGAAATGGCGATGACTGGGGGGTCTTGAAAATCAGCGCAGTTACTTGGGGAGAGTTCAATGCTGAGGAAAACAAGGCGCTACCGGTAAAATTGGAGCCTAAACAGGAATATGAAGTTAAAGGGAATGATTTCCTTTTATCAAGAGCAAATACATCCGAGTTGGTTGCCCGCTCTGTGGTTGTACCTCAAACGGTGCCTAAGCATTTAATGCTTAGTGATAAAATTATACGTTTCCAATTTCCCGATTTGATAGATGTGAACTATATCAATATAGTGAATAATTCTATGCTTTCACGTGAGTATTACGGAATAGTAGCTGGTGGTACCAGCGCATCAATGAAAAATGTTACACGAAATCAAGTTTCCCTATTGCCTGTTGCATTACCTCCTTATAATGAAAAAAAGAAGATAATTTCTGTTATAGAAAGTGTTTTAGTGCTTGTCGACACTCTTAAAAATCTAGTTGTAAAAAGTGAAGGTATTAAAAAGAATTTAACTGATTCTATTATTTTTCATTTTGAAAATTAACGTGGCCATTATTGCATAATTAATAGAATACTAAGGAGTGTTAGGTGCGCATAAAATCAATTTACATTTCGCGATACAAAAACATTCATGACTTCCAGATGAATTTTGATGATAATAATGGCATAGATGTTTTTGTTGGGAAAAATGCAAGCGGGAAATCTAATTTTTTTGAAGCTATCATTGAAATTTTTCGTCATATTGATCAGTTTGGTCAAGAGAACAACACAATTAGTTTTGAGTATTGCATATTTTACGAAATTGATGGGATTGTGACCAAAATTGAATGGGCCAAGGATCGGTTGTTCATCAATGATGAGGTTGGCCAACGAAAATTAGAAAAAACCCCTTTCCCTGACAATATACTTGTATATTACACCGGACATAATACTACTGTGTCTAGCTTAATTGGTAATTACAAATCATTATTTCAGAGAAAAATTAAAGGCGCTGATTTATCCGATTCACGTAAATTTATTGGGATTGGGCCAGATTACAAAAGTCTGCTTCTAACTCTTATTATATCGCAGCATCAAGATAATCCTGCTAGAAATTATATTCTAAATAAACTTGCAGTAAGCAAGCTGGGTCTGACAAAACCTGGCACCAAAGAAGTTACTGAGCCGGTCATCAGATTAAAGTTAGATCGCCCTGATTATGCTAAGGGTAAAAGAGATTTTAATATTCAGCTGAATGATGAAACGGATCGATATTGGAATGCAGTCGGCATTACTAAAGAATTTCTTGATTCTTTATCGCAATGCATATGGGATAATACTGATCAAATATCCATTAATGAAGGATACTTTCAAGATGAAGACCATTACATACTGTATATATCCATAAAGAAATTACAAGAAAAATTTGAAAAGCGCTGGGATGAACTTTTTCAGCAGCTTGATAACCTAAAAGTTTTAGGAATGCTTTCTGATATAACTGTACCCTTACGATTAGATTCTAATATTGAAGGTGACATTAGTTCCTTTAGTGATGGGCAATTTCAGTCGGTTTATGTTTATGCAGTCTCGGAGTTTTTCAAAAATAAAAACTGTGTGACATTACTTGATGAGCCTGATGCTTTTTTGCATCCAGAATGGCAGCATCAATTTATCAATCAAGTTAAAGAAATTAATACAATTGCGTTATGTAAAAACCACATTTTAGTGACTACTCACAGTGCTTCAACTATCGCTTCATTAGAGCAAAAATATATTTCCGTGATATATTCTGAGAACCACAAGGTAAAATTTTGTAAGCAAGATAAAAACCAGGTTATTCGTGACTTATCTGCCGGGATCATCTCTTTTTCAGAAACCGAAGCCAGACTGGCATTAAATCAATTTCTCAAAACATCATCTGGAAATGTGCTTTTTACTGAAGGGGTCACTGATGAAATAATTCTCAACATCGCATGGGATAAGCTAAACCCTAGACGAAACTGTCCGTTTGGAATTCAAAATGCTTTCGACCGTACTTTCTTGAGAAATTTATTCTCCCGTGATGAATTGAAGCTAAACTTCCCTAACAGAAAAATGTTTGCCTTATTTGACTTTGACGATGCATATAACGACTGGAAAGGTCTTAAAGGTCTGGACATTGTTATGGACCCATATTCTGGATTAGCTAAAAAATTAAAATATGAATGTCATTACGCTTTGTTGCTTCCTGTTCCAAAGGATAATGACATTAAAAAACAAGTTATTGACGAAAAAAATCAAGCATGGGGTGGGCGCGGAGGCTCTCACTTATCTATAGAACTATTGTTTTATAAAGAGGATTTGCTTGAGAAATGGTTCATCAAACGACCTTTCATCGCAGGTAGTGAAATCATAGAGTTTGCGGGTGACAAAGCTGAATTTGCTAAAACAATGGTGCCGGTATTACCAGCAGAGAGTTTTGAAATATTTAGGCCACTATTTGATTTCATAGAGAGCAAATGCCATGAATAAATTTTTCGAGTTAATATCATACGGTACTTAATTTTTAATACCACTAAATTAATATGACATCCATTGAAGTGTTACTTCTTTTTTAAAGTAAGAACATATATCAAAACAATAATTTGAAATTCAGATTTAAAGGGGAAGCACTAATGCCAGTTCATCACGCTATCTGGCGGGTAGGAGAGACACCCGAGCCGCTAACCATCAGCAAACTCGCTAGCGAGCAACTGTTGGAGAAGATGATCTTAAACGATCCCTCCATTCTCTCTGACCAATGGATGATCATCGGCCATCAGGAAAATACGCTCGACAAAGGGCGTATCGACCTACTGGCGATTGCGCCGGATGCCTCGCTGATCCTGATTGAGCTTAAACGCGACCGCACGCCGCGTGAAGTCGTTGCCCAGGCGCTGGATTACGCCTCCTGGGTGGATGACTTAACCGCCGATCGTCTGTCACAGATTTACGAGAAATTCTCGGGCGGCGGTAATTTAGGCGACGCGTTTAAACAACGCTTCAATATCGAACTGGAAGAAGATTCACTGAACCAGTCGCACCAAATCATCATTGTCGCAGCCGAATTGGATCCGTCCACCGAGCGAATCGTCGACTATCTTAGCAAGAATGGTATCTCAATTAACATCCTGCTCTTTAAGGTGTTCCAGCACGGTAACGAACAGCTTTTAAGCCGCACCTGGCTTATCGATCCGAGCGAAACGCAAACCAATGCCGCACAGGCAATTTCAAGCGTAAATGGCAGCACTAAAGAACCCTGGAACGGTGAGTTTTACGTTTCATTTGGCGACCCACACAGCCGGGTTTGGGAAGAGGCTCGTCGCTACGGTTTTATTAGTGCAGGTGGCGGAAGCTGGTACAGCCAGACGTTAAAACAGCTCCAACCGGGCGACCGCGTCTGGGTCAATATTCCTAAAACAGGTTATGTGGGCGTAGGGCTGGTGCAGAGTGCCGTTGAACCGGCCAGCAGTTTTATGGTTAACACTGACGATGGCGAAAAACTCGCAATGGACGTGCTCAAGTTTGGTGCCTGGTATCGCGACAACTCCGATGATCCCGATAAATCAGAATATTTTGTCTCTGTTAAATGGCTTGAAACCCGTAGTGAACAAGAGGCAGTGAGCGAGGTCGGCTTCTTCGGTAATCAAAACACGGTGTGCAGGCCAACGGCACCGAGGTGGCGTCATACCATCGAGAAATTGAAGCGATATTTCGGAAACTGGAACACCGAATTGTAATTCGCTGACGATGACCTTCCTGATATATACGAAATTAATATGTTAGAAGCCCTCTAAAAATGAATAACAGCCGCAGTATCAGCTGCGGCGTATCGTTGCACTATTTTTCTTACCTCAATGGATTGTTGAGTTTTGCGTATTCGAATGGAGATATGACTGCTTCTCGATTCACATCCAAATAATCCGCCCACCACTGCACCATCAGCCTGCGCTCCCCCAGATGCTCCGCCTTATGGATATAAGCCGCACGCACAGAGTTGCGTTCCTGGTGACTCATATGCAGCTCCACCGCATCCCTCGACCACAATCCTGATTCAATCAGAGAACTACACGCCATCGTTCTAAAACCATGCCCACATACTTCCGTTTTCGTGTCATAGCCCACCACTCTCAGCGCCTTGTTCACCGTGTTCTCACTCATGGGTTTACCCGGATCGTGATCTCCTACAAAAATCAGCTCTCGGTTTCCATTCATGCTTTTGATCTTTTCTAAAATAGCTAAGGCCTGACGCGACAAGGGAACAAGATGAGGCGTCCGCATCTTTGAACCACGCTGCGAATGTTTAACACCGTCCAACGGTTCACGCTCACCGGGGATCATCCACATGGCCGTTTCAAAATCCACTTCTGCCCAGCGGGCAAAACGCAGCTCGCTTGAACGGATGAAAACCAACAAAGTGAGTTCAAACGCCAGTCGGGTTAACGGCCTGCCAGAATAGTGATCGATGCGGTGAAGCAATTCAGGAATGCGATTAAGTTCCAGAGCAGCACGATGCTGTCTTTTCGCCGTAGCAACCGCACCGGCAATCTCTTGAGCGGGGTTGTAGTCGATTAAGCCACTCTGAACGGCAAAGCGCATAATCGCGGTAGTCCGCTGTTGTAAACAGGCGGCGACTTCAAGACGCCCGGATGACTCGACTGCTTTGATAGGTACAAGTAGGTCTCTCGTTTTCAGTTCTGCAATGTTCCGCTTACCGATAGCAGCAAAGAGATTATCTTCCAGACTTTTCAATACACGAGTACTATGCGATGCAGACCATTTCTAATTGCTGGCATGCCAGTCTCTGGCAACCACTTCAAACGTTATCGCCTCTTGCTCCTGCTCTACCTTAACGGCTTTCTTGTTCTCACTGGGATCGACACCATTAGCTAATAGCTTACGGGCCTCATCCCGGCGTGCCTTGGCATCCGCCAGCGAGACTTCAGTGTATTTCCCCAGCGCCAACATCTTCTCCTTACCGCCGAAGCGATAACGTAGCCGCCAATACTTTGAACCGTTCGGGTGAACCAGCAATACCATACCTTCGCCGTTAGTTAACTTATAGGCTTTTGCTTCCGGCTTAGCCGTACTGAACCTTCACATCACTCAGCGCCATGTTGAGCATCCTTTCAAGGTTCGGTGTGGGTACAAACATTAACGAACCAGGATATACCCTCAGTTGTATCCGCAGCAGTACGTTGATGCAGGTTGAGGAAAATGAGGGACATTGCGGAGGCTGAATCGCAGGCACAAAAAAACCACCTTTCGGTGGCTTCAATGTTCATACGCTTTATGGTGCCGAAGGCCGGAATCGAACCGGCACATCTCTCGATGGTTGATTTTGAATCAACTGCGTCTACCGATTTCGCCACTTCGGCACTGAAGGGTATGCGGAAAACGTTGTGGATTATACCGTTACCGCCTGCATACGCAACCCTATTCCGCAGGGTCTGCGTCTGAGTGCTGAAAAAACGTGCGCCGGGCCAGCGTATTGATATCCCGTTCGGGCGTGGCTTGCCCCGCCCCTGTGATGTTTCAGTGCAGATAATTCTTAAACCCTGGACCATAATGGCTGTACGGCGCTGTGCAGTGGAACTCACCCGCTCTCCGGCAGTCGGAACAATCAGATATCAGCGCGTGGCCAGGAGGGCGGCGTGCGTCACATCACATCGAATAGGGCTAACAATGAAAGCAGCAATGAAATGGGTTCTGGCAGGTTCAGTGGCCACCGCACTGTTCAGCGCCACGGCGGGTGCCGCCAGCTGGCAGGATCAGCTTAACTCAGCCGCCAGCGCGCTGGGCCAGAACAACAGCAGCACCAATACCTCCGGTGCTAACGCAGCGCCTGCGGGTAACTCGCTGGGCGCGTTGACCGGGTTACTGAACGGCGGCAGCCAGTCGCTCAGCGCGGGCACCATGACCAATGCGGCGGGTGTGCTGGAGTACTGTGTGAAGAACAATATTGTCGATAACAATGTGTCATCGGTGAAAGACAAACTGCTCGGTAAGCTGGGGCTGGCGGATACGCAGAAGCAGCAGGAAACCACCGACTATAAGCAGGGCCTGATGGGTCTGCTGAACACCGGCAACAATCAGCAGGTGAACCTGAAATCGCTGGGTGATACCGCCATCGGCAAGAAGGTGAAAACCAAAGCCTGTGATCTGGTGCTGAAGCAGGGCAAGCAGTTTATCTCGTAATCTCTCTCTTAAGGCGGCAGGGCTGTCCCCTTGCCGCCTTCTTCCCCCCGGCCACCGTTGTGTGGCCTTTTTTTATTTTACAATCAGCCGAATGCCCAGCAGCGCCATCACGCCGCCCCCTAAACGGTCGAGCGGGGCTTTAAAGCGCAGATAGGTGTTCCGCGGCCCGCGTGACGACAGCGCATAAGCCACAAACAGATACCACAGGCCATCCACCATCATCGCCACCAGCGGGATGGCAATCAGCATGCCGTTGCTCACATGGGCAGGCAGCAGCGCGGCAAACACCCCGGCGAACACCATCGCGGTTTTAGGATTACTGATCTGGGTGGTAAAGGCGGTGAGAAAGGCGCGCTTCAGCGTTTTACCGTTGCTGCCTGGCAGGTCCAGCACCAGCGGTTCGCGGGCACCGCGAAACATCTTGTACGCCATCCACAGCAGGTACAGGCCCCCCGCCGTCTTCAGCGTCAGCCACAGCACAGGCACGGCATTTAACAGCGTATGCAGCCCCATCAGGGCGATAATGGCGAAGATCAGGCTACCCGCGCCCATGCCCAGCGCGGCACCGATGCCGGCACGGCGTGAGGAGGCAACGGCGGTACGCGCCACCAGAATAAAGCTCGGTCCCGGACTGATGGCACCCAGCGCCAGCGCACCGCCGATTGAAATCACTGAAAGTACTGCTGCATCCATCTTCCACCTCCATCATGTAATATCGTCTAACTTACTGAGAGTGGACATTAACTGGCAAGCCGTAATTGACGGAGACGCCTGCTATGCTTACAAAATATTCTCCGTCTTACCACCAAAGGGATCGTTGACGATGACCGAGCCGCTGCTGATTGCCCAGACCACGGAACAACAACTGCATTTGCTGCCCGCGATGGCGAACCGCCACGGGCTGATTACGGGTGCGACCGGCACCGGTAAAACCGTCACGCTGCAAAAGCTGGCGGAGAGCTTCTCGAATATCGGCGTGCCGGTGTTTATGGCCGATGTAAAAGGTGATTTGACCGGGGTTGCCAAAGCCGGGACGGAGTCAGAGAAACTGCTCGCCCGTCTGGCGAAGATTGGCGTCACGGACTGGTCACCGCAGGGGAATCCGGTGGCGCTGTGGGATATCTTTGGCGAACGCGGCCACCCGGTGCGCGCTACGGTGTCGGACCTCGGGCCACTGCTGCTGGCACGCCTGCTGAATCTGAACGACGTACAGAGCGGCGTATTGCAGATTATCTTCCGTGTGGCCGACGACCAGGGCCTGCTGCTGCTCGATTTTAAGGATCTGCGCGCCGCCACGCAGTATATCGGCGAGAACGCCAAAGCGTTCCAGACCCAGTACGGCAATATCAACAGCGCCTCGGTGGGCGCTATCCAGCGCGGGCTGCTGTCGCTGGAGCAGCAGGGAGCGGAATACTTCTTTGGTGAGCCGATGCTGGATATCAAAGACTGGATGCGCACCGATGAGAACGGCAAAGGGATAATCAACATCCTCGCGTCGGAGAAGCTGTACCAGATGCCAAAACTGTACGCCACCAGCCTGCTGTGGCTGCTGTCGGAGCTGTATGAGCAACTGCCGGAGGCGGGCGATCTGGAGAAGCCGAAACTGGTGTTCTTCTTTGATGAGGCGCATCTGCTGTTTGACGATGCGCCCGCTGTGCTGCTGGATAAGATCGAGCAGGTGATCCGTCTGATCCGCTCAAAAGGCGTGGGCGTGTGGTTTGTCTCACAGAACCCGTCGGACGTGCCGGATGCGGTGCTCGGCCAGCTGGGTAACCGCGTGCAGCATGCCCTGCGTGCCTTTACCCCGAAAGACCAGAAAGCGGTCAAGGTGGCGGCGCAGACCATGCGCGCCAACCCGGCGTTTGATACCGTGACGGCCATTCAGGAGCTGGGCACCGGCGAAGCGTTGATCTCCTTCCTCGATGAGAAAGGCAGCCCCTCTGTGGTGCAGCGTGCGATGGTCATTGCCCCCGGTTCCCGCATGGGCCCGGTGACCGACGACGAGCGTAACGGGCTGATTAACCACTCGTCCCTCTCCGGCAAATATGAAGAAGCTGTCGATCGCGAATCCGCTTACGAGATGCTGCAAAAAGGGATACAGAATGCCACGAACAGCGCCAGCGCTCCCGCCGCCAAAGGCGAAAACGTGGCGGTGGATAACGGTATTCTCGGCGGGCTGAAGGACATTCTGTTCGGCACCACCGGGCCGCGCGGCGGCAAGCATGATGGCGTGGTGCAGAGCGTGGCCAAAAGCGCGGCGCGACAGATCACCAATCAAATCATCCGTGGTGTGTTAGGCAGCATTATGGGCGGAAGGAAACGATAAGGGCTTTATGGATAAGGAACGTGAGTTAATCCGGGCGAAGCGCCTGCCGCTGCTGTTGCTGGTCGGTGCGGCGCTGTTGTTTATCGCCACTATTCTCTGGCCGCTGTACTGGCCGCCCAATCCCTGGGTCGCCGGGCTGAAAGCGGTGGCAGAGGCGTCGATGGTCGGGGCACTGGCGGACTGGTTCGCGGTCAGCGCGCTGTTCCGCCGGGTGCCGATCCCTCTGGCGGGCCGTCATACGGCGATTATCCCGCGTAATAAGGATCGTATCGCCGACAATCTCGCCCTGTTCGTGCAGGACAAATTCCTCAATACCGATTCGCTGCTGGCGCTGATCCGCCGCCATAATCCGGCGCAGATTATTGCTAACTGGCTGAGCCACCCGGACAACGCCGCCCGCCTGAGCGGGATGGTGCTGAAAACCGTGCGCGGCTTTCTCGATCTGGCCGACGATCAGCGTATTCAGGGGTTTATGCGCCGGGCGATCCACAAAGCGATTGATAAAGTGGATCTCAGCCAGTCGGCGGCCATGATCCTCGAAAGTCTGACGAAAAATAACCGCCATCAGCAGCTGCTGGACGATGCGCTGGCGCAGATCCTGCAACTGGTGAACAAGCCCGGCACACATGAGTTTATCGCCCATCAGGTGGTGAGCTGGCTGAAGCGCGAGCATCCGCTGAAGGAGAAGATGCTGCCGAGCGAGTGGCTGGGAGAGAAAAGCGCCGAGCTGGCGGCCAATGCGGTGCAGTCGATCCTCACCGAGATTGAACACGATGATGCGCACCAGCTGCGCCAGGGCTTTAACCGCGCCGTGCAGCGGCTGATTACCCGCCTGCGTAACGACCCGGAGATGGCGGAGAAAGCGGAAGAGATTAAAGCATATCTGAAGCAGGATGAGACGCTGAACCGCTATATCGGCCAGCTGTGGAATGATTTGCGTGGCTGGCTGAAAGACGATCTGGAGCGCCCCGACTCCACGCTGCACGCCAAAGTGAGTGCTGCCGGTCAGTGGTTCGGCGAAACCCTGATGCAGGATGAGCCGCTGCGCAACTCGCTCAATCAGCATATGGAAGAGGCCGCCAGCAACGTGGCACCGGAGTTCTCGGCGTTTCTCAGCCGTCATATCAGCGATACGGTGAAGAGCTGGGACGCGGCGGATATGTCGCATCAGGTGGAGCTGAATATCGGCAAGGATTTGCAGCGCATCCGCATCAACGGCACATTAGTCGGTGGGGTGATTGGGTTGATTTTGTATCTGCTGTCGCTGGTGCCGCAGCTGCTGGAAAGGACGCAGGTGCTGTAGAGGCAAGGTCAACGGCATTTCGCTTTCCCACTGCGTGGGCTGAGCGACAAGGGGCGGCCAGTCGCCGCCGCCCCTTGACCCCGGGCTTGCGGCAGGCGAACCGCCCGCTTCGCGGGTGCCTTCGTCTGCTCGCTTCACCGACGGACCGTTCGTGACGGTACGTCCTGTACCGGCCCGAACTTTCGCCGACGTCCTGTCGGCTCATCCTGGTTCTCTTCGCTTCCTCAGCGATTCTTAATTGCCGCCTGAAAGTCAACATCCCAGGTCAAACCCAACCCAACCCAACCCAACCCAACCCAAACCAAACCAAACCAAACCAAACCAAACCAAAAAGTGTTTCTGGTTTGGGTTTTGACGTTGAGGCGGCATCTTAGCTGCGCCGAAGGAAATCGGATTTCCAGGACGCGCCAACAGGACGTTGGCGAGAGGGTGTGCCGGGACAGGGACGTCCCGTCACACCCGGTCCGGCAGGAAAGTCGATTTTCTGAGGGAACCCGCTGAAAGCGGGCGCGGCGCCTGCCGCAAGCCCGGGTCCCCAGGGCGGCGGCGATTGGCCGCCCGGGGTCGCTCATCCCGCGACAGCGGGAAAGCGAAACGCCCTTGACGTTGACCTGGCTTTAACACCACAGGCTGACCGAAACAAAAGGTCCGCCTGCGGGATAGGCCCGAGCGCCCTGATTACCGCCGCTTCAGCAGCATAAACACACTGATCGCAAAGAACGCGGCACTCGGCAGCAGCGCGCCCAGCAATGGCGGAATGTTATACACCAGGCTCAACGGCCCAAAGATCTGGTCCAGCACGTAGAACAGGAAGCCAAAACTGATCCCGGTGACCACGCGCATCCCCATCGACACGCTGCGCAGCGGGCCAAAGATAAACGAGAGGGCCATCAGCATCATCACCGCCACCGACAGCGGCTGGAAGATCTTGCTCCACATGTTCAGCTCATAGCGGCCAGACACCTGCCCACTCTGCTTCAGATACTTCGTATAGTTATACAGCCCGGTGATCGACAGCGCCGTTGGGTCCAGCGCCACCACACCCAGCTTGTCCGGGGTCAGGGTGGTTTTCCATTCGCCACTCAGCGTCTGGGTGCCTTTCACCTGCTGCGGGTCCGTCAGGTCGGACTGATCCACCTGCGCCAGCTCCCACAGTTTTTTCTCCGCGTTGTACTGCGCAGAGGCGGCATAGCGCACGGTTTGCAAACGGCGCTCTTTGTTAAAGCTGTAAATACTGATGCCCGCCAGCTGGTTGTCGCCGCGAATACGTTCGATAAAGATAAAGTTATCGCCGTCTTTCGCCCACAGCCCGCTCTGCGTGGAGAGCAGCGAACCGCCCACCAGCTGCTGCGCACGGTAGTTACGCGCCATCTGCTCACCCTGCGGGGCCACAAACTCACCGATGGCCATGGTCAGCAGCACCAGCGGGATCGCGGTTTTCATCACCGAGGCGGCAATCTGCATACGGGTAAAACCGGAAGCCTGCATCACCACCAGCTCGCTGCGCTGGGCCAGCGTACCTAAGCCCAGCAGTGCCCCGAGCAGCGCGGCCATCGGGAAGAAGATCTCAATATCTTTCGGCACACTCAGCAGGGTATACAGCCCGGCACCGAGCGCGGTGTATTCGCCCTGCCCGGTTTTACGCAGCTGATCGACAAATTTGATGATGCCGGAGAGCGACACCAGCATAAACAGCGTCGCCATAATCGTATTGAAAATCGTTTTACCGATATATTTGTCAAGAACGCCAAACATCAGACCGATCCTCCGCGAGTGAAACGCGCGCGCAGTCGGCGCATTGGCACCGTATCCCACGCATTCAGCAGTACGGCCAGCGCCAGATACCCGAGGTTAACCCCCCACATCCACAGAGCCGGATCGAGGCGCCCCTTATTGCCGCTGGAGCGCAGCGAACTTTGCAGCAGGAAGAACACCAGATAGAGCAGCATCGCTGGCAGCATCGACAGCACGCGTCCCTGACGCGGGTTGACCACGCTGAGCGGCACCACCATCAGCGCCATGATCAGCACCGAGAACACCAGCGTCAGTCGCCAGTGCAACTCACTGCGGAAATCAGGTTTATCAGAGTGCCACAGCTCGCCGAAGCTCATCTGCTCAGAGTCATTCGGGTCAAGGGTAGCGGTCTGATGGCCGACAATCGCCTGATAATTTTTGAAGTCAGTAATGCGGAAGTCACGCAGCAGCGCAGTGCCTTCGAAACGGGTGCCGCTGTCGAGCGTCACCACCTGCGAACCGTCTTTACGCTGTTCCATATGTCCATGGTCAGCGACCACCACGGACGGCCGGGCATTGCCTTTCGGCCGCAACTGCGCGAGGAAAACATTGCCAAAATTGTTGCCTTTGACGTTTTCGATAAACAGCACAGATTGACCATCGCCAGACTGCTGGAACTGACCGGCGGCCAGCGCAGCGGCGCCCGGGTTCGCTTTCGCGTTCTGCATCACTTCACTTTGATAACGAGAAGACCACGGCCCCATCCAGCCGACGTTGACCGCGGCAACCAATGCCGTGAACAACATCAGGATCATCGCCGCCTTCACCAGCACGCTCTTGCCTAAACCACAGGCGTGCATCACGGTGATTTCACTCTCGGTGTATAATCGGCCAAGCGTCATCAAAATGGCTAAAAAGAGGCTTAACGGCAGGATCAGCTGTGCCATCTCGGGCACGCCAAGGCCCAATAAGGTCAGCACTAAATTTGTAGGAATTTCGCCATCCACCGCGGCTCCCAGTATCCTGACTAACTTCTGACAAAAGAAGATCAGCAGCAGGATGAACAGGATAGCCAGCTGGCTTTTGAGCATTTCCCGAACCAGATATCTAATAATGATCACGCTGAGTACGCCTGTGAAAACTTGTCTTTTTGCAGGAAAATCGCTAGTTTCATCGCTTATACGCCATTTATTCTCATCAATGGCCCATGTCACTACTAAAATAGTATGACAACAACCGCGTTCTGGTGATGCAAAAAAAAATAATCCTCACCAAAACCCAATCTGACAACAGCGTTATGCGACAGCGCTATACGTTACGAAAGCGGTCTATTCTAGCCGCAGCAAGCGCCGTTGTCTTTAAGATTCAGGAGAGTGCATGGAGTTCAGTGTAAAAAGCGGTAGCCCGGAAAAACAGCGCAGTGCCTGTATTGTGGTGGGCGTGTTTGAACCGCGCCGGTTGTCACCGATTGCTGAACAGCTGGATAAAATCAGCGATGGATACATTAGCGCCCTGCTGCGCCGTGGTGAACTGGAAGGAAAAGTCGGCCAGACTCTGCTGCTGCATCATGTGCCGAACATTCTCTCTGAACGTATCTTGCTGATTGGTTGTGGCAAGGAGCGTGAGCTGGATGAGCGTCAGTACAAGCAGGTCATTCAAAAGACCATTAACACGCTGAACGACACCGGTTCGATGGAAGCCGTCTGCTTCCTGACCGAGCTGCACGTCAAAGGGCGCAACACCTACTGGAAAGTACGCCAGGCGGTAGAAACGTCAAAAGAGACGCTGTACAGCTTCGACCAGTTGAAAAGCAACAAGGTTGAGCCGCGTCGTCCGCTGCGCAAGCTGGTGTTCAACGTGCCGACGCGCCGCGAACTGACCAGCGGTGAACGTGCGATTCAGCACGGTCTGGCGGTGGCTGCGGGCGTTAAGGCCGCGAAAGATCTCGGCAATATGCCACCGAACATCTGTAACGCCGCTTACCTGGCGTCACAGGCGCGCCAGCTGGCGGATACCTGGGCCAACATCACCACCCGCGTCATCGGCGAACAGCAGATGAAAGAGCTGGGGATGAACGCCTATCTTGCCGTCGGGGCCGGTTCGCAGAATGAATCCCTGATGTCGGTGATCGAGTACAAAGGCAACCCGGATAAAGAAGCGCGTCCCATCGTGCTGGTCGGGAAAGGCGTGACCTTTGATACCGGCGGTATCTCGCTCAAGCCGGGCGAAGCGATGGACGAAATGAAGTACGATATGTGCGGGGCGGCCTCAGTGTACGGCGTCATGCGCATGGTTGCTGAGCTGGGTCTGCCGCTGAACGTGGTGGGCGTGCTGGCGGGCTGTGAAAACATGCCGGGTGGCCGCGCTTACCGTCCAGGTGATGTGCTGACCACCATGTCTGGCCAGACCGTAGAAGTGCTGAACACGGATGCGGAAGGTCGACTGGTTCTGTGCGATGCCCTGACCTACGTTGAGCGCTTTGACCCGGATGTGGTTATCGACGTGGCTACGCTGACCGGAGCCTGCGTGATTGCGCTGGGCCACCATATCAGCGGCCTGCTGTCGAACCACAACCCGCTGGCGCATGAGCTGATTGGTGCTTCAGAACAGGCAGGCGATCGCGCATGGCGTCTGCCGATGGCGGATGAATATCAGGAGCAGCTGGATTCCAATTTTGCCGATATGGCAAACATTGGCGGCCGCCCGGGTGGTGCCATCACCGCAGCCTGCTTCCTGGCGCGCTTCACGCGTAAGTACAACTGGGCACATCTTGATGTGGCCGGAACCGCCTGGCGTTCAGGAAAGGCCAAAGGCGCGACCGGTCGTCCGGTTGCCCTGCTCTCTCAGTTCCTGTTGAACCGCGCAGGTCTGAACGGCGACGATTAAACCGACGGTAACAGGTGCCTGCAGGGTGCCTCGTTCGGGTCAGGCATGCCTGACCCCTGCGACACCGCCATCGTATTTGCAGGGGCCAGCTATGCCTGGCCCCTGCGGATCTGACCAACCCAACTGGCATCATTATGAAAAACGCAACTTTCTATCTGCTGGAAACCGATACCCCGGTTGACGGGCTGAGCGCTCATGAAGCGCTGGTCTGCGATCTGGCTGAGGCCCGCTGGCGTGACGGGAAACGCGTGCTGATTGCCTGTGAAGACGAAGCGCAGGCCATCCGGCTGGATGAAGCCCTGTGGCAACGCCCGGCAAATGCCTTCGTGCCGCATAATCTGGCTGGAGAAGGCCCAAAGTATGGTGCCCCGGTCGAGCTGGCCTGGCCACAACGTCGCGGTAATTCACCGCGCGATCTGCTGATCAGCCTGCTGCCGCAGTTTGCAGATTTTGCCACCGCTTTCTATGAAGTGGTAGACTTCGTCCCCTATGAACCATCTTTGAAACAGCTGGCGCGCGACCGCTATAAAGCTTATCGCAGCGTTGGATTCCACTTGAATACGGCAACGCCCCCTTTGCCTAAGACATAGCAGACATGGAAAAGACATATAACCCGCAAGATATCGAGCAGCCGCTTTACGAGCACTGGGAACAACAGGGCTACTTTAAACCGCATGGCGACACCAGCCAGGAAAGCTTCTGCATCATGATCCCGCCGCCGAATGTAACCGGTAGCTTGCATATGGGTCACGCCTTCCAGCAGACCATCATGGACACCATGATCCGCTACCAGCGCATGCAGGGTAAAAACACCCTGTGGCAGGCAGGGACCGACCACGCGGGCATCGCCACGCAGATGGTGGTAGAGCGTAAGATCGCCGCGGAAGAAGGCAAAACCCGTAAAGATTACGGCCGCGATGCGTTCATCGAAAAAATCTGGCAGTGGAAAGCCGAATCCGGCGGCACCATTACCCGCCAGATGCGTCGTCTGGGCAACTCCGTGGACTGGGAGCGTGAGCGCTTCACCATGGATGAAGGCCTGTCGAATGCCGTGAAAGAGGTGTTCGTTCGCCTGCACAAAGAGAACCTGATCTACCGTGGCAAGCGCCTGGTGAACTGGGACCCTAAACTGCGCACCGCCATCTCTGACCTGGAAGTGGAAAACCGCGAGTCAAAAGGCTCCATGTGGCACATCCGCTATCCGCTGGCCGACGGGGTGAAAACCGCTGACGGTAAAGATTATCTGGTGGTCGCCACCACGCGCCCGGAAACCGTACTCGGTGATACCGGCGTGGCGGTCAATCCTGAAGATCCGCGTTACAAAGATCTGATCGGCAAATTCCTCGTGCTGCCGCTGGTCGGTCGCCGTATTCCGATCGTCGGTGATGAACACGCTGACATGGAGAAAGGCACCGGCTGCGTGAAGATCACCCCGGCGCACGACTTCAACGACTACGAAGTGGGACGTCGCCACAAGCTGCCGATGATCAACATCCTGACCTTCGATGGCGACATCCGTGAAACAGCCCAGGTGTATGACACCAACGGCGAAGAGTCTGATGCCTGCGATCCGACCATTCCGGCTGAATTCCAGAAGCTTGAACGCTTTGCGGCGCGTAAAGCGATCGTGGCAGCGATTGATGCTCTCGGCCTGCTGGATGAGATCAAACCCCACGACCTGACCGTGCCTTATGGCGATCGCGGCGGTGTGGTGATCGAGCCCATGCTGACCGATCAGTGGTACGTGCGCACGGCCCCGCTGGCGAAAGTGGCGGTAGAAGCGGTGGAACAGGGTGAGATCCAGTTCGTACCGAAGCAGTATGAAAACATGTACTTCTCGTGGATGCGTGATATCCAGGACTGGTGCATCTCGCGTCAGCTGTGGTGGGGTCACCGTATCCCGGCCTGGTATGATGCCGAAGGGAACGTCTACGTGGCGCGCAGCGAAGAAGAAGTGCGCGCCGAGAACAATCTGGGTGCCGATGTGGTGCTGACCCAGGACGAAGACGTGCTGGATACCTGGTTCTCTTCCGGGCTGTGGACCTTCTCCACCCTGGGCTGGCCGGAGAACACCGAAGCGCTGCGCACCTTCCACCCGACCAGCGTGCTGGTCAGCGGCTTCGACATCATCTTCTTCTGGATTGCCCGCATGATCATGCTGACCATGCACTTCATCAAAGATGAAGACGGCAAACCGCAGGTGCCGTTCAAAACCGTGTATATGACAGGTCTGATCCGTGACGACGAAGGGCAGAAAATGTCCAAGTCCAAAGGCAACGTGATCGACCCACTGGATATGGTTGACGGTATCTCGCTGGAAGATCTGCTGGAGAAACGCACCGGCAACATGATGCAGCCGCAGCTGGCGGAGAAAATCCGTAAGCGCACCGAGAAGCAGTTCCCGAACGGTATTGAGCCGCACGGCACCGATGCTCTGCGCTTCACCCTGGCGGCGCTGGCCTCAACCGGCCGCGACATCAACTGGGATATGAAGCGCCTGGAAGGTTACCGCAACTTCTGTAACAAGCTGTGGAACGCCAGCCGCTTTGTGCTGATGAATACCGAAGAGCACGACTGCGGCTTCAACGGCGGCGAGCTGGAACTGTCGCTGGCGGACCGCTGGATCCTCGCGGAATTCAACGAAACGGTGAAAGCCTATCGTGCAGCGCTGGACAGCTATCGCTTCGATATCGCCGCTAACATTCTGTATGAGTTCACCTGGAACCAGTTCTGCGACTGGTATCTGGAGCTGGCTAAGCCGGTGATGAACGGCGGTTCTGAGGCTCAGCTGCGCGGTACGCGCAACACGCTGGTTACGGTACTGGAAGCCCTGCTGCGTCTGGCGCATCCGATTATTCCGTTTATCACTGAAACCATCTGGCAGCAGGTGAAAGTGCTGAAAAACATCAGCGACGACACCATCATGCTGCAACCGATGCCGGCATTCAGCGAAAGCCGTGTTGATGTGGCGGCGATGACCGACACCGAGTGGATGAAGCAGGCGATCGTCGCGGTGCGTAACATTCGCAACGAGATGAATATCTCCCCGTCCAAACCGCTGGATGTGCTGTTGCGTGGCGCCAGTGCCGATGTGGTGCGTCGTGTGAACGATAACCATAACTTCCTCAAAACCCTGGCGCGTCTTGAAACGCTTGAGCTGCTGCCAGCGGGCGAGAAAGGCCCGGTTTCCGTGACCAAACTGGTTGACGGTGCTGAGCTGCTGATCCCGATGGCTGACCTGGTGGATAAAGCGGCGGAGCTGGAGCGTCTGGTGAAGGAAGTGGCTAAGCTGGAGGTGGAGATGGAAAAAATCACCGCTAAGCTGGGCAATGAAGGGTTTGTGGCGCGCGCACCGGAAGCCGTCGTGGCGAAAGAGCGTGAACGTCTGGCGGACTTTGAGCAGGCGAAGATCAAACTGATTGAGCAGCAAGCGGTGATTGCCGCGCTGTAATGGTGAAGGGAGGGGCATGCCCCTCCCCTACAATATCAATCCCTGTGGGGCGGCATGCCCTGCCCTACAATATCAATCCCTGTGGGGGCGGCGTGCCCCTCCCCTACACTATCAATCCCTGTGGGGCGCCGTGCCCTGCCCTACAACATCAATCACTGTGGGGGCGGCATGCCCCTCCCCTACACTATCAATCCCTGTGGGGCGCAGTGCCCTGCCCTACAACACCGTTCCCCGTAGGGGCCAGGCATGCCTGGCCCTTTTTTATTGCGTGCCTCGCCCTTTCTGACAGATTTACTCCGCCGCCTGAATGGCTTTGATGCGCGCAGGCATATCCGGATGGGTACTCATCCATTCCGGCAGATTAATCCCACTGCTCTCCTTCTCTGCGGACTGTTCAAGCTGCCGGTAGATCTCAGACATCGCTGCCAGAGAACGCCCCTGCGCCTTCATCTGCACAATGGCATACTCATCGGCCTCACGCTCCATGCTGCGTGAGAACTGAAGCTGATCAATAAACGCCGCCGACTGTAACAGCGTGTCACCAATCCCGCTGACATCGCCGGTCAGCCAGAGATAGCTCAGCGACACCAGCGACGAACGCACCAGCATACGCATCACATGACGATGCTGATGGTGCCCCATCTCATGCAGCATCACCGCGACAATCGCATCGTCACTTTTCGCCATGCGCACCAGGTCATCGCTGACGATCAGCGTACCGTCTGCCAGCATAAAGGCGTTCGGCCCCCCGGCGAAATGCATGATCTTCAGCCGCAGCGGCGTCGGGTCATCTTTCATCTCTGCCGGAATAATGTCACGGAACAGCCGGTTGATACGCTGCTGTTGCTCTTCCGTCAGGCGTCCAACGCTGAAGCCGGTATGCTGTAGCAGAGTGAAGGTTTGCTGGCCGACCTGGCGCTCAACATACGCGGGAATATGCTGCGCCAGCACACGGCTGGTCACGGGCAGGATCACCCAGATGTAGAACGCAATGGCGGCCAGCGTGGCCAGCAAAGTAACAACGACACCCCGGCGATGCTGTTCCAGCCGGTGAACGAGGCCTGGACGACGACGCTGCTGCCACCACTCGCGGAACGCCGCATCATCATCCGGGACAAAGCGCCCGCCGTCCGGGAAGGAGATCGTCAGCGGGATGGTCCCGAGCGCGTCAGAGACCGTCACATCGTTCAACATCAGGAGCTGCCGGTGCGTGCCCTGATCCAGCGTCACATGCTGTTCCGCTAATGTGAGACGGGCAGCCTCGCGAGCTGCCCGTCCAGGGTACTGATAAAAACCGTTCAGCTGCAAGGTCAGATGCCAGCGTTCAGATCGAATGCGGAAACAACTTCTTCTGCTACGGCGGTGCCGGCAGTGTCATGGTGCGCCTGCACGTCCAGCAGAGAGATATCGCCTTCCAGCGCCGTGCTGTTCGCCATATAGCGTGCCAGACGAACTTCAGCAATTGGCGTCCCCAGACCCAGGGTGAAAATCACAATCAGGGTATTGGTCAGCGTCAGGCCTAAGAATGATCCTGTAGACATAGTTGACTTAAGGCGGAGTTTTTCACCTAATTGAGTCTGGCCAAACACGTAATTACGCTGTGCCACGACTAAATAAGCAGAAGAAACTAAACCACCGAAAAGTAATATTAAGAAGGTCAGGAAGATATTCAAAAAGTTTCCTGCCATCAGATTGTTCATCATCTCTGGATCGGTCATACCCATTGCCACGGCATAAAAGATCGAGACAAACAGCGAGCCAATCAGCATGCCGGCAATAATCAGGAATGGCAGCATAATCAGGAAGCTGATCAGCACCATTTTGATAAACGCTTTTTTGCTCAGCGCTGCTTTAAATGGCAGGGAACCGTAGGACATGTTGTTGATATACAGATCGTGGTTCAGTGCAGCTACGGTACCCTGCACGGCCGCCAGGCCTGCCAGCAACAGCACAAAGGCCAGGATGCCAACGGTCAATCCAGCGCTGATGCTGCCGCTGTTCGCGGCTAAGAAACCGACCGCACCGACCACCAGATAGAGCGCCAGCACCAGCAGTACCGGGCACAGGAACATGGTCCAGTAAGCACGGCCCACGCGGCAAAGGTAGTTAAAACGCACACCACGGAAGCTGCTCATCAGCGCGTTGTAACGCCAGCTGCGGATGACAATCCACGGTATTAACGCGAAGAACGCCAGCGCGAATACCAGTGAGATTCCCGGCATGGCTGAAGAGAGGATAAAGAACAGCACCAGGCCCACGAAGACAATAATACGGCCTTTCAAGATATCAATGGGACGAGCGTGGTAATCAAAGCGATCGCCCGCAATTTCGGTATTGCCATAGAAATAGCGACGGCGACGGACGGTGGCCCAGGCAGAATAAATACCCAATGTGATCATGGTCAGCAGTGCATTGACCAGCCAGATAGAGAAATATTCACCAGAACGACCGTGAAACAGCACCGCATGACGCTGCTGATTCGAGGTATTGTTTTCCATTTGTTTTTCTTCCTGAAATAGAAATAGACTGCTGGGAAGCAGAAAATAAAAGCGTAATAAATAGCCGCGCTATTTAAGCATGGCATTGGAAACCCGACAATAAATAATTATCATTTAGATAACATACTCAGACACGTTAACCCCTGATGCACAGACATTGCATCCGCACGCTGGCAGTGTTATTACACTACCTGCAACCGACAGACCATGAGCGAAATGTATGACAACCGCAATTCAGACAACCCTGCGCGTGCGCCCGATCGTTCCCGCTGACAACCCGCATATTGCTGCGGTGATCCGCACCGTATCGGCAGAATTTGGCCTGACGGCAGATAAAGGCTATACCGTTTCTGACCCTAATCTTGACCATCTCTATGAAGTCTATAGTGAAGAGAACTGTGCTTTCTGGGTGGTCGAAGTGGAAGGAAAGGTGGTGGGTGGCGGTGGCATCGCGCCACTGGCGAGCAGCGATGCGGATGTCTGTGAACTGCAGAAAATGTATTTTATGCCGTCGGTGCGTGGCCTCGGGCTGGCACGCCGTCTGGCCATTCAGGCGATGGACTATGCCCGCCAGCAGGGCTTTAAACGTTGCTATCTGGAAACTACCGCGTCACTGACGCGCGCCATTCGCCTGTATGAACATCTCGGTTTTGAGCATATCGATGGCCCGATGGGTGCCACCGGTCATGTGGATTGCGAAGTGACGATGCTGAAAACCCTTTAACCGCAGCGGACGGCCCCTGCAGGGGCCGATCATCTGTTCCAATCAGCCCTTTTATCCGCTCGCCTCTCAGGCGAAGTTCGGAACGCCACTGTGAAAACGCAGCTGGTTGTCCGGTTCCATGATCAGACGCGCTTCCGTTTCCCCGATTTTACGCACCCGCACGCTGATATCCGTCGGTGAGATCAGTGCAGCCAGCGCCAGGTAATCCTGATAGTGACGCGCCTCTGAGCGCAGCAGCGAAATATAAAACCCCGCCAGTTCATCATCAAGATACGGTGCCAGACTGGCAAAACGCTCGCAGGATCGCGCTTCGATATAGGCTCCGCAGATCAGTTTATCCACCAGCGTTTGTGGTTCATGCGTGATGATCTCGCGGATTAACCCTTTGGCATAGCGGCTGGCGGTGATGCGCATATAGGGAATACCACGCGCCTGCATAATCTCCAGCACCTGATAGAAATGGTGCAGCTCTTCTTTGATCAGCAGCACCATCTTATCCACCAGCTCATCGCCATAAGGCACCTCTTCACGGCTGATAATGGTTTTTGACAGACCTTTATGCTGTTCGAGGAAGGCAAGATCGGCCTGATCGTTGTGAACAAACTGTTCCCAGGGTTTCAGCCACGCCAGCAGGGCATCGCCGCTGGCTTTGTCCGCAACATATTTACGGATCAGCCACATGGCGGTCTGGGCTGCTTTCAGCTCACATACCAGATGGTCGGTCAGTAACAGAGGAAGATGTTGCGGCTGACGGGCTTCGTCAATCCAGGCTTGAGGCGTACGGCAGTGCAGGAAATCGAGGACAGGGGCCAGCAGGTGTTCGGTATTCATTTGCTCAACGTCATGAAATGGCCGGGCATGCCCGGCCAGAATTTACAGGGGAGAATCAGTGGCGGATGCCGTTATCTTCGCCGTCGATGGCTTCGTCATCTTCATCGCCTTCGTCGTCATCCTGCGCGTCCGGATCTTCGAAGTAGGTGCCCCAACCGTCGTAGTCAACGTTGAACTTGCCCGCCACATCGATCAGCTGCTCAACCTGCGCGTCGATCAGTTCAGCGTTCAGCGCGCCTTCGCTGAGAATATCGCAGCACATCACTTTGGTGCCATCTTCCAGATCCAGCTCTTCCGGCTCAGTGACTTCGTAACCCAGCTTAAAGGCTTCCACGGCCGCTTTCTCCAGCGCATCGAAGCTGTCGCAAGAGAAATGATGCTCAATGGTGTACAGCGCGTCCGGGTCACTGCCATCATCCAGCAGTTCTTCAATAATCAGCCGCGTTTCTTCACGCTGCTCTTCCAACAATGCTTCATTAGCCATGATCGCTTCCTCATTAAGGCGTTATTTCGCGTATTTTCCCACAGTGCCCTCTGCGCCACTACCTTTAAAAGCAAGTTTCTGCTCTTCGGGGTTGAAAGTGAATATTAATACGGTTAAATTGAATTTTAATTCATTAAAGATCATCCCGGAGTGCTTTATGAGTCAGTTATATCAACGTCACTTCCTCAGGCTGCTCGATTTCACCCCCGCTGAAATCAACGGCTTACTGGCGCTGGCGTCCACGTTGAAAACCGATAAAAAAAATGGCGAAGAAATTCAGCACCTGAAAGGTAAGAATATCGCGCTCATCTTCGAAAAAGACTCGACCCGCACCCGATGCTCTTTCGAAGTTGCCGCATACGATCAGGGCGCGAACGTCACCTGGATTGGCCCGAGCGGCAGCCAGATCGGCCATAAAGAGTCGATGAAAGACACCGCCCGCGTGCTGGGCCGGATGTACCACGGTATTCAATATCGCGGCCACGGCCAGGTGCTGGTGGAATCCCTGGCCGAACACGCTGGCGTGCCGGTGTGGAACGGGCTGACCAACGAGTTTCATCCCACCCAACTGCTGGCGGACCTGCTCACCATGCAGGAACACCTGCCGGAGAAAGCCTTCAGTCAGATGACGCTGACCTACGTCGGCGATACCCATAATAATATGGGCAATACTCTGCTGGAGGCGGCGGCGCTGACAGGCCTGGATCTGCGCCTGGTGGCACCGAAAAGCTGCTGGCCGGATGCGGGGCTGGTTGCTGAATGCCGCAGCGTGGCAGAAAAAACCGGCGGAAAAATCACCCTGACAGAAGATATTGCGCAAGGCGTGCTGGGCGCGGACTTCATTTACACCGACGTCTGGGTATCCATGGGTGAGCCGAAAGAGGTATGGCACGAACGTATTGCCCTGCTGCGCCCTTATCAGGTGAACATGGCGATGCTTGAGGCGACCGGGAACCCGCAGGTGAAGTTCCTGCACTGCCTGCCTGCGTTCCACGATGACCAGACCACGCTGGGCCAGCAGATGGCACAGCAGTACGATCTGCACGGCGGCATGGAAGTCACTGACGAAGTGTTTGAATCATCGCACAGCGTGGTGTTTGACCAGGCGGAAAACCGTCTGCACACCATCAAAGCGGTGATGGTGGCCACGCTGGCACAGCTGGGGTAACTCACCCCAGGCAAACGATTACGTTACGCGTTTTTCGCTTGCTGCAAACGGATGAATGCGTATAATGCACCCCGTTTGCCGGGAGGATGCATGAAACTAAATTGCGTTAATCAAGCCGTACTGAATCGCCTTTCTACAGGCGGGCAGCACCGTTTTTCCTCCCGTTGCATGACCGATCATCAAGAAAAGCCCCTCATTGAGGGGCTTTTTTTTGCCCGCATTTTAATGCAAAAACGTTGCGCTATAGCACTCATGAGGCAGCCGACACCGCTGCATCATGAATGATAACGGCAAAAGGAGTGGAAATGGCTAACCCCCTATATCACAAACACATTATTTCAATTAACGATCTCAACCGTGAAGAGCTGGAGCTGGTATTGCGTACCGCGGCCAGCCTGAAGGCGAACCCACAGCCTGAGCTGCTGAAGCACAACGTGATTGCCAGCTGCTTCTTTGAAGCGTCCACCCGCACCCGCCTCTCGTTTGAAACGGCGATGCATCGTCTTGGCGCGTCCGTGGTCGGGTTTGCCGATGGCAGCAACACCTCGCTGGGCAAGAAAGGGGAAACCCTGGCCGATACCATCTCCGTGATTGGCACCTATGTGGATGCGATTGTCATGCGTCATCCGCAGGAAGGCGCCGCGCGTCTGGCAACCGAGTTTTCCGGCGGCGTGCCGATCCTGAACGCGGGCGATGGCGCCAATCAGCATCCGACTCAGACGCTGCTCGATCTGTTTACCTTGCAGGAAACGCAGGGCCGTCTGAATAACCTCAGCGTGGCGATGGTCGGTGATTTGAAATATGGCCGCACCGTACATTCACTGACCCAGGCGCTGGCGAAGTTTGAAGGCAATCGTTTTTACTTTATTGCGCCTGATGCACTGGCGATGCCGGCTTACATCACCGATATGCTCGACGAAAAAGGCATTGTCTGGACACGTCATGACAGCATTGAAGAAGTGGTACCGCAGGTGGACATTCTGTATATGACCCGTGTACAGAAAGAGCGTCTTGATCCGTCGGAATACGCTAACGTCAAAGCCCAGTTTATTCTGCGCGCCAGCGATCTGGTGGGCGCACGCGAGAATATGAAAGTTCTGCACCCGCTGCCGCGTATTGACGAAATCGACACGGATGTCGATCACACGCCGCACGCCTGGTATTTCCAGCAGGCAGGTAACGGTATCTACGCACGCCAGGCACTTCTGGCGCTGGTACTGAACAGCGAACCGGTTCTTTAAGGGGATAAGCACATGACACACGATAATAAATTACAGGTTGAAGCGATTAAACGCGGCACGGTGATCGACCATATCCCGGCTCAGATTGGCTTTAAGCTGCTCTCCCTGTTCCGCCTGACGGAAACCGACCAGCGCATTACCATTGGCCTGAATCTGCCCTCGGGTGAGCTGGGCCGCAAAGACCTGATCAAGATTGAGAACACCTTCCTGACCGACGATCAGATCAACCAGCTGGCGGTGTATGCACCGCACGCAACGGTGAACCGCATTGATGATTACAACGTGGTGGCGAAGAGCTCCCCGACGTTGCCAGACCGGATTGAACGCGTGCTGACCTGCCCGAACAGCAACTGCATCAGCCGTTCTGAACCGGTGCATTCCAGCTTCGCGGTGAAACAGCGCCAGGATGAGCTGCACCTGAAATGTAAATACTGCGAGAAAGAGTTCGCGCACCATGTGGTGATGGCAAACGGTTAATGCCGTTGCATTTGCTCCGTTGCGTGGGCAGGATGTGACACGCGCCGGGTCAAACAGAGAGGCGAGGCATGCCTCGCCCCTACGGGGGTATCACCGTTACTGTCGGGCCTCGCCCCTACGGGGTATCTCCGTTGCTGTCGGGCCTCGCCACTACGGGGTATCACCGTTGCTGTCGGGCCTCGCCCCTACGGGGTATCACCGTTACTGTCGGGCCTCGCCCCTACGGGGTATCTGCGTTGCTGTCGGGCCTCGCCACTACGGGGTATCACCGTTGCTGTCGGGCCTCGTCCCTACGGGGTATCACCGTTACTGTCGGGCCTCGCTCTTACGGGGTATCACCGTTGCTGTCGGGCCTCGCCACCACGGGGGTATCACCGTTACTGTCGGGCCTCGCTCTTACGGGGTATCACCGTTGCTGTCGGGCCTCGCTCTTACGGAATATCACTGTACCTGTAGGGGCCGGGCATGCCCGGCCCGGGCAAAAATGATACGCTGTACCCCTATCCTCACCATCGCACACATTCAGGAGAAACTATGTCACGCGAAATCAGTACGGAAAACGCCCCCGCCGCTATCGGCCCTTATGTTCAGGGTGTGGATCTCGGCAGCATGATCTTCACGTCAGGCCAAATCCCGGTCGATCCGAAAACCGGTGCTGTGGCGGACGATATTGCCGCTCAGGCACGCCAGTCGCTGGAAAATGTGAAAGCGATTGTTGAGGCCGCGGGTTTGAAAGTGGGTGATATCGTTAAAACCACCGTGTTCGTGAAAGATTTGAATGACTTCGCCACGGTGAACGCCACCTACGAAGCCTTCTTCACTGAGCACCAGGCCAGCTTCCCGGCACGTTCGTGTGTGGAAGTGGCGCGTCTGCCAAAAGATGTGAACATCGAAATCGAAGCGATCGCTGTACGTCGTTAAGCGAACGTCGTGAATCGTTGTACGGGTCGATCAACGATCGACCCGCCGTTATTTCCCGTTGCGCAATAATTTCTCCACCGGATACACCAGCGCAATCACCACTTCATCCTGGCTGAGCGCTGCCTGATCCAGCCGCTGATGCATCTTCGCCACTTCACGAGCGCCAAAAGTTTGTTCCTTTTCCATGGCATCCAGCAGTGACAGCCCCATCTGACTGATCTCCGCCACCTGCCCTGCCACCGGCAGCAGCGGCCGTAGCTGCGGGTTCTGTGCCAGCACTGGCTCTACCAGCGGAATATTGTGTTGCCACTGCAGAAGCTGACGGCGGATCGCCTGCGCCGCCTGTCGGTCACCCCGATTGGCGATCAGCGCGTCCACCTGCTGATCCAGCTCACGCACTTTGTTGCTTTCGGATGGCAGCACATCGGCCAGCCGGTTGAGCGGTTCAGCCTGCGTGTAATGTCCGGCCTGATATTTCAGATGCTGTCGGGTATAGAATTGCGCAGGCTCCAGCGCTTCAGCGAAGATTTGCAGCGGCACCGTGTCACTACTGTTGGCCAGACGCATCATCTGCAACTGCGTCTCCGCGTGCTGTTGCAGACCCACCGACACGGCGGACCAGCTATCAACCGCTGCCAGGCGCTGATACATATTCTTCTCATCCGTCACATCAGAGGCCGACCACAGCCGCTCTGCCACCACAAATGCCCGCGGCCACAAACGGACGTCAATCACGTTCTCATCGACGATTTCGCTCCACAGCGCCGCTTCCCCGCCCAGCAGGTTATTTCGCAACTGGGCATCATCCGGCAGTACCGGTTTTATACCCTGCGGAGGCTGCGGCAGCCTGCTGCCCACCGTGGGATAGCGCACGTTACCGATGCGCCAGTAGCCGCTCATGTTGTCGCCCGCCAGGGTGAGCACTGGACGAAGCTCGCCCATCCAGCTGTCGACACGGAAGGTAAACTGGGTGGGCGACAGCCAGCGGATCTCCCGCACCATACGCCGCGAGCGCCCTTCGAAATCAATAAATCCGCGCCATCCACCAACGGCATCAATCAGCGTAAAGCTGCCTGTGAGCGGCTTACCCTTAAGACGTGGCAGCGTAAATTGCCAGCTCTGTGCTGTTTCGCCCTCTTTGATCCGATCGGCATCGTTCAGTCCCTGCGGCCAGACTTCATTGCGATAATGGAACGCCGCAGGCTGGGCCTGATCGAGATAGAAGCCGGTAGAAAGGATGCCGCGATAGTTGTTTTTTGCCACTTCACCCAGCGCATCCGGTCCGCGCCAGGATTGGATCAGAATGCTGCGCGGCAGATCGGGATGATAGATTTCATCCCAGCCGATCATCTGTCGCTGGTGTTTTTCCAGGATCTTCTCCACCCGTTGATTGAAATATGCCTGCAGTGCATGACTGTCTTTCAACCCTTTCTGCTGCATAAACTGAGCGATAGCCTCAGAGTTATCCCACTGGCTGGGATCCACTTCATCGCCACCAATATGCAGATAAGGATCGGGGAAGATGGCGGCCACCTCGCCCACCAGCGTATCAATAAACTGATAAACCTGTTCGCGGGACGGATCGAGCAGCGGTTTAAAGACGCCCCAGCCACGTTCCATTTGATAAGGCCCCGGTGCCGCGATCAGTTCAGGCATCGCCACCGCCAGTGCCGAAGCGTGCCCCGGAAAGTCAATTTCCGGCACCACACGCACGCCACGATGGGCGGCATAGCTGACGATATCGCGCATCTGCTGCGGGCTGTACCACAGTCCGTCGCTGGCTTTTTCCTGCAACTGCGGGAAATGGCTGGAACCAAAACGCCAGCCCTGGTCGTCGGTCAGGTGCCAGTGGAAGACGTTCATACGCGCAGCGGCGATGCCATCAATCTGGCGTTTCAGCGTCTCAATGGGCATAAAGTGGCGGGCAGAATCAATCAGGATCCCGCGCCACGGAAAGCGCGGGTGGTCATTAATCGTCACCAGGGGCACCGTGCTGTTATGCACCAGTTGCAGCAGCGTTTCCATGCCGCGCATCGCGCCAAAACGGGTGGCTGCATCCAGTGTGATGCCGTCGGCGCTGACCACCAGCCGGTAGCTCTCATCGCTGTCCGGTTGAGGAATAGCGGCAACCTGTCGGGCGATACGGATCTGTAATGACGTGGCACTGGCGGAAATCGGCAGATCAGGGTTACCGGTCTGACGCGCCAGGCGTTGCTGCCAGCGCGGGATTGCCTCGTGCAGGTTATCGCCCTTAACCTGAATCGCCAGCGGCATGGTCAGGGCCAGATTTCCCCTACCCTCTGGCTGCTCTACCTGCTGCGGCCAGGGCATCAGCGGGAGTTTCCCTGCCGGGTCGGCAGCCACAGTGAATGGCAGAAACAGGGAACAGGCAAGCAACAGCGGGCGCAGTGACCATGGCATATCAGGGCATCCTTTTTTTGTGATGACCTCATAAAACATAATTCGCGTGTTACATCAAGTTACATCTCACGAAACGAATTCCATAAGGCGCAGGCGCCGTTAACGTTTTGATGCTATCCGGGCGGTGATGTCAGGAGAACAGTGCCGCCAGATCGTCCTGACTGAAACTGGAGGGTTCACTCAGCTCGTCGTCGAGGATCTCTCCGGCCAGCTCGGCTTTTTGCTGCTGCATCGCGACGATCTTCTCTTCAATGGTATCGGCCGCGATCAGCTTATACACAAAGACCGGTTTATCCTGCCCGAGGCGATAAGCGCGATCGGTGGCCTGATTTTCAGCCGCCGGGTTCCACCAGGGATCGTAGTGGATCACCGTGTCGGCCGCCGTCAGGTTCAGCCCAACTCCGCCCGCTTTAAGGCTGATCAGAAACACCGGGACTTCGCCCTGCTGAAAACGCCGTACCGGCTCAGTGCGATCGCGGGTGCTGCCCGTCAGGATGACATAAGGAATGCGCGCTTTCTGTAACTCTTCGGCGATGATGCCCAGCATGGTGGTGAACTGCGAGAAGATCAGGATGCGCCGATCTTCTGCCAGCAGGTCATGCAGCATCTCGCGCAGCAGCGCCAGCTTGGCAGAGTGTTTCACCCGCTCGGCGCGCGGATCGGACATCAGACGCGGATCGCAGCAGATTTGGCGCAGTTTTAGCAGGGCATCCAGCACCAGCAGATGGCTGCGTCCCGGCCCCTGCTGCTGCATCGCTAACTGTACGCGGTCCTGCATGGCGGCGCGCACCTGGTCATACAGTTCTCGTTGCGCACCGTCCAGCGGCACGCTGCGTACAATGGTATTTTTCGGCGGCAGCTCTTTGGCGACCTCCTGTTTACGGCGGCGCAGCATAAACGGCCGCACGCGCTTCGCCAGCAGCTCACGCCTGATTTTATCGCCATTGCGTTCCACCGGAATACGCCAGTTCTGGGTGAAGTCGCGTTCGCTGCCGAGGAAGCCCGGCAGCAGGAAATCAAACTGTGACCACAGCTCCCCGAGGTGATTTTCCAGCGGGGTTCCGGTCAGGCAGAGACGATGCCGCGTCTTCAGGGTGCGGATTACCGAGGCGGCGCGTGAGGCGCTGTTCTTCACATACTGCGCTTCATCGAGGATCAGCAGATGATAATAGTGCGCCACCAGCTGCGGCTGATCGCGCCACAGCAGTGAATAGGTGGTGATGACCACGTCGTACTGTTCCATCTGATCGTAAAAGTCTTTGCGCTGCGGCCCGGTCAGCGCCAGTACTCGCAGATCGGGGGCAAAGCGCCGTGCTTCACAGCACCAGTTATGGACCAGCGTGGTCGGCACCACGATCAGTGCAGGACGATCGAGGCGCCCGGCTTCTTTTTCCAGCAGCAGGTGGGCCAGCGTCTGAATCGTTTTCCCCAGCCCCATATCATCGGCCAGTATGCCCGCCAGCTGATGCTGACGCAGGAACTGCATCCAGTTCACGCCCTGCTGCTGATAATCGCGCAGGGTGGCCTGCAAGCCAACAGGCGGGGCAATGGCCTGTACACCGCTGTGCCCGTTCAATCGCTCTGCCAGCTGATGGACCGCGTTGTCACCGTCAAATATCCAGCGATTACGATCGCCGGACTCGCTGAGACGCCCGATGTCCCAGGCCGCCAGCCGCAGCGGTTGATGTGCACCAAACAGGTCAATCAGATTGCCCACCAGCGGCTTTAACTGACCCGCGCGGAACAGCAATCGCTGATTCTTATCGTCACGCAGCTCAATTTGTTCGTCATCATCGATCAGACGCAGATTGCCGGACATCCAGCGGCGGTCACGCTCAAACAGCTTCGCCAGCAGCGGCTCCAGGCGCACGCGTCGGCGGCCAATTTTCATCGCCAGCTCAAGATCGAACCAGCCGTCCTCGCCCTGTACTGCGCGCCCTTCAATCGCATCAACGTCAGAGACGTTCCAGGTAAAATCATCATCCATGCTGATGCGCCAGCCGCGTTTGCGCAGCGCCGGCAGGCCTTTTTTAATCAAATCACGCCACTGCGGCGGCGATGCCGGGGCGAAGATCGCCGGGGGCAACGGAGCAGGCGTATAAATATGCCCGGCGGGGATGGCATTCAGCCCGACCGTGTCGATCTGCGCCAGCCAGGACTGCTCCTCTTCCGTATGGCGCTGAACGTGGTAACGCAGGCCATTTCGATCGGTAAAGTTCTCCGCCCGGCTTCCTGCATCAACGTTCACGCCTGCGTAGTCAAAACTGACGGAGGCAAAATCGAGGCGCTTCTGGCGATGACCATAGTGACCATAGCCGCTGATAAATTTGGCACGTGATTGCAGTTGCAGCACCGGGACAGGCACTGCCTCAATGGTTTTGAGGACCACTGCCGCTGTTGGCTGGCGGGGTTGCAGGTTCGCCAGCATCAGCGCCGCGACATGCTTACAGTTATTTTTTACAGCACAGCTGCACTCCCCGCTGGCCAGCAACCTGCCCTGGGGACGACTGAAATGCACGATCACGCTGAAAGGTTCCGCTTTACGTCCCGGCACCTCGCCGGTCAGCAAATTATTTTGCCACTGCAGATTCTGTACGCTGGCGACCAGATCGCGCGCCCGGGCCACGGTACGTGCACCGAGCCAGCGAATGACCTGTTTTTCGTTATAAGCGACAGACGACATCAGACAGTATCCCTGAGAGACCAGAGCAAAATGGATTTCGCTCTATGGCAACCGGCAATAGTAGTGATTCCTTTGGGTTGAATGCAACCGCCACAGCACACCTTGATGGCAAAAAATAGCGTATAACCACACAAAACCTTAACCGACGTTGACCATCGCTTATCTTTGCTACGCTGCTGTCAGATCTTTGCCTCAGGTCAATAAAACGGCGTTTAAATCTGATCGCAACACTATATATAGCGTTTACTATAGCCACTCAAACCCACATATAGATTTTCTTCATTCAGGAGAGCAGCGGTGGCAACTCAGGTAATCAAGCGGGACGGCTGTCAGGTCGCCTTCGATCCAGCGCGTATTGAGGCGGCAATCCGTGCCGCTGCACAGGCTGCGAAAATTGACGATGACGACTACTGCGCCACTGCCGCCAGCCAGATTAGCGCTCAGCTCACCGCCCGCCCGAGCGTGGATATCGCAGAGGTTCAACGCGCGGTTGAGAACCAACTGATGGCAGGCCGTTACCCGCAGCTGGCACGCAGCTATATTGAATACCGCCACGATCGCGACGTAGCACGCGAGCTGCGCGGTCGGTTGAACCATGAAATTCGCGGTCTGATTGAACAGAGCAACCCGGCACTGCTGAATGAAAATGCCAACAAAGACAGCAAAGTGATCCCGACCCAGCGCGATCTGCTGGCCGGCATCGTCGCTAAACACTATGCCCGTCAGCATATGCTGCCGCGCGATGTGGTCAGTGCGCATGAACGCGGTGAGATCCACTATCATGACCTCGACTATTCGCCGTTCTTCCCGATGTTTAACTGTATGCTGATTGACCTGCGCGGCATGCTGACCCATGGCTTCAAAATGGGGAATGCCGAGATCGAACCGCCAAAGTCGATCTCCACCGCGACCGCCGTTACCGCACAGATTATCGCCCAGGTGGCCAGCCATATTTACGGCGGCACCACCATTAACCGCATTGATGAGGTGCTGGCCCCGTTTGTGGAAGCCAGCCTGGTGAAACATCGTGCCACTGCGCAGCAATGGCAGGTGGCGGATGTCGAAGCCTATGCCCAGACACGCACCGAGAAAGAGTGCTACGACGCGTTCCAGTCACTGGAATATGAAGTGAATACACTGCATACCGCTAACGGCCAGACGCCGTTTGTCACCTTTGGGTTTGGCCTTGGCACCAGCTGGGCGGCGCGCCTGGTCCAGCAGTCGATTCTGCGGAACCGCATTGCCGGGCTGGGGAAAAATCATAACACGGCGGTGTTCCCGAAACTGGTTTTTGCTATCAAAGCCGGGCTAAATCAGGCCGCTGGCGAGCCCAACTACGATATCAAACAGCTGGCGCTGGAGTGCGCCAGCAAACGCATGTATCCGGATATTCTCAATTACGATCAGGTGGTCAAGGTCACAGGATCGTTTAAAACCCCTATGGGCTGCCGCAGCTTCCTGGGCGTGTATGAAGAGAACGGCGAGCCGATCCACGATGGCCGTAACAATATCGGCGTGATCAGCCTTAACCTGCCGCGTATTGCGCTGGAGGCACAGGGTGATGAGAGCCGCTTCTGGACGCTGCTCGACCAGCGTCTGTTGCTGGCGAAGAAAGCCCTGATGACACGCATCGCCCGGCTGGAAAATGTGAAGGCCCGCGTGGCCCCCATCCTCTATATGGAGGGTGCGTGCGGAGTGCGCCTGAAAGCCGATGATCCGGTGGCACCTATCTTCCGTCACGGCAGAGCCTCCATTTCTCTGGGCTATATTGGCATTCATGAAACGCTGAATGCCCTGAGCGGCGGCAGTGTACATCCTTATGATGATGCGCAACTGCGCGCCAAAGGGCTGGAGATTGTTGCCCGACTGCGCGCCGCCGTCGAGGCATGGAAAGAGGAAACGGACTACGGCTTTAGTCTGTACAGTACGCCCAGTGAGAACCTGTGCGACCGTTTCTGTCGCCTCGATGCCGCCGAGTTCGGCGTGGTGCCGGGCGTCACCGATAAAGGCTATTACACCAACAGCTTCCACCTCGACGTGGAGAAGAAGGTCAATCCGTACGATAAAATCGACTTCGAAGCCGGTTATCCACCGTTAGCGAACGGCGGTTTTATCTGTTACGGCGAATACCCTAACATTCAGCACAACCTTAAGGCGCTGGAAGACGTCTGGGATTACAGCTACAGCCGGGTGCCTTACTACGGCACCAATACGCCTATCGACGAGTGCTATGAGTGCGGTTTTACCGGCGAGTTTGAGTGCACCAGTAAAGGCTTTACCTGCCCGAAATGCGGTAACCATGACAGCACCCGCGTCTCGGTGACGCGGCGGGTGTGCGGCTATCTCGGCAGTCCTGATGCCCGTCCGTTTAACGCCGGGAAGCAGGAGGAGGTTAAACGTCGGGTGAAGCACCTGGGTAACGGTCAGCTGGGGTGAACATCCATCAGTACTACCCGGTGGATATCGTTAACGGTCCCGGCACGCGCTGCACGCTGTTTGTCTCCGGCTGCGTGCATGAATGCCCCGGTTGTTATAACAAAAGCACCTGGCGGCTGAACTCCGGGTTGCCGTTCACCCTTCAAATGGAAGAGCAGCTGATTGCCGACCTCAACGATACACGTATTCCGCGCCAGGGGTTGTCGCTGTCAGGCGGCGATCCGCTGCATCCGGCCAATCTGGCGGATGTCGGACGGCTGTTGCGGCGAGTGCAGCGTGAGTGTGCTGGCAAAGATATCTGGATGTGGACAGGTTACCGCCTGGAGGAACTGAGCACAGAGCAGCAGCAGGTGGTCACCAGCGTGAATGTGCTGATCGACGGGAAGTTTATTCAGGCACTCAAAGACCCGGCGCTGCTGTGGCGCGGCAGCAGCAACCAGGTGATCCATAATTTACGTTGAGATCAGTAGGTCATGCAGGCGGCGTTCAATATCCCCACGCCGGTAGACACCCCACCGAGGAACAGCCCCGCAGACAGGTGATTATCCTCAATGCGGCGGCTGATATCCGACATAAACAGGCGCACTGCGGTAAATACCAGCAGCTGCACAACCAGCGCCACTGCACCCCAGACCAGATAATCCAGCAGGTTAACGGAGTTAATGGCCACGCTGGCCAGCGGAATAATGTAACCCAGCAGTGCCCCGATGAACCCTGAAGTCGCCGCCAGATTATTCTCTTTAATCAGACGCCATTCGTTGTGCGGTGTAATGCGGGTATAGATAAACAGAAAGATCAGTACCAGCGCGCCGCTGGTTAAAAAATAAGAAGCAAAAGCGAGTAAGGAGTGCAGCGTGGCCATGAGATCGTCCTGAAAAGTGGGAGCTTAATGGGGAATTATCATAGGGTGCGGTATACATAAACACCAGCGACCTGCGTCTTCTTTACCTTTGTGTGCCCTATGTTCCCTTCTAAAATCATCCACCTGTGCCCCTCGCTGTGCCCCTGAATTTGCTTTTCAGCACCAGTGAACCACACTTACTGCGCATTTAAATGAAACTCACAGGAGGAAATATGAGCAAGAAAATTGCGGTGCTGATTACCGATGAATTTGAAGACTCAGAATTTACTTCTCCCGCAGAGGCGTATAAAAAAGCCGGCCACCAGGTCATTACCATTGACAGTGAAGCGGGTAAAACTATTACTGGTAAGCAGGGTAAAGCCAGCCTGAAGGTCGATAAAAATATCGATGATGTCCATCCGGCCGAGTTTGATGCGCTACTGCTGCCCGGCGGCCACTCCCCGGACACGCTGCGCGGCGATGACCGTTTTGTCGCCTTCACCAAAGCCTTTGTTGCACTGGGCAAACCTGTCTTCGCTATCTGTCACGGGCAACAGCTGCTGATCAGTGCCAATGCCGTACGCGGTCGCAAAATGACCACGGTGAAACCGGTGGTGATTGATTTGAAAAATGCCGGTGCTGATTTCTACGATGAAGAGGTCGTGGTCGATAACGACAGGCTGGTCACCAGCCGCACGCCGGACGATCTCCCCGCTTTTAACCGCGAATCGCTGCGTATTCTTAACGCCGCATGATGCTTCGGGCCAGCTCCGGCTGGCCCTTGCTGCCCCCCTGCCTCTCCCTCTCTGCCAACATATACGCTAAAGTAGCCGTACTGTTTTTTATCTGAGAAACCCTATGAGCGCGGCTGCACCCGGGGACTGGCGACTGTATATTCTGCGAACCGCTAAAGGAATGCTGTACACCGGCATCACCAATGACGTGGCCAGGCGTTTTGCCCAGCACCAGAGTGGTAAAGGCGCAAAAGCATTGCGCGGTAAAGGACCGCTGGTGTTGGTATTTCACTGTGAGGCAGGGGATCGTTCGCTGGCGTCGAAGCTGGAATATCAGGTTAAGCAACTGAAAAAACCACAGAAGATCAGGCTGGTAGAACACCAGCCTGTATCACTTGTTCAATGGCTTGCTGCGCTCAGAAGCGATTAAAGGGCGCGGAGAACTCGATGCGGCCTTCAACGCCATCAAAGGCGTCATCCGCCAGCTTGTACACCTGAAACGCCGCTTCAGTGCCTTCCCAGCGGCAGTGCAGCTGGTGGCGTGCAGCCGGTTCAAAGCCATAAGGACCGTAGAAAGCGGGATCGCCCAACACCACAACGGCGGCATAGCCAAACTCATTCAACGTATCCAGCCCTTCGTAAATCAACT
Organism: Erwinia sp. MYb416; assembly: GCF_037479575.1. NCBI lineage: Bacteria > Pseudomonadati > Pseudomonadota > Gammaproteobacteria > Enterobacterales > Erwiniaceae > Erwinia > Erwinia sp. MYb416. The sequence continues at coordinate 163,117 of NZ_JBBGYT010000443.1, forward strand.
GTTTACCCACGCCCTGCCTGCGAACGCTTTCATCAACCGCCAGCGGCGCTAATCCTACCCACTGCCGATCTTCATCGTTGAGCGTGACCGGGCTGAAGGCCGCATAGCCCAGCACCTGGCCATCGTCATCTGTTGCAACGACACCGAGGGTTAATAGCCCATCTTCCCGCAGTTGCTGCACCAGTTCCGCTTCCGCAGAGGTTGGGAAGCTACGGCGCAGCAGGCTGTCGATGCTCGCCGCATCGATGCCAATTTCTGAACGAATTAACATGTGGCACCTGCGCGATCCGCCGGGGGAATCGCGTCCTCTTTCATTCCGGCCTCAATAAAATCAGCCAGTTGCATAAGCCCGATGCGTAGCGGCGCTGGCATGGCGTCCAGATCTATCGCATCCATCATATTTTTGACTTCCAGGCCCAGTTCCGTATCACCTTCAATCAGTAAACGGCGCTGGAAAAACAGAGTGTCCGGATCCTGCCTGCGGGCAGCGATCAGCGCCAGGTCATTGGCATTGCCGCGAAACCAGACATCAGCCTCCTCACGTTCAGCGACCCGAAGCTGCCCCTGTTCCAGCGTGACTGACCAACGGAGTTCAAGGTCCTTGACCTCAATCCCCAGCCAGCGCCCTTCAAGGAAGTCCAGCTCGCCTTCCGCCAGCGCCTGCTGAAACTGCCAGCGTAACAGTGCCTGTAATAGCGGCTTCTTCACTGCAAACGGGGTAAACCGCAGTGGGAAACGCAGTAATTGCGGCCCGTGACGGACACAGTGGCTGCGTAGCGGGTTCAACACCATTATCACTCCTTACGAATAAATTTCAGCTATTTTGCCACAGCAGCAAAAAGCGTCTGACGGCTGGATCAACAAAGTGTGCGAACTCTATGAGTTTTATCAGGGTACACGAACACCATCAATACGCCATTAGCTGCCTTAAATCAAAATTTGTCTCGGCCTTCCTCACTAAACTCTTCAACTCTTCTGATTAGTTGGATCGCTTCTTATGGAACTTCTCTGCCCGGCCGGAAATCTTCCGGCACTGAAGGCCGCCATCGAAAATGGTGCCGACGCGGTGTATATCGGCCTGAAAGATGAGACCAATGCCCGCCATTTTGCGGGATTGAATTTCACCGATAAACGCCTGCAGGAAGCCGCAAACTACGTGCATCAGCGTAAACGTAAACTCCATGTGGCCATTAACACCTTTGCCCATCCCGATGGCTACCAACGCTGGCAGCGTGCGGTGGATATGGCCGCAGATGCGGGTGCTGATGCCTTAATCCTGGCAGATATTGCCATGCTGGCGTATGCCGCAGATAAATATCCTCATATTGAACGCCATGTTTCGGTACAGGCGTCTGCCACAAATGCCGCTGCCGTACGCTTTTATCAGCGTAACTTTGATGTTGCACGCGTGGTATTGCCACGAGTGCTATCGATGCACCAGGTGCGCCAACTGGCGCGTGACACTACCGTTCCACTCGAGGTGTTCGCGTTTGGTAGCTTGTGCATTATGGCGGAAGGACGTTGTTATCTTTCGTCTTACCTGACCGGCGAGTCGCCCAATACCGTCGGTGCCTGTTCCCCCGCGCGCTTCGTTCGCTGGCAGCAAACCCAGGCAGGCCTGGAATCCCGTCTGAACGAAGTGCTGATTGATCGTTATGACAACGGAGAAAATGCCGGTTACCCCACGCTGTGCAAGGGTCGCTATAAGGTAGATGAGGCGCGCTATCATGCGCTGGAAGAACCCACCAGCCTGAACACGCTGGCACTCTTACCTGAGCTGATGGCAGCCAATATTGTCTCCGTCAAAATTGAGGGACGTCAGCGTAGCCCGGCCTATGTTGAACAGGTGGCGCGTATCTGGCGCCAGGCCATCGATCGCTGTAAAGCTGACCCGCAAAATTTCACCGCACAGCCGCAATGGATGGCGGCGCTGAGTGCGCTGAGTGAAGGCACTCAGACAACGCTCGGTGCTTATCACCGCCAGTGGCAGTAGGAGATATCATGAAATACTCACTGGGTCCGGTACTGTGGTACTGGCCAAAAGAAACGCTGAATGCCTTTTATCAGGCTGCCGCCAGCAGTCAGGCTGACGTCATCTACCTCGGCGAATCTGTTTGCAGCAAACGCCGTGCAACGAAAACCGCTGACTGGTTGAGTATGGCGAAGTCGCTGGCCTCCGCCGGTAAACAGGTCGTTCTGAGCACTCTGGCACTGGTGCAATCCCCTTCTGAACTGACGGAACTGAAGCGCTATGTCGATAACGGCGAGTTTCTCATTGAAGCTAATGATGTGGGTGCGGTGACGCTGGCAAATGAAGCGGGCGTGCCTTTTGTCGCCGGACCTGCGCTAAATGTGTATAACGCCGTTACGCTGCAACTGCTGCTGAAAATGGGTATGACCCGCTGGTGTATGCCGGTGGAACTGTCGCGCGACTGGCTGGTGCAATTACTGAAGCAGTGTGATGAGCTGGGCATTCGCCAGCAGTTTGAGGTCGAGGTGTTGAGTTACGGTTATCTGCCGCTGGCGTACTCTGCCCGCTGCTTTACTGCCCGCTCTGAAAATCGCAGCAAAGATGAATGCCAGACCTGCTGCATTGACTACCCGCAGGGGCGACGTGTTCGCACTCAGGAAGACCAGCAGGTGTTCGTCCTGAACGGGATCCAGACCATGAGCGGCAATTGCTATAACCTCGGCAATGACCTGATCTCAATGCAGGGGCTGGTCGACATTGTGCGTCTTTCGCCGCAGGATGCAGAAACGTTGTCGATGGTGGATCGGTTCCGCGCAAACGAAACAGGCCATCAGCCACTGATGATGGCACGCAGCAATGAGTGTAATGGCTACTGGCGCCGCGTTGCAGGGCTTGAGCTGGTCAGCTAAATAGCTGTTTCATTCTGGCAGATGATGGATAATACTTTGATTGGCTAGCAGCCTAACTATCCGCAGGCACTATTGTTTCGTCTGTTCTGTGCGCACTTTATTTCTTGAGTGCTGCAAACGGACAATAACAGGGACAACAGATCCCGTAGCCTGTCGTTTTTGCACATGGCGCAGTGTCGGCCGTTAGACAAAGTGAGCAACTATGCCTGATAAAAAAAATGTTCCTCTTTCCGTACTGGATCTTGCCCCTATCCCACAGGGGGCATCCGCACGCGATGCTTTTCATTCATCACTCTCTCTGGCACAGCAGTCAGAAAAACTTGGCTTTCATCGTTACTGGCTGGCCGAACACCATAATATGACCGGGATCGCCAGTGCAGCGACGTCGGTGCTGATAGGTTATCTGGCGGCAAATACGCAGACGCTGCGTTTAGGCTCTGGTGGTGTCATGCTGCCAAATCATGCACCGCTGGTGATTGCAGAACAGTTTGGTACGCTGGAGTCACTTTATCCTGGCCGTATCGATCTTGGTCTGGGGCGTGCGCCGGGTTCTGACCAGCGTACAATGCTGGCACTGCGCCGCCATATGGCGGGTCATGTCGATAACTTCCCCGCCGACGTAGCGGAGTTGATCCGCTGGTTTGATCATTCCGGTGACGAGATGCCGATTGTCCAGCCCGTTCCGGGAACCGGGCTGAAAATTCCCGTCTGGCTGCTCGGATCCAGCCTTTACAGTGCTCAACTGGCAGCACAGATGGGCTTGCCGTTCGCTTTCGCCTCCCATTTTGCCCCGGAAATGCTGTTACAGGCGCTGGATCTGTACCGTGACAACTTTAAGCCGTCAGCGCGGCTGGAGAAGCCGTACGCGATGGTGTGCGTTAACGTTGTCGCCGCCGACAGCGAACGTGATGCGCGCTTCCTGTTTACCTCCATGCAACAGCAGTTTATTAACCTGCGCCGTGGCAAGCCAGGCCCACTGCCAGCACCGGTGGAAAATATGGATAATTTGTGGTCACCGTCCGAGCAGTACGGCGTGCAGCAGGCGCTGAATATGTCGGTGGTCGGCGATAAAGAGAAGGTGCGTCAGGGGCTGGCCGCATTGATGCGCGAAACGCAGGCGGATGAGGTGATGGTTAACGGCCAGATCTTTGATCCCCAGGCTCGCCTCTACTCCTTCGAGCTGGCGATGCAGGCACGTAACGCCTTGTAGATTCTGAGGGCGAGGCGTGCCTCGCCACTACATGATCAGAGATGGATGGCACAAATCGCAGATATAAAAAAACCAGCCCGAAGGCTGGTTTTTTATTGGGCATCAGTGATTACGCATCACGACGACGGGTAGGTGCTGCGCCGCCTTCAGTGCGTGGACCACGGCTGGTGCCACCTGGACGACGTTCGCCGCCACGGTCATTGCTGAAACGACGACCGCCTTCAGCACCACCGCGTGGAGCGCCGCCTTCACGACCTGCGCCAGAGCCGAAGCCACCACGTGCAGGGCCGCCTGGACGACGTTCGCCGCCACGGTCATTGCTGCGTGGCTGTGCATCACCAATCAGCTGCATATTCATGGGTTTGTTCAGAATACGCGTACGAGTGAAGTGTGACAGAACTTCGCCCGGCATGCCTTTTGGCAGTTCGATAGTAGAGTGAGTACCGAACAGCTTGATGTTACCGATGTAACGGCTGCTGATATCGCCTTCGTTAGCGATAGCGCCAACGATGTGACGAACTTCAACACCATCATCACGGCCCACTTCAATGCGGTACACTTCCATATCGCCAACATCACGACGTTCACGACGCGGCGCATCACCACGTGCTTCACCACTGCGTGCTTCGCGTGGTTCACGTGGACCACGGTCCGGACGGTCACCACGGCGATTGTCACGGCTGTCATCACGGTCACGGAACTGGCTGCGTGGACGCTGTGGTGCATCAGCTGGAACGATCAGTGGACGTTCGCCCTGAGCCATTTTCAGCAGTGCGGCGGCCAGTGTTTCGATATCCAGCTCTTCTTCTGGCTGCATTTTAGCCAGCAGAGCACGGTACTGCTCCAGATCGCTGCTTTCCAGCTGCTGCTGAACTTTAGCAGCAAACTTAGCCAGACGACGCTCACCCAGCAGTTCTGCATTTGGCAGTTCTACTTCTGGAATAGTCAGCTTCATGGTGCGTTCGATGTTACGCAGCAGGCGACGCTCACGGTTCTCAACGAACAGCAGAGCACGGCCAGCACGACCCGCACGACCGGTACGGCCGATACGGTGAACGTAAGATTCTGCGTCCATCGGGATGTCATAGTTAACAACCAGGCTGATACGCTCAACGTCCAGACCACGGGCAGCAACGTCAGTCGCGATCAGGATGTCCAGACGACCATCTTTCAGACGCTCCAGCGTCTGCTCACGCAGTGCCTGGTTCATGTCACCATTCAGTGCAGCACTGTTGTAACCGCTACGCTCCAGCGCTTCAGCCACTTCCAGCGTAGCGCTTTTGGTACGCACGAAGATGATTGCAGCATCAAAGTCTTCAGATTCCAGGAAACGAGTCAGTGCATCAGTTTTACGGCCATAGGCAGTCCAGTAGCTCTGGCTGATATCAGGACGTGTCGTCATGCTTGACTGGATACGCACTTCCTGCGGATCTTTCATGAAGCGTTTGGTAATGCGGCGAATCGCTTCTGGCATGGTAGCAGAGAACAGAGCAGTCTGATGATTGTCTGGGATCTGAGCCATGATAGTTTCAACGTCTTCGATGAAGCCCATACGCAGCATTTCATCGGCTTCGTCCAGCACCAGACCGCGCAGGTTAGACAGGTCTAACGTGCCGCGTTTCAGGTGGTCAAGCAAACGGCCAGGTGTACCCACAACAACCTGTGGTCCCTGACGCAGAGCACGCAGCTGCACGTCGTAACGCTGGCCGCCGTAAAGGGCCACCACGTTCAGACCGCGCATGTGTTTGGCGAATTCGGTCATCGCTTCAGCAACCTGAACCGCCAGTTCGCGGGTCGGTGCCAGCACCAGAATCTGTGGCGCTTTAACGGTAGGGTCAATGTTGTGTAATAAAGGCAGCGAGAATGCTGCAGTTTTGCCACTGCCGGTCTGTGCCATACCCAGAACATCACGGCCAGCCAGCAGATGAGGAATACACTCAAGCTGGATTGGAGATGGCTTAACGTAGCCCATGCCGGTCAGTGATTCGAGGAGGTCGGCGTTCAGGCCAAGGTCAGCAAAAGTAGTTTGGATATCAGTCATGTAGTACACGTGCCTCTTAGATTGCGGCGGCCAGTCTACATAACTCGTCGTGAAAATTTTCAGTCATTTTAATCAAAAAGTGTGAACCGGCTCAAATTAGTGGTTTCGACGAACAAAAAGGCCCTCATCCGCTAAGATGATGACTTTTCGAAAATTCGGGCAATAAAAGTTCGTCAGCTATTGCTGGTCAGATTCTGATAAATCGTCTTGTGTCTGGCCGAGTAGCGCCAGCTCCAACAATGCATATCGATGCTCAACAAAGTTGTGAACGTTGTTGGCGACCGTCAGCTTGAACAACGCTTGAGCGTTGTCCTTCTCCCCCAGACTTAGGTAGTACTTACCTAAATAGAAGTTGGTTTCACTGAGATGTTCAGCGAGCGAGGTGTTATCCGTTGCGTCCGCCTGGAGCCGTTCAGTCAGCGTTTTTTCGCTGATATCGCCCAGGTAGAACTCGACAATATTCCATCCCCATTGTTCCTTCACCGCTTTTTCGTAACGCTGCTTGAGCGAAACTTTTGCCTGGTCTGCGTTGATCTCACGTTCAGTAAGATACAGCCACAGGCTACGGAAGGGATCGTTAGGATCGTCTTGATAAAACGCCAGCAGATCATCTTGCGCCAGTTTAAATCTTCCGCCGTAATAGAGAGCGATACCTCGATTTAAACGCGCATAATTGTAAGTTGGATCAAGCTCAAGTACAGAATCGAACGCTTCATAGGCAGCATCAAAATTGCCTGCCTGCGTTAAATATATGCCTAAGTAATTGAATACTTCGGGCATATCTGGTCGGATAGACAGCGCTTGTGAAAAATCATTTCGCGCCAGTGCTCTCAGACCGAGACTATCATACAACACTCCGCGCTCATATAACAGCTGTGCGCGTTCATCATCGGTCAATGACCGACTGGCAAGTATTTGTTCCATACGAGCGAGAATGACTTCCTGTTGCAGCGTAGGCTGCAATGGAACTGCCAAAACTTCGTTCTTACGCCAATCGGTGTTGCTGCATCCTGCCAGCGTCAAAGCTGTCGCAACAATACACCAGCGCAAAAATGGCTTCATTTACCACTCCCGAAAACAAACATAGGGACGAGCATCCTGTCATCCGCCTGCCGTTCACAAGGCCATCCCGCCCTCGCGTTATAACAATCCTCCGCATCCGAAGATGCAGAGGACTCAATGGTAATGCTTTTATTCTGCTTCAGGTGCTGGTGCTGCAGGAGCTTCAGCTTCAGGCTGTGCCTGTTCGCTGGCTTCTTTGATGCTCAGGCGTACGCGACCCTGACGGTCAACTTCCAGTACTTTCACTGGCACTTCCTGGCCCATCTGCAGGTAGTCAGTCACTTTCTCTACACGCTTATCAGCGATCTGAGAAATGTGAACCAGACCTTCTTTACCACCACCGATAGCGACGAAGGCACCGAAATCAACGATGCGGGTCACTTTACCGTTGTAGATACGGCCCACTTCGATTTCTGCGGTGATTTCTTCGATACGACGGATAGCAAATTTCGCTTTCTCACCGTCGGTCGCTGCGATTTTAACGGTACCATCATCTTCGATTTCAATGGTGGTGCCAGTTTCTTCGGTCAGCGCACGGATAACAGAACCACCTTTACCGATCACGTCTTTAATCTTATCAACGCTGATCTTGATGGTGTGAATACGTGGTGCAAACTGAGAGATATCGCCACGCGGAGTGCTGATAGCCTGTTCCATCACGCTCAGGATATGCAGACGCGCACCCTTAGCCTGGTTCAGTGCTTCCTGCATGATTTCGCGGGTGATACCTTCAATTTTAATGTCCATCTGCAGCGCGGTGATACCTTCACGGCTACCGGCTACTTTGAAGTCCATGTCGCCCAGGTGATCTTCGTCGCCCAGAATGTCAGACAGAACAACAAAGTTGTCGTTGTCTTTTACCAGACCCATCGCGATACCGGCTACGGCCGCTTTGATGGGTACACCAGCATCCATCAGTGCCAGAGAAGCACCACACACGGACGCCATTGAAGACGAGCCGTTAGATTCGGTGATTTCAGACACAACGCGTACGGTGTACGGGAACGCATCGCCTTTTGGCATCACTGCCAGCACACCGCGTTTCGCCAGACGACCGTGACCAATTTCACGACGCTTAGGCGAACCGACCATACCGGTTTCACCGACAGAGTACGGAGGGAAGTTGTAGTGGAACAGGAAGTTGTCAGTACGCTCGCCCATCAGTTCGTCAAGGTTCTGCGCATCACGGGCAGTACCCAGCGTTGCGGTAACCAGTGCCTGAGTCTCACCACGGGTGAACAGTGCTGAACCATGAGTACGTGGCAGAACGCCGGTACGCACATCCAGACCACGGATCATGTCTTTTTCACGGCCATCGATACGTGGCTCACCGCGCAGAATGCGGCTACGCACAACGTTCTTCTCCAGCGTGTGCAGGATGTCGCTGATTTCGCCAGCGTCCAGGGTCTCTTCTTCCGCCAGCAGTGCTGCTGTGGTCTCAGATTTGATCACGCCAACCTGGTTGTAACGTTCCTGTTTTTCAGTGATGCGGTACGCATCGCTCAAACGAGCTTCAGCCAGTGCAGCAATACGCGCGTGTAACGCTTCGTTGACAGCTTCTGGCGTCCAGTCCCAACGTGGTTTGCCTGCTTCAGCGACCAGTTCGTTGATGGTGTCGATAACGATCTGCTGCTGGTCGTGGCCAAACACCACCGCACCCAGCATCTGATCTTCACTTAACAGCTCAGCTTCAGACTCAACCATCAGCACTGCGCCTTTCGTACCGGCAACCACCAGGTCCAGCTTGCTCTCTTTGAGTTCGTCGGTGGTTGGGTTCAGTACGTACTGATCATTCAGGTAACCGACGCGTGCCGCACCGATTGGACCGTTGAATGGCAGGCCAGACAGCGCCAGAGCAGCAGAAGCACCGATAAGCGCAACGATGTCCGGGTTAACCTGTGGGTTAACAGAAACAACGGTCGCGATAACCTGCACTTCGTTTACGAAGCCTTCCGGGAACAGTGGGCGAAGCGGACGGTCAATCAGACGAGAGGTCAGTGTTTCGCCTTCGCTTGGACGGCCTTCGCGACGGAAGAAGCTGCCCGGGATACGACCAGCAGCATAAGTACGCTCCTGGTAGTTAACAGTCAGTGGGAAGAAGTCCTGACCTGGCTTAGGCGTTTTGCGGCCTACAACGGTGACGAACACTGCGGTGTCGTCCATGCTTACCATTACGGCTGCCGTTGCCTGGCGGGCCATCATACCGGTCTCAAGTGTGACGGTGTGCTGACCATACTGGAATTTTTTGACGATCGGATTCAGCAAAATTAGTTCCTTAACTTCAGGGCCGGTAGTTTTTTATACCGACCGTGGATTTCTAATCTTCATTCTTGCATCCTCGCGACTAATGACAACCCTGATCCCAGATGGGATAAAGCCTCTCATTAGCCGCGCGAACCTCTGCAACTGAAGATCACACTCACCAACAATACAATAGTTTGCGTTTAATTGCTGCCGCTTGCTTGAAAAAAGGGGCCATAAAGGCCCCTTTCCAGCGAAACTCGCACCAGGTTGTCCGATTACCCACTTTAGTGTTCAGATGTTCTGAAACCGTGGCGGGACAACCTGTAAGAATTAGCGACGCAGACCCAGACGTTCGATCAGGCTGGTGTAACGTGCAACATCTTTACGCTTCAGGTAATCCAGCAGCTTACGACGCTGGGAAACCATACGCAGCAGACCGCGACGGCTGTGGTGGTCTTTCTTGTGCTCAGAGAAGTGACCCTGCAGGTGACTAATCTGTGCGCTCAGCAATGCAACCTGAACTTCAGTAGAACCACTGTCATTTGCGCCACGACCGAAATCAGCAACGATCTGTGCTTTAGTTTCAACACTTAGAGACATGAGACAACTCCAAAAATTAAGATAAATGTACAGGCGCCGATCTCTAATTCAGCCACCCAGTGTAAAGCCGCGCCATTCTACTCTTAGCGCCAGACAAGCGCAAATTTACCCGTCATATTTCGAGCAGCAGATGCGTTGGCTACGCTCGCTCACCCCGGTCACATAGTACTCTATGCTCCCTGGGATTCACCAACTTGCCACCTTCCTGCAACCCGAACTATTTGGGTAATGCTAGTCGAAATATTCTACAACCAGCCGGCGTGGCGCCACACGCCCATCGTCAGCGATTTCCGCCATGCCGATAAATTTCTGATCGTCGCCTTCCGTCACGCGTACCAGCCCACTGGCGGGGGCACCCGCCGCCTGAACAGGCATACCTTGCTTGAAGTAAGCCGCTACCGAACTCAGCAGGTTCACTACCGGGTACTCGGCCGCAGGGCTGTCCATTGGCATCAACAGCGCGTCCAGCAGGTCAGCGGGAAGCTGTTCGCTACGGTGTGCTTCTTCCGTCAGCGCACTCAACTGCTCCAGCGTAACCATTTTTTCGATCGGATAGGTGGCAACCTGCAAACGGCGCAGATAAGTGACATGTGCGCCACAGCCAAGCTTTTCACCGAGATCGTCGATGATAGTGCGAATATACGTCCCTTTCGACACGTGGATTTCCAGCTCAAGTTCATTGCCTTCATGGCGAATAAACAACAGCTCGTACACCTGAATGCTGCGCGATTCACGCGGCACTTCAATGCCTTCACGGGCATATTCGTACAGCTTACGGCCCTGATATTTCAGTGCCGAATACATCGACGGGATCTGCTGCGTAACTCCGCGGAAACTTTCCAGCGCCTGTTCAAGTGCTTCTGCCGTAAACGCCACCGGACGCTCACTGACAATGACACCATCCGCATCCGACGTATCAGTGCGCTGCCCCAGGCGGGCTATCACACGGTAACGCTTATCAGATTCCAGCAGATACTGGGAGAATTTCGTCGCTTCCCCCAGACAAATCGGCAGCATGCCTGTCGCCAGTGGGTCCAGCGCACCAGTATGACCGGCACGATTGGCGTTATACAAACGTTTCACTTTCTGCAGTGCATCGTTGGAGGACAAGCCCGTAGGCTTATCCAGCAATAGCACACCGTGGATATCGCGACCGCGACGGCGAGGACGACTCATTACTCTGCTTTACCTTCTTCCTGATTTTCTTCTGCCGGACCGCGACGCTCTTCGTCATTTCTGACCACGTTAGTCACGAGGTTAGACATGCGCATCCCTTCAACCAGCGAGTTATCGTAGAAGAAGGTCAGTTCAGGCACGATACGCAGGCGCATCGCTTTGCCGAGCAGCGTACGGATATAGCCAGAAGCGTCACCGAGGGCGCGCAGGCCACCTTTGATTGCGGCTTCATCTTTGTCGTTCAGGAAGGTCACGAACACTTTGGCATAGGCCAGGTCACGCGACACATCAACACCTGAAACGGTGACCATCATGCCAAGACGTGGGTCTTTAATCTCACGCTGCAAAATGATAGCAATCTCTTTTTGCAGCTCTTGAGAAACGCGCTGAGGGCGACCAAATTCTTTCGCCATAATATTATCTCTCTATAAAGAATTGGGAGGCCAGAAGCCTCCCAAATATTAGTGTTGCTGATTGCGGTCGTCGACTTAGTCGATGGTACGCTGGATTTCGATAATTTCGAATACTTCGATCATATCGCCAACACGTACATCGTTGTAGTTCTTCACGCCGATACCACATTCCATGCCGTTACGGACTTCGTTAACGTCATCTTTGAAGCGGCGCAGGGATTCCAGCTCGCCTTCATAGATAACCACGTTGTCACGCAGTACGCGGATTGGGTTGTGACGTTTGATGTTACCTTCCGTCACCATACAGCCCGCGATAGCACCAAATTTCGGTGATTTGAACACGTCACGTACGGCAGCCAGACCGATGATCTGCTGTTTGTACTCAGGTGCCAGCATGCCGCTCATCGCTGCTTTCACTTCGTCAATCAGATTATAGATGACGGAGTAGTAACGCAGATCCAGGCTTTCGGAATCAATCACGCGGCGCGCAGATGCATCGGCACGAACGTTGAAGCCCACCAGGATTGCGTTAGACGCTGCTGCCAGTGTGGCGTCGGTTTCAGTAATACCACCCACACCAGAACCGATGATTTTCACTTTCACTTCATCAGTAGACAGCTTCATCAGGGATTCGGAGATAGCTTCAACAGAACCCTGTACGTCAGCTTTCAGCACGATGTTCAGTTCAGACACTTCGCCTTCGGTCATGTTCGCAAACATGTTTTCCAGCTTAGATTTCTGCTGACGAGCCAGCTTAACTTCACGGAATTTGCCCTGACGATACAGTGCTACTTCGCGTGCTTTCTTCTCGTCACGTACGACGGTCGCTTCATCACCCGCTGCCGGCACACCGGACAGGCCAAGGATCTCAACCGGAATAGATGGGCCTGCAGTCAGTACTTCGCGGCCCAATTCGTCACGCATCGCACGGACACGGCCGTATTCGAAGCCACACAGAACGATATCGCCTTTGTTCAGCGTACCTTCACGAACCAGTACAGTTGCAACCGGGCCACGACCTTTATCCAGGAAGGACTCGATAACCACACCGCTTGCCATGCCCTGACGTACTGCACTCAGTTCGAGGACTTCCGCCTGCAGCAGGATAGCATTCAGCAAGTCATCGATACCGGTACCGACTTTAGCTGAAACGCTAACGAACATGTTTTCGCCGCCCCACTCTTCCGGAATGATACCGTATTGAGTCAGTTCAGTTTTAACACGGTCTGGATCAGCTTCAGGCTTATCGCATTTGTTCACCGCAACGACAACCGGCACTTTGGCCGCTTTCGCATGCTGGATCGCTTCGATAGTCTGTGGCATCACGCCATCGTCAGCCGCAACCACCAGGATAACGATATCCGTTGCCTGAGCACCGCGGGCACGCATTGAAGTAAACGCTGCGTGGCCTGGGGTATCCAGGAAGGTGACCATACCGTTGTCAGTTTCAACGTGGTAAGCACCGATATGCTGAGTAATGCCGCCCGCTTCGCCAGAGGCGACTTTGGTGGAGCGAATGTAGTCCAGCAGAGATGTTTTACCGTGGTCAACGTGACCCATGATAGTCACGACCGGAGCACGAGACTCATGCACCGCATCGGTATCACGGTCACTCATTACCGCTTCTTCCAGCTCATTTTCGCGGCGCAGAGTCACTTTGTGACCCATTTCTTCCGCTACCATCTGAGCCGTTTCCTGGTCGATGACCTGGTTGATGGTGGCCATAGCGCCCATTTTCATCATCGCTTTGATGACCTGGGAGCCTTTCACCGCCATCTTGTTAGCCAGTTCCGCTACGGTGACAGTTTCACCGATGATAACGTCACGGTTAACAGCCTGAGCTGGCTTGTTAAAGCCCTGCTGCAGGGTGCTTGGTTTACGTTTGCCGCCTTTGCCGCCACGAACCTGAGCACGCGCTTCTTCACGGTCAGTTTTCGCTTCAGAATGCTTGTTGCCTTTCTTGCGAACAGGGGCTTTAGCTGGACGTGTAGCAGTACGAGTACGACGGTCACCTTCGACCTGTGCGTCATTTTCGTCTTCTGCTGCACGAGCGTGAGTTGAAGTAGTAACGTGGTAATCAGAAGTGTCTTCCACTTCTTTAACCTGCGTCCACTCTTCGCCTTTCTCTTCCGCCATTTTGCGTGCTTCTTCGGCTACGCGCTTCGCTTCTTCTTCGATCTTGCGACGCGCTTCTTCTTCAGCTTTACGCTTCAGTTCTGCCGATTCCGCTTCGCGGCGGGCTTTATCGGACTGAGAAGCCCGGGTTGTTTCGTCGGTATGTTGATTGCTCACTTTATCTTTTTCCGCTGCATCACGTTTGGCTTTATCAGCTGCCTCACGTTTGGCCTGCTCCTCGGCTTCACGCTTCGCTTTGTCTTGAGCTGCGCGCTGGGCTTGTTCTTCAGCCTCGCGACGAGCCAGTTCTTCCGCTTCACGCTCTGCCTGGGCTTCCGCTTCTGCTTGTTCAGCATCAGCCGGATCGCCTTTTACATAAGTGCGTTTTTTGCGGACTTCGATTTGCACCGACTTACTTTTGCCCCCGGTGCCTGGAACATTCAAGGTGCTGCGCGTTTTGCGCTGCAGAGTAAGCTTACCAGATCCACCGCCATGTTCGCGGTTCAGATGGGTCAGCAAAGTCTCTTTTTCATGCTGGGTAACAGAGTCAGTCTCAGACTTTTGGATCCCTGCATCAGCAAATTGCTGTACCAGGCGTTCTACCGGTGTCTGAATCTCTGCGGCCAGGGATTTTACGGTTACATCTGTCGTCATGCTGTTCCTTCCTGCTACAGTTTATTACGCGTCGTCGCCGAACCAACAGATATTTCGTGCAGCCATAATCAGCTCACCAGCCCTTTCATCGTTCAGGCCCTCAATATCTGACAGATCGTCAACACCCTGCTCGGCAAGATCTTCCAGCGTGCATACGCCTTTAGCTGCCAGCTTGAAGGCCATCTCGCGCTCCAGTCCTTCCAGGCTCAGTAAATCTTCTGCCGGTTGGGTGTCGCCGAGGCTCTCTTCCTTGGCCAGTGCCAGGGTGGTTAACGCGTTTTTAGCTCGGTCGCGCAACGCTTCTACTGTCTCTTCATCAAGACCGTCGATTTCCAGCAGCTCGTTAATCGGCACATAAGCCAGCTCTTCCAGAGAAGAGAAGCCTTCTTCGACCAGAGTGGTCGCGAAGTCTTCGTCGATATAGAGATGTTTGGTAAAGACGTCGATGGCAGCATGAGCTTCAGCCTGATGCTTGGCCTGCAGGTCGTCGACCGTCATCACGTTCAGCTCCCAGCCACTTAACTGTGAAGCCAGACGCACGTTTTGGCCATTACGGCCGATCGCCTGGGCCAGATTACCGGCTTCCACAGCGATATCCATGGTGTGATTATCTTCATCCACCACGATAGAGGCGACATCCGCCGGGGCCATTGCGTTGATCACGAACTGCGCAGGATTATCATCCCACAGCACGATATCAATACGCTCGCCACCCAGCTCACTGGATACCGCCTGAACACGCGCACCACGCATACCTACGCAAGCACCGACCGGGTCGATACGTTTGTCGTTGGTTTTCACTGCGATTTTAGCTCGGGAGCCTGGATCGCGCGCAGCGGCTTTAATTTCAAGAACTTCTTCAGCAATTTCCGGCACTTCAATGCGGAACAGTTCGATCAGCATTTCCGGTTTAGAACGGCTGACGAACAGCTGAGCACCACGCGCTTCAGGGCGCACAGCGTACAGTACGCCACGGATACGGTCACCCGGACGGAAGTTCTCACGTGGCAACATATCTTCACGGATAATCACGGCTTCTGCGTTGGTGTTAGAACCATCGTTTGGACGCACTTCCAGTGAGATATTGTCACGATTAACTTTCTTCACCACGCCAGTGATGATTTCGCCTTCCTGCTCGCGGAACTGATCGACAACCATCGCGCGTTCAGCTTCACGAACTTTCTGTACGATAACCTGCTTGGCAGTCTGGGTAGTGATACGGTCAAAGGTAACAGATTCGATCTGATCTTCAACAAAGCCACCCAGGCCCAGTGATTCATCTTCGTAGACGGCGGCTTCCAGCGTGATTTCACGCGTCGGCATCGTCACTTCGTCCACAATCAGCCAACGGCGGAAAGTATCGAAATCGCCACTTTTGCGATCGATGCTGACGCGAACGTCAATTTCCTGCTCGTATTTTTTCTTGGTGGCTGTGGCCAGCGCGCTCTCCAGAGCTTCGAAAATCTTCTCGCGTGGGAGGGACTTCTCATTAGAGACCGCTTCTACAACAGCTAAGATTTCTTTGTTCATCCTGGTATGCCTCAATCCGGACTTTTAAAAGTGGGGAACCAGGTTCGCCTTCTGGATATTACTCAGCGCGAACACTTCGTCGTTACCCTCAACGGCAACAGTGATCATCTCACCCTCGACAGACTTAATGATACCTTGCCATTTGCGACGGTTCTGGACCGCCATACGCAGAACCAGGCTCACTTCTTCGCCAGTAAATCGGACATAATGTTCTGCGGTAAACATTGGTCGGTCAAGACCAGGCGAGGAGACTTCGAGGTTGTAAGCAACGGTAATTGGGTCTTCGACGTCAAATACCGCACTGACCTGGTGGCTCACATCAGCGCAATCATCAACATTGATGCCATCTTCACTATCAATATAGATGCGCAAGGTGGATGTGCGACCGCGTACAAACTCAATACCAACCAGTTCGTAGCCTAGCGCTTCTACCGGTGCTGAGATCAGCTCTGTTAATTTTTGCTCTAACGTGGACAATCCCACCCCCAAGACGTAAAAAAAGGGCCTATAGCCCAGTGATGCTGCTTCCTGATAACAAAAAACCCCGAAATATCGGGGCTTAATGCGACTGGACCCTGTAAACCGCCACTGGCGGCTCGGCACAATCCAAAAGAATTTTTTTCAAAATCAACTGAAATACGTAATGTGGAGTATACAGTTTATTTGAAAAAGAACTCTAAGGGAAAGTGGTTGCGGGGGCCGGATTTGAACCGACGACCTTCGGGTTATGAGCCCGACGAGCTACCAGGCTGCTCCACCCCGCGTCCGAATACTACGCAAAACTTGCAGAAATTGCAAGCAAAACTGAGATTTGGTACCGAGGACGGGACTTGAACCCGTAAGCCCATGCGGGCACTACCACCTCAAGGTAGCGTGTCTACCAATTCCACCACCACGGCACTAAAGAGGCGACTTTTTTATTTATGTCGCGTCGAAACGGTTACTGCAACTTCATTTACTGCTTACTGCGGGATATCGCTGCCCGGTGTTACCGGTTTCGCTGGCTGAGTCTGTTGGGACTGCGTCGGCTGAGTCAGGTTTTCCCACTCGCTTCCTTTCTGGGTTTTGTTGCTGTTGATGTTACCCAGAACCAGACTGATAATGAAGAACAGGGTCGCCAGTACTGCAGTCATACGGGTCATGAAGTTACCAGAACCGTTAGAACCAAACAGTGTACCAGAAGCGCCTGCACCAAATGATGCTCCCATATCAGCGCCTTTACCTTGCTGAAGCATGATCAGACCGACAAGGCCGATTGCCACAATAAGGAAAACTACTAAAAGAGCTTCGTACATAATCAACCTTGTTCCTGGTGCGTTAAACGCACATCAAAAGCTTCAAGCCAGTTAGTCTTAATAAGTAGTTAACGACCTACCTATGAAGCGGGTGTGAATACTAACCAAAGGTGACCGCACGTGCAAGGGCAATTTCATACGCCATAACTGATTGCGGAAAAAAACGACAAAAGGCGGTTTTTTGGAGAAAAAACACACGCTTTAGCCCAAAAAAATCCTATGCACTCTGTAAATTACCTGCCCGGTAAGACTTAAAAAAGATCGTCCCGGGCATCGGGTTAAACTGCTTTTACTGCATCAGCAATGCGGTGCGCCAGCGCAGTCACCTGCGCTTCATCCTCACCTTCCACCATCACCCGGATGAGAGGCTCGGTGCCTGACTTACGTAACAATACGCGTCCACGCCCTTTTAATTCGGCTTCAACCTCAGCAGTCACCGCTTTGACCTGGCTGTCTTCCAGCGGGTCATTGGCACCACTGAAACGCACATTTACCAGAATTTGTGGCAACAGTTTCATTCCACTGCACAGATCGTGCAGGGTCATATGGTTACGCACCATCGCAGTCAACACCTGCAAACCTGCAACAATACCGTCGCCCGTGGTAGTTTTATCCAACAGGATAACGTGACCTGAGTTCTCAGCCCCCAGGCGCCAGCCCTTCTCTTTCAGTTTTTCCAGTACGTAGCGGTCACCCACTTTGGCACGTGCGAACGGAATACCGAGCTGTTTCAGCGCCAGTTCAAGGCCCATGTTGCTCATCAGTGTGCCAACCACGCCGCCGCGCAGTTGCCCCTGGCGCAGCCCTTCCCGGGCAATAAGATAGAGGATCTGATCGCCATCCACTTTGTGGCCAAGGTGGTCAACCATCATGATACGGTCGCCATCACCATCGTAAGCCAGACCAACATCGGCTTTTTCTGCCAGCACACGCTCCTGCAACAGACGGAGATCGGTCGCACCGCACTCTTTGTTGATGTTCATACCGTCCGGCTGCACACCAATCGCGATGACCGTAGCACCCAGTTCACGTAATACGTTTGGCGCGATGTGATAAGTGGCACCATTCGCGCAGTCGACCACAATTTTCAAGCCATTCAGACTCAGCTCGCTCGGGAATGTCCCTTTGCAGAACTCAATATAGCGCCCGGCAGCATCAACGATACGGCTGGCACGTCCCAGTTCTGCAGATTCGACACAGGTAATCGGTTTTTCCATTTCCGCTTCGATCGCTTCTTCCACTTCATCCGGCAGCTTAGTGCCTTCAGTAGAGAAGAATTTGATGCCGTTATCGTCAAAGGGATTGTGTGACGCAGAAATCACAATGCCGGCTTCTGCACGGAAGGTGCGGGTCAGATATGCGATAGCCGGGGTTGGCATCGGACCGGTGAATGCCGCAGACAGACCCGCGGCGGCCAGGCCTGCCTCCAGTGCAGACTCCAGCATATAGCCAGAAATACGCGTGTCTTTACCAATAATGATCTTCTTGGAACCATGACGCGCCAGCACTTTACCTGCAGCAAAGCCCAGCTTCAGCACGAAGTCCGGAGTAATCGGAGACTCACCCACTTTGCCGCGGATGCCATCTGTACCAAAATATTTACGCTCGCTCATACTATTTTTCTTCCCTTGCAGACTGTGTGGCTTCGACGACGCGCATCGCCTCTACGGTTTCTTTCACATCGTGGACGCGCAGAATATGGGCTCCCTGCATGGCGGCAATCACTGCACAAGCGAGACTCCCGGTCAGGCGCTGGGATGGCCCGACATTCAATAGCTGACCAACCATACTCTTGCGTGACATTCCTACCAACAGCGGCAGGCCAAAGTGGTGGTAATCCGCCAGATGCGCCAGCAATTGATAATTGTGGGAGAGATTCTTACCGAAACCGAAACCGGGGTCGAGCAACAGTTGCGATTTTTTGATCCCGGCTGCTTCACAGCGGGAAATATGCTCAACAAAAAAGGCATCCACATCCTGTAAAATGTTCTGATACTGCGGCGCCTGCTGCATCGTTTTCGGCTCACCTTGCATATGCATCAGGCAGACAGGAAGACCGGTTTCCGCTGCTGCTGCTAACGCGCCAGGTTCCTGCAGGGAACGAATATCATTGATGATATGCGCGCCTGCCCGTGCAGATTCGCGGATAACGTCAGGTTTCGAGGTATCGACTGAAATCCAGACCTCGAAACGTTGTGCGATGGCTTCCACGACCGGCATAACCCGGTCCAGCTCCTGTTGAACACTGACCTCTACCGCACCGGGACGCGTGGATTCACCGCCCACATCAATGATGGTTGCACCTGCGTTGATCATCTCATTGGCATGAGTCAGCGCCTGGATTAACTCATTATGCTTGCCGCCATCGGAAAAAGAGTCAGGAGTGACATTTAAAATCCCCATTACGTGAGGATGTGAAAGGTCGAGCACGGAATCTCTGGCGTACAGCTTCATAACAAATTTTCTCCGGTAACAGGGATAAAAAAACCCCGGTCAGCGCCGGGGTTTTGATGATATCAATTTTACAGCACAGCAGATGAAAGCGCTGCGCAGTTTTTACATAGTGCTGGTAGGCGTCGGCGGATCATCAACCGGGCGCGGTGCCTGAGGGCTGCCACCATTTTTATCGGAGTTGTCAGAGCTGGTGCTCTCTTCCCAACCCGCTGGTGGACGCACTTCACGGCGTGCCATCAGATCGCTAACCTGTGGAGCATCAATGGTTTCATACTTCATCAGCGCGTCTTTCATCGCATGAAGGATGTCCATGTTCTCATCCAGAATACGGCGAGCACGGGCGTAGTTAGTATCAATCAGTTTTTTCACTTCCTGATCGATAATACGCGCCGTTTCATCAGACATGTGTTTCGCTTTTGCCACTGAACGACCAAGGAACACTTCACCTTCTTCTTCAGCATACAGCAGCGGACCCAATTTCTCTGAGAAGCCCCACTGAGTCACCATGTTGCGCGCAACGCTGGTGGCCATTTTGATGTCTGAAGAAGCACCGGTAGAGACATAGTCTGGACCATAGATGATTTCTTCAGCCAGACGGCCACCGTAGGCGACGGAAATACGGCTTTCCAACTTCTGACGGTTGGCGCTGATCTCATCACCCTCAGGCAAGAAGAATGCGACGCCCAATGCACGTCCTCGCGGAATAATCGTCACTTTATGCACCGGGTCATAACCGGGTACCAGTGTACCGACAATCGCGTGACCGGCTTCGTGGTAGGCCGTCGACTCTTTCTGCGCTTCGGTCATCACCATGGAGCGACGTTCTGCACCCATCATGATTTTATCTTTGGCTTTTTCGAACTCAACCATCGATACCACACGCTTATTGCCGCGTGCCGCAAACAGAGCCGCTTCGTTGACCAGGTTAGCCAGGTCAGCACCGGAGAAGCCTGGAGTACCACGTGCAATCACAGACGGTTCCATATCAGTCGACAACGGTACACGACGCATATGGACTTTCAGGATCTGCTCACGACCACGAACATCTGGCAGGCCCACCACAACCTGACGGTCGAAACGGCCCGGACGCAGTAATGCCGGGTCCAGCACGTCAGGACGGTTAGTTGCCGCGATCACGATGATGCCTTCATTACCTTCGAAGCCATCCATTTCAACCAGCATCTGGTTCAGGGTTTGCTCACGTTCATCGTGACCACCGCCCAAACCGGCACCACGCTGACGGCCCACTGCATCGATTTCATCGATGAAGATAATGCACGGCGCAGCTTTTTTAGCCTGTTCAAACATGTCACGAACGCGGGATGCACCCACACCAACAAACATTTCAACGAAGTCAGAACCGGAGATGGTAAAGAAAGGCACTTTCGCTTCACCGGCAATCGCTTTTGCCAGCAAGGTTTTACCGGTACCCGGAGGACCGACCATCAGTACGCCTTTCGGAATTTTACCGCCGAGTTTCTGGAAGCGGCTAGGCTCACGCAGGTATTCAACCAGCTCGCTGACTTCTTCTTTTGCTTCGTCACAACCGGCAACGTCCGCAAAGGTGGTCTTGATTTGATCTTCTGTCAGCATGCGGGCCTTGCTCTTGCCGAAGGACATCGCGCCCTTTCCGCCGCCGCCCTGCATCTGACGCATAAAGAAGATCCAGACACCGATAAGTAGCAGCATTGGGAACCAGGAGATGAAGATCGACGCCAGCAGGCTCGGCTCTTCTGGTGGTTCACCCACTACTTTCACATTTTTAGTCAACAGGTTGTCGAGCAACTTAGGATCGTTGACGGGAATGTAGGTCGTATATCGATTACTGTCTTTTTTGGTTACGTTAATCTCACGCCCGTTAATACGTGCCTCGCGGACCTGATCCTGGTTCACTTCCGACAGGAAGGTTGAATAATCAACCCGACGGCCATTCGACTCGCTGGGCCCAAAGCTCTGGAATACAGACATCAGCACGACTGCGATGACTAACCAGAGAATCAGGTTTTTCGCCATGTCACTCAAGGGATTAACCTCATATTACAACGGTGTTAACAGACAGCGTAGGGTACTCTATATCCTTCACACTTGGAATCGCTGAGGTGCTGACAGCCAATCCAGTTATTCTGGTTACAGTTTGCGCCCTGTCGCTACAATGTACACTTCACGCGAACGAGAGCGCGAAGCGTCCGGCTTACGAATTTTTACTTTCGTAAACAGGGAGCGAATTTCCCGGAGGTATTCTTCAAAGCCATCTCCCTGAAACACTTTCACTAAAAAGCTTCCACCAGGTGCCAAAACGTCACGGCACATTTCCAACGCAAGCTCACATAAATACATAGACCGGGGAATATCGACGGCAGGCGTACCCGTCATGTTGGGTGCCATATCTGACATCACAACCTGAACCTTGGTCTCACCTACGCGTTCCAGCAGAGCCTTCAGCACCAATTCATCACGAAAGTCGCCCTGAAGGAAATCGACACCGACGATAGGATCCATCGGCAGAAGATCACAAGCAATAACGTGACCCTTTGCCCCAATCTGGGTGACCACATACTGCGACCAACCACCGGGAGCCGCGCCGAGATCCACCACAGTCATCCCAGGTTTGAACAGTTTGTCGCCTTGCTGTATCTCATCCAGTTTAAACCAGGCGCGCGAGCGCAGCCCTTTTTTCTGTGCCTCAAGCACATATTTATCGCTAAAGTGTTCCTGTAGCCAGCGGCTGGAACTGGCCGAACGCTTTTTACCTGTCATACAATTTCCAACTATGATTCAACGTAAGCGATAAATAAACCGCTCAAATCAGCGCTGCCGATTTGGTGATACACCCGAGATGGCGGTAGAATGACCCGTTTTCAATCCCAATGTAAGTAAAAAATACGATGAATCTGAGTACCAAACAAAAACAGCACCTGAAAGGTCTGGCCCATCCGCTGAAGCCAGTTGTTATGCTGGGCAACAATGGTTTGACCGAAGGGGTGCTGGCCGAGATCGAACAAGCACTGGAGCACCATGAACTTATCAAGGTGAAAATCGCCACAGAAGATCGTGAGACGAAAGCCCTGGTAGTTGAGGCCATCGTGCGCGAAACGCGTGCAGTCAATGTGCAGGTTATCGGCAAGACGCTGGTACTGTACCGTCCAACGAAAGAGCGCAAGATTTCCATTCCGCGTTGATGAGCAGGTCGGTTTT
This sequence comes from Erwinia sp. MYb416, assembly GCF_037479575.1. Taxonomy (NCBI): domain Bacteria; kingdom Pseudomonadati; phylum Pseudomonadota; class Gammaproteobacteria; order Enterobacterales; family Erwiniaceae; genus Erwinia; species Erwinia sp. MYb416. Next base: position 185,986 of record NZ_JBBGYT010000443.1, read on the forward strand.
CGGGCCGACTTGTCCATACTAAGCTCAGGACTGGAGAAAGTGCCATGCTCCTGATTCTGATAAAAGGCCGCGTTGCGGCCTTTTTCTTATCTTTACAAAACCTCAGTTATTTTGAGGACTGTAAAATTAAAGATATTCTACTTTTAAGATTTCATATTCCACATCGCCACCTGGGGTTTTGATAATGGCAATATCATCAGCAACCTTGCCCACCAGGCCACGTGCCATTGGTGAGTTCACTGAAATCAGATTCTGCTTAAAGTTCGCTTCATCATCCCCTACGATACGGTAGGTAGACTCTTCGTCAGTGTCCACATTCAGCACGGTCACTGTGGCACCGAAAATCACGCGGCCGTTAGCATTGCCCGCCATTTTGGTGACATCAATCACCTGGGCATTCGACAGCTTAGCTTCAATTTCCTGAATACGGCCTTCGCAGAATCCTTGCTCTTCACGAGCAGCATGATATTCCGCATTTTCTTTTAAATCGCCGTGTTCGCGAGCATCTGCAATTGAGGCAATAATTCTAGGGCGTTTAACGGTTTTCAGCTCTTCCAGCTCTTCGCGCAGTTTTTCCGCGCCCCTTAACGTCATCGGAATCTGGTTCATCTCAATACCTCTTAAAATCTATCCTGTTTAAAGTGTCGTCATCCTGACGGGTGGCATGCAGGAAGGGCGTCCTGCGGCGCTTACTACTGATTTGAAACGAAAGAAGCCTGACCCGGAGCAAGCTCCAGGGCAGGTTCGATTTTGCAATTTGATACGTATTTTACCCCAGAGTTCCCTGGGGGTCATCGTTTACTTTCCACCGCAATGCACCGTAGTATGACAGCATCACCTGTCAGTTACCGCGAGATTATGCGATTTTCACGAATTGTCACCGGCTTTACCTGCGCATTTATGCTGCAAGCGCAGGCTGCGCCCGTCGAAGACTATACCCAATATTTACCCGACGGTGCCAATCTGGCGCTGGTTGTGCAGAAAATTGGCGCCACAACGCCAGCTATCGACTACCACAGCCAACAGATGGCACTGCCCGCCAGCACCATGAAAGTGATCACCGCTCTCGCCGCGTTGTTACAACTCGGCCCGGATTATCGCTTTCATACACAGCTGGAAAGTAAAGGCAGTGTGAGCGGCGATACGCTGCGCGGCGATCTGGTGGCTCGTTTCGGTGGCGATCCCACCCTGACACGTCAGGATTTGCGTAACATGGTCACCGCACTGAGAAAACAAGGTGTGGAACACATTGATGGCAATCTGGTCATTGATACGTCCGTTTTTGCCAGTCACGATAAAGCGCCCGGCTGGCCGTGGAATGACATGACGCAATGCTTCAGTGCCCCGCCCGGCGCTGCCATCGTTGATCGTAACTGCTTCTCGGTATCGCTTTATAGTGCGCCAAACCCGGGTGATAAGGCGTTTATTCGCGTCGCATCTTACTATCCGGTGAATATGTTCAGCGAAGTCCGCACGCTGGCTAAAGGCTCCCCTGATGCGCAGTATTGCGAGCTGGATGTGGTTCCGGGTGAGCTTAATCGCTTTACCCTCACGGGTTGTCTGACCCAGCGTTCTGAGCCATTACCGCTGGCTTTTGCCATCCAAGACGGGGCCAGTTACGCAGGCGCGATCCTGAAAGCTGAGCTGCAGAATGCCGGGATTGACTACACCGGTCACCTGGTCAGGCAGACTCAGGTCACACAGCCCGGTACTGTACTGGCCGAAACGCAGTCAGCACCGCTGCATGATCTGTTAAAAATTATGCTGAAGAAGTCAGACAATATGATCGCTGACACCGTTTTCCGCACCATCGGCCATGAACGCTTTGGCGTGCCGGGTACATGGCGGGCAGGATCGGATGCAGTCCGTCAGATCCTGCGTCAGAAGGCGAATATCGATCTGGGTAACAGCATTCAGGTCGATGGATCCGGGCTGTCGCGTCACGATCTGATCTCTCCGGCAACCATGATGCAGGTACTGCAATATATTGCGCAGAATGATGAGCAATTAAATTATATTTCGATGCTACCCTTAGCGGGTTATGACGGCACATTACGCTATCGCGGCGGTCTGCACGAAGCAGGTGTTGATGGCAAGGTATCGGCAAAAACGGGGTCTTTACAGGGTGTGTATAACCTGGCTGGCTTTATGACGACCGCCAGCGGACAACGTGTTGCCTTTGTGCAGTTCCTGTCAGGATACGCTGTGCCACCGGAAGATCAGCGCCAGCGCCGTATTCCTTTGGTTCGCTTCGAAAGCCGCTTGTACAAAGACGTTTATCAGAATAATTGAGCCAATGAAAATACTGATCGTTGAAGATGATACGCTCCTGCAACAGGGATTAACCCTCGCCCTGACGGGTGAAGGTTATGCTGTGGACTGTGCGGCCAGCGCCGCGCAGGCCATTGCGTATTTGAACAGCGGTCAGTACAGCCTGATTGTTCTGGATCTTGGGTTGCCGGATCGTGATGGTGCCGATCTGCTGCGGCAGTGGCGCAAAGAGCAGGTTGATCTGCCAGTATTGATCCTGACAGCACGCGATGCATTATCTGACCGTGTTGACGGGCTGGATGCCGGAGCAGATGACTATCTGATCAAACCCTTTGCACTGGTTGAGCTGAAAGCCCGCGTCCGTGCGCTGATCCGTCGCTATCAGGGAAGAAGCGATAACCTGTTACAGCATGGCGACCTCGCACTTAACCTCTCTTCGCAACAGGTCGCCGTCGATAATCACCCCATCGAGGTGACACCTAAAGAGTTTTCTCTGTTAACGCGTCTGCTGATGCGCATGGGTCAAACGGTGCACCGGGAAACACTCCTGCAGGATCTCTACAGCTGGCAAGATGATACCGGCTCAAATACCCTTGAAGTCCATATCCATAATCTGCGGCGTAAGCTGGGGAAAGACCGGATTAAAACCGTACGTGGCGTTGGCTATCGCCTGGAAGAACGCGCATGAACAGTATGCGTCGGCGTTTATTGATTATGCTGACGCTCATTCTGTTGAGCTGCCAGTTGATGAGCGCGCTCTGGCTGTGGCATGAAAGCCGCGAACAGATCAGTTTTCTGGTCAATGAGACCCTCTCTGCACACGCTCGTAATGATCAGGTAGAAAATGAAATCCGCGAGGCCATCGCCTCTCTGCTTCTGCCTTCGCTGGTGATGGTCTGCTTTACCCTGCTGCTTTCATTCTGGGCAATCAGCTGGATTATTCGCCCGCTCAGATCGCTTCAACAAAACCTGGTTACCCGCTCTGCTGACAATCTCTCTCCCCTGCCGCTGCATTCAGAAATGGATGAAATTGTGGCGGTCACCGGGGCGTTAAACCAGCTGCTGGGCCGTCTTGATAATACGCTGCAGCAGGAGCGGCTGTTCACCGCTGATGCTGCACACGAGCTGCGTACGCCGCTGGCAGGTCTGCGGTTACACCTTGAGCTGCTGGAGCAGGAAGGGGTAAAACAGGGGCCGATGCTGGTTGAGCGCATCGATCAACTGATGCATGTTATTGAGCAGCTCCTGATGTTGTCACGCGCCGGTCAGGCACTGGCCAGCGGCCATTATCAGACCCTGAGCTGGCATGGTGTCATTGACCCGCTACGCCAGGAAATGGATGAACTACTGGCCCTGCGTCAGCAGCATCTTATTGTTAGCAGCACGACAATACGCACGGTACAGGGCGATGCCATCTTGCTGAGGCTGATGCTGCGTAACCTGCTGGAGAATGCCTCACGTTACAGTCCAGAGGGCAGCACGATTACGTTGCTGGTGGAAGATGAGGAAACCGGAAGCCAGGTCAGTGTCCACGATGAAGGCTCCGGCATTGATGCCAGTATGGTAAACGATGCCATCAAAGCCTTCCGTCGAATGGATCGTCGCTATGGTGGTAGCGGACTTGGCCTGAATATCGTCCAGCGCATTGTGCAAATCCATCGTGGGCACCTCAGTCTGACGAACCGTAGCGATCGCAGTGGCCTCAAAGCCAGCTGCTGGTTACCCCATCAGCTTGACTAAACGTTTCCTGCTACCCGCCTAACATCCTCTGTTATCCCACGGGCGTTATCCCACGGGCATTTAATCAGCAATGCTTACCTTTTATGTGGATTCCTCTGGCCCCCTTTTCACAGGTAATGGCAGCACGGCTCGCGTACAGCACCCACCGTGTAAGGATGTCTTTACGATAATTAAATTAATTTACCTTTATTGACACTCCACAATAATCGACGTAGTTTACTGCACCTGAAAGCAAATGATAATAGTTCTTACTACGTTTATCATTTAAATGAGGATGCCCAATGGAATCGTTAACGTCAGAAAGTACGCTACAGTTTGCCTCACAGGCAGCCGCCAGTGGTTTTTTCTTTATGTCTCCCTGGCGCAGTCTGGCAGCACAGGGCTGCTTTACCACCGTCACCACCCCTGCATTCGGTGGCGAAGCGCTACAGAGCGGATTTCAACACGAAATCCGGCAACGATTCCTTGATGCGAAACGCCAGGGAATTGCTCACCCCGTGCTCGTCGGGGCGATCCCCTTCGATGCCAGCCAGCCTTCTTCCCTGTTTATCCCTGAGTCCAGCCAGTACTTCGATGGCAAGGCGTATCTGCAACAAATGGGCGCGCCAAAGAGTGAGCTTCCTGACGTCATGCGCCGTACTGCTCTGCCGGAGCAGGACGCCTTTATGCAGATGGTCGCCCAGGCCGTTGACGCGACCACAACGAAGCAGTTGGACAAAGTGGTGCTGTCACGCCTGATGGAAATCGTCACTACCGAGAAGATCGATATTGCCAACCTGATGACGCGCCTGATGACGCAGAATCCTGGAAGCTATAACTTCCATGTTGCACTACCGGAAGGGGGTTCATTGCTGGGGGCCAGCCCGGAGTTGCTGATGCGCAAGCATGACAGCCGCTATTACACCCATCCACTGGCCGGATCGGCGCGTCGTGAAAGTGATGCACAGAAAGATCGTCAGGCCGGGCAACAGCTGATGGCATCCACCAAGGATCGCTACGAGCATAAGCTGGTGACCGATGCCATGCGCGATGTGCTGCAACCCCGCAGCGCTTACCTTGCCCTGCCAGCGACCCCGGAGCTGTTGACCACCTCGACGCTCTGGCATCTGGGCACCGCGATTGAAGGTGAAGTGAGCCAGAAAGCCGATACGGCACTGTCACTGGCCTGCCTGCTGCATCCAACGCCGGCGCTGAGCGGCTTCCCGCATACCACTGCCCAGAAACTGATTGCTGAACTGGAACCGTTCAATCGGGGCCTCTTTGGCGGCATTGTCGGCTGGTGCGATGAGCACGGCAACGGTGAATGGGTCGTCACCATCCGCTGCGGCAAAGTGAACGGTAACCGCGTTCGTCTGTTTGCCGGTGCCGGTATCGTTCCGGCCTCCAGCCCGGAATCCGAATGGCGGGAAACCGGCGTCAAACTCAACACCATGCTACGGGCTTTTGGCCTGAACTAAAGAGTGCTGTCATGACCATCCCTTATTCTCGCTGGCCGGACGATCTGGCCACACAGTATCGCGCAAAAGGTTACTGGCTGGATCTGCCGTTAACGGACATTCTGCAACGTCACGCTGGCAGCAGCGCCGTAGCCGTGATTGACGGCACGCGCCGTTATCGCTACCACGATCTGGCACAGCAGTCCGATCGCCTGGCAGCCTCGCTGCAACGCCGTGGTCTGAAGTCAGGTGACACGGCACTGGTACAACTGGGTAACGTTGCAGAATTCTACGTCACCTTTTTTGCCTTGCTGAAAATTGGCGTCGCCCCTGTTAACGCACTATTCAGTCATCAACGCAACGAACTGAGCGCCTACGCGCTGCAAATTCAGCCCGCGCTGTTGATTGCCGACCGCCAGCACAGCCTGTTTAGCAACGATGATTATCTCAATCAACTCCGGCAGGATTTCCCGGCGCTGAAGGCCGTGGCGTTGCACAATGAAAACAACGTTGCGCTTTCACTGTCAGGCCTGATTGATGCAGATGCCGGCGATTTTATAGCCAGCCCCTCTGCTGCCGATGAAGTGGCCTTCTTTCAGCTCTCCGGCGGCAGTACCGGAACCCCGAAACTGATCCCACGTACCCACAATGATTATTACTACAGTATTCGTGGCAGCGTTGAGATCTGTGAGTTCAACGCACAGACTCGTTATCTGAATGCCCTGCCCGCCGCCCATAACTATGCGATGAGCTCACCAGGCTCCCTCGGCGTGTTTTACGCGGGTGGCTGTGTGGTAATGGCGAACGATCCCAGTGCCAACCTCTGCTTCCCGCTGATTGAACAACATCAGGTTAACGTGGCGGCACTGGTGCCACCCGCCGTCAGTCTGTGGTTACAGGCAATTCAGGAATGGGGCAGCAACCGTGCACTGACATCACTGGCACTGTTACAAGTTGGTGGTGCCAAGCTCAGTGAATCACTGGCTTCACGTATCCAGAAAGAAATTGGCTGCCAGCTCCAGCAGGTCTTTGGCATGGCCGAAGGTCTGGTGAACTACACCCGCCTGGACGATGACCAGCAGCATATTCTCACTACGCAGGGCCGTCCGATCTCTGACGACGACGAGGTTTGGGTCGCGGATGAGCAGGGTCAGCCACTGCCCGCGGGAGAAACCGGCCGCCTGATGACGCGCGGCCCTTATACCTTCCGTGGTTACTACAATAGCCCGGAGCACAATGCTGCCAGCTTCGATGATCAGGGTTTCTACTGCTCCGGCGATCTGATCGCCATCGCTGCAGACGGCTACATCACCGTTCAGGGGCGCGAGAAGGATCAGATCAACCGGGGTGGCGAAAAGATCGCAGCGGAAGAGATCGAAAATCTGCTGCTGCGCCATGAAGACGTGATCCATGCTGCGCTGGTGTCCATGGAAGACAACCTGATGGGTGAGAAAAGCTGTGCGTTTATTGTCGCGCGTCGTGCGCTAAAACCGGTGGTCTTACGTCGTCATCTGCGTGAACTGGGCGTGGCGGAATTCAAGCTGCCGGATCGCATTGAATGTGTCGATGAGCTACCGCTCACCCCGGTGGGAAAAGTGGACAAAAAACGCCTGCGCCAGCAGCTGGCCGCTCAGCAGAACGGATAATTTTCAGGAGAGAGTAATGGCTATTCCAACGTTAAATTCTTACGCGCTGCCAACCGCAGCCGAACTGCCAGCCAATAAAGTGACCTGGGCCTTTGAACCGGCGCGTGCCGCGTTACTGATCCACGATATGCAGGAGTATTTCCTCAATTTTTGGGGTGAAGACAGCCCGCTGATTGAACAAGTCGTCGCCAATATTGCCCGGTTACGCGAGTACTGCAAATCCCAGGGGATCCCGGTGTTCTACACCGCACAGCCCAATGAGCAAAGTGCTGAAGATCGTGCTCTGCTAAACGACATGTGGGGACCTGGCCTCAACAAACACCCTGATCAGCAGAAAGTCGTGGCTGCACTGGCACCGGATGAACATGACCAGGTGCTGGTGAAATGGCGTTACAGCGCATTTCATCGCTCACCGCTGGAATCGATCCTGAATGAAACCGGACGCGACCAGCTGATTATCTGTGGCGTATATGCCCACATTGGCTGTCTGACCACCGCGACCGACGCCTTTATGCGTAACATCAAGCCATTTATGGTGGCTGACGCCCTGGCTGACTTCAGCCGCGAAGAACATATGATGTCGCTGACCTATACAGCCGGTCGCAGCGGCCGCGTTGTGATGACGGAAACCCTGCTGCCACTGCCACAAAGCAAAGAGCAGCTACGTGCCGTGGTCCTGCCCCTGCTGGATGAAGACAGCGATGATCTCCTTGATAGCGAAAATCTGGTGGATTACGGACTGGATTCGGTGCGCATGATGGCGCTGGCAGCCCGCTGGCGCCAGGTGCATAGCGATATCGACTTCATCGCCCTGGCAAAAAATCCCAGTATTGATGGCTGGTGGGCACTGCTGTCGAGGGAGCCTGCGTAATGTCATGCCGTTTTGACTTCAGCAATAAACAGGTGTGGATCACCGGGGCGGGCCAGGGGATTGGTTATCATACTGCACTGGCATTTGTTGCTGCGGGTGCCTCTGTGGTGGGGTTTGATAAACAGTTTTCGCAAAACGATTACCCCTTCCAGCGCGCCATTGTCGATATTTCCGATGCCGATCAGGTGAAACGTGTCTGTCAGCGCCTGCTGTCAGATACACCCCGCCTTGATGTGCTGGTGAATGCTGCCGGTATTTTACGTACTGGCAGCACCGAAGAACTCGCGGTGGAGGACTGGCAGGCCTGCATGGCCGTCAACGCCGGGGGGGCATTCAATCTGTTCCAGCAAACACTGCCACTGTTCCGTCAGCAACGTGCCGGCGCGATTGTCACTGTTGCCTCCAATGCGGCACACGCGCCGCGTATCGGTATGTCAGCTTATGGTGCTTCTAAAGCAGCCCTGCGTAGCCTGTGCCTCACTGTCGGGCTGGAAATGGCTCCCTTTGGTGTCCGCTGCAATATCGTTTCACCCGGTTCCACAGACACCGCGATGCAACGGAGCCTGTGGCATAAACCGGAAGACGAACAGCAGATGATCGCCGGCTACCCCGATCAGTACAAACTGGGTATTCCGTTGCAGAAAATTGCCCAACCTCAGGAAATCGCCAACACGGTATTGTTCCTCGCCTCCGACAGCGCCAGCCATATCGTGATGCAGGATATTGTTGTCGATGGCGGAGCCACTCTGGGTGCCTGATATGTGGAAACGACAAAGTAGCCTGACTGAGCTAAATCAGATGGCAGAAGGTACGCTAATTGCCGGGCTGGGTATGGTCTTTACCCGACTGGAGCCTGACTGGCTGGAAGCCACTATGCCCATGGATGCTCGCACACAGCAGCCGTTTGGGCTGCTGCACGGTGGCGCATCAGTGGCGTTGGCGGAATCGCTGGGGTCAATGGCAGGTTGGCTCTGTTCGCAGCCAGGTCAGAATGTGGTAGGTATTGAAGTCAGCGCCAGCCATCTGCGTGCGGTCTATAGCGGAACCGTACGCGGCATCTGCAGGGCGCTTCACAGCGGCAGTATGAACCAGGTCTGGCAGATTGAGATTGTGAATGCACAGGATCAGCTGTGCTGTATTGCACGACTGACAACCGCCATTATCGGCTAAAGCGCAGAGGCGCGGTACCACATCAGAACCGCCGCGATTAGGCACAAAAAAATAGGGCGCCAGTGGCACCCTATTTTTTTAGCGAAGATTAACGCTGATAGACGGTTTCGACACCTTCTTCGTCGTCTTCGTCCCAATCGTCATCCCAGTCATCGTCTTCTTCTTCAACTTCTGGCTGGGTTTCTTCCAGCTGCTGACGATGATAGTCATCCCACATGAATTCCACTTTCTCTGGCTGTTTAGCTTCCAGTTCAGCTTCTTTCGGGTTAGCGATGATGAAGGACATCAGGTCCCAGCACAGTGCGTTAACGCCTGAGCGGTTTGCCGCAGAGATCAGATAGTATTTCTCTGTCCATCCCAGAGCGTCTGCAATGGCTTTAGCACGCGATGCGGCTTCTTCTTCATCCAGCAGGTCCACTTTGTTGAACACCAGCCAGCGTGGCTTCTGGAACAGCTTATCGCTGTATTTCTCCAGCTCAGCCAGGATGATGCGAGCGTTTTCAATCGGATCGCTTTCGTCAATCGGTGCCAGATCGATGGTGTGTAACAGTACACGGCAACGCTCAAGGTGTTTAAGGAAGCGAATACCCAGACCTGCACCATCCGAAGCCCCTTCGATCAGACCCGGGATATCGGCAATAACAAAGCTCTGCTCGCTGTCCATACGAACAACACCGAGGCTTGGCACCAGAGTGGTAAACGGATAATCCGCCACTTTAGGTTTCGCAGCAGAAACAGCGCGAATAAAGGTCGATTTACCTGCGTTAGGCAGACCAAGCATACCCACGTCAGCCAGCAGCATCAGCTCCAGCTGTAAATCACGCTTTTCACCCGGCGTACCCATGGTTTTCTGGCGTGGGGTACGGTTGACGGATGACTTGAAACGGGTGTTACCCAGACCGTGCCAACCGCCTTTAGCGACCATCATCTTCTGCTGATGATGCGTCATATCACCGAGGGTTTCACCGGTTCCCTGGTCAATAATGCGCGTTCCAACCGGTACTTTAACAACGATGTCCACACCGCGTTTACCGGTACAGTCACGGCTCTGGCCGTTCTGCCCACGTTCTGCACGGAAGGACTTTTCAAAGCGGTAGTCGATCAGGGTATTCAGGTTTTCGTCGGCCTGCATATACACATCGCCGCCATCGCCACCATCACCACCGTCCGGACCGCCACGAGGGATATATTTCTCACGACGGAAGCTCACGCAGCCATTACCGCCATCGCCAGCCACTACCAGGATCGTCGCTTCATCAACAAACTTCATTTTACTTCTCCGTCACTCATACGCCCGTGGCCCGATGCAGGTGGCACCGGAACGGGATTGCTCCGCCGTGGCCATAAGCGATGACCAATTGCGGAAAACATGGCGCCTGACACCACAACGATTGCTCCGACAAACCCTAAGGTATTGAGTTGCGGAATGGCAAAAAAGTCGGGCCAGCCAAGCGATAAAAATTCTGAAAACAGCAGGGTAAAAAGTGGCGTTAGCGTCACAATTGCGCTGACCTGAGCCGCCTGCCAGCGTGCGTAGGCTTCCGCCAGTGCGCCGTAACCCACAAGGGTATTCAGCACACAAAAAATCAGGCATCCAAGCTGCCATCTGTCCAGTTGCCACACCAGATCGGTGTGCGCAAAAGGCAATAACGTCACTGCACATAAAGTGTACAGCAAAAACAGGATCTGCTGCGAGCCGAGTCGACGCAACAAAATTTTTTGCGTCACGCCATAGACCACCCACACCAGTGCTGCACTGACGCCCAGAATCACACCCCAGGTGTAATTGGTCAGACGGGTAAAGATTTCCACCAGGCTGGTATTAAAAAACATCACCAACCCGCACAGCAGCATACAGACACCGATAATCTGGCTGCCGCGCATCTTTTCTTTCAGGATAAAGACGCTGGCAAGCATCATACCAGGAGGAGCCAACTGGGCAATCACCTGGGACGCCGTCGGGCTGAGATACTGCAACGAAGAGCCAAACAAGATGAAATTGCCCACCAGTCCGGCGGTAGCGATCATCACCCACACCAGCCAACGCGGGTGCCGGAAGAAATCACGCGGCGGCAGCTGACGTTTCAAGGCCAGAATCGTGCCCAGGCCTAACGCTGCGAGAAAAAAACGATAGAACACCACAGTGAACGGATCCATCACCTGCAGCACCACTTTCATCGCAATGGGTAACGAACCCCAGCTCATAGCGGTAACCAGCGCAAGCGCAATACCCATTCCAGCCTGTTGTTTGATGACTGACATCAGTGTTCCCTGGCAGAATGTAAAAAGCCCCGCAGTCTAGTGCGGGGCTTTTATTTTCGCAGCAGTGAACGGCTTAACAGCCGTTCCGCGGCACGAAAACCTAATTACTCAGCAACAATGCTGATGTATTTACGGTTGTTCGGGCCTTTAACTTCGAATTGGACCTTGCCGTTTGCAGTAGCAAACAGGGTGTGGTCACGACCGCAGCCTACGTTGGTGCCCGCGTGGAATTTGGTGCCACGCTGACGAACGATGATGCTACCAGCCAGTACAGATTCGCCGCCGAAACGTTTTACGCCCAGACGTTTTGCATTGGAGTCACGACCGTTACGGGTCGAACCACCAGCTTTCTTATGTGCCATTTGTCAGGTCTCCTGTTATGCGCTGATGCCAGTGATCTTCACATCAGTGAACCACTGACGGTGACCCTGCTGCTTACGGTAATGCTTACGACGACGGAACTTAACAATCTTGATCTTGTCGCCACGACCGTGAGCTACGATTTCAGCCTTGATCACGCCACCTGAAACTAAAGGTGCGCCGATTTTAACGTCTTCGCCGTTAGCAATCATCAGAACCTGGTCGAATTCAACGACTTCGCCGGTTGCGATGTCCAGCTTTTCCAGGCGAATGGTTTGACCTTCGCTTACTCGGTGTTGTTTACCACCACTTTGGAAAACCGCGTACATATAAACTCCGCTTTCGCGCTTGCCTTCTTTGATTTCAGGCTGCGCTATAAATATTCACAATAGGGCGCGAATTCTACGCAACTTCGCAGGTAAAGACAATAGCCTGTTTCGCTCTATTGCAGAAAAAAAACGCAACGTGAATGGGGACGTTTCACCGCCGCGTTTTTCAAGTACAATCTGTCATACATTTCATGCCACTGGCACGGTAAAGGCGCTTATCATAGCAGCGAACTGAGCGATAGCTGAACAGACTGATGAACTTAGAACAGATAAATGAACTCACCGCGCAAGATATGGCGGACGTCAATGCGACAATACTCGACCAGCTGAACTCGGATGTATCCCTCATCAATCAGCTGGGCTATTACATTATCAGTGGCGGAGGTAAGCGTATCCGTCCGATGATCGCTGTGCTTGCAGCACGCGCCATCAATAATTACGAAGGTAAACAACATATTACCGTCGCGGCGTTGATCGAATTCATTCATACCGCCACGCTGCTACACGATGACGTCGTGGATGAATCAGATATGCGCAGAGGTAAAGCCACCGCGAACGCCGCGTTTGGCAATGCTGCCAGCGTGCTGGTCGGTGATTTTATCTACACTCGCTCGTTCCAGATGATGACCAGCCTCGGCTCGCTGAGGGTTCTGGCCCTGATGTCTGAAGCGGTCAATGTGATTGCGGAAGGCGAAGTCTTACAGTTGATGAACTGTAATGACCCGGACATCACCGAAGAAAGCTACATGCGCGTCATTTACAGCAAAACCGCACGCCTGTTCGAAGCAGCAGCACAGTCCTCGGCCATTCTGGCAGGTGCCAACGCGGTACAAGAGCAGGCTTTGCAGGATTACGGCCGCTACATCGGCACCGCATTCCAGCTCATTGATGATCTGCTGGATTACAGTGCCGATGGCAAAACGCTGGGTAAAAACGTGGGTGATGACCTGAGTGAAGGTAAACCGACACTGCCGTTATTGCATGCCATGCGTAACGGAACACCGCAGCAAGCCAGCATGATTCGTACTGCGATTGAAGAAGGTAACGGACGCCATTTACTGGAACCTGTTCTGGAAGCAATGCACCAGTGTGGCTCACTGGAATGGACGCGCAATGCTGCGGAACAAGAAGCCGATAAAGCCATTACGGCTCTGAAAGCCCTGCCTGAGTCGCCATGGCGGAGTGCGCTGGAAGCCCTTGCGCACATGTCAGTTCAGCGCGAATTCTAATGCCATAAATTAAACAGAAAGCACACCACTTCGTGCTTTCTGTTTTTTTGTCCGCCCTTCAGATACACTTTTTTCACGCGCACTCCCCCATGCCCCCGGCACGTCACTTCTAATTTTGCGTAACGTTACGCAAAAAAACAGTTATGCCTGAAATTTATTGGAATTTAATGGAAGTTATTTGCTATAAACAGCCTGTTATTGTGAAATATAACAAGTTGCTTTATCGGAATAATACCTACAGCAGAGTGCAATTGATGACAACAATCCGCGCCCTGTTTTCCAAAAGTGCCCATGGAGGATAAGCACATGAAACACTCTCAGCAAGACTGGCACCCAGCAGACATCATTGCCGGACTGCGCAAAAAAGGAACCACCCTCGCCGCCCAATCCAGACTGGCAGGCTTAAGTTCATCGACGTTAGCCAATACGTTGAGTCGACCCTGGCCTAAAGGAGAGTGGCTGATCGCCGATGCCCTGAATGTGCATCCGGCAGAAATCTGGCCCAGCCGCTACTACGATCCTAAAACACATCAACTTATCGACCGTAAGAAACTGATCCGCAGTTAAAAAAAAGGGCCGGTATTGAATACCGACCCTTTTTTATTGCGGGAAAATCACTCTTCGCCGCTGATGCGCTGAATATTTGCGCCAAGCGCCATCAGCTTATCTTCGATGTGCTCATAACCGCGGTCGATGTGGTAGATACGATCCACCAGAGTCGTACCTTCCGCAATACAGCCTGCCAGAACCAGACTGGCTGAAGCACGCAGATCGGTCGCCATCACCTGAGCACCCGACAGCTTCTCCACGCCATGGCAAATCAGCGTATTGCTCTCAATTTCACCGTGTGCGCCCATACGAACCAGCTCCGGCACATGCATGAATCGGTTCTCAAAAATGGTCTCGGTGATCACGCCCGTACCTTCTGCCACCAGATTCAACAGGCTGAACTGGGCCTGCATATCAGTCGGGAAACCTGGGTGTGGTGCCGTGCGCAGGTTTACCGCTTTTGGCCGCTTACCGTGCATATCCAGGCTGATCCAGTCGCTGCCCACTTCAATATCCGCACCGGCTTCACGCAGTTTAGCCAGCACAGCATCCAGAGTATCGGGCTGAGCCGCACGACAGACCACTTTACCGCCAGAGATCGCCGCCGCCACCAGGAATGTTCCGGTCTCGATACGGTCAGGCAACACGCGATAGACCCCACCACCCAGACGTTCTACGCCTTCGATAGTAATACGGTCGCTGCCAGCGCCAGTGATTTTCGCACCCAGCGTATTCAGGAAGTTTGCGGTATCCACAATTTCTGGCTCACGCGCAGCATTTTCAATAACCGTTGTTCCGGTTGCCAGCGTTGCAGCACTCATGATGGTGACGGTAGCGCCTACGCTGACCTTATCCATCACAATGTGTGCGCCCTTCAGGCGACCATTAACCGAGGCCTTCACATAACCTTCTTCCAGCTTAATCTCTGCGCCAAGTTGCTCCAGACCCGTGATATGCAGGTCAACAGGACGGGCACCGATGGCGCAACCGCCAGGCAGGGATACCTGACCCTGGCCAAAACGCGCTACCAGCGGCCCCAACGCCCAGATAGAAGCACGCATGGTCTTCACCAGGTCGTAAGGCGCACAGAAAATATTGACGTCACTGGCATCAAGATGCACGGAACCATTACGTTCAGCCTTTACACCCAACTGACTGAGCAGTTTCATGGTGGTATCGATGTCCTTCAGTTTCGGGACATTCTGAATCTCTACCGGCTCTTCAGCCAGCAAAGCTGCGAACAGGATCGGTAATGCGGCATTTTTAGCCCCGGAAATTGTGACTTCACCACTCAGGCGGGTCGGACCCTGTACACGAAATTTATCCATTGCAACTGCTCTCTGTTGTCAGTCAAAAAATCTGCTGTTCAGACTCTCACCACGCCAAACGTGGCGAACGCTGCACAGCTTAAAAACCGTTTAGTTTACGGTCACGCGCCCACTCTTCAGGGGTATAAGTCTTGATGGAAACCGCATGAATACGGTTATCCGCGATGTAAGCCATCAGGGGTGCATAGACCGTCTGTTGCTTCTTCACACGGCTCAGCTCGCCAAACAGTTCACCAACGGCAATCACCTGGAAATGGCTGCCATCACCAGTAACGTGGACTTCCTGCAGCGGTAACGCGCCCATCAGCACGGACTGAATTTCATTATTTTCCATGATGCTTTCAAATTCACTTGATAATAAACAGGCACACATCTTAGTGGAATCCGCCCCACTCTTAAACAAGCAAAAAATGCCAGGAGCAGCAGTAAAAGACTAAATGAGAATGGATAACAATACGGAGGCAGGATGAAAGAGGAACCGGCGCACCAGTTCCTGAAGTAAAAATGAGCAAACTCAAGGTGTTCCGCTGTCGTTACGCGGCGCATCGATTCTGGCGGCTTAGTCGCTGCCGACAATAATTTTCTGCAGGTTATAGAGCGTGATCAGCGAACTGAGTTTATCGGTGATGCCGATAAACTGCGGTACTCTTCCACGCTGTATCGCGATCTGTCGGAGATGGACCAGCAATGCCAGCCCACCGGAATCGACGCGATCCAGCCCGGAAACATCGATCGTTTCGACCCACTGCATCACCGCTTCCCGCTGCTGCCAAAGCGGCAACAGCGTTTCACGTTCCAACTCCCCGAAGAGACGCAGATGGTCCGTCTCTACCTCCCAACGCAGTTGTTCGCTCATTACGACTGCTTATTCAATGAAATCGGCTGCTGCGAGTAGGACTTCAACAGCGCCGTCAGGCCGTCGATACCTTTCGTACGTAGGGTGTCACTCCATTCGTTCTGCTTGGTCGTGATCATGCTGACACCTTCCGCAATCATGTCATAAGCCTGCCAGTGATTCGTGACGCTGTTTTTACGCCACTGGAAGTCCAGTCGTACCGGCGGGCGGCCATTCGGGTCAATGATGGTGACACGGATAGCAATAATATTGGCATCCCCCAACGGCTGAGGCGGAGCAATCTGGTATGTTTGCCCGTTGTACATCGCCAGCGCCTGGCCATAGGCCTGCGCAAGATAATCACCAAAGGCTTTGAAATAGGCATCACGCTGTGCTGGCGTAGCCTCTTTGTAGTAACGACCGAGTACCAGCGCCCCGGCGTATTTGATCTGCACATACGGCAACAGTTCTTCACGCACGATCTGACGCAGGTAGTTAGGATCCTGCTTAATTTTCGGTTGTTCACTCTTCAACCGGGTAAACGTTTTCGCGGCTGCTTCGTTCATTAATTTATAAGGATCGGTCTGATCCGCTGCGGCATTGGCTGCCACTGGTGCGATCACCAGCATCGCCACCATCAGTAAACGTTTAAACATTATTTGCCCTCTTCTGGAGTTGTCGTCGCCGGGGCGGGCACTGAGGCCGGCTCGTCACCCGACGCAGATGAATTTTGGTTTTTATCGTCACCGTTGCCGCTTTTGTACAGGAACTGTCCAATCAGATCTTCCAGCACCATTGCAGATTTGGTGTCCTGCAACGTGCTGCCGTCTTTAAGCGTAGCAGTTCCCATTTCCGGGTCATCAAACCCAATATTCAGGGCCAGATATTGCTCACCCAGCAGACCGGAGGTGCGCACAGCCAGAGAACTGGTGTCAGGGATATTGTTATATTTATCTTCAATATCCATCGTGACCTTCGGTGAGTAATTTTTCGGGTCAAGGGTAATGTCTTCAACCCGGCCAATGACGACGCCACCGACTTTCACCGGCGACCCTGCTTTCAGACCGCCAATATTGTCAAAAGTAGCATACAGCTTCCAGGTCGGTTCATTGCCCAGTGACTTCAGGTCGGCAACGCGCAGACAGAGAAAAATAATCGCGCACAGCGCCAGCAGTAAAAAGGCACCTACCCAAATCTCGCTTTTTTTCGTTTGCATTGAATCAGTTCCCAAACATCAGTGCTGTAAGCACAAAATCCAGACCGAGCACTGCCAGTGAAGCATGTACTACGGTACGCGTCGTTGCCCGACTGATCCCTTCAGAAGTCGGGATGGCGTCATAGCCGTTAAACAGCGCAATCCAGGTGACCGTCACCGCAAAAACGGCGCTCTTGATTACGCAGTTGATAAGATCCGTGCGCAGGTCGACCGCATTCTGCATGGCTGACCAGAAGAATCCAGGATCGATACCTTTCCAGCTGACACCCACCAGCCCGCCGCCAAGAATACCCACCGCGACGAAAATCAGGGTCAGCAACGGCATACTGATCACACCCGCCCAGAAACGCGGAGAGATAATGCGTCGTAGGGGATCAACCGCCATCATTTCCATACTGGAAAGCTGCTCAGTGGCTTTCATCAGGCCAATTTCTGCCGTCAGAGCTGAACCGGCACGCCCGGCGAACAGTAACGCGGTGACAACCGGGCCCAGTTCGCGTAGCAGCGACAGTGCGACCATCATGCCCAGGCCCGTTTCGGCACTGTATGTCTTCAGCACCAGATAACCCTGCAGGCCCAACACCATGCCGATAAACAGCCCGGAAACCACGATAATTAATAACGACATCACGCCAACGCTATACAACTGTTTTATCAACAGTGGCGCATGTTTACGAAAGCGAGGAATGCCAAACAATGCATGGAATAACATCAACCCTGCACGGCCAAAAGAGGCGCAGGTATTAATGCCCGTTCGCCCGAGTGACGCCAGTGCTCTTAGAAACATCAGTCTGTCACCCTCCCTGAGCCGACTAAATCTTGCAGATAATCCCCTGCCGGGAAACGGAACGGCACGGGCCCGTCAGCAATACCATCAATAAACTGACGCACGCGGGCATCATCATTTTCACGTAACTGTGGGGCTGTCCCCTGTGCAATCACTTTTTGATCGGCGATAATATACGCATAATCGGCAATGCTCAGCACTTCCGGGACATCGTGAGAAACCACGATACAGGTAACACCCAAAGCGTGATTAAGCTCATCGATTAACTTCACCAGCACGCCCATGGTAATCGGATCCTGCCCGACAAACGGTTCGTCGAACATAATCAAATCGGGTTCAAGTGCAATCGCACGGGCCAGAGCGGCACGCCGCGCCATTCCGCCAGACAGTTCAGAGGGTTTCAGATTGGCGGCACCGCGTAATCCCACGGCTTCCAGTTTCATCATCACCGTACTGTTCAGCAAGGGCTCTGGGAGACGGGAATGTTCACGCAGCGGCCATGCAACGTTGTCAAAGACGCTGAGATCGGTAAACAGCGCACCTGACTGAAACAGCATACTCATCTTCTTACGCGCTTCGTAAAGACGCGAACGCGACAGCGCGGGAATGTTCTCACCATTGAACCAGATTTCACCGCTGTCAGGCGGGATCTGCCCACCTATCAGTCGTAACAACGTAGTTTTACCGATCCCGGATGGCCCCATAATGGCGGTGACTTTCCCTTTGGGCACCGTAAGCGAGATGTTATCGAAAATCGGACGGTTGCCACGGGAGAAACTCACACCCCGGACATCCACCAGATTCGTCTCCGCCTGGCTCATAGTTACCTCTATCTTTATTTTTAGGCGATTAATTTACCCCCGATAGTAACGTATTACCCTCCGGGCCGGGCATTTTTACAGAATCTTACCTCTGTGACGTAGCTAAAGTTGGCATAAGTTTTACTTTTTGCTTTGAGACCGTCAAAATCACTGCCATTAAATTTTCCATGCCTTACTTCGTTGTCGCCACCTGCCCTCGACGATAAGACCTGACCACAAGGACACTTCATGCTCGTCGCTACAGCACTACTGATTATCGGTTTAGTCTTACTGGTTTATGGAGCCGATCGTCTGGTGTTTAGCGCCGCTATCTTGTGCAGATCCTTTGGTATTCCCCCGTTAATTATCGGAATGACCGTGGTGGGCATCGGCACCTCACTGCCCGAGCTGATTGTCTCGTTCTCTGCTGCTACACATGGGCAGATGGATATTGCCGTAGGAACAGCGATGGGCTCGAATATTACCAATATTTTGCTGATATTGGGAGGCGCAGCGCTGCTACACCCGCTCACCGTTCATTCAAACCTGATACGGCGTGAGCTCCCACTGATGCTGCTGGTCACCCTGCTATGCGGTGTGACGTTGTTCGATAACGAACTGAGCCGGAATGATGGTCTGGCGCTGATCGCTATCGCAGCCATCTATCTGTTGTTCATCATTAAAATCGCACGTCGTGCTGAACGCGACGGTAATGACTCTCTGACCCGGGAACAGCTGGCCGAACTGCCACGCGATGAGGCGGGCAATACCGTTGCTTTCCTGTGGCTGGCCGTTGCGCTGATCCTGCTACCCATGTCTACGCGTATGGTGATCGATAATGCGACGGTCATTGCTGATTATTTTGGCGTGAGTGAACTGGTGATTGGCCTGACCATCATTTCAGTAGGCACCAGCCTGCCGGAACTGGCTACGGTTATTGCCGGAGCACTAAAAGGCGAAGATGATATCGCCGTCGGAAACCTGATTGGTTCAAACATCTATAATATCGCGATTGTGCTGGGCATCCCGGCACTGATTCATCCCGGCACGCTCGACACCGCTATCTTCGCCCGTGATTATTGGGTGATGCTGGGTGTCAGTGCGCTGTTTACATTAATCTGTTTGCAACGCAGTCGTCGCATTGGTCGGCTGGCTGGTGCATTGTTGCTGTGCGGATTTATCGTCTGGGTGGGAATGCTCTATGGCTTCCCCTCTGTGACTTTCTGGTAAAAGGACTGGACTACTATGGCGCATATCACTGCCGATCCCGACTTTGACTTTCAACAGGCCGGGAAAGAAGTATTGCGGATTGAACGTGAAGGGTTAGAGCAGCTCGATCAGTACATCAACGACGATTTTACCCATGCCTGCAACCTGATCTATCGCTGTGGCGGTAAAGTTGTGGTGATGGGAATGGGGAAATCGGGGCATATCGGTAAGAAAATAGCCGCTACCTTTGCCAGTACCGGTACGCCATCGTTTTTTGTCCACCCCGCTGAGGCCAGTCACGGCGATCTGGGCATGGTCAGCCCCAATGACGTAGTATTAGCCATCTCTAACTCCGGTGAATCTTCCGAAGTTCTGGCACTGATTCCGGTGCTAAAACGCTTACGCGTCACATTAATCTGCCTCACCAGCCGCCCGGAAAGTGCAATGGGCCGCGCAGCGGATGTGCATCTGTGTGTTAAAGTGCCACAGGAAGCTTGTCCACTGGGCCTGGCACCAACGACCAGCACGACGGCAACACTGGTCATGGGAGATGCCCTGGCCGTTGCCCTGTTGAAAGCACGTGGCTTCACACCGGAAGATTTTGCGCTCTCCCATCCCGGCGGTGCGCTGGGGCGTAAGCTGCTACTGCGTGTTGATGATATCATGCACTCGGGCAGCGACATGCCGCACGTGAGCCGTGATGCTTCACTCCGCGATGCGCTACTGGAAATAACGCGTAAAAATATGGGAATGACGGTAATCTGCAACGATTTGATGAAAATCGAAGGCATCTTTACCGATGGCGATTTGCGCCGTGTCTTCGATATGGGCGTTGATATCCAGCATGCCGGCATCGAAAGCGTGATGACCCCGGGCGGGATCCGCGTTCGGCCTAATACCCTGGCAGTGGATGCGCTGAATCTGATGCAAAATAAGAATATTACCTCCGTGATGGTCGCCGACGGCGACACACTGCTGGGCGTGGTGCATATGCATGACATGCTTCGTGCTGGTGTGGTTTAACAAAGGAAGTGAACAGAAATGAGTCATTCAGCAGCCACCGTTGAGACCTGTTACGGCCCGGTCAGCCAACAGGTGATGGCACAAGCGCAGAACATAAAACTGTTGATCTGCGATGTCGATGGTGTCATGTCAGACGGCGTGATCTACCAGGGTAACAATGGTGAAGAACTCAAAGCCTTCAATGTGCGTGATGGTTATGGTATTCGCTGCCTGCTCACCTCCGGGATTGAAGTGGCTATTATTACCGGCCGTAAAGCCAAACTGCTGGAAGATCGCTGTGCCACACTGGGGATTACGCATCTTTACCAGGGACAAACGGATAAGCTTTTGGCCTTCCGTGAACTTCTGGATACACTGTCACTCAGTGCGGAGCAGGTTGCCTATATTGGTGATGATCTGATTGACTGGCCGGTCATGGCTGAAGTGGGCCTGAGTGTGACCGTTGCTGATGCTCATCCCATTTTGCTTCCCCGCGCTCACTACGTGACCCGTATTGCGGGTGGTCGTGGTGCAGTTCGGGAAATTTGCGATCTAATCCTGATTGCACAGGGCAAGTTTGATGAGGCCAAAGGGCAGTCGGTATGAGTAAAACAAGACGCTGGATGACGCTGATACTGGCACTGATCGCCATTGTGCTGATTGGCTGGAATCTGACTGCCACCGATGATAACGACGGTGCAGCAACGCAGGACAATAATGAACCCACCTATATGAGTGATAACTCACATACGGTAGTTTATAACCCAACCGGAGCGCTGAGCTACAAGCTGGTTTCTGACAAGGTGACCTATTTTTCGGCGGATGCTGTAACCTGGTTCGATAACCCGGTGATGACCACCTACGATGAGAACAAGGTTCCAACGTGGTCAGTGCGTGGAGACAAAGCCAAGCTCACTAACGATCGCATGCTGTACCTATACGGGCATGTGGAAGTTAACAGCCTGACGAAAGACGCACAGCTTGAGCGCATCAAAACAGATAATGCGCAAATTAACCTGACGACTCAGGATGTGACCTCGGACGATCAGGTAACACTTTATGGCAGCAGCTTTAACTCTACAGGTATGAAGATGCGTGGGAATTTACGGAAGAAAACTGCCGAGTTGATTGAAAAGGTCAAAACATCTTATGAAATTCAAAATGAACAAAAGCCTTAAGTTACTGACTGCAACCCTGCTGTTCGCCGTGAGCGTTCCTGCTTTAGCGTTAACGGGCGATTCGGATAAACCGGTGAATGTCGACTCGGAAAATCAGGCGCTGGATATGCAAGGCAACGTTGCCACGTTTACCGGAAAAGTCATCGTGACGCAGGGTACGATTAAAATCACGGCCGATAAAGTGGTGGTGACCCGTCCGGGTGGCGACAGCAATAAAACCATTGTTGATGCCTACGGCAATCCTGCGACCTTCTACCAGATGCAGGACAGTGGCAAACCCGTGCAGGGTCACGCCCAGAAAATGCATTACGAACTGGCGAAAGACCTGGTGGAGTTAACCGGCAACGCCTATCTGGAGCAGCTCGACAGCAACGTCAAAGGCGATCGCATCACCTATCTGGTGAAAGAGCAAAAAATGCAGGCCTTCGGCAGCAGCGGCAAACGTGTCACTACCGTACTGGTGCCATCGCAGTTGCAGGACAAAGGCACACCGTCAAACGGTCAGAAAAAGAGTAACTAACGAACATGGCAACCTTAATTGCGGAAAACCTCGCGAAGGCTTACAAAGGCCGCCGCGTGGTTGAAGATGTCAGCCTGCAAGTGAAGTCTGGCGAAATCGTGGGCCTGCTTGGCCCGAACGGCGCAGGCAAGACCACCACGTTTTACATGGTGGTTGGCATCGTGCCGCGTGATGCAGGTCGTATCGTGATCGACGATGAAGACATCAGCATTTTACCGCTGCATGCGCGTGCGCGTCGGGGCATTGGCTATCTGCCACAGGAAGCCTCTATTTTCCGCCGTCTGAGTGTTTACGATAATCTGATGGCGGTGCTGCAAATTCGTGATGATCTGACCAGTGAGCAGCGTGAAGATCGTGCTAATGAACTGCTGGAAGAGTTTCACATCGAACATTTACGTGACAGCCTCGGTCAGGCGCTATCAGGCGGTGAACGCCGCCGCGTAGAAATTGCCCGTGCGCTGGCCGCCAATCCAAAATTCATCCTGCTGGATGAACCGTTTGCCGGTGTTGACCCGATTTCCGTTATTGATATTAAAAAGATTATTGAACACCTGCGTGACAGCGGCCTCGGCGTGCTGATCACCGACCATAACGTACGTGAAACGCTGGCAGTGTGTGAGAGAGCCTATATCGTCAGCCAGGGGCATCTTATCGCCCACGGCACCCCGGAAGCGATCCTGGCCGATGAGCAAGTTAAGCGTGTCTATTTGGGTGAAGAGTTCAGACTCTGATAAGGTGTTCACATTCGGTAAGTTTTCTGGGGAATTAATACTCTGAATATGAAGCAAGGTTTACAACTCAGGCTGAGTCAACAGCTTGCCATGACGCCACAACTGCAGCAGGCCATTCGCCTGCTGCAACTCTCTACGCTTGAACTACAGCAGGAAATTCAGCTGGCGCTGGAAAGTAACCCGTTGCTTGAACAGACCGACATTCACGAAGAAGTTGATACCCGCGAATATCAGGAAACAGAAGCGCTGGATACCCGGGAAGCGCTGGAACAGAAAGACATGCCCGAGGAGCTTCCACTGGATGCGACCTGGGATGAAATCTACACCGCTGGTACGCCGTCAGGCACGGGTACCGATTACCATGACGATGAGTTACCTGTTTATCAGGGTGAAACGACCCAGACACTACAGGACTATCTGATGTGGCAGGTGGAGCTAACGCCTTTTACCGATACCGATCGCGCGATTGCGACCTCCATTGTCGATGCTGTCGACGATACGGGCTATCTGACCGTGTCGCTCGAGGAAGTGCTTGAAAGTATGGGTAACGACGAGCTGACCCTTGACGAAGTGGAAGCAGTGCTGAAACGTGTACAGCGTTTTGATCCAGTAGGCGTCTGCGCCCGCGATCTGCGCGACTGTTTACTGGTACAGCTCTCCCAGTTTGCGGCAGATGTGCCGCTGCTGAAAGAAGCACGGCTGATTGTCAGTGAGCATCTCGACCTGCTCGCCAACCATGATTTCCGCAGCCTGATGCGCGTCACACGCCTTAAAGAAGACGTGCTGAAGGGAGCGATGCAGGTCATTCAAACGCTTGACCCGCGCCCAGGCCAATCGATCAATACTCAGGAACCCGAGTATGTCATTCCAGATGTGCTGGTGCGTAAAGTCAGTAATCGCTGGATGGTCGAGTTGAATGCAGACAGTGTGCCGCGTCTGAAGATTAATCAGCATTACGCTTCACTAGGCTCAAGTTCACGCAGCGACAGTGATTCGCAGTTTATCCGCAGTAATTTGCAGGAAGCCAAGTGGCTGATTAAAAGCCTGGAAAGCCGAAATGATACGCTGCTGAAAGTGACACGCTGTATCGTGGATCAGCAGCAGGCCTTTTTCGAACAGGGCGAAGAGTATATGCGCCCAATGGTGCTGGCTGATATTGCCAGTGCCGTCGAAATGCATGAATCGACCATTTCCCGTGTGACCACCCAGAAATACCTGCACAGTCCACGTGGTATTTTTGAACTTAAGTATTTTTTCTCCAGTCACGTCAATACCGAAGGAGGGGGCGAAGCGTCCTCAACGGCGATCCGTGCACTGGTGAAAAAATTAATCTCGGCGGAGAATCCCGTCAAACCACTCAGCGACAGCAAGCTCACCTCCATGCTTTCCGAACAGGGAATTATGGTGGCACGGCGCACTGTGGCAAAATACCGAGAGTCTTTATCCATCCCGCCATCAAATCAGCGCAAACAGCTGGTCTGAACGAACAGAGAAGGAAGACACTATGCAGCTCAATATCACTGGACAGCACGTTGAAATCACCGAGCCACTGCGCGAGTTTGTGACAGCGAAGTTTGCCAAACTGGAGCAATACTTTGACCGGATTAACCAGGTCTATATTGTTTTAAAAGTGGAGAAAGTGACGCAAATTGCCGATGCAACATTGCATGTGAATGGCGGTGAGCTGCATGCCACCTCGGAAGATAAAGATATGTACGCGGCGATTGACGGCCTGATCGACAAGCTGACTCGCCAGTTGAATAAACACAAAGATAAGCTAAAACAACACTAAATCTCACAATGCATTGATGGTGTTTCAGCAACCCGCTTCTACTGGCATAGGCTGAAAGCGGTATCGGCTCGTATTCTTCCGGGAATACGAGCCGTTAATCAATACGGCATGTTAATCTCTTGATCTGAACGCTGGTAAAGAGTGTCCTGCCTGCGGAAGTGAAAAGTTAAGTGAAACTATGATGAACAATGATTTGAAACTGGAACTGGGCTCCGTCTTGAGCATCTCGTGTACCCGTAATGGCGTACATTGCCAGAGCAAAAAACGGGCGCTGGAAATTATCAGCGAGCTTGCGGCGAAACAGCTTAACCTCCCGCATCAGACAATTTTTGAAGCGATTCTGACGCGTGAAAGAATGGGCAGCACCGGTATCGGTAATGGCATTGCCATCCCGCACGGCAAGCTGGAAGAAGATACGCTACGCGCAGTCGGTGTCTTCATTCGCCTTGACCAGCCCATCGCGTTTGATGCAATTGATAATCAGCCCGTGGACCTGTTGTTTGCCCTGCTGGTGCCAGCAGATCAGTGTAAAACACATCTTCATACTCTCTCTCTGGTTGCCAAGCGCCTGGCAGATAAAACCGTTCTGCGTCGCCTGCGCGCCGCACAATCCGATGAAGATCTTTACGAGATCATCACGGAAGATCACGAAGAGAGTTAGTCATTCTTGCCACAGTCCCCGACATAATGAAGTTGCAGCAACGCAGCGAAACGCAGCGCTGGTGCAGCTTCTGGTCTAAGGGAAAGCGGGTTAAATTGGGGGAAAAGTGAAATGGTGCTGATGATCGTCAGCGGTCGCTCAGGCTCAGGGAAATCAGTGGCATTACGCGCGCTGGAAGACATGGGTTTTTACTGCGTGGATAACCTGCCTGTAGTCTTGCTACCTGATCTGGCTCATTCGCTGGCTGAGCGCAACATATCTGCTGCTGTGAGTATCGATGTACGTAACATGCCGGAATCTCCGGAGGTATTTGAAACCGCGCTCACCAATTTGCCAGACTGTTTTTCGCCGCAGCTTCTGTTCCTGGATGCTGACCGTAATACCTTAATCCGTCGCTATAGCGATACCCGTCGCCTGCATCCGCTCTCCAGTAAAAATCTGTCGCTGGAAAGTGCCATCGATGAAGAAAGCGATCTGCTGGAACCGCTACGTTCCCGTGCCGATTTGATTATCGACACCTCAGAAATGTCAGTGCACGAGCTGGCAGAGATGCTACGTACCCGCCTGCTGGGGAAACGCGAACGTGAACTGACCATGGTATTCGAATCTTTCGGTTTCAAACACGGTATTCCCATTGATGCCGACTATGTGTTTGATGTCCGTTTTCTGCCGAATCCACACTGGGATCCAAAGCTGCGTCCGATGACCGGTCTTGATCGCCCCGTTGCCGCCTTCCTTGATCGTCATACTGAAGTGCATAATTTTATTTATCAGACGCGCAGCTACCTCGAGTTATGGTTACCGATGCTGGAAACCAATAACCGTAGCTATCTGACAGTGGCGATCGGCTGTACCGGCGGTAAACATCGTTCCGTGTATATTGCCGAGCAACTGGCAGATTATTTCCGCTCGCGCGGTAAAAACGTTCAGTCTCGTCACCGTACGCTGGAAAAACGCAAATCATGACCGTAAAACAGACTGTTGAGATTAAAAATAAGCTGGGTATGCACGCACGTCCGGCGATGAAGCTGTTCGAACTGGTACAGAGTTTTGATGCTGAAGTGCTGCTGCGCAATGAAAGCGGTACTGAAGCGGAAGCGAGCAGCGTGATTGCGCTACTGATGCTTGACTCAGCTAAAGGCGGTCATATCGAAGTAGAAGCCAGTGGTGCGCAAGAAGAAGAAGCGCTGGCCGCGGTGATCGATCTGTTTAATGCCGGATTCGACGAAGACTAATCATCCCCCTGAACAGACCGGCGTTTCAGCCGGTCTGTTGGCTATTTCCCGCCCGAATTAATGCAACTTATGTTCCCGCAGGAAACTCTCCCCCCCGAGCTGGCGCATCTGGCGCATAATCCACTGTTGGCGCTGACGCACATAGCCAGACGGAGCATCAGCCCTGAAGCGAATGGGGTTGGGTAGCACTGCAGCCAGTAGCGCGGCTTCAGACATAGACAGGCGACTGGCCGGTTTATGGAAATAGCGTTGAGAGGCCTCCTCTACGCCAAAGACCCCTTTCCCCATCTCCGCCACGTTAAGATAAACAGTGAGGATCCGGCGTTTGGTCCATACTGTTTCAATTCCCACCGTCAGACCGGCCTCCAGGCCTTTACGCACCCAGCTCCGTCCATCCCAGAGAAATACGTTTTTGGCCGTTTGCTGCGAGAGTGTCGATGCGCCGCGCATACCCGCTTTCTCATTACTGCTGTCCAGTACTGACTGAATAGCGGCCACATCAAACCCCCAGTGCGTAGGGAACTTCTGATCTTCAGAGGCAATAACCGCCAACGCCATCCACGGTGAAATCTTATCCATCGACACCCAGTCAGAATGAGCCACATAGCGAAAATCACCACTGAACCAGGCGCTCAATTGCCGTTCGGCCATCACGGCAGAAAATGGCACCGGTAAAAAAGCAAAGAGGACAATACCACCCACCCATAAACCCATTACGACCAGGACCAGGCGAAATAGCCCCGATTTGATCCGCGCCATCACGCGCACTTTATTGCGACTCATACCCGAGGATCCGCCCAAAATTTATCAGTATGAAAATACACCAGGATTTCTCCATGATTGTCAGTTACTCCGACATAACCGGAATCGGTTCCATTAAATCACGCACTTTACCTTCACTCTACGATGGATCTGTCGGAAGCAGAAAGCACTCGAAATTGATTGGTTCATCCTGCTTATAAATTTCATCTGGACGCTTTCGATTATTCAGCCTCATAGAAAGTAAATCCCGTGTCGATTTGGCCTTAGAGTCGATTCCACATCGTTTCACGTTACTGGAAAGAGCTGTTTATCTTTCTGAACGGAGTCAGCATTTACCGACCGCTGGAGGGCGATTCGGTAATTTGTGCTAGCAGAAACCAAAACGTTTCGGAAAGCCAGACCAAAAACCCAACAATAACTAAATAAAACATCAACTTACAAACAATAAAATCGATTACAGCAGCGAGACTCCCGTACCTAAGTAAAAAGTCATCAGAGCAAAAAGTTTACGTCAATCCCAGGACCTGGGGAAAAGCCACAATCGTTCAATAAATATGCGTATTATCGTAAAATGTAATTCGCCGCTTGACTGGATTGTAAAAATCGGTTCTTCTGTTTACGAACGCTGCTCAACATCACACATTTTAATGAATCCCGTAACATGTGACGCAAGATTTGCTAAAGTAGTGACTGAGCATTGTTATGTTCACCCAATACCTAAACCTGAGCTCTCGACGATTCTTATCAGAATAGCTCAGGAGGACCTTTTTCCCTGGTGTTGGCGCAGTATTCGCGCACCCCGGCTTCGGTCGGGGTCATTTTTTTTCAGCGTCCGTAACCCATTGCCGTAACACTTCCACGTCATTGCGCCACTCGTGCTTAAGCTCATCAATCCATTCCTGAACGTTATCCCACCATGCAGGCAGCTCAGGGCTTTGAATCTGTTTTGCAACCTGCTGCAAATGTGTCAGCCCTACGGAACCCGCAGCACCTTTAATTTTGTGGCCCTCTTCCGCAATGCCTTTTTGATCGCGCGCCATCATGTTGGAATCCAGTACCGCCAGGTAACCCGGCATCATCTGTTCGAACATCGCGAGGCTCTGATGGATCAGTTTCGGCCCGACCAACTCGATATACTGTTCAAGCATGGGCACATCCAGTAACGCCAGTTCTTTCTCATCCATATTGAACTCCGGTGCATCAGGTAGATCGATTGCCTGGAAATCCCAGTATCTTTTGATCATCGCCGTGAGTGCAGGAACGGCCAATGGCTTGCTCAGAACATCATCCATACCCGCATCAAGGTATTCACGTTTATCCTTCAGGACGTTCGCCGTCAGTGCCACCAGCGGTGGCAGATGCTCTCCGGCATGACGCTGGTGGATGATGCGCGCCACATCCAGTCCGGTCATGTCGGGTAGCTGGATATCCAGCAACACCAGATCAAACTCGTCAGGGTCAAACATATCCAGTGCAGCTTGCCCTGTCATCGCCACTTCTACGCTGTTACCCAGCTTCTCAAGCACCGAACGAGCAACCACAACGTTCAACTCAATATCCTCCACCAGCAGCACGTGCAGCGCGGGCAGTGGCAAATCTTCTTCCTGCTGTTCATCCTCGAGGTCTTCGATCACACGCGGTGCGTTGAGCGTCAGGGTGAAGCAGGAACCCTGACCAGGCGCGCTATGCACGCAGATGTCGCCTCCCATGCTTTGAGCCAGGCGGCGGGATACCGCCAGTCCAATCCCCGTGCCCGTCGCAGGCTTGCCGCCACGCTGATCCTTCACCTGGTAATACATGGCAAAAATTTTGTCCTGCTCATCCTGCGGGATACCCATGCCAGAATCTTCGACTTCGAAGCACAGGCAGTCATCCTGCTGATAGCCAACCCGCACCACAATTTCCCCTTGCTGGGTAAATTTCACCGCATTACCAATCAGGTTCCACAGGATCTGACGAAGGCGTGTGCCATCAGCAATAATTTTGTGGGGAAGCGGGAGCGAGGGCGCCAGCACAAACTTCAGCCCTTTTGGCTCAGCCAGCAAACCGGAGAGGTTTTCCAGATCGGCCAGGAACCCTGTGAAATCAATAGGCTGATTATCCAGCTGCACTTTGCGGCGCTCGATTTTGTCCATCTCAATCACATCGTTGAAAATGTTACCCAGTGTAATAGCGGAAACATGGATGGTTTTAAGATACTTCAGCTGTTCCTGGTTGAGGCGGGTATCCAATAGGATACGGCTCAAACCCACAATGCCATTAAGCGGCGTACGAAGCTCGTGGCTGATAGTAGAGATAAAGGTCGTCTTATCCCTACTGGCATTCTCTAACGCGTCCTGGTAACGCTTACGCTCGGTTATATCGCGTCCAAAGCCCATCAGCCCACTACGTTTCCCTACGCGGTCGTAATAAGGCACCTTCCGAATTTCAAAACAGGCCTTGCGCCCATCAGGATATTGCAGCCACTGCTCATAAGTCAGGGAGACATTATGACGGAAGACTTTCTCATCAGTTTCCAGCACTTTGGTCGCTGCGTCGTCGTCGTAGACATCTTTTGGAGACAGGCCGATAAGCTGTTTTTCGCTTTTGCCCGTGAGCAATTCCATCGCGCGGTTGCAGCCTGAGAACTGCTGGTCAACATTGCGGTAGAACACGAGATCAGGGGAGGCATCAAGGAATGAACGCAGGAAAGAGGATTGTTGTTCGAGTTCGATTTGCGCTTCTTCACGCCGCACCATCTCCTCTTTCAGTTTCGCCACCACCTGCAGGCGTGCATCTTCGGCTTTAATACGGTCAGTAATCTCCTGATTTAACTGGACAATATTACCCTGCATCTGCTGATTAAGTTCCAAATCACGGTTACGCATCTCTTCAAGCTTATCGACAAGCCGGGCAAGACGCTGACGCGATTCTTCCAGTTGCTCCACCACCACCGAGAGGAAGTAAACCGCCCAGGGCGTAATCAGCAGACCGAAAAATACCGAACGTACCATATCGATACTTTCGACATGACCACGCAGCACCATGGTGACGGCCATCTGCACAATCATGGCCAGTACCACCAGCGCCGATGCCAACAGCAACGAGAAGCGCACCAGCCCCAGTTTGACCATCAAATCAACGTAGTACTGCGCTAATAACCGAATTTGTTTCATAAAGGATTCCTTCCAGTCGGATAGCGGCAATCATACCGGAATTGAACAAAAGACCAACGCGCTATCTCCCCACGCTGGGTCAGAAACCTGCACACTAATAGTGCAGCAGCACCCACAGCCCGCAGCGGGTTATGACGGGATTTTCCGCGCCCTGCGGCCTGAGACTGGTACTGGCGGCAAAACCAGGCCTGGCAATGCTCTCACCAGGGTGGCCGACAATAAAAACTTTTTTTCCCTCTCAGCAAAAAGTTACCCTTTAAGATATTGACTAAATTTTATAACTGCATAATCTGTAGGGCCGCTCTGGATTCAGCGCGCCTTTCTCTTGTTGATACTTTTCATAGCGATGGTCAGCCTTACTCGCAGTCTCTCGTCACACCTAACGAATAATCATTCACAATTAATGAAATATTAATCACACCTGGCATGATTAATTTTACTAATGACACCCCTCTGTTTAATTCAAATAACCCCACTCGCCAAAAACAGTGTGTTCCTGCGGTTATCAAGCGCCTAACAGCACATTCTGCTGCCAATAACCCCGGCACCAGCATGGTGCAGAGATTTGCCCGCTGCCCTATAGTGAGTCAGCTCACACTTCCTGTGCCTTCATGCACGGGTCGATAGGGTTAAAATATGGCATTATTTTGTTATTTATCATGAAGATAATTCACAAAACACGCTAAAAGGTATAAGTAAGATCGCTATTTGACCTGAGTACGCTTTCCCGATAAGTTGGAAATCCGCTGGAAGCTTTCCTAACGGGCCAGTGTCTCGGCATATCTATGCAGCAAGTAGACTCCCTCGTGATGCAAGTTATCTCCAATTTGAGACCCGGAATTTCGTGAGCAACTCATTCAAGGACGTTTAAACAAATGTCCATCAATGGAATGTTCGGAGTCACGGTGTCTGCGTTTTAGCGGCATAAAATGATACAGAGCCAGAGAAGACTGCCCGTAGCGCTCTGTGCCTGAAGAACAGTGGTAATGTCAAAAGCAGTTTAAGGAGGCCCTCAATGTCCAACTCAAAACCTTATCCCTATGGCTTGTATGATCCATCAAAAGACAGTGATAGCTGTGGCGTAGGTTTCATTACTCGTAAGGACGGCGAGCAAACTCATGAGGTTCTGCAGATGGCACACAATGCCCTGTGCACCGTTCCTCATCGCGGGGGTATGTCAGCCGAAGGCGTGGGTGATGGCGCTGGCGTCAACGTTGACCTCTCTTTGCACTTTTTCCGCAAAATTACCGGATTGCCGCTGGAAGCGGGCCGTTATGGCGTCGGTAACTTCTTTGTGCCGAAAGACAGTGCGCTACGAGCCAACGCCGAGCGCCTGGTCGAAGAAACGCTGGCCGCCTATGATTTGACGATCATCGTTAAGCGCGATATGCCGCTGGATAACAGCGTGCTGCGCCCGGCGGCGATTCAGTTCCAGTTGCCTATCGCGCAATGGGTGTTTACTGCCCCGGCCGATGTGACTAACCAGATTGATTTTGAAAAACGCATTTACCGTGCCCTGCTGGACATCGAAGCCCGCGCCTTTACTGAAAGTGAATTTGGCGGACTCTATCCGCTGTCGCTTTCCTCGCGCACGCAGGTATTTAAAGCACGTCTGAACTCCAATGAAGTGATTCCTTATTTCCAGGATCTGACCGATGCTGACCACCAGGTGCGCGGTCTGTTCTTCCATACCCGTTTTTCCACCAATACCGACCCGCACACCACCATGGCACAGCCGTTCCGCCTGATGGCGCACAACGGTGAACTGAACACTGACCGTAAAAACCGCATTGCAGAATCTGCACTTGCGCTGGCACGCGGTAAGAAGATCGTGCGTCCAAAAGGCCAGTCAGACAGCTCCCGTCTTGACCAGAGCATCCACAGCCGCCTGATGGAAGATAACCTGGACCTGATCACCGCCGTGGTATCGATGATGCCGCCAGCATGGGAAAACGATCCATCATTGTCTGCTGAAGTACGTGCGATGCTGGAATATTTCTCACTGTACGAAGAGAAGAATGACGGCCCGGCCGCTCTGATCTTCGGTAACGGCGAAGTGATTGGTGCGCGTCTTGACCGTCTGGGGCTGCGTCCCCTGCGTTCTGTCGAAACCGCTGAATATATTGGTGCGATGTCGGAAGCGGGCCAGATCGCCTTCCCACCGGAAAGCGTACTGCGCCGTGGCCGTATCGAAGCGGGCGGGATGCTCTATTACGATCACAGTGAAAAACGCAGCTACACCACCATCGAAGCGCTGGAGAAACTGGCTGCGGTGGCTGACTATCCGGCTATGCTGGCAGAGTCGCGCGTCACATTACAGGAACTCCCGGTTATTCCGGCAGAGCAACAAGGCTCGCCTCTGCGTTACAGCGGTGACCTCAAAACCTATCAGCGTTTTGTGGCTTACTACTACAACCAGGAAAGCTTCAAATTCATGATGGATCCGATGCTGACCACCGGCGCTGAGAAAATTTCAGCGATGGGTTACGGCAACGCGATTAACGCCCTGTCCGATCACGAAGGCGGCATGGCGCACTACTTCTCCCAGCGCTTTGCCCAGGTCACTAACCCACCGCTGGATTCTATCCGTGAAGTGGACGGCATGACGCTGCGCGTAGCATTAGGCGCTAAACCGCATCTCGGGCGCAGTAAAGGCCACCAGATTGTGGTTCCAACACCGATTCTGACGCATCTGGATATGCTGCAGCTGCGCGAGCAGACCGTGGCACCTTATGCCCGTTTTGAAATGCTCTACGAGCCAGTTATCGGAACCGATCCTGAAAGCCGTGCGGCCAATGCTGATGCGCTGGAAAAAGCCATTGATGCCCTGGCGCAGGATGTGGTTGATTTTGCCCGTGAACAGGGCGGCATCGCCGTTATTACTGACCGCCATATTTCCTCGACGCGTGCGGCTATCCCGATGCTGCTGATGGTGTCGGCGATCAACCAACGCCTGGTGCAGGAAGGCCTTCGTCTTGATGTCTCACTGGTGGTGGAAAGCGGTCAGAGCATCTCTTCACATCACATTGCCGCTACCCTCGGTTTCGGTGCTTCGGCGGTTTATCCGCTCGGCGTTCAGATGCGTGCTGAAGAGAAGTACGGTGAAGGCGAAGAAGGTAATAAAGCCTTTAAACGCTATGCCAAAGCCGCTGAAAAAGCCCTGATGAAAACCATGGGTAAAGTGGGTCTGTGTACCGTTGAAAGCTACAGCTGTGGCGAATTCTTTGAACCGAATTTCCTGGATACCGAAGATCGCGTGCTGAAGAAGTATTTCCCGAATATCAAAACCCCGGTGGGCGGCGCTGGCTTTGCCACCATCGCGCAGATGGCCGTTGACTGGCACCAGAGTGCGCTGCGCATTCAGGGCGAGTCTGACGTACCGTTGCTGGGGCTGTTTAAAGAGCGTGCAGAAGGTGCAGGCCACTCTTACGGAACCATTGCCGTACGTACCTTTATCGATATGACTGAGCAGCCTATCCGCTTTACCGACAAAGCCCGTGAGGAGGATAATTTTATCCGCCTGATGACGCTGGCCAAGCTGGATAATGCCTTCAATATCAAAGCGAAGTCCTTTACTGACAGCAGCTTCGAACGCATCCCGAATGAGGTGATCGATAACTTCACCATCACCGCTGATTACCGCCAGTTCTCCAGCCTGATGCTGGAAGAGCGTAAACGTCGCCCGGCGGCCCTGCGTGATATTCTCGCCCTGCCGGCAGACTTAACGCACGTGGACAGTGAAGCAGAATTCACCCGTAAGCTGGGACGCTACTCGCTGGTCAACAACGGCTTTGCCGTGCGTGGGCTGGAGTGTGAAGCGACAGAAGGCAGCGACGATCGGTTTACGCTGCGCCTGACTGATGCCATCGTCGGCCTGAAAAGCGAGTATGACCGTTTGACCACGCTCTCCGTCGTCCTGAAAAAACGCTTTGGTGACGCGATTCAGCATGTCGAAGTGGCGGCGGATGCTCTGCACCTGACGGCAACCGGAAAAGCAGCAGATTATCTGTCACGCATCTTCACGATCTCTCCGGCACTGCCATTGAGTGAAGTGCAGCCCGCTCACGAAATTACCCGTACCTTTGCCTCTGGCGCGATGAGCCACGGTGCGCTGGTCGCCCCGGCACACGAAGCCGTTGCTCACGGCACCAACATGGTGGGCGGCATGAGTAACTGCGGTGAAGGCGGTGAACACTACTCACGCCATGGGACCATTCGTGCTTCACGTATCAAGCAGCTGGCATCCGGTCGTTTCGGCGTCTGGGCCGCCTATCTGGCTGACCCTATGCTCGAAGAGCTGGAAATCAAGATTGGCCAGGGCGCAAAACCGGGTGAAGGCGGCCAGTTACCGGCAGCCAAAGTGACGGTAGAAATCGCGGCGGCACGTGGTGGTACACCGGGCGTGGAGCTGGTTTCACCTCCTCCGCACCATGACACCTATTCGATTGAAGATCTGGCGCAGCTGATCCACGACTGTAAAGCGGCGCGTGTGCGTGTCATCGTCAAACTGGTTTCCTCTGAAGGTATCGGCACCATTGCCGTTGGCGTGGCGAAAGCCGGTGCCGATGTCATCAACGTTGCCGGTAACACCGGGGGAACCGGGGCAGCCTCGGTCACCAGCCTGAAATACACCGGGCGCGTGGCAGAAATCGGCATCGCCGAAGTGCATCAGGCGCTGTGTGCCAACGGCCTGCGTGAAAAAGTGCTGCTGCGCTGCTCTGGCGCACAGCAGACAGGTAGCGACGTAGTGAAATCCGCGCTGCTGGGCGGTGACAGTTTCGAGTTCGGTACCACTGCACTGATGATGCTGAAATGTGTGATGGCGAAAAACTGTAACGTGAAATGCCCGGCAGGCCTGACCACCAATGCCGAAGCCTTTGATGGCGATCCGCGCCAGCTGGCGCAATATTTTATCAACGTTGCGCATGAAGTGCGTGAAATGCTGGCGCGTCTCGGCCTGCGCTCACTGCGCGAAGCCCGTGGCCGCTCCGATCTGCTGCACCTGATGGATCACCCACTGGAAGTCGGCAAACTGGATCTGCGTGCC
Organism: Erwinia sp. MYb416; assembly: GCF_037479575.1. Taxonomy (NCBI): domain Bacteria; kingdom Pseudomonadati; phylum Pseudomonadota; class Gammaproteobacteria; order Enterobacterales; family Erwiniaceae; genus Erwinia; species Erwinia sp. MYb416. The sequence continues at coordinate 222,107 of NZ_JBBGYT010000443.1, forward strand.
ATGTTGACCGTAGTGCCCGAGCTGAAAATCGCCCGTCCAGTCTATCTGGAAAAAGATTTTGAGCTGGATAACGGCTGGATTGATCTGCTGAACGATCAACTGGTCAGCCAGGGATCCACTGAGATCAAGCTCGGCGCAGGGATCACACTGAACAACCGTAACAAGAGCGTGGGCGGTCAGTTGGCTATCGACATTGAGCGCCTGCTGAACCATACACTGAACGCTGAGCATTTGAGCCGTATTCCGGCCGCGCTGCTGGACGATCGCGGGCGCCGCTATCTGGCACCGGCGACGATCACTATCTCTACCTCCGGTTCTGCTGGCCAGTCCTACGGCGTGTTCTGTAACGATGGCATGCGCCTGGAACATTACGGCACCTGTAACGACGGTGTGGGTAAGGGCCAGTGCGGCGGGGAGATTGTGGTGATGTCGCCTGGCGGCGGCTCACAGGACGCGGAAGGCAACGTGTTGATCGGTAACTTTGCCCTGTTCGGTGCCACCGGCGGGCGTCTGTACGCACAAGGCCAGGCGGGTGACCGTTTTGCCGTGCGTAACTCCGGTGCGACTGCGGTTGTTGAAGGCGTCGGTGATTTCTGCTGCGAATATATGACGAACGGTGCGGTGCTTAACCTTGGTACGTACGGTACTGGGTTTGGTAATGGCATGAGCGGCGGTTTCGCCTACCAGTACGACCCGTACGGCACGCTGGCGGGTTCTGCTGCCGGTGATTCCGTGATGCTGGGTTCCATCACCGATGACAACGAGATGGCACGCGTTCATAAAGAAGCGGTACTGACCATGCTGAACTGGCATCTGGAAGCGACCTCTTCTCCGCGTGCTCAGTGGTTGCTTGATCACTGGGAAACAGAGAGCCAGCATTTCGTTTACGTGATGCCGCGTTCCCTGTTGCTGTATCAGGATGGTGCTGAAATCCTGAAAGCGAAAACCCGTAAGGATTTGCTTGAAGAACTCTCTACCGCACTTGCCGGTCATCAGGTCGCGAAATTTAAAGCGGCATGGCGTGAAGGTAAAGCCATCGCCAATGGTGCGGTTCCGGGCTACGGCGCAACGGATACCCCCGAGATGCTGGTGTTGTTAAACAACTACACCGTCCTCAGCTCTGCGCAACAGCTGGCACTTTCGCGTCTGCCGAAAGGTACTTCAGTGGAAGACCCGGCAGTTGAGAAAGCGGTACGTAACCTGCTGATGACCGAGGATTTCACGCTGATCAGCAAGTTGCAGCGCCACGGTCGCGCGGCCATTGAAAGCTACAGTGATGAAGAGCTTTCCTGCCTGATTGGTGCGAAGCGCATGACCGATTATAAAGCCGCGCTGACGCAACGTAACATCCGTTCAATGGACAGTCTGGCGACGTACGGTTGGATCATGTATCAGGATGCATGCAACAGAGAAGTACTGGGACGACTGCCTGACTTTGAAGAGCTGTTTGCTCGTGCTGCACTGCCTGAACTGGCTGCCGCAGTCGGCAAATTAGCCTGATTATTGATAAGAACAGAAACTAATATTCTATAACGAGTATTCAAACGGGATTGAGTAGATAAAAGCGATGAAGATTCCTTATATTCCTGAAGATGCACCGTTTAATGGTGAGCAGAAATTTTGGCTGGCAGGCTTCCTTGCTGGTTTACATTCACGCCTGCTGGTGCTGGAAAATCAGCCGCAGGCGGCAGGCTCTGCCGCCTCCGCAGCAACGACCCAGCTTCACATCCTGTTTGGTTCCCAGACGGGTAATGCGGAAGCATTAGCACAGAGCGCCGCGAAAGCAGCGCGTGCGAAAGGCCTGGTGCCTGTCGTTCAGGGTCTGGGCGAAGTCGATATCGACGTGTTCGCGACCATGCGTCACGTGCTGGTGATCACCTCGACCTACGGTGAAGGTGAAATGCCAGATAACGCGCAGCTGTTCTGGCAGGCTATCTCTGCCAGCACAGCTCCACGTCTGGAACAGATGCACTTTGCGGTACTGGCGATTGGCGATACAGGCTACGACGGTTTCTGTCAGGCAGGTAAATTTATCGATATGCGTCTTGAGCAGCTGGGCGCAAAACGTGTCTATGACCGCATCGACTGCGATATCGACTATGAAGAGCCGTCTAACGAATGGATCGCCAGCTCCATGCCACAGTTTGCTGCCAGCGCAGGCAGCAGCGGTAATGCCCTGGAGAGCGCACCCGAAGCGCCAGTCATCCCTGGCAGCAATAAAAACAACCCTTACGCTGCTGCACTGGCGACGAACAAGCGTCTGTCCGGTGAGAACTCAGGCAAAGATATTCGTCACTTCGAGTTTGATCTGACCGACAGTGGTCTGAAGTACGAAGCGGGTGATGCGTTGGGTGTTATCCCGGTCAACGAACCGGCACTCGTCACTCTGCTGCTGACGCAGCTGAAATCAGACTACGATACACCCGTTCCTGGCTTTGAAAGAAGTCTGGGCGACCTGCTGACCTACCAGTTTGAGATCTCTGAACCTTCACGCAAGCTGATCGAATGGGTTGGCCAGAACACCACCAACCAGGAGCTGCGTCATGTCTTACAGCATGACGATAAAGATGCGCTGGGTGTGTGGCTGTGGGGTAAAGATACCCTCGACCTGCTGCAGCTGGATGTGACTCGTTCACTGAGTATTCCTGAGTTTGTTGCCCTGTTGCGTCCGTTGCAGCACCGCGCTTACTCCATTTCGTCCAGTCAGAAAGCACACCCTAATCAGGTGCATCTGACCATCGCTTCCGTTCGTTATCACAGCGCAGGCCGTGCACGTAACGGCGTCTGCTCAACTTACCTGGCTGAGCGCGTTAAACGAGGTGAAAAACCTGCGATCTTCATTTCACCGAATAAAGCGTTCCGCGTGCCATCCAATAATGATGCTCCGCTGATCATGATTGGCCCAGGTACCGGTATTGCCCCGTTCCGTGCTTTCCTTGAAGAGCGTGAAGCGTTAAACGCTAAAGGCAAAAACTGGTTGTTCTTCGGCGATCAGCATCAGCAACACGACTATATCTATCAGGATGAACTGAATACCTGGCAGGAAAGTGGTTTACTGACGCGCCTGGACTTAGCCTTCTCACGCGATCAGGCTGAGAAAATCTATGTGCAGACCCGCATGCTGGAACAGGGTGCAGAGCTGTTTGCCTGGTTAGAAGAAGGGGCTTACTTCTATGTCTGTGGCGATGCTTCACGCATGGCTAAAGACGTCGATAAGGCGCTTTATCAGGTGATTACTCAGTTTGGTGGGATGTCTGCGGAACGTGCAGCAGATTACGTCGATCAGCTGAAGAAAGAAAAACGCTACCTGCGCGATGTCTATTAAGAGAAGTGAGGCGAACCGTAACATCGGTTCGCTCCAGAGACAGGGATAAAAAAAACGGGCCATCAGGCCCGTTTTTTATTTCACAACGCGAAGCGCCGGACGACCACCGCGCGGAGGCGGCTCATCATCAGGGCCCTCATCGTCAGAAACGCTGTCATCGGGACGATCACCATCGATCACCGACATCACCGTTTCCGGGGCAACATCCTGCCCGCCAGATGCCTCGAATTCACCCGCTTCGTCATACGCCGGTTCAGGTTCGAACATGGTACCCGCGCCGTTTTCACGGGCGTAAACCGCCAGTACCGCCGCTAATGGCACGGAAACCTGACGAGGAACACCGCCAAAACGGGCGCTGAAGCGAACTTCATCATTGCCCAACTCAAGATTGCCCACAGCACGCGGCGCAATGTTCAGAACGATCTGACCATCGCGGGCGTATTCCAGGGGCACCATCACGCCGGGCAAATTAATGTCGACGACCAGATGCGGCGTGAGATTGTTGTCGAGCAACCACTCATAAAAAGCGCGCAGCAAATAAGGACGACGTGCGGTAAGTTGGGACATTTCCATCGTAATCAGCCCCGCGTATGCAGGCGCATTTCACGTTCTGCTTCAGTCAGGGAAGCCAGGAAGGAATCACGCTCGAAGACACGCGTCATATAGCCTTTCAGCTCTTTTGAACCCGCACCAATCAGCTCAATACCCATCTGCGGTAAACGCCACAACAGCGGAGCCAGATAGCAGTCAACCAGGCTGAACTCTTCGCTCATAAAGAACGGCGTACGTGCGAACAGCGGAGCGATTGCCAGCAGCTCTTCACGCAGTTGCTTACGTGCCGCTTCAGCTTCCTGCGCGGTACCGTTTTCAACTTTACGCATCAGGCTGTACCAGTCCTGCTCGACGCGGTGCATCATCAGGCGGCTTTCACCACGCGCTACCGGGTACACCGGCATCAATGGTGGATGCGGGAAACGCTCGTCCAGATATTCCATGATGATGCGCGATTCATACAGCGTCAGCTCGCGATCAACGAGGGTGGGTACGGTACGGTACGGGTTGAGGTCGATCAGATCCTGCGGCAGGTTATCCGTTTCAACCTGCTCGATCTCGACACTAACACCCTTCTCAGCCAGTACAATGCGTACCTGGTGGCTGAAAATGTCAGTCGGACCAGAAAACAGCGTCATTACCGAACGTTTGTTGGCAGCGACAGCCATGTAAACCTCCAAGTTTATCGAGAAAATTACTGCGAATAGCCATCCACGTGGCGACTCATCATTGCCACCAGCCCGAAGATTGACCGATTCCTGGTACACAGGATACACGCGTCATTGCCCGGCCAATGGGCACAAAGTGACACATAGTCTACCAGATTTTAGTCAGCTTGTGGGGGGTCGCAGACGGAATTGCAGGGGAAAATGGTAAAGCGGTGTGTGTTTCGCGCTTTTTGCACTAGAAGAAAATAAAAAACCCGGCGCCAGGCACCGGGTTTTCCGATAATCGATTCTGCCTGAGCAGAAAAAATTAACGTTTGGAGAACTGAGGACGACGACGTGCTTTACGCAGACCGACTTTCTTACGTTCAACCTGACGAGCATCACGAGTAACGAAGCCTGCTTTACGCAGTTCGCCACGCAGTGACTCGTCGTACTCCATCAGAGCGCGTGTGATACCATGACGGATCGCACCAGCCTGACCAGAGATACCACCACCTTTAACAGTGATGTACAGATCAAATTTACCTACCATGTCCAGAAGTTCCAGCGGCTGGCGAACTACCATGCGGGCAGTTTCGCGACCGAAGTACTGTTCTAAAGAACGCTGGTTGATAACGATGTTACCGCTACCCGGCTTAATGAAGACGCGTGCGGAAGAGCTTTTGCGGCGACCAGTGCCGTAGTTTTGATTCTCAGCCATTGCCTGTAATCCCGATTAAATGTCAAGAACTTGCGGTTGCTGTGCCGCATGGTTGTGCTCGTTGCCCGCGTAAACTTTCAGTTTACGGTACATAGCACGGCCCAGCGGGCCCTTTGGCAGCATGCCTTTAACCGCGATTTCAATCACACGCTCAGGACGGCGAGCAATCATCTCTTCGAAGGTCGCTTGCTTGATACCACCGACGAAGCCGGTGTGATGGTAATAAATCTTGTCAGTACGCTTGTTACCGGTTACGGCAACTTTCTCAGCGTTCAGAACGATGATGTAATCACCAGTATCGACGTGCGGAGTGTATTCCGCTTTGTGCTTACCGCGCAGACGACGAGCCAGTTCGGTCGCTAAACGACCTAAGGTTTTGCCTGTTGCGTCAACAACATACCAGTCACGTTGGACGGTTTCTGGCTTAGCTGTAAAAGTTTTCATCTAAAAGCTTACCCAAATTAAGTTACACGTTGGTGAAATCCCAAACGCTTGAATAAACGGTTGGAGCTCACACGACCATCTTGACCAGCAAGCCCACCCCTTCGGATAGAGTTACTGGAACACAAAGAGTTTTGGGAAAAAAACCTTTGCTGTAACGTGGGGTCGCAAGATTATAGAGAACTCGCACGCAAAGAGCGAACGTTTTCTACGATAAAATTACCATCACGTCACCGTAATGAGAGGCTCAGGGTAAATGCGGCAGCCGCAGGTACTCTTCGCTCTGCATCTCTTGTAAGCGGGAGACACAGCGCTGGTACTCGAACTTCAGCCTCGTACCCTGGTAAATCTCATAAAGTGATGTTTCTGCCGAGACCACCAGCTTCACATGACGCTCGTAGAATTCATCCACCAACGCCAGGAAACGTCGAGCCTGGTCTTCAGTCTTGTAAATCATCACCGGCACATCATACAGCAATACGCTGTGGAAGCGGCGCGACAGTTCAATATAGTCATGCTGGCTACGTCCTTCCCCACACAACGTAAGAAAACTCATCGCCAGCACGCCTTCTGCCATTCCCAGCGTGGGCAGCTGACGATGGTTAATCTCGAGCGGCTCATGATGTTCCCGCGGCTTACCCGCCAGCGCGACAAACATCCGTTCCATCTCTTTTGACGTCTCTTCACCCAACGGCGTCATCCACAGGTGTGCAGACGTCAGCGTGCGCAGGCGATAATCAATCCCCGCATCCACATTCATGATTTCACAATACTGTTTAATCATCTCAATGGCAGGCATAAAACGTGCCCGTTGCAAACCGTTACGATAGAGATCGTCCGGGGGAATGTTTGATGTCGCAACCAGCGTAATACCCCGACTGAATAGCGCTTCCATCAGTGTGCCAAGCAGCATGGCATCGGTGATATCTGAGACAAAAAACTCATCAAAACACAGCAGGTCCGTTTCGGCTTTAAAGCGATCGGCAACGATTTGTAACGGATCACTTTGGCCCTGCAACTCGGTCAACTCCTGATGCACCCGCAGCATAAAGCGGTGGAAGTGCAGTCGCTGCTTGCGCTCGCCAGGAATAGCCCGAAAAAACATATCCATTAGCCAGGTCTTGCCACGCCCAACGCCGCCCCACATATACAGACCACGCGCAGGTGTCTGAACATCATTTTTACTTTTTCCCAGCAGCTTATTAAGCTTACCGAATAACCCACCGCTGGCAGCGGATGCGGGCGGGCTGATACGGGTTAATGCCTGATAGATACCGTCTAAGCGGGTCATCGCGGCACGTTGTACGTCATCGGCCTGATACTCGCCGTTTTCCAGCGCCTGCTGATACAGCGCCAGAGGAGACATCGTTTGCATAATGTTGTCACATTCCCTGAAAAATGGTCTTGCCGGGTGGTTGATTGTCGAAAAAAAAGTCGTTCTACACTAAGCGAAGCTGCCGCAGGATTCCACTTCCGTGAGATTAGCGGTTATAGTGGCGGGTATGAGTTGGAAAGGCCCTACGGAACAACGAAGACAATATGGGAGTTATTATGACCTGGGAATATGCGCTTATTGGGTTAGTGGTTGGGATTATTATTGGTGCGGTCGCCATGCGTTTCGGCAATAAGAAACTGCGTGAGCAACGCAGCCTGCAGTATGAACTGGAAAAGAGTAAAGCCGAGCTGGCTGACTATCGTGAAGAGCTGACGAATCATTTTGCCCACAGCGCAGAGCTGCTGGACAATATGGCTCGCGACTATCGCCAGCTGTATCAGCATATGGCGAAAGGGTCGAACGACTTGCTGCCAAACCTGCCGGGTGAAAAAAACCCGTTTGCCTATCAGCTGACCGAATCCGAAGCGGATAACGATCAGGTGCCAGTGCAAATGCCGCGTGATTACCCGGACAGCGCTTCTGGCCTGCTGCGTGGCGATCGCGCTGCCAAATAATTTTTATTGGGGGTGCCTGGCACCCTCTCGTTTCTGAACGGTCATACCTGTATCACTCAACATATAGCCTGCAATTCCGGGTACACCTTTATTTATTCCCCTGGTAGCGAGAGCTGAGTCCCGATGAAGAAAAAATCATTTCTGTTAAGCGCACTGGCATTAAGTATTGGCGTCAATCTGGCCGTGGTCCCTGCGACCCAGGCATCGCTGCCTTCCCAGATTCAGGGACAACCGTTGCCGAGCCTGGCACCGATGTTGGAAAAAGTTCTGCCTGCCGTGGTCAGCGTTCACGTTGAGGGAACCGAGAGCGACAGCAAACAGCAACAGATCCCCGAGCAGTTAAAGCGCTTCTTCGAACAGAACGGCCAGGATGGTGCACAAGGTGACGAAAAATCACAAGAGTTTGAAGGACTGGCGTCAGGTGTGATCATTGATGCGGCAAAAGGTTACGTGCTGACCAATAACCACGTGGTTAACGGCGCAGACAAAATCAGCGTGCAGCTGAGCGACGGCCGCGAGTTCGATGCCAAACTGGTTGGCCACGATGAGCAGACCGATATTGCGCTCATCCAGCTCAATGGCGCCACGAAGCTAACGCAATTTAAAATTGCCGACTCTGACCAGCTTAAAGTCGGGGATTTTGCCGTTGCGATCGGTAATCCGTTTGGACTGGGTCAGACCGCCACCTCAGGAATTGTCTCTGCCCTGGGGCGCAGTGGGCTGAACCTGGAAGGGTTGGAAAACTTTATCCAGACCGATGCGGCCATCAACCGGGGTAACTCCGGTGGAGCGCTGGTCAATCTCAATGGTGAACTGATCGGCCTGAACACGGCTATTCTGGCCTCCAGCGGCGGCAATATCGGCATTGGCTTTGCTATCCCCAGTAATATGGCGATGGGCCTTGCACAGCAGTTGATCCAGTTTGGCGAAGTTAAGCGTGGCCAGTTGGGAATCAAAGGCACCGAGATGACCGCTGAGATGGCGAAAGCCTTTAATGTCGACGTTCAACGTGGCGCTTTCGTCAACGAAGTATTACCCCAGTCCGCCGCGGCCAAAGCAGGCATCAAAGCCGGTGACATCATTACCAGCGTCGACGGTAAAGCCATCGCCAACTTTGCGGAACTGCGGGTGAAAATCGGCACCACCCCGCCGGGCCAGGATGTGAAGATCGGCCTGTTACGTGATGCTAAGCCACTCACCGTAACTGTGAAGCTGGATAACAGCACCCAGAGTAGCGCTGGCGCAGAGCTGACAACGCCAGCTTTACAGGGCGCGACACTCAGTGATGGAGCGGCCAAAGACGGCACCAAAGGGGTGAAAGTCGATGAGGTTGAGAAATCGACTCCCGCCGCCCAGTTTGGTCTGCAGAAAGACGATGTGATTGTTGGCGTCAACCGTACGCCAGTTCAGAACCTGGCCGAACTGCGTAAACTGCTGGAAGCAAAACCACCGCTACTGGCACTGAGCGTGATGCGCGGTGAAGAGAATATCTACCTGCTCCTGCCTTAACCCTCTTGCGCAGACACGGGCTACTGTGTCTGCGTAACTCATGCTATTCTGCCAGTCGTTCTTTCATTCACCGCTTAAGACCATGTTTCTTAAAATTTTGCGTTCAGTGATCTTTGGCCTGATTGTGGCCGGTATTCTTCTGGTAGCCGTACCGAGCCTCAGGCTTGGGGGCGACCTGTTGCCGCGCTCCAGCTCCAGTACCAGCACCACCAGTGAAGAACCTGCCAGTTACAATGCCGGGGTCCGCCGCGCGGCACCTGCCGTGGTCTATGTCTATAACCACAGCGCCAGCGGCTCAACAGATGTCCTGGGCTCAGGCGTAATAATGGATCCTCGTGGCTATATCCTGACCAATAAACATGTGATTAATGATGCCAGTCAGATTATCGTTAATCTGCAGGATGGACGCTCCTTTGAAGCCATGCTGGTCGGGTCAGATACGCTGACCGACCTGGCCGTGCTGAAAATCAATGCCTCCAGTTTGCCGGTGATCCCCATCAACCCGCAACGAGTCGCACACGTTGGCGACCTGGTAATGGCGATTGGTAACCCCTACAACATCGGACAAACCGTCACCCAGGGCATTATCGGTGCCACGGGGCGCGTTGGCCTCAGCCCTTCCCGTCATCAGGATTTCCTGCAAACAGATGCCTCGATTAACCGTGGCAACTCTGGCGGTGCGCTGATTAATTCTCTGGGTGAACTGATGGGGATTAATACGCTATCGTTTGATAAAAGTAGCAACGGTGAAACACCGGAAGGGCTGGGGTTTGCTATCCCCACCAAACTGGCGACTAAGGTGATGGAAAAGCTGATCCGCGATGGTCGGGTGATCCGTGGCTATATCGGTATCACGGGCCAGGAATTCCGACGCTCCAGTGGGCTGGAGACAGGAATAGAGCACCCTCAGCTTCAGGGTATCGTCGTTACCTATGTTAAAGCTGGTGGGCCCGCCGATATTGCCGGTATTCATGTCAATGACACGATTACCCGGGTCAACAACGTTCAGGCGGCTTCACCGCTGGAAACGATGGATCAGGTGGCGGAAATACGCCCGGGAACGGTGATTAACGTAGAAATCAGCCGTGAGGGTAAAAAGATGACGCTGCCAGTCACGGTTCAGGAATACCCGGAAGAGAATCAGACGCAGTAGTTTGACAGACATCCACCCCGGACAGAGCCGGGGTGAACAGCACCGTTACGGGTGCCATATATGAAGGGGGAAGTTACTTAACGAACTCTTCGCCGAGAGTAATATCCTTCTTCAGCGTGTCCAGCATGCCATCCAGCGACTGCTGTTCAAACGCACTCAGTGCACCGATCGGACGACGTTCGACAATACCGTTTTTGCCCAGCAGCAACGGCTGTGAGAAGAAACGCGCATACTCGCCATCTCCTTCAACATAAGCACATTCAACAATGTTGCTTTCGCCTTTCAGAGCACGCACCAAAGACAAACCAAAGACCGCAGCCGCGTGGCCCATCGACAAAGTTGCAGAGCCGCCACCCGCTTTTGCCTCGACCACTTCAGTACCCGCATTCTGAATACGTTTCGTCAGTTCAGCGGCTTCCTGCTCGGTAAATGTCACGCCAGGGATCTGCGACAGCAATGGCAGGATCGTCACGCCGGAGTGTCCACCAACCACCGGCACATTGAGTTCTTCAGGCTGCTTGCCTTTCAAGGCAGCAACAAATGTGTTCGAACGAATGATATCGAGGGTCGTGATACCAAAAAGTTTATTTTTGTCGTAAACACCTGCTTTCTTCAGCACTTCAGCAGCAATCGCTACCGTGGTATTGACCGGGTTTGTGATGATACCAATCAGTGCTTTTGGGCTGGTTGAGGCGACCTGCTCAATCAGATTACGCACAATGCCGGCATTTACGTTGAAAAGATCTGAACGATCCATACCAGGTTTACGTGCAACACCAGCAGAAATCAGCACTACGTCAGCACCCTTAAGCGCAGGAGTCGCATCTTCACCGCTGAAACCTTCAATTTTGACTGCTGTAGGGATATGGCTTAAATCAACCGCGACACCGGGGGTAACCGGAGCGATATCATAGAGGGAGAGTTCTGAGCCTGCCGGAAGCTGAGTTTTAAGCAGGAGGGCCAAAGCCTGACCAATACCACCTGCTGCACCGAGGACCGCAACTTTCATCCTAAACTCCTTATTATTTTTTGAACATTACATGTGCCGGGAAATCAGTATACAAATACATCGTGATTGGGCGTTACATTACACCTTTAGCGCGTTGTGGAACAACCTCAACATTATAACAAAGTGTTCACAAAGTGCGCATTTCAGCACGGCGTCAGCACGTTTTTTTTCGCCGATAAAATTTGGTAAACTGTTGCGGAGACGGCCTTAAATGGCTCCGCGCCCGATTTCTCATTTGCATAAACATTCATTTTATTGCATATTAATGTAATATCCCGCTGAGGGTATCCCTTGATAACCCCCTTTTATCGGTAACCTATGCGTAACCCATCAAAACAAGAAGACCTGATCAAGGCATTCAAAGCCTTACTCAAGGAAGAAAAATTCAGCTCGCAGGGCGAGATTGTCAGCGCACTGCAAGAAGAAGGCTTCGAGAATATCAATCAGTCGAAAGTGTCTCGTATGCTGACGAAGTTCGGCGCAGTGCGCACACGCAATGCAAAAATGGAGATGGTTTACTGCCTGCCAGCAGAACTGGGTGTGCCGACCACCACCAGTCCGCTAAAAAACCTGGTGCTGGATATCGACTTTAACGATGCACTGGTTGTGATTCACACCAGCCCGGGTGCCGCACAGTTGATTGCACGCCTGCTGGATTCACTGGGTAAAGCAGAAGGTATTCTTGGAACCATCGCCGGAGATGACACCATCTTTATTACGCCTGCACGCGCCTTCTCGGTGAAGCAACTCTACGATGCGGTGCTGGTACTCTTCGAGCAAGAGTTATAAGGCACCACTGGCGTTAACCTGGCGGCAACACCCGCTGGCCATGCATTTTACTTAGGGCTGATACTGATCGGCCCTTTTTTATTTCCCTGATAAAACAACCAACAGCAGAATATCCCACTCCCTTCTCACCCGGCTCCTTGCGGCTACCACTGCCAAAAATTCTTTCAGCAATGTGATCAACCCCTAATAAGCGCACAAATCGCTAATGTCACGCAGTGCGATGTTTTTACACGTATTTAACAGGGGGCGGGTAAAATATAAGCGTTTTTTATAACGGCTGGTTATTAAAAATGCCATAACGCCAGAAGAATCCCAACAAAAAATTATTAGCGTGCTATTAATTTTTTACGTTATTAGATCTATACTTGTTTTCGTGATGCAAATCACAGTACGTAAAAAGATAAAAACAGTTGACGAGGAAAATATCATGAACGTTAAAACTACTATTGCTGCATTGAGCGTGTTATCTGCGCTGTCATTTGGTTCTTTTGCCGCTGAATCTGTTAACGCCGATCAGGCTAAGAATCTGCAATCTATCGGCGTCATTAGCGTCAGCGGTGTCGCCGGATCTCCGATGGATATCCATCAGGCTCTGAATAATAAAGCAACTGAGAAAGGCGCCAGCGCTTACCGCGTTATCGAAGACTATGAGAACGGTAACTGGCACGCGACAGCGGAATTGTACAAATAATTCAGTCAGTCACCTGGACGTCTATTTATTAGTTAATTAATTAATGAAATACGGTAACCCCAAGTATAAAAAACGCTTTTAAGCCCTTTCGGTTACCGCGAAACCCTAATTCTGGAGTCATCATCATGAAAACCACTTTTACCATCGCTGCATTGGGTCTTGCTTCTGTTCTGTCATTCGGCGCCAGCGCCGCGAATCTGGTGACCAATGAGCAGGTCGCCAGCCAGAACCTGCAATCTGTCGGCACCGTAAGCGTCAGCGGTATCGACGGAACGCCAATGGATATCCGTCATGCGCTGTCAGAGAAAGCGGACCAGCAGGGCGCAACCTCTTACCGTGTCATCGAAGCACGTAACGACGGTAACTATCACGCCACCGCTGAACTGTATAAATAACACCGTATCGGGTGCTGCTGCACCCATCCGTGACATGACTGCGGTCATGATGTTGAATCCGCAGGTTGTTGGTCACAATGAGGAGATTAATCATGAAAATTAAAACAACCATCGCTGCATTGGGTCTGTTTTCTGTCGTCAGCTTTGGCGCATCTGCTGCACAGCTGGTCAACAGCCAACAGGCTGAAAATCTGCAATCTGCGGGGACAATTACGTTGAGTGGCGTGGCGGGTACACCGTCGGATATTCGTCAGCAGCTGTCACAAAAAGCCGATCGTGAAGGTGCCAGTGCTTATCGCATTATTGAAGCACGTAATCAGGACAGCTGGCACGCCACCGCCGAGCTCTATAAGTAATTCCTCGTCAATGCACTGCCCATGATGGGCAGGCCAGACGACCTTTTTGGCCCCGTTCGCCGGGGCCCTTTTTTTGCCCTTTTTACCTGACGTTAAAGCGGAGCTGGCCCTCAAGTTCCTCTTCCGCTTCATCAAAGAGCAAAATCAGTGCGCCATATCGTCGTTTCTGACCACTTCCCAGATGGATAAACTCAATCTCCAGCGGTAGCGGCACCTGCGGCTGAATGATGGCATCCCACAGGCTATCCAAATCGCTTATCACACTCGCCGTTAATGCAAACCGTTCACTGAACTGGCGGTAGAAATGCGCCTGGTCGACAATCACATTAAAATCGAAACTCTCTTTTCTCATGCTGGCTGCTCCGCAGGACACACAACCGGGCGTAGGGCTACAGCCCACCAATATGCAGGGCTTTGACTTCCATAAACTCCTCAAGCCCCAGAACCGAACCTTCCCGCCCCAGACCGGAGGCTTTGACGCCACCGAACGGCGCCAACTCAGTAGAGACCGCACACTCATTCACTCCCACCATGCCACTTTCCAGCGCGGCAGAGACGCGGAATACCCGCTGCAGATTTTGTGTATAGAAGTAGGCGGCCAGACCAAACTCGGTATCATTCGCCCGGCGGACGACCTCTTCTTCCGTATCAAAACGGAAGCACGCGGCCACCGGACCGAAGGTCTCTTCATGGGCCAGTTTCATGGTTTCATTCGCTTCCGCAATCACGGTGGGTTGCCAGAAATTCCCCCCCAGCGCATGACGCGCACCACCGGTCACCAGCCTGCCGCCTTGTGCCACGGCATCGTTGACATGTTCTTCGACTTTTTTAAGCGCGGAGGCGTCTATTAGCGGCCCGATCACCACGCCCTCTTCCATTCCGTTACCCACCTTCAGCTTTTTCACTTCCTCCGCCAGTTGACTAACGAAGCGATCGTAAACACGGTTATGGATAAAGAAGCGATTCACGCTGACGCAGACCTGCCCGGCATTACGGAATTTATTAGCAATCGCCCCTTTCACCGCCGCATCAATATCCGCATCGTCAAAGACGATATAGGGTGCGTTGCCCCCCAGCTCCATTGAAACCTTTTTCAGCGTCTCGGCCGCATTGCGCATCAGCAACTTGCCAACTTGTGTGGAACCGGTAAAGGAGATTTTCCGCACCTGATTGCTCGCCATAATGGCATCACTGATCGCCTGCGTATCGCCGGCGACTGCATTCAGAACGCCATCGGGCACGCCCGCTTTTTTCGCCAGCGCCAGCAAGGCGAAGGCAGAAAGCGGCGTTTTATTAGCGGGTTTGATCACGCCGGTACAGCCAGCAGCCAGCGCCGGACCCAGTTTGCGAGTCAGCATGGCCATGGGGAAATTCCACGGTGTAATGGCGGCAACCACCCCAACAGGTTCACGCGTGGCAAGAATGCGGCTGCCCGGCTTTGCCGGAGGAATGATTTCACCATTCGCACGCTTCGCCTGTTCAGCAAACCACTGAATGAAGCTGGCAGCATACTCCACCTCGCCCTCTGCCTCTTTTAATGGTTTACCCTGTTCGGCGGTCATCAGACGCCCCAGCCAGGCTTTGTTTTCAAGGATAAGCTGATACCAGCGTTGCAGAATTTCAGCGCGTTGTTTGGCGGTCTGGGCACGCCAGCCCGGGAAAGCCGCTGCCGCTGCCGCAATGGCCTGCTCAGTTTCTGTTTTGCCCGCTTTTGCCACCTGAGCAATCACTTCCCCGGTCGCGGGGTTGAGCACGTCAAAGGTGCTCGTCGCCTGCTGCCAGCGGCCATTGACCAGAAAGCCAGTCTGAAACAGTTCGTTATCCTTAAGCGTTGAGAGGGCCATCGTTGTCTCCTGATACGGTTTTCATTTGCCTGGCAATAAGTATAGATGGCAAATGACGGTCGTTTTATGACGGAGTGGCATCAGAGAAAGGAATCAGGCAAGGAAAAGCGCTGACAGCGGATGCTGTCAGCGAGGTGATCAAATCTCGATCAGGGTATTCTGATATTTTTTCAGCATCGCAGCCAGTCGTGCAACCGGCTCGGTCACACCGATCGGGGCGTCATACTGTTCCAGCTTTTGCTGATAGATCTCAAACTCTGCGAGCAAGCGTTCAAAGTAATGGCGTTTTTTGATTTCACTGCTGGAGGAGATAACCCGGTCAGCGGTATGGCGCATCTGCTTGTGGAACGCAGAGAGATCGGCATTCACGGGCACATCGGCATCACGCATACGTTGATGACCAATGATCAGCGTCAGCGCCAGCCGGTATTTGTCGATGTCACCGGGGAAGATATTCAGCAGCATAAAGAGTTGCTGATAGAGCGCAGGCAAGTGGTTCTCTTTACGCCGTGCCGGGTTAGTCGTCAGCGCGGAGACGGCGGCATACATCAGGCGATTAAGTAGCGTCCGTCCGACGCGTGCTTTCGAGGTATCGCGTATCAGCAGGATCACCAGCAAGGCAACAAAGCAGCCGATCGCCTGCCCGAGCGCACTGTCGAGAAACAAGCTGACTTCAAACTTCATCGGATTATCAAGCGTCAGGATATTAATGGTCCCCACCAGCGCCCCCAGCGTACCGATCTGCCGCCGCTGGATCAGAATGCCGCAGATAAACGCGATGATACCCAGAGCGATGCATAACAGCAGCATACTTTGCTGGGTATTTGGCATCACCACCATGTAATACAGTGACCCCAGAGGAATAGCGACAATCATGCCGTAGAGAAAGTCTTTGGCGACCATGAGCGGGTTGGGCGTGCGCATCGCCAGTGAGGTAATCACTGCCAGCATCACCATCGCACCGCTGCCGGAGGTCCAACCGGTCCACAGCCAGAAGAGTGAACCAACGGCAATCGCGACAAACGTACGTAAGCCGTTAACCAACGCATGACGGTTTTCAGCCGAACGCATTTTGACTACGGGTTCCGCATTCAGGAGATCTTCTTCTATGCGGCTGATACGGCTATTGGTGTGGATCCCTTTCAGCAGCAGCAGATAGCGACTGGCCGCCCCCACCCAGGTGCGAATGGTCGTCGGCGTATTTTTACTGCCGCTGGCGGTAATCACCCTGCGCATCACTTTCATCCGCTTATGGATATCCGCAATATTATTAACCGGCTTTTCGAAGAACAGATGAAACTGGGAAGGAACATATTCTTGCCGGGTGTTCTGGATAAGGAAGGTTTCACAGGCCTGGGTAATCAACGTCAGCGACAGGGTATTCAATACGCGCAGACGGCGATCCACTTTCTGCCAGCGCCCTGACTCCATCATCAGATGGGTGCGCATACCGTTCAGCGCGGTGGTGCGGCGTACCAGCCCCGCCCAGCATTTATCAACCTCATCTTTGTCCGCATGTGACACGCAGAGCTGCATCAACCGGTACTGCTCAACCAGAAGAGCATCAATTTCCCGATCAATATCCTGTTTAATCGAACGCGGTGAGAACAGCATGTCAGCCAGAATAGCGCAGACAATACCGATAATGATTTCACTACAGCGCTCAACGGCAAACTGCGGGGCCAGCAGCAGCGAGCCGTTAGCATCCACGCTGACCACGATAATCAGCGCGGTGTAGCCCGCCAGGCCCAGTGCATAAGAGTTTTCCACCTTCATCAGTGAAGAAACCCACACGCAGACACCCGCCCAGATGCAGCACAGCAACAACATCACTACGGGCGCACGAATGGTGGCCACCATGATCACCACGGCAGCAATGCAGCCAATAAAGGTGCCGATAATGCGCAACATGCCGCGATGGCGCAACGCACCGGAGAAGGGGTCGCCCCCGGCGGCAAAAGCGGTGCCCCCGGCAACGATAGCTGCCGTCATCACCGCCCAGCGCGGAGTTTCCAGGTTAAATTCAAAGCCGACAAACAGCGCCAGTAAAATGGCAAAAGTCAGTTTGATGGGAAAGCGCAGACGATACCACTGCATCATTCGCCCCGCCTCAACCAAACTCGCGCAGGCGATGCATCAGCTTCATCAGCGGTGACATATCTTTATCCTGACGGTCTTGCGCGCCTGTGACCACTACGGTCGCCGTGGTACCCGACGGATAGAGGTTACCCGGCTGCTGGTCAAGGTGAATTCGCACCGGCACACGCTGTGCCAGACGTACCCACTCAAGGTTGGAGTCAATCGTCGCCATCCCTTTACCATCAACCGTACTGCTGCTGTTGGTTACACCAGCGGCCACACTGTCGACCGAGCCATGCAGGACATGGTTGCTGCCCAGCGGTGTAATTTCGACACGATAACCCGGACGGATGCCATCCAGTTTGGTCTCTTCCAGGTAGGCCAGCACATAGAAGGAGTTCTGCTTCACCAGCGCCACCGACGTTGAACCGCGGGTAATAAACTCACCCGTGTAAACATTCAGGTTGGTGATCCAGCCCGCTGCGGGTGCTTTTACCGTGGTACGTTCCAGGTCCAGCTTCGACAGGTCCCGGGTGGCGACGGCTTTCGCCAGCTGGTGTTCCGTGGTTTGATAATCACTGTTGGCCTGGTCAATCGCTTCACGCGACATGGCCGAGATGCCTAGCTGATTACGACGCGCAGCTTCACGGCGCTTTTCACTCAGCACCGCCTGGTAGTAGGCAACATCCGCTTCCGCCTCTTCCAGCGCTTTCTGGTAACGCGGCTGGTCGATGGTGAACAACACCTGGTCTTTCTGCACCAGCTGGTTATCACGGACGCGAACGTCGGTGATCAGGCCGCTGACATCAGGCGCAATCGCCACAACATCAGCGGTGAATTTGGCGTCACGCGTCCACGGGGATTCGGTATAAAACACCCAGACGCGGAAAATCAGGACAATCGCGATGATCACCAGCAGCAGGGTAATGGCGAAACGGGCAATTTTTCTTGTTAGAGCTTTCACTATGACCTCAGACGAACAATCGGGATACCAGATAGAACAGGCAGCAGTACAATGCAGTATTAAACAGTGCCGGATGCCAGACCAGATCATAGATCCCGGTCGGCGTGATCAGACGGCGGACCAGCCAGAACACGATCAGCGACACAATTATTTCAAAAAAAATGGGTGGGAATGACATCCCGAACACCACGACAACCGGAAGTACACTCATCATTTATCCTTGTTGATACTGTACCAGGTAATTCGCTGCCACAACCCGCTCCTCTCAGGGTTTACTGAGAGATATGTATGCAAAAGGTGATCAGCTGACAGGGAGACAGTCAGACGCTAATCAGCACCAAAGCCAATTGAATAATAGTCTATTCAGGGGCAGCATTTGTCACACGCGGGGCGACAGGTCGATAACCTGACATGACTATAGTAACGCGCCTGACTATAAGTTATCTACCAAATGTGATCTAAATCACTTTTAAGCCAGGGTTAATAATGGAAAGACTGAAGGGCATGACCGTTTTCGCCAAAGTCGTTGAACTGGGTTCATTTACCGCAGCAGCACAACAGATGCAGTTAAGTGTATCGGCCGTTAGCCAGATTGTCGCCAGGCTGGAAAATGAACTCCAGGTGAAGCTGCTTAATCGTAGTACGCGCAGCCTGGGGCTGACCGAGGCCGGTAAGATCTACTTTCAGGGCTGCCGTCGCATGATGTCGGAGGCGCAGCAGGTGCATGAACAACTGTGGGCATTTAATAATACGCCGGTTGGCACACTGCGCATCGGCAGTTCTTCTACCATGTCGCAGAATTTACTGGCCCCGATGACCGAAGAGATGCTGAAGGAGTATCCGGGACTGACCGTTAACCTGGTGACGGGAATTCCGGCACCGGATCTTATCGCGGACGGGCTGGACCTGGTGATCCGTGTTGGTGCATTGCAGGATTCCAGTCTGTTTTCAACGCGGCTGGGTTCCATGCCGATGGTGGTATGTGCCGCGAAAAGCTATCTCGCGCAGAATGGGACGCCGGAAAAACCGTCAGACATCAGCAACTTTTCGTGGCTCGAATACAGCGTACGCGTGGATAACGACTTTGAGCTGACCTCACCGGAAGGCACATCGATTCGTCTCTCGCCTCAGGGCCGCTTTGCCACCAATGACTCACAGACACTGATCCGCTGGCTGAAATCCGGCACCGGTATCGCCTATGTGCCGCTGATGTGGATTATTGATGAGATTAATGCCGGGAAAGTGGAAATCCTGTTCGCGCATTATCAATCGGTGCCGCGCCCGGTCTATGCGGTATACACCCAGAAAGACAAATTGCCGCTAAAGGTGCAGGTGTGCATTAACTATCTGATCGCGTATTTCGATAAGGTGGCGGAGATTTATCAGGAGTTTCGCACATAACGCACACTATGCAGAAAGCAGAAACCGTAGGGGCGAGGCACGCCTCGCCCTGGGTCAACGTCAGGCGGTACCACCGACGGTGAGTTTATCCAGCTTCAGCGTAGGCTGACCCACGCCAACAGGCAGGCTCTGGCCCTCTTTACCGCAGACGCCAACGCCTTTATCCAGCGCCAGGTCATTACCCACCATTGAAATCTGTTGCATCGCTTCAATACCGGAACCGATCAGCGTTGCGCCTTTCACCGGCTTCGTCACCTTACCGTTTTCAATCAGATAAGCTTCAGAGGTGGAGAAAACAAATTTACCCGAGGTAATATCCACCTGACCACCGCCGAAGTTCGGCGCATACAGACCGTACTCCACGCTTTCGATAATATCCTGCGGGGTCGACTTGCCTGCCAGCATATAGGTATTGGTCATACGCGGCATCGGCAGATGTGCATAAGACTCACGACGACCATTCCCGGTAGGCGCCACGCCCATCAGACGCGCATTGAGTTTATCCTGCATGTAGCCTTTCAAAATACCGTTTTCAATCAATACATTGTACTGCCCCGGTACGCCTTCATCATCAACGGCCAGCGAGCCGCGCAACCCTTCGATGGTGCCATCATCCACGACGGTACACAGCTCAGAGGCCACCAACTGCCCCATTTGGCCACTGAACACCGACGTTCCACGGCGGTTGAAATCGCCTTCCAGACCGTGACCCACCGCCTCGTGCAGCAGCACGCCCGGCCAGCCAGCACCCAGCACTACAGGAATGGTGCCTGCCGGTGCCGCGACCGCATTCAGATTCACCAGCGCCATGCGCACGGCTTCACGTGCCCAGGCTTCGGCACGCACTTCCCCGTTTTCATTTGCCAGGAAAAACTCGTAGCCGAAGCGCCCGCCGCCGCCGCTGGCACCGCGCTCGCGCTTGCCGTTATCTTCCACCTGGACGCTCACCGAGAGACGTACCAGTGGACGCACATCGGCCGCCAGCGTGCCATCGGTTGCCGCGACCAGCACCAGTTCATAGACACCGCTCAGGCTGGCAGATACTTCCTGTACGCGTTTGTCGGCTGCGCGTGCAGCGCTGTCAACGCGGTGCAGCAGAGCAATTTTCTCTTCGCGGGTCAGGCTTTGCAACGGATCGAGTGCCGGATACAGCGCACGGTTCATCACCGCCCCCAGCGTGCGTGACTGGCCGTTGCCCTGCTCGCGGACAATGCTGCGTGCCGCTGTGGCACTTTGATTCAGCGCATTTAGCGTAATCTGGTCAGCATAGGCGAAGCCGGTTTTCTCTCCGCTAACCGCGCGCACACCAACGCCCTGATCGATATTGTAAGAGCCGTCTTTAATGATGCGGTCTTCCAACACCCAGGACTCATGGTAGCTGGACTGAAAATAGAGGTCCGCATAATCCAGCTTGCGCTCTGAAAGCTGGCTGAGAATAGAAAAAAGGTCGCTTTGACGAATGTTGTTAGCAGTTAGTAACTGCTCACTTACCAGATTCAGACTCATGAATTCTCGCTCTGTGTGGATGAGCCAGTGGCTGCTGGCTTTCAATTGTCAATTGTGACGAGGTACGATGGTGATACCCCGTATCATATATGAAGGGTGAGGCAATATGAGGGCCACGTCAAACTCACTTCTCACTGATCTCACGTGGTTTACGCAGCACTTCATCAATTTGCGGTTTATCTATCGGCCCACTGATGTGGTAGCGAAGCACGGAAATCTTGCTCCACAGCGGCCCCAGCACTTTACTGGCGGCAAATACCGCCGCACCAATCACCGGGTTCACTGCAAAGGCGGTCGCGACACCCACGGTCGTAGAAATTTCCGGAGCAACAACGGCTTCCATATCAATCTGGCGTTTGACCAGATCCATCTTTCCTTTCATGGCAATGTCGGCTTCCAGCCCATCCACCAGCAGGTTATCGGTGTGCATCACGCCGTTTTCAATCCAGGCCGTGCCGTTGATGGAGTCGAAATAGAAGCCCTGGCTGAAAGTGTCGCTAAAATCGAGGCGTAATTTACGCAACAGCGAGTCGATGCTGACCAGACGCAGCAGTTGCCCGGCACGGCCGGTTGAAACATCGGCGATCTGCCCCGCGCCCAGATGCGACTTCAGCACACCGCTTAACGTCTGCTCCGACGGTTGCCACGGTGCCGACTGCCAGTGCAGATCATATTCCAGCTTAAACGGCGAATCACGCAGCGGTGAGCTGACACCAAACCAGTTAGTGGCATCATTGATTTTTTTACCGCTTAGTACGCCCTTCAACGACGTGCGCTGCTGGCCTGGCTGGTTCACCCACTCGCCCTTCACGGTCAGGTGAGTATTACCACTATCAATCAGTCCATTCTCCAACGTCAGCGTATCGCCGGATGGCGTCAGGTCGGCCTTCATATGGCCGAATTTCTGTCCACGTAGCCAGCATTCATCGCAGTTCAGGCGGAGTGCAGGCCAGCCGCTGAAATTCACCCGGGCCGCATCGTCAGGCAAGGGAGATGACGAGGTGCCTTTGCTGTCCCATTGCGGGTTGTAATAAAGGTATTTGAGGTTAGCCACCCAGGGTTCATTCTGCTTAGTGACCAGAGAACCAATGATATCCTTGCCCTGAGCGTTGACCGTCATCTCGCCCGCCATACTTTGGCTGAGAGTGGCGGTAAGATCCTGCCACTGCTGGCCCGCCAGAGTGAGTGCAGGTGTGTGCAGGCGAATATCACCTGGCAGCATCGTGATTCCCGTTTTGCCGTTACCACCGCTACCCGAACCCGCTCCCAGCAAGCCAAGCCAGGCTTCACCGTCCAGCGCAGGCAGATTTAATACCATTCCACTGCTCTCCGGCAGCGCAGGCAGGTGTTTTGTGTCGTTTTCCCAGATACCACGGTCGACTTTAAGCTGCTTACCCAGCAGCCAGCGACTGTTAAATCGATGACGGTCACCCACGGAGCCACTGAGATCAAGACTATTGAGGTTACCTTTTGCCAACACTTTCACAGGAAGCGCACTGGTGCCTGTTTTATCAAGCGGTGCAGGTAAGCGACTGCTCACATTTTTAAGATCACCGTCAAGGTTAACCAGGTAACTGGCCCCACCTTTGTGCGGCAAGGTCACCAGTACATTGCCCTGCCACGGCAGATGTCCCCCCAGCTGTTTACTCA
This sequence comes from Erwinia sp. MYb416, assembly GCF_037479575.1. NCBI lineage: Bacteria > Pseudomonadati > Pseudomonadota > Gammaproteobacteria > Enterobacterales > Erwiniaceae > Erwinia > Erwinia sp. MYb416. Next base: position 245,089 of record NZ_JBBGYT010000443.1, read on the forward strand.
CCGCCTCAGGCAGTTGACTTATCGCCCCTGGCTGCCAGTCACCGTTCAGATCCACACCGATTTGATACTCTTTTTCCCCGTCCTGGGTGTTGAAGCTCACGCCGATGGGCTGACCAAACCAGCGGGCGGTCATCGCATCACTTTTCAGGTCGCCGTTATCATAGGTAAAGTGACCGCTCAGCTGGTCGAAACGCGTCTCCAGCGGTTTGATCAAGAGCGAGTTGCCTGCAAGATTCACGTCACCCGTGGCACGCACCTCTTTGCCATCCAGCGGGATATCAAGATGTAAGCGCCCACTAACATCACCGCCGATTTGCAGTTCGTCCAGCGCCGCTCCCAGCGAGGGTTTTAACGGTGACTGATTAAAGTACTCACGTATCTGAGGCCCTTCCCCCTTGATCTCACCATCAATAATCAGCTTTTCTTGCAAATAATCGGGGATCACCGCCGAGATGTTATGGCCGTTAACCTCGCCCAGTTTGATATCAGGCGCTTTCATCCACAGACCGTTGTTGGCGAAGTCGAGGTCAATATCCAGATTTTCCAGCAACGGCCAGCCCGGTTCAAACTCGTAGGTCGCCTGACGCAACGGTACCGCCACTTCAAACATGCCGTCATTCTTTCTGAACGGGAAATGGTGCGGGTCACCGGCAAAGACCAGCGTTGCATCTTTCACCTGCCCGCCTTTGATCGCGCCGCTCAGATAGTCTGCCAGCGATTTCCCCATCAGCGGTTCAGGGAAATAGCGCCAGGCATCACCCGCATTGGTGAGGTTAATACCCGCGAGGATATCAAGACGAGGTGGCTGCTCGTTCTGTTGCTGATAGCGGAAGTCACCCCGCGCCCACAGTGAGCGCGCCTGAACATCAACCTGCTGGCCGGACAGCGTCAGCCCCTGTTTTCCATATTCCCAGTTGAGTGACCCACTGGCCTGGGCAATCTCCAGCGGAGCGCGGAACATATCACCATAAGGGAGCGTAGCCTTCTGAATATCGAAGGTGAGCCGCCCGTCAGCCACGCCGCCTGCCAGCGTCCCGTTAAGATGCTCCATACCTGGCAATAGTTCCCACTGCTGCCAGCTCAGATTCTGCCATTTGGCCTGGAAACGAGTCCGTTCCGGCTGCTGAAGCGGTATATCCAGCGCCAGCGCGTTGAGCTGGCCGCGCGGTTGCAGCGCACGCCAATTTTCCAGCAGTTGCGGAGACAGTTTGGCAAAAAGCGGAATGAGTGGATCAAGACGCTCAAGGTCCAGATCGGTGACGCGCACGCGCAGTTCCTGATGATGATCAGGACCGGGTAGCTGCGTATTTTCGGGCTGCCATAACAGCGATAACTGACCGTGTGGCCAGGGCTGCCCATCCGTAATAAAGCGCGTTTGCGGGATATTCACATTCCAGCCACCGTTAAAACGACTGATATGTGCAGTAAGATTGTCTACGCTGAGATGGTGCGCCTGTTTGTCGCCCTGCCAGTTAGCTCCCCCCTGTTTCAACCAGACATCACCACCATGGACTTCACCATTTTCCACACTCATCCAGGCGGCGAGGCTGAAACGCGCGCTTTCCAGACTGGTGTTGTCGCGCATCCACTGTCCCAGCCAGGGTTTCATATCAACGTCATCGGCCTGCATCCACACACGCCCGGTACTGAGGTAACCATTACTGTCGCTGAGATCCAGCCGCAACTGCACCACACCATGCTGCCCTGTAAAACTGGAAAGACTGACCAGTCCCTCGGCACGATGGCGATTTTTTTCATTAAGCCAGGTCAGCTGCGGAATGGCCAGCGTTGCACGCTGTCCGGATGGGGTAACAAAACTGATGTGACTGTCGCGCAGATCGAAGTGGTCAAACTGGCGCAGGAAGAGATCGTTTAACCGCTCAGTCTGAAAATCTGACTGACGATTATTGCCACCATTCAGCGGGGTATTGGTGAGCAGGTTGAGCTGCCAGAAAGTCAGATCGCGAAACTGCCAGCGCAGGTGCAGCAATGATTGCCAGACATCCAACGCCAGCGTGACGCGCTGGATTTTCAGTGCGCCGCCATCGGAGAAGCCGGTCTGGATATCTTTGATTTCCAGGCGGGGACCAAAGTTCTCCCAGCTGCCTTCAATTGCGCTGGCCTTGATCTCGACGCCCGCGGCAGCAGACACAGCGTTAAGGATTGGCGCACGCCAACTGTTCATATGCGGCATCAGCAGACGTAAGCCACTCACTAATAGCGCAGTAACCACCACCAATGTTGCGCCAGTGAATAGCAAAACCTTCGGCAATTGCCTCACACACCTCTCCTTGTCTTCCGCGAAAACGGATAGCCAGTCACTAAAATCTGTTGGTATCTCACGAGGGAGATACGACAAGGCGGTTCAAGCCGTAACGTCCAGTTTCCCCCCAACCGTTGCGATTTTTAGCGCAAAATCGGGGAGAACCGTGCGGATATTACATCATCACCACGTCAAACTGCTCCTGAGTATAGAGCGGTTCTATTTGAACTTTAACCTGCTTGCCCACAAAGATTTCTACTTCCGCTAAAGCATGAGACTCATCGCTTTTCAGCGCTTCACCCACCGATGGCGAGGCATAAACCAGGAAACGGTCAGAATCATAAGCATGATGCACACGCACAATCTCACGCATGATTTCATAACAGACCGTTTCCACCGTTTTCAGCGTTCCACGCCCTTTACACACCGGACAATCCTGGCACAGTACATGCTCAATACTTTCGCGCGTGCGCTTACGCGTCATTTCCACCAGCCCCAGCTGTGAGAAACCATTCACGCCTGTTTTCACCCGATCTTTACTTAGGGCCTGGTCTAGTGAATGCAGAACTCGTCTGCGGTGATCGTCATTATTCATATCAATAAAATCGATGATGATAATGCCACCAAGATTACGCAGCCTGAGCTGACGCGCAATCGCCTGAGTCGCCTCGATGTTGGTATTGAAGATGGTTTCTTCAAGGTTACGGTGTCCAACAAAAGCACCGGTATTGATATCAATTGTGGTCATGGCTTCCGTCTGATCGATAATCAGATAGCCACCTGACTTGAGCTCAACTTTACGATCGAGAGAACGCTGAATTTCGTTTTCCACATCGAACAGATCGAAAATAGGCTGCTTGCCGACATACAGCTCCAGCTTTGCCGTCATCTCCGGGATATATTCGCTGGTGAACTCCACCAGATGTTCAAACGTCAGACGGGAATCGATGCGGATACGGTCAAGGGCTGCACCGGCAAAGTCACGCAGGATACGCTGCGATAGCGCGACTTCACCATAAAGGCGGCAGCGCGTCTGATTGCGTTTCTTACGTTCGATCACCTTGGTCCACAGACGTTTAAGAAACGCAGCATCAGATGCCAGCTCATCTTCGCCCACGCCTTCTGCTGCAGTGCGGATGATGTATCCGCCCAGCTCATCACAATAGCTGGCAACGACGGATTTCAGGCGGTCGCGCTCTGCTTCGCTCTCGATACGTTGCGATACCCCCACGTGCGAAGCACCCGGCATAAACACCAGATAGCGTGACGGCAAGGTAATATCGGTCGTCAGGCGTGCACCTTTGGTCCCAAGCGGATCTTTCACCACCTGCACCATCAGATCTTGTCCCTGGCGTACCAGTTCGGAGATATCACGCACAATGAAATTTTTCTTTTCGTCACCCGCAACACATTCGGTGTGCGGCATGATGTCAGAAGCGTGCAAAAACGCCGCTTTTTCCAGCCCAATATCGACAAAGGCCGCCTGCATTCCTGGTAACACCCGGCTGACACGCCCTTTGTAGATGTTGCCAACGATGCCACGGCGCGCTTCGCGCTCGATATGAATTTCCTGCAGAATGCCACCGTCGATGTAGGCAACACGGGTTTCCGACGGCGTAATATTGACCAGCAGTTCAGCTGTCATCTTGACCTCTCACATCACGCAGCGATTGAAAATGGCTGAAAAGCTCGGCGGTTTCCACCAGAGGCAGCCCCACTACCGCGTGATAACTTCCGTTAATTTTTCTGACAAAGTTGCCACCCAGTCCCTGAATTCCATAAGCGCCTGCCTTATCCATTGGCTCGCCGCTGGCAATATAACCAGCAATATCTTCAGGTGTTAACATGCGAAATGTCACCTCAGTGACAACAAGACATTCAAGGGTCCGCTGGCGATCGGCCAACGCTACCGCGGTCATGACTTCATGAGTCTGGCCGGAGAGCATCGTCAGCATGGCGGCGGCAGCTTCAGCATCCGCGGGTTTCTCCAGCACATGATTATTCAGCACAACAATAGTATCAGCACCCAGCACCGGGAGATCGCGAGCAGCCACGGCAACCCCCGCCAGCGCTTTATCCCGCGCCAGACGACGCACATACTGCTCTGCGGTTTCATCCGGATGACGGCGTTCTTCCACGTCAGTAGAAAGGCGTTCAAATGACAGGCCTAGCTGAGTCAGCAGTTCGCGGCGGCGTGGGGAGCCTGAAGCCAGATACAGGGATACCATAATTGTCCTTTATTGTACGGCAAACTGGCGGCGAATTTTTCTCATCAGTAAGAACAGCCAGGGCCAGAGGATACCGTCGACGACGCTACTCCAGAAAATTTCTGGGCGGAAGGAAACGTTAATCACCAGGAACTCAGACCAGAATACGATGACATCCATCGCCAGTGACAGCACCATCACCATCAGTGCCTGCTGCCAAAGCGCCAGATTGCGGAATAACTGGAATTTGAAGGCCACCAGGTAGGCAACGATACTGAATGCCAGTGCGCGTACGCCGAGCGTCGAACCAGAGATAAGATCCATTATAGATCCCATCACAAATCCGGTGCCAACGTTGACACGGTGCGGCAACGCCAGCACCCAGTAGATCAGGATCAACAACAGCCATGACGGGCGATAAACAAACAGCTCCTCGGGCCAGGGCATGATTTGTAGCACCAGCGCCACCAGAAAAGAGAGCCAGATAACCCAGCGTCCGTGGCTGCGGTAACTACTCAAGGCTGGCCTCCGCGTTCGGACTGCGGACGGCGAACCGGTGCAGCGGCAGGGGCCGTTGCCGGGATGCTGGCGGGTGCCGCGGCAGGAGGGGCAGGCGGCCCCACCATTTCGCTCGCCTGCGGCAGTACCTGCGGCATCATCTGCATCAGGCGTTCATTGGCCACGCGATGGACTTCGTCCGGTGCCATTGGCATCGAGCCATTGCGATCCGCGCCCCACAGCAGCAGCAGATAACGCAGACGCTGGAGACCCGCCGTTGGACGCGCCTGGATCACCGTATAAGCGCGTTGGGTATCCACTTTCACGGAAGAAACCACCCCAACAGGGTAACCTTCAGGGAAGCGCCCACCGAGGCCGGACGTCACCAGCACATCGCCCACGCGGATATCGGTATTACCTGGCAGATGTTCAAGCTGCAAATCTTCCGTGCAGCCATTACCCGCCGCAATCACGCGGATGTCATTGCGCAGAACCTGAATCGGCAGTGCGTGTGAGGCATCGCAAATCAGCAGCACGCGGCTGGTGATTTTACCCACAGCAACCACCTGGCCGACCACGCCTTTATCACTGATCACCGGCTGACCTTCGTAAACACCGTTTACGCTGCCTTTGTCGATCACCACCTGATCGGTATAGGGATCGGTGCCGGTGGAGATCACCTGCGTGACCATTTTATGCTCGTCCTGACGCAGCGGTGAACCCAGCAGTTCGCGTAAACGGGCATTTTCCTGCTTAAACTGACCCAGCATCAGCAGTTCGCTGTTCTTCAGCATCAGTTCGCGGTGTAAGGCTTTATTTTCCAGCTCGAGTTGCTGGCGGGAGGCCAATGTTTCTGAAACATTGTCCAAAATCTGACGAGGCCCATTGGCCAGGAAATAGAATGGACTGACGGCAGTGTCCATATAGGTGCGGATTTGGGAGAAAGCTCCCATGCGACTGTCGGCAACAATCACGCCTATTGCCACAATAACCGCTAAAAATAAGCGTAACTGCAGGGAAGGCCCCCTGCTGAACATCGGCTTCATAAACTCGGCGTTTTCCTCGACAACATGAAAAAGGAGTGCGGGCAGCGTCCCGCTACTCCTTCAGGCAAATTATTCTTCGCTGAACAAATCGCCGCCGTGCATGTCAATCATTTCCAACGCTTTACCACCACCGCGTGCAACGCAGGTCAATGGATCTTCTGCAACGACCACTGGAATTCCAGTCTCTTCCATAAGCAGGCGATCCAGATTGCGCAACAGCGCACCACCGCCAGTCAGTACCATGCCACGTTCGGAGATGTCAGATGCCAGTTCTGGCGGACACTGTTCCAGTGCAACCATAACCGCGCTAACGATACCAGTTAACGGCTCCTGCAGCGCTTCCAGGATCTCGTTGGAGTTCAGGGTGAAACCACGCGGAACCCCTTCAGCCAGGTTACGGCCGCGGACTTCAATCTCGAGCACTTCGTCACCCGGGTAGGCTGAACCGATCTCATGCTTAATACGCTCTGCGGTGGCTTCACCAATCAGAGAGCCGTAATTACGGCGCACATAATTAATGATGGCTTCATCGAAACGGTCGCCACCGATGCGGACAGAAGAAGAGTAAACCACGCCATTCAGCGAGATCACCGCAACTTCTGTTGTACCGCCACCGATATCCACCACCATAGAACCGGTCGCTTCGGAAACAGGCAGGCCTGCACCGATAGCAGCAGCCATGGGTTCTTCAATCAGGAAGACTTCACGCGCACCAGCACCCTGAGCAGACTCACGGATGGCACGACGTTCAACCTGGGTTGCACCAACGGGCACACAGACCAGCACGCGCGGACTTGGGCGCATAAAGCTGTTGCTGTGAACCTGTTTGATGAAGTGCTGCAACATTTTCTCGGTCACAAAGAAGTCGGCGATAACGCCATCTTTCATTGGGCGAATAGCTGCGATATTACCGGGTGTACGACCCAGCATCTGTTTTGCGTCATGACCGACTGCCGCTACGCTCTTTGGGGAACCGGCACGATCCTGACGGATAGCAACGACGGAAGGCTCATTAAGAACAATGCCCTGCCCTTTCACGTAAATCAGGGTATTGGCTGTACCCAGGTCGATGGACAAGTCGTTGGAAAACATGCCACGGAATTTTTTAAACATACTAAAGGATAATCCTGCAAGCTGGGGGCGGAAAATAAAATCCGCTTACTTTACCAACCACACGAAGCAGCGACAAGGCGCAAAAACGTTCTGCTTCGGTGAAAAATCATGCTATCTCTCGCTGAAGTCACAACCTTACGACATCGTGCGTAACGGAAGCCGATATAACGGCCTTTCGCTGTGGTTTTTGGACACGTCAGCGGACATAACATACATAAAAATTAACAGTTTCAGTTTCGCCTCGGCCTGCGAGAAAGCCGCGTCGAACCACAATCTCCCAGGTATTCTACGTGAAAACCTGCCAGACGTGAGACTAAACTCGATATCTTTGCGAATATTTTTTCACGCTACTATTAACCGGCTCTGAGGCAGCGAAAAAGTCGCCCTGCCCACCGGTGACTCCCAGCTCCAACAGCGTTTGCCACTCTTCCCGGGAACGTACCCCGGCAGCAAAAACCTGAGTGGAAGTTTGCTTGCTACTCTCCAGCAGGCTTTGTACAAACAGCTGATTTTCAGTACGCCGATCAATATTGCGCACCAGGCCGGGATGAAGCTTGATCAGCCTGACCTGGAACTGCTTGATATACGCGGTGCTCACTACCGTTAAACCGGCCTGATTCACTGCCACACCACAGCCAAAACCGTAGAGCAATCGGAACACTGGCGTTAAACGGCTGATGTGTTGACACACATCTGCTTCTGCAAGTTCAAATAAAATACGTTTTCTTTGCGATTTAGTACATTGCAGCAGGTTATCACGCAGCCAGTTCAGGAATGAGCGCTGCAATAATGAGTCGAGGGTGAGCGGAATGGCAAGAGTTTCTTCTGGCCACAGTTCGATCAACGTCACAATACGTTTCACCATCTGTCGATCGTAGCGTTCTGCCAGACCCAGTTGCTGAATCACAGGCAGATACTCTGCGGATAACAGCTCTTTTTCACCGTCAAAGATGCGTGGCATCATTTCGCGATGATGCACTTCACCCTTCGCGTTAACGGCCGGTTTTTGATAAAGCCGTGGACCACCACGATTCAGTGTGTTTTCCAGCAATGTGCGCCATTTCACGCTTCCGCGCGCGAAATCCTGCTGTGCCCCCTCGCCCACCGACCAGTTATTCCCGCCCTGTAGTGTGGCGTTACGCGTCGCCCGCTCGGCATTCTCCATCACCTGAAGAGTGCTCTGCCCGCTGTGCCAGCCGCTGATACCAATATGAATCATGTCATCACGATCCAACATTCGCGTTGATGGCAGAGTATCGACTGCTTTAATCAACTGAGAAGCAATACCGTCGGCATCCTTTACGCTGCGATGTGGGAGCAATACGGCGAAGTCACTGCGAAAATAGCGAGCCAGCAGCGCACCGGGATAGCGCAACACAAAAGTCGACAGCATATTGACCAGCGCAAACAGATAATCCTGCACCTGCACATGGCCCCAGCGCTCACGCAGGCTGTCGAAATCTGGCAAGCGGATCATCATCACCATGCCATGCGTTCCAACGGACTCCGGATCCTCCAACAGTGTGGTGAGCTGATTATCAAAGAACAGGCGGTTGTTCAGGCCGGTGCGGGCATCCTGTGCCGCAAATGCGCGGATCAGCGTATCAATGCGGTTATGCTGCTCTCCTGCCTCTTTCAGATCGGCCAGCAACAGGTCAATTGCGCTGCTGGCTTTAGGCGGCCACTCATGTACTGAACCCGATTTGACCGTAGCGCGTTCTCCTTTGATCACGGCTTCAGCGCGCTCCTCCAGCCGTTCCATTCCTTGTAATTGCTGCTGGAGCCAGCGCCTGGCCTGCCATAGCAATAAAGTCATGATCGCGACCACGCCGATAATTAGCGACAAACTGGTAGCCCCCATTAAGGAAGCAAACCAGGTACGGGTGGAGTCGACCCACTGAATATGCAGTGTCATGCCGGGATGTTGCGTCAGCGGAAGCTGTATCTGGCGATAGCGATTAGGTTCGTCTTCCAGGAGGGACGGCTGATGAAGGGTGATCTGAAACAGTTGCGCATTACCGTTGTTCAGTTTAACGCGTTCGATTTGTAACGGATTCATGACCTGACGTAGCCATACTTCTATCTGTTGGGGTGATTGTGTGAATAACGCGCTATCAACATCGTCCGCCATCCGCTGGATCCGATGTTCTGCCCGCTGGTTACTAAGATAAAAGAAGCTCAGCACGCAGCCCACCAGCATCAGTAACATGGCCAGTGAGCAAAGCAGGGTGATAATCGCAGAAAGTTTGGTGGTTAGTCGCATCCTTGTGCCCATTTGTGTTGCGGGTGAAGAAGACGTCATTAACACTGAACCGCAACCAAAATGTAAATGACCAGGAAAATGTGCATATCTGACAGCTGACGCGGTGAAAAATAACACACCACACACACCGATTGCTTGCCCGGGGTCAGATAATTGTCCATTTCCAGGAGTATAGTCCTGACAGGGCGTTTTTTATTAATGAAACCACTATTTTCAGGAGATTCTCATGCAGGCTCTGGTTCTCGAACAGTCAGAAGGCAAAACCGTTGCTGCCGTGAAGTTCATTAGCGCTGACAGCCTGCCGGAAGGCGAGGTCAAGGTCGATGTGGACTGGTCGGGTATTAACTATAAAGATGCGCTGGCGATTACCGGCAAGGGCAAGATTATCCGCCAGTTTCCGATGGTGCCCGGTATCGATTTTGCCGGGAAAGTGCATACCAGTAGCGATCCCCGTTTCCACAGCGGTCAGCCGGTGCTGCTAACGGGCTGGGGCGTAGGTGAAAACCACTGGGGCGGCCTGGCCGAACAGGCACGTGTTAAAGCAGACTGGCTGGTCCCGATGCCAGAAGGCATGGATGGCCGCCAGGCGATGATCATTGGTACGGCCGGGTTTACCGCCATGCTGTGTGTTATGGCGCTGGAAGAAGGCGGCGTGACGCCAGAAAGCGGTGAAATATTGGTCACGGGTGCCAGCGGTGGCGTGGGAAGCACCGCAATCGCACTGCTCAGTGCACTCGGTTATCACGTTGTGGCCGTCAGCGGACGCGAATCAACGCATGACTACCTCCATCAGTTGGGGGCACGCGAGGTGCTGCCGCGCAGTGCATTCAGTTCGGTGGCGCGGCCGCTGGAGAAACAACGCTGGGCAGGGGCGGTCGATACCGCAGGCGATCAGGTGCTGGCCAGTGTGCTGGCGCAGATGAACTACAACGGTGTGGTCGCTGCGTGCGGCCTGGCAGGTGGCTTTGCCCTGCCCACCAGCGTCATGCCGTTTATCCTGCGTAATGTCCGTCTGCAAGGGGTGGATTCCGTGATGACGCCAGCACCACGTCGTCGTGAAGCCTGGAAACGTCTGCTGAAAGTGCTGCCAGCATCGTTTTATCAACAGGCCACTACTGAGGTTCCCCTGTCAGAAGCCGCCAGCGCCGCTGAAAAACTGCTGAATAACGAGATTACTGGCCGTACCCTGGTGCGTATCCGCTAATGCTATGTCCCTCGCTATGATGGCGAGGGATGCCTTTCTCCCAGGAAATTTCATATTTTTTCGCCAGTATTCGCTTAAATCGTGGCACTGCGCCATGCTCAATTTATTACCCATACCTGAGCAAGGGTCACAGATGAAAACCATCAACAAACTGACTGAAAATGATGTCACGCCGGAGAGCGTCTTTAATACGCGCCGTCGTACGCTGCTCAAAACCCTCGGGTTGAGTGCGGCTGCACTTTCCCTGCCCACCGCCGCTCGCGCTGATGTGCTGTCATGGTTTAAAGGTAATGACCGCCCGAAGGCGGCATCCGGTAAAGCATTACAATTTAGCAAACCCGCACTTTATCAGGCAGACCTTGCGCTGACGCCAGAAGATAAGGTCACTGGCTATAATAACTTTTACGAGTTTGGGTTGGATAAAGCGGATCCTGCCGCCAATGCCGGCACATTAAAAACCACCGACTGGAAGATCCAGATCGGCGGTGAAGTTGGCAAGCCGCTCACGCTTGATATGGATGATATCTTTAAGCGCTTTCCACTGGAGCAGCGCATTTACCGTATGCGCTGTGTCGAAGCCTGGTCAATGGTAGTACCGTGGATAGGTTTCGAGCTGGGTAAACTGCTGAAGGCTGCCGAACCCACCAGCAATGCGCGCTATGTTGCTTTCCAGACGCTCTACGCGCCCGATCAGATGCCAGGCCAGCAGGACCGCTTTATCGGCGGGGGGCTGGATTATCCTTACGTAGAAGGCCTGCGGTTGGATGAAGCCATGCACCCACTCACGCTGTTAACCACCGGCGTATATGGCAAAGCGCTGCCCCCACAAAACGGTGCGCCCATTCGCCTGACAGTGCCGTGGAAATACGGTTTTAAAGGTATCAAGTCGATAGTAAAAATCACCCTGGTGAAAGATATGCCCCCAACAACCTGGAATCAGCTGGCAGGCAATGAATATGGTTTCTTCGCCAATGTGAATCCTCACGTCGATCACCCACGCTGGTCACAGGCAACCGAACGTTTTATCGGCTCCGGCGGTATTCTTGATGTCAAACGCCAGCCAACGCTGCTGTTTAACGGTTATGCTGAACAGGTTGCTTCCCTCTACCGCGGGCTGGATCTGCGGGAGAATTTCTAAATGGTGCGCCTGTCGTTAAAACAGATTACAGGCCTGAAGGTGTTGCTGCATCTGGCGGGCTTTTTGCCGCTATTGTGGCTGCTGCTCTCGATTGATCAGGGCTGGTTCAGTGCCGACCCGGCCAAAGATATCCAGCATTTTACCGGCAGAATGGCATTAAAATTTTTGCTGGCCTCCCTCGCGGTAACGCCGCTGGCACGCTACGGTAAGCAACCGCTGCTGATTCGTGTACGCCGCCTGCTGGGATTATGGTGCTTTGCCTGGGCCACGCTGCATCTGGTGAGCTACTCATTACTCGAACTGGGGATCAGTAATCTCGGTCTGCTGGGATCAGAGCTGATCTCACGCCCTTACCTGACACTCGGTATTATTTGCTGGATCGTGCTGCTACTGCTGGCTGTCACATCGTTCCAGCGGGCACAGCGCACATTGGGTAAGCGCTGGCAAACACTGCACAATGCCGTCTATCTGGTGGCTATCCTGGCACCGGTTCATTATCTGTGGTCGGTAAAAATCCTTTCCCCTCAGCCGTGGATTTATGCGTTAATTGCCGCGATCTTGCTGGCATGGCGTTACAAAAAGCTACGTAAGTGGTTGCCAGGTAAATCCTGATTACTGTGTTCCACCCCACATCTTCAGCGATCAACCCTGCCTTTTTAACCGGGTGTGGTTGATCATCTTCGCTGATACGACCAGTATTTAGCTGCTAATTGCGTTGATATCGTTATAATGCCCGACTTCATTCGTGGCCTTTGCCAAATTTCATCTGAAAAGGTGACAAACTGGCTTTGGCGATGTATTTTGTGCGATGCCATTATTATCGCAGGAGATAGCAGCAAGATGACGGATAAGTTGCACGTACTGCTTTTGAACGGCCCCAATCTGAATATGTTGGGAACCCGTGAGCCTGAAAAGTATGGTCATACCACGCTGGCCGAGATTGTCAGCGATCTGACCTCGCAGGCTAACGCGCTTAACGTCACACTGAGTCATCTCCAGTCTAATGCGGAATATGCGCTGATCGATCGCATACATGAGGCGAAAGGCAATGTCGATTATATCGTCATAAACCCGGCTGCATTCACACACACCAGCGTGGCATTGCGTGACGCACTGCTGGCAGTCAGCATCCCGTTTATCGAGGTTCATCTGTCAAACGTGCATGCCCGTGAGCCCTTTCGTCATCATTCGTATCTTTCTGATATTTCTGCCGGCGTGATCTGTGGACTTGGCGTCGACGGTTATTCCTGGGCTTTACAGACGGCAGTCAAACGCCTGTCACCATCTCATTAAACAGAGTACGGAACCACATCATGGATATTCGTAAGATTAAAAAACTGATCGAACTGGTTGAAGAATCAGGCATCGCTGAACTGGAAATCTCTGAAGGCGAAGAGTCTGTTCGCATTAGCCGTGCACCAGTTAACGTTGGTTACCCGATGATGCAGCAGGCCTATGCTGCACCAATGATGCAGCAGCCTGCACTGGCTAATGCTGTCGCTCCGGCTACCGCTCCGGTAATGGAAGCGCCTGCAGCTGCTGAGATCAGTGGCCATATCGTGCGTTCTCCTATGGTCGGTACTTTCTATCGTACCCCAAGCCCGGATGCGAAAGCCTTTGTGGAAATCGGTCAGAAAGTTAACGCCGGTGACACCCTGTGCATCGTTGAAGCGATGAAAATGATGAACCAGATCGAAGCCGATAAATCCGGCATTGTGAAAGCGATTCTGGTCGAAAGCGGTCAGCCTGTTGAGTTTGACGAGCCGCTGGTAGTCATCGAATAACGAGGCGAGCCATGCTGGATAAAATTGTAATTGCTAACCGTGGTGAAATCGCGCTGCGAATTCTCCGCGCCTGTAAAGAACTGGGCATCAAGACTGTGGCAGTGCACTCCACTGCGGACCGCGATCTGAAGCACGTACTGCTGGCAGATGAAACGGTCTGTATTGGCCCGCCACCGTCAGTGAAAAGCTATCTGAACATCCCGGCACTGATTTCAGCCGCTGAGATCACCGGGTCTGTTGCTATCCACCCAGGCTACGGTTTCTTGTCTGAGAATGCTGACTTTGCCGAGCAGGTTGAACGCTCTGGCTTTATCTTTATCGGGCCGAAAGCAGAAACTATCCGCCTGATGGGCGATAAAGTGTCGGCAATCACCGCGATGAAGAAAGCAGGTGTTCCGACGGTGCCAGGCTCCGATGGCCCGTTAACCGAAGATATGGATAAAAACCGTGCCTTCGCAAAACGCATCGGCTATCCGGTCATTATTAAAGCCTCCGGCGGCGGCGGCGGTCGTGGTATGCGCGTTGTGCGCGGCGACAAAGACCTGGAACAATCCATCAACATGACGAAAGCGGAAGCCAAAGCGGCTTTCAACAACGACATGGTTTACATGGAAAAATACCTGGAAAACCCACGCCATATCGAAATTCAGATTTTGGCTGACGGTCAGGGCAACGCTATCTATCTGGCTGAACGTGACTGCTCAATGCAGCGTCGTCACCAGAAAGTCGTGGAAGAAGCGCCAGCACCAGGTATCACTGAAGAGATGCGCCGTTACATCGGCGAGCGCTGCTCGAAAGCCTGTGTTGATATTGGCTATCGTGGCGCCGGCACCTTCGAGTTCCTGTATGAAAACGGTGAGTTCTACTTCATTGAGATGAACACCCGTATTCAGGTAGAGCATCCGGTGACGGAGATGATCACAGGCGTTGACCTGATTAAAGAGCAGCTGCGTATTGCTGCCGGTCAGCCGCTGTCGATCAAACAGGAAGAAGTGATCATTCGCGGTCATGCGGTGGAATGCCGTATTAACGCTGAAGATGCCAACACCTTCCTGCCAAGCCCAGGCAAAATCACCCGCTTCCATGCACCAGGTGGATTTGGTGTGCGTTGGGAATCTCATATCTACGCCGGTTATAGCGTGCCGCCGTACTATGACTCAATGATTGGTAAGCTGATTACCTTCGGTGAAAACCGCGATGTGGCTATTTCACGCATGAAAAATGCGCTGGCGGAGCTGATCATCGACGGAATTAAGACCAACATCGAACTGCAGATGAAAATCATGTCGGACGAGAACTTCCAGCACGGTGGAACGAATATCCACTATCTGGAGAAAAAACTCGGCCTGCAAGAGAAATAATTGGCCCGGGTCAGGCGTGCCTGCCCTCTACAGGAGGGTGCATACCCACCATAGCGTAGGGGGGCGGGCATGTCTGACCTCTACGGGGGCATTCCCGCCCTATCGTAGGGGGCGGGCATGCCCGAGGGGGGGGGCACCCCCACCCGCCAGCAGAGTTCGCTGTATGCAGAGGGGCCGATTATTCGGCCCCTTCTTATTTTGGGGAAGAAACGCATGGAAAAACGTTTTATTCAGGCCCACCGTGAAGCGCGCTGGTCATTCTGGCTGGCAGTGGCTTATCTTGCCTGTTGGGCGCTGTCAGCCTGGCTACCGGACGATGTGCAAGGTGTCACCGGACTGCCGCACTGGTTTGAAATCGCCTGCCTGCTGGTGCCCGGTTTGTTCATTTTTCTCTGCTGGCTGATGGTTCGCGTCATCTTCCGCGATATTCCTCTGGAGGATGACGGTGAAGCTTGACATTATTTTGCCTCTAATTGGCTACCTGTTACTGGTTGCCGGACTCTCTGTGTACGCCATGCGTCAGCGCCGTGAGGGCAGCTTCCTGAGTGAATACTTCCTCGGCAGCCGTTCAATGGGTGGCTTCGTGCTGGCCATGACACTGACCACCACTTATATCAGCGCCAGCTCGTTTATTGGTGGCCCAGGAGCCGCCTATAAATACGGACTAGGATGGGTGCTACTGTCGATGGTACAGGTGCCTGCCGTCTGGCTGTCACTGGGGATTTTGGGTAAGAAGTTTGCCATTCTGGCGCGGCGTTATAATGCCGTGACGCTTAACGATATGCTGTATGCACGCTACCGCAGCCCAATGCTGGTCTGGCTGGCAAGTATCAGCCTGCTGGTCGCATTTATTGGTGCCATGACCGTGCAGTTCATCGGCGGTGCACGTCTGTTGGAAACCGCTGCGGGGATCCCTTACGATACCGGACTGCTGATTTTTGGCATCTCCATCGCTTTGTATACGGCGTTTGGTGGCTTCCGTGCCAGCGTCCTTAATGATGCTATGCAAGGCCTGGTGATGCTGGCAGGCACCTTCCTGCTGCTGTTCGCCGTGATCCATGCCGCTGGCGGGATGCATAAGGCCGTAGAAACCCTACAGCATATTGATCCAAAACTGGTGTCATCGACAGGTGTTGATAACATTCTGACCCCGACATTCCTTGCCTCTTTCTCTGTGCTGGTGTGCTTTGGCGTTATTGGTCTGCCACACACGGCGGTACGTTGCATCTCCTATAAAGACAGTAAAGCCGTACATCTGGCGATCCTGCTTGGCACCGTGGTCGTTGCCGTTCTGATGTTTGGTATGCATCTCGCAGGGGCTTTAGGACGCGCGGTGATCCCGGATTTACAGATCCCGGACCAGGTGATCCCAACGTTAATGATCCAGGTACTGCCACCACTGGCTGCCGGGATCTTTCTTGCGGCGCCGATGGCGGCGATCATGTCCACCATTAACGCACAGCTGCTACAATCGTCGGCAACGATCGTCAAAGATCTCTATCTGCGGATGCGACCGCATCAGCTGGATAATGAACCGCTGTTGAAGCGCTTATCCTCGCTGGTGACGCTGATACTGGGGCTCCTGTTGCTGGTGGCGGCCTGGAATCCACCCGATATGATTATCTGGCTGAATCTGCTGGCCTTTGGCGGGCTGGAAGCCGTATTCCTCTGGCCGCTGGTGCTGGGGTTGTACTGGGAAAGAGCCAACGCGGCTGGCGCACTGAGCAGTATGGTATCGGGTGCGGCCTGTTACACCCTGCTGGCCAGCCTGTCGCTGCAACCCTGGGGGTTCCACCCGATTGTTCCGGCACTGTTACTCAGCTTGCTGGCCTTTATTATTGGCAACCGTTTTGGTCACTCTGACACCCTGGCGACGACTGCCCACACTCCGATTGAATGAAGAGATTATTATGCCTTGGATCCAAATGAAGCTTAATACCACCGGCGCTCAGGCTGAAGAGCTGGGTGATGCACTGATTGAAAATGGCGCCGTGTCGGTGACCTTCCAGGATACCCACGACAATCCGGTGTTTGAACCCTTACCGGGCGAAACGCGTCTGTGGGGTGATACCGATGTGATTGGCCTGTTCGATGCTGAAACTGAGATGCCCGATGTGATTGCCGGGCTGGAACAGCATCCGCTGCTGGGCGCTGGTTTTCACCATAAGATTGAGCAGATCGAGGACAAAGACTGGGAACGTGAGTGGATGGATAACTTCCACCCGATGCGCTTCGGACAGCGCCTGTGGATCTGCCCAAGCTGGCGCGATGTGCCCGATCCTACTGCGGTAAACGTGATGCTCGACCCGGGCCTGGCGTTTGGTACCGGCACCCACCCGACCACCGCACTTTGTCTGGCCTGGCTGGATGGTCTGGACCTGGAAGGTAAAACCGTGATCGATTTCGGCTGTGGTTCCGGCATTCTGGCGATTGCTGCTTTGAAGCTGGGTGCTGCTGCCGCTATCGGTATTGACATCGATCCGCAGGCAATTCAGGCCAGCCGTGACAATGCACAACGTAACGGCGTATCAGAGCGTCTCTCGCTGTATCTGCCACACCAGCAACCAGACAACCTTATTGCTGATGTGGTGGTGGCGAATATCCTGGCAGGCCCACTGCGCGAGCTGGCACCGCTGATTAGCGTCCTGCCTAAAACAGGCGGTCATCTTGGCCTTTCAGGCGTGCTGGCCAGTCAGGCTGACAGCGTATGTGAAGCTTACGCGGAAACCTTCACGCTGGATCCCGTGGCAGAGAAAGAAGAGTGGTGTCGCATTACGGGTATTCGCCGATAAAATAACCGGCTGGCGCAGCCCGGATAAGCTGTGTCAGCACGTTCATCACGTCATATGTCTCGAATAACGGCTCAACTGGCGTGATTTATGTTGTTATCCGGGTCACAAAAAAAGAAAAATCTTTGTACACAATTTCGTCGTATTTTTTTAATTCATTGTTTTATATAATTATAATATTAATTCCGCTGCCAGGTACGATGATTCCTTGATCCGCAACAGCGGATTGTTCAAAGTTTGGCCTTTCATCTTCCTGAAAAAATGCGTAATATACGCCGCCTTGCGGACACACTATGGTCACTTTTTTTTCATGCGCATAGGAAATCACCAGCTTCGTAATCGTTTGATTGCAGCCCCGATGGCCGGGATAACAGACAGGCCATTCAGGACCCTTTGCTATGCAATGGGCGCTGGTATGACCGTCTCCGAGATGATGTCGTCAAACCCTGAAGTCTGGGGTAGCGATAAGTCGCGGTTGCGTATGGTACACAGTGACGAACCTGGTATTCGTACCGTGCAAATTGCCGGTTGTGACCCGGAAGAAATGGCGGCAGCCGCGCGCATCAATGCAGTGTCAGGTGCGCAGGTGATCGACATTAATATGGGTTGTCCGGCCAAAAAAGTGAATCGCAAGATGGCAGGTTCGGCGCTGCTGCAACACCCTGAGCTGGTGAAGTCTATCCTCTTAGCGGTGGTGAATGCAGTTGACGTACCAGTTACCTTAAAGATTCGCACTGGCTGGGATAGCGACAACCGCAACTGTGTAGAGATTGCCCAATTGGCTGAACGCTGCGGTATTCAGGCCCTGACAATTCACGGACGCACACGCGCGTGTTTGTTCAACGGCGAAGCTGAGTACGACAGCATTCGGACAGTTAAGCAGAACGTATCCATTCCGGTTATCGCGAATGGAGACATTACTGACCCGCATAAAGCCAGAGCCGTACTTGACTATACGGGGGCTGATGCCCTGATGATAGGACGGGCGGCTCAGGGAAGACCGTGGATCTTCCGGGAAATCCAGCACTATCTGGACACTGGGGAGCTGCTGGCACCGATGCCACTGGCTGAAGTAAAGCGCTTGCTCATCGGGCACTTACGGGAACTGCACGACTTTTATGGTCACCGCAAAGGATACCGTATTGCCCGGAAGCACGTCTCCTGGTATCTGCAGGAGCACGCCCCAAACGACCAGTTTCGGCGCACATTCAACGCCATAGAGGATGCCAGCGAACAGCTGGAGGCGTTGGAGGCATACTTCGAAAATCTTGCGTAATTAGAAATAAAGAGCTGACAGAACTATGTTCGAACAACGCGTAAATTCTGACGTACTGACCGTATCTACCGTGAATTCACAGGATCAGGTGACCCAAAAGCCACTTCGTGATTCGGTCAAACAGGCACTGAAGAACTATTTTGCTCAACTGAATGGTCAGGATGTAAATGATCTGTATGAGCTGGTACTGGCTGAAGTAGAACAGCCTCTGTTGGACATGGTGATGCAATACACCCGTGGCAACCAGACCCGTGCAGCCCTGATGATGGGCATCAACCGCGGTACACTACGTAAGAAACTGAAAAAATACGGCATGAACTAATAGCCCTGGCTATCATGTTGTTTCGAAAGCGCTTATCCCTCTTTAGGGCTAAGCGCTTTTTTATTGATAGTCGCATCATCCCTGACGCATACTATGTAGGTGATGTGGAGAATGGGTGAAGATTGACAGGCCTTTTCGCACAAGAAAAATCCCGCTCACCTCTTCCTGTATGCAGGATAACCTGTGTAAACTCACGTGTACTTGAAATTCCTTCGCAGGCCCGCCGCCCTCACCTTCTGAACGCAGTATGCAACATCTCCTGAATGTAAATTACTGCCAAAAATGAGCCGTGGCTAAACCTACGTACTGAATGGGTGTCTGAATGATTGTACCGCTACTGATTGCCTTCATTATGCGTTACAGGTTCTCTGCCCTTAATGCTTAAATGAGTAAATATGAAGCCGTCACAAAAATTCCACAGGGGCTTTCTGCGCCCGCGCTATTGGCTGACCTGGTTTGGTGTCAGTGTATTATTCCTGCTGGTACAGCTCCCTTATCCTGTATTGAACAAACTGGGCCTCTGGATGGGCCGTACCTCCATGCGTTTTATGAAACGCCGCGTCTCGATTGCCCGCCGTAACCTGGAGCTCTGTTTCCCGGATATCGACCCTGAGCAGCTTGAACGCCGTATCGTCGGAAATTTTGAATCTCTGGGAATGGGATTACTGGAAACCGGCATGGCCTGGTTCTGGTCCGATCGTCGAGTGAAACGTTGGTTCAGCGTTACCGGCCTGGAAAACCTTCAGGCTGCGCAGCGTGAAAAGCGCGGGGCGCTGATTATTGGCGTGCACTTTATGTCGCTGGAGCTGGGCGGACGCGCGATGGGTATCTGTCAGCCAATGATGGCAATGTATCGCCCGCACAATAACAAGCTGATGGAATGGATACAGACCAAAGGGCGTATGCGTTCTAACAAGGCGATGATTAATCGCCGTGACCTGCGCGGCATGGTACAGGCGCTAAAACAGGGTGAAGCGGTGTGGTTTGCCCCTGACCAGGATTACGGTCCGAAGGGGAGCGTGTTTGCCCCGCTGTTCGCCGTGCCAGAGGCAGCGACTACCAGTGGCACCTGGATGCTGGCGCGTATGGCGAAACCTGCATTGATCACGGTGGTACTGATCCGCAAAGAAGACGGCAGCGGCTATGAACTGGTCATCCAGCCTGAACTCCAGGATTACCCGATCGAGAATGAACAGCTGGCAGCCGAGTATATGAACCGGGTAATTGAACGCGAGATTATGCGTGCGCCGAATCAGTATATGTGGCTGCATCGCCGCTTTAAAACCCGTCCTGCCGGTGCCAGTTCTCTCTATTAATCCTCCTTATCCTCTTTCTCTCTCACCAGCGCCTCAGGGCGCTGGTTTGCGCAAGACTATTTACATTTAAGTAACAAAAACTGACGCCGCCCTCACACTGCTTCCATATAGTGAAACTAATTGCACTATTTGTGACCATCACGGCTATTTTTGCCCCTTCCTGGTGCGCGATATTAATACTACTTGTAAGAAACTCCCCTTTATTAGCAACGCTTTTCAACAAATTCAGGGCTATGCAAATCTGGCATTACCTTTGCAAAGCAGTGAATGGCTTCGGCCACAGACAGGCAAAGTGCACCAAAGCGTGCGCTAAACATAACAAAACGAATTCGCCACACAGGATGCTTTATGAAAAAGATGATGCTCACGACGATGGTTGCTGCAGCTACGCTGTTTGCGGTTGCAAATCAGGCCCATGCTGGCACGACACTGGATGCCATTAAGAAGAAAGGCTTTGTACAGTGTGGTATCAGCGATGGCCTGCCAGGCTTCTCCTATGCGGATTCCAACGGTAAATTTACGGGTATTGATGTGGACGTTTGCCGTGCTGCCGCTGCAGCCGTGTTTGGTGATGCTGGAAAAGTAAAATATACCCCGCTGACTGCAAAAGAGCGTTTCACTGCGTTGCAGTCGGGTGAAGTCGACATCCTTTCTCGTAATACCACCTGGACCTCCTCCCGTGATGGCGGTATGGGCTTCATCTTCGCAGGCGTAAACTATTACGACGGTATCGGCTTCCTGACCCATCAAAAAGCCGGTCTGAAAAGCGCTAAAGAACTGGACGGTGCCACAGTATGTATCCAGGCAGGTACGGATACCGAGCTGAACGTGGCCGACTACTTCAAAGCTAACAAAATGCAGTACACCCCGGTGACCTTTGACCGTTCTGATGAATCAGCTAAAGCTCTCGATACCGGCCGTTGCGACACGCTCGCCTCTGACCAGTCTCAGCTTTACGCATTGCGTATCAAGTTGGGCAAACCTAATGAATTCATCGTTCTTCCTGAAGTGATCTCCAAAGAGCCTCTGGGTCCGGTTGTACGCCGCGGTGATGACGATTGGTACACCATCGTTAAATGGTCTCTGTACGCAATGCTGAATGCCGAAGAGATGGGAATTACCTCTAAGAATGTTGATCAGTTGACGGCGAAACCATCGACGCCAGATATGGCTCACCTGCTGGGCGCGGAAGGTGACTTCGGTAAAGACCTGAAGCTCGATAACAAATGGGCTTATAACATCATCAAGCAAGTGGGCAACTATCAGGAAGTCTTTGACCGTAACGTCGGTAAAGATAGCCAGCTGAAAATTGCTCGTGGTCAGAATGCCCTGTGGAACAATGGCGGCATTCAGTACGCACCACCAGTACGTTAATTCCCACGATTACAGGGCACCAGGCTTACTGGTGCCCACGCCAGAATGTTCGTCACTGAGGTCTCAACATGTCTCAACGCCCAACCGTAAAAAGGGATTTTTCATTCAGCAATCCTGCGGTGCGCGCCTGGCTTTACCAGATCATTGCGATCGTCGCGGTTCTGGCCGTTGCGGGTTATCTGATTCATAACACCATCATTAACCTGGCAAGCCGTGGCATTACTTCCGGTTTTGGTTTCCTTGAACGTAGCGCTGGCTTTGGTATCGTCCAGCATCTGATTGATTATACTGAAGGGGATACCTACGCTCGCGTGTTCCTGGTGGGTCTCACCAATACCCTACTGGTTTCTGCGCTGTGTATCGTCTTTGCTTCTTTCCTCGGCTTCTTTATTGGTTTGGCCCGTTTGTCTGACAACTGGCTGCTGCGGAAAATATCTAATATTTATATTGAGACGTTCCGTAATATCCCGCCGCTGTTGCAGATATTCTTCTGGTATTTTGCTGTGTTACGCAATTTGCCAGGACCTCGTCAGGCACTGAATGCCTTTGATCTCGCGTTTGTCAGCAACCGTGGGTTGTATATCCCGTGGCCTGAATATGCAGCGGGAACCGGCCCTTTCCTGATTGCAGTGCTACTGGCACTGGTCATCTCGTTCGGTCTGTTTCGTTATAACAAACAGCATCAGTTGAAAACAGGACAACTGCGCCGTACATGGCCTGCGGCTATCGTGATGCTGATTATGTTCCCACTGTTCACCTCGCTGCTAGCAGGCCGCCCAATGCACTGGGATATCCCGGAACTTAGTGGCTTCAACTATCGTGGTGGTTTCGTTCTGATCCCTGAGCTGGCGGCGCTAACGCTGGCTCTGTCGATCTATACCTCTTCGTTTATTGCTGAAGTCATCCGCTCAGGAATTCAATCTGTTCCGTACGGTCAGCATGAAGCTGCGCGTTCTCTCGGCTTACCCAATCCGGTCACACTGCGTCAGGTCATTATCCCACAGGCAATGCGCGTGATTATTCCTCCGCTTACCAGCCAGTATCTCAATATTGTGAAAAACTCTTCGCTGGCAGCAGCGATTGGCTATCCCGATATGGTGTCGCTGTTTGCCGGTACGGTATTGAATCAGACGGGTCAAGCCATCGAGACGATCGCTATCACCATGGGTGTGTATCTCATCATCAGCCTGTCGATTTCGCTGTTAATGAATATCTACAACCGCAAAATCGCCCTCATTGAGCGCTAAGAGAACGGGATTATGACCACTGTTACCACTCATGACACGCCCACCGTACCAACCAGCACATTGTCACGTGCCGTGTTGTGGGCACGAAGAAATCTGTTCTCAAGCCTGGGTAACTCACTGCTGACGCTGTTCTGCCTCTGGGTCATCTGGGCCGTTATCCCTCCAGCGCTGAACTGGCTGGTGTTCCAGGCTAACTGGATGGGTGAAACGCGTGCTGACTGTACTAAAGAAGGTGCATGTTGGGTGTTTATCCATGCGCGTTTTGGCCAGTTTATGTATGGATTGTATCCCCACGAATTACGCTGGCGTATCAACCTTGCGCTGGTGATCGGTCTGCTGTCGATTGTACCGATGTTCCTTAAAAGGCTGCCGCGTCGGGGCACTTATATCGCCGCCTGGGCTGTCATTTACCCCATTGTTGTCTGGTTCTTGCTGTATGGCGGCTATCTGGGGCTGGAACGTGTCGAAACCCGTCAGTGGGGCGGGCTGACCCTGACGCTGATTATTGCGTCTGTGGGGATCGCAGGCGCCTTACCTTTAGGCATCCTGCTGGCACTCGGTCGCCGTTCGCAGATGCCGGTGGTGCGCACGCTATGCGTCCTTTTCATTGAGTTCTGGCGGGGTGTGCCGCTGATCACCGTGCTGTTTATGTCTTCGGTGATGTTGCCGCTGTTTATGGCTGAGGGCAGCTCTATCGATAAGCTCATTCGTGCGCTGGTCGGGGTGATTCTGTTCCAGTCGGCTTATGTGGCAGAAGTGGTGCGTGGTGGCCTGCAGGCATTGCCTAAAGGGCAATATGAAGCTGCCGAATCACTGGCTTTAGGCTATTGGAAAACCCAGGGGCTGGTGATTCTGCCTCAGGCATTAAAGCTGGTTATTCCTGGACTCGTTAACACCATCATTGCTCTGTTTAAAGATACCAGCCTGGTGATCATCATCGGTCTGTTTGATCTCTTCAGCAGCGTGCAGCAGGCCACCGTCGACCCAGCCTGGCTGGGGATGTCCACCGAGGGTTATGTCTTTGCTGCTTTGGTCTACTGGATTTTTTGTTTCAGCATGTCGCGCTATAGCCAGTATCTGGAAAAGCGCTTCCACACCGGGCGTACACCGCACTGAGGTTTAAAATGACTCAAATTATTACCCCATCTGACGACGCGATGATGATTACGCTCGAAAATGTGAACAAATGGTACGGACAGTTTCACGTACTGAAAGACATTAACCTGAAGGTTAAACCCCGTGAACGCATCGTTCTTTGCGGTCCTTCCGGCTCCGGGAAATCGACAACGATCCGCTGCATTAATCATCTGGAAGAGCATCAAAAGGGGCGTATCGTCGTCGATGGTACGTTACTTAACGACGATCTTCGCAATATTGAACGTGTCCGTACCGAAGTCGGGATGGTGTTTCAACATTTCAATCTGTTCCCGCATCTGAGTGTTTTACAAAACTGTACTCTCGCGCCTATCTGGGTTCGTAAAACCCCGAAGAAAGAGGCCGAAGAACTGGCGATGCATTATCTTGAGCGTGTACGTATTGCCGAGCATGCGCATAAATTTCCGGGGCAGCTTTCCGGTGGTCAGCAGCAGCGCGTTGCGATTGCACGTTCATTATGTATGAAGCCGAAAATTATGCTGTTCGATGAACCCACGTCCGCGCTCGATCCGGAAATGGTGAAGGAAGTGCTGGATACCATGATTGGCCTGGCAGAAGACGGCATGACAATGCTGTGTGTGACTCACGAAATGGGCTTCGCCCGTACCGTGGCAGACCGGGTGATCTTTATGGATCGTGGTGAGATAGTGGAGGAAGCCCCTCCGCAAGAGTTCTTCGCTAATCCTAAGTCTGAACGTACCCGAGCCTTCCTGTCTCAGGTAATACACTGATTTATAGGTATAAATAATGTCATCATGCCCTGCCAGCTTATCGGTGGGGCTTTTTTATGCCCCAACAAAAGCCCTATGCGAAAGCATAAGGTTTATCCAGTGAAGAGTCGCTCACCGACAAACAGCAGACGAAAAAAAACCCCGGCCTTTCGGTCGGGGTTCTTTCTTTGTTTGATGCCTGGCAGTTCCCTACTCTCGCATGGGGAGACCCCACACTACCATCGGCGCTACGGCGTTTCACTTCTGAGTTCGGCATGGGGTCAGGTGGGACCACCGCGCTAAAGCCGCCAGGCAAATTCTTGATTTACCGAACTCACGCTTTATTACTGGTGCTGATACCCAGAGTCGAACTGGGGACCTCACCCTTACCAAGGGTGCGCTCTACCAACTGAGCCATATCAGCACACTTAATTTTAAAGGGCGACACGTATGTCGCCCTTTGTTGTTTGATGCCTGGCAGTTCCCTACTCTCGCATGGGGAGACCCCACACTACCATCGGCGCTACGGCGTTTCACTTCTGAGTTCGGCATGGGGTCAGGTGGGACCACCGCGCTAAAGCCGCCAGGCAAATTCTTTGTGCTCTGTCCTGTGTCTTTTGTGCTCTGACTGCGTTGCCTGCGCTCGTAAGCTCAGTCACATACTTATGTATGCTCCTTCCCTCACTTCACTGGCCGCCTTGTCATTCCCTACTCTCGCATGGGGAGACCCCACACTACCATCGGCGCTACGGCGTTTCACTTCTGAGTTCGGCATGGGGTCAGGTGGGACCACCGCGCTAAAGCCGCCAGGCAAATTCTTTGTGCTCTGTCCTGTGTCTTTTTTGCTGTGCTGATTGCCTGCGCTCGTAAGCTCAGTCACATACTTATGTATGC